>NZ_JALAMO010000036.1:551-923 GCF_026790065.1 Bacillus sp. N13C7 | reverse complement strand
CAACCGCTCCGATAAAGTAGTTTGACTGACTACGCACATCGCTGTGCGATTTATAAAAAATGAATTAACAGGTACGTTTTGTCTTGTTTAGTTTTCAAAGATCATTTCATTTGTTTGCTTTGTTAAAGCAACTTTATTAGTATACAACGTCGCTTCTTCAAAGTCAACAACTTTTTTAAAAGTTTTTGGTGGAGCCTAGCGGGATCGAACCGCTGACCTCCTGCGTGCAAAGCAGGCGCTCTCCCAGCTGAGCTAAGGCCCCATTAAAAATGGTCGGGAAGACAGGATTCGAACCTGCGACCCCATGGTCCCAAACCATGTGCTCTACCAAGCTGAGCTACTTCCCGATTTCCTATCTATTCTATTAGAATA
>NZ_JALAMO010000036.1:0-450 GCF_026790065.1 Bacillus sp. N13C7 | reverse complement strand
CCACTGAACTACTTCCGCAGACAGGATGTCCAGTTTTTACAACCGTCATCCTATATAATGCGGGTGAAGGGACTTGAACCCCCACGTCATAAAGACACTAGATCCTAAGTCTAGCGCGTCTGCCAATTCCGCCACACCCGCGTAAAATGGTGAGCCATGAAGGACTCGAACCTTCGACCCTCTGATTAAAAGTCAGATGCTCTACCAACTGAGCTAATGGCTCTTCTTACAAGAGACTTGAGTATTATACCATATAAAAGTGGTGCCGGCAAGAGGACTTGAACCCCCAACCTACTGATTACAAGTCAGTTGCTCTACCAATTGAGCTACACCGGCAAAATGGTGGAGGATGACGGGCTCGAACCGCCGACCCTCTGCTTGTAAGGCAGATGCTCTCCCAGCTGAGCTAATCCTCCATAATTGCACTAGCGTGCAATTGCTTGGCGGCGT
>NZ_JALAMO010000035.1 GCF_026790065.1 Bacillus sp. N13C7 | reverse complement strand
CCAATTGAGCTACGGGCGCAAACTTAATGCCGAGGGCCGGACTTGAACCGGCACGGTAGTCACCTACCGCAGGATTTTAAGTCCTGTGTGTCTGCCAATTCCACCACCCCGGCGTGGATGGTATAGTTGGAGCGGAAGACGGGATTCGAACCCGCGACCCCCACCTTGGCAAGGTGGTGTTCTACCACTGAACTACTTCCGCAGAAATGGTGCGGATGAAGGGACTTGAACCCCCACGTCTGTAAAGACACTAGAGCCTGATTCTAGCGCGTCTGCCAATTCCGCCACATCCGCAACATATAAATGGTGAGCCATGAAGGACTCGAACCTTCGACCCTCTGATTAAAAGTCAGATGCTCTACCAACTGAGCTAATGGCTCTTCTTATAAGAGACTTGAATATTATATCATATAAAAGTGGTGCCGGCAAGAGGACTTGAACCCCCAACCTACTGATTACAAGTCAGTTGCTCTACCAATTGAGCTACACCGGCGATATGTAAATTATGTATGTATAGTAAATTAAATGGTGGAGGATGACGGGCTCGAACCGCCGACCCTCTGCTTGTAAGGCAGATGCTCTCCCAGCTGAGCTAATCCTCCATAATTGCACTAACGTGCAATTAAAAAGAAAAAAAGTTGTTGACTTTGAAGAAGCGA
>NZ_JALAMO010000034.1:441-1167 GCF_026790065.1 Bacillus sp. N13C7 | reverse complement strand
ATCAAAGGTAAACTGAAAAAAACCGCTCTTTACGGGACTGACCCCATAAGATGAGACAAATAAAAAACACCTTCAAGTTTGAAAACGGATGATTGTTATCCGAAATTAGACTTGGAGGTGTTTTTTCTATGGGGACAAGAGTGAGTTATCCGGTTGAAGTGAAACAGAAGGCTGTAGAAATGAGATTGGCAGGCGTGCCTATGAAAGAGATCATGCAGAAATTGAATATTAAGAATAAGACACAGGTTCAGACATGGGTTAGATGGCATAAGGCTGGGGAAACACATCGATTTGAACAGCCTGTTGGAAAGCAATACACTTACGGAAAAGGTCCGGAGTATTCTTCCGAATTAGAGAAACTGCAGGCAGAAAATCGTTATCTGAGACAGCAGAATGAAGTTTTAAAAAAGTACAACGAATTGGAAAGGAAGTTGATAGCGAAACGTCAGTCGAACTTGTAGAATTATTGTACGGCACAATGACAGTACAGGATATCTGTATTCATTTAGGTATCTCTCGAGCGTCTTATTATCGTTGGAAGAAGAATCTGATGAGGGATCATCCCAAGCGCCACTTGGAAAAACAAATCGGCACGTTGTGCCGAGAGCACAAGTATCGATATGGGTATCGAAAAATCACAGCCATACTAAAAAAGAGAATGCGTATTAACCATAAAACTGTTCAACGCATTATGCAGAAAAATCAATGGCAGTGCCGGGTTAAGGT
>NZ_JALAMO010000034.1:0-311 GCF_026790065.1 Bacillus sp. N13C7 | reverse complement strand
TATACATCTTACGAGTATCAAAAAGCTGTTAACACAAAAGGCATTACCATGAGCATGTCCCGCAAAGGGACGCCCGCTGATAATGCCTCCATCGAATCGTTTCATTCCTCACTAAAGTCTGAAACGTTCTATCTTAACAGCATTGATCGAACTACGACCGCCATCGCAGAACGCACTGTCACAGAATACATTCATTATTATAACAATATTCGTATTCAAACGAAACTAAACAACCAATCACCGATAAACTATCGGCAATTGGCTGTTTAAAAGGTGTTTTGATCCCTGTCTCAAAAACGGGGGTCAGTCCC
>NZ_JALAMO010000033.1 GCF_026790065.1 Bacillus sp. N13C7 | reverse complement strand
TGAGGTCAACCCGATTCTTGATCACGAAAACAAAACTGGCCAAACAGCAGTGGAGCTCGTGGAATCCCTGCTAGGGAAGAAATTGCTGTAATAAGAAAACCCCCGCATTCTGATATGATCCCCTCATAGTAGACAGAAAAAAGAAAGCATACTAATCTGTCTACAATGGAGGGGTTTTTTTATGGGGAAAACACGTAAAACTTATGATATCCACTTTAAGAAAAAAGTTGTTGATCTTCACCTAAATGATGGGATGGGTTATCACACAATCGCCAGAGAAATGAACATTGATAAAAACCAAGTAAGGAGATGGGTTAACCACTTTCAGACAGAGGGGATGACAGGGCTTGAGGAGAAACGAGGAAAGGCAAAAGGCACTGGTATGGGCAGGCCAAGAATTCGCCCTGAAGATCCTGAATCTAAAATAAAACGGCTGGAAGCTGAAAATGAAATGCTAAAAAAGTTCTTAAACATGTGAAAGGAGGAATTGTACCAACTAGAAGGAAGTTTGAAGTGGTCAAAGAAATGTCCGCAGGGACTTATTCTCTCCAATTGTTATGTCAGGTAGCCGGTGTCTCAAAAAGTGGTTATTATAAATGGCTGAGAAAACAAAAATCGCCTTCTGAAAAACAGATAGAGGATGAGAGTGTAAAGAAAAAAATCATGGAGTGTCATCAAAAACTTAGAGGAATTTATGGATATCGGAGAATACAGGTATGGTTGGAAAAAATGTATGGACTACATATCAACCACAAGCGTATTCAACGCCTGATGAACGAATTGGGGATCCGGGCAGTCATCCGAAAGAAGAAACCCTATTACGGAAAGAAAGAAACGCACGTGACTTCTGACAACCATCTAAACAGAGATTTTACAGCTTCTAAACCTAATGAAAAATGGGTAACGGATATTACATATTTAATGTTCAACGGCCAGAAACTGTACATGTCTGTGATGAAAGACTTGTATAATAATGAAATCGTCGCTTACCAGATCAGTCGAAGGAATGACCTGAAACTTGTAATAGACACTCTTAAAAAAGCAAAGAAAAAACGAAATGTAAAAGGAGTACTCCTGCATAGCGACCAGGGTTTCCAATATACATCCCGCCTCTACCACAAGCTACTCAAAAAATATCAGATGAAAGCCAGTATGTCGAGAAAAGGAAACTGTTGGGATAATGCTTGCATGGAAAGTTTCTTTAGCCATTTTAAAACGGAATGTATGTATTTATATTCATTCAAAACAGCTGAAGCAGTTCAAGAAGCAGTATGTAAATATATTCATTTTTACAACCATCAACGGTTCCAAAAGAAGTTAAACAACCTGAGCCCATATCAATACAGGACTCAGGCTGCTTAGTATCTTTTTAACACTGTCTACTTGACAGGGGTCACTTCAATTCGGCGGGGGTCTTTCCTTTAGCCAATCATTTTCTCAGCGACTTTCATTT
>NZ_JALAMO010000032.1:299-13475 GCF_026790065.1 Bacillus sp. N13C7 | reverse complement strand
CATCTTATGGGGTCAGTCCCTCATGAGGCGCGTTTTTTATGAAACTGACAATTCTTTATAGCCTAACTTGTGAACGGCTTCAGCCATCGCTTGATAGCCCTTGCTGTTCGGATGGACACCGTCAAAGGATAGGTATTCCTGTTCTTTGCCTTTGAAAATGCTGTAGGCATCCGCAATTTTGACATGGGGTTCTGATGCTAGTGTTTCTAAATGTGAATTAAAAGATGTGACCCATTTGCCGGCGATGCCAATGTCGGGAAACGGATTGTATAAGTTAAACACACGGATGGCGTACGGGGACGGGTTTGCTCCTTTAATTTCAGCGATTTTGGCTATCATCTTTTCAAAATTCTCATGGCAATGGGCAGATGCATGGCTGAAGATCGTTTCATCCTTAGAGGTTTGATAGGCTAAGACTGAATCGATAAGATCATTTCCGCATCCAGTAATCGTGATCATGTCTGCGCCTCTTAGACATTTTTGTACAAAGGGGTATGACAGGAGCCCCAGAATTTCTTCTGTATTAAGGCCTGATTTGGCAAAGATGGATATTGCCGTTTCTGTTTTCAAGTCGGCTTCCATCATATGTCCGAACCGCTGGACGAAGCCGGGAGAAAACAGCCCCGAACCTCTTCCTGTCGTTAAAGAATCCCCCAGTGCTGTATATTGAAGCACCATGTTCTTTCCTCCACTCTTAAACGTCGATACGTTAATGTACGCAGCGGAGAAAAGATCGGCTACTTATGAATACCCTATTTTTCTGGAAATCTGTAAAGCGGCGCCCTTCACCTTTTCGGTTAAATAAGGAAGCCTGTCTTCTGTAAATCTTGCTTCTAAGCCTGCAATACTGATGCTGGCTGCCACCTGTCGCTTATGGTTAAAGATCGGAGCACCGATCGCAGCCGTATAATTTTCAAGCTCTGAATAGCTTACGGTATAACCATTTTTCAAAGAGGCATCAATCTCCTGCAGCAGTTTGTCCGGATCGGTAATCGTCCCAGACCCGATAGAAATGAGCTCTGTTTGTTTGATGTATGTTTCGATTTCTTCACGGGGAAGAAAAGACAAAATGCTTCTGGCACACGCTCCCGCATACAGAGGAGAACGCCTGCCGATCGCCGTATACAGCCGCACAGTATGCGTCCCTTCTATTTTCTCAACGTATATTGCTTCATTGCCGTCCCTCATGATCAATTGCACGGCCTCATCCACTTCCCGGCACAGCTCTTCCATCACCGGTTTCGCTATTTTTCTGATATCCAGCCTTTCAGCGACAAGCTGGCCGAATTCCAAAAACACCAGCCCCAGCGAATAAGCGCCGGACGGATCCCGATTGAGGAACCCCATTTCCTCCAAGGAGCTGACCATCCGGTGAACAGAGGTTTTCGGCATGCCTGACATCGACACGAGTTCACTTAAGGTAAGGCTGGGTTCATGCAAAAACAAATTAAGCAGACCCATAGATTTGACTACGGTTTTGTTTTTATTCTGCATCATTCATCCCCTTTGTTATGTCAGCCATTCCATCTTCATTCTCGTTGTCAGTTCTTTAATATGCTGCTCCCGTTCAATGGCGAGCGCTTCCGCTTCCTGAAGGGACACAGGCTCAAACTGAATATGCTCGCCCGGCATGATTTGCGAGACAGTCGGTAGATCAGCGGATATGATGTGCGCGATCCTCGGATAGCCGCCGGTCGTTTGCCGGTCTGCAAGCAGGATAATCGGGTTGCCGTCAGGCGGCACCTGTACTGTTCCAAACGAAACCGCTTCCGACACCATTTCAAGCGGCGCCTTCAGTTCGAGCGGTTCACCTTTGAGCCTGTAGCCCATACGGTCGGATTGCGGCGTGACACGAAACGCCTCTTCATAAAAACGCGTTTTCGATTCTTCAGTGAAGTAGCTGAATTGTTTTCCTTCGAGCACCCGAATGACGGGATTCTTTTTCAATGGCAGAAACCTGCCGCGGCTGACTGACCATTTCGGCGCTGCAAATCCCTGCTTTCCAAGCTGCAGGCTTAATCGGGAAAGGATGGCCTGCGAAAGAAATGACATTTCTCCAATGGGCAGCTCATCTTCCTTTTGAAGCGCTCTGCCATGATGTCCGCCGATGCCCGCTCTGACGTACGTGCTTTTGCTTTCCATGACGGACGGCACATCGATGCCGCCGGCTGCCGCTAAATAAGCACGGCTGCCGAGTTTGCAGGGCCCAAAGGTAACCGTGCTGTTTTCCTTGACGAGCACAGGCTTCCATAAAGGCGCTTCCTCGTCATTAATACGCAGCGTGAAGTCCGCCCCTGTCACCGCAATCAGCGTCTTTTCTGAAACATAAAACGATGGACCGGGCCCCATCATTGTCATTTCAAGACCAGCTTCATTTTCGCTATTGCCAATCAGCAGATTGGCAATACGCAGTGAAACCGTGTCCATGGCGCCGCTTGCCAGAACGCCGTATTTTTGATAACCCGTTCTGCCTATATCCTGAACCGTTGTGAGCAGCCCGGGCTTTAACACTTTCATGCTCAATTGGACTCCTCCTTATAGGCGTGGTAGTCTTCTTCTGAGATGCGTACGAATTTTACAGTGTCTCCCGCCCGCAGTAAGGTCGGCGGGTTTTCCTGCGGCCGGAAAAGAGCCAGCGGTGTTTTGCCGATCAGCTGCCAGCCGCCCGGCGTCGAAATCGGGTAAACGCCTGTCTGCAATCCTGCAATTCCGACTGATCCAGCGGGAATCGACGGTCTAGGCGATGATTTTCTTGGAGCGGCGATGCGTTTTGACATCCCGCCTAAAAAAGGAAAACCAGGAGCAAAGCCTAGCATATACACCACATATTCCCCGCTTGTATGAATATCAATAACTTCCTCTGGTGACAGGTGATTGATCTTCGCCACTTCTTCTAAATCAGGCCCGAATTCACCGCCATAGCAGACGGGAATGTCTACAATACGGCGGGTGTTTTCATAGTCAGCGGCTATTCCTTTCAGCCGCTCTCCGATATCATGTTTCACCTTCTCAAAAGGCGAGCTTATCCCTTGAGGCAAATGCTTGTACACTTCATACATATCATAAAATACGGTTAGACTTGTAAAAGCCGGGATACATTCAATGAATCCCGGAAATGGCTGTTCTTCTATATAAGCGGCCGCGGCATGGACAATGCCGTTGACCTGTTCATTGATTTCTTCTCCGAATCGGATCATCATTGCAGAATCACCGAGCTGTTCGATTTGATATCGTACAGTCATCTTTCTCACCTCTTTTAATTCTCGTTCATCAGGATGACGAGAGGTTACAGCACCGCAAGCGACTCGTCTCGAATATCTGTGATGAGCATATGCCCCGGCGCATGTGTGATGACCATTTCAGGCTTTACATTCATAGCCACGGCTTGCGGTGTCACCCCGCATGCCCAAAAAACAGGAACCTCGCCTTCATGAATGGAAACGGCATCTCCGAAATCCGGTTTGTCCAGATCGCGAATGCCGATTGACCCCGGATTGCCGATATGGATCGGCCCTCCGTGGACAGCCGGAAAACGCGAGGTCACTTGTGCAGCTCGTACAACCTGACGTTCTGGAACAGGTCTCATGCTGACAACCATTTTTCCTTGGAACGCGCCCGCCGGAACACAATCAATATTCGTTTTATACATCGGGACGTTTGTTCCCTCATCAATATGCCGGACAGCTATTCCATTGTTGATCAGCGCCTGTTCAAAAGAGAAACTGCATCCGATCAGAAAGCCGACAAAGTCATCCTCCCAGTATGGCGTGATATCAGCTGCTTCTTCCGTTAAGATACCGTGCCTGTAAATACGGTATTTCGGAAAGTCCGTTCTGATATCAGCATCCGGCGCAGCCAGAGACGGCACAGGCGAACCTGCTTCAGTCACATCCAGCACGGGGCAGGGCTTTTGATTTCGCTGGCAAAACAGCAGAAAATCAAAAGCAAGGTCCTTTTTCAAAACCACAAGATTCGCTTGGGCGTAGCCGCCGGACATGCCTGCGGTCGGCCCGTTTATTTTCCCCTCTCGTATCAGGGCGCGTACATCCTTTGGCGCCATTTTGTTTAATTGCTCCACTTATATCAGCTCCACAATTGAGGAAGTTGTGTACATAACGTGTAGATTCCCATAACTGCCATTACAATCACTACAAGCGCGCCTGTGCTTGTCAGCCAAAGCGGATGCTTATAATCACCGACAATGTTTTTCTTGTAGGCGGCAACAAGCAGCGTTCCGAGCGCAATCGGCAAAATCAAGCCGTTCAGAGATCCGACCAGCACGAGAATTTTCGCAGGCTGTCCGATTGTGACAAAAGCTAACGTAGAAATGACGATAAATCCGATAATAATGCCGCGTGAATTCTTTTCAATTTTTGGAGAAAAGGTTTTGAAAAACGAAACAGATGTATAGGCTGCCCCGATAACAGACGTAATCGCCGCAGACCACATGATCAACCCGAAAATTTTGTAACCGACATTTCCAGCAGCCAGTTTAAAGACAGAGGCAGCCGGGTTGCTTTCATCAATGTGCAGGCCTTTTGACACAACGCCAAGCACTGCAAGGAAAAGAGCGATCCGCATGACGGAAGTAATCAAAATGCCGACAACCGAACTTTTTGTCACCTGCGGGATGGATTCCTTCCCTTTAATCCCGGCATCCAGCAAACGGTGTCCCCCGGCAAATGTGATATAACCGCCAACGGTTCCGCCCACTAGGGTGACAATAGCAAATATGCTGATGTGTTCCGGGACGAATGTATTTGCGACGGCCTGTCCGACCGGAGGAGCTGTCGTCGCCGCAACGTAGACCGTTAAAATAATCATCACGAACCCCGCGATTTGCGTAAAACGGTCCATCGCTTTTCCTGCTTCCTTGATGACAAAAATCAAAATGGCGATAACGGCACTGATTAAGGCGCCTGTTTCAGGTGTAATGCCGAACAGCACCTGAAGCCCCAGCCCGGCCCCTCCGATATTCCCAATATTAAAAGCTAGTCCGCCAAGCACGACGAGAATGGCGATGAAATACCCCAATCCGGGAAGCACCATATTCGCAATTTCCTGACCTCGTTTTCCAGAAACTGCGATGATGCGCCACACATTGGTTTGGGCGAAAATATCTAAAATAATAGAGATTAAGATGACAAAACCGAAGCTTGCTGCGAGTGTGTTTGTGAATGTTGCGGTTTGGGTGAGGAAACCCGGTCCGATTGCTGATGTCGCCATTAAAAAGGCGGCGCCCATCAGCAATGACCAGCTGCCCGCTTTTTTTCCTGCTGTCTTTTTCTGCTGCTCCATCTATTGCTCCTCCTTTATGTTTTACTTCTGTGCTGAAATAGCGGTTACATCAATTCCTGCCGCTTTGAGCTCTTTTCTGATTTTTTGCGCAAATGTCAGCGCATGGGCTCCGTCTCCGTGGATGCAAACCGTATCTGCTTTTAAGGACACATCATGTCCTTGCTGAGATTTGACCGCCCCTTCTTTCACCATTTTGATGACCTGAGTGACGGCGGCATCATCACTTTCAATGAGTGCGTCCGGCTGGGAACGCGGTGTCAGCGTGCCGTCCGATTGGTATGTTCTGTCGGCGAACACTTCATTTGCGGTCTGAAGTCCGATCCGTTCTCCCGCTTTTACAAGCTCGCTCTCAGCAAGACCGAAAAGAATCAGGCCGGGATCAACCTTATAGACAGCTTTTGCGATAGCATCCGACAGTTTTTGATCGACTGCCGCCATATTGTATAAAGCGCCATGCGGCTTGACGTGCTGCATGTGAAGTCCCTCTGCTTTTAGAAAGCCAGAGAGCGCGCCAATTTGATAAACGACAAGGTCATACGCTTCATCAGGTGAAATCGCCATATTGCGGCGGCCGAAGCCGAGTAAATCCGGCAAACCAGGATGGGCGCCGATTTTTACGCCTTTTTCTGCTGCAAGCGCAACAGTTTTCCTCATGACACCAGGATCTCCAGCATGAAATCCGCATGCAATGTTCGCTGATGTGACATACTCTAAAATATCTTGGTCAAGGCCTATCTTGTAGGCTCCGAAGCTTTCCCCTAAATCACAGTTCAAATCAACCTGAAACACAGAATCCCTCCTGCCAAAGCAAACGATATGCTTTATGTATTTATTGTTCCGAAATTCGGAATGACTATTCCGAATTTTTGAACTTTATATCATTATAATTCACTCATATCAGTTTGTGAAATACTTTTGTCAGAAAACCTACCATGGTCCCAGAAGAAAACCTGCCAAACTAAAAAAAGAGAGTCCATCTTAGGACTCTCTTTTTTATAGTACCCAATGGCGAATCGCTTTAGCGACACCATCCTCTATATTTGTATCCGTAATCCAATCTGCCGTTTCTTTCACAACGTCTTGCGCATTGCCCATTGCAACGCCCAGACCCGCTTCTTTAATCATCGCGATATCATTGAGGCTGTCGCCCATCGCCATTACATTTTCCAACGTAAAGCCGAGTTTTTCAGACACCTTCGCAAGGGCCGCCGCTTTGTTGATGCCGAGCGCATTGACCTCAATGTTTGTCGGGCTTGAATTTGTGATTTCAAGCTCTTTGTTTTTTCTCAGCTCCTCCAGCACGTCGTTTCGGATGTCATCATCCTCAATGTCAAAGCCGAATTTGAGCCATTCGTGATCCGTGATGTTTTCCGGAAACTCGCCTCTCCATACTTTATTCACCGTAGAAGCCCAGAAATTGGTGTTGTGCTTGTTCCGCAAATCCCACATCATTTGAATATGATCCGTATGGAGCAGCTTACGTTCCACCAAATTAAAATTCGAATCCCAGATTTCGCTGCCGTTTGCTGTAATTAAAAAGGATGACAACTTCAGCGATTCCGCCAGCTCCCGGCACGTCATCAGCGTCCGGCCCGTGCTGATCACCACATGCACGCCTTTATCCTCGGCTTCGCGAATGGCTTTGCGGTTTTCATCCGAGATCAGCTGCTCGTCATTCAGCAGCGTTCCATCCATATCAATGGCAATCAGCTTGATATCCACATCTTCTCTTTGAACAGACATATATGTACCTCTCTTTATCTTTTTGTTGTGCTTCTCTCTATTCTAATACATTATACCCAGCGGGACAAAAAAGCGATTTCTATGTTTGAGGTGAACTGATAAGAGGAAAACAAACGGTGAGGTGATGAAGCATGACAGAAAGAAAACAGCAAAACAAACCAAACGAAAATCCCGAGCACAACGACTTAACCGATCCGATTCCGAATGAAGAGCTGAAGGAAAATATGAATGATGAAAAACACAAACGACAGCAAAGAGATGACTCTCAAAGCGAACGGGATTACGACACAAAATAGAACCCCTCACAAAACATTGTGAAGGGTTTTTTTCATTTTTCAATATAGATGCCGATGTCTGCTTCAGCAACAGGCTGCTCTCCTACTGACGCCTTGGCATATCCGAACACAAACCCGCGCCGGTTGCGCGTGACTTCAAACATTAGATCAAGCCTGTCACCGGGCACAGCCGCTCCAAGCTTTTCTGCTTTCTTCACCGAAGACAATAATCCCAAGCTGTTCTCATCTGTAATCTCTGTAAAAGCAGCAGTTTGCGCAAGCGCTTCAATCACAAGTGAAAACGGCATTTCTGTTTGTGTGGCAGTAATAAACCAGTCGTTCTCACCGACCAGTTTATAAGCGGTTGCATGTTTGCCGGGCTGGCTTTCCGTCACGCCATCAATCAATAAAAACGGATAGCGGTGAGGCAAAGAAAAAGCGTTCATTCGATATCTCCTTTTTTTGACCATTATATATCAGCCTAAAGCGTAACGATAGGATATAATGGAAAAAACAGAAAAGGAGGCTGTGATGTCCCCAAGACCGCTTGTTATTCTTGTCCACGAAATATACGGTGTAAACAGCCATATAAAAGGATCGACCGCTGATGAAAATGGCTGGATATCATGTATTGACGCCGAACCAACTTGACGAGGATGAAGGCTACACCCTGCAAGTGGAAAAAACGGCAGTGGAAAAGGAACTCCGCCCGGTTTCATCAGATTTTTTGTGAACACCCGGTGCGGTTTTGGTGCCGTCATATGCTCCATATTATTATTGCATTGAGTTTTATTTTGCCTGTCTCATCTCACCGAATGGATAATAGACGAGAGATTCAGTACCGATGATGTCGCCCTCAGAAGGCATCCCCATTCCATTTCTGCTATCCAGTGAATTGAGACGGTTATCTCCCATTACAAAATATTTACCGGCAGGAACCTCAACCTCGAAGTCACCCGTTAAGGTTACACCCGATTCTTTGATCTCTTGTTGTTGTTCCTTTAAGTACGGTTCTTCCACCTTTTTATCATTTATGTATAGCTGATCATTCTTCATTTTAATGCTGTCGCGAGGCAAACCGATTAAGCGTTTGACAAATGAGCGTCCGCTTTTTTTGTCATGAATGACTATGATGTCGCCCCTGTGGAACCCGCCAGTCCATTTGACTGATTTGTCAACCAGAATTCTTTCCGAGTCTTTAAGCGTTGGCTCCATCGATGCGCCTTCAACGAGAAATGGCTTGTAAAACACCAGCCTGACCGTAAAAATGAGAGCTGCGATTATAACGATACTGAGTACAACAATCCATTTGATTTTTATTTTTTTCTTTGACGTAATTGTTTTTGCATTCAATTTCCTTCACCCGATGCTTTCCTTAGAATCCTAAATCATTATACAGTATTTGGATCTGCTTGGTTAGACTTTTGTGTGGAAATATTCGTAAGGAAACGGACAGGCCGGGGCAGCCATTCACCCCGGCCTGTTTTATCAGAGCTTTCTTAAACGTGCACAAATTTCATCAGTGACCTCAGCCGTTTTGCTGCGTCCGCCAATATCGCGAGTTTTGATGCCGTCAGCCGTTACTTGTTCCATCACATCGAGAATCTTTGCCCCCAGCTCTTCCTCTCCGAAATGGTCAAGCATCAGCTTCGCTGTCCAAATTTGGCCGATTGGATTGGCAAGACCCTGACCGGCAATGTCGGGAGCTGAGCCGTGAACCGGTTCGAACATGGACGGGTATTTGCCGTCCGGATTGATGTTCGCAGACGGCGCAATGCCGATGCTTCCCATCAGGCTTGAGCTGATGTCGGTTAAAATATCACCGAACAGGTTGCTCGCCACAATGACATCAAACGTTTCCGGACGCGTCACAAAAAAAGCGGCCAGCGCATCAATATGCTGGGATGACGTTTCAATCTCGCTGTAATCAGCAGCAGTCTGCTGAAAAACTTCATCCCAAAACGGCATTGCGTGATAAATGCCATTAGACTTTGTGGCGCTTGTCACATGGCCGCGCCGTTTTTTCGCCAATTCGAAGGCAAAGCGCATGACTCGTTCCGTCGCTTTTCTTGTAAACACAGCATTCTGGATGGCGATTTCATCACCGCCCCTGTGTATGCGTCCGCCAACCTCACTGTATTCACCTTCACTGTTCTCGCGAATCACCACAAGGTCAAAATCATTTGGATGCAAAAGCGGCGATGTAATGCCCGCCATTTGTTTGGCAGGTCTCATATTTATGGAAAGCTCAAGCTCTCTCCGGATTTTCAGCAGCAGCCCCCACAACGAAATATGATCGGGAACCAGCTGCGGGTTTCCGACCGCCCCCAAGAAAATCGCTTCGAATTGCGTTAGCGTATGTATTCCGTCTTCAGGCATCATTTCGCCGTGTTCCATGTAATAATCACAGCTCCATGGAAAAGCCGTAAATGAGAATGACAAACCTCCGTGAACCTCAGCAGCTGTATGAAGCACTTTCTCAGCAGCAGCCACAACCTCTTTTCCCACTCCATCTCCCGGTATTGCCGCAATCTCGAATTGTTTCATCGTCATTCTCCTCCCCCTGTTTTCGTAAGCGTTTTCTATTATACTAGATTGCGAGATGGTAAAAAAAGCCCGTGACGTTCTGTCACGGGTCGGTTATTGATTGAGTTTTTTTAAAACGATGGCATGAAGCGGTTCATGAGACTGAATGCCGCATACCTCTTGAAGCACGCCGCTGTATCCTTTTTCTTCGATCAGCGCTTGCAGTTCAACCGCTTCAGGGTCACCGGTGAAGTCGAAGCGCAGGGCTGCGGCAATCCCTTCCGCCAGAGCATTCGGCTCTTTTATTTTCTTTGCCGGGCCCACAAGTCTATCATTCGCCCCCAGTTTTCTGAGAGGCGATCTTGCCACGCGGGTCACATCGTCCGTAATGAATGGATTTTCAAAGCGTCCGATGATTTTTTTGATATATTGTTCGTGTTCAGTTTGCTTAAAGCCATACGTTTTGACGAGATAGTCACCGGTTTCAAGCAGCGCCGAATAAACGACACGGCGGATTTCAGGATGGTCAATTGCTTCTTTGACCGTTTTCAGTCCGCGCTGATAGCCGACATACGCTGTCACTGCGTGTCCGGTATTGACCGTAAATAGCTTCCGTTCGATGTACGGCGTTAAATCATCAACAAACAGCGCACCGTTTATAACTGGTGTTTTCCCTTTAAAGCCTGATTCATCAATGACCCATTCAAAAAATGGTTCAACTGATACTTTCAGCGGGTCTTCATGATGCTGAACCGGCACGATCCGGTCAACGGCAGAATTCGGAAAACCGACCGTTTCACTGACAGATTTCTGCTCTGCTTCCGTTAAGTGGCTGTATATCTCTTTCTTTAAGAAGCTGCTGCCACCGATCATATTTTCGCAGGCGATGATGTTTAGTGTGCTTGCAGAACTTCTACGTCTTAAACCTTCTGCGATAGATGGAGCAATCAGCTTTAACACATTCGGGCCAACCGCCGTTGTAATAAGCGCCGCCTCATTAATCAGCCGATACAGCTCCTCCAGCTGACTGCCGCTGTTGATGGCGCTGACCGGGCCAATCACCTCTGATGAATGGCCCTCTGCAGCGAGCTCCACTGTGTATTCCTGCTTTTCATTAAGGAGGCTGACCATCGTATCGTTCACATCTGCAAATACCACATCATAGCCGGAGTGGTGAAGCAGCGCGCCGATAAACCCCCTCCCGATATTTCCCGCACCGAAATGTAAGGCGATCATGTCAGTTCACCTCGTTGAAAATAGCGATCAAATCTTCTTCGCTTTTAGCAGAGATCAGGCGTTCAATGTTTTCTTCTTCTGAGCAGATAATCGCGATGTTAGACAAAATGTCTAAATGCTCATTATTTTTCCCTGCGATGCCGAATACCACTTTTGCCGTGTTGCCTTCCCCGTACTCGACACCGTCTGGAATTTGTATGATTGAGATGCCAGAGTGAAGAACCTCGCTTTTGGCTTCCTCTGTGCCATGCGGGATCGCAATGAAATTCCCCATAAACGTAGAAGATGTTTCTTCGCGTTCAAACATTTTGCCAATGTAATCTTCTGTCACATAGCCGTTGTCAATCAGCGTCTGACCTGCCAATTTGATGGCTTCTTCTTTTGATGATACCGTTTGATTGAGTTTAATATTTTCCTTTGCGAGCACTTGCATGAGTATCACTCTCTTTCTTTAAAATTACTTTTTCAGCTTTTCAATCAGCTCGTCGTATTTCGGGCTGTTTAAGAAGTTATCCACTGATATATGCGTAGCGTTTGGCAGCTTGGCTTTCGCGCGATCTGTTAAGTCTTTGTGGGTGATGACAATATCCGCATCGCTTGGAAGATTGTTAATGGCCGTGTTGGTCACACTGATGTCAAGCTCCGCCTTTTTCACTTTGTTTCTTAAGATGGATGCCCCCATGGCGCTTGATCCCATTCCTGCATCACACGCAAAGATAATCTTGTTTACACTTTCAGGAGACAGCTCAGACGCTTCCTCAGCTTTTGCTTGTTCTGCCTCTAAAGCAGCGGCAGCTTGGCTTTTCTTCCCCTTCATGGACTGCATTTTTTCTGTTGCGGCAGCGAGGTCTTCTTCACTTGCTTTTGAAGATTTCAGGATCACTGCTGATACGATAAACGAAACAGCGGCAGCGACCAATACACCCGCCAATACGCCTAAGTAGCCTCCTCTTGGCGTCATCGCCATCAATGCGATAATGCTTCCCGGCGACGATGCGGCGACGAGTCCGGCATTAAAGATCGTGAATGTTAAGAGTCCGCTTGCTCCGCCGGCAATGGCCGCCAGAATCAAGGCCGGTTTCATCAAAATGTACGGGAAGTAAATCTCATGAATCCCGCCGAAGAAATGAATGATCGCAGCTCCAGGAGCCGTAGATTTTGAAGAACCTTTGCCAAAGAACATGTACGCCAGCAAAATGCCGAGCCCCGGTCCAGGGTTTGCTTCTACTAAGAACAGAATCGATTTTCCCGTTTGGGCAGCCTGCTCGATTCCGATTGGACTTAAGATTCCATGGTTAATGGCGTTATTGAGGAACAACACTTTCGCCGGTTCCACAAAAACGCTGGCTACAGGCAGTAAATTCGCGTGTACAATGACTTCCACACCAGCCGCCAGCAGTTTGTTTAACGTCAGGACAACCGGGCCGATGGCGTAAAACGCGAGAATCGTCAAAGCTGCGCCGACAATCCCTGCCGTAAAGTTGTTGATGAGCATTTCAAAGCCTTGTTTGACTTTATCCTTGAACAATTTATCAGTCTGTTTAATGAGGTATCCGCCAAGCGGTCCCATAATCATTGCACCTAAAAACATCGGAATATCCGACCCGACAATCACCCCGATTGCCGCTGTCGCCCCGACGACTCCGCCGCGGTGGTCGTAAATCATTTTTCCGCCTGTATACGCTATCAAAAGCGGCAGTAAATACGTGATCATCGGGCTGACAAGTGTATTCAGCTGTTCATTCGGAAACCATCCCGCCGGAATAAACAGCGCGGTAATGATGCCCCACGCGATAAACGCACCGATATTCGGCATGATCATTCCGCTCAAATAACTGCCGAAGCGCTGCACTTTCACTTTCATGCCGCCTTGCTGCTGTTCTTGCTGCATATATAAACCCTCCCTGTTTTTGTTTGTCGCATAAGATGTAAAAAGATTTTCAGAGAATCATTGCTTCCCTATGCCTCTATGTTAAAACGCTTACAGTCCCTATACAATTGAAAGTAAAGAGGACTTTGGCACATGAGTGTGACAATTTTTTAAAAATAAAAAGGCCACTGGTATTGATATTATCCCCAACACTTTCAGCACTATACC
>NZ_JALAMO010000032.1:0-218 GCF_026790065.1 Bacillus sp. N13C7 | reverse complement strand
AGGCAAGTCTTTAGATGATCAAAGGGGCAAAGAGACAAAGTCAGAAAATCCTTTTATTGGACGCCCTAAGAAAACATTTAAAAGTGTTGAGGAAGAACGAGATTATTTAAAGGCACATGTCGAATACCTAAAAAAGGTTATCCAAATCTGCATGGGGAGGACGGATTTTGAAGACAGCACGATTTGAAGCTGTGCACTGATGAAAGAGATGAACATTC
>NZ_JALAMO010000031.1 GCF_026790065.1 Bacillus sp. N13C7 | reverse complement strand
CGCTTTGTATTCTCCGCTTCCCGCTTCGATGTCCGGCTCAGGCAAGGCTTTTCGGTCCACCTTTCCGTTTGCGGTAACCGGAAGCTCGTTCAGCGTCATCCAGAAGGCCGGGATCATGTAGTCCGGCAGGGTTTCCTTCAGTGCAGATTTCAGCGCTTCTATGTCAGCTGTTTCCGGTGTGACATACGCCGCGATCGCTGTATTTCCGCCTTTATCCTTGACGGCTGTCACCGCCGCATCCTGCACCTCAGAAAGCTGGGCGAGCTGCACTTCGATTTCTGACAGCTCGATCCGGTAGCCGCGGACTTTGACCTGCTGGTCGATTCGGCCGATGTATTCGATGCCGCCGTTCACCCATTTCACCAAATCGCCGGTGCGGTACATGCGTTCACCCGGCACAAACGGATCAGCGACAAACCGCTTCGCGGTTTCGCCTTCCCGGTTCAGATAGCCGCGCGCCAGTCCGCGCCCCGCCACACAAAGCTCTCCGGCGACACCTTCCGGCTGCACCTGATTGCCTTCGCCGAGAATGTACACTCTCGTATTGGCGATCGCCTGCCCAATGGAAAGCGAGCCTTCCTCCGGATGGATTTCTGTGCTTGTGGCAACGACCGTGTTTTCTGTCGGCCCGTAGTTGTTGATGAGCTTGTACGGCTTTTTCACGGCGCGCTTCAGCTTGTCTCCGCCTGTCAAGAGGACACGGAGTGATGTGTTCTCAAGCTCCATGAACTGTTCTGCCAGCTGCGTCGGCAGGAACGTGATCGTCACGCCGTTCGTTTCGAAATAGTCGTTCAGGCGGACGATATTGAGGCGGATTTCTTCATCAATGACGTGAAGCTCGGCGCCGATGGTCCAGGTCGGGAACATCTCCCAAATGGAGGCGTCGAATCCAAAGCCCGCATACTTCGCACTGCGGTCCTCCGCTGTCATATTAAACACGTCATGATGCCAGAAGCACAGGTTCACAAGCGCATGGTGCTCAACCATAACACCCTTCGGCTGTCCGGTCGTTCCAGATGTGTAAATCATGTACGCGAGGTTCTCTGCGTCTGCATCCGTCTCTGGATTTTCCTCGTCGTTTTCATCAAGCGGCAGGCTTAGAATCGTGCGGCTTCCGTCGAGAAGAATGACATCTCCCGTAAAGCTGTCCGGCACTGAAATCCCCTCTTGCTTCAAGAGAAGCTTCGCGCCGCTGTCCTGTAAAATATAGTCAATCCGCTGATCAGGATAGTCAGGATCAATCGGCACAAACGCCGCTCCGGCTTTCAAGACGCCGAGCACCGCAGCGGACATTTCAAGCGACGGCTTCGTGAGAACGCCAATGCGCTCATCCGGGCTGATGCCGCAGTCGATCAGAATCCGCGCAAGACGGTTTGCCTTCGCATTCAGCTCGCCGTACGTCCAAGATTGGCCGTTGTATGTGACAGCCGGACGGTCTTTGTGGCGCTGGACAGTCTCTTCGAATAGCTGATGAACCGTTTTGTCTGTCGGCACAGGCAGCGTTTTGCCCTTCCATGCGTCGAGAAGCGCTTGTTTTTCTGTTTCAGTGACGAGTGACAGGCTGGAAAGCGGCTGGTTCGGGTTTTCTGCAGCAGCCTTTAGTAAACGCAGAACGTACTCGCTCCATTTCTCAGCCGTCTCTCTTGAGAACAGATCAGTCGCATATTCAAGCTGCAGACCGATGCCCTTTTCATCAGTAAATCCTCCTAATGTCAGATCAAACTTGGACGTTCCTTGATGGGCCTCATAAGGAGAAATGCTTAAATTCTGCAATGCAAGCTGTTCTTTATCAGGGTTTTCTGTCGTCACCATCACGTTAAACAATGGATTTCGGCTCATATCCCGCGGTAGATCAAGCTGATTGACCAAGTCCTCAAATGGATATTCCTGATGTTCAAGCGCTGACAGGTTCGTCTGCTTCGCTTTTTCCAGAAGTTCTGCAAAGGTTTGCTGTTCTTCCGCTTCCATTCTTAAGGCAAGCGTATTGACGAACATTCCCGGCATATCTTGGACATCGGCATTCGTCCGGCCGGCAGTGACGGAGCCAATGACGATATCCCTCTGTCCGGAAATTTTGCTTAAAAAGACGTGGAAAACCGCGTGAAGCACCATGTGCAAGGTCGTTCCGGTTTCTGCGAGCAGCTTTTCTACCGCTTTTGCCGTCTCGCTTCCAGTACGGAATCGGACCGTATCCCCTTTAAAGCTTTGCACAGGCGGACGGGCGTAATCGAGCGGCAGATCAAGCTCAGGCAGCTCGCCTGAAAGTACCGACAGCCAATACGCCTCATGCTCCTTCATCCGTTCCTTTTGCACAGCTTCATTTTGCCAAACGGCGAAATCTTTATAATGAAGCGCCGGCTCCGGAAGCAGCTCGCCTTTGTAAAGCAGTGCCAATTCTTTCACAAAAATGCCTCTTGATACGCCGTCAGCGATGATGTGATGCATATCCAAAAGCAGCAAGTGTTTCTCCGCTTCTATTCGAAGCAAAGCCGCACGAATGAGCGGTGCGTCGGTTAAGTCAAACGGCCGGATAAATTCCTTGATCCTTTGGTCCGCTTTGTCTTCTTCCGCTTCAAACACATGAAGGTCTATCGCCGCCTCCTCCGCAATGCGCTGAACAGGCTCACCGTTTGCTTCCATAAATGATGTGCGCAATGACTCATGGCGGTTCACAAGCTGATTCAGTGAGTCGCGCAGGCGTGAAATATCAAGCTCGCCTTCCATCAAGAGAACAGATGGCATGTTGTAGCTGATCGTCTGCCGGTCAAGCTGATTCAATACATACATCCGTTTCTGCGCGGATGACAATGGGTACATATCCTGTTTGTCAGCCGGTTTAAGCACGTGATGGCCGCCTGAAACTGCCGATGCCTCCATATAAGCCGCCAGCTGGCGAACAGTCGGCTTCTCGAACAGCGCTTTAAGCGGTACGGTTTTCTCCAATTCGGCCTGAATGTTGGCGATGAGCATCATCCCTTTTAATGAATGGCCGCCTAAATCAAAGAAATTGTCATCAATGCCGATCGCTTCTATGCCAAGCGTTTTCTGCCAAATGCGGCATAGGCTCTCTTCAAGCGCTGTTTCCGGCGCGGCTGAGGCCTTGCGTCCGGATTGTGCCGCGTTCGGCTTCGGCAATGCGTTTCTGTCGGTTTTCCCGTTTGCCGTCAGCGGAATCTCGTCAACCTGCACAAAGAAAGCAGGAATCATATGAGACGGCAGTGTTTGGGAAAGCTGGTTCCGGAGCTCTGCTGTTTCAATGGCTTGATCCGCCGTATAATACGCGCAAAGCTCTTGAAGCCCGCCCTCGGAAACTGCTAGCACAACCGCTTCTTGAATGCCGCTGAGGCTGAGCATGACCGTTTCAATTTCTTTGGGCTCAATGCGGTAGCCGCGGATTTTCACCTGATCATCAGCCCGGCCGATAAATTCAAGCGATCCGTCCGAAAGTCTCCGTACGACATCTCCGGTTTTGTACATGAGGCTGCCCGGCGAATATGGATTATCAACAAATCTCTCGGCCGTCAGCTGAGGCCTGTTGAGATATCCTCTCGCAAGCCCCTGTCCCGTGATATAGAGCTGTCCGCTCGCTCCCGGAGGCACAAGCTTTAATGCCTCATTTAAGACAAGCGCGCCGGCATTCGCAATTGGCTGTCCAATTGTCGGGCGTTTGGCGAATGCGTCCGTCTCAGACAGATCAATCCGTCCGGCGATGGCGCCGATCGTTGCTTCAGTCGGGCCGTAGTGATTGATAAATTCAGTATGTCTATACATCCTGCGGAAGGCGAGAACATCGGCTGGGATGATCTTTTCTCCTCCCAAAACAATTAAGCGCAAGGATTCAAAGTTTGGCTCTTTTGTAAAATTGGCTGTGTTCACCATCGTGTGGAACAGAGACGGCGTCAGTTTGATATATGTGATTCCATGTTCCTTGATATAGATTCCTATTTCATCAGGCGCCGTATAGGTTTCCTTTGGCACGATGTGGAGCTCGCCCCCTGCCAGAAGAACAGGGAACATGCTCGTATAGCCTAGGTCGAATGCGTAAGATGAAAGCAATACAGTCTTATCGGTTTCCGTCAGGCCCGCCTCTTGGCTAAACCAAGAAACATAGTTTGTCAGATTGCGATGCTCGATCTGCACGCCCTTCGGCTTCCCGGTCGTACCGGACGTATATATGACGTATGCAAGATTGCGAGACCCCGAAATCGGCACTGGGCGCACCTTGCTTTCATTTCTCCATGCCGCATCATCAAGGTTGACGATTGTCCCTTCATATTGCCCAATGGCCGTCATATTTCTTTCGTTCACGACCGCAATTCTCGCACCGCTGTCCTCTAATGAATAGCGGATTCGTTCTTCAGGTGTTTCAGGATCAATCGGCAGGAAAGCCGCCCCTGCCTTCATGACACCAAGAATCGATACCATGACCTCAGCTGAACGGTCCATAACAATCGCCACAATGTCTTCATTTCCTGCCCCTTGGGCACGAAGATGATGCGCCAGCTGGTTCGCCTGTTCATCTAGCTCGCGATAGGTCAGCAGATTTCCGCCAGACATCACCGCAGGAAGGTCAGGTGTTTGCTGAGCCTGTTTTTCGAAAAGAGCTGCAAAGGTTGCTTCAGTCATTTGTGTCATATGTCTTTCTTCAAGCAAGGCAGCCGTTTCTGCAGGTGAAAGCAGTTCTACATCTGACAGCCGAACGTTCGGATTAGCCGCGGCAGCTTTAATGATATTGACAAAGTGGCTGCTCCAGCGACGGATGGTTTCGTCCTTGAACAACGCAGTCGCATAGTCAAAGCTTAGGCCGATATCCTCTTCACGCTCGACCGCTTCCAAGGAGAGATCAAATTTCGCCACGTGATGAAGCATGGAATACGATGAAATCTTCAAATCTCCTAATCTCAATGAAGGAATCTCCATGTTCTGCATATTGAACATCACGCTGAACAGCGGGCTTCGGCTTGTGTCCCTTGTAAGCGGAAGTTTTTCAATGAGCTCCTCAAGCGGATAGCTCTGGTGCTCGAATGCTTGAAGGCTGGCTGTTTTGACCTCTTCAAGGAATTGCGCAAAGGTTTTATCTTCCGCAGGTGCCGTTCTTACTGCGACCGTATTGACAAACATCCCCGGCACTCCTTGCAGATCAGGATGTGTTCTTCCCGCCGTCGGTGAGCCGACAATGATATCGTCCTGTGACGCGTACTTAGAAAGGAGCACATTGAACGCCGCCAGCAGAAACATATACATTGTGGTGTCTGTTTCTGCCAAGAGTGATTTGATTTGATCCGTAATTTGCTTATCAAGGCCAAACATCACGCGCTCTCCGGCAAAGCTCCGTTCAGCAGGACGCTCGAAATCCGCCGGAAGATCAAGAATCGGAAGCTCGCCTTTAAAGGTGTCGAGCCAGTATGCTTCATCTTTTTGATGATCAGCATGTTCTTTGTGCCAAACAGCGAAATCTTTATAGTGAATCTGCGGCAGCTCAAGATCAGCGCCTTGATATATTTTGGCGAGATCACCGATCAGAATGCCTGTTGAACTGCCGTCAGTGATGATATGGTGCATATCAATGAGCAGCAGGTGGCGTTCTTCCTCTAGCTGGACAAGCTTCGAACGGACGAGCGGTGCGCGGTTTAGTTCAAACGGCTGAATGAACGCTTTGATCATTTCCTCCGCGTCTTCTTCCCGTCCCTTGGCAGCCTCCAGCTGGAACGATACGTTTTTATGAACAGTTTGTACAACTTCTCCGTCGATCATGTCAAACGATGTACGGAGGATTTCGTGCCGGTTGATTAATTGCTGAATCGCGTTTTCAAGCCGGTCTTTATCTACTTCTCCCTCCAGCAAAAGTACAGCGGGGACGTTGTAGCTTGTGTTTGCTTGTCCAAGCTGATTGAGGATATACATTCTCCGCTGGGCCGGGGATACAGGATAATGCTGCTGATAAGGTGCTTGCTTGATCGGTTCAAACGACTGCTCCTCCTTGCTTTCGTTCTCTTCCAAATACAGCGCCAGTTCTTGAATGGTCGGCTTTTCAAAAAGCACTTTAATCGGCACTTCCTTATGAAAATGCTCCTGGATTTTCGCCGTCATCATCATCGCTTTCAAAGAATGGCCGCCGATCATGAAGAAGTTATCGGTAACGCCTGCTTTGACGCCGAGTATCCCTTCCCAAATCTCTGCTAATTTCTTTTCACTCTCTGTTTCTGGTGCTGCGTACTCCGGCTGCATGGCTTCTGATTGCGGCGCAGGCAGTTCTTTTTTGTTGATTTTTCCGTTCGGCGTGAGCGGCAGGCTGTCCATCTGAATCAAATGGGCAGGAACCATATAATCAGGCAACGATTGAGACAGTGCTTTTCTCAGCCCGCTCACAGTCACTTCACGGTCTGCCGTAAAGTACGCGCAAATTTCATTTTCGTCTGCTTTGTTCTTGCGGATGATCACGGCAGCTTCTGTCACATGCTCAGCCATGTTCAGTTTTGTTTCAATTTCGCCAAGCTCGATTCGGAAGCCGCGCACCTTCACTTGATTGTCGATTCTTCCTAAAAATTCGATATTGCCGTCAGGCAGCCACCTCGCCAAGTCACCCGTGCGATAAATCCTTTCACCCGGCCTGAACGGGTCTTCGAGAAATTGCTTCTCCGTCAGCTCAGGGAGGTTCACATATCCTCGCGCTACACCGATTCCGCCGACACACAGCTCACCGGGTGTGCCAATTGGCTGCAGGCGCTGCTGCTCATCCATGATGTAGGCAGTTGAATTTCCGATGGGCTTCCCGATCGGAATAGAGCCGCTATACTCACGGTCGATCAGAAAACTTGTTGAAAACGTCGTGTTTTCTGTCGGGCCGTATCCGTTCCACAATGAAAGCGACGGCGATGCCTGTTTCACTTTGCTGACAATATGCGGCACGAGCGCGTCTCCGCCGATGATTAAATGGCGCAGTGTGCCGAACATGCCGGCATCCTTTGCGGCAAGCTGGTTGAATAAAGGTGATGTCAGCCACATGGTCGTGATCCTCTGTTCACGCAAGAATGCTGCAAATTGTTTCGCATCAAGCAGCGTCTCTTTTTTGACTGGATAAAGCGCTGCGCCATTCAGCAGCGCCCCGAATACCTCAAACGTTCCGGCGTCAAAGCTGACGGCTCCCGTTTGTGCCATGCGGTCCTCTTCATGAACAGGAACATACCCGGCATTTTTAACGAGGCGCAAGATGCTTTTATGTTCGATCATGACGCCTTTTGGCTGGCCCGTTGAACCAGATGTATACATGATGTATGCCAAATCAGACGGAGCGGATGGCAGGTTGAGATTGTCAGCCGCTTCACTCTCTTCAAACACGCTTTCCAATGTAAGGACCGGCACTTGCAGCTGATGGGCATGCTCTGTATAAGACTTTCCGGCCAAGACCATTCGAATCGAGCTGTCCTCCGCCATGAAACGAAGACGGTCTTCAGGAAGCGCGGGATCAAGCGGCACATAGGCGGCACCTGCTTTTAACACAGCCAGCATGCCGACAACAGTTTCTGCCGATCGGTCGTTCATAATCGCGGCTACTTCCCCTTTTTGAAGACCTTGTTCAACAAGCTTTCTCGCCAGACGGTTAGCCGCTGCATTCAGCTCTCGGTATGTGTGCTCGGCTCCTTCATATACGACGGCAGTGCTCGCCGGTGTCCGCTTCGCTTGCTCTTCAAACACTTGATGAACGGCCATTCCTTCAGGAAGTTCGGCTTTCGTCTGGTTAAACCCCTCAACAATTTGCTGCTGCTCTGCGTCTCCCACGAGCCCGTACTCACGGACAAAAGCGTCCGGCTGAGCGACAGCCGCTTCCATCATGCGGGTAAGGTGCTCCGCAGCCCGTTCGATAAAAGCGGAATCAAAGGCTGCTCCGTTATATTTGATTTTGACGGTCCACGTTTTGCCCGGATACACAATCAGATTGAAATCGAAGCTCGTTTGCTCAAATGCGCTTTCTACCTTGATAGAAAATCCGAGGCGTTCTTCCATGCTGCCGTTTTCAAGCTCTTGGTCAAGCGGATAATTTTCAAACGCGACCAGATGGTTCAAGAGATTGCCATCAAGGGCTGAGCGTTTTTGAATCTCATAGAGCGGCACGTAATCGTAGCGCTCCGCCTCGACTGCATGCTTCTGAACAGCTGAGAACACATCGGCAAAAACGGCATCCCGACCAACTTTTACCCGAACCGGAATGGTGTTGATAAACAGCCCTGCCATCGTTTCAATTCCGCTGATTTCAGACGGACGGCCCGAGACGACCGTGCCGAAGACAACATCATTTGTAAAGTTGTATTTGCTAAGAACGATGCCCCAAACAGCCTGAAACAGGTTAGGCCCTGTCACTTGATGGCGGTTTGCGGTTTGCTGAATGCGGGCAACCAGTGATTCGTCCCATGTAAATGAATATTCTTTATTGACGTATTCATCTTTTTTCTCAGGCAGGCGGCCCGGGAGCACACTCGGCTGTTCAAAACCCGCCAAGCGTTCGCTCCAGTAGCTCTCCGCTTCTTCATTGTCCTGTTTTCCAAGCCACTTGATGTAGTCGGAATATGGCTTGCCCTGGCCGTTTGCAGGTGTCCGGCCGGCTCTGAGCGCTTCGTAGTTTTGGAACAGGCTTTTCATGAGGACACCCATGCTCCAGCCGTCCATCATAATATGGTGATTGCTCCAGACAAGATACAGCTGATCTGCAGCTAGGCGGAATACCGCCACCTTGAACAACATGTCCTTTGCCAGGTTAAAGCCTTGGCGCTGCACGTCTTGTTTGTAACGCTCAATGTGCTCTTTCTGGCGGTCTCGGTCTGCATGACTGATATCCTCATAATGCACCTTTGTTTTGCGTTCCGCTAATACAACCTGACGCGGTTTTTGCAGCTGCTGGTGCACAAATACCGTACGGAGAATATCGTATGACCGAATCAGTTCATTGACGCTTTTCTCAAAGATTTCAAGATTAAAAGCGCCGTGAATCCCAAGCTCTAATTGTGTGAAGTATGAGGAAGAATGCGGATCAAGCATCGCATGATACAGCATTCCCTCCTGCATCGGTGTCAGTGCGTACACCTTTTGAATCGTTTTTTTGCTCATATGCCACCTCTATTAGAAAATTTCCATTAATTTATCCAGCTCATCCAGCGTCAAATCGTCGTCTCCAAGGTCACTCGGCGTCAGTTCCGTTCCATCTTGAGATAGGCAATGTTCAATGATTCTGAGAAGATGAGCTTTAAAGCTATCGCTGAATGTCTTTATCGTTTTTTCATGAAATTCAAGAGAATGATAGGCCAGAGACATCGTCAGTTTTCCGTTTTCGATATATCCGACAACATCCAGTGCGTTCGGTTTTTCTGTTTCCGGGCTTAATGACTGTCCTGACGGCAGCTCTGATCTCGTGAACAAGCCTGCATCCGACATGTCATCGAACTGTCCTAAATAGTTGAAGCTGACATCCGGCTGAATCGAGAACGCCATATCTTCTTTATGTTCCGGCGCCGTCAGATAGCGAAGAATGCCGTATCCGACTCCCTTATTTGGTACATGTCGGATATCTTCTTTCATTTGCTTCAGCTGGTAGCCCAGATCGTCCGCATGCTTCATATCGAGCACCATCGGGTACATACTTGTAAACCAGCCGACTGTACGGGAAATGGTCAGGCCTTCTATGATTTCTTCACGTCCATGCCCCTCTAAATGAACACTTACTCGATCCTGACCTGTCCACTCCTTCATCGCCAATCCGAATGCAGTCAGCAAAATATCATTCATTTCTGTGTGGTATGCCTCATGCACCTTTGTGGTAAGCTGTTCTGTCTCTTCAGCAGTCAGCGAAAATTCGATTGTCTTTGTATGTTTCATTCGCTGATCATCAGATTCGCGATCTTTCGGAAGCTTTACCGCGACAGTCTGTTCTTCAAGCTGTCTCCAATACTCTTTTTCTCTCAAAAAGGCCTTGGAGTTTGCGAAGTCTTGCAATCTCTCTGCATACTCCGCAAATGAATGAGTTTTATGCGGCAGAACCGGTTCGTTGCCTTGCTCAAGCTGTGTATAAACCGCGGCGAAATCCTCCAGTAAAATCCGCCACGACACGCCGTCAACCACTAAGTGGTGAATAGCAAGAAGCAAGTGGTCTCCGTCCTCCGCTTGGAACAATCCAGCTTTTAACAAGCCGCCTTTCTGCAAGTCGATGCTGCTTTGCAGCCGTTCCGCTTCTCTCTCTATGCGGTCTTCATGATCTATCGCTTGGCCCTCAATCTGGATGATCTCCAATTGGGCTGAAGCAGCCTCAAGTCCTCTGTTGTATTGAACGACTTCTTTCGTTCCCTCACGGTAAACCATGCGGAGTGCATCATGATGCTCGATCAGCGCC
>NZ_JALAMO010000030.1:2500-4778 GCF_026790065.1 Bacillus sp. N13C7 | reverse complement strand
TGATCTTTGAAAACTAAACAAGACAAAACGTACCTGTTAATTCATTTTTTATAAATCGCACAGCGATGTGCGTAGTCAGTCAAACTACTTTATCGGAGAGTTTGATCCTGGCTCAGGACGAACGCTGGCGGCGTGCCTAATACATGCAAGTCGAGCGGACAGATGGGAGCTTGCTCCCTGATGTTAGCGGCGGACGGGTGAGTAACACGTGGGTAACCTGCCTGTAAGACTGGGATAACTCCGGGAAACCGGGGCTAATACCGGATGCTTGTTTGAACCGCATGGTTCAAACATAAAAGGTGGCTTCGGCTACCACTTACAGATGGACCCGCGGCGCATTAGCTAGTTGGTGAGGTAATGGCTCACCAAGGCAACGATGCGTAGCCGACCTGAGAGGGTGATCGGCCACACTGGGACTGAGACACGGCCCAGACTCCTACGGGAGGCAGCAGTAGGGAATCTTCCGCAATGGACGAAAGTCTGACGGAGCAACGCCGCGTGAGTGATGAAGGTTTTCGGATCGTAAAGCTCTGTTGTTAGGGAAGAACAAGTACCGTTCGAATAGGGCGGTACCTTGACGGTACCTAACCAGAAAGCCACGGCTAACTACGTGCCAGCAGCCGCGGTAATACGTAGGTGGCAAGCGTTGTCCGGAATTATTGGGCGTAAAGGGCTCGCAGGCGGTTTCTTAAGTCTGATGTGAAAGCCCCCGGCTCAACCGGGGAGGGTCATTGGAAACTGGGGAACTTGAGTGCAGAAGAGGAGAGTGGAATTCCACGTGTAGCGGTGAAATGCGTAGAGATGTGGAGGAACACCAGTGGCGAAGGCGACTCTCTGGTCTGTAACTGACGCTGAGGAGCGAAAGCGTGGGGAGCGAACAGGATTAGATACCCTGGTAGTCCACGCCGTAAACGATGAGTGCTAAGTGTTAGGGGGTTTCCGCCCCTTAGTGCTGCAGCTAACGCATTAAGCACTCCGCCTGGGGAGTACGGTCGCAAGACTGAAACTCAAAGGAATTGACGGGGGCCCGCACAAGCGGTGGAGCATGTGGTTTAATTCGAAGCAACGCGAAGAACCTTACCAGGTCTTGACATCCTCTGACAATCCTAGAGATAGGACGTCCCCTTCGGGGGCAGAGTGACAGGTGGTGCATGGTTGTCGTCAGCTCGTGTCGTGAGATGTTGGGTTAAGTCCCGCAACGAGCGCAACCCTTGATCTTAGTTGCCAGCATTCAGTTGGGCACTCTAAGGTGACTGCCGGTGACAAACCGGAGGAAGGTGGGGATGACGTCAAATCATCATGCCCCTTATGACCTGGGCTACACACGTGCTACAATGGACAGAACAAAGGGCAGCGAAACCGCGAGGTTAAGCCAATCCCACAAATCTGTTCTCAGTTCGGATCGCAGTCTGCAACTCGACTGCGTGAAGCTGGAATCGCTAGTAATCGCGGATCAGCATGCCGCGGTGAATACGTTCCCGGGCCTTGTACACACCGCCCGTCACACCACGAGAGTTTGTAACACCCGAAGTCGGTGAGGTAACCTTTTAGGAGCCAGCCGCCGAAGGTGGGACAGATGATTGGGGTGAAGTCGTAACAAGGTAGCCGTATCGGAAGGTGCGGCTGGATCACCTCCTTTCTAAGGATATATACGGAATATAAGACCTTGGGTCTTATAAACAGAACGTTCCCTGTCTTGTTTAGTTTTGAAGGATCATTCCTTCGAAACGTGTTCTTTGAAAACTAGATAACAGTAGACATCACATTCAATTAGTAAGACAAGATATCACATAGTGATTCTTTTTAACGGTTAAGTTAGAAAGGGCGCACGGTGGATGCCTTGGCACTAGGAGCCGATGAAGGACGGGACGAACACCGATATGCTTCGGGGAGCTGTAAGCAAGCTTTGATCCGGAGATTTCCGAATGGGGAAACCCACCACTCGTAATGGAGTGGTATCCATATCTGAATTCATAGGATATGAGAAGGCAGACCCGGGGAACTGAAACATCTAAGTACCCGGAGGAAGAGAAAGCAAATGCGATTCCCTGAGTAGCGGCGAGCGAAACGGGATTAGCCCAAACCAAGAGGCTTGCCTCTTGGGGTTGTAGGACACTCTGTACGGAGTTACAAAAGAACGAGGTAGATGAAGAGGTCTGGAAAGGCCCGCCATAGGAGGTAACAGCCCTGTAGTCAAAACTTCGTTCTCTCCTGAGTGGATCCTGAGTACGGCGGAACACGTGAAATTCCGTCGGAATCCGGGAGGACCATCTCCCAA
>NZ_JALAMO010000029.1 GCF_026790065.1 Bacillus sp. N13C7 | reverse complement strand
TCTTATGGGGTCAGTCCCGTAAAGAGCGGTTTTTTTCAGTTTACCTTTGATTCGTTTTCCATTTCCCATAGCTTTTCGAAAAAAGGCTGTCCTTTTATCAGGTTTTCGCAAAAAGCCAGGTGCTTGTCCGACCAGCCTTCAATTGTTTCGTTATACAGCATGTCCCAAATCTCTTCAAAGCTCATCCGTTTGATTTGTTCATACATATGCGGGTTCCACTCAGTGTACCAGTAGCCGATTTCAGCGCGATTTTTCAGCCCTTTTAACTGGTCAAGCGCCATAAACATCAGCTGCTTGATTTGCCGTTCTTTTCTTGTCAATCCTCTGACATGTTCTGGTGCCAATGATAAGATGTGATATTCTTTAGAGGATTCCAGCTTCTTTGATTCAAATTCATATGTTTCAGGCTCTACATCCTTTACCATTTCATAAACGAGCTGCTCCTGCCTTGGGATCAGACGGCTTTTTCTGACAGGGATCGTGTAGCCAATCGTGTCGACAGCCAAAATGCCAATTCCGTCTGTTACAACAAAACAATACTCAAGCTTTGTCCGCTCGTGATTTTTTCGAATGTACGATTTCTGATGTACGTCTTCAAGCAAACCTTTCGGAAGCTCAGACAGATCGTTTTCTATGTAATGAAACAGTACCGACGGCACCCTTAACAGCGGCACCTGATCCAAAAGCTCAACCGTATCTTCCTTGCGCCATTCGTGAAAGTGGCATACATTGTAGCCATTTTCTTCCCCTTCAAACCAATTGACCCACACATCATGAAGAAATAACATCTCTAACCCCTCACTTTTATAAAAACTGTTGTCCACAGTATAGGCAAGGGACAGAGAAATTATTCCAAAGAGATTGAGGAAATCTGGAATCACTGGGTTTATGTAAAAATCACAAAAAGCAGATCTCTTTGTATATTTTCTGACAAAAAAGAGATCTGCTTTTCTTCTGATTTCGTTATGTTTTGTAACAAATATTATTTTCATTTTTATTTAATATTTTTCGGATCCAGTGCATCCCGCAGGCCATCACCGACAAAGTTGAAGCATAAAACGGTCATTAAAATAAATAGCCCGGGAAATAATGGGTACCACCATGCTTGAATCATTAATGTAAAGTTTTGAGCATCCTGAAGCATATTTCCCCAGCTTGCGATCGGAGGCTGAATACCAAAGCCTAAGTAGCTTAAAGTTGATTCAGCTAAAATGACACTGCCTACTTTCAAAGTAGCCGAGACAATAATGGGCCCAATACAATTCGGTAAAATATGCGAAAAAATAATTTTATAATTTTTGGTGCCGATTGTTTTAGCAGCTAAAACAAATTCTCTTGACCTTAATGACAGAAACTCGCTTCTGACTAGCCTCGCTGTTGTAGTCCAGCCCGTCAAAGAAAAAATTAAAATTAACTTATCCATTCCCGGTTGAAAAATTGTCACTAAGGTAATAAGCAGAAAAATATCCGGAATTGATAAGACTACATCAACAGCCCTCATTAATACAGCATCTACTATCCCTTTAAAATATCCTGCTAAGGCACCAACAACGGTGCCTATAGTGATGGCACCAATTACTGAAACAAAACCGACCAATAGAGACACACGAGCCCCGTACAATACCCTTGTAAATATATCGCGCCCAAACTTATCTGTCCCCATTAGATTTTTAGGACTTGGCGGCTTCAGTTTATTTAAAAGAGATTGACTCTCAGGCGAGTAAGGCGCAATAAAAGGGGCAAAGACTGCCATTAAAATGATAACTGTTAAAATGATACCTCCAACAACTGCAAGTTTATTTTTGAAGAACTTTTCAAAAAAGATCCTAGTCATTGTTTCTGGTTTTTTTCTAATATTTTCTTTTAGCTTTACCTCATTAGAGGGAGCTACAGTGTTTGGTTGTGCCATATGCGTCTCCCCCTTTTAATATTCAATACGCGGATCAACTAATGCATACAAAATATCCGCAATCAAGTTCCCCAAAACAACCAAAACAGCAGAAATAACAGTCATGGCCATAATAACCGGATAATCTCGAGAGAATGCCGAATCAATAAATAACTTCCCTAATCCCGGCCAAGTGAAAATCTGTTCAACTACGACAGCACCACCAATAAATGATGGAATCATTAATCCGAAAATTGTAATAACAGGCAGAAGACCATTTCTCAAACCATGTTTGAAAATCACTTTATTTTCTTTAAATCCTTTTGCTCGGGCTGTTCTTATATAATCCTGCTTCAATACATCGAGCATACTTGAACGTGTATATCGAGTAATACCGGCCATATCAGCAGTTGCTAAAACAAATGCAGGCAGAATTAAATGATGGAGCCTGTCAAAAATGCTAAAGTCAGCGTTTAAAGTGCTGACACCCCCCGTAGGAAACCAGCCGAGATTTACGGAAAGAACCATAATAAGAATTAATCCGAACCAGAAGTTTGGTATGGCCAGCCCTAAAAATGATGTGACAGTTATCCCATAGTCAAGTTTAGAATAAGGGCGTTTCGCGGAAAGAACTCCGAAAGGAATTGAAATCAGAAGAGCAACAAGAGTTGAAAAAACCATAAGCACCAGGGTATTCGGCAAACGTGAAAGGATTAGATCAGAAACTGGTGTACCCTTTTTCACAATAGATGTCCCAAAGTCGCCTTGGAGCATATTGCCAAGCCATTTTAAGTATTGAACAGGTTCTGGGTCATTGAGTCCATACTTCTCAATAAATTTCGCTCTGTCAGCTTGACTTATTGTCGGGTCCATCATTAGTGACATCGGGTCACCCGGCGCCGCTTTCATGATTGCAAATGATAAAATTGTAATGCCCAAAAGAATTGGCAGAGACATTAATGTTCGACGAACAATATATGTAACCATATTCTTGTCCCCTTTTCTAAAATAGGATAAAGAGGAAAGGATACTGGATCCTCACCTCTCTAGGGATTTCATTATTATTGTTCAAGCCACCATTTTTCAATATGATACAAGTCATTCTTTGGATGGAATACATAGCCGTGCATGTTTGCCGGGATTGCCCTATGATAATTGTAATAAAATAAGAATGAATAAGGCTGATCCTCTGCAATCAATTTATAGATTTCTTCGTATTTTTTCTGATATTCTTTTCTGTCTGTAATAGATTTAGCTTCTTCCAAAAGTTTATCGACTTTAGGATTCTTATACCATATGTTGTTTAGTCCGTTCTTAGATTGACTGGAGTGGAAAATCGAAAATTGATCTGGGAATGTAGCCAAGCTCCAACCAAGCAGTAAAGCATCATAATCCCAATTTGGTGAACTTGTTTGTTCAATAAGAGCGCTAAATTCAACAATTTGAGGCTTTGCTTCAATTCCTACTTCTTTAAGCTGTTGCTGAACGACAACTGCTAAATCCTCCCGAATTTTATTACCCTGGTTCGTTTTAATTGTAAATGAGAATTTCTTTCCGTCCTTATCAAGGTAGCCGTCTCCATCTGTATCCTTCCATCCTGCTTCTTTCAAGAGCTTTTTAGCCTTTTTAGGATTGTAATCAAATGTAGGTATATCACCTTTCGGATAGTTCCAAGAAAGCGGACTTTCAGGAACGTTTGCTACTTCACCATCACCGTTTAATACCTGATCCACCATTGCTTTTCGATCAAGTGCATGTGTAAGAGCTTGGCGGACTTTTTTGTCTTTAAATAATTCATTTTTCTCATTCCAACCAATATAGCTGTAGTTCAAACCAAGATCTGATTTAACTTGCACATTATCAAATGTCTTGACTGTCTCGAAATCAGTACCCGGAACAACAAAGAAATCAATATCTCCAGCCTTTAACTGGGCTACAGCTGCATTTGAATCCGGAATTGTTTTTACTGTTACTGTATCTAAATACGGTCTTCCGCCATAATAGTCATCATTGGCTTCAAGTTTTACATAATCACCTTTTTTCCATTCTACAAATTTGAATGGGCCTGAACCAATCGGATTCTTTCTATTAAATTCATTTTCGCCTAAATCTGCAACTGGCACTTTCCCTAAAATGTGTTTAGGCAGGATACCGTAACTATCTAAAACAACATTGTAAAAATACGCATCCTTTTTCTTTAATTTGAATTCAACTTCATAATCACCTTTCTTTGTAACAGATTTTAATGATTCAAAACCCGAGCCGCGTTCACCATTATAGTCCTTATTTAAAGGTATGCTATAAGTGAAAACAACGTCATCCGCTGTAAGTTCTTTTCCGTCATGAAATTTTACACCTTTTCTAATTTTGACATCATAAGTCAGGCCATCTTTGGATTCTGTTACTTTCTCAGCCAAAGCAGGCTTTACATTTAATTTTTCATCTGTTTCTAATAAAGTACTATAGATCATCCCTTCAATATCCGAACTGGAAACATCTGTAGAATAGAGTGGATTAAACAAAGTTGGCTCCCCAGTTGAACCAATAACCAAATCCCCGCCTTGCTGCGGTTTGCCTGCTGGTTTTTTCTCGCTGCTGCTCGACTTTGATCCTGAGCAGGCCGATAAAAAGATGGCCATAACCATCAATACACTTAGCATCATCAGTGCGGTTTTCCGTCTTTTCATTTAATATTCCCCCTCTTGAAATGTTCGTGCTTCTCAGCTGTTGTTTATGTAGTGTGCATACCCCCTCTCAAAGCGGTGCGGCAACTTTAGCTATAAAGGTGACAAGCCACAAAATGGCTGGGAGCAGCTTCTTTGAATTCTGGTGTTTGTTCCTTGCATATCGGTTTTGCAACAGGACATCTTGTGTGGAAAACGCAGCCTTTTGGCGGATTGGCCGGACTTGGCAGTTCTCCCTTCAGGACGATGCGTTCACGTTTGACAGATCCTTTTCTTCTGGTAACCGGAACGGACGAGAGAAGTGCTTGGGTGTAAGGATGAAGCGGATTATTGTAAAGCTCATGCTTGCCGGTCAGTTCCATCATTTTGCCAAGATACATGACCCCGACTCTGTCGCTGATATGGCGGACGACACTTAGATCATGAGAGATAAATAGATAGGTAAGATTAAATTCTTCCTGCAATTCTTCCATTAAGTTAATCACTTGGGCCTGAATGGATACATCAAGTGCAGAAACCGGCTCGTCGGCAATAATCAGCTCGGGGTTTAACGTGAGCGCTCTGGCGATGCCGATCCGCTGTCGCTGACCGCCTGAAAATTCATGGGGATAACGGCTGGCAAACGACGGGTGAAGCCCTACTCTTGCAAGCAGTTCTTCGACTTTTTCGTTTCGTTCACGCATCGTATACATGTGATGCGTATTAAATGGTTCCTTAATGATAGAACGCAGCGTCTTTCTTGGGTTTAAAGAGGCAAATGGGTCTTGGAAAACCATTTGAATATTTTTGCGGACACTTTTCCGCAGCTTCTCTTCTGACAGGTTGGAGATATCCTGCCCTTTAAAAAGGATTTGGCCTTCTGTCGGTTTGTACAGCCTGATCATCGTTCTGCCGGCAGTTGATTTTCCGCAGCCCGATTCTCCAACAATTCCGAGTGTCTCTCCTTTTTGTAACGAAAATGAAACACCGTCTACCGCTTTTACATCGCCGACTTTTCTTTGAAAAAGGCCTGAGCGGATCGGGAAGTATTTTTTCACGTCACGAAGCTCTAAGATTGTTTCTTGATTTGCTGCTGTCATGATTGTTCGGCACCCTCTTCCTCATATAAAAAGCATCTCACCGTTCTTCCGCTTTTGTGTGTTAAAAGCGAAGGCTGATGTGTCCAGCATTTATCCATGGCTTTCGGACACCTTGGGGCAAAACGGCACCCCGGCGGCAGATTATCTGGTGTCGGCACGCTGCCTTTAATCGCATTTAATTTATCAATCTCTCCATCTATGACTGGAATCGATGTAAGCAGGCCTGCTGTGTAAGGATGCAGCGGTTCTAAAAATAAGTCGTCAACGGTGGCGTTTTCTACGACTTGTCCGCAGTACATGACAATCACTCTGTCGGCTGCTTCCGACACGACACCTAAGTCGTGTGTGATCAGAAGAATCGAAGTATTGAACTTCTGACAGAGATCTTTCATGAGCTCCAGAACTTGGGCTTGTATGGTCACATCCAGCGCTGTTGTCGGTTCATCGGCAATGAGCAGTTTAGGGTTACAGCTGAGTGCGATAGCAATCATCACCCTCTGTCTCATCCCGCCGGACAGCCTGTGCGGGTATTCCTTCATGATTTGCTCGGCCCGGGAGAAACCGACCATCTGCAAGAGTTCAACAGCTCTTTGATGAGCTTCCTTTTTCTTCATATTTTTATGGTAAATCAGCACTTCGGTAATTTGTTCTCCGATTGTCAACACCGGATTAAGGGAGGTCATTGGTTCCTGAAAGATCATGGATACTTCATTTCCGCGGATTTTGCAATAGTCGTTTTCAGTGAATGAGGTGAGGTCTTTGTCTTCGAGTTTAATAGAGCCGTCCATGATTTTTCCGCCTGAGCTTTGGACAAGGCCCATAATTGATAACGAAGTAATGCTTTTTCCGGAGCCCGATTCACCTACAAGCGCGACGGTTTCGCCTTTGCTAATGTGAAAATCGACTCCGTCTACCGCAGGGATCGGCTCCTTTTTTCTAAAAAAATAAGTCTTTAAATTATTCACTTCTAAAAGTGTGCTCATGCTAGCTCCCCTTCCCCCTCTTGTTTCCAAACGTTTTCAAGAGAAAGCAATCCCTTTATTCAGAAATAATAAATAATATTGAATTATCGAAAAATTTTATAGTTGTATATTATTACAATCATTTTGCAAAATCAAGAATTTTTTAGGATAAATGTAATAATATTAATGAAATTCCATTATTTTATTCTTTTAAAGCGCTGCACTCAAAAAGGCTTCTGCAGGAATGGACAGCCCATCTGCTGTGTTTGCTTTGTTGGCTATTAAATATTTTTTTACAATATTGAATCCGACTGCGTATCCAAGCATTTTTGGCTGATATCCTTTGCCGAATAACAGCTGGGAGAATAACCGGTTATCCCGTTTGATATCCTGATAGGGGGCAATCTTTTTTTCATACAAAGCCTGTAGCTGCTCCGGGGTATACCAAGACGTCCATTCAGCCGTTTGACTTCGGCCGAACCTCTCATAAACAGCATATTCTGCAAGCCCTTCCATGATGATTGTATCAAGTAATGTGACATCCTTTTCCTCTTTTGTCAGATGATCTAACCGGCAAACGTGATGATATTCATGTGTCATCAGGGCTGATACCGATGCAAAATCCAAATCTGACGAGAGAAAGAGGAACATTTTGTCTTGAAAGGCGAGTCCAGATTTTGATCCGAATTCTAAACGAATTCTTCTGTTTCGTTCATCAACAGGCAGCGGAACAATCGGTACATCAGGACCTTGCCATTTGTTTTTCAGGTACTGTTCTTCCTTTTGAATATGCTCGTAAACCCCTTTTTCTTTCATCACTGAACCCGTATGAATCCCCTCCTTTATGTTTTTAAACATCCCATGATGCTGAAGATGCCCCAAAATGCCTTTCCAATTCTTTTTTTCCACACCTGAAAAAAGCGGAACAATGTAATCCGCCAAATCATCTATTGAACCAGCCTTTCTGAGCCAGCTATATGTTTGTTCCACACTCATGTGATCGCCTCCTCTTTTTATCCTATGCGCACATAAAAAAACCGGCTACCCTTTAAGGGCAGCCGGCTTGGCTTAATTATGATTGGTATTTCTTAAAGATTAATGTTGCGTTGTGTCCTCCGAATCCCAATGAGTTGCTGAGGACATAATTGAGATCCTGTCTGCGGGCTTCATCAGGCACATAATCTAAATCGCATTCTTCGTCAGGTGTTTGAATATTAATTGTCGGCGGAATCACGCCTTCTTTAATGGCAAGGATAGAGAAAATCGCTTCAATACCGCCAGCCGCTCCTAAGAGATGGCCTGTCATCGATTTTGTAGAGCTTACCGCAAGTTTATGCGCATGCTCGCCGAAAACGGTTTTAATCGCCATTGTTTCGTATTTGTCGTTGTAATACGTGCTTGTTCCGTGAGCATTAATATAATCGATGTCTTCAGGCGCAATGCCAGCATCTTTAATGGCTTCTTGCATCGCTCTTGCTCCGCCTTCACCATCTTGTGCCGGCGCTGTGATGTGATAAGCGTCTCCCGTTGAGCCGTAGCCGACAATTTCGCCGTAAATCTTAGCGCCGCGGGCCAGAGCGTGCTCAAGTTCTTCAAGAACGATAATTCCTGCACCTTCACCCATGACAAAGCCATCACGGTTTTTATCAAACGGGCGGCTTGCTGTTTTCGGATCTGGATTCGTAGACAGCGCTTTGTTGGCGCTGAAGCCCGCGAATGACATTCTTGTCAGTGGGGCCTCTGTTCCGCCTGTAACCATAACATCTGCATCGCCGCGCTGAATGACTTTAAACGCGTCACCGATGGAGTTCGTTCCTGTAGCACATGCTGTAACCGTACAAGAGTTAACCCCTTTTGCTCCTAAAGCAATAGAAATCTGGCCGGTCGCCATATCAGGAATCATCATTGGCACAAAAAACGGGCTTACGCGTCTTGGGCCTTTTGTTAAGAAGATTTCAAATTGAGACTCAAGTGTTTCAAGTCCTCCAATTCCGGAGCCTACCCAAACACCGACTCTCGGCGCGATCTCATCGGTAATGTTAAGATCTGCATCTTCAACTGCCATTTTGGCAGCTACAACCGCATATTGTGTAAAGCGGTCCATTTTTCTGGCTTCTTTTTTATCCATATAATCTTCAACATTGAAGTCTTTTAATTCAGCAGCTACTTTTGCCGGATATTCTTCAGCATCAACACGAGTGATCGGACCGATTCCGGACACACCGTTGATTGCGTTATTCCAACTTGTATCGACATCGTTGCCAAGCGGAGATAATGCTCCAAGTCCTGTAACAACTACTCTTTTTTTACTCATCTTGTGTGCACCTCACCTTTTTTTATCGGCCCCAGCGGATTGCAATGGCGCCCCATGTTAATCCTCCGCCGAAACCTACCATAACGACCACATCGCCGTCTTTGATTTTACCGGCTTCCAATTCTTCTACAAGAGAAATCGGAATGGATGCGGCAGAAGTATTTCCATATTTATGAACGGTTTTAGACATCTTTTCGACAGGAAGCTCTAAACGTTCGCGAGCGGCTTCCATGATGCGGATGTTCGCTTGATGCGGAATCAAAAAGTCGACATCCTCTTTTGAGAGACCGGCTTTTTCAATAACATTTACACATGATTCTCCCATTTGGCGGACTGCAAATTTGAAAACTTCTCGTCCATTCATGATTGTATGACCTTTTTCATTTAGATACAAGTGCTGACCGCCTGTGCCGTCTGCCCCTAGTTCAAATGAAAGGATTCCTCTGTCATCGCTGACTGGCCCGACTACCGCAGCACCTGCTCCGTCTCCAAACAGAACGGCTGTATTGCGGTCTTCCCAGTCTGTAATGCTTGAGAGCTTTTCTACACCGACAACAAGAACATGCTTGTAGGTTCCGGATTCAATAAATTGTTTGCCGGTTACAACCCCATACATGAAGCCCGCGCAAGCCGCGCTGATATCCATAGCACACGCTTTCTTCGCGCCGAGCTGTTCTTGAATCATACAAGAGACCGTAGGAAATGATTGATCAGGTGTAACAGTTGCAACCAGGATCATATCCAGGTCCTCAGCAGCCACTTCAGCTTGTTCCAGCGCATTTTTCGCTGCTGCAACTGCCATATGTGATGAATACACATCATCCGCGGCAATTCTTCTTTCTTCTATTCCTGTTCTGGTACGAATCCACTCATCAGAAGTTTCAACCATCTTTTCAAGATCGTGATTTGTTAAAACCTTCTCAGGAATGTAACGTCCAACACCAAGTATTCCAGCTTTCATTAGGGAAGACTCCTTTATATCGTAAATTTAGAAGATCAATCTGGTTGAGATCAATTATTAGTATCAGGTACTAATTCTATCCTATTTTTTTTCACATGGCAATATATTCGTCTAAACTATCAGTTCATCTTACTCATAGAGTATGGTATATAGAAAGGAGGCGTATGCAGTTGGATGTGTTCTCAAGGATGATGTTCGGCGATTCCGCAAAGCAAACAGCAGAGAAGGAAGAACAGCAAGAGGAGGTTTCCCAGCCAAACGAAGAAGAAACGATTAATTACATGCATATTATGGATCAAATCGGATCAATTATGAACTCTCTTGATCAAATCAAGCCCGCTTTAAAGGAGCTTGCACCGATGATTTCCGCTATTAAAAAGAAAATCATGTGAAAAGCCACTTTCAAAAAGTGGCTTCTTCTTATTCGGTTTCAGATTTTGCGTCAGATTTGCCGAGCTCATACGCTTCCGCCATCACCGTTGTGAATAGATTCATAAACGGCTGGATGGCCTCCATGGACAGCTCAATGCCCGATTTCTCAAGCTGCTCTTTCGCTTCAGGCAGATATTTCATGGCAATTTGCAAGAATTCCATTGATTTTTCGTGCTGCATGTGAAGTCACTCCATTACTCATTTTTTGGCAGTTCACCTGTTTTGTTATAGGTTTTGATCAGCTTGGCGATTCTCTGCTGAAAGTCTTTATCGACAAGCGGACTGAATGTTCCCATTTCAACAACTCCCGTTTTCAGGTCGTAGTAATGATCGCCGCCTTCAAGGGTGCCTTTGTTGAATTGCTCAGCGATGATTTCATAGGCCTTGTCCACATTTTGCACCGTGCTGGTTAATACGGTATTCTCGCCAAGGTCTGATTGATCTGTGACATAACCGATGGCATAAAGGCCGTCTTTTTTGATTTGTTGAATGACAGGAACATTATACCCGTCTCCAGCAGGATACACAACATCCGCGCCTTCGTTCTTCATTTTCTGATAAAGCTTTACTGCTGTCGAATCATCATCCCAATGATCCGTATATTTCGTGTTTACTTCTATATCAGGATTTTCATATTTGGCCCCTTTGATAAAGCCGTCAACCTCCGGCTGCCACGTAAAGGAAGCAATTACACCGACCTGATTTGTTTTCGACATATGGGCAGCTGTCATTCCCCCAAAAAAGCCCATTGCTTCTCCGCTGAAATGGACACTCGTCACATTATCACCTTTCGCTTTCGCATTAGAAATGACAAATTCCATATCCGGATAATCTTCGCTGACTAAGTTAAATACCTCTGCATATTCACTTCCATGGCCGTAGAGAAGATTGACGCCCCGCTTATGAAAATCCTCAATCGCATTTATAATATCTTCATCTGTTTTAACGCCTTCTTTATAGTAGACGTCCACATTGTATTTTGATTGAATATTCAGTAATCCTTTGTACCCTTTTGTGCCCCATACGAGGTCATTAATCGTATCAGGAAAGAGCATGCCGACCTTCTCAATTTTTCCTTTAAACGGAGTTTGTCCACATCCGCTCAATAAAAGGAGGACAGAAAAGATCATGACAAGCCTTGTGATCAAGTCATGTTCAACTCCTTTTGACAAGCTATAACATGTATTATTTTTATACGTTTATTGTATCTAGAAACCTCGAAACATGGAAGGTTTTTCTTAATATTTGTCGAAAATTGATGAAAATTGTCTTTTCCACTCGATAATTTTTGTTTTTGCTTCTTCTTTCGAGGTTTTTTGTGTGACTTGCAAATTAAAAATCTGATTATTGTTTTTATCACGGCTTGGTTCAAGCAGAAACCTCAGCAGTTCGTCTGCCACATCGTCTGTGTAAAAGCCGTCTTCCCCGGTGTCTTCTTTCCACGGCCCATACATTTTCGGCAGGATCACCGCTTTTTCTGAACCTGTCTTTTTGATTTTTTCCCATTCTGTTCGATCTTGTTCATATACCAATACATAGGGGGAATCATATCGGTCTAAGGGCAAACCGCCGAACTGGATACAAATTGTATCATATTTTCGCTCCCCAATGTGCTCAAGCTGGCGAAAGAGTTCATTTCTCCCAAGCCACATGAGTCTTTCTTCTAAGTACATTTGCCTCATTTCATCTTCTGTTTCCGCCAGAATAACGTCAACATGTATGCCTTCTTCCATCATTCGCTCGCATAATGAAAGGCCGAAAAATTCGTCCGCACCTACAATCAGTGTTGATTCCATTGCATCTGCCGCCCTTCCGGTTTCTCATTTCCAAAACAAAACAGCCTCCGCAAAAGAGAAGGCTGCTGTTATTGTATTCTCTATAACTCTTTTTCATGACTGTGAAAGAATTTACAAATTGATGCATAAATTCTGCTTGGATGCTCAAATAAGTGAAATGTCATATCTACCGGTGACCCTTGCCTTTGTTGTTTTTCCTTGAATACCTCCGCATGTACGCTGTATGGATAGGGAGCTCCGGTCATCCGCTGCCATATATGAACCGGCACACGGCTTGAATAGCTTTCAATTGTTTTGTAACGGAGCGCTTCCGCTTCTTTTTCAAAAATGCCGTAGCTTTCCGCTATCTCTTTTACAAATTGTTTATAGAAAAATTTATTCTCTTTCTCTGATTCATAATGTGCATGAAGATCGAGACAAGGATTCAACATTGCGGCTGAGCGGATATGATCCGGGGAAAAACGAAGCAGTTCATCGGCCACGAGAGCACCCATGCCTTCTGCTAAAATATGAATCTTCGGATTGAGTATTTCCTGCTTCAGCACGTAATGTATCAGCTGTTTGGCATAGGCGACCGCTTTTTCCGCGCCCCAGTGCCTTCCGAACAAATTGCTGTTAAAAAGGGTATATCCTTCATTCCTCAGCATGTTCAGAAGCTGATTTCTGCCGTAATGCTGAAGCCAAAAGCTTGAATCATTCCCGACAAAGTGGGTCCTGTCCCCTAAGATAAAGATGCCGAAGCCGTTCGGGCGATAGGGCAGATGAATGACATTATGCTCCGTTCCCAATTGAAAATACCTTTCCGTTATTCCCATCGCTTGCCCGCCTCCTTTCACACTTCATCTCACGCTATCTTATGTAAAAAGAAAAGAAACGAATAAGGTAAAGCCCTAGCCTTTTACAGTTTTGGCTATTATACCGATTGGCGATTTTTTATATTTTACCATTAAAATGTGACGAATCAGACTCTTTTGTCACCTCACTTTCTTCTAAAATTGGATTCCCCCTTCGCTTTTTGTATGGTATGATAGCTTCTAGAATAGAATGAGAAGGACGAGGTGGAAACGTGCGATTTATTATTGCTTTTATTTGGACGTTCCTTTTATCACATATGGCATGCTACTTGATTGCCAGCATGAACAGTGCTGCGTATAATGTCAAAACATCATCAGTAATCGCTGTTGTATTGTATGTCTTAATCATGGTTTTAGCGGAAATCATGCCTATGAACAAAAATGCAAGCCAGCATTAAAATGCCAAAAACCCAAAACATTTCATTGTTTTGGGTTTTTTTCGTGTTCACGGCTTTCTTTTATATGTCCATAGCCGATTGTGATTTGATGTTTCTGGAAACATATCCCCTGCTGACAGATGGATTTTTTGAGGGTTTTTAACCATGCTCCCCGTCTCGCCGATTTCAACGTAGACACCATTATTGGGCGCTTTCTGTCCCGGCCGGAATTGATGCTGCTGTCCCACTGTTTTTCCTCCTTTTCCTTTTTCGTGTAGTATGCGCCTAAGCGGCTGTGAATATGTTGCCATCAAAAAACTGCTGAGTCTGGCTCAGCAGTTTTTGATTACTACCCTTTGTATAAAATGGCCTTCAGCAGGGCTTTTTGCACATGGAGACGGTTTTCCGCCTGCTGGAATACTGCGGAATTCGGCCCGTCTATAATCTCAGCTGTCACTTCTTCCTCACGGTGCGCGGGAAGGCAATGTAAAAATGTATAATCGGGCTTGGCATGGCTGACAAGCGCCGCATTCACCTGGTAAGGCGCAAAGACAGCGAGACGCTCTTGCTCTTCCGCTTCCTGCCCCATGCTTGTAAACACATCAGAATAAATCACGTCTGCGTCTTTTACAGCTTCAATCGGATCAGCCGTCAGCGTGATAGAAGCACCGGATTGAAGTGCAGCTGATGTTGCCGCTTCAACTGCCTCATCTAACACTTCGTATCCCTTTGGCGAAGCGATCGAGATATCACAGCCCATTTTCGCGCAGCCGATCATTAATGAGTGCGCCACATTATTTCCGTCACCGATGTATGCGACTTTCACGCCTTTAAGCTTCCCTTTTATTTCCTTAATCGTCAAAAGATCCGCCAGCGCCTGGCATGGATGGTATTTATCAGTAAGACCGTTGATGACCGGAATGTCAGCCTCTTTGGCAAGCTCCTCCACCTTTTCATGCTCGAATGTCCGGATCATAATGGCATCGACATAGCCTGACAGCACTTTTGCCGTATCAGCGACAGTTTCACCGCGCCCCAGCTGCAGATCTTTCTGGCTTAAGAAGAGGGCGCTCCCGCCCAGCTGCGCCATGCCGGCTTCAAATGAAACTCGGGTCCGCGTTGATGATTTTTCAAAAATCATCGCCAAGGTTTTTCCTTGAAAAATAGGCTGGATTTTGTTTTGTTTCAGTTCACCGGCTTCTGCGAGCAATGCGTTTATATCCTGTTCATTAAGATCCTTTAACGTTAATAAGTCTTTTCCGTATAAACTGGTCTGCGTCACTGTGTGCATGATGCCACTTCCTTTTTATAGAGGTCTTTGAGAGATACAGGCTGAGGATGGCCTGAACCGCTTTGTAAAAACGCCCGCACGGTTTCTTCTTCTGTAAAGACTGGGATGCCGTGCGTCATCGCTTCCAAACGTTCTTTACGCGCTTCTTCAGAGCCGCTCAAATTGATGTGGAGCCCTTTTCCTTCCTGTTCCATCCACGAGGCAAATGTTCCTTTATGAACCGTAAAACCAGCGTTTACTGCTAGCTTTTGCAGATCTTCCGGCCCGTTCTGCAAATAAATGCTTCCTTTTTGATTCCAGACACGTGTATAGATTTTTTTCAAGGCGCTGTCGGCATCATATGCAACACACATGCCTTCTCCTGTCGATTTCATTTCCGGCCCCGGCTTAACGTCCACATCCTGAATCGCATGAGAAGAAAATACAGGGAACTTCACGGCAACGCCATGATGATTTTGAACTGAAGGGTTTACATCTTTTAAAGACGCACCCGCCAGCAGCCGTGTGGCAAGCGGAATCATCGGAACCCCCATCACTTTGCTCACAACGGGAACTGTGCGGCTCGCTCTCGGATTCACTTCAAGAACAAGAATGTTTCCATTATCAATCACAAATTGAATGTTCATAATGCCTTTAAATGAAAGCTTTCGGGCAATTTTTTGCGCGGCATCTTTTATTCCCTGCTGCAGCACGCTTGTGATGGATGGTCCAGGAAGAATGGCAAAGCTGTCTCCCGAATGGACACCAGCCCGTTCAATATGCTCAGTATAGGTCGGGATAAAGACGTCCTCACCGTCGGAAATCAAATCAATTTCGACTTCCTTTCCAGATACATACTGATCAATTAATATCGGGTACGGCATGCTGTCTTCACCGTTCAGCAGCTCAGAAAGCTGAGCTTGCGAGTCAACAATGATCATGCCCATTCCGCCAATGACGTAAGATGGGCGGATCAGCACCGGATAGCCGATCTCATCTGCTTTTTCAACGGCCTCCTCTTTTGTATAAGCGATTTCTCCTTTTGCATGGTTCAATCCAAGCTCATCAAGAAGCTGATAAAATTGATCCCGGTCCTCTAACACGTCGAGCGTTTTAAATGATGTGCCGAGAAGGGTAATGCCGGCTTTTTCGAGTGCTTCAGCAGCATTGATCGCGGTTTGGCCGCCAAATTGCACGATTGCAAAATCAATGTTTTCCTGCTCCGCCACATTTAAAATGTGCTCCGTGGTCATCGGTTCAAAATACAGGCGGTCCGCAATTTCATAGTCAGTGCTGACCGTTTCCGGGTTATTGTTAATCATGATCGTCTCGAATCCAAGCTCTTGCAGTGTCAATACACCGTGAACAGCACTGTAATCAAATTCAACGCCCTGGCCGATCCGAATCGGGCCTGATCCGATAATCAGCGCGCGTTTTTTCTCTTTGCGGCTGATGTCTCCATCGGTCTCCCCGAAATATGTGGAGTAAAAGTAGTTTGTTTTTGCATCAAACTCAGCCGCGCAGGTATCTACGATTTTAAATGAAGGGGTAATGCCCATCTCCTTGCGAAGCGTGCGCACCTCTTCTTCTGTTTTGCCGATCAGTGCGGCAATCATTGCGTCTGAAAATCCCTTTTCCTTTGCTTTTTTCAATAATTCAAAAGAGAGTTCGCTTCCCGCTTCCATCAGGCGGTTTTCCAGTGTGATGATGTTGGCAAAGGTATGCAGGAAAAACGGATCAATTTTTGTTTTTGCATGAATGTCCTCAATCGCCACGCTGCGGCTAAGCAGTTCCATGACTACGAAAAATCTGCGGTCGTCAGGAGTGACTGCCAAATCCCATAGCGCTTCAATCGACAAACCGCTGAGTTCCGGGAGGTGCGTACCGATATTTTTTAGTTCAAGTGACGCCGCTGCTTTTTGTATCGCTGCTTCTAAATTCCGTTCAATCGCCATCACTTCACCGGTGGCTTTCATTTTTGTGCCGAGCTTGCGGTCTGTGTTTTTGAATTTATCAAACGGCCAGCGCGGAAACTTGACGATGACATAGTCCAGCGCTGGTTCAAAGCTTGCGTAAGTCGATCCTGTAAGCGGATTTTTCAGCTCGTCAAGGATGTATCCGACCGCCAGTTTCGCAGCCATCTTTGCAATCGGATAACCGGTTGCTTTAGACGCGAGAGCAGATGACCGGCTTACCCGCGGATTGACTTCAATGACATAATATTGCTTGCTCAATGGATCAAGCGCGAATTGAATGTTGCAGCCGCCTACGACATCAAGCGCTGAGATGATTGTCAGACTTGCCGTCCGGAGCATTTGGTAATCTTCATCTGTTAACGTTTGTGACGGCGCCACAACGATGGAGTCACCTGTATGCACCCCGACCGGATCGATGTTCTCCATGTTGCACACGGTAATGCAGGTATTATTGCTGTCACGCATCACTTCATATTCGATTTCTTTAAAGCCGGCTATGCTTTTTTCAACAAGGCATTGATTGATCGGACTGGCTAGTAGCGCCTGCTTGATCATGGCTGTAAAGGCCGCTTTATCAGGAGCGATGCCGCCGCCCTTTCCGCCTAATGTGTAAGCGGGCCTAATGATGACAGGAAAACCGATGGATTCCGCAAAACGCAGGGCGTCAGCCTCGTTATCAACAATTTCACTCTCTGGCACCGGCTGGTTCAATTCATTCATTAACGAGCGGAATTTTTCCCGGTCTTCTCCTTTTTGTATCGTCTCAACAGATGTACCGAGAAGTTTGACGCCGTGCTCTTTTAAAACACCCGTTTCTTCAAGTTCCACTGCTAAATTCAGCGCGGTCTGCCCCCCTAAATTGGCAAGAAGTCCATCGGGCTCTTCTTTCTTAATGATGGCTGTCAGGCTTTCTGCTGTCAGCGGTTCAAAATAAATTTCATCAGCAAAGGCTTCATCGGTCATAATTGTCGCCGGATTATTGTTGACAAGGATTACCCGGTAGCCCTCCTCCTTCAGCGCGATGCATCCTTGAGTGCCTGAATAATCAAATTCCGCCGCCTGCCCGATGATGATCGGACCTGAGCCGATTACTAATATGCTTGAAATACTGGTGTCTTTAGGCATGCGCGATCTCTCTCCTTGCTGGTATCACATTCTTTAAATAATCATCAAAAATCCATTCGCTTTCCGCTGGTCCGGGATGGGCTTCCGGGTGGAATTGAACACTCATGACAGGCAGTTTTTTATGGGAAAGCCCTTCAACTGACGTATCATTGACATGATGAAACCTGATCGTGAGCTCTTCTTCATTAATCGACTGTTCATCTACCACATAGCTGTGATTTTGGCTTGTCATGAAAACACGTTTCGTTTTACGGTCGATAACCGGATGATTTGCGCCCCTGTGTCCGAATGGCAGCTTAAATGTATTCCCTCCGAACGCGAGCGCAATCAGCTGATGGCCGAGACAAATGCCGAGAGTCGGATAACGGCTTACGATGCTTTTGATCCTTCCTAAATACGGCTGAATGGCTTTCGGGTCTCCAGGCCCATTTGATAACACAATGCCGTCCGGCTTTATGTCGTATACAGATTCCATTTGCTGATACGGCACCACGGTGACCTTGCAGCCTCGTTTGACGAGTGATGATGCTATTGACTTTTTATAGCCGAAATCGATGAGGGCGATATGTTTATTTCCGTCTCCTAGGGTGCTGATTTTCTGTGCGGATGCCTGCTCTGCCACGTTCTCAGGCTGTAGGGCGATCTCAGCTGCTTCTTTAGAGACTGTGACAGTCGCTCCCATCGTTCCGTTTGCCCGGATTTTTTTCACGACAGCCCTCGTATCAACATGGGTTAACAGCGGGATGTTCCATTTCTGCAAATACTCCCTGAGGCTGTATACCGCTTCATGATGGGAAAAATGATCACACGCCTCGTAAACAACCGCGGCTTTCACTTGCGGTTTTTTGCTTTCAAAATCCTTTTCATTAATGCCGTAGTTGCCGATCAGCGGGTAGGTAAATACGATAATCTGCCCTTTGTACGATGGATCTGTCAGCACTTCCTGGTAGCCTGTCATTCCTGTAAAAAAAACAGCTTCTCCCGTGCAGCTTTCATGACCGTCCAGCTCGCCGCTGAACGCTGTTCCATCTTCTAACACTAAATAACCTTCCATCTAACAGCCCACCTCTTGATGAATAATTAATTATAAAAATGAATTTTTATGCTTTTTTACCGAAAAAAAATTACTGGTTTACTGCTGAATGCTGTGCGATTGCCTGTTTCAGCTTACTGACAGCTTCTGCCATTTCAACCTTTGTCACGGTGAGCGGCGGCAGCAGCCGAATGACGTTCGGGCCGGCCGGCAATACAAGCAAGCCTAATGTCTGCAATTCAGTAATGATGTCAGCAACAGGGCCATCACACTCAATTCCAAGCATTAATCCTTTACCGCGGATTTGTTTGACAAAAGGGCTCTTTAGTTCAGCTTCGAGCTGTTCTTTTAAAAATGACCCTTTGTCATTAGCCTCTTGCAGAAAGTCAGGCTGAAACACAGTTTGCAATGTGGCATTCACTGCAGCCATCGCCAGCATATTTCCTCCGAAGGTTGTTCCGTGAGAACCAGGGGTAAATGCTTCTCCCAGTTGTTTCTTGCCGATGACAGCGCCAACCGGAAAGCCGTTTCCCAATCCTTTTGCGACTGTGATGATATCCGGTGAGAGTCCGAAGTGCTCGTATGCGAAGCCCTTTCCTGTCCGTCCGATGCCAGTCTGAATTTCATCAATGATCAAAAGGGCATTCTTTTCCTTGCAAAACGACTGTACAGCTGTTAAAAATTCAGCGCTCGCCGGGTTGACCCCGCCTTCTCCCTGCACTGTTTCAAGCATCACCGCGGCAATATCGCCTTCCTGCCCAAAAGCCTCAAAAGCAGAAGGATCATTGTATGGAAGGTAGTGAAAGCCTTCAAGCATCGGGCCGAAGCCTGTTTTGATTTTATCCTGACCGGTCGCAGCCATCCCTGCATACGTGCGGCCATGGAAAGACTTCAGGAAAGTGATGATTTTTGTTTTTCCAGTTGCTTTTCGGGCGAGCTTTATCGCGCCTTCATTCGCTTCCGCACCGCTGTTGCAGAAAAAGACGAGATCTCCTGCACTGTGCTCCGCCAGCTTTTGTGCCGCTTGCTCCTGGAGACTGTTTTGAAACAGGTTGGAAACGTGCCATACGCTGTCGAGCTGTTTTTTGACTGCTTCTGTTACCGCTTCATGGCAGTGGCCTAAGTTTGATACTGCTATCCCCTGAATGAAATCGAGGTATGTTTTGCCGTTTTGATCCTCAACGTACGCTCCCTTTGCTTTTTTGATGTTAATATCCCAGCGTCCGTAGGTTTGAAACAAGCTGCTCATGAAACAGCCTCCTTTGCTTTAACGATTTTTGTTCCATGAAAGGTTTGGTCTGTGAAGATTGATCCTTTTCCGTTTACGATCATGACTTCAGACACCTGATCTGATAAAGCTGACAAGGCTGAATTAACCTTCGGAATCATCCCCCCTGTGATCACTTCCTGTTTGATCAGCATCTGAATCTCCTCAGGGGTCAGAACGTCAAGACGCTGCTTTTCCTTCATGATTCCATCTACATCTGTGACGAACATTAGCTTTTCAGCTTCCAGCGCTCCGGCAACTGCTGAAGCAGCAAGGTCGGCATTTACATTCAGCGTCCTGCAGTCACTCGTCATAGACAGCGGCGCAATAACAGGGATGATGCCCTTTTCCATCAGCGCGTTCACCATGGACGCATCGACTTTTTTGATTTCTCCGACTTCCCCGTATGTTCCCTGATCGAGATAATCCGCCTCCAAAAGACCGCCGTCCTTACCAGAGATGCCTGCGGCCCGCAGTCCGCGTTTGGCAAGCTCGGCAACGAAAAATTTATTAATAGAACCGGATAAAACCATTTCCGCCACTTCCAGTACCGGCTTCGTTGTTTTCCGCTGTCCGCCCGAAAACTCTGTATTGATATTTAACCGTTTCAGCATCTTTGTGATTTCCGGGCCGCCGCCGTGAACGATTGCCAGTTTCCATCCAGACGCCTTCAATTCTTTCAGGTTATGAAAAAATTCCTCCGACAGCTCACGTATGACGCTTCCCCCGCATTTAAAAACGATGGTTTTCTTCATTTCGCTCCCCTTTATTACGTGCGATAGCTCGCGTTAATTTTGACATAGTCATAGGTCAGGTCACAGCCCCACGCTCTTCCGTTCCCGTCCCCTTCATCCATCTTGATAACGATGGTGATTTCATCTCCTTCAAGGTATTCCTTGGCGAGAGATTCAGAGAATGGCTGAGGTTCGTTATGCTTAAACAGGCATTGGCCGCCGAGATAAACCTCTACTTCTTCTGCCGTCACCTGTGCTGCGCTGTGTCCGATGGCTCCGATGATCCGCCCCCAGTTGGCATCTGTTCCATAGACTGCCGTTTTCACGAGACTTGAGCCGACTATTTTCTTGGCAATCACGTTTGCATCAAGATTGTTTTTTGCGCCTCGCACTTGCGCCTCGATTAGTTTGGTCGCGCCTTCTCCGTCTCTGGCAATCTCTTTAGCCAAATCCTCGCAGGTAAGCAAGAGCGCTTTTTTAAAGACAGGCCAGTCTGGATGCTCTTCTGTCAGGCACTCATTTTCCGCGCAGCCGTTTGCCATAACCAATACCATATCGTTCGTGGATGTTTCTCCGTCAACTGTAATTTGGTTAAATGAAACGTCAGTGACCTCGCGAAGCGCCTTTTGCAGCGTTTTGTCTTCGATTGCCGCATCTGTTGTCACAAATCCCAGCATCGTGGCCATGTTCGGGTGAATCATTCCCGAGCCTTTAGCCGCTCCACCGATCGTGACTGTTTTTCCGCCAATTGTCAGCTCATAGCACGTCTGCTTGATCACCGTATCGGTTGTTAAGATCGCTTCCTCAAAATCTCCCGAGCCCGCAGGTGTTTCTTTCAGCAGCTTGATGCCCGCCTGGATTTTTTCCATATCTAAATGTTCTCCGATGACGCCGGTTGATGAAACAGCGACAAGTTCCGGCTCAATGCCAAGCTGTGAAGCAAGGCACTCCCGCATTGCGTATGCATCCTTTAAGCCCTGTTCACCCGTGCACGCATTGGCAATGGCGCTGTTGACGATGACGGCTTTCAATGCTGATCCATGCTTTAAGCTGTCCTGTGTGACTTTGATCGGAGCAGCCTGAAAGTGGCTTTGGGTATAAACTGCTGCACTGACTGCCGGTGTCTCGCTGATAATGACGCCGAGGTCTTTTTTCGAGTATCGCAGACCGCAATGCACACCCTTTGCCTGAAACCCTTTTGGCGAGGATACATCACCTGTTACTTTAACAATTTGATCTTCACTTAACTGAATCATGGTTCGATTCTCTCCCGTTCTATGGATAAATTGGCATCATGGTGAGTCCAGTCTCTTCATTCCAGCCATTCATTACATTAAAGTTTTGCACAGCCTGACCGGCGGCACCCTTCATTAAATTATCGATTACCGAGACGATTGTAACTCTGTTCGTTCTTTCGTCGAGGGTAACGGCGATATCACAGAAATTGCTGCCGTACACTTCCTTCGTTTGCGGATACTGCCCTTTTGGCCTTACTCTCACAAAATATGAATCTTGGTAAAATTCCGAATATAAATCATGCAGGTCATCTGCCGATAGATCAGAGGTTAATTGTGTATACATCGTCGCCATGATGCCCCTTGTCATCGGAACCAAGTGAGCTGAAAACGTAATAGGCCCGAGCCCCGGCTGCCATTCCTGCAGCGCCTGTTCAATTTCCGGCGTATGCTGATGTTCATTGACTTTGTAAATTTTGAAATTGTCGTTCAGCTCAGAAAAGTGAGTTCCCATGGATGCTTTTCTTCCTGCTCCGGAAACACCGGTCTTCGCGTCAACAATCACAAAGGACTCATTGAGCAGCTTCTTTTGAGCCAATGGCGCGAGGCCAAGCAAAACAGCCGTTGGAAAACAGCCCGGATTAGCGATGAGCTTTGCCTGTTGAATTTGCTTTTGATTCAGTTCTGCCAGGCCGTAAACCGCCTCTTGAATCACCGCCTTCGGTGCCGCTGTCCGTTTATACCATTTTTCATATTCAGCCGGCTCTTGTATCCTCAGATCACCTGACAGATCAATCACCGGAATTTCCGCATCTGCCAGCTGCGGAGTCAATTCACTTGATACCCCGGGCGGTGCAGCAAGAAACATGATATCTACTTCATGTTTGATCGTATTCATATCAATGGGCTTCAGCTTCTGATTCGCTAAGCCGGCAAGATGAGGATAAACCTCGCTATAGACATTTCCTCCACCACTGGATGAATAAAGTATACATTCCTCTGCATGCGGGTGGTGGGAGAGAATCCTGACAAGTTCGGTGCCTCCATAACCCGTAGCGCCTACAATTCCTATTTTCAAAACAAGTTCACCTTCTTGGTCTTTGTGAAATTATTTAACATTATAACATGAATAAAAATTAATTCAATCGTATATTTAATATTTTTATTCATTTATACATTTTCTGTTCAATGAAAAATCCGTTTCGAAAAAATGGTGCTTTTGCAGCAGAAAACGTTGATTTTCCGCTATTTTCAATCGCATAAAAAAACAGGCTGACCGCGTCAGCCTGTTTTCATCATCATCAATCCGCTCAAAAAGTATAGAATAGAGCTTGCATAAAAAATCATTTGCACCGTGAAAAAGTCAGCGAGAAAGCCGCCTAGCATAATCGCTGCCGCTGAAAAGACCGCTGTCCAAAAATGGTAATTTCCAATTTTCTTTCCGCGCTCCCCGCTGTCTGTAAAATCGGCGATCAGCACTTTTTCTCCGTGCTTCTGCATTGCTCCAAAGAGCCCTAACAGCACTTGGACAAAATACACTTGAACGACGCTTCCGATATGCGGGACATACAAAAGCAGCACGGCCATGCCCCAAGAGTTCGCAAGCAAAAAATAACGACTGTCGAGCCTTTCAGACAACCGTCCGAGCAGCGGAAAAATGAGCGCTCCGCTCAGTCCGAACAATCCGTAGGAAAAACCGAACTGCGTGTAGCTTGAGCCGATGTTTTTCACAAACAAAATATAAAACGGAAAGATTAAGCTGCTTGCGAAAAACACGCCGCTTTGTGATAATGTCAGCCATTTTAATCTGTTTTTCCCCATCATTTATACCTCTGATAAAAATAATTCATAAAGCGTTCATCCGGGTCATACGCACGTTTTTTCTGAAAAAACGCTTCGCTTTTCGGATACGCCTGTCTCATTTGCGCTTTCGTCTGATATGTCATGTACGGCAAATAATAGCTGCCGCCATGCTTAATGGCAACGTCTGTCATGCGTCTGATGATTCGGGCAGTGTCTGCCGTGTCTTCTTTTGAAAAGCCTTCATTTATTAAAAGCACGAGCGAAAACATATCATCCTTCGCGTAAGAAAGGTCGGCTTTTTCATTTTTCTGTACGTAGCGGATCGTGATGTTCAGCAGGTTTAAGTCCTCAGCCGAAAGCGTTTGTCTCAGGTCGTCAATATAGGATGCATACTCCTTTACCGGCACAAAGTATTCCTGCAGAACATCTGTGTTGTCATTGTTTTCATATTCGAGAAATTTGGATTCGGACCGCATCACGTTGTTGCGTGAGATCTCTGTGCCGTTTTGGCTCAGGAAATAGGATTGCTGCGTGTTCCACAGCCAATTCCTTCCCCATTCATACCGTCTTGACAAGCCGAGTGCAAACTTTGTGACTCCTGTATACTCGTCTTCTTTAAGTTCGCTGTATGAGGACAGCTGATCCTGATGATTAGCCAATACGTAATTCGTGACATACATGTCTTTCAAAAATCCTTTTTTCGCTGTTGAAATTCGCGCCAGATGCATCCGGACATCCGGATTGCCTTTTGCATGGTTTGTAAAATAGTCTGCATAGGTGCTGTAGTTGATTTTTTCAGTCTTCATGACATATAACTCATCATCCGTCAGCTCAAGCGTGACATCGAGAATCACGCCAAAAAGACCGTATCCTCCGATGACTGCCGTAAACAAATCATCTTTTGGAGTAACGGTGACGATTGTTCCGTCCGCTTTTAAGAGCCGAAATGATTTGACGGTATCAATCAGCGAACCATAGCGGATATCACGTCCGTGGGCATTGGCGCTGAGAGAGCCGCCAATTGTAAAAATGTTTTGTGACTGCATGACTTTTACCGCAAGCCCGTATGGATTCACGTATTTCTGAATGTCATTCCATGTGGCACCGCTTTGCACTGTGATGGTTTTCTTTTCTTGATCGAGTGACAGGATTTTGTTGTACCCTGTCATGTCGAGAACGATGCCGTCCTCATAATATGTATGGCCGCCCATGGAGTGCTGGGCCCCGGCAATTGAAATCTTTATGTTTTTTCGATTTGCTTCTTTGACCGTGTCAATGAGCGTTTCCTCTTCCTGCCCTTTCACTGTCTGCTTAATTTTCACAGGCATCAGGCGGCTGACATCCGTCATCTCGCTAGTGTCTGTATTTTGATCTGAGTGAACAGAATACGCAAACAGGGCTGCATACGCGCCTGTACAAAGCGCGAATGCAAGCAATTTCTTTTTCATGGCGCTCTCCCTGCTGTTTTTTTATGACCATTATACCATGTCTGCGCCCTCATTTTTCCAGATTATCTTCTTGCCCGTTTTTCGGCACGGCGGTCGGCGACGATAAAGCAAGCGTGAATGGCACCCGGCAGCCAAAAAATACAGGTCAATATGAGATTCAGCAATGCCTGAAACGGTCTTCCCGAAAACAAAACAGCGAGCGGCGGGCATAAGACAGCCAGCAGGTACATCATTTCCTTTCATCTCCTTTCAGCTGTAAAAAAGGACAGCCTCACATGTCAGGCTGTCCTCTTTTGTTTTGTTTTATTGAATGCCAAGCGCGATTTTTGCGTATCTGGACATTTTATCTCTTGTCCAAGGCGGATTCCATACAATGTGAACTTCTGTCTCTTTCACTTCCGGAAGGTCCGCTAACGCTTTTTTTACTTCATCCACGATAATCGGCGCTAAAGGGCATCCCATCGATGTCAGTGTCATCGTAATGTGCGTCAAGCCGTCTTCATCCATATCAACGTCGTATACCAAGCCAAGGTTCACGATATCAACGCCAAGCTCAGGATCAACAACCTGTTCCAGGGCGCCCATGATGTTTTCTTTTAATGCTTCTTCCACGTTCCCTCACTCCTTTTTTTATACAGTATAACGTAAATTCAGCCCTTGTTAATAACTTCGTGCTTTATAAGTGCGTTTCAAACCATTCAATCGTTTTTAACACTGCTGCCCGCGGGACTTTATGGTCGGCGTTTTCATCCCCGATAAATTGCAGGCGTTCCGGCTGCTCGCTGTAGTGGGATTTGATGGTGTCGTAAAATTTCCGAGTCGGCGCGTAAGGCACGACTTTATCTTTTACGCCGTGCCAAAATAATAGCGGGCGCTGGCGCAGTTTCTCCGGCTGAAGACTGAGATCACGCAATTCGAGACGCTTCATCAGCTCCTGCACCTTCTCTTTTGGCACATCAATTTCAATGCCCTGAGATTGAATATGGTCAATCTGCTGCTGAAACAGTTCCACGTAATTCGGGCTTCCCATCAGGCTGACGCCGGCTTTTATCCAATCATAAGCAGTCAATGCGCCAAGCGTTGTGATGCCGCCCATTGACGTGCCTGCCAGACCGATGCGGCCGCCATCTATCAGGCCCTCTTTTTCAAAATGGGTTTTGAGTACGCCGATTTCTTCAATCTCGTTGAGAACAATGTCCCAAAAATGGCCGGCCAGCTCTTCAACAGCCATTTGCTCTCCCCGTTCGCCATGGTGCAGAGCCTCCGGCAGTACCGCTCTAAAGCCCTTCTCCGCAAGCAGATAAGCGATATGAAGGTTATGTTCCTTCGCGCTCGTAAAACCATGTATAAAGATCACGAGAGGAACAGCGCGGTGCCTGTTCTCTTCCTTTACAATATGTAAAAACGGAATACCGGAAACGGTTTGATTTTCAATTTGAATCACAATGTGCCCCTCCTTAGGATAACCATAATCATAAGTGTAACATGTAGACAATAAAGATGGTAAAAAGCTACACTGTAAGTAAGGCAAAACAAGCAAAATCTAAGGTTAAAGGAGCTTTTCATGGAGACAAAACCCTATTTAATCGCATTAGACTTAGATGGAACGCTATTAAAGGATGATAAAACCATATCAGAAAACACCCTTCAGACCATACAGCGCCTCAAAGATGACGGGCATTATGTCTGCATCTCGACGGGCCGTCCGTATCGTTCAAGTTCCATGTACTACCAGCAGATGGGGCTGACAACGCCAATTGTCAATTTTAACGGAGCGTTTGTCCATCATCCGCAGGACGACAGCTGGGGACGTTATCATACCTCGCTGCCGCTTGATGTTGTCAAACAGCTAGTGGAGATCAGCGAGAGCTACAACGTACATAATGTGCTTGCTGAAGTCATTGATGACGTGTACTTTCATTACCATGATGAGCACCTGATTGATGCCTTTAACATGAACACAACGAATGTGACGGTTGGAGATCTGCGGGAGACTCTCGGTGAGGATGTTACGTCTGTGCTCATTCATGCAAAAGAAGAAGACGTCCCGGCTATTCGCTCCTATTTATCGGATGTGCATGCCGAGGTAATCGATCATAGAAGATGGGCCGCCCCGTGGCACGTCATTGAAATTATTAAAAGCGGCATGAACAAAGCGGTCGGCCTGCGGAAAATCAGTGATTATTACGGCGTGCCGAGGGAGCGGATCATTGCTTTCGGAGATGAGGATAACGATTTGGAAATGCTTGAATTCGCCGGCTGCGGCGTTGCAATGGGAAATGGAATTGACGCAGTCAAGCAAATTGCCAACCGAACAACGGCTGCAAATGAAGAAGACGGCGTGGCAAGGTTTTTGAAAGAATATTTCTCACTTTGAAGCCCGATTTTTCCCACTCATAAACCTTACTTCGCCCCACCATACTATTGAAGACGACTCATCTCGTCAAAGTATGGAAGGAGGCAGTCTCAAAATGGGTAAACGAAGCAAATCCAGAAGGTTTATTCACCAGGGTAAAGACTCCATCGGGCAACACGCCGCAAGATTTCCATATCGGTCTACATTAGAAGAAGCTCACCAGCATGCCGCAGCACGAGACTCGGCCGAAAGGCAGTATGAATATTAAATGAGAAATGAACTGTTTCAGCAGGCAAAATCATTTGTTCAACAGGCTGTCATGGTGACAAACGGCTTTGAGGAAGGCGATCAGGAGCAAGCGATTCTGAGAGCCAGAAATGCTGTATCTTCTGCGTATGCCAATTCGACAGATGCAGAACGTCGCCAGCTCCATCAATTTCAGGATCAGCTGGACAAACTTCAATAAAAAAAGGCTATGGCGAATCGCCATAGCCTTTTATTTGACTTCAAACTGCTGAAGAGCCTGAACCTGCTTGAGATTTTCCGCTCTGCCCTTAAATGTCACCTTCACTTCATAGGTTCCGGGCTCAGGGACTTCCTTCCACACATCAGAGAAATCATATGTTTCGCCAGATTCAAGCGTGAGGTTTTGAAAAGCCTGCGTAAACATTTTGTCTTTCGAATAACGGTATCTTTCTTTGTGCTCAGAATCATACACGACAAGTTCAAATTTTTGTCCTGTGCTGAATTGAAACTCGACAGCACGTTCGCTTTGGTTCTTCAGCGACATATTAAACTTGATTTGTTCAGGCTCCTGAATTGCGTCAATAGATAAAACAACCTCTTGATTCTCCATTCCGCCTGATACCTCCTTATCGGGTTCTGTCTGCTCATCTTTCCCGCAGCCTATCAAAAGCAGCACGGGGAGGAGCATCACAAGCAGCCGTTTCACGACTTCCACCTGCTTTCGTCAGTCTTTTCTAAAGAAACCAAAAATCCCTGTCGTTTGAACGATGTTCGTAAATGCTTTTGGATCAACTTCTTTGACGATCTTTTCTAAATCGTACAGTTCATATCTCGTGATGACGATAATCATCATTTCTTTCTGTTCGTTCGTAAAAGCTCCCTTTGCCGGAACAGTTGTGATGCCGCGCACCATTTTTCCGTAAATGGCTTCCTTGATTTCGTCCGCTTTTTTCGTCACAATCATTGCCGTAAGCTTCATGTGGCGAGTGTGAATGGCGTCGATCACCCTCGTTGTCACATATAGTGTAACCAGGGTATATAATGCTTTCTCCCAACCTTGCAATAATCCTGCCGTCAAGATGATAATCCCGTTCAGAATGAAGAAATACGTGCCGACGGGTTTATCCTTCCACTTTGCAAGTACCATGGCGACGATATCAAGCCCGCCTGTCGAAGCGCCGTATTTTAATGTTAAGCCGATACCGACTGCGGAAATGACGCCGCCGAACACCGCGTTCAGCAAAATGTCATGTGACAGGCTTGTTTCCGGCAGGATCCCCATAAACAGAGTAGTGAGTGCGACACTTAAAATGCTGTACACTGTAAACGATTTGCCGACCTTCAGCCATCCTAAAATACCGACCGGAATGTTTAAGAGGAACAAGAGCGTTCCCGTCGATATGTAAAAGGGGGCATATTGATCAACGACGCTTGATAAAAGCTGTGCCACACCCGTAAATCCGCTGGCATATACATCTGCAGGTATCAAAAATAAGTTCAGCCCGGCAGCATTGAGTAAAGCGCCGATGATGACGATGAGTAATTTTTTTGTTTGATCTAGTACCATGGCATGTTCCTCCGCTCTTTCTTCTTTATTATGTTTTCCCTTAAAACAAATATTTGAACACGATTTTGGCAAATTAATATGATATAGTTGGCTTAACTCTCATGATAACGAGCGATAACGGAAAGAAGGGAAGCAATATGACAGTTCATCTCATCGCTGACAGCGCTACTGATTTGCCTCGTTCTTATTTTGAAGAAAAAGGCATTGGCTTTATTCCGCTCAGGGTTTCTCTCGGCGATAAAGAATTCGAAGATGCAGTCACAATTCATGCGGATCAAATATTTGAAGCGATGCAAAATGGAGAAACGCCTAAGACGTCCCAAGCCTCACCGCAAACAATTAAAAATGTGTTTTTGCAATATGCCGAAACAGGTGATCCCGCTCTTTACATTGCCTTTTCCTCAGGTCTCTCCGGCACGTATCAGACAGCTGTAATGATCGCCAATGAAGTGAAGGAGGAATTCCCCGATTTCGATTTGCGGGTCATTGATTCCAAATGCGCTTCATTAGGATACGGTCTGGCTGTCCGGCATGCTGCCGATCTCTGTATCAACGGGAATACAATACAAGAAATTGAAACGTCTGTAAAGAACTTTTGCAGCCAGCTTGAACACATTTTTACCGTTGATGATTTAACATATCTCGCGAGGGGCGGCCGGATATCCAAAACGTCCGCTTTTGTCGGCGGCCTGCTGAATATTAAACCGCTGCTTCAGATGGAGGACGGCAAGCTTGTGCCTCTGGAAAAAATCCGCGGACAGAAGAAACTTTTCAAACGGATCATCGAGCTTATGAAAGAGCGCGGGGATGATTGGAGCAATCAAACCGTAGGGATCAGCTACGCCGCGAACGAAGAAAAAGCCGCTGATATGAAACACTTGATTGAGGATGCGTTCAAGCCGAAAGAGATTATCATGCATTCAATCGGTTCTGCAATCGGCTCGCACGCCGGCCCCGGCACATTGGCAATTTTCTTTTTAAAAAAATGAGCAAACAAAAACAGTCAGGCTCCAGTGTCCCGACTGTTTTTTGATTGCTATTGAATGCCGACAGCCTCATACGCTTTTTCAACTGAAGCTGATTGCTTTGAGCCTTCACCATATAAATCATTGGCGGCTTCGATCGCTGCTTGCTTCATCATGCTGAAATCTGTAGATGCCGTTACATAATACGTTAAAGCCCGATAGTAAATTTGTTCACATGCTTCACGCCCAATGCCTTCAACCTGTATATTGTGGTGTACGCCTCCTTCTGCCAGAAGGTAAGCTGCTTTATTGTGGATGGACGAATTGATATGGACTCCGCCATAATCCTCCGTTCCTGTGTAACGGTTCGAGTAATGATCTGGATTGCCCTGCTTAGACGGATCTTCTAATGACCGTAATGAATCTCCTGCAATACCCGGGGTATAGACATCCTCGCCGATTTCCCAATCATCGCGGTCTGCCATTGCCCCCATAATGTCGGAAATGGACTCGTTTAATGCACCGGGTTCTCCTTGATATAACAGGCCGGCGGAATACTGTGTGACTGCGTGTGTGATTTCATGCGCGACAATGTCGAGCGATCCAGACAGCGGCTTAAATTTCGAACCGTCTCCATCCCCGTATACCATCTGGACACCGTTCCACGCCGCGTTGTTCCATTGTTTGCCGACATGCACGGTAGACGTAATCCTTGCTCCGTTTCGATCAAAAGAATCACGGCCAAATGTCTTGCTGTAATAATCGTAAACGGCTTGCGCATTTGCGTGTGCGTCTACAGCCGCAGGTTCATTAAATACGGACGTGCCGCTGACTATTTCTTTGCCCGTATACCCGATCAGTTGAGACAAAAGCGTAAACAAGGTTTCGTTCAGGTTCTTCGCGTCAAACGTATTGATCCCTTTTCCCCTTGTTTCGTCAGCCAAATAAAAGCGCCCATTTTGTTCTGTGACGTCAAAGCTTTTTTCATCACCTGACACGCCGATTCCTGTACCTGCCGCTTCATGAATGGCATTAAAGGACTCAATGACCTTTCCGTTTTTGGCATCGATGAAATAATGCCAATAGCCAGGATCAGGTTCAGATGTCGAGAGTCTCACAAGGTAGGCGAGATCATATTCACCGTCGTGTGGATAGATATATAATTCGCCTTTTGGTTCCCCATCAAGATATTCGATTTTTCCAATGGAAGCCTCGAGCTCACGCCTTGCTGTATGTATTGCTTTTTTCTCAGAAATAGACGGTGTGACGGAGACGTCCTTGATTTGCGGATGCACCTTTCCAAAGAAACTTTTCACTTGTTTGTTTTCCTTCATCGCGACCGCTTGTTCAAAGCCGTAAATCGGAATTCCTTTGTAAACCTCCGTTAAATTAAAAAACGTTTGTTTTGTCTTTGGATCCTTTATGGTTTTCGAAACGCGAAAATGGCTGTTCGCATTCCCTTTGAGCTTAAACTGCGTTTGATGCTTGTCAAGATAGGAAAATAGCGATTCTTTCTGGGTTGTGTTTTGTACCGGCTTCTGCGATGACTTTTCGATGATGTATGAAGGGGTTTGATACGTATGGTCGTATTCGATGCTTTGATCAGCTGAGGCATGTGTTACAAAAACCATTTGGACCGCTGTGCATAAGCCGGCCAGTAATAGAGAGGTCTTGGCCAGATTGTGCAAAAAACCACTTCCTTCCTGTTTTGGAATCTATCATTTTTTCTTCATCCTATCAAAAAAACAAACACTTGTATGTGGTGCTTCGTTCTTATTTTCCCAAAAAAGAAGGGCAGAGATATTTCGCTCTGCCCTTCTTTTTCTACTCTACTAATTTTTTATTCACATAAATAATAACTCCTGCTCCATATGCCAATATAAGCGGGGGTATGAGCTGCTCCTGGCCTTGGAATGAGATAAAGCTATTCAGCAATATGAACAAACCGGAATTCAAGAAAAAGTAGCCCGCTATTCTGGCCAGCCGATCTTTATCCCGGATACGCGCCTCATTAAATCCGGCCAGCATCCAGGTTTGTTTTTTGATTCCGACAAAATAGGCAACCACAAAAAATAAAAGCGCGATGACGATTAACAGATAATTGATGCTGATTTCCATATTACAGCCTCCTACAACATTACTTGACGTTTAGAAAAAGAAAAAAAGCGGCACAGCTCCCAGCAATCAGCAGCAGGACGACGACAGCATTGAGGAACGGCTGCAACAGAAGCAGCACTGCCAAAAACAGCAGATAAGCCGCACCGACTCTCGAAATCGTGTCAATCTCCTTTTGAGAGCGCATTTTGTTTTTTCTGACGCCGGCAAACATCATCAGTTTTTTCCGCTTCCACACATATCCGGCAAGCACCGCTAAATAAACGGCCAGCGGCACATATCTGTAATCGGGCGGCAGCAGCGGCAGGGCGATCATCACGGCAATGAGAAGGACCGAAAGCCAGCTTTTCCCCAATAAAGACCTCCTCCTTTTCGTTTCTCCCCTATCACCCATCACAACTGCTGCAAGCTCCTTCGGATGAGAAAATTCGGTTTCGACAGCTTCCTGCAGCTCCTCTTTACTAAAGCCGGCTTTGATTCTGTCTTGAACGAAAGCAGTTATATGCCCCTTTAATTCGTCGATAGCGTTTTCTCTCTCTACATCAGGCATATTCGCCAGCTCTGCATTTAGTTCCTCCATGTACCGGTCAATGATATGCTGTGTATTCATAGCAAATCCTCCGATAAAGACAGTAAGGCTTGATGGGTTTCCAGGTACTTCTCCAGCCGTTCTTTTAACATTTCTTCTCCTTTTTGCGTCATTTTGTAATACTTTCTCTTCGGGCCGTCCATTGAATCCTCCCAAAAAAATTCGATCCATCCTTTCTCGGTCATTCGTTTCAGAATCGGATAAATCGCCCCCTCTGAAATAGCAAGTGCCGAGGTGGTTTTTAAGGATGACGTCAGCTCATAGCCGTACATCGGTTTAGAGCGCAGCAGGGAAAGAATGGCCAGCTCGAAAATCCCTTTTCGAAATTGAACAATCCAGCGGTCATTAACTTGATTCGTTTTCATGGTTTAAATATATCGAAAAAAACACTATATATCAATCACATATAGCTGAGTAAAATGTCCTGTTTTTCTCTTTTGGAAAAAATGGAATTTCTCATACCTTTTAACCTTTTTATTACATAAATGTTTTTATATTATGAAAAGTGAAAAAAACGATTCTAGAGGTTAAAAGGAGCAGTCGAATGCAGAAATCGATATCATTTTTTGTCATTTTTTCAGTGCTTTGGGGTTCGTTATTTCTGTTTTCTATTATTGGCAGCCTAGGGACAACCCCTATTCCGCTGACAAAGGACTCCAAATTTCTCATGTCCAGCATCCTCCCGCAGGGCTGGGGCTTTTTCAGCAAAAATCCGCGTGATACTGCAATCGGCTTATATGAGGCTGAAGATGCCAGCGCCAAGGTCAGATGGCCCAATATGAGGGCTGACAACCTCTTCGGCCTGTATCGGTACGGAAGGTCACAAGGTGTTGAAATGGGCGTGATCTACGGCCAGGTCGGCAAGGAACAGTGGACAGCATGTAAAGAAAAGGACCTTGGCGCCTGCAAAAGCACAGCCAAAACCGTGCAGTTAAAAACGCCTGCTCCCCGCCCGCTGCTTTGCGGCAGCTATTATTTGACGAAAGAGGATATTGTGCCTTGGAGCTATTCTAAATACACCCCTTCGTCTTATCAGGTAAAAAGCATAGTCAAGGTTGTGATCTCATGCTCGAAAACATAAAACAAACCATCACCGGATGGGACGAAAGAAACCCGTGGACAAATGTATACGGCCTTGCGAGAAGCATTATCGCGCTATCCAGCCTGCTGACGCTGCTCGTCAATCATCCGAGCCTCATCATGAAGCCAGCCAGCGGAATCAGCAGTTACCCTGCTTGTAAAATGAATCTCAGTCTCTTTTGCCTTGGCGAAAATAACTATATGATGTTAAATCTTTTCAGATGGGTCTGCATTGCCATTCTGGTGCTTGTCGTCATTGGCTGGCGACCCAGAATTACAGGAGTTCTCCATTGGTATGTCAGTTACAGCCTCCAGTCATCACTAATCGTCATCGACGGAGGCGAGCAGGCAGCAGCTGTCATGACCTTTTTGTTGCTTCCCATCACGCTGACTGATCCGAGAAAATGGCATTGGAGCACGAGGCCTATAGAGGGCCAAAGAACACTTGGAAAAATAACAGCTTTTATTTCTTATTTTGTAATCAGAATCCAAGTGGCGGTGCTTTATTTTCACTCTACCGTCGCTAAGCTGTCCCAGCAGGAATGGGTGGACGGAACAGCCGTCTATTATTTCGCCCAGGAAAAAACCATTGGCTTCAACGGCTTTTTTCAGGCGTTAACGAAGCCAATTGTAACAAGTCCGTTCGTGGTGATTCCGACATGGGGGACGCTGTTGGTTCAGACTGTCATCTTCGCGGCGCTGTTTGCGCCGAAAAAGCATTGGAAATTGATTTTGATCATCGCTGTTTTTATGCATGAGATTTTTGCAGTCATGCTGGGCCTCATCAGTTTCTCGCTTATCATGGCCGGCATTTTGATATTGTATCTCACTCCTATCGATTCCACGATTCAATTTACATATATTCGCAGACTGTTGTGGAATAAAAAACAAAAGAAGGGAGAGGTTTCAGTTTGAAGAAGGCGTTTCTAGTGTTTTTGTCGGTTGTATTGGTGACGACTGTGTTTTTGGTGAAGCAGCAAGAAAGTGTAGCACAGGCAAAGCAGCTTGAATACTCAGGTGAAGAGATTTTTAAAGGGTTTGTGTTTGCTCAGGGGGAAGTCGGCAAACAGCTTCCAGAGGTCTTTAATAAAGCCATGACTGACAAACTCAACACAAAAGAGGCAAAGGCATTTGCCAATCAGGTTGTCGCTGATATTAAAAAAGAGGATGCTGACTTTTTTGACAACCTGAAGAAAGCTGTGTACAGCAAAGATGCATTGAAAGTGGATGAACTGCTGAAAAAAGCGGGACAAATCGTTGAAGAAAAAGTAGAGGCTGCAAAGGAAATCGCAGCTTCCAAGGATGATACATCCAGAGTTCAGGCCGAGCTCGTCAACACGGTTGAAACCGCAAACTATTTCTATTATGTTTCCTATGTTGCTGCAGCCGGTGCCCTGATTTTGGTCATTCTTGCTATTGATATTACGCCGATCGCGATTTCAGACAATGTGGATCGCGAAATGGCAATCAGAACGCTGGTTGATGAATTAAACTAGACATCAAAAAAGGCTCGCTCCGCAGTTCTGCTGCAGGCGAGCCTTTTTCATGCTATTTTTTCTCGTATGTCCAGCCGTCTTCCTGATACACCTTTCCGTTTTTCATTAAATGGCCGAGCGCGCGTTTAAAGGCAGCTTTGCTCATGTTGAAACGTTCTCTGATATCGTCAGGCTGGCTTTTGTCGCTGTACGGCATGGCACCGTTTCTCGTTCTCATATAGGTAAGGATATACTCAGCATCGACAGACAGCGCATCCTGCTTTCTAGGGAGAAGCGACATATTGACTGAACCGTCCTCTTTCACTTGAATCACCCGGCCTGTGACTCTTGAACCGAGTCTTGGCTCCTCTTTTCTCTCTGAAGAATGGATAAAACCGCGGATCCCGTCATCCGTGATGATGAATGAGCCCGATGCGATCAGCCTGTACACCGTACCTGTCAGCTCTTTATTCATCAGATCGTCTGAAGCGTCGGTAAACAATTCGCTGATGATATCCTCTGGTGCTGGCTTCGCAAACATGCGCCCCCGGTTCGTCACCTTCAGCATACAGTAAAGCTTATCCCCTTTTTGCGGCCAGACATCCTCGTATGGCGGCAAATGCTCGGTTGCGACAAGCGCGTCCTTCGATAAGCCGACATCAACGAAAACGCCCATATCTTCCACTGTATCCACCACTTCGACCCAGCCGTACTCATCCGCGCTGATGACCGGAATTTTCATCGTGGCCGCAAGCCTTTCCTGCTGATCGACGTATATAAAGACCTCTACCTCGTCTCTGTCTTCGATATCCTCAGTTATTTCACTGTTATGTAAGAGAATCGTATCTTCTCCGTCGGTTAAAAAGTAACCGAAGTCGGTTTGGTGATCTATACTCAAGGTTAATTGCTGCCCTGGTCTCATGCTACCGTCCTTCCTTTCCGCTTATTTTCTGCGGATTTTGTTAACATTTTTTCCAATCATCACAAATTGATTCTTTGTTCTGTTGGAAGTTTCTCTTTATTCTACTATAATCAACACATAAGTTAAATGTTATGGAGGTTTTCATATGGCAAAAGAAAGTTCATTTGACATTGTATCCAAGGTGGAATTGCCTGAGGTGCAAAACGCAATCCAAATTGCACTGAAGGAAATCAGTACAAGATATGACTTTAAAGGAAGCAAAAGCGACATTTCTTTAGATAAAGAGGAGCTGGTCCTTGTTTCCGATGACGAGTTCAAATTAAGCCAGCTGAAGGATGTGCTGGTCAGTAAATTGATTAAACGAAACGTACCGACAAAAAACATTGATTACGGCAAGGTGGAAAACGCATCAGGCGGAACGGTACGCCAGCGTGCAAAGCTTGTTCAAGGCATTGACAAGGACAACGCCAAAAAAATCAATACGATCATCAAAAACTCCGGACTGAAAGTAAAGTCTCAGGTGCAGGATGATCAAGTGCGCGTCACTGGAAAAAACAAAGATGACCTGCAGCAAATTATCTCAGCTGTGCGGGGTGCGGAGCTGCCAATTGACGTTCAATTTATAAATTTCAGATAAATTTTCTGAATCCTATTGATTATTGTCTTTATTTTCGGTAAATTTGGAGAAAGGGAAAAGGCCCGGCATCTTGGCATTTCCTGAACACAAAACTTCATTTCCGTTCTTATCAAGAGAAGCAGAGGGACTGGCCCGACGAAGCTTCAGCAACCGGTGTAATGGCAATCGCCATGACCAAGGTGCTAAATCCAGCAAGCTCGAACAGCTTGGAAGATAAGAAGAGACAAAATCACTGACAAAGTCTTCTTCTTAAGAGGACTTTTTTTATTTCTCTTTTTTCCTTGCTGAATGTGAATAAAGGAGGCAGACAATGGGACTTTTAGAAGATTTACAAAAACAGGTGCTAATCGGTGATGGCGCCATGGGGACGCTCCTCTACTCCTATGGCATTGACAGGTGTTTTGAGGAGCTTAACATCTCGAAGCCGGAGGAAATTCAGCGCATACATAAAGCGTACGTTGAAGCGGGAGCCAACATTATTCAAACGAATACGTACGGCGCCAATTATATTAAATTATCCAGACACGGCCTTGAGGATGACATCAAAAAAATGAATCAAGAGGCAGTAAAAATCGCGCGGGCTTCAGCTGGCGACGCGTACGTGCTTGGGACGATGGGCGGCATCCGCACGTTTAATAAAAACGCGTACAGCCTTGACGAGATCAAACGCAGTTTTCGCGAGCAGCTGTACCTGCTGCTGCATGAAGGGCCGGATGGCTTGCTGCTAGAAACGTATTATGATTTGGAAGAAGCACGTGAAGTACTCAAAATCGCGCGGAAAGAGACTGATCTTCCGATTATGCTGAATGTGTCGATGCATGAGCAAGGTGTACTGCAGGACGGAACACCGCTTTCCGAAGCATTGCGATCGATTGCGGATCTCGGAGCTGATATCGTCGGCATTAACTGCCGCCTTGGCCCTTATCACATGATTGAAGCGCTCAGCGAAGTGCCGATTTTTGATGATGTGTTCTTATCAGTTTATCCAAACAGCAGTCTTCCGTCGCTTGAAGAGGGACGGCTCGTCTATGAAACAGACGACACGTATTTTCAAAATAGCGCGTCAGAATTCCGCAAGCAAGGCGCACGGATTATCGGCGGCTGCTGCGGCACCACGCCGAATCACATCAAAGCCATGGCCGAAGCGGTTGGCGGACTTGCTCCGATTACGGAAAAAGAAGTCAAAACCAGGGAAAAGGAATTCATTTCCGTTCAGCACGAGCGGATGGAGCCCGGATTGAATGAGATCGCGGCGGAAAAACGCTCCATCATCGTAGAACTAGACCCGCCGAAAAAACTGAGCTTTGACAAATTTCTATCAGCGGCTGCTGAATTAAAGGAAGCGGGAATTGATGCCCTGACACTCGCCGACAATTCTCTGGCGACCCCGCGGATCAGCAATGTCGCCTGCGGTGCCCTTGTGAAGCAGCAGCTCGATATGCGGTCCCTTGTCCATATTACGTGCCGGGACCGAAACATTATCGGCTTGCAGTCACATTTAATGGGCCTGGATACATTAGGGCTGAATGATGTGCTGGCCATTACGGGTGACCCATCTAAAATCGGGGATTTTCCGGGTGCAACGTCTGTGTATGATTTAACATCCTTTGATTTAATCAGGCTGATCAAACAGTTCAATGAAGGGCTGTCCCTGTCAGGAAAGCCGCTTGGCAAGAAAACGAATTTCTCAGTGGCCGCCGCATTTAATCCTAACGTCCGCCATCTGGATAAAGCCGTAAAACGGCTGGAGAAAAAAATAGATTGCGGCGCGGATTACTTTGTTTCACAGCCTGTTTATTCCGAGCAGCAGCTTGTCGATATCCATAACGAAACCAAGCATCTGAAGACACCGATCTATATCGGCATTATGCCGCTCACAAGCAGCCGGAATGCTGAATTCATCCACAATGAAATTCCGGGCATTAAGCTGTCTGACTCTATTCGCGAAAAAATGGCCCTCGCCGGCGAGGATAAAGAGAAACAAAAAGCGGAAGGCCTTGCGATTGCACGCTCTCTGTTGGATACGGCATGCGAGCTGTTTAACGGGATCTACTTGATTACGCCTTTTCTTAGATCTGACTTAACCGCCGAGCTCACTTCGTATATTCAGCAAAAGGATGAGCAGCGCCAAAATATCTATTTGCATTAATGCCTAGAAGACTGCCTGAGCCAATCGGGCGGTCTTTTTCAGCGTAATTCGTGTTACGATAAAGAAAATCAGTTTATAAGGAGGAACATCATGCTCGAAGTTAAAACCATTTCTGCGGAAGATACATACGGCATCCGGCACCGCGTCCTGCGTCCCCATCAATCCATCGAACAATGCAAATATGAACAGGATCATACAGAAGGCTCCTTTCATCTCGGTGCATTTTATGAAGGGAAGCTAATCAGCATCGCTTCTTTTTCCCCTCAAAATCAGCCTTTATTAACGGAGTCCCCTGCGTACAGGCTGAGAGGCATGGCAACGCTTGAAGGATATCGCGATCAAAAAGCTGGAAGCACACTGATCAAACACGCGGAGCAGAAACTGGCAGAGAGAGGCGTGCAGGCGGTCTGGTGCAATGCAAGAGAACATGTCAAAGGCTACTACGCAAAACTTGGCTGGGAAGAACGCGGCGAACCGTTTGAGATTCCTGGCATTGGCACTCATATCGTCATGTGCAAAAAAATCGGAACAAGCAGGTGATCTGATGAACGTAATGGATGAGCTGTTTGAGTTTCATGAAGAACATGTCCCCGGCTTATTGCGGCTTTGCAGGCAGGCCGGATGGCCGGATTATGGCGAACAAGAACTGAAACTGCTTGTCCGGCAAGGACGCTTTTTCGGTTATCAAAACATCCGCGGTGAGATCATCTCCTGTATCGGCTTATTTTTGTTTGGCCGTCTCGCTTCTATCGGCCTCGTCATCGTCGACATAGAATACAAACGGCTCGGTCTCGGGCGGCGGATGGTAAACGCGTGTATCAGCAAAACGGATGAAAGCACCGCCATCAGGATTTGCGCCACAAAAGAAGGTTTGCCGCTTTATGAAAAAGCTGGTTTTCATCACGCAGGTTCAGTCCGAAAATACAGCTGTCACAGTTTTCAGCCTTTTGCAAAGCAGCCCAACGCTGAGCTCGCCTCCTTTAAAGAACAAGACTTTCAAGACATAGCCGCAGCAGATCTGGCAGCCTTTGGCGGAGACCGATCAAACCTTCTGCAGCAACTTATTTCCAATTCAGAGGAATGTATCGTTGCCAGAAACAACAAGGGACATCTCATTGGCTACGGCCTAACTGTACAAACACCAGCCAATCTGAAATTCGGCCCCATTGTCGCCCCATCATCAGACGTTGCTGCACGATTAATCAGCAGGCTGGCCGCCGGCAAACAAAGTCCGATGCGAATCGACATACCGGCTGAACACACCTCTCTGCATGACAGCCTGATAGAAATGGGATTTCAAGCAGACGATGAGCCTCCGCTTATGCTTTACCAGAAAAAGAAGCTTCCTATCCAAAATGGACACTTATATGCTTTAATATCACAGGCCCTCGGCTAATCCTCTTTTTTACCGAACAGGTATTTTCTGTTCGGTTTTTTGCGGTCTGATCGTTGAATAAACGGAGCCATCAGGGACATTCTAAGCAGAAGAAAAGGAGTGTGCTCTGAGATGGAATCATCAAAACAAAATAACGGAATGACGATTGTTGCAATCGGTTCAATCCCTTTAATATTAACCCTAGGAAACTCAATGCTTATTCCGATTTTGCCAAAAATGAAATCTGAACTTCATTTATCACAATTTCAAGTCAGTCTCGTGATCACAGTGTTTTCCTTGATTGCGGCGTTTGCGATTCCGATTGTCGGTTATCTCGCAGACCGTTTTTCCCGGAAAGCCATCATTATCCCCTGTTTATTTCTATATGGAGCGGGCGGTTTGTTAGCCGGGTTTGCCGCAGGTTTTTTTGACAATGCATACCCTTGGGTTATGGCTGGCCGGGCGCTTCAGGGACTCGGAGCAGCCGGGACCGGCCCAATTGCCATGGCGCTGTCAGGGGATCTGTTTAAAGGCGCCCAGGAAAGCAAGGTGCTTGGCCTTGTTGAAGCTTCAAACGGCATGGGGAAAGTGCTTTCGCCGATCATTGGCTCGCTAATCGCCCTGCTTGTCTGGTATGGCGCGTTTTTCGCCTTCCCGGTGTTTTGTATCATTTCAATCGTGCTGACTTGGATTTTTATTAAGGAAAAGAAAAAGGAAAAAGAACCGCCCCCGATTGGAAAATATGCAAAAGGGCTATTAAGTGTTTTTAAACATGAGGGCAGATGGCTGTTTACTGCTTATTTAGCAGGGGCAACTTGTTTATTTACTTTATTCGGCATCCTTTTTTACCTTTCAGATGTCCTAGAAAAAACATACGATACCGACGGCGTTAAAAAAGGCTTGATTTTGGCAATTCCCCTTTTGGTCATGTGTGTGACATCTTATACAACCGGAAGCAAAATCGGCCAAAAGCAATCGCTAATGAAAAAGCTGATCGTTCTGGGATTGGCGTTTATGACCGTATCTTATGCGGCTTTATCTTTCATTGAAAATCTTGTGCTCTTTATCAGCGTTCTCGTCCTGAGCAGTATCGGTTCAGGCCTTGTACTTCCTTGTGTAAACAGCTTTATAACCGGAGCTGTCGGCAAAGAAAGACGTGGATTTGTAACCTCGCTGTACGGATCAGTTCGATTCTTAGGGGTTGCCATCGGGCCTCCGATTTTCGGACGCCTGATGGAATGGTCCAGACCCGGCATGTTTTTAAGTATTGCCGGATTGACGCTTGTTGTCGGCATACTCGTGATCATGCTGATCCATGTCAATCAAAACAAAGAAGAAACAAAAGAAAAAGAAGAAGAATCTAAAATGGCTGGCAACCGGCTACAGCCTGCTGAGGAAAGGTAGCATCCAGTTTGAAAATTGAACGGGTTGAGACCTTTCCGCTTTTGCACCAATTAGAAAATGCATACGGAGATGCAAACGGGTTTAAACGATATCGAACTTGCTATCTCATCAGAATTGTCACAGAAAGCGGGATCGACGGCTGGGGAGAATGCGTCGATTGGCTTCCGGCTCTCCATGTCGGTTTTACCAAACGGATTATCCCGTATCTTTTAGGAAAACAGGCCGGCAGCCGCCTGCCCCTGGTGCGCACGATTCAAAAATGGCACCAGCGGGCGGCCTCTGCTGTAAGCATGGCACTGACAGAAATTGCGGCCAAAGCTGCGGATTGTTCGGTTTGTGAACTATGGGGCGGGCGATTTCGAGAAGAGATCCCTGTATATGCCTCATTTCAATCATATTCAGACCAGCCGCAATGGATCAGCCGTTCAGTTTCCAACGTTGAAGCCCAGTTAAAAAAAGACTTTAAGCAAATCAAAGTCAAAATCGGCGGGACTTCATTCGAGGAAGATCTTCGGCACATCAATGCGTTGCAGCATACGGCCGGCAGCTCTATTACGATGATTCTGGACGCAAACCAAAGCTACGACGCTGCAGCCGCTTTTAAATGGGAACGCTATTTCTCAGAATGGACGAACATCGGCTGGTTTGAGGAGCCTTTGCCCTTTGATCATCCGCAGGATTACGCTTTGCTGCGCAGCCGTTTATCTGTGCCTGTTGCCGGCGGAGAAAATATGAAAGGCGCGGCTCCATTTGCGCATCTCCTTTCACAGCGCTGTTTGGATATCATTCAGCCCGATGTCATGCATGTCAACGGAATCGATGAGTTTCGGGACTGCCTCCAGCTCGCCCGTTATTTCGGCGTCAGAGCATCCGCTCATGCATATGACGGTTCCCTTTCACGGCTGTACGCTTTATTTGCGCAAGCCTGTCTCCCTCCATGGTCAAAAATGGAGAACGATCAAATTGAACCGATCGAATGGGATGTCATGGAAAATCCTTTTACCGATCTCATCAGCCTTCAGCCTTCAAAAGGAATAGTGCATCTCCCGAAAGGAAAAGGCATTGGAACAGAAATCAATATGGAGATCGTTAATTGCTACAAATGGGATGGCTCAGCATATTAAGCTGGGCCATCTTTTATTTGCAGACATAAATCATGGACAGCCTCATAAAATGGAAACAGCGGACAAGTCTTTTCATAAAGGAGCAAATGACTTAATGGCTGAACTGCTGATGAAAGCAAAACTTACGTTTATGATTATCGTAGGCGGCGTACTGCAGGGACTCGGCATGTCCTTGTTTTTATTTCCGCATGATATTCCGACAGGCGGGGCAGCAGGTATTGCGGTGCTATTGCATTATCTGTTTCAAATTCCCCATGGTTTTTCCGTGTGGGCTGTAAATGTGTCGATGCTTTTTACCGCTTTAAAATGGCTGGAGATGAGAACATTCACCGGCACCCTCGCTTCGATTACGGTCACCTCTGTATCGGTATTAATTTTTGATGCGGTTTTTCCGGATATCACATCAAACCTGTGGCTTGATCTAGGCAGCGGCGCAGTGTTATTGGGACTCGGCATTGGACTTTTATACAAATACAAAATTTCAAACGGTGGATTCGGGGCCCTTGCTCTGATGATTTCCATTTACCGCGGCGGGAATCCCGGAACGATCCTGCTCATTATGAATTGCATCATTTTTATGGTAACCGCGTCTATTATCGCTTGGGGCATCGTCATTCAAGCCCTGATATGCCAAGTGATATCAACAAGAGTCATCGACTTCATCTATAACATCCGTCTGACTTCACTCCCCTATCTCACGCCTATGTACCGCCATAAAAAATAATAGGCAGAGGCTCTCTTCATGACGAGAGCCCCGCAGCCGCGTTTTACAAATAAAAGGTATCGGAACGCAGTCCTAAACGCAGCGTCTCTAATGCAATCGCATCCTGAAATGGGATATTAGCCAGATTTACATTCGGCCCGATCCGTTGAATGAACCCTTGCTGGAGCGTTTTATTCGGCGCTTCAAAAATCAGCCGGGTGATATCAATATCCGAGGAAAGGATGTCATCGACAATTTGAAACCTGACATCGCCGCTGCTCGAGCAAATACCTCCTGTCCCGCTTTCCCTTGCCTCTGTAATCACTTTTTCCGCTCCCGCTTCCATATCCTCTACGATATATTCAAGCCAATCCTCAGAGCTTTGCCGGCTTGATAATTCCGCATCCTTGCTTCCCACCTCGCTGAGCACAAGAAATTCATCAGAAAAATCGGCTATATAAGCTGCTTTCTCTTTATTTGTCATTGGAAGCGTGCCGTTTGAAATCTCGATATATTCACAGCCGAAATAAGTGCAGTACCGATGAAATTCATTTACTTTTTTCTGGCTTACATACTTCTCAAACAATGTGCCGCCAAAGAAAAATTTAATGTCATGCTCTTTCAGCGTGCTGATTTTTTCTTCAAGATCTTTCGTAAGTAAAGATGTGCCCCAGCCGAATTTCACAAAATCAATATAGTCGGACGCTCCAGCTATCACATCTTTGAAAAACTGCAAGGGATAGCCGTTATCGATTAAAATGCTCTGCCCAGTTTCTCTCGGCTTGCTTGTTCTCACTGGCAATTCTAGTGAAAAATCATTCATATTATGACCCTCTCTATCGTTGGAACTTCTCTTTCCTGTTTCACTTTCATCACGAAATCGCCTGTCTGTTCTTTTGTACAATATGCAATGTCTTCCGGATCAAACAACGGCTGGCGGCGGTCAAAAAATTTCTCCGCAACAGAAGAGCGTTTTATTCTTTCAGCCGCCTCCGAAGCCTTTACCGCGTTTGTCCCCTCGATGATGCCTTTGATATATTCCGCACACGCCATATCGTCATCACCTGATGGATGGGAAGCGACAATGTTCAAAACACAATCCTTTGCAGCCAGCGTTTTTACATGCTCAGCTGTTGTTCTGGCGTTGGAAAATCCAGTCACGAACAGATGCTTGGCGTTCAGCGCCCCTAATGCCGCTGTGACGCCGTTTGTTGTTTTCTGAATCAGGCGTTTATCCTCCATATCCTGCTCTGCCATGCGTTTTGGCGAATTATCCAAATCAAACCCGCTGATACCGACCCCCTTTTCCTCTCCCGTCAACACATAATCCGGATACGTTTTTTTCAGCGCAAAGGCTTCTTCTGCTGTTCGGGCTAATAAAATCTCTTTCGCCCCGCCGATAAACGCATAATGGGCGACCGTAAAGGCTCTGATGACATCAATGACGATGTTAATATCCGCCGGGGCAAGCGAATGATGATGCCCCTGATAAATGGTAATCGGCATACTATCTCTCCTTGGGCATAAAAACCATTTTGCTTAAAAGCATATTCAGCCGGTCTCTTAATGGTTCCGGCCCCTTATTTTAGGCGGCGCCACACCTAAAAACCCTGAACGTTTATGTAAAAAATGAATAGTCTGCCTATAACTCGATCAATAGATAAGAAAACAGACAGATGCAAACGGGGGGAAAATCTTGAACGAACAAATCATCACATATGACACATGGAACAACACGCTGTCCGAACAGATAATGGATCAATTGATCGATGAGCTCGATGTGTTGAAATGGGCTTACCGAACGTACGGGGATAAAATAGTGTACGCATGCAGCTTTGGCGCAGAAGGGATGGTGCTTCTCGACCTCATATCAAAAATCAACAAGAACGCGCACATCATCTTTTTGGATACAGGGCTGCATTTTCAGGAAACATATGAGCTGATCGAGACTGTCAAGGAGCGATATCCGTCATTTACAATCCAGCTGCTCGAACCCGAGCTCAGCTTAAAAGAGCAGGAGACGCAATACGGCGGAGAGCTGTGGAAGCATAACCCGAACCTCTGCTGCCAGTTGCGGAAAATCGAGCCGCTGAGAAAACACCTGTCCGGCATGACAGCTTGGATTTCAGGGCTGCGCCGGGAGCAGTCTCCTACGAGAAAGCATATTCAATACGTGAATTTGGATCAGAAATTTCAGCTCATTAAAATTTGCCCGCTCATCCACTGGACATGGGATGACGTTTGGACGTATATCCGCCTTCACAATTTGCCTTATAACAAACTGCACGATCAACATTACCCGAGCATAGGCTGTGAAATGTGCACGTTGCCATCCTCAGATCCAAACGATGAGAGGGCCGGAAGATGGGCCGGACGGGAGAAAACAGAATGCGGCCTGCATCAGGATTAATGTCCGGCATCCATGCCAGGGAACGAAATGATGATGGGGCGCTGCTTTAAAGCTTTCAGCCAGCGCAGAAAAGCTAACAAAGGACACATAAAAATGGAGGTTGAACGCGTTGTATGGAAACGAGCCCCATGGAGGGGTGTTAATCAACCGCTGCGATCCCGCATGCCATTTTGAAGGGTGCATGTGCGAAGCGGAGCTGGATCAGCTTGCACTGAGCGACCTTGAACTTATCGCGATCGGCGGCTACAGCCCGTTAACTGGTTTTTTGGGAGAAAAAGATTATCATTCTGTTGTGAAAGAGATGCGGCTGGACAACGGCTTGCCATGGAGCCTGCCGATTACGCTGCCTGTCGGAGAAGAAACAGCAAAACTGCTGTCTGCCGGAGATCGCGTCAAGCTTGTGAAAAACGGCGTCACCTACGGCGTGATGACAGTCACTGATATTTACCAGCCCGATAAAACACAAGAAGCACTGTCTGTTTATAAAACAAACGACTCAGCCCACCCAGGCGTAAAAAAATTGCTGGCGCGCCCGGATTACTATATCGGCGGGCCAATCACTGTCAGCCGCCTTCCCGACAAATCCTTCGAACAGTTTTACGCAGCGCCCGCAGAAACAAGGGCGGCCTTTAAAGAACTCGGCTGGAAAACGATTGTCGGTTTTCAAACAAGGAATCCTGTTCACAGAGCGCATGAATACATTCAAAAAACAGCGTTAGAAACGGTCGACGGTCTGCTGCTTCACCCGCTTGTCGGTGAAACGAAATCAGATGATATTCCGAGCGATATCAGAATGGAAAGTTACCAGGTGTTGCTTGATCATTATTATCCAAAGGATCGGGTTATGTTATCGGTTTTCCCTGCCGCCATGCGGTATGCAGGTCCGCGGGAAGCGATTTTCCATGCGCTCGTCCGCAAAAACTACGGCTGCACCCATTTTATTGTAGGCCGTGATCACGCAGGTGTCGGCAGCTATTACGGAACGTACGACGCACAAAATATTTTTCAATCATTCACAGAAGAGGAGCTGGGCATCAAGCCGCTGTTTTTCGAGCACAGCTTTTACTGCCGAAAATGCGGAAACATGGGCACCTCGAAAACCTGCCCCCACAGCCCGAGAGACCACATCCACTTATCAGGCACAAAAGTGAGAGAACTTCTCCGCCACGGCAAAAAGCCGCCAAAAGAATTCAGCCGGCCTGAGGTCGCAAACGTACTAATCAAGGGTCTTCATCAACAGCCCGTTGCCATCGAGCAAAACAGCAGGGGATTGCAATGAGTCACAATCGGAACATCGTTTGGCATCCCGCTGCAATCTCAAAGTCTGACAGACAGTCCTTAAACGGACACAAAAGCTGCGCCCTCTGGTTTACCGGGCTGTCCGGCTCAGGAAAGTCGGTGCTGGCCAATGCTGTTGATGAAAAGCTTTACCACATGGGCATTCAGAGCTATGTGCTTGACGGCGATAATATCCGCCATGGCTTAAACAAAGATCTTGGATTTCAGACTGACGACAGGATTGAAAACATCCGCCGGATTGGTGAAGTGGCGAAGCTGTTTGTCGACAGCGGGCAAATGATTTTAACGGCTTTTATTTCTCCATTCAGAGAGGATCGGGACATGGTCAGAGCGCTCTTTCCTGAAGGAGAGTTCTTCGAAATTTATGTGAAGTGTCCGCTGCATGTGTGCGAACAGCGCGATCCGAAAGGCCTTTATAAAAAAGCGCGGAACGGAGAGATCAAGCATTTTACCGGGATCGATTCTCCGTATGAAGCGCCGCTTTCACCCGATTTCATCATTGAAACAGACCAGACATCTATTTCCGATGGAGCTGATCTGATCATTACAGAACTGCAAAACAAAGGAATCATATAAAAACCCGATTCATATCGGGTTTTTTCTTATGAGCCGGCAAACTGCGCAATCAAACGGTTGATCTTCTCTTTTTCTTCATAAAAAGCTCCGTGCCCGCTGTTTACAAACGGAACCAATTCCGACTGTTTGATGCCGCGCTTCAATTCCCTCGCAAAATCAAACGGCGCAATTTTATCCTTTCCGCCGTGCAGAATCAGTGCCGGCACCTTAATTGCCGCAAGATCCTTTCTGAGATCCTCATCTCTTAGTGCAATGCCGGAGTGGATCGTCCCATAGGAAGAAGCCTCCAGCATCAGATTGAGAAACCACTGTCTGAGCTCTGGAGACACTTTTTTCTCAAAAAACTGTTTTCCTAAATCAGCAAGCGTTTTTGGCCGATCACTTTTGAATTGTTCAATCATGTCGTCAATATCCTGCTTCCTCATCCCGTACGGATATCCCGGACGTTTTGTAAATGCGGGCGCCGCTGCAGACAGCAAAATCAGCTTACTGATATCGGCTCCCTCATGTCTTGCCATGTAACGGATTGCAATTGCGCCGCCCATCGAAAAACCGGCAAGGACCGCATTCTCAAGCTGCAGCGTATAAATAACAGCTTTGACATCATCGGCCATCGTGTCATAGTCGTAGCCTTCCCACGGGCGGTCAGATTGCCCATATCCACGTAAATCAACGCCGATAAAACGGAATCCTCTTTTCGGAAGCTCATTCATTTGATATTCAAACATCTTATGATTCAGCGGCCACCCGTGCAAAAAGATGATCGGCCTTCCATGCCCAATATCCTCTACAAACAGTGTCACATGCTCCTCTGTCTTGACGTAATGCCCCATTCCGCATTCCTCCTGTTCCCTTTTCTTTCCCGGCCTGTAAACGCCTTGACGTACAGGAATCTTTCCATTTATGCTTACAAAACAAGCAGGTTGCTGTACCAAGAAAAGGCTCTTCACGATTTACTATATGTATCAATTCCCATAACAATCTATTAAATTGATCCCGAAGGCGCCTCGTTTTTCGGGCAGTAAAGGATGTCACCACATGAATAAAACAGTGATTCAAAAACCGCACATACCGGAAAACCTGCAAACCGCAGATTTTCATGAAACCGCTGCGCAGGATGAGGTCATCAGCATGCATTTGTTTGAAGATTGTACAATCTGCGGCGAAGATATCGAACGACTTTGTGTTGAAAAAACAATATTCAGAAATGTCGTGTTTATTGACGTGTCTTTTCGGCATATTGAACTGACCGATGTGATCTTCGAAAAGTGTGATTTGTCAAACGCCGATTTCAGCGGGGCTGTCGTACACAGAACCTCCGTAAAGCAATCAAAAATGGTTGGAATGAATGCAGCGGAGTCAACGCTTCGGAATGTTTCATTCGAGGAATGCCACGGACATTTCAGCTCATTTTCATACTCAAATATGAGACAAGTTCGATTTGACCGTTGTACACTGGTGCAAAGTGAGTATACAGCAATATGGCGCTCCAGCAGACACACTTTGACGCGTGCGAACTGGAAGGCGCCAGCTTTTTTGGCACGTCCCTTCAAAACATGGATCTCAGCACATGCCGGTTTGAACAGCTTCACGTCTCCCTCGACAAATTGAAAGGCTGCAAAATCGCGCCGGAGCACGCGATTGCTTTCGCCAGGACGCTGGGAGCTGTCATTGTATAACAAACGCTTAGGACATCAGGCGGCGGGCTGTATCAGCTGCCGCTCTAATGCCTGTTTCCAAATCGGCAAGAGTTGCATAGGAATATGACAGCCTGATGCTGTTTCGATCTTCACCGTCATAAATGGAACCGGGATTCACCAGCACCTGCTGTTTCAGCAATTCATGAAAGAAACGGGCGACAGGCAGGGATCTATGAAATGTCACCCAAATATAAAAGCCTCCGGCGGGAGTTGTCCACGTCGCGATGTCCCCTGCATACTGCTCAAGAAAACGAAGCGCCGCGTCTCTCCTTTGTTTTAGCTCCCTGCGTATCCATGTCAGATGCTCTTCATAATATCCCTGTGACAGCCATTCGGCAGCCGTCCACTGAGACAGGCCGCTCGATCCGTAGTCTGTCTGCATTTTAATGTCGGCCAGCCTTTCAATGACCGGCTCCGGTCCGGCCAGCCAGCCAATTCGAAGGCCGGGACTCACTGTTTTTGAAAAAGTGCCCAGATACAGAATATTGCCTTCTTGATCCATTGCTTTTAACGGCTGCGGCGGTTTTTCTTCAAACCATAAATCACCGTACGCATCATCCTCAATGATCGGCAGCCGCTCTTTTTTTGACAGGCTGATGATCTCTTTTCTTCGCTGCTCTGAAGTGACAGCGCCTGTCGGATTAAGAAATGACGGAATCGTGTACAGCAGCTGTCCTCCGTATTGTTTTCGATAAGGAGAAACAAGCGCCGCTTCGATTCCTGCTTCATCCATCGGCAAGCCGCGAAGCCGCATCCCCGCTGATTGAACTCAGCTAAAGATCTCTTTTCTTTATAGAATGTTAGGCTTTTTAATAGGATAACGGACTCAGAGGGGTTCAGAAAAACATAAGTGTACAGTGTAACAATATGAATTTCATTTGCACGTGTTTTCAATTAAAGCCGAAGGTGAGGCTTATAAAGCCGCTCCTTCATCTGTTACTGAATTAAATCATTTGGAGTTTCATTTAGTATTTAAACATCAGATGAATAGAAGCAAAACATCAAAAGTAACTTTAACAACCCTCTGTCGTAAACATCAGATGAATTTCACAAAACAGTTATTTATCACTTAGTTGTTTAGGTACTTAAAACAAGAAAAAATTATTATTGACTGATTTTACCTTGTTATTATACACTTGATTCAAAGTTAATCATCGGATGATTATTCAAGATCTGGCAAGTAAATTGGATTTCATATGACTAATTCCAATCTATTCGCCCAGGTTAAACATCATACAAATTTGAAAGGAGAGTAGAGTAGATTAGCTTGCATACTTACGAGTTAAGGTATTGTAACCAAATTGATCTAAACAAAATCAATATTGCCTATAAGTCAGATGGTTTATCACAAATATATGGTGGTATAAAACACCAGCCCTGAATAATAAAAGCGTCTACCTAAGGAGGCACTCTAAAATGAAAGCGGTTGTAAAAACAGAGGAAAATTATGGTTTCTCTTATATAGAAGTGGAGGAACCTAGACCAAAACCTCATGAGGTTTTAATTGAAGTAGAAGCAGCAGCTATATGTGGAACGGATATAAGTTACTATAAATGGGGGCAATCCGCTAAGGATTTTGCGTCAAAATTTAATGTGAAGTTTCCTTTTATTGTTGGTCATGAGTGTTCCGGGACGATCATTGAGGTGGGTAGTGAAGTTAAGAATAGAAAGATTGGTGACAGAGTAGCTTTGGAAACTCATATTCCTTGTGAAGAGTGTTTTCAGTGTCAAACAGGCAATGCTCATAATTGTATGAATATGGGTATTTATGGAACGAGTTGTGACGGCTGTTTTGCAGACTATGCAATTGCTCCGGCAAGTGTAGCATTTAAATTACCTGACTCTGTATCCTTCGAAGAAGGTGCCCTCTTTGAGCCAGCCGGTGTAGCTATGCGAGCAGTGGAAGAATCCCAAATTCAGCCTGGTGATACAGCCCTCATCTTTGGATGTGGAGCTATAGGTCTATTGGCTATAAAAATGTTGCTGGCATGTGGGGCTTCAAGAGTTATAGCAGTTGATATAGACCAGTACAGAGTGGATATGGCCAAAAGTTTTGGTGCTATTGGGGTTAATTCACTTAAAGAAGATCTTTCAGCAATTATTAGGGAACTGACGCCTGGCAGAGGTGGTGTAGATTTTATTTTTGAAATGACGGGTTCATCAAAAGTATATGAAACGTTGTTTGATTACCTTCGTTTAGAAGGAAGAGTCGTCACTGTAGGGCACCCTGGCGGTCCAATTCCAATTAATGTAACACAAAGCATTAATCTAAAGGGTGCTACAATTAAAGGATTATTTGGAAGACGTATTTGGGAAACATGGTGGAAATTGTCATCCTTAGTTGAGTCAAAAAAAATTAATATACTTGAAGTTGTAACACATCGTTATTCATTTTCACAAGTAGATGAAGCATTTGAACAGGTAAATAAAGGTGCTGGAAAAATTATGTTCTTAAAGGATCAAAAACGTTTCTAAAAAACATAATATTCAGAACATAATTCACCAAAAAATAGCGCATTATAGCATTTAGAAAGAGTTAGCATCAATATGGAGGATCCATCCAGTACCAAGCTGAATAAACATTAGACCAAATATTGAAAGCGCTTTAAAATCCCTGCGTAACTGGGATGGGTCGTTGAAATAAATTGCACCAATGTTACTATACATTGTTTGATAACTAGAGTTGCACAAATTCTAAAACAATATCAGGAGTTGAATTTATGCAAATAAAAGCGGCAATTGATAAAATTCCTGCAGGCCTAATGCTAGTTCCTTTATTTATAGGATCTTTGATTCGCACACTCTTTCCAGAAGCATTTGAATCGCAAACATTTACACATTCTTTTACCGGGGGACTATTAACCGGCACGACAGCATTACTAGGTGGATTTTATCTATGTTTAGGCTCAACCATACGATTTAATGCAACTGGTTATGTGTTGAAAAAAGGTGGAGCCTTATGGTTTGGCAAAATAGGCACAACTTTTGCAATCGCTTTACTGATTAAATCTATTTTTCCTGATCAAAACAACTTATTTTTAGGACTATCCGCGTTAGCAATAGTTGCTGCTTTTTCTGATACAAATGGTGCTATTTATATGGCTCTTATGGGGCAATTAGGAAAGAAAAAAGAGGATATAGCTGCTTACTCCATCATGTCAATTGAATCTGGGCCATTCTTTACTATGTTAATATTAGGTATTGCTGGATTAGCAAGTTTTCCAATTTCCGCATTTGTCTTTACACTTCTTCCTCTACTTGTGGGAATGATTCTAGGAAATCTAGATGAAAAGATGCGAGATTTCTTAAGTAAAGGTGAGGACGTCTTTATTCCTCTCTTAGGTTTAGCAATTGGTGCTGGAATTAATTTAACCAATGTAGTGAAGGCAGGCTTATCTGGCATTTTTTTAGGTATAGCTGTTGTTATAATTACTGGAGTTGCTCTATTTATACTAGATCGAATTACAGGTGGAGACGGTGTGGGAGGTTTGGCGGCTTCAAACACCGCGGGGAATGCAGCTGCCGTACCATTATCCCTTGCAGCTGTTAATCCTATCTATAATGAAGTTGCTGTGAGCGCCACACTTCAAGTATCAGCGGCTGTTATCGTTACAGCGATATTATCCCCTGTACTAACCGTTTGGTATGCAAAACGAGTTGAGAAAAGAAAGGTACAGAATGTTGGAAATATTGGAATGTAAATGCTTGAACCCAAAATTGCAGCTAATTTAACTATATAATACTTGTAAGAACCAAAATTAAAAATAATAAAGGTGAATAAGAAAATGGATAACGAAATGGATTTAATTATGTCAGCTGCAGTTAATAAAGAAAAAACAAAAACAGCTGTAGATCAAGTAACGGACTACATTAAGCATAAGATCATTTATAAAGAGTTAAAGCCTAATGATAAGATTCCTACTGAAAGTGAATTAAGTGAAATTTTAGATGTTAGTAGAAGTTCAGTTCGAGAAGCATTAAAGATCTTGGAAGCTATTAATATTATCCAGATACGAAGAGGAGATGGTACGTATATTTCAGAACCGGAAGCTATATCTTTTTCTCAATCTCTATTGTTTAAAATAATCTTAAATAATATGCAACTTAAAGAATTAGTTGAGTTCCGTGAGCAGATAGAAGTAGCAGTAGTAAAATTAGCTATTACGTACGCTACTAAGGAAGATATACAAGGTTTAAAGACAATTCATAATTCTTTTTTGGAATGCATTGAAACCTATCCAGATGATTATAAACTCATTCATGAATTAGACTTGAGATTTCATAAAGCATTAGCTGCTTCAACTAAAAATAAGTTAATGGCAGAGATATATTTGTTTGCATTTGAAATTTTTTCGCCAATGATCTTAGAAAACTACGCTATTGGCCAAATAAAGGGTGAGGACAAGAAAACGACAATTGAAAATCATAGAATTCTTATTGAGGCACTAGAAAAAAAGGATCTTTATACTGGAATTTACGGTATACAAATGTCTCTTAAGTTGTGGATGAAATGGATTAAGAATAGGAATTCAGACAATACACCGAGTGAAAAAAATCAAACATTTTAAATTTTAGATGATAAATTGCCTCTTAATCTTTCTATTGTTACAATACGAAACAATTCACATTGTCAAGTGAAAGTTGCCGTCTATTTAAACAAAAATCTACTTGAAGAACCAGATAAAGAAGGATAGAAAGGAAGGTTGAGAATGACCGAAAAAAATCTATTGCTTGCTTTTTACGGGGATGATTTTACCGGTTCTACTGATGCAATGGAAGCGTTAGCTTTAAACGGCTACCGCACAATCCTATTTTTAGATATGCCTTCACCAGAGATGTTGGGAAAATTCATTGGCGTTCAATGTATTGGGATTCCAGGAACTAGCCGGGCTAAAAATCCTAATGAAATGGAACAAGAATTACGACCAATGTTCGAGTCATTATTTAAGTTGAAAACAGATGTGATTCATTATAAAACATGTTCAACATTTGATTCTAATCCAGAAATTGGCAGTATTGGGAAAGCGATTGAAATTGCGCTTGATTACACTGAACAACAAAAAGCAGTGCCGATTTTTGTTGCGGCACCACCACTAGGAAGGTATACACTATTTGGAAACCACTTTGCTAGAATGTATGATACCGTTTATCGGTTGGATCGACATCCAACGATGTCAAAACACCCGATGACACCTATGAACGAATCAGATTTACGAGTTCATTTAAACAAACAGTTTCAGACACCCAAGCAAATTGGTTTGATGGATGTGGTGGAACTCTCCGGTGATTATAGCCATGTTAAAGAAGTGTATGAGCAAAAATTAGCATCAAGTAATGACATCGTTCTTTTTGATGGAATGGATAATAGCCATTGTCAGAAGGTTGGCCGACTATTGTGGGAAAAAAGCCAAGAGGGTTTACGCTTCATAGTCGGATCATCAGGTGTTGAATATGCATTAACAGCTGAATGGAAGCGACGAGGATTGCAAGCATCAAGCAACAAAAAAGAGCAAATAAAAATTTCTGCTGTTAATCAAGTTCTTGTTGTAGCTGGTAGCTGCTCACCAATCACCAAAAACCAAATCGATTCTGCAATTGAAGCCGGTTTCGTGGGGATTCAAATTTCTCCACAAGATATTATTAATAAAGAAGAACTACCAAAAGATTTATTGGATAAGGTAATTAAACATATTAAAAACGGTAAAAGTGTCATTTTATATACAGCTCGTGGATCAGAAGATTCTGCTATTGCTGAAACCCGCAGACTCTTTGATGAAATGGGAATAAAGAAAAGAGAATCAGGAGAGTTGATCGGCAGTCAATTGGGTAAATGGACTTTGGAAATTATGAAAATTACTAGTATTCGCCGAATCATTGTTGCTGGAGGAGATACTTCGGGTTTTGTGACAAAAGAATTGAAAATCTTTGCATTGGAAATGATTCTTCCGATTGATCCAGGTGTTCCACTGTGTTGTGGCTATTCATCAGATCCAACTATAAATGGTATTGAAATCGCTTTAAAAGGTGGGCAGATGGGCAGTCCTGAATTTTTTGCGAAGATTAAGGAAGCTACTTCATCTGACGCGGAAACTTTAAATGATATGACCTTAAAATACTAAATATTAAGGAGTGTTACCATTTGAGCCAAGATCGTGTTTTTGCAACGTATCACATTGAGACGCCCTATGATTTGGAATATGCTGCAAAAGTCATGGCAGGTGAGCAATCTACCGGTACGTTTATTGCTGTTCCTGGAGAAACAGAAGAGCTTAAGGATCGCTTTGCAGCGAAAGTAGTTTCGATTGAAGAATTAGAGGTGGTTTCTTCTCCAACCTTGCCTGGTTCCAAATTGCCTCATGCATCAAATAAATCGATTTCATATCACCGAGGAAAGGTCGTGTTATCGTTCCCTTTACATAACTTTGGCCCTTCAATACCGAATTTATTGTCAGCTGTAGCAGGTAACTTGTATGAACTTCGTGAAGTTAGTGGATTAAGACTCATGGACCTGGAATTTCCAAATGCCTTTTTTGAAAAGTATCCCGGTCCAAAGTTTGGGATTGAAGGAACGAGAAAATTAGCCAATGTGTACAATCGTCCCCTTATTGGAACGATAATTAAGCCTAGTATTGGTTTAACACCAGATGAACTACGGGGAGTTGTAAGAGATTTGGCGTTAGCTGGGATAGACTTTATCAAAGATGATGAACTAAATGCTAACCCTCCATACGCTCCTTTGAAAGACCGTGTAACCGCTGCAATGGAAGAAATCGAGAGGGTTGCTGATAAAACAGGTAAAAAGTTAATGTATGCATTTAATATAACGGATGACATGGATCAGCTTGAACGTAATTATGAAACCGTTTTAAAAGCTGGTGGAAACTGCGTAATGGTCAGTATTAATAGTGTAGGGCTGGCAGGTGTTGCACATTTGAGGAAATTTAGTGAGGTTCCCATTCATGGCCACCGTAACCAGTGGGGAGCTATAACCCGTTGTCCGCAGTTAGGTATGGAATTTACGGCTTATCAAAAGTTATGCCGCCTGGTTGGAGTCGATCATTTACATTGTAACGCTATTAACAGCAAGTTCTATGAGTCTAATGAGTCCGTTATCAAATCGGTAAAAGATTGTATAACCCCAATGTTTGGCGGTTATACCGTGATGCCCGTATTGTCTTCCGGCCAATGGGCAGGAACTGCACCCATTTCCTATGAATCAATGGAAACAATTGATGTCATGCATTTAGCAGGTGGGGGCATCATTGGGCATCCAGGTGGCTCGAAAGCAGGTGTTAAAAGCATGATTCAAGCGTGGGAAGCAGCAGTTTCTGGTGTATCCCTTAATGAATATGCTGAGACTCACATTGAATTAAAGCAGGCCATCGAAAAATTTGGCAAATAAATAATAACTGCATATATTATTTTTTTCAATCTATAAAAATCGGAGGAGTACTCTGGTTTCGCAATCTATTTCAGTGACAATGATTCGGCTTAATGATCCGATAATCGCTTTCCAATCCAAATTTAAAATTAATGAAGAATGATTTTACTTTTTTATTAATAGCAGAAGGATTGTATTTAAACTATGAGGTGTATTAGTAAAGATATATAAAGCTGTTTTTTTGTCGGGAAAAGTCAAGATATTATGATTTAACAAATCTATCAACTAAAAAGGATTTACACTTAAAGAGTAGATCCTTTTTTGTATTACAGAGAACTTGCTCAGCCTGAATGCAATATTCACGGAATTCTGCTTGGCTTTGGCTTCATTTTTGCCGCTGGGGGCGCAGAATGTGTTTATTTTTCAGCAAGGAGCATGGCAAAGGCATATTTGGCTGGCACTCCCCGCCGTCATCAGCGCTTCTGTCTGCGATACCCTGCTCATTGTATTAGCCGTAGCAGGTGTATCCGTCATTGTGCAAGAGCTGCCTGTGTTTGAGAGCGTGATGATGGCCGGCGGATTTTTGTTTCTCCTCTATATGGGCTGGGTGACTTGGAACAGCCGACCGAAAGAAAACCAAACAGAGAAAAACAGGTTCACAGCGAAAAAACAAGCTGCATTTGCTGCCGCTGTTTCTCTTTTAAACCCGCACGCCATTCTGGACACGATTGGCGTCATCGGCACGAGCTCTCTTCAATATTCGGGGCTTGAGAAATGGCTCTTTATGGCTGGCTGCATCGCTGTGTCTTGGATTTGGTTTATCAGTCTTGCAATAGCGGGCCGGCTGTTTCAGTCAATAGATACGAGCGGCAGGCTTATGCTGATCGTAAACAAATGCTCTGCAGTGGTAATGTGGGCAGCAGCAGGATATTTCGGGGCATTGCTCTTCAGCAATTGAAGGAATAACAATTGAAACAGCGAATTTATTAGAAAAGGAGGCAATGCTGATGACTGATGCAAAACAGCTTTATGACTACCATTGCTGGGCGAACAAGCGAATATTGAACCATATCGAAAACCTGCCGGAGGAAACGGCTTATCAAGAAGTAAAGAGCGTATTCCCTTCTATCAGCGGCGTGCTGCTTCATATGTGCAGGGCTGACTACATTTGGCTGAACGTTCTTTCGGGAGTGGCCTACCAAGAGATTATAGACGGCGCAGGCAAATTCGAGTCCGCGCATGTCAAAATGACAGCGATTAAACAGCACACTTCCGAGTTGGAATTACAGTATCATGATTTCTTCAGCCGCCAGACGGACTTAGAACAGACCTTCTCAATGCAGCATCCGAAACTCGGTACACTGGAATCAACCTATGCAGACACCATCCTGCATGTCGTCAATCACGGCACTTATCACAGAGGGAACGTGACGGCCATGCTGAGACAGCTGGGCCATTCAGGCGTACCTACTGATTATAT
>NZ_JALAMO010000028.1 GCF_026790065.1 Bacillus sp. N13C7 | reverse complement strand
CAAAAACGGGGGTCAGTCCCTACTCAGGTGCTTTTCGCTTTCAGCTTATTCAAATAATCAATTGCATCCTGCATCGTATCAACAGGCACAATTTTCATGTCTGAATCAATGTCTTTTGCTGTTTTCACTGCATTTTTATAATCAGAATTGCTGGTGCCGTTTTGATTTGGCGCGAAGAAAATATCTTTTCCGGCTTTGTCTGCGGCGACGACTTTTTGATCAATGCCGCCGATCGGGCCTACTGTTCCGTCAACATCAATCGTACCTGTTCCTGCAATTTCGTAGCCTTTTGTTTCGTCTGTTTTTGTCAGCTGATTATAGATTTCAAGTGACATCATTAACCCTGCTGACGGGCCGCCGATATTTTCTATTTCAAAATCAATATCGGGCTTCACTTTCACGTTTCTGTCCGTATAGAGCGAAACACCGATTCCTGCCCGTTCCGGCTCATCAGGAAATTGTTTTAACGTAAGGGTGACGTTCTTTTCTTTTTCTTCTCTTTCTATTTTCAACGTAACTTGATCTCCCGCTTTTTTGCTGCTGATATAATTAATCAGCTTTTCAGCAGACTGATAGCTTTTGCCGTCTGCGCTGATGATTTTATCACCGACTTCTATTTTCCCTTTTGCAGGCATGTTTTCTACAACTGAGCTTGCGTAAATGCCGTTAAAGGAATAGGTGACTTTTTTCCCTGCCTTTTGATAGGCCGCTATAACGGCGTTTTCTTGCGAGCTTTTCATCATTTGGAGCTGCCTTTTCATATACTCCTCATCTGATTCGCCTTCTTCCTTGATGCTTTCATCAGGAACAATTTCATAATAAGGGTGCATCTTTGCCCACACATATGTAAATGGATTAGCCGGTCCCACTTTGACAGTCATTAAGGACAAACTCCCTTTTTCCGGATAGCCTCCCTCCACCTTTATGAGTGAAGCAAGCTCCGTCGCTTCTCCCGGTTTTGTAATATAGTATGGAAGTTTTATAAATGATAAAACGGCAATCAGAATGAGGATGACAAGCATCCAGCTAAAATGTTTTTTACGTAGCAAATTATGAGCCCTCCCAATTCTCTATTTCTTTTTTTATCTGGCTGATCATTCGGTTTGTCGCCTCCTCGCCTGCCGATATCATTTCATCAATATTGGCAAACGAGCTGGAGCTGTATGTTTCAAGAGAAGGGCGAATCATGATATCAGCGGCAATCGTTTGATGTCGTACAAGTTCATTTTGCAGTATATCCATACTTTGCATAATCACATCAAAAATATGCGCCGCCGTTTCGGTTTTTCTAACCCTGGAGACATCTGAAGCGATGATAATATCAGCCCCCATGTCCTTTACTACTGAAACCGGAATTCGGTCGACAACCGCACCGTCTACAAGAAGCCGCCCATCCAGCTTCTGGGGAATAAAAATACCCGGTATGCTGATGCTGGCCCGCACCGCATCTGACACTGATCCTTTGCGGAACACAATTTTTTCTCCGGTCTGTAAATCACACGCAACAATGCCCAGCGGGATTTGAAGCTCTTCGATCGGTTTTCCGAATGTATACGCATGCACAAGCTGCCTGACGCGGTCACCTTTTAAAAAGCCGAGCCGCGGCACCGTATAATCAGCATAAAGCCGCCGTTTAAAGGCCTTGGCGACTTTTTTCATCGTTGCCACGTCATGGCCGGCGGCATAAAAACTGCCCACCAAAGCGCCCATGCTGCTTCCCGCAATCATATCCACTTCAATTTGGTGCTTATGTAAACTGGAAAGCACACCGAGATGAGCGAGCCCCCTGGCCCCTCCCGATCCTAACGCTAACCCGATTTTCGGTTTGGCCAACGCGTTAACCTCCTGCCTGAATTCCCTGTATACCGAATTCTATGGTCTAAACTGAACCCCTATGCTCGTATATTAGTACAAAGAATCAAGAGGACAGGTACTGCTTGGCCGTTTCGTGTCATACATTATTTTATCATGATATATATGTCATTGGGCATTTTTAGCATCGGGGAGGTAAGAATGAACTTGTCGAAGATTAATACACTTTTGATTGCTTCGTTTTTTCTTTTCTTAACAGCGACTGTCATCTCACATCCGCAGGCCTCATTCGAAGCCTCTAAAACCGGGCTTTCTATGTGGTGGGAGGTTGTGTTTCCGTCGTTGCTGCCATTTTTTATTCTGTCTGAACTCTTAATCGGATTTGGCATCGTGCGGTTTGTCGGTGTTTTGCTAGAGCCTTTTATGCGGCCGATCTTTCGTGTGCCGGGTGTCGGCGGCTTCGTGCTTGCTATGGGAATGGCATCAGGAAACCCGGCGGGGGCAAAACTCACTGCCCGTCTGCGGCAGGAAAAACAGATTTCAAGAGTTGAGGCAGAAAGGCTTGCGTCGTTTACCAATTCTTCTAACCCGCTCTTTATTTTTGGCGCGGTCGCCGTCGGTTTCTTTCAAAATGCATCATTAGGCATTTTATTGGCTTCTGCGCATTATTTGGGGAACCTGGCTGTCGGTTTAACGATGCGTTCCTACGGCCGTAAGGAAGAGCAGCATCTCAGAAGGAAAAAAACGATCCCTTTTCCTTCGATCAAAGATGCTTTACACGCCCTCCACGCGGCCAGGCTTGCAGAGAAACGACCACTGGGCAAAATATTAGGCGACGCTGTGACATCTTCTGTTCAAACGCTTCTTATGGTAGGCGGCTTTATTATTTTATTTTCTGTCTTTAACCGGCTGTTGTCCGTCGTTCAGCTGACAGATGTTCTGTCTGTTTTCACAAAAGGCGCGCTGGCCTTGTTTCAGCTTCCGGCTCAATTGGACATTCCTCTTTTGTCAGGGATGTTTGAAATCACGTTAGGAAGCAAGCTTGTCAGCGAGACGGATGTTTCTCTACTTCAAAAAGCCATTATCGTCAGCTTTATTCTCGGGTTTAGCGGCTTTTCCGTTCAAGCCCAGGTGGCAGGTATTTTATCAGAAACCGATATCAGATTTAAACCATTTTTTATTGCACGTTTACTGCAGGGCGTTTATGCTGCTGTTTTCGTCATGCTTTTATGGAAACCTCTATACATGGCATGGCATGATCCGTATCAATATGTATTCAAATCTCTTAATAGCGGCGAAATGCCAACAGCGCTTATAAATGGCTGGAATCTGCTTGTACAGGTTGGACCTGCTGTCACATTGTGCGCGCTGTTTACGTACATTATCATTTTTTCTTACAGACTGACAAACGGAACAAAAAAAGGATGAGTCAAAACCCTCATCCTTGTCTGAATTTTTGCTGAAGCGCCAGCTCTACTTCAGGCGGAACAAACTCTGATACCGAGCCATTGTATCTCGCCACTTCTTTTACGATGCTTGAACTTAAAAACGAATATTGGTTATTTGTCATCATAAAAAACGTCTCAATGGATTCATCAAGCACACGGTTTACGGATGTCCCCTGCATCTCGTATTCAAAATCTGATACCGCTCTCAGGCCTCTTAAAATCGCTTTCGCATTTTTCTTTTTTGCATAATCAATTAACAGCCCTTGCGACGTTTCAACTGTTATATTCGGAATGTCTTTTGTTACTTCTCTCAAAAGCTCACAACGCTCTTCAACACTGAACAAAGGCTTTTTTGAAGAATTATTAAGCACACATACATACACTTGTTCAAAAATATGCGCCCCGCGTCTGATGATGTCCAGATGCCCATAGGTCACCGGATCAAAACTGCCGGGACAGACAGCTATACTCGCCACAACACTACCCCCTCTTTTTATAAATCGCCACCCCTGTAAGCCCATAGGTTTCTTTTCTTGTCATCACAAGATCTCCTACAGTTTCGGGAAGCGCAACGTCTTTGTCATGCTCAGCAACGATAAAGCCGTCTTCTTCCAGCATTTGATATTCGTCAATCATCGTTAAGAGCGCTTTTAGCTTCTGTTCCTTATACGGCGGATCAAGAAATATGCCGTGAAAGCCAGTTTCTCTTTTGGCGGCAGCGTGCAGGGCCCGTTCTGCATCATTGCGGTACACCTGTGCTTGTTTTGTAAGCTCAAGTGTTTTTAAATTGGATTTTACCGTTTGAATCGCTTTAAAATCACGGTCAACAAATATGCAATGCTCAAACCCGCGTGAAAGCGCTTCGATTCCTAGTCCTCCGCTCCCCGCGAATAAGTCTAGTCCCCTGCCTCCGTCAAAATAAGGGCCGATCATATTGAAAATGGATTCCTTCACTTTATCGGTTGTCGGTCTTGTTGATGTTCCCGGCACAGCCTTTAGTGAACGGCCTTTTTTTGATCCAGAAATTACTCTCATGTTCCACACCACTTTTTCTAAAAGCTTTTTTTGTTTCTAGGTTCGGCCGTACGCCGCTATGTACATAGAAAAAAATCAATCCTATCTTAACATAAAGCATTCTTTCAAACAATGAACGCCAATCTTCATAAACCGGTGTATAGGCAGACTGATCCTTGTCCATACTAAAAGCAACAGCATCTAGAGGATGTTGTTGCCAACCGCGGAGAAGACTTACGTTTCCCCATAAGTTCTTCCTCCGGTTTCTCCTCTCCCTTTGCCTTCTCCTTAACATGTTAAGGAATAGAAGGACCCCGCAGAAGCCTGCGGGGATTTTTTTATACAGCTATATTCCAATTTTATAATCGTATTCTTTTGCTTTATCAAGCTTTGACTCGAATTCCAATTTTAAAAACGGTTTATAAGAAGGCTCCACTTTTTTCACGAACGAATAAGATGCGACCTTGTCCATTGTTTTTTCAATTTGGTCCATATCGCAATACAGCACGACATACTTTAAGCGTTTTGATACATAGTGTACATTTCCGAACTTCCTCAGCATTTTGCTGTGCTTTAAGGAATGCAGATACACAATCATGCCCTGGCGCCTATTCTCCAATACAATCACCTGCCTGATTTCTCTTATATGTAAAAGACGAGACGGCCAGTCTCGTCAGGATACTTTGCATCCGCAGCTTCCGCCTGAACCGCAGCCGCCTCCGCATGAAGACAAACCGTCAAAATATGGGTTCCCAGTCGGAACTTTCACATGCTCTGAAACAGCTGTCCCGATCTCGACGCTAACCTCATCAAGAATAGACTGGAGCTCATTTTCAGCTCTCTTGAAGTCAGCCACCTTATCGTTCAGATCCAGCTCCCGCTTGATCTCCCTCATTTTCCGGGATATTTCTCTATAGTCAGGATGATATTTGCCAAAACGCTGTACATCCTCATACTGCTCTTTTATTTTGATAAAAGAACGAATAATCCGCCCTGCCTCTTCATCTTCCTGGAGACGCTTGTAACAATTGCGGTAGTTCTCAGCCGTCTCCGACTGAAGAATCATCTCGGCAAGCTGCTGAGCTTCACTTTGAAGCCGCACGGATTCCATCGTCGCATACATAACACGCACCTCCAGTTGTTAGTTTACCATGAAACCAGCCAATTGGAAAATGCTTAACCGCAGCCCGTAAACAATCTCACGAAAAAAGGCCCTCATTCAGGGCCTTTTAATCTTTTGTCCGCATCGCTTGAAACATTTGCATCATCATTTGCGCCATTTGAATTCCGTTTGTAAATTGGTTCACCCGGTGCGGTATGGTTTTTTCATAAAAGTTCATCATCTCAAGCTGAAAGGAGGACAGATCATCCGGTTTTCTCGAAAGCCTGCGGTACCATATCGGCTGTTCTCTAATGAACCGTTTCCGTTCTTCGTTTGCTAAAATAAATTCCTGAACCTCTTTGCGCATATAAGCTCCCCTTTTTTAATCCTTTCGAAAAGAAAAAGGATGCTGTCCAGACCCTGGCTGAGATTGCTTCTGGCTGCTTCCGGAAAATGTATGAAGAAGACTTTGCAACGACGAGATGGACTGGCTCATTTTATTGATTTGTTCGTTCATTTGATTGACATCCATCTTTTTCACCGCTGTCACCATTTTAGAGACAAAATCATTTTTTTGTGTTGTTTCAGGCACAGCTTCCGCAGCTTCTTCCGGTTCCCGATATGGATCCCAAATCGGGTCGCTCTCCCCGAAGAGGACCCAATTTTCATATACGTCCTGCCAGCTTCTTTGTTCTTTACGCACTTCTTTTATCAGCTTGGGATGCTTTTTGACGAATTGTTTAAAGTCATTGATAGAATGATTGGCATGTTGATTCGCCACAATCCTCACCCCCTCCGAAAATCGATACCTACTACAATGTATCGTTTTGTGAAGCATTGTGTTCGCCTATATTCATTCAGGATTGAATTTTCTGCTTTAACCCATATCCTCTCCTAAAAAGCCGTTATTGAAGGCTTCCGTGCCCTCAAGCCGTCCAGCCTTTCAGGAAATAAAAAAGCCGCGGAACCATTCGTCCGAGGCTTTTCATTACCATCGTTTAATAAAATTTTGGGTGTAATATTTTCGGTCTACTCCGACTCCAAGATGCGTATAATCTGAATTCAGAAGCGCTTTTCGATGCCCTTCACTATTCAGCCAGCCTTCTACAGCGGCCGGACCGTCTACATAATTGTATGCGATATTTTCTCCCGCTTGCTGAAAGTCAACATGCCCTTTTTCTAAGCGGTCTTTCAGCGTGCCGTATTTTTTGGAGACATGGGAGAAATAATTATTTTCTTTCATATCCTCACTATGTCCGAAGGCCACTTCCGCCGTCGGCTGATCCCACTCAAGCTTCGCAAGCCCATGTTTAACACGTATGACATTCGTCAAATCAAGTATTTGCTTTTCGCTCGTCGTTTGGATCTTTTTCCACTTATCATCTGAAACGGCTTTCGGTTTAATTAATTCACCGCGGTACACAACCTCATAAGGTCTTTGCTTTACAAAGGTTTGCGCATCAAACGCCCTGATGCTGGACAGCTTCCCCTCAAATTTGTCCATATACAGCTGGACATACATCTTTCCAACCTTTACAGTCGGCCGGGTGTTGATATCCTCTTCAGAAAACTCAAACCGATAGGAATTTCCTTTATACTCTACATTCACAAACGGTGCTACCTGGGTCGTCTTGAATACGTCTCCGGTTGATTCTCCAATTTTGAAAGGCTTGGCATTAATATCATTTCCTGCCGCAAATAATGTAACCACTTTATTGTTTAATACCCCGATTTGGATATATTGGTCTTTTCCTTGATTGTATACCCACCAATCGTAATCATAAGCTGAAGGGTCAATGCGTTCAGGTTCCCCCAGCTTTTTCGTTACATCATCGGCGGACTTGCCCATAAAGGACAATAATCCTGAAGTCGGCATATGTATTCGTTTGCCGCTTTGCGCTTCCTCGTTCGATACTTGAGGCTCGCTGTCATTTGATTTCTTTTCAGGAACAGATCCATATTGAATAAACAGAACATAAGTTCCGCAGATAATCAAGAGGATAACCATTGCTCTCAATATATTTTTCAATCTATCACCCCCGTGCGAATCCATGTCTTGCTTTACATCTCATTACAATACAGCCTATTTAACATGTCAAAGATTTATGTGTTAATGAAAAAAGCCTTCTTCTCTGTTATCACCCTCGGAAATATCCGATAAGGCATTGCCGGCACGTTCATTCGTTTGCTCAGATAATGCTAGATCGCCAAGTGTGACCATTCCAGTCAGCTTTTTGTTTTTTGTAACAGGTATTCTCCTGAGCTGATGTGATGCCATCAAATGAAGAACCTCATCGACTGAAGCATCTTCCTCCACACTAACAGGTTTTTCAGTCATCGCGTCAGTGATTTTTTGCGAATTCGGTTTTTTGATCGCAATTCCTCTTAACACGAGATCACGGTCGGTTACGATGCCGACCAGTGTTTCTCCGTCCTCATCAACTACCGGAATCGCACCTACATTCGCATCCTTCATCTTTACTGCAGCTTCATATACATTATCTAATACCGTACAATATTGCAAGTCGGCCGTCATCAGATCTTTTATTTTTGTCATCCGTATAACCTCCTTTTGTCTAGTGCTATTGTCGTCAAAATTTATTTTTTGCATACTTTCAAAAGAAGAAGATTCATTGAAAGTTTAACGCTTTCATACTATGATTGTCAGGAAAGGTAATTTTTATAAGGAGGGGTCAGTGTTGAAGTTTACTGAAAGCGGACTTGAAGGGGTAAAGGCTGAGCTCAGCTGGCTGGATGACTTGATGGAAAGCAAAGGTCTCATCAGAGCGGGGCAATGGGATTACGAAAGAGTCACCTATGACAGGAAGTTTTCGACGATTGAGGGTACGTTTTATCTTCGGATTCAAGGCATTGCGACAGAGGGCGATGTTGGAAGCGGCCGCGCCGTGATTCAATTAACGTCCCCTCTTTTAGGCAAGCATTACTACCCCCACGGTGTAGAATATGGAGAAACAGAAGACTTTCCCGTACAAGTTGTGACAAAAAGCAAGGCACTGATTCAGGACATATCCGACATGTTAAAAACAGTTCAAATGTAATGAAAAGGTACAGCATATTCTGCTGTACCTTTTATGATATCGTCTGCTGAATATAAGGCGGTTCCTCCTGCCCGTCCTTTTCTCTTTCTTTCTTCACCCATTGAAAAAAAACAATCGCCAAAAAAGTCCCGTACACAATTTCCTGAATGATTTTCATCATGACTGCTCCGAGCTGCTGATCCTCTAACAAAGGCAGTGTATTAAATATTTCCGGTCCTGTTAATGGGACCTGCCCCATCATATCCGCGGGCACACAAAGCTTCATTGCCTCAGCCCACGCAGACGGATCAGTATAGGTGGCGTATAATGGCGCGCCGCTGAACATAATCAGCGCGCAAGCGGGCGTGAGCAGCATACCGTCCGCCATAATATATCCCAGCTTCATCAAGCCGCTGAGCTGCCGGAGACGCTCCACCTTATGAACCAGCGGCCACCACATCAAAAACGAAAGCACAAAGATGAGCCAAGTCATTAATGTGTGGTAAAGCGAATCCGTTTTGACAGTATCAAATATAAGCGGAACATGATAGAAGGAAAAAATGCCGTTAAATAAAAGCAAAGCAATTAAAGGCGTCGTGAGTAATGAAAAAATCGGTTTAATGGCAGGCCTGAAAATGACTTTCTCCCAAAGCCATGCAGGAATGCCTGCGATTAATAGCGGCGGGACGACCAAATAAAGGACAGCCATCTGCACCATGTGCGCGCTGAACATAATATGCCCGAGCAAATCAACCGGGCTTCCCTCGGCTGCATATAAAAACAGCATCGCCGACAGAAAGCACACCATCTCTTTACCAGTTATTCGATTTGGCTTTGAAGACATTCGCCTGTAAAAATAAAGATAAAGCACCGTAATGCCTAAAAGGATACAAAAAAGATAAGGGCTCCACATCGCGCGAAACCCAAATACCTCTAATTGATTCATTACTTCACCTCCGGCGGCTGTTCAAATTACCACCATATAATTGTGACAAACGCTAACACAGTGATAAACGCGACAAACACCCCTGAATACAGAAACAATGCCGGCGCCTCATGCCCTTTTTGATTCATATGCATGAAATAATACAGCTGGAAGATGACTTGAATGGCAGCAAGCAGAATAATGAAAGGAATCGTAAACCAGCTGCCGACACCGTCCGTTGCCACAGTCAGAAATGCAACGATCGTAAGACCGATCATTAAACCAAAAGACAAAACCTGATATTTCATCTCTTGAGCGTGCTTCTTTTTCTTAAATTCAAGGTCGCTGTTAATTTGCCCCCTGCTTTTTTTACCGACCATGTTTATCCCACCATCCCCATTAAATATACAACGGTAAAGATGAAGACCCACACGACATCAATAAAGTGCCAATAAAGGCTGGCAACATAAAACTTAGGCGCCGTATACAGGTTCAGCCCCCTCTTGGCATTGCGGATCATCAGCGTACTGATCCACATAAGCCCAAATGCTACGTGGGCGCCGTGTGTACCGACAAGCGTGTAAAAGGCGGAACCGAGCGCAGAGCTTGTAATGGTAAAGCCAAACTCATGGGTGTAATGCTTAAACTCATAGATTTCCAGTCCTAAAAAGCCCGCCCCCAATAAGATCGTAATTCCCAGCCAAAGCTGCATTTTGCCGAAGGAAAAGTTCTTCATGTGGTACATTGCGTACACACTCGTTAAACTGCTCGTTAATAGCAGCATTGTGGCGATAAATACAAGAGTTACATCGAACATTTCCGTTGTAGGCGGATCACCGGCGTTTGAATTCCGGAGTGCGAGAAACGTGGCAAAGAGAGACGCGAACAGAACAGTCTCTCCCCCAAGAAAAAGCCAAAAGCCTAAAAATTTATTTTTCCCCTCCAGTGTTACTTTTTCGGGAGAAGCTGGAAAGGTTTCTGCGGTGAATTTTTCTTCAATTTGCATTATGCCTTCACCCCTTTATCATCGTTCGGCAGTTCCTCTTTATGAATGTGATAGCCGTGGTCATCAATTACTGAGCGAAGCAGCATCGTAATAAATGTGATGCCGAGTCCGATAAAGATCACTGGCAGGCCCCACGCGTGATCGGCTCTGTACAGCAGCCCGAACGCTGCGACAAAGAGACCGAACGAAATGATGAACGGCAGGATTGAGCCATTCGGCATATGAATATCATCAACCGGTTCTGCCGGCGTCATTGATTTGTGGCCCGCTTGCTTCTCGATCCAAAACGGATCAAGCCCTCTGACAAAAGGAAGCTGTTTAAAGTTATATTCCGGCGGCGGTGAAGAAACGGTCCATTCAAGCGTACGTCCGTCCTGCCATGGATCGGCTCCGACATATTCACCTTTTACAGATGTCAAAATGACATTGATCAAAAGAAGAATAACAGCTGCCGCCATAAAGAACGCCCCGATCGTACTGATCAAGTTGCCGGTTTCAAGACCCTGGCCTGGCAAAAACGTATAAACCCGGCGCGGCATCCCCATCAAACCGACAAAATGCTGAATGAAAAACGTGAGATGAAAGCCGATAAAAAACAATACAAATGAAATTTTCCCCATCGTTTCATGCAGAATCTTACCGAACATTTTCGGCCACCAGAAATGAACACCTGCTAGAAGGCCGAATACCACACCGCCAATAATGACGTAGTGGAAGTGTGCCACTACAAAATACGTATCATGGAACTGATAATCAGCAGCTGCCGCTGCCAGCATGACCCCTGTTACACCGCCGAGCACGAAGGACGGAATAAATGAGACGGCATACAGCATAGCAGTTGTATACTTTACATTTCCTCCCCAGATCGTCAAAAGCCAGTTAAAAATTTTAATCCCGGTCGGAATCGCGATAGCCATTGTCGCAACTGCAAAAATCGCATTTGCAATCGGCCCGAGACCTGTCGTAAACATGTGGTGCACCCAAACCATAAAGCCCAAAAAGCCAATGAGCACGATGGCAAAAACCATTGAAGAATACCCAAACAAACGCTTTCTGGCGAACACAGGAATGACCTCTGAAAAAATACCGAATGCAGGCAAAATTAAGATATACACTTCCGGATGGCCAAAGATCCAAAACAAATGCTCCCAAATGACCGTATTCCCGCCAAGCTCCGGATTAAAGAAATTGGTGCCGAACAGCCGATCAAGCATCATCAGAGCCAATCCGACGGTAAGCGGCGGAAATGCAAACAAAATCAATGCCGAGGCCACAAATGTCGTCCATGTAAACAAAGGCAGTCTCATGTACGTCATCCCCGGGGCCCTCATATTGATAATCGTGGCCAAAAAGTTAATCCCGGCTATCAGCGTCCCGAGCCCCGATATTTGCAGTCCGAGGACGAAAAAGTCGATGCCGTGCCCTGCTGAATGAAGCGAAAGTGAGGCATATGACGTCCAGCCCGCGTCTGGCGCTCCGCCCAAAAACCAGCTTAGATTTAAGAAAATGCCTCCGAAAAAGAAGAGCCAAAAACCTAGCGCATTTAGGAATGGAAACGAAACATCCCGAGCCCCGATCTGCAAAGGCACGACCGCATTCATTAAGGCAAATAAGAGCGGCATCGCAGCCAGAAAGATCATTGTCGTTCCATGCATCGTCATCACTTCATTGTACATTTGGGCGCTGAGAAAATCATTTTCCGGCTTTGCCAGCTGGATTCTGATAAACATCGCCTCTATACCCCCGACAACAAAGAAGAGTCCCCCTGCCACTAAGTAAAGAATTGCAATTTTTTTATGGTCCACCGTCGTCAAATAATCCCAAAGCATAGATCCGCGCGTCCGCTTTTCTGTAAGCGCATTCAACATATGTGACCTCCCCCAATATCTCCCTTTCTTCCCTACTTGCTTTCCGATTTTAACCCTTTTAAGTATTCATAAAGCGCATCTGATTCACTGTCTGAGAGCTTCGGATATGTTCCTGTCATTTTGTTCCCAGGCTTTATGCTCTCAGGATCCTTCAGCCAAGCCTTCACATTTTCTTCGTTGGACTCTTTCACCCCTGCTACCTTTGCCCTTTCACCGAAGGTCGCCAGGTTAGGAGCGGTTCTCGCTGCTTCTGCACGCTTATCATTCGGCTCTACCGCATGGCAGCTCAGGCAGTTCTTCTCTTTAAACAGTTCTTCGCCCTGCTTAGCCAGATCGCTCTCAGCTGTAGACTTATAGTTTTTCATTTCTTTTGTCCAGCCCTTAAATTCTTTTGCAGACATCGTCTTTACCTTAAAGTCCATCAGCGCGTGTGAAGGACCGCAAAGCTCTGCACACTTCCCAAAAAACATATCTCCTGCCTCTTTGCTTCGTTTTGAATCAAATGTCAGGAAAAACTTATTTTCATTATCCGTATTCGTATCAAGCTTTCCTCCAACTGAAGGAATCCAGAAGGAATGTTTGACATCTGAGGCTTTTAAATTAAAATATACACGCTGGTCAGTCGGCACAATCAGCTCCTGGCTTGTAATAATGCCGTAATCAGGGTATTCAAACTCCCACCAGTATAAATTTGCCCGGACATTGACTACGAGAGCATCCTCGGCTTTTCGGCCTTTCTTATCCATCGGTGATGTATCCGCAAGCTCAAGCGTATATAATACGACAGGGATCACAAGAATAATAAGCAGCAAAATAGGGATCACGGTCCATGTGATTTCTAAGATTTTATTCCCCTCTACCTGTTTCGGTATTGTATTCTCACCGACCCGTGACCTTCTGAATCTCACAATCACATAAAAGAAGATAACAGATACTACTGCAACAACAACCACCATAATCAATGTACTGAGCACTGTCAGGTCATACTGTTTATCAGCCACCTCGCCAGCAGGCTTGAGCGTGGATAAAAAAGGTTTTCCACATCCGCTTAATAGAAGCGGCACTAAGGCTAATAATGAAATAAGACGCCAATGCTTTACCATTTCACCCAACCCCTTTTCTCTTCAATACAAAGGCGGAGAGCAGATCGACATTCACCGCAATCCAGCCTGCCACCAATAAAGCACTTACATTTCCTCTTCTCTTAAATTATGAGTGTTTTTACTCAAAATGCCATCTATGTATAAAAGTAAAGCCGCCTGATTAAACAAGAGGTCAAGGCGGCATTTACTAGTTGTCATCGTTTATTTTGAAGCGATAAAACAAGCAACGTATCTATTTTTTTAGAAAAGAGTCAAGACAACCATGGCAACGAAATAGATTGTCATGTAATTAAGCGAGTAAACAAACATCTGTGTTGCCCACTTCATGATATTCTTGGACCGGAAGCCCATCAAGCCGAGAATCAGCCAGCCGATATTCAACAGCAAGCCGAGGATGACAATCGGAAGACCAAGGCTTCCAAGGAAAAACGGAAGCGGCATCAGACACGCAACCCAGACAATAATTTGCCTTTTTGTCACTTCAAATCCGTATACGACAGGAAGCATCGGAATATTTGCAGCCCTGTAATCCTCGGTTTTCTTAATAGCCAGTGCTAAGAAATGAGGAATCTGCCAAATAAATAAAATCATGAATAATACCCATGCCACGACACCGATATTGCCTTCCACTGCTGTCCACCCAATAAGCGGCGGCACTGCGCCGGAAACACTTCCTACTACGGTGTTAATCGTATAGCGGCGTTTCGTCCACATTGTGTACAACACAACATACGTAAAGACTCCGATAAAACCGATAACAGCAGCCATGACAGTTGTCATCAGCAGCATAATCAATCCTAAAGCAACCAGTAAAATTCCAGACCATAATGCCTGATTCGGCTGAATTTTACCCGTAACCGTAGGTCTTACTTTCGTGCGCTCCATAACATGGTCAATATCCCGGTCATACCAGTTATTGATCGCGCAGGAGCCCGCAATAATCAGAGAAGACCCGATTAATGTAAGAAGAACGGTGTTTATATTGCCTAAAAAACTTAAACCGGAAATATGCAGTGCAAGCCACATTCCAGTAAAAGTCGTGATGAGATTAGAATTGACGATCCCTATTTTAATAAGGGACAGAAAATCTTTCCACGCCGTTGTTTCTTCAATTTGTCCGTCTATAGCTGTATCATTTAAGATTCTGGAGTTAGCCATAACGTAAACCTCCCTTACAAACCTAACGCAGGAGAATAAAAAACCTGCAACTCTATCATACAAGATAACATCTTGTAAAAAAACATCCTATTAAATATTAAACGACAAACAGGAATTTATTTGTGAACTTTTTATGAATTTTACATAAAGCTGAAGGCAATCGCCAAATCGGCAATGCGTTTACCTTATTTCTATCAGACCCGGCATGAATAATCAAGGGTACATTTTCCGGAAGCCGCCATTCTATTATATTTTTGTGAACAAAGGGCTCTAAGAATTGCCACAAAACACATATTCGCTTACACTTGGTACGTATATAAAATTGCAGCAGTATGTTAAGAAGGTGAATATTAATGAATAAAGCATTAAAAGCTCTCGGTGTTCTGACAACATTTGTCATGCTGATTGTTTTAATCGGGGGTGCCCTCGTTACAAAAACTGGTTCCGGCCAAGGATGCGGCAGACAATGGCCGTTGTGTCACGGCCGTTTTTTCCCTGAACTGAATCCAGCTTCAATTATTGAATGGAGCCACAGATTTGCAAGCGGGATTTCTATTATCCTTGTGTTAAGCCTTGCATTTTGGTCATGGAAAAAAATCACGCCTATTTTTCGTGAAACAACGTTTCTCGCGATTATGTCTATTATCTTTTTATTTCTGCAGGCATTGCTTGGCGCATTGGCTGTCGTATTCGGTTCAAACGCGCTGATTATGGCGCTTCACTTTGGCATCTCATTGATATCTTTCGCTTCAGTGCTCATTTTGACATTGCTCATATTTGAAGCCGATAAATCAGTGAGAAAACTGGTTAAACCGCTTCAAATCGGCAAAAAAATGCAATTTCACATGATAGGAATTTTAATATATTCCTATATCGTTGTGTATACAGGCGCATATGTAAGACATACAGAATCCAGTTTGGCGTGTCCTGATGTGCCGCTGTGCAGTCCGCTAAACAATGGGCTTCCGACTCAATTCCATGAATGGGTGCAAATGGGCCACAGAGCAGCAGCCCTGCTGCTGTTTGTATGGATTATTGTTGCTGCTGTTCATGCTATTACTTCCTATAAAGATCAAAAACAGATCTTTTGGGGCTGGATCGCATGTCTTATTTTTATCATATTACAGGCGCTGTCCGGTATTATGATCGTGTATACTGAATTAGCTCTGGGCTTTGCACTTGCCCACTCGTTCTTTATTGCCTGCCTGTTTGGCGTTCTATGCTATTTCTTATTATTAATTGCACGCTTCCGTTATGAATCCAGACAAGCATAATGATTCTAGACCAAAGCTTCCTATGCTTTGGTCTTTTTTATGTCATGTTTTTTGCCGCTTCATACGGTTCATTGACAGTCTCCGCTGAACCTGATGATCACGCTGCAATCGTATCTAGCGTCATCTTAAGCATCAGTTCATCCATCAGCCTACGAAACATATGTAACGCTTCATATATGCAAATAAAGTCCCCTATTGCCGCGCCACACTAAAAAACAGATAGTGTCAAAAAGAAATATTCATGGTTCATATCATACTTCAAATTCACCAACAATTTTCATTTGTTTCACTCTGTTTTTTCAGAAAATAAAAGAGTGTATATCAAATGATATACACTCCGATTGATTATGCTTTTTCAATTTCGAGAAGCAGATCTCCCGTTTGGATCGGCTCGCCATTTTTCACATGAACCTGCTTGATTGTTCCTGAGAAAGGCGCCTGAACCGTTGTTTCCATTTTCATCGCTTCATTGATCATCAAATGATCACCTTTATTTACTTTTGTGCCTGCTTCAGTCAATACCTTAATAACCGTTCCAGGCATGGAAGCTGCGATGTGGCTTGGATTTGTCCGGTCCGCTTTCAGCCTTTCCTGAACGGAAGACTTGATGCTTTCATCTTTAATAACAACCTCACGCGGCTGTCCGTTCAGTTCGAAATAAACGACACGAGTGGCATCAGGCTGCGGCTCACCGATTGAAATCAGCTTGACAATCAGCGTTTTCCCGCGCTCAATTTCCACTTCTATTTCTTCACCTAAAGTCATGCCATAGAAGAATGTCGGCGTATCTAACACAGAAATGTCTCCATAGCTTTCCGCAGTTTTCACATACTCGGAGAAGACTTTAGGATAAAGGGCATATGCCACAGCATCTTGATCAGAAATCTCCAAGTTATGCTGCTCTTTAAATTCCTGTTTGATCGCTTCAAAGGATACCGGCTCTAACAGTTCTCCCGGTCTGACCGTAATCGGTTCCTGTCCTTTTAAGACCAGCTTTTGGAGTTTTTCCGGGAATCCGCCATGAGGCTGGCCGATATTACCTTTGAAAAGCTCCACTACAGAATCAGGGAAATCTAATGACTCGCCTTTTTCGTAAACGTCCTTTTCAGTCAGATTGTTTTGCACCATATAGAGCGCCATGTCTCCGACTACTTTAGAGGAAGGCGTGACCTTCACGATATCACCAAACATATCGTTGACGCGTCTGTACATTTCTTTGACTTCATTCCAGCGGCCGCCAAGGCCTACTCCCTTCGCCTGCTGCTGCAGGTTGCTGTATTGGCCTCCAGGCATTTCGTGCTCATAAATTTCAGTATGCGGAGACTTCATTCCGCTTTCAAATTCACTATAGTATTTACGTACTGATTCCCAGTACTGAGACAGCAATTCAACGTTTTGAACATTCATTTCCGGACGGCGGGCATCACCTTCCATTGCATGGTAAAAACCGCTCGCGCTAGGCTGTGACGTTAATCCAGCCATTGAGCTGACCGCCACATCAATGATATCAACGCCGGCTTCAACAGCTTTTGCATACATATAAATACCGTTGCCGCTCGTATCATGCGTATGTAGGTGAACCGGAATATCGATCGACTCTTTCAACGCAGAAACGAGTTCATATGCAGCCTGCGGTTTTAACAGTCCAGCCATATCTTTAATTCCGAGAATATGGGCTCCGGCAGCCTCAAGCTCCTTCGCCATCGACGTATAATAAGCAAGATCATATTTCGTGCGGTTCTTGTCAAGGATATCTCCAGTATAACAAATCGCAGCTTCTGCCACTTTGCCGGTATCGCGAACAGCATCAATGGCTAAGGTCATACCCTTTACCCAATTTAAGCTGTCGAATATACGGAACACATCAATACCGGATTGAGCAGATTGTTTCACAAATTCTTTAATCACATTGTCCGGATAATTCGTATAGCCGACTGCGTTTGATGAACGAAGCAGCATCTGGAATAAGGTATTCGGCACTTCCTTGCGAAGGTCCTCCAAACGTTTCCACGGGTCTTCTTTCAGGAATCGGTAAGCTACATCGAAGGTTGCGCCTCCCCACATTTCCATGCTGAATAGCTCAGGCCATAACGCAGCCGTCGGATTCGCGATTTTTTTCAAATCATGCGATCTGAATCTCGTCGCCAATAACGATTGGTGGGCATCCCTGAATGTCGTATCTGTTAAAAGGACCGATTTTTGTTCCTTAACCCATTTTGCAAGCCCTTCAGCACCCTTTTCATCAAGAATTTGTTTTGTGCCTCTCGCAGGCTGCTGATCAACGTCTACTTTTACGTTTATCGGCTTGTCAAACGCCGGTTTTTCTTTTTTCCCGATTCCAGGGAACCCGTTCACGGTCACATTGCCGATGTAAGTGAGCATTTTCGTTCCGCGGTCTTTCTGTTTAGGGAAAATAAATAATTCAGGTGTTGTATCAATGAAAGACGTATCATATTGTCCTGTCAGGAACTTCTCATGCTTTGCAACGTTCTCAAGGAACGGAATGTTTGTTTTAATGCCTCTGATTCTAAACTCCTGAAGGTTTCGGACCATTTTGGCCGCCGCCTGTTCAAACGTCAAAGCCCAAGTTGAAAGCTTAACAAGCAGTGAATCATAATACGGTGTGATCACGGCGCCTTGGAAGCTGTTTCCTGTATCAAGCCGGACACCAAAACCGCCGCCTGAGCGATAAGCCATAATTTTTCCTGTATCAGGCATGAAATCATTTTGCGGATCCTCAGTCGTCACCCGTGACTGAATGGCATAGCCGATTGTGAAAATGTCCTTTTGTTCAGGAATATTTACTTTTTTGCTGTGAAGGCTGTGCCCTTGGGCAACAAGGATCTGCGTTTGAACGATATCGACACCTGTAATCATTTCTGTAATCGTATGTTCAACTTGTACACGAGGGTTTACTTCGATAAAGTAGAACTCATTGTTTGCAACAAGGAATTCAACCGTACCCGCGTTTATATAATTTACATTTTTCGCTAGCGCAACAGCCGCTTCACAAATCTGATCTCTTAATTCAGGAGAAAGCGAGACACTCGGTGCCACTTCAATAACTTTCTGGTGGCGTCTTTGAACAGAGCAATCCCTCTCAAAAAGGTGGACGACATTGCCCTGCTTGTCTCCAATAACCTGAACCTCAATATGTTTCGGATTTTCAATCAATTTTTCTACATATACTTCGTCATTGCCAAAAGCTGCTTTTGCCTCTGATTTTGCACGCTCATATGCTTCTTTGACTTCACTTTCAGATCTGACAATCCGCATACCCCGGCCTCCGCCGCCAAGCGAAGCTTTGATGATAATCGGATAACCGTTAGCTCGTCCAAATTGTTCGACAGCTTCGAGCGTTTCTGCAGGGCCGTCGCTTCCCGGAATAACAGGAATGCCGGCTTTTTCTGCCTGCTCACGCGCTTTTACCTTGTCACCAAACATATCTAGATGTTCGGATTTTGGACCAATGAACACAATGCCTTCTTCTTCGCATCGTTTTGCGAAATGAATATTTTCAGATAAGAAACCGTATCCCGGATGAATCGCATCAACTTTGTTTCTTTTCGCAATATCAATGATACCTTCAATATCCAGGTAAGCATCAATTGGTTTTTTCCCTTCACCGACCAGGTATGCTTCATCTGCTTTATACCGATGGTAGGAACCGGAATCTTCTTTTGAATAGACGGCAACTGTGCGAATATTTAACTCGGTACATGCCCGGAATATTCGGATTGCAATTTCTCCCCTGTTTGCTACTAATACTTTTTGTATCGATTGCTGAGACAAACTTTTCTCCCCCTTACCCGAATGGAATATAATCTATCATAGCGGAATATCCTTCCCCTGTACACACTTGTTTTTTACAGATAAACAGTTTTTTTGAGCTGTTTCTTTTTCATTCCCTTCGGCGCCAAGGCCTCTCTCTTTTTCTTATTCTCTGAATATTTCACAAACATGCTGATATTCGCTAGTATCCCCATACTCCCCAGCAGCAGCACTAAAGAAGAGCCCCCATAACTGATAAATGGCAGCGTAACCCCGGTAATCGGAATTAATCCGCTGACACCGCCAAGGTTAATAAACGATTGTATGGCAATCATGCTCGAAATGCCGATTGCTAGAAGACTTCCAAACGGATCCTCGCATTTTCTGGCTATATAAAAGCCTTTTATGACGATAAACCCCAACAGGAAAATCACAAACAGTACCCCAAAAATACCGAGTTCTTCAGCAATGACAGCCATAATAAAGTCAGTGTGCGATTCAGGCAGATATCCGTATTTTTGGATACTTTCACCGAGTCCCAGACCGAAAATGCCGCCTGAGCCTATCGCATAGTAAGAATTGATTACTTGTAAGCCTGATGAATTTGCATATTTAAATGGGTCTTCAAGGCTTTCAAAACGCGCTAAACGGCCTTCAGTTAAAATTTTGTCCTGATTCAAATAGATAATAGGACTCACTAAAATCAAAACAATTCCGCCCAGCAACACAAGCCTCATCAGCGTCTTTCCGCTGAATCCGGAACACAGGATCATGCAAGTCGCAATTAAGCCGATGATCATGGCTGTACCGAAATCTGGCTGCATGGCAATTAAACCGCAAATAACTAGCGTCATGACTACCGGAGGGGCCACTCCCGTCAACAGATGGTCAATATAGCTTTGTTTTTTGGCATATACTGCTGCAAGATATAAAATCACGACCAGCTTAACAAATTCCCCCGGCTGAATACTCATTCCGCCAATTTTAAACCAGCTTTGCGCGTTTCCGGCAACATGCCCGAATACAAACAGGGAGATAAGTGCGAGTACAGAAACAAGCAGTATCCCCTTCTGAAACTTTTGGTGGGCCAGTGCTTTGTAAGGAAACAAAGCCATAAGAATAAAAAGAGCACCACCCGCAATTAAAGCAAACAGCTGCCGCATGAAGAAAAAATTACTGCTAACCCCATATCGAGAGACAGCCGTAATCATGCTAGAGCTGTATACCATCACTAAACCGAATCCGCACAACAAAACAATAGCGAATATCAGTGAGTAATCATAAGATTTTAGCATTTTTTTTAACATAACATCCTCTTCCCTGCTTCAAACTTCCATTGTCTATGGTTTTTATGTATTTCTATTTTTTTATTTTACTACAATTTATCAGACGAGACGAAGAATCTCTATACGATTCGGAAGGAAAATGCAAAAAAAGACCGTCATGAAAGGGATAAGAGAAGAATAGCGGTTATAAAAAAACCCAAACTGTTAAAAAGTTTGAGTTTTATCATTTATTTAGCTGTAAACGCGTCATGTAAAGCTGACAATTCGCGCTCCAATGTGTATAAAAGGTCTTTACCGTCTTTTTCATCAACCAATCCCAGGCGGACAGCAAAATCGATTTCCCTCGAAAGCCCGAACATTTGAGTATCTAATACCTCTTCATATAGAGGACATTGAGGCATCGTTAAGTTATCCATTTGTACTCGGATCAGCTTCAAAATCTTCTCAGCGTCAACTTTTAAGAGCTCAAAAGCTTTTTGCCGATGGTCAACTATCATCTCTGAAGCCAAAAGTATCCCTCCGTTCCCCAGGCGAGTACCTAATTCTTCTATTTATCATAAAGGGTATCAGCAGAAAATGCAAGAGGATTTAAGCAGATGACATAAATTAAAAAATACTCAGCCTGTACCTCTCAGACATTATTTTCAAAAGCTTTACACCTGCAATGCTGTTCCCTTTTTCATCCAATGCCGGGCCAAAAATCCCGATCCCGAAATCGTAAGGCGAAATGCCCATAATCCCTCCGGATACCCCGCTTTTTGCAGGTATTCCGACCTTAATCGCAAATTCCCCGCTTGCATTGTACATTCCGCACGTCACCATAAACGTTTTGCAAATTCTCGCGACATCTTTTGAGATCACTTGCTCCCCAGTCTCAGGGTGTCTGCCGTTCAGCGCAAATACAGATCCGATTTTCGCCAAGTCCAGACTGTTCATCTCAATCGCACATTGCTTCGTATATAAATCCATTACAGCTTCTACATCATCTTCAAAGATGCCGTACTGCTTCATATAATAACACATTGCCCGATTAATCATTGACGTGCTGTATTCGGATTCAGCAACTTCCCGGCAGTATGTAATCTCTTGATTGTTTGTCAGCCTTCTGATAAAAGAAAGCAAATAATCAAGTCTCTCTTTCACCGTTTTCCCTTTAATCAAGCTTGTCACTACCAGTGCCCCGGCATTGATCATAGGGTTTAACGGCTTGCTCGGATTCACTGTTTCCAACTTGATGATTGAATTAAACGGATCACCGGTCGGCTCCTGTCCGACATAGCTGAAGACCTTATCTTTGCCGTATTCCATTAACACCAATGCAAGTGAGAGGACTTTTGATATACTTTGAAGCGTAAACGTTTTTTCTACGTCACCCGCTGACAGACAAGCATTATTGGAATAATAAATCGCCACTGACAGATCATGCTTATCAGCTTTTGCCAAAGCGGGAATATAGCTGGCTACCTCCCCCTTATCCGTCACCTTTTTTGCCTCTTTCACTAAGGCTTCAAGCTCGTCATTATGCCGGCATACCACGCTACCACCCCCGCTCCCTGAGCATTTCAATACACATAATTTGTACACAAAGTGACAATTCATGCGAAAACTTTTATAATTTTGGGAGAAGGGGGTCATAACATGAGTGTTATACAAGTAAAAGGCAATGTTACATATCCGATCACCATTGATCCGAGCGTATGGATTTTTGATGACCGCAAATTTTCGTTTGACCGCAAGGGGGACGGTCAAGAGACACATTTACAATCATCCGGAGATGAATCCGATCTTGATCCAGAACGCGTGATCAGAGAAGGGCGGATTGCGCCTCCGACATTAAAGACGGAAAAACAATACGAAAAGCAAAAACTGATGAACGGCAGTTTCGCAATGAAGCTTGGGACTGTGCTGAAAAATGCCGAGCCGCGCAGCTCCGCGACACAATGCGTATTTGTCACAAGTTCGGGAAAGGCGGCCGTTCCTCTTGCAACCGCTCTGAACAGTATTGTCCATTTCAGTGAGGCAGGCAAGCCGATTCAAGTAGGCGGCCCTGTTCATATTTACTTTGACGATCCAGTTGATCACGAACAGCCGATCACCCATATAAAAGAGATTGAAATCGTATAGCGCTACAGCAGGTCGGCGGCAAGCTGGGCGAGACCAGACCTCTCACCTTTTAACAGCTTCACGCTGCCTGAGATGGGTTGTCCTTTAAACCGCTCAACCACATAGGCTAAGCCATTGTTCAGACTGTCTAAATATGGGTGATCAATTTGTTCAGGGTCGCCCATTAAGACAATTTTACTGCCCTCACCGACTCTCGTCAGCAGCGTTTTCACTTCATGCCTGGTCAAATTTTGCGCTTCATCAATAATAATAAATTGATCCGGAATACTTCTTCCCCTAATATAAGTCAGCGCCTCAACCTGAATTGAGCCAATACCGGACAGAATGGCCTCAAGCTCTCCCGGTTTCTTCGCATTAAACAAAAACTCTAAGTTGTCAAAAATCGGCTGCATCCAAGGCTTAAGCTTTTCCTCTTTTTCACCCGGCAAGTATCCGATGTCCTTGCCAACAGGAACAATGGGTCTTGCGACGACGAGTTTTTTATATATTCCCAAGTCTTCTGTCTGTAATAGCCCCGCCGCCAATGCTAAAAGCGTTTTTCCGGTTCCTGCTTTTCCGATCAGGGTGACGAGCGGAATATCCTCACGCAGCAAAAGCTCTAATGCCATAGTCTGCTGTACATTTTTCGGCCTGATTCCCCATACATGCTCATCATCAAAAACAAGCCTTTTTAAGACCGTGCCCGTTTTATCTGCAATTCCAACCGCTGAGGAAGACCCTCCCAGCTCATCCTTCATTAATGCGAATTGATTCGGATAAAATGCGTGCTGTTTCACATCGTTTACTGAAATTTGATTTTTCCCATAAAAAGAGCTGAACAGCTGCTGGCTGATATATAAATCTTTATAGCCGCTGTACATTTCATCATTGTCCACAACCCGGTCATTTAAAAAATCTTCGGCAAGCAATCCGATCGCGTCCGCTTTCACTCTGACCAATACATCCTTGCTGACGAGGATAACAGGCCTGCCATCTTCCTTCGTTTCTTCCTCGAGGCTTAAGTTTTTCGCAACAGCCAATATACGATTATCGTTCGTCTTTTCAATAAAGATCTCTTGCAGCTGATGAAACGAACGATGATTCAGTTCAATTCTAAGTGTGCCGCCGGTGTGAAGCGGAACTTGCTCATGCAGCCTGCCCTTTTGCCTTAGCGCATCGATCAGCTTAGATACGTGCCTTGCATTCCTCCCAACTTCGTCCATATACCGTTTTTTTGAATCAACCTCTTCTAATACAACAGCAGGGATGACAACCTCATTTTCTTCAAAAGAAAATATCGCGTTAGGATCCTGTAATAACACATTCGTATCTAACACATAAATTTTACTCAAGTCTCAGCCTCCTGATATAAGGGTCAAAGTTCTTCCTGCTTCTCTTACGATGTAAAAAAGGTGAATGCCTGCTAAAATATATGATTTTGTGCATAAAGATAGAAGGTTAATTCAACAATAAAATTATGAATGCATCTCAAGGAGGGAACCCGCAAGTGCGAATTCTTTTCATTATCATACAGCTGACGCTTATTCTGTCCGCATGTGCCTACCAGCAAGGAAGACAGGATCAAAATGTTGAAAAAGAATCAACAAGACAGCAGGAAACCAAACCGATTCACGTAAAGGACACAACTCAGGAGACAAAAGACAATGGAGCAAGAAGGGATATTGCCAAGCATCTTGTCAGCGTTGCCGAAAAAATCCCTGATGTTAAGGATGCAACAGCCGTTGTGCTCGGAGGATATGCCGTTGTGGGAATTGATGTCGATGATACTTTGGACAGGAGCAAGGTGGAAACGATTAAATATTCTGTTGCCCAGGCTCTGAAAAATGATCGATACGGCGCCAACGCAGTTGTCATTGCTGATCCAGATACGGTCAGCCGCCTGAATGAAATGAGCAAAGAAATCAGTGAAGGCCGTCCGGTGACCGGCATATTAGATGAATTGGCTGCAATTGTCGGCCGAGTGCTTCCGGAAGTGCCTAACGATGTCATTGACGATGAAGACGAACCGCAAACAAAGCAGCAAAATGACCAATTAAACAGAAAGCAGCAGCAGAAAATGGAGCAGGAGCAGAACGATCAATCTGACCATCATATGAAAAAGAACAACAATGATTAAGCTATAGCCTTGCGCTTTAGCTTTTTCTTATTTTGGACAGCTTCTGATCCATGCTATAATACATGTTAGTGAAAGAGGTGATATGATGAGGGTCAAATGTTCTATTTGCGATAAAATTGAAACAATTGATGATGATACCCTGATCGCGAAACGGCTTCGAAACCGCCCAATCCATACATATATGTGCAAGGAATGCCATGACAGGATTGCCCAGAAAACAGAAGAACGGCTGAAAACGGGAAAATTCACTTTTCATCCGGGACAGCAAAAGAAAGAAAAAGTTAAAAAATAAAGCAGCCGCTTTACCATACAAAAACAAAAAAGACTCAGCTTTTCAGCTGAGTCTTTTTATGATTTGGCAGACTGCCCCTTCTTCGACTGATACAGCCGAATTTTGTAAATGATTAAAATCAGCGCAGCGACGACCAATCCCTCTGCCACGGGCAAAAACACTCCTAAAAAGGTCAAAACAGTGCAGCCTAAAGCCAGAAATACATACACCACTGCTGATTTTAACACCGGTAGCCGTTTTGCAAATCCAAGCTTAAATACAATAACGGCCAACACAAAAATCGTGCCGTACAAGAGCCACATGCCTGCCGCAGGCTGCCGGTCTACTTGATATAGAGCGGCGAAGAACGACAGGCGTTCGCTTACGTCATTCAAAAAGATTCCCTCCCCTGCAAACGTGCGGGTTCTATCTTTTCAAATTCTGCAAGAGATTAAGACAATCCTGCTGTTTTTTTCTTTTTCGCTGCTTTTTCACGTTCGTTTTTATTGAGGATTTTCTTTCTTAAACGAATGGATTCAGGCGTTACTTCACAGTATTCATCTTCGTTTAAGTACTCTAGAGATTCCTCAAGAGACATAATGCGCGCTTTTTTAATTGTAGTTGTCTGATCTTTTGTCGCAGAGCGGACGTTCGTCTGCTGTTTCATTTTGCTGACGTTAACAACGAGGTCGTTGTCACGGTTATGCTCTCCAACGATCATTCCTTCATATACTTCAGTACCCGGCTCAACGAAGATGACACCGCGGTCTTCAATTCCTTGGATACCGTAAGATGTCGCTTTTCCGTTTTCCATTGACACAAGCACACCTTGACGGCGTCCGCCGACTTGGCCCGCCTGCATCGGCTGGTAGCTGTCAAACGTATGGTTCAAAATACCGAATCCGCGTGTTAATGATAGGAACTCGGTGGAGTAACCGATCAATCCGCGGGAAGGAACTGTAAAGATAAGACGAACTTGGCCGTTACCGTTGTTGATCATATCAACCATTTCGCCTTTTCGGGCACCCATTGATTCCATGACAGAGCCTGTATGCTCTTCAGGAACATCGATTTGCACACGCTCAACAGGCTCACAGCGTACGCCGTCGATTTCTTTGATGATAACCTCAGGTTTTGAAACTTGAAGCTCATAGCCTTCACGGCGCATATTTTCAATTAAAATGGACAAGTGCAGCTCACCGCGTCCGGAAACAACCCAAGCATCAGGAGAAGCTGTTGGCTCAACACGCAAGCTCACATCCGTCTGAAGCTGTGACTGAAGACGCTCTTCAATTTTGCGGGCCGTTACATATTTACCTTCACGACCTGCAAACGGACTGTTATTCACGACAAATGTCATTTGAAGTGTCGGCTCATCAATGCGAAGCACCGGAAGCGGATCTTGATGGTCCACAGGACAGACTGTTTCACCAACGTTGATATCTTCCATACCGGAAACCGCAACGAGGTCTCCCGCTTTTGCTTCTTCAATTTCCACACGCTTTAAGCCTTGGAAACCGAAAATCTTTGTTACACGGAATGACTTAGCCGTTCCGTCAAGCTTCATAAGAGAAACCTGCTGACCGACTTTCATCGTGCCGCGGAATACGCGACCGATTCCGATACGTCCTACATAGTCATTGTAGTCAAGAAGGGCAACTTGGAATTGAAGCGGCTCCTCTGCATTATCAACAGGTGCCGGAACATGCTTAATAATCGTTTCATATAAAGCTTCCATGTTTTCATCCTGCTGTTTCGGATCAAGACTCGCTGTTCCATTAATCGCTGAAGCGTATACGACTGGGAATTCGAGCTGCTCTTCATTGGCATCAAGCTCAATAAACAGATCAAGAACTTCATCGATAACTTCCTCAGGGCGGGCAAAGTCACGGTCAATTTTGTTTACAACAACAACCGGGTTCAGGTTTTGCTCAAGAGCTTTTTTCAGAACGAAACGAGTTTGAGGCATGCAGCCTTCATAGGCGTCAACGACAAGCACTACGCCGTCAACCATTTTCATAATCCGTTCTACTTCTCCCCCAAAGTCTGCGTGTCCAGGGGTATCCAAAATATTGATGCGTGTATCTTTATAGTTAATCGCAGTATTTTTCGCCAAAATTGTAATGCCGCGTTCGCGTTCAAGATCATTAGAATCCATTGCGCGTTCAGCAACTTGTTCGTTGGCACGGAACGTACCAGCTTGATGTAAAAGCTGATCGACCAGAGTCGTTTTCCCATGGTCAACGTGGGCAATAATCGCGATGTTGCGAAGATCATTTCGAAGTTTCACTTTTTCATCTCCTAATAAAATTAGATAACTTTCATATTATATCACACATCCACTTTAAAAGCGTCACGTTTTTCTGTAAACTTATGATAAGACGTAAAAGGGGATGGAAAATATGAAAAAATTGAATTGGCTTTTCTTATTATTTGCATTTGCAGCGGTTTTCAGCATTATGCTGATCGGCGTCTTTATCGCTGAAAAAAGCGCTTTAGGCATTATCGCCAGCATTATACTTGTTTGTGCTGTTATGGGCGGCGGCTTTACATTAAAAAAGAAAATGCGTGAGCAAGGCTTGCTTGATTAAAAGCATTGCCCCGCAGTATACATTGTAATCAAAAAACACCGCAAAGAATGCGGTGTTTTTCATTTCTTTAAGTCTTATCTCCCCCGTTTCTTAGTCGAGAAGATGCAAAACAGCATTCATACATAGACAATCGTTCTAACGACTACATATGCGTACGGCAAAAAGTAGTTCGACAAAGATATACATAAAATACCATAGAGCCTATTTTTCTTCCGCCAATCTCTCCCTATAATGGAATCTGTAACACAAATCGATAAAAGGAGAGAAGAAATCATGAAGAAAACATTTGTAAAAAAAGCTATTTTATCGACTGCCGCAATGACTTCAGCTGCTCTATTAACGTTCGGCCCTGATGCAGCCAGCGCAAAAACTCTGGCTGATAACACGTCTGTCCATGTTCAGCACCAGACAATCACAAACGAAGATCTCAATACATTTATTGATATATTAAATCAATGTATATACGAACAAGACGGTGTGTATTATTTTGACAGCGAGAAAGCTGTTGAGTTAGGAATGACAAAAGAAGAGGCTCAAGTAATCGCAACATTATGGGAGTCGACATCAGAGTTTTTCAGCGTCGTTTCACAATGTGTGTATGTTGAAGATGGAAATTACAAATTTGATACTGAAAAAGCAGTTGAACTTGGCTTCACAGAAAAAGAGGCACTCGCTCTTGAACAATTTTTCTCTGCTGCTTCCCTAAAGATTCACATTCTTCAAGCAGCCATTGTATTACAAGACGGTGTGTACAGTTATGATAAAGATGCAGCGGTACAAGCAGGTGCGACACCTCTGCAAGCTGACGTTTACGAAAAACTCTTCAGTACGCTATCCCAAGAACAGCTTGCTGCAATCTACGAAATGGTTCATCCCCAAGTGTAATCTAAAACGGCGCTTGCCCGATTTCGGCAAGCGCTTTTCTTTATATCAGCAGTTTGATGATCAGCATCACGGCGACCGCCGCTCCAAACCCGCAGGCAGCTTTAACGATCAGCAAACCGTAATACCTCTGTTTAAACCGTAGTTCTTCTTCCGGCAAAAAAGTCTCTTCAACGGCCTGTTCACCCTCCAATTCAAAAGGCTCAGACATCATGTCAAACATTTCTCTGCAACTGCTGCAGCTCTTTAAATGCTCTTCAATGATGTGTTCCGTTTCTTTTCTACAATCACCTTCAAGATACAGAGGAAGCAGGTCTCTTACTAGAAAGCAGGTCATATCCGCTCCTCCTCTCTTCTCTTCATCATGTTTTTCTTTAGCTCCAATCTGGCACGGTGCAGGGTAGTTTTCACCTTTGAAAGGCTCCATCCCAATATCTCAGCGATTTCTTCATACGAGAGCTCTTGGAATTCTCTTAAAATCAAAACGGATTGATGCTGATCTTTTAACTGTAAAAGCTCTCGCCTTAGGGTTTCACTTTTTACCGTCCGTGACAGATACTGTTCAGGCTGCTCATAAGTTGTTTGTGTTAATCCGTCATTTTTGCTGATATCAGTAAATTGATATTTGACATCCCTTCGGTACCAATTGACAAATGTGTGATGCGCAATGGTGTAAAGCCACGTTCTGATGGAAGAATGCCCCCTAAACGAAACCAGGCCGTTAAGTGCTTTCACAAATGTGTCCTGCGCCAAGTCCTTGGCTGTTTCAAGGTGATGCGTCCTTCGAAATAAATAATTCAAAATTTCTTGGTAATACTGTCGATACAAGTCTTCAATAGAATCCCTATGTTTCATTAAAAGTAAAACCACACTGTCATCCAAATGGCCAATAAAATGAAACAGATATACATGGAAGACATGTATACTTTCATATGTCTGATTTGGCTCTCTTCTTCAGCACCAGGGCTTCTATTTGAATAAGCTTCACTCTTCAAGCTTTCCGCATTCTTTTGATATAACGGTTGGTGCTGTTTCATCCATTCCATTGATTCGTCCTCTAGCTCTCCTTCTTTATATAGGTCATATAAATCTAAAAAAACAGACTCTTTTTCTTTATCGTTCATAAAGACTTTTCACCTCTTGTGTTTCTCCATCCACGACGTATGCATCATGGCGGTTTGACCCGAACGGCTGAATAATGATCAGCCATGCATAATGGCGTTCATTCCCTCTTTGAACGATAATTGGGCGCATACGTTTTTTGTAAATGACATCTTGATATAGAGAAACTACTTTTTCATAAGCCAGTGTTCCATTACGATACGTATATGGGAACGGGTGATTGGGTGTATCACTGTACACATAAACGTTTAGCTGACCTTGATCTTCAAAAAACTCATATGTTTTAGAAGAATCAGTATACATCACCATGTCACTCTGGCTTTTTTTCTTCTTTTCTGATCCACGAGCATCGAAGACCGATAATATCTGTCGCTGCATCCGGCTGTTAGCCAGTAAGATATTCTTTTTCATTGGAAGCGAAAGGCTATGTAAACAACCGGATTCGCCTTCAAATTCCAACACAATTCCATCTTTCGTTTCAACACGCACTATAGTTCCGAGCAGGCTATCTCTTTCAATATCAGTGATCTGATAAGGCTGTTTTGATCTGTTCAGCGCTATAAACATTTGTTCCACTTTATCGTGAATGTCTTGTTCTGTGATATGAACATGCAGAAGAGAGTCAAGCTGATAAATCGAAGGATCTTCACTAAACCCCATTAAGGTTTCTTTTTCCCAATAAAATACCGTGCCATCATCAGCATTATCTTTTTTATGAAGTCGATTTTTCAGGTATATACGTACCACTGTCTGGCCGTCCTCATTAGATACCTTTGTTTCGATATGATCTTTATTTAACACACGTCCGTGCCGCTCAAGGAAAGCCATGGACTTCCGCTTATACTCCTGATTCGTTAGCTTTTTCCCATGCGCTTTTTTTAAGTACTCATAATTACGAATCAGCTGTGATACTTCATCTATCTCAGCTTTATAGCCCTTGCTTTCAAATGAGTAGAAATAATGCACATCCATTTTTGTATCGTGCAAATATAATGTCTCATCTGTAGGAAAAAATGACTTCACAATCTGTTCCGCTTTTTCAGATGAAATGTGCTCCCCGACAAAATTGAATGAATCATGGACATTTATCGGCTTTGAGATAGCAAAAGCAACGGTTCCTACGTTATATATCGGATTTAAAAGCAAGACAAAAAACACAATAACAGCCGTCGTCAGCCACTTATTCATACGTATATAAAACTTGCCTGACTTTTGGAACAGATGATAGCTCATCAAAAATCCAGCCATTGCCAAATAAATCGTATATGGCAACGTTGCACCATAATCAATGGAGATTTGCCCGGAAAATGGGACAAGCAGCAAAACGAGCAGTCCGATAATCAGCGTATAAAATAAACTTAGTAAAATCTTGTTTGTTCTCCAGTACAGCTTGAAAAACAGTACATTCAAAACAATCGGAAGAATGATGATGAAAAACAGGAACACAAATCCAATTGGCTCGATCCCATCAGGATATTCCTTCCAATAAGTAAAGAAACTGAATATCATTTGTACGATCGGCAAACTGACAACGGCCAGATCGAACGTATAAAACATGCCTTTCCCGCCATGGTCACGAGGCATCAGCATATAGTGAAAAGCCGTTAGCAGCACATACCCGTATAACAAAAAATGCACCAGCGGCAGCAGTTCATTGCCGTCCTCTCTTAAATAAGCACTAGTAAAATTTGTTGCCTGCACCTGATGAATGAGTTCAACAGACACCCCAACCAACAGCACAATTCGCAATAAGACACCAGCTAAGAACATTGTGCGGTACCGGTTTATCTTGAAATGGTGCACCACAACATATAAGCCCGCCAGAACAACAATCAACCACTGGATCAGCAAAGTGCTTTGTCTGCTTAAGATAAAATAACGTTCGAAATGCAATACATAATGACTGAATATATCCAACACGAACAACAATCCTTTACTTCTTATTAAGGCCTCATTCGGTTAGACAGACGGTTTGCCCAAAAGTTTCAATAAGAAATAAAAGTTTCTTTTCTTCCCCATAACACTTGCAATGAACCATCACATGACACTTGGCTCATCTGGATATTATTCAGCAAAAATAAACGCAGGACAATTCTATCAATTTTGTCTAGTTATGTTAGTTTTTGTTGAGTATTCCAGAATGCTAGTTTAATATAACAATATAAAGATTTTTCAGTATTTTCAAAAAGGGGGATTTAATGTGGGTTTAGGCAAGAAATTATCTGTTGCTGTCGCTGCTTCGTTTATGAGTTTATCAATCAGCCTTCCTGGTGCTCAGGCTGCTGAAGGTCATCAGCTTAAAGAGAATCAAACAAATTTCCTCTCCAAAAACGCAATTGCTCAATCAGAGCTATCTGCACCAAATGACAAGGCTGTCAAACAGTTTTTGAAAAAGAACCGCACCATTTTTAAAGGTGATCCTGCCAAAAGGCTGAAGCTTGTTGAAAGCACGACTGATGCCCTTGGGTACAAGCACTTCCGATATGCGCCTGTCGTTAACGGAGTGCCGATTAAAGATTCGCAAGTGATCGTTCACGTCGATAAATCCGACAATGTCTATGCGGTCAATGGTGAATTACACAATCAATCTGCTGCAAAAACAGAAAACAGCCAAAAAGTCTCCTCTGAAAAAGCGCTGGCACTTGCTTTCAAAGCTATCGGCAAATCACCAGACGCTGTCTCTAACGGAGCGGTCAAAAACAGCGATAAAGCTGAATTAAAAGCTGTAGAAACAAAGGACGGCAGCTATCGCCTTGCTTACGACGTGACGATTCGCTATGTCGAGCCTGAACCTGCTAACTGGGAAGTTTTGGTTGACGCTGAAACAGGCAGCATTTTAAAAAAGCAAAATAAAGTAGAACATGCCGCCGCGACTGGAAGCGGAACAACTCTAAAGGGCGCAACTGTTCCTTTGAACATCTCATATGAAAGCGGAAAATACGTTCTAAGAGATCTTTCAAAACCAACAGGCACCCAAATCATCACATATGACTTGCAAAACAGACAAAGCCGCCTTCCGGGCACGCTTGTCTCAAGCACAACGAAAACATTTACATCTTCATCACAGCGGGCAGCTGTTGACGCACACTATAACCTCGGTAAAGTGTACGATTATTTTTATTCAAACTTTAAACGAAACAGCTATGATAATAAAGGCAGTAAAATCGTTTCTTCCGTTCATTACGGCACCAAGTACAACAATGCTGCCTGGATAGGCGACCAAATGATTTACGGTGACGGCGACGGTTCCTTCTTCTCTCCGCTTTCCGGTTCATTAGATGTGACGGCGCATGAAATGACTCATGGCGTCACTCAAGAAACAGCCAACTTGATTTATGAAAATCAGCCGGGAGCATTAAACGAATCATTCTCTGACGTATTCGGCTACTTTAACGATACAGAAGACTGGGACATCGGTGAAGACATTACAGTCAGCCAGCCTGCTCTCCGCAGCCTGTCCAATCCGACAAAATACGATCAACCTGACAATTACGCCGATTATCAAAACCTTCCAAACACAGATGAAGGTGATTACGGCGGCGTACACACAAACAGCGGAATTCCAAACAAAGCCGCTTACAACACCATTACAAAGCTTGGTGTATCTAAATCACAGCAAATCTATTACCGTGCGTTAACAACATACCTCACGCCTTCTTCAACGTTCAAAGATGCCAAGGCAGCTCTCATTCAGTCTGCCCGTGACCTTTACGGCTCAACTGATGCCGCTAAAGTTGAAGCAGCCTGGAATGCTGTTGGATTGTAATAATAGCAAAAAGCCTGAGATCCCTCAGGCTTTTTTTCATTATTGATCCGCAAAATATCGGAGTATGGGGAGATTCTTCTGTCTGGAGAACACCTGGCTCTTTTACTCGGATTAACTGCAGGATTAAGAGAATTCAATGGAAACCGGGAATATCCCCATGTATCGAGCAAAAGTGCAGGCCAATGCAGATGGGTTTGGGCCGACCGATTGACTGACAATGAGCCGATATCCGTCTATTTTTGACCAATGACTCCCCTCATTCTCCTGAATCCAAGCTCATTGGCGGGGAATTCAGGAACATAAGGAAAAAGCCAGAAAAGCCAGCCCTATTGAATAGGTACATCGCTTAGGCACCGCCAATACTTATTATGCATGGAGATCAGGATGACGTCGTTCCATATGAGCAAAGTGCTGAATTTTATCATGCACTAACAAAAACAGGCCACAATGCCACGATGTATAAGATTAAGGGTGCCGGACATATCGGTTTTACCCAGCACCATACTCTTAACATTGTAAATGATTTTTTAATTCTCACCTAAAGAAGGAACGCAACCATGTGAAATAACTGAAAGCATACGATAGAAAAAAAGAGTGATATTATTGACAAAAATTTTTATTTATGCTATAATTTACTATTATCATATTTGTATGTATAATAAGATTCTCCTGGCCAGGGGAATCTTATTTTTTTATTGGAGGATCATTTCATGAGGAAAAAAGAGTCCAGCTTAACGTCTTTGATTTCAGCTTTTGCCCGTGCGTATCACAGCCGATATGATTCGCCTCTCATTTTTGATGATTTTATTGCAAAAGACCTCATTAATGAAAAAGAGTTTACAACCATCAGCGAAAATATGATTCAAGGAATATCGTTTTTCAACAAAGAGATCGCCGAACGTCTGCAACACGATCCTGAAAACATATTAAAATGGGTTACCCACATCCAGCTGTCGCCTACACCCTTAGCACGCGCCGCGTATTGCGAAAACGTATTACACAACGAATTGATGCTGGGAGCAAAACAGTATGTCATACTTGGAGCCGGGCTGGATACCTTCTGCTTTCGCCATCCTGAATTGGAAAACAGCTTGAATGTGTTCGAAGTTGACCATCCAGCTTCACAGCAATTCAAAAAAAATAAGCTGAAGGATGCAAATCTGACAATCCCAAGGCACCTTCACTTTGTTCCTATGGATTTTACCAAAACGTTTTCATATCAGCCTCTTATAGATGAAGGATTTGAAAACACCAAATCATTCTTCAGCCTTCTGGGCGTCTCTTATTATTTAACGCGAGAAGAAAACGCAAGCTTGATCAGTCATTTATTTTCAAAAGTCCCGCCAGGAAGCTCAATCGTTTTTGATTATGCGGACGAAACGTTGTTTACGGCAAAAGGAACGTCAAATCGAGTTGAACATATGGTGAAGATGGCTGCCGCCAGCGGGGAACCGATGAAATCGTGTTTTACTTATCAAGACATTCAACAAATGTTAGAGTTATCAGGCTTACTGATCTATGAACATTTATCACCGGACGACATTAATGACCGTTTCTTTTGTAATCGAACGGACGATTTGTCAGCGTTTGAAACGATTCATTTTATCCATGCAGTGAAAAAATAACGTTTTATTCAAAAAGACGCCTTCCCATTTTCGGGAGGCTTTTATAAAAATAAGCTGCCGACATCATCCGGCAGCTTCCGCTAAAGGCTTCACAAGGATCATAAATGATTTGCCTCTATCATCTTTCTCCGTTTTCAGCTGTTCAAACCCGCATTGGCTCAAAAACAGTATCCATTCAGTGCGGTCAATGGGAACGGCCGCAAACATCGCTTTATGTTTGCCTCTGAGCGATTTGCTGATCTGTTCAATGATCATCCTCGCATGTCCCTTTTTTTCTTCGGCAGGGTCGACCAGCACCGTTCCAAGCCACGGCTTTCCATTGGAAGGCGCCCACTCAAGATGATAGCTGATGGCAACAGGCTGACCGGCTTTTTCCCATACAAGCCATGATCCATTGTACATGGAGTAGGAGATCATATAACGTTCAGCGTCCTTTTCCCCAAACTCCTCCTCTTTCCATACAGGATGAGCCTCCGCGAGCTTCTCTAACAGGCTGAGGTCCTCCTGTTCAAAGGACCTACTTTCCAGCATGAAGGTACTCTTCAAATATCGTTTTATGTATAGCTGGGTTTCCGGCCAGGACACTGTGATTTTCTAAAAAGGTAAACGGCTCTCCCTCAATAGTCGTATAAATGCCTCCAACTTCATTTAACAGCACACAGCCGGCTGCATAATCCCACGGCGCAAGCCGCATCGTGATGTAAGCATCTATTCTTCCTGCCGCGACGTTTGCCAGCTCTAAAGCGGCAGAGCCGTAGGAGCGTGTACCTCTGACTCTTTTCACTAGGGGCGCCAAGACACTTTGATCGATTCTTCTGTTTTCCGTTACCCATGTCGCATTAATGGCAAGAATCGCTTCCTCAATGACGGTTTCTTTTAAAGGAGCCAGTTTCGTTTCATTCATATAAGCTCCTTTACCGTTAAATGCGTGATACAGCTCATCATGCACCACATCATAAATTAATCCGATTTTCCCTTTGCCGTTTTCAAAAATTCCGATTGAAATCGCAAAATTTCTTTGCTGGTGCACAAAATTCATCGTCCCGTCAATCGGATCAATAATCCAGACGACCCCCTCCAGTGAGTGAAGCTTATCGCCTTGTCCTTCTTCACCGAGAATGCGGTGTCCCGGAAACGTTTCTTGAATGCGGTCAATGAAAAACTTTTCCGTTTCTTTGTCAATATTGGTGACTAAATCATTCGGATTTGATTTCGTTTCAATTGTCAGGCTCTCATGCATGGATTGTTTAATTCTCGCGCCTGCTTCCCTAACCCATTTCTTTGCAAATTCATCAATTTCCGTCCAATTTGTCATTCGTGTGTACCTCTCTTCTATGTAGACCTTTATTTTATAGGATACTGATAACGGCGGTGAAAAAGCAAGGAAAATGAAAAATATCCCTTCTCACGTAAAAACGAACCATTCATGCGGTTCGTTTTTACTATCGCTTTTTACCCGTTAAGACGAATCCATTCTTTTCTAAGTCGCTCTAGTTTGTTTTTGCTTTGTTCAATCTGTTCTTCATTTTCTTTTTGCATTGCTTCATATAGGGTTGCCAATTCATAATCAACCTCTAGTCTCCAGACAGCTACACGATTGTTTTTCTCTTCCTTAAATCCCTCTTTCACAACTTGCCTCATTGTCTTTCGCCCCTTCCAGAGATCATTTGTTTGTAAAAAAGCATCCCATTTTGCCAATCAACAATGATTACTTCTTATATCGTATGATTGTTCTATTTACGTGCAACATGATTCTGAAAATTGTGTGTTTACCTACTCATTTATTACCACATTTCCCCTCTCTTCAAACGCACTCAATCTTTTTGCGGCTCGTCCTAACTGTGATAAAATATGTTTACTTAGCATGAAGGAGGAAAATCATGACACAAATGCGTTTTACAGAAGAAGACTTTAACACCTTTACAATAGAAGGCTTAGACGCGCGCATGGAGGTATTAAAAGAGACGGTCCGTCCGAAGCTGACAGCTCTGGGCGAACACTTCGCCCCAACTTTATCAGCTCTAACCGGAGATGAAATGTTTCCGCATGTGGCAAAGCACGCAAGAAGATCTGTCAATCCACCTGCTGACAGCTGGGTGGCATTCGCAAACAGCAAAAGAGGCTATAAAAAACTGCCGCATTTTCAGATTGGCTTATGGGAAAGCCACGTATTTGTGTGGTTTGCGATTATTTATGAATCCCCTATTAAAGAAGAATACGGCAAATTGCTTGAAGCGAATCAGGAAACCATTACAAAAAATATTCCTGACAGCTTCGTTTGGTCCGCAGATCACACAAAACCGGACGTACATAAGCAGTCTGAAATGGATAAGGAACAGCTGAAGACACTGTTTGAGCGTTTGCAGACTATAAAGAAAGCCGAGCTGTTGTGCGGCATCCAGCTTCAAAAAGAAGAAGTGCTAAATATGAATAACCAGGAATTCCTTCAGCGTATCAACGATGCCTTCAAGCAGCTTGCTTTTCTGTACCGTTTCACCCAAAACGTATCGCAAGCATAAAAAAGAGCAGGGATCTGGGACTGACCCCATAAGATGAGACAAATATAAAACACCTTCAAGTTTGAAAACGGATGATTGTTATCCGAAATTAGACTTGGAGGTGTTTTTTCTATGGGGACAAGAGTGAGTTATCCGGTTGAAGTGAAA
>NZ_JALAMO010000027.1 GCF_026790065.1 Bacillus sp. N13C7 | reverse complement strand
CCAGGCTGTCGAGAAAATCTCGACAGCCTTTATTTTTTCTTAAAATATCCATTCTCCTGTAATAAAATAAAAGAAAGACTTCAAAAGGACGGTGTCTTTCTCATGTTCCACACAAGAAATTCTTCTCAAAACGCAGCCGAATTTGTTCTTCTCGACCAACTTGTTGAAGAGGATCATCTGCTTCGAAAAATTGATAAATACATAGACTTCTCTTTTATCATTGAAAAGGTTAAACCTTACTACAGTGAAAACAAAGGCCGCCCCTCACTTGATCCGCTGATTTTATTCAAAATGATGTTTATCGGATACCTTTATGGTATCCGTTCAGAAAGACAGCTTGAAAAAGAAATTTACTACAATATGGCTTACAGATGGTTTCTGGGATTGAACATAAACGATCCGGTTCCGCATCACTCCACTATCAGCTGGAACAGGCGCACTCGCTTTAAAGATACAACCATCTTCCAAGACATTTTTGATGAGATTGTCCTTCAGGCCATCAATCATGATATGGTGGGCGGACGTGTCCTATTCACCGATTCTACTCATCTGAAAGCCAATGCCAACAAACATAAGTACACAAGAAAAACGATTGAACAGGATACACAAAACTATATCAAAGATCTAAATGAAGCCATCCAAGAAGATCGGGAGGAACACGGAAAAAAGCCACTAAAAGTCAAAGAGGAGGTGAAAGCTGAAAAAGAAATCCGCCACAGCACAACCGACCCAGAAAGTGGATATCTGTATCGTGAAAATAAACCAGAAGGTTTCTTTTACTTAGACCACCGAACAACAGATATGAAATATAACATCATCACCGATGCCTATGTCACCCCTGGAAATGTTCATGATTCTGTGCCCTACCTTGACCGACTAGATCACCAAATCGCACGATTTGGGTTTCAAGTAGAAGCTGTCGCTCTTGATTCCGGATATTTAACGACTCCCATCTGTAAAGGATTATCTGACCGTCATATTTTTGGCGTCATTGCCCACAGACGATATCATTCTACTACAGGATTGTTTCCAAAGTGGAAATTTCAATACGACAGTGAAAAAGACAGGTACATTTGTCCGAACAAGCAAACACTTACATACTCAACAACTGACCGTAAAGGTTACAGATCATATAAATCAAATCACGAAATATGTTCGTCATGCCCTCTGCTTGAGAATTGCACAAAATCAAAGAACCACCAGAAAGTTATCACTCGGCATGTATGGGAAGACCATAAAGAAAAGGTCAGACAAAATCGCTTGTCTGTTTCAGGAAAAACCCTCTACAAAAAAAGAAAAGAAAAAATAGAGCGAAGCTTTGCAGATTCAAAACAACTGCACGGGCTTCGCTATTGCAGGTTGAGGGGAAAACGGAATGTGAGCGAACAAGTTCTCCTCACAGCCGCATGCCAGAACATGAAGAAGATTGCCACATACCTAGCCAAGCAGGGCTAGGCATGTGGGAGCGCTTTTTCTGTATCTGAAATCCGATCAATATCTAAAGAAACAGCACAACACAAAAAAGCTTGTAGTAAAAACATCGTTTTCTCTACAAGCTG
>NZ_JALAMO010000026.1 GCF_026790065.1 Bacillus sp. N13C7 | reverse complement strand
TACTTAGAGGGGATAATATCACTTAACCGGTCTTTTTTAGATTAGTTGCAGCCGCATGGCTGAGTCGGTGGAGTGCTGCGCTTAGCTACGTCAATGCTGGCTTCTGCGTAAAATTTATTTCCGATGCTCAACGATTTATTCTCCGCACGGAAAGTATATGTACCAGCGGCAGGAAGTGTTTTGTTATTCAGTTTTAATTTAAATTCGCCAGCTCCTAACAAATCAAGTGCCAGAGGAATTCTTACTGTTTTCCCGTTGTTGAGGATCTGTGTTGTACGCAAAGCATTTCCGTTTAACGTGTCTTTCGTATTTGCAGTAAATCCGCTTGGCAATGTAAATTCCATAACGCCAAGGCTGAGAAGCGTGTTTGGGCGATACGTCAATTCAATATCAGAGAAAGACCATTCAGTTTTGCTTGCCCCTGTGATTGTGGCAAACAATGAAGCTGATGACTGTGTTCTCATAGTAGACTCAGTATGAGCTGAAGGTGATTTAGATTCAGCCGCGAAAGAAGCTGTAGGTGCAGAAACGAGTAAACCGAGACTTAATGCACTGATTGCCATAGAAGATAATAATTTGCGTTTCATAATCAAATTCCCCCTAAATAGTTATGAAATAGACAGGCCTGCCCGCTATTCACCTCCTCTGAACGGCCAAATACAAATTTTACCTACATAAAATTACCATCAAATATTTTGGAAGTAAATGGGGTGTTTTTCCCGTATTTTTCAAATTTGTAGTATTTACGTATAAACGGACAAAAAAACGCCCGGCTTCCCAGGCGTTTTCTGTGTTACTTTTCCTTGATCGGTATAAACTTAAAAATTTCCCCGCTCTGCACCGATTCAGCAAGCCGTTTCAGCCAGTCATAGTAGGCTTTAGAGCTTTCCAGCTGCTCGTATAGCTGCAGCGCTTCATTTTTCACATCCTCATTGAGACCTTCCTTGCTCAAAATCTTTTGTAAATCTGCCTGAGCTTCCTCAATCGCTGCTACATTTACTTGGACTTCCCGCTCCCATTTAGGCGGAAAGAAATTAGTGAAAAATTTAAAGAAATCTTTTTCAGCCACAAATGTATGCTTGCGGATGCCCCGATGAAATGTCTTTTTCACTACATTTAAGTCTTGAAGCTTTTTGACACCTGTGCTCATGCTTGGCTTACTCATTTGCAATTCCTCGCGCATTTCGTCAAGCGTCATTTCATCCCTCATATACATCGTCCCATATAAAATCCCGACACTGCGGGTAATTCCGTATAGATCCATCGTTTCAGCAATGGAGTCGATAACAAGATCCCGTGCCTGTTCTATAGCTGTAACTTCTGGATTTTCATCCATACTGACCCTCTTTTCCTTTAGAAAATTAAATTCGTTAAGTTATTTCTTTATGTTCTTTATCTTAACGAAACATAAAGAAAAGTCAAAATGAAAAATTAAATGGGGCTTTGACAGTTTAAAAACCATATGTTAGATTAAGGTTGTTAAAAACGTTAAATTTTTATTTAACAAACTTTATTTACGTCAAGGAGGCTTATATGAGTCAAACATTATACATTGACGGAGCATGGATCAGTGCCGAAAAAGAGCAGATCCGCAGCATTATCAATCCATTTAATCAAGAAGAAATTGCAACCGTAAGCGAGGGAGGGCGAGAGGACGCCATCAAGGCAATAGCAGCCGCGCGAAAAGCATTTGACAAAGGAGAATGGCCATCTCTATCCGGGCTTGAACGCGGAAACATTGTTCTGAAAATTGCGGAATTAATCAGGCGCGATCTTGATGAGCTGGCTGAGCTTGAATCGTTTGATACGGGAAAAACACTCGAAGAAAGCAAGGCCGATATGGACGATATCGCTAATGTTTTTCAATATTACGCCGGATTAGCAGACAAAGATGGCGGAGAGATCATTTCATCTCCAATCCCTGATTCAGAAAGCAAAATCATCAGAGAGCCAATTGGGGTTTGCGGCCAGATTACGCCGTGGAATTATCCGCTCCTGCAAGCAAGCTGGAAAATCGCGCCCGCACTGGCTGCAGGAAACACGATCGTCATGAAGCCGAGTGAGATCACGCCGCTGACGACAATCAAAGTCTTTAAGCTGATGGAAGAAGCCGGCGTTCCAAAAGGTGTCGCAAATCTTGTTCTGGGACCGGGAGCCACAGTGGGTGACGAGCTTGCTGCAAACAAAGATGTTGATTTGATTTCGTTTACGGGTGGAATCGAAACAGGCAAAAAAATCATGCGGGCGGCAAGCGGAAACGTCAAAAAAATTGCGCTTGAACTTGGCGGAAAAAATCCAAATATCGTTTTCAAGGATGCAGATCTAGAGGTTGCGGTCGATCAGGCATTAAACGCTGTATTTTTCCACGCCGGCCAAGTATGCTCAGCCGGTTCGCGTTTGCTTGTTGAAGATGCCATTCATGATCAATTTTTGGCGGAGCTGGTTAAACGGGCAAAACGCATAAAACTCGGAAATGGTTTTCACGCAGAGACAGAAAGCGGCCCGCTTATTTCGGCGGAGCACAGGGCAAAAGTAGAAAAATATGTAGAGATCGGGATAGAAGAAGGCGCGAAGCTGGAGACAGGAGGAAAACGACCGGAAGACCCTGCGCTGCAAAACGGCTTTTTCTATGAACCTACTATTTTCTCAAACTGTAAATCTGACATGAGAATTGTTCAGGAAGAAGTTTTCGGGCCTGTATTGACCGTCGAAACCTTCAGTTCGGAAGAAGAGGTAATCGCGCTTGCAAATGATACCATCTACGGCTTGGCCGGAGCGGTATGGTCAAAAGATATTGAAAAGTGTGAACGCGTAGCAGCACGCCTGAGAATGGGAACTGTTTGGATTAACGATTTCCATCCGTACTTTGCACAGGCGCCATGGGGCGGCTATAAGCAATCCGGGTTCGGGCGCGAGCTTGGAAAAATAGGCCTTGAAGAATACACAGAAGTCAAACACGTGTATCGCAATACAAAACCGGCAGCGGTTAATTGGTTCAATTCATAAGAGGGGGAGATTGATGATGACGTTAAATATGAAGGTAGAAAGCATGCAGAAATTCCATACATTTGAAATTCCGACTGTGATTAAGCATGGAATCGGAGCCATCAAGCATACAGGTGAGGAAGTAGCTGCACTGGGCGTTTCAAAAGCGCTCCTTGTCACAGACCCAGGGATTTATAAAGCCGGTGTTGCTGATCCCGTAATCGAATCACTTAAAGAAGCAGGCATTGAAGTTGTGCTCTTTCATAAAGTTGAGCCAAATCCGCCTGTCCGTCTGGTGAATGAAGGGTCTCAGTTATACAAAAAAGAGAACTGTAATGGTTTAGTGGCAGTCGGTGGCGGAAGCTCCATGGATACAGCGAAAGCCATCGGAGTAGAAGCAACTCACGAAGGAAGCGTGCTTGATTATGAAGCGGCAGATGGAAAAAAACCGCTGGAAAACCGCATTCCTCCGCTGACGACCATTCCGACAACAGCCGGAACAGGATCAGAAGTAACCCAATGGGCGGTTATCACAGATGAAGAAAGAGAATTCAAATTTAACACGGGCGGCCCGCTGATCGCAGCGCACTTGACCATCATTGATCCTGAGCTTCATATTTCAATGCCTCCGCATGTAACAGCCATGACGGGAATTGATGCGCTTGCTCATGCCATTGAGTGCTATACAATGAAATTTGCACAGCCAATCACGGATGCAGTTGCCTTAATGGCGATTGAATACGCCGCTCATTACATTAAAAGAGCATTTGCTGACGGAGAGGATCTGGAAGCGAGATACGGAATGGCGCAGGCTGCAATGCTTGCAGGTCTATCTTACGGCAGTGAATCAGCAGGTGCGGCCCATGCGATGAGCCAAACGCTCGGCGGTATTATCCCAGTTGCACACGGTCAATGTGTGGCGGCGATGATGGGCCCTGTCATGGAATACAACTGGAAGGGCTACCCTGAGAAGTTCGCGCGGATTGCAAAAGCGTTCGGTATTGATACAAGCCAGATGACAACAGAAGAAGCTGCCAAAGCATCTGTCAACTGGATGTATGACCTGGTCGAAGAATTAGAAGTACCGACTTTAGAAGAACAGGGAGTATCACCTGATATGATCGAACGCTTGTCAAAAGAAGCAATGAAAGACCCGCAAACCTTCGGGAACCCTAGAGATTTAAATGAAAAAGCATACAATTGGATCTATAAGCGCTGCTTTAACCTGACGCCTAAAACAGTATAATTAAAATCCCGCTCCTTTACAGAGCGGGATTTTTTTGGATAATGAAGGATAGATTGAAAATTTAGATAAGAAGGAAGGTGCCGGCTGATGTGGAAGCGTATGACTGCAAAAACGGAAGGCTTATATATTGCAGATACAGAAAGCTTCGTAACAAAGCAAATGGACAAGCTTGATTTTGATTATGGCGGCATTCCCGGCGACTTGCATTTTGGTCTGACCAAAAAAGCGGGGGCCAGAGAACCGATGTTTTCAAGAGGGACTGAAATTTTTAACCGCAGACAAATTTCTATTGTTTCAATAGAGGAATGCAATGAAATCGCTTTAGAAATGGGAGTGCCGAGAATTTTGCCGGAATGGCTCGGGGCGAATGTGGCAGTCAGCGGTATACCAGATCTTACTTCAATAAAAGAAGGAAGCCGGCTCATTTTTCCAAGCGGAGCTGCTTTGCTGTGTGAGGGAGAAAATGACCCGTGTATCCAGCCGGGTGAAGTCATTCAATCTTATTATCCGGACAAGCCAAAGCTCGCGCCGGCTTTCGTCCGCCACGCAATGGGCATAAGGGGGATTGTCTGTATTGTTGAGAGACCTGGTGCCGTTTACACAGGTGATGAAATAGAAGTTCATTCATTTCAGCGGAAAGCCAAACGAAAAGCAGAAAGGGTCTGATCAAATCAGGCCCTTTCTATCTTTTCTTTAATTTCTTTAATCTGGCTAAGATGCCGTCTTTCATGGTGGCCAATAAAATCGATCCACTGTCTGACAGTCAGTTCTTGAAACACAGGATGCGGAAGCACTCTCTCAAAATCTTCTTCCTTCAGAGAGGCAATCGCAGCTGTCAGCTGCTCTCTTACCACATCAAGCTCACGTTTCATCTGGCTGCCTGAAATAAAATTATGATCAGGCTCAAGATGGGTCGGGGCTTTCCGTTTGTTGTTTCTGTCCTGTGCAGTCTCAAGCGGTTTTTCTTTCACTTCTTTAACCGGTGCTTCCTTTACACGTTCCTTCAGCATTTTTTGTGCGGCCATATCTATTTTTTTCAGATGGTCGAGAACTTCCCGTATGCTCCATTCTTCAGCTGAAGGCTTTTGATTCAGCTTTTCGTCCGAAAGTCCTTTCACTTCGTTCCACGTTTCTAATCTGGCTTCATTAAAGATACTCATCATATCTCCTCCTAAAACGACATTACCATATATATAAGCAATTATCATTTATAAAGCACTTAACAAAGAGCATTTATCTAAAAATTTTGAAACCTATTCCATTGTGCATCGTATAAATGGTAACGGCAGCCGTTCATCAATGCATTGGTGAAGAGAGGATGAGGAAATTGGAGTTATTAGACGTTCCTATACAAACCATTTATCTTTATACGCTGATGATTGCGGGCAGTCTTACGCTTTTATTTCTATTTTTCGGAGATGTATTTTCTGGGCTGACAGAAGGCATTCCGTTTCTTAATCCGACATTGGTGCTTGCATTTTTTACATGTTTTTCAGCAGGCGGATATATAGGTGAGCTTACATTGCCCCTGTCCAGTCTGTTGATAGCACTTTTATCTTGCATCCTTTCAATTATCCTGGTGACATTGCTTCACATCTTTGTTCTGGTACCTTTGTCATCTGCTGAAGAATCTCTGGCTTATAAGGAAGATGATCTGAGAGGGAGGATTGGTAAAGTCATTACTGCTGTTCCTGTTGACGGATTTGGTGAAGTGGTCATTGAAGGGATAGGCGGCACCATCTCGAAGTCAGCGGTCAGCTTTGAGAATCAGCAGATCAGTTACGGAACAACGGTTTTAGTCGTTGATGTCAACAATGGAGTTCTTTCGGTTACTCCGCATGAACCTATTTAAATCAAGGAGGAATGTGATATGACAATGCCGATTATTATTGTTATCGGAGTTGTATTCTTTTTATTAATTGCACTAATAGCCGTATTTATTACAAAGTATCGTACGGCAGGTCCTGATGAAGCGTTAATCGTAACGGGAAGCTATCTTGGCAATAAGAATGTCCATGTCGATGAAGCAGGCAACCGCATTAAAATCGTCCGCGGCGGGGGAACCTTTGTCCTTCCTGTCTTCCAGCAGGCAGAGCCGCTAAGCCTATTATCAAGCAAACTTGATGTTTCGACACCTGAAGTTTATACAGAACAAGGAGTGCCTGTGATGGCCGATGGAACTGCAATTATAAAAATCGGCGGTTCTATAGGAGAAATCGCTACAGCGGCCGAACAATTTTTAGGGAAATCAAAAGAAGACCGTGAGCAGGAAGCGCGAGAGGTTTTAGAAGGCCATCTCCGTTCCATTCTCGGCTCAATGACAGTTGAAGAAATCTATAAAAACAGAGAAAAATTTTCTCAAGAGGTGCAGCGTGTCGCTTCACAGGATCTCGCAAAAATGGGGCTTGTGATTGTTTCCTTCACCATTAAAGATGTGCGTGATAAAAACGGTTATCTTGAATCATTAGGGAAACCGAGAATTGCCCAAGTAAAGCGTGATGCTGATATTGCAACAGCGGAGGCTGATAAAGAAACCCGAATTAAGCGGGCAGAAGCTGATAAAGATGCAAAAAAATCAGAGCTTGAACGGGCAACGGAAATCGCCGAAGCAGAAAAAATCAATCAGCTCAAAATGGCTGAATACCGAAAAGAACAAGATACGGCAAAAGCGAATGCCGACCAGGCATATGATTTAGAGACTGCCAGAGCGCGTCAGCAAGTCACAGAGCAGGAAATGCAGGTTAAAATTATCGAACGCCAAAAACAAATAGAACTGGAAGAAAAAGAAATTCTTCGCCGTGAACGCCAATACGACTCGGAAGTAAAGAAAAAAGCAGATGCAGACCGTTATTCAGTCGAGCAGTCCGCAGCAGCTGAGAAAGCCAAGCAGCTCGCGGAAGCTGATGCCAAGAAGTACAGCATAGAAGCAATGGCGAAGGCTGAGGCGGAAAAAGTGAGAATTGACGGACTCGCAAAAGCTGAAGCGGAAAAAGCGAAAGGGGAAACAGAGGCTGAGGTTATCCGCCTGAAAGGTCTGGCAGAAGCGGAAGCAAAAGAGAAAATTGCGGCTGCCTTTGAGCAGTACGGGCAGGCTGCGGTTTTCGATATGATCGTAAAAATGCTTCCAGAATACGCGAAACAAGCAGCGGCACCTCTTTCCAATATTGATAAAATCACCGTTGTTGATACAGGAGGAAGCGGTGAATCAAGCGGTGCAAATAAAGTAACAAGCTACGCGACAAACTTGATGTCAAGCCTGCAAGAAAGCTTGAAGGCATCGTCGGGAATTGATGTAAAAGAAATGATTGAGAACTTTTCTGGAAAAGGAAACGTAAAACAAAGCATTAACGAATTAACAAATGAAATAAAAGAAGCAAAAACGGTCCCAAAACCAGATTAATGACTGGGGAAGGATGGCAGCAAAATGGTAACTGTACGAGAAGCAAAGATAGAAGACATCAAGGACATTGCAAAAGTGCATGTAGACAGCTGGAGGACAACATACCGCGGAATTGTCCCGGCTGAATACTTAGAAAGTCTGAACTACAAGGAATTTGAAGACAAATGGAAAAGCCGCTCGTTAAAAGGTGTATTTGTGGCTCAGGATGAAATAGGTTCAATATTTGGCTTTGCTTCATTTGGACCTATTCGCTCTGAACAAGGAGGCTATGATGGCGAGCTATACGCTATTTACCTTTTAGAAGAGCATCAGCGGCAAGGGGCAGGCAGAGCGCTCTTAGCAAAAGGAGCAGAGTTTTTGATTCATCATGGCTTTTCGAGCATGTTTGTTTGGGTAATTGAGGAGAACCCCTCGATTACATTTTATCAGGCCTATACACCTGAAAGAGTAGCGGAGGACAGCTTTGAAATTGCAGGAGAAAGGCTGAAAGAAGTAGGATTGGGATGGCCGAATCTTTCTGCTTTGAAAACGGTTCTTAACAGATAACCAAAACAACCCCCAGCGGATTGCGCTGGGGGTTGTCACATTAAACTTTGTCAATTTTGAGCAAACGCGGTGCAGTCATAAACAATAAACAAAGGACAATTGCACAGATGATAAATGAAGGAACCATATAAGTAGCATTATAAGTTAAAGAATAAATCCATACCGGCGTTCCTTTTGGAGCGAAGCTGCCGAAAAACACGGCTCCTGAAATGACATGTGCGGCATAGCGTAGGACACTGCCCATAAAAACGGCACTGACCACTGAGACAATCAGTTTCCCTTTTGTTTTAGTTACAGCGGCTTTACGGACAGAAGAAGCAAAACATCCGCTTAAACCGATAGCAGCGAACGCGATAAGGTAATCTAGCAATAGCTGGACAGGGTGTTGTGCAAATAAGTTTCCAATCGCTATTTGAACTAGACCTGTCAGCAGACCGGTAGTGAGGCCTGCTTTGACACCCCATCGAAACGAAATCAAGAAGATCGGAATCATCATGATGGAGACCGAGCCTCCTTGAGGCATGCTGAGAAACATTCCTGAGACGATGTCTAAAATAACAGCAGCCGCAGTCATAATTGCAATTTCAATAAGGCGAACCAGTTGTTTAGATTGATTCATAAAAATCCCCTTCCATCGATAGACAATCCAAAAGGAAAACAAAAAAGCAGCACGCGGAAGGATGAGAAAAGTTCCACGCACTGCTTTACGATCTGCAATTCATTTGACTTTGCCACATCCCTACACCAGCGTTAACTAACAGGTTCTAAGGGTCAGAACGAAACCGCTCACTCTCAGCTTTAATGCTCCCCTTGTGGTCATCAGTATTTAGTTCGTTTCTACTATACAAGAAAAAGAAAAAAACAACAAGATCGCATTACGATGTATATGTTCTTTTAAAATAGTTATATTCTAAATACGCGATATAATGTCATGCGCAATGATAGTTTATTTATTTTATAGAATTTTTTCATGAAAAACTATTGCAATAAATAAATATAGGTGTTATATTATTAAACGTCGCTGATGAACAGCAGACAAAACAAGAAGCTTCAAAACAATTTGAAAAAGTTGTTGACAAAAAAGAGGCTGAATGTTATATTAGTAAAGCTGCTTCGTTAAGAAGTGGTGAAATGATCTTTGAAAACTAAACAAGACAAAACGTACCTGTTAATTCATTTTTATAAATCGCACAGCGATGTGCGTAGTCAGTCAAACTACTTTATCGGAGAGTTTGATCCTGGCTCAGGACGAACGCTGGCGGCGTGCCTAATACATGCAAGTCGAGTGGACAG
>NZ_JALAMO010000025.1 GCF_026790065.1 Bacillus sp. N13C7 | reverse complement strand
CAGGATCAAACTCTCCGATAAAGTAGTTTGACTGACTACGCACATCGCTGTGCGATTTATAAAAAATGAATTAACAGGTACGTTTTGTCTTGTTTAGTTTTCAAAGATCATTTTGTTCACTTCGTTCAAGCGACTTTATTATTATAACTCGTTGTCTCAGTGAAGTCAATAACTTTTTTTGAAGTTATTTTTTTCGTTATCGCCTTGTTTAGCGGCAACGAATAATAATATACCACCATGTAAATAATAGTGCAATAGTTTTTTTGAAGAAATACTTAGGAATTTAAAAAGAGCGGCATCCTTTCTCCATAAAGGATGCCGCTCTTCTATATTAGCGTTGTCTCATTTGCGGGAATAACAGCACATCACGAATAGAAGGAGCATTCGTTAGCAGCATAACCAGACGGTCAATACCGATGCCTAACCCCCCTGTTGGCGGCATACCGTATTCCAGTGCTTCAACAAAGTCTTCATCCATCAGATGAGCTTCATCATTGCCAGCTTCACGCTCTTTTAACTGCGCTTCAAAGCGTTCTCTTTGATCAATAGGATCATTCAGCTCTGTAAACGCATTTGCATGTTCACGTCCAACGATAAACAGTTCAAAACGGTCTGTAAAACGCGGGTCCTCAGGGTTTTTCTTAGCAAGAGGAGAAATTTCTACAGGATGACCGTAGATAAACGTTGGCTGAATAAGCGTTTCTTCAATTTTTTGTTCGAAGAATTCGTTAATGATATGGCCTACTGTCATAGACTCTTTAATCTCTACACCATGTTCTTTAGCATATTCACGCGCCTGTTCAACAGTAACCTCTTCCCAGAAGTCAACGCCAGTCGCTTCTTTGACTGCGTCAACCATATGGATTCTTTTCCACTCAGGTTTAAGGTCGATTTGTTCTTCCCCGTATTGGATCGTAGTCGTTCCAAGCACTTCTTGAGCGATATGGGCAACGAGGTTTTCTGTTAAGCTCATGATATCTTTATAGTCTGCATACGCTTCATACAACTCAATCATCGTGAACTCAGGGTTATGGCGTGTTGAGACACCTTCATTACGGAACACACGGCCGATTTCATATACCTTTTCTAAACCGCCGACGATCAGGCGTTTTAGGTGCAGTTCAATTGCAATACGCATATAGAGCGGAATGTCTAACGCATTATGATGAGTGATAAACGGACGTGCAGACGCACCTCCAGGAATGCTGTGCATTGTTGGTGTTTCTACTTCTAAGTATCCATGATCATCAAGGTATCTTCTCATAGCTTGAATGATCTTGCTTCGTGTGATGAACGTATGTTTGCTGTCTGGATTTACGATAAGATCCAGGTAGCGTTGACGGTAGCGCTGTTCAACATCTTTTAAACCATGGTATTTGTCTGGAAGCGGGCGAAGCGCTTTTGTCAGCAATTCAAAAGAAGTTGCTTTAACAGACAATTCGCCTACATTTGTTTTGAAGACTTTTCCGGTTACGCCGATAAGATCACCGAGGTCAGAAGACTTGAAGATTTCGTATTGATCGTCACCAACACTGTCTTTTCTTACGTAGATTTGAATTTGGCCTTCTAAGTCTTGAAGATGTGCAAATCCGGCTTTTCCTTTGCCGCGTTTTGTCATCATGCGGCCTGCGATTGTGACTTCAATCGCTTTTTCTTCTAACTCTTCTTTGGTTAGATCTTGATATGCCGAAATAACTTCCTGAGACTGATGAGTTCTTTCAAAACGTGCACCGAACGGATCAATGCCGTTTTCTCTCAGCTGATTCATTTTATCGCGTCTGACTTGCAGCTGGTCGTTCAATTCTTCATGGTTATGCTCTTCTTGACTCATTGTTATCACTCCATTACAGATATTGTTTCATAAAAAAAGCAGAAAAACTGCCAGCGCAAAACTGGCAGTGAGCAGCAAATAGAGGTGAGTATTATCCTACTTTTGCGTTTTGAAGCTCTTTTGCCTCAACTTCAACCGTAAATGCATCTAAAAGCTGTACAAACTCTTCTCTTGTCTCGCAATGATTGATTTCATTACGAACATTCGCATTGCCCCTTACGCCTTTCAGATACCATGCAGCGTGCTTTCTCATTTCTCTTACCGCTACATTTTCACCTTTTAAGTTAATCAGGCGGTCAAGATGCAGTTTGCATACCGCCATTTTCTCGCGTACTTGCGGCTCTTCTTTTAATTCACCTGTTTCAAGGTACTGAACCGTACGGTAAATCATCCACGGATTGCCCAATGCAGCGCGTCCGATCATGACACCGTCTACTCCTGTTTCATCGAGCATACGCTTAGCATCCTGCGGCGTCTTCACATCGCCGTTCCCGATAACCGGAATCGATACTGATTGTTTTACTTCTTTGATGATGTCCCAGTTTGCCGTTCCTTCGTACATCTGCACTCTTGTACGGCCGTGAAGCGCAACGGCTTTTCCGCCCGCACGTTCTACGGCCTGTGCATTTTTCACTGCGAAAATGTGGTCTTCATCCCAGCCCATTCTCATTTTCACTGTAACCGGTTTTTCAACGGCATCCACTACTGCAGAAACCATTTCGTAAATCTTATCAGGATCGAGAAGCCATTTGGCTCCCGCATCGCATTTTGTAATCTTTGGCACAGGACAACCCATGTTAATATCAATAATATCAGCAGTTGTGTTTTGATCTACAAACTTCGCCGCTTCTACAAGGGTTTCCTTTTTTCCTCCGAAAATTTGAAGGCTGAGCGGTTTTTCGCGTTCATCAATGTAAAGCATGCCCATTGTTCTAGCATTGTTGTAAAGGATTGCTTTGTCACTGACCATTTCAGCGCATACCAATCCAGCTCCGAACTCCTTTACGGTCAATCTGAATGCAGAGTTGCAGACACCAGCCATAGGAGCAAGCACAACCTGATTTTTCAATTGAATATCCCCAATTTTAAACAAATTTTCTCCTCCTTTCATTTGTTATTTTTTTCGGGCGGCGCCAATTCGTCCGCGCTTATATTTAAAACATCTGTTGCATCTTGAATGATGGCAGCTGACGGCAATCGGTTTCCGCGTTCAATTTCGCCGAGAATAGAAACTGATATACCTAATGCTTTTGCAAATCCTTCTTGAGTATAACCTTTCAGCTTTCTGAATGCACGAATTCGTCTACCCCAGATTTCTGCTTCCATACTCTTACACCTTCTTGGTCGGTTTCCGCGTTTTTTGCCTCTTTTTCAACCTGCGGGCAAATCTCCGCAAGCGGCGCAAGTACAAACATACGCTCATACATTCTCGGATGCGGAACAATTAGTTGCTCTGTTTCAATATTTTCACGATTAAACAGCAAAATGTCAAGGTCTGCCGTCCTCGGCCCCCATCTTACTTCCCTTGTTCTTCCTAATTCATTTTCGATGTGCTGCGTCAGTTCAAGGAGTTCAAAAGGGTTCAGTGACGTCTTGATTTCAACAGCCATATTCAAAAATTCATCTTGGTCTTCGTATCCGACAGGGTCAGTTTCATAAATAGAAGACACTTGAGTGACCATCACCGCATCATGCTGGTGCAGCAAGGCCACTGCTTGTCTTAAATACGTTTCTCTATCTCCAATGTTAGATCCAAGTGCAATATAAGCTATGTTGTTCATGATTTTTTTCTCGTGATTTCAATTGCTACTGATTTATAGTGTCCGGGAATTGGCGGGTCGGGCTTAATCACTTTCACAGTACATTGCTGCACCGGCTGAAATTTCCGAAGGACCGTATCAGCAATGCGTTCCGCCAGCGTTTCCACTAACTTCACTGGCTCCCCTTCTACGATATCCTTACATACGTGATAGAGCTCAGCGTAGTTGATCGTATGCTCAAGGTCGTCTGTTTGTCCGGCTTTGCTTAAATCCAGCTCAGCAGTTAAATCAACTTTAAACCGCTGGCCGAGCTTGTTTTCTTCTTTGAACACACCGTGATATCCGTAAAACTCCATGCCTTCTACATAGACTTTATCCATGGTGCACCCCTCCCTTATTCAGCATCGCATCCATCATTTTCGCCATTCTGGCTATTTGTTTTACGTCATGGACCCTGACAATGTCGCAGCCTTTTTGAATGCCGAGACATACGGTCGCACCGGTGCCCTCAGCCCGCTCCTCAGGCGGAAGATCCAGAACACGTCCGATGAATCTTTTTCGGGAGGTTGCCAAAAGAACCGGATACCCCAGTCCGCTGAAAATTTCCAGTCTGTTCATTACTGCCAAATTGTCATGATACGTTTTCGCGAAACCGATACCCGGATCAAGAATAATGTTCTTCTCCTCAACTCCGGCCCCAACAGCGATTTTTACACTCTCCATTAAGTCCGACAGCATATCCGGTAATAAGTCATTGTAATTTCTCTCTGGGCGGTTATGCATGAGAACGATTGGAACATTGTGTTCAGCTGCAACCGAAGCCATCTTCGGATCATGTTTCGCTCCCCAAATATCATTGATGATGGATGCGCCGGCTTTCACAGCTTCATCTGCGACAGAAGCCTTGTACGTATCTACGGAAATCGGCACGCCAAGTTCTTTTGTGATCCGCTCAATCACCGGAATCACTCTGGACATCTCCTCATCCTCTGACACGTACTCAGCACCGGGCCTTGTCGATTCTCCTCCGATATCAATGATATGTGCACCGTCATCAATCATCTCTTTCGCGTGCAGGAGCGCCTTGTCTAAGCTGTCATATTTTCCGCCGTCCGAGAAAGAGTCAGGCGTGACGTTTAAAATCCCCATCACCAGTGTCTTCTCTTTATATGATAAAGCGCTGGGCTTGGTGTGGATTACTTGTGTTTGGTCTATCGTTTGCTGCGCCATTCTCTTCCTCCCATTTCATGAATCATGTTCTTTATTTCTTTTTTGTAAAGCGTTTGAAGAGCAGAGACTGCTTCTCCGCTGAGACCCGCATAATTGACTTCTTCTATTTTCGTAAACGGGATGATCTCAAGAACCGAGTTCGTCATCCACGCTTCATCAGCTGTCAAAAGAGCTTCTGACTCATATAGGCCTGTTTTGAGCTCCAGCCCTATTTTCTTTGTATGTTCTATAACAAAACGTCTCGTGACACCGTCCAGAATACCGGTATCAAGTGACGGGGTATAGATGCAGCTGCCTTTTCTCCAGAAAACGTTTGATATGATGCCCTCTGCAACAGCACCATCCTCTGTTAAGAAAATCCCTTCGATACGGGGATCATTTCCGATTTCCCGCTTCGCATACATATTATTTAAGTAATGATGAGATTTTAACCGAAATGGCCCCTCTGGTGTGTTTCTCCGTATCGATAAAATCTTCCCTTCTTTTTGTAAAGGTAAGCTTTCTGGGTTCAGCTGGTTCACAAAGCATAAAACAGTTGGCTTATCGTAAGTCTGGGCAACAAAGCCTTTATCGCTGATTCCGGCTGATATGTCCAGCCTGACACGGGCATTCCCATCCTTGATATCATTCAGCCAAAGCAGCTTGTCCAGCATCTCAAGGATCTCATCCTTTGAAACCGTATATTCGATCTGCAGATCCTTAAGCGCCCGTTCAAGCCTTTCTATATGCCAATCAAGCAAAAATGGGCAGCCTTCGTAAAGCCTGAAGGTTTCGAAAACACCGATCCCATATAAAAATCCATGGTCAAAAGGAGAAAGAACTGCATCTTTCTCCTCTATATACCGGCCGTTTACATATATCATCACGCAATAACTTCCTTGCGGTATGTCTCAATGAAATTTCTGAGCATTTCTTTCCCAAAGGAGGTCATTATAGACTCTGGGTGAAATTGCACGCCCTCTATCGGGAGGTCATTGTGGCGAATGGCCATGATTTCTCCTTCTTTCGTTTGTGCTGTTACTGTGAAACAGCTTGGAAGCGTCTCAGGTTTAACAATCAGCGAGTGGTAACGAGTCGCGACAAGGGGATTTTTCAAACCTTCAAAGATTGTTTTGCCGTCATGCTCGATATCCGAGGTTTTTCCGTGCATCAGCCGTTCTGCCCTAACCACGTCACCGCCAAACACTTGGGCGATGGACTGATGTCCGAGGCATACACCGAAAATGGGAATTTTGCCTGCAAAATGTTTAATAGCTTCAAGGCTGATTCCTGCCTCATCAGGACTGCACGGTCCAGGAGAAATCATCAGGAAATCCGGAGACAGCTCTTCGATTTCTTCAACAGTGATGTCGTCATTACGTTTTACAATCAATTCTTCCCCAAGCTCACCTAAATACTGCACCAAGTTGTACGTGAATGAATCGTAGTTATCAATCATTAAAATCATTTCTCCGCTCACCTCATCTAATTTTTGTCTCTTCTTTGCTCAGCTCTAATGCCTTTTGCATTGCAAAAGCTTTTTTGAATGATTCCCTGTATTCGTGCTTTGGAACAGAATCAATCACAACTCCTGCGCCGGACTGCATAAATGCCTGCCCTCCGGTTGCATAAATGGTTCGAATGACGATATTAAACTGCAGATCGTGATTATATCCAAACCATCCTATAGATCCAGTATAAAGCCCGCGGCGTGTCGGCTCAAGTTCTTCTATAATTTCCATCGTTCTCACTTTGGGAGCACCTGTAATGGTTCCTCCAGGAAATACAGCATGAATAATATCTACAGCGTCATACCCATCCTGCAGTTCACCTTGGACGTTAGACACAATGTGCATCACATGCGAGTATTTTTCAATAGCCATGAATTCGTTCACGCGCACAGACCCGTAACGTGATACTCTTCCCAGATCATTTCGCTCAAGATCAACCAGCATGACATGTTCAGCTCGTTCTTTTTCGTTGTGGATCAATTCGTTTGCGAGCGCCTCATCTTCTTCATCGGTTTTCCCTCTGGAACGGGTCCCGGCAATCGGTCTCGTCTCTAATCGTTTGCCCTTTTTGCTGACAAGCAGTTCAGGCGATCCGCAAATAATTTGAAAATCAGGTGTTTCTAAATAGGCCATATACGGAGAAGGATTCACTTCTCTCAGGGCCTTGTAAATTTGATACGGGTGGGCAGACAGTGACTGTGACTGCCTGATTGACAGATTGACTTGAAACACATCTCCACTGGCAATGTATTGTTTGATTTTCTCTACTGCTTGTGAGAATCCATCCTCAGTAAATGGTGCCGCAAAGGAACCGTCTGCTTCATGCTTCATCTCTCGCGAAGGAACAGCAGGAAGCTCAGTCACCCACATGCGCTCCAGCTCAGATAGCTTCGCCTCTGCAGATTTTTGATCAGAACCATTAACATGAGTAATCAGCCACAGAGTCTCTTCTTGAAGGTCATAAACTGCTATATCATCAAAAACAAGAAAATATATATCCGGTGTTTCCAGGTCATCTAATGAAAGCATTTTAAAGTTCTCAATGTAACGTGCGTAATCATAGCTAAGAAACCCGATTGCCCCGCCTTGAAAATCCGGAAGCTCATCATCCGTTTCTGTTTCCAGCGTTTTAAACCAGCTGTGGAAGGCACGTAAAGGATCACCTTCCTTAAACAGCATCTCGTCACCATGCTTAATGGTGGTAATTCCGTCTTTTCCTTTTACAGTCGCAATTGGATCAAGACCGGCTATCGTGTATCTGCCGCCTCTTGCACTTTCAAGCAGTACATGCTGTTTTTTGGATTGCGCAAGTTTCTCAAATTGTTGTAAGAATGAATCTTTTTGGAAGGGTACTTTTTTGCCTGCCGGTCTGCGTTGTGCCATTTATATCATTCCTCTATTTTCTATTTTGCTTGTTTTTTATTGTAAAGCAATCTTGTTAGTGAAAAAAGTGAATTTCTCTTCCAAGAATAACATTCGTCGCAGACACGGCATATTTGATGCACAAATAAAAAAAACTCCCGGCGGACCGGGAGTTTGCTTTTTTAATCGAATTGGTACAGCGGCGTGCTCAGATAACGTTCGCCGTTACTTGGAATGATAGCTAATACTTTTTTTCCTTTTCCAAGTTTTTTCGCCACTTGAAGAGCAGCATAAATTGCCGCACCTGATGAGATGCCTCCGAGAATTCCTTCTTCACGTGCAGCTCTGCGCGCATATTCAAATGCTTCTTCATTCTTCACAGGGAAAATTTCATCGTATACTTCCGTGTTTAAGATGTCCGGCACAAATCCAGCTCCGATCCCCTGAATTTTGTGGGGGCCTGGTTTTCCTCCTGAAAGCACTGGAGAATCTGACGGTTCAACAGCGTAAATTTTGATGGAAGGGTATGCTTCCTTCAGAACTTCACCCGCTCCTGTAATCGTTCCGCCTGTTCCGATTCCCGCCACAAATGCGTCAAGCTGATCATCACCGAATTGTTCAACGATTTCCTTACCCGTTGTTTGACGGTGAATTTCTGGGTTCGAAGGGTTATTAAACTGCTGAGGCACAAAGTATCCATGCTTTTCAGCAAGTTCTTCAGCTTTCTTAATAGCACCTTTCATGCCTTCCGCACCAGGAGTTAGCACAAGCTCAGCACCGTATGCGCGAAGAAGGTTGCGGCGCTCCATACTCATTGTATCAGGCATAACCAAAATAGCTTTTAATCCTTTAGCAGCAGCAACCATCGCAAGACCGATTCCCGTATTTCCGCTTGTCGGTTCAATGATTGTATCACCAGCTTTTAATTTTCCTTCTTTTTCAGCGGCTTCAATCATGGCTAAGCCGATACGGTCTTTTACACTGCTTCCAGGGTTCATGTATTCAAGCTTTAGATATACATCCGCACTGTTTTCATCTGCAAGGCGATTTAATTTAACGATTGGCGTATTCCCAATTAATTCAGTAATGGAGTTTGCTACACGTACCATTCTCGACACCTCAATTTCCGACTATTTGTATTGGTATTATGTATATAATCTATCAATTTCAAAATTTTTTGTCAATCATTTAGTACTTTTTTCCCCATAAAACCAAGATACATCAGCTTCTTTCCATAGCGTTTTGACTGTAGCTTTATCACCTAACTGATCCATTGCGATTTGCCGCCTGATCTGATCCTTCACTTCATCATATGAGAATGTCCTTGCCTTTAGTTTTTCTTTCAGCTGAATCACGGCATATCCGTTACTGACCTTTATCGGCTCCTCAGACCATTCATCCTCTTTGAGTGTTTTAGCTTCTTCAATGTATGCTGACGGGATGTTGTCTGATGCTTCTGTGACAAAGCCTAAATCTCCGCCGTATGGTGATGTATATCTGTCTGTGGACCTTTCCGCTGCAACAGCTTCAAAGCTAGAGCCGCCTTTTAGTTCTTTCAGGACTTCTCTCGCTTCTTCTTCATCTTTTACAACAATGTGCCGAATTCGATACGAATCATCAAACTGATACAGTTCTTTATTTTTATTATAGAATGATTTCATTTCACTGTTTGAGATATCAATATCCCTCGTTAACAATTCTTCGAGGAGAATATTATAACGAATTTGGTCTTTCCACTCTTTTTCAGTTGTATGTTCGTCTTCGTAAAAGGAATTGTTGACCGCTTTAATCAGCAAAAATTCACGATCAATTTCATTTTTAGACACTTTGAGATCGTTCTTTTTGGCGAGCTGCTCAACGACACGGACATTGATCATATCTTCAAGAGTCGACTTTCCATATTGATCTTCCATTTCTTTCAGCCATTCTTCTCTTGTCACGCTTTTGCCTCCGATCGTCGCAATAGACTCACCGGACGGCGATGCGCCTGCTTGGGATTTGGTCAGCGTATACGCAACGGCAATACAGCAAACCAGCAGCGCCCCTAAAATAACGGTCCAGATTGTTCTTGATTTCAAACCTGCTTTCAGCCCCTTTTCTTAAATTAAAAAACCCGCTAAAGAGCTTAGCGGGTAGTTTGATCACGAAGCCCTTCCAGCTCTTCTTTTGTAAATAAGTACTTTTCATTACAAAAATGGCATACAGCTTCGGCTTGTCCATCTTCTTCTATCATATCTTGAATTTCATTTTTGCCTAGTCCTAAAATAGCTGTTTCGAAACGTTCTTTTGAACAAGGACAATGGAATCTAACAGGCATCGTTTCTAAAATCTCAGGCTTCTCACCTAGGACCTCTTCCAAAATTTCTTCAGGTGTAAGCCCTTTTTGGATGAGCTTAGAAATCGGCTCTACTTGAGATAGCCGCTGTTCAATTTTTGTGATCGTTTCATCATCTGTTCCCGGCATAAGCTGAATAATAAAGCCTCCTGCCGCAAGAATGGTATTGTCAGGATTCACGAGCACTCCTACACCCACTGATGAAGGAACCTGTTCCGATGACACAAGATAGTAGGTGAAATCATCGCCCAATTCTCCTGAAATAATTTCTACTTGTCCTGTGAAGAACTCGCGCAGCCCTAAATCTTTTACGACACTTAACGTTCCGCTCGTTCCAACCGCACGTCTGACATCAAGCTTGCCTTGTTCATTTAAATCAAAATGTACTTGCGGGTTAGAGACGTACGCTCTGACTTCCCCTTTTGCATTGGCATCAGCCACAATTGCTCCGATTGGACCTCCGCCCTCGATTTTCACTGTCAGCTTGTCATCGCCCTTCAGCATAGCGCCGAGCATAAGCGAAGCTGTCATTGTACGGCCCAGTGCAGCGGATGCTGTCGGCCACGTGCCGTGCCGTCTTTGCCCCTCATTTACCATTTCCGTTGTTCTCGCTGCATAAGCGCGAACTTTTCCTTCATAAGCAAGTGCTTTTACTAAATAATCCATTACAAAACCTCCTATACACTTCCTACGCGGTTTCGTTCATAAATCAATTCCAGCCCTTTAAGGGTTAAGAATGGATCAACGATATCTATACAATCTGATTCGTTTGCAATGAGCGGCGCAAGGCCTCCCGTCGCAATGACCTTTGGTTCCTGTTTAGCCTGCCATTTCATTCGCTTGACGATTCCTTCCACTTGACCGACATAGCCAAATAAAATTCCAGATTGCATCGCGCTTACAGTGTTTTTTCCGATGATATTGTCAGGCCGGGTGATTTCGATTCGCGGAAGCTTTGCCGCACGCGAGTAAAGCGCCTCTGTCGAAATCGTAATCCCAGGAGCAATCGCCCCGCCCATGTATTGTTTGTTTTCATCTATATAGCAGTACGTTGTGGCAGTTCCGAAATCAACAACAATTAACGGATTGCCGTATAAGTGTATCGCAGCGACAGCATTTACGATTCTGTCTGCTCCCACTTCTTTCGGATTGTCATATTTTATATTTAAACCGGTTTTCATACCCGGACCGACAATTTGCGGTTCGATATGAAAGTATTTTGTGCACATTCTTTCTAACGCAAACATGATTGGCGGCACTACTGATGAAATAATAATGCCATCTATCTGTTCAAACATAAGTCCGGAATGGTCGAATAAAGAGCGCAAAATCATCCCAAACTCATCTTCTGTTTTATGCCTGCTTGTTTCTATACGCCAGTGATATTCTAATTTTCCCTCATGATATACACCAAGTACAGTATTGGTGTTCCCCACATCAATAACCAGTAACAACCTCTATCACCACTTTTGAATAGTTTCTCTATATTACTTTTACAAACATTCTACAATACCATACACGATCAGCGGCTCATTTGTAAACAAATCGATACCAGAATTGGATGATTGCAAAAGCGGCTGCTTGAGGCAAAATTACATAAAAAAACTGCCAGCGTCAGCTGGCAGTTTTTAGAAAGAAAGCGAATTACTCTTTTGTATCGTCTTTCTTTTCTTCTGTCTTCGTCAGAATGTTTACTTTCACGTCATCATTCTTCTCATCATCAGAAAAATTGCGCTCTGGCAATGTTCCATGATCGACAAGGTGTTTGATTTGTTCAGCGTCCAGTGTTTCAACTTTCAGAAGCGTTTGAGCAATCAATTCAAGCTTGTCACGATTTTCAGTCAGGATTTGTTTCGCACGCTCATAACATTCTTTGATGATGCGCTGAATTTCCTGATCAATTTCGTAAGCGATCTGATCACTGTAGTTTTGTTCGTTGTTGAAATCACGGCCTAAGAATACCTGACCGCCCTGAGACTGTCCAAATTGCATTGGTCCCAGTTTATCTGACATACCGAATTCTGTAACCATTCGTCTAGCAATGTTTGTCGCACGCTGGAAGTCATTGTGCGCTCCTGTGCTAACTTCACCGAAGATAATCTCTTCAGCGACACGTCCGCCCAAGAGGCCGACAATTTTATCAAGCAGCTCGGGCTTTGTTTGGAAGTAACGGTCTTCTCTTGGCAGCATAACAGCGTAACCGCCTGCCTGCCCCCGAGGAACAATCGTTACTTTATGAACCATATCTGCCTCATCTAAAACAAGTCCGATAACGGTGTGTCCGCCTTCGTGATAAGCCACGATATTGCGTTCTTTCTTAGAGATAACGCGGCTCTTCTTAGCTGGTCCGGCAATTACGCGGTCCGTCGCTTCGTCAATATCACGCGCATCGATTTTTTTCTTATTTTGACGAGCTGCCACTAGTGCAGCTTCATTCAGGAGATTTTCTAAGTCAGCGCCCGAGAAGCCAGGTGTTCTCATGGCAATTGATTTCAGGTTAACCGTTTCATCCAGCGGTTTGTTTCTCGCATGGACTTTCAATACAGCTTCACGGCCAATGACATCTGGGCGGTCCACTGTGATTTGACGGTCAAAACGTCCCGGACGAAGTAAGGCTGGGTCCAAGATGTCCGCACGGTTCGTCGCAGCAATGATGATAATACCTTCATTGGCGCTGAATCCGTCCATTTCAACAAGCAATTGGTTGAGCGTCTGTTCACGTTCATCGTGTCCGCCGCCGAGACCCGCTCCACGCTGGCGTCCGACTGCGTCAATTTCATCAATGAAGATCAAACAAGGCGCATTCTTTTTCGCATTTTCAAACAAGTCACGCACACGGGAAGCACCGACCCCTACAAACATTTCAACGAAATCAGATCCGCTGATGCTGAAGAAAGGTACGCCAGCTTCACCCGCACAAGCTTTGGCCAGCAATGTTTTACCGGTACCAGGAGGTCCGACTAAAAGTACGCCTTTTGGTATTCTTGCACCAAGCTCGGCAAACTTGCGGGGATCTTTCAGAAACTCAACAACTTCAACGAGTTCTTGTTTTTCTTCGTCTGCCCCTGCAACGTCTTTAAATTTGACGCGTTTCTTTTCCTCTGTATAAAGCTTCGCCTTGCTCTTACCAAAGTTCATGACACGGCTGCCGCCGCCTTGAGCCTGATTGAGCAGGAAGAAAAACAGAATAAAGATAATGACAAATGGGATGATAGTCGTCAGGAACGTCACCCATCCGCTTGTTTCTTGAGCGGGCTCAACCTTTACGTCTGTCTTTTTCAAAGCATTAAATATCTGGTCTGCTCCCTTTCCTTCAGGAACATGAGTCAAAAAGTATTGATCTTTGTCGTAGTTTTTCAGCTGTCCTTTTACCTCATAAACACCTCTGACAGGCTGAACCGATACGCTATCAACTTTCCCGTCATCCAGGTTTTTGATGAACGTACTGTACGACATATTTTCTGTTTTCGGATTTGAGGTCTGGAAGTAGCTCACAACCCCGATTACTACTAATAAAATAAGTAAATAAAAAATGGTATTACGGAAGACCCGATTCATTCCTTACCTCCTCCCACAGTAAGCACAACTATGTTCAATAGTACCATAGAAAATCATTCCAATACAAACAATAACCATCTCGGAAGCAGGCTGCCGATCAGCTTTCATAAACTGCCGGTTTTAACACTCCGATATAAGGCAGATTGCGATAGCGCTCAGCATAATCAAGTCCGTAACCCACTACAAACGCGTCAGGAACTTTAAAGCCTACAAAGTCTGCTTTGATGTCCGCTTTTCTTCCGCTCGGTTTATCCAAAAGGGTAACAATCTTAATTGATTTTGCTTTACGGTATCGGAAGAGCTCTACTAGATAACTTAAGGTTAACCCACTGTCGATGATATCTTCAATAATTAAGATGTCCCGGCCCTCTACAGATGTATCCAAATCTTTAATGATTTTGACTTCTCCAGAAGAAACCGTAGACTTTCCGTAGCTTGATACATCCATGAAATCCATTTCCAAATATGTATCAATATGCTTGATAAGATCCGCCATAAAAGGAAGCGCTCCTTTTAACACACCGATTGCCAACGGAAATGTATCTTGATACTCGCTCGTTAATTCTGCGCCTAACTCTTTTACTTTCTCTTGTATCTCTTCCTCTGAGATCAGTACTGTTTCGATATCATGTTTCATCATGATTTTGCTTGCCCCCTACACTTTTCATGCTGTCTATATTGTAATACAATGCGGTCGCTGTTTGGAATCACAAGATCTTCAAAAATTGATTTTTTCAAGCCCGGTATCCAGATAATTTCACCGCTTGCGTCAGTCACAATCGGCCAGCTGTCTCTTTCTCGGAGAGGCAGTTTCTTATCAATAAATATATCCTTTACCTTTTTCGAGCCGTTCATCCCTTTTAGTTTAATCCGGTCTCCAGCTTTTCTTGTCCGGATCGTTAAGGGAAATCGAACCTTTTTTGCACTTGTAATAAAAACAGCATTCCCATGTTCTTCAGGCGATTCCGCATAATGCTTTGCCTCTATCAGAAATCCATTGGGGAGCACTGCCGTTTCGCCAGCAGCTCCGCTTATTTGGTATTCAAAGGGAACATTTTTGCACTGCCATTGTTCAAATGTAAACAAACATGTCTGATATGATTTGACCACCCTCAGCCCTCTTGGGAAATCCAATACTCCTGAAGGACTGCCTTTTTCAGCCCACTCAAGAAACTGCTGAATATGATGAGCTGAAAAGGATGATGGAACGTTTTCATAAAGATAGTTTAATATTAGTTGAACTCCTCTTCTTTGTAAAGGCATCGGGAGGGCAAGCAATTGAGAGGAATTGATTTCAACTGATGTATTAGACTGGCTTGTGATTACTTTATTCATTTCATCTTTCGTTAATGACTGTAAGAATTGCTCATCTTCCGTCAGTGCCTCGCTTACTTTCTGAAACCTTTTATGCACATCCGGCGACTCCTGTTTCAAAAACGGGAGGACTGTTTTTCTGAATCTGTTCCTGGTGTAATCATCTTTGGCATTGCTTTCATCCGTGCGGTAGCTCAAGCCGTTTTCACGGCAATAGTGAAGGATCTCTTCCTTAGTAATGGTTAAGAATGGCCTGATGATCCGTCCCGTCCCAAAACGCCTGACAGCCTGCATTCCCGCAAGTCCCGCTCCAAGCGTGCCCTTAGCCAGTCTCATAAGGATCGTTTCAATCTGGTCATCACCGTGATGCGCAAGTGCCAGATAGTCCGCTTGATGCTTTGACATGACTTCCTCAAAAAATTGATAGCGGCAATCACGTGCTGCAGCCTGTTTATTGAGACCTTTTTCCTGTGCATAAGCGGTTACATTGATTTGAGCCGTTTCACACACGAGCTGTTCAGCCTTACAATAAGCTTGGACAAAACGCATGTCCTCCTCGGATTCCGCGCCCCTGAACCGATGGTCAACGTGCGCCGCAATAATATTCGCTGAACGGCCGCATAACGTATGAAGCACGTGGAGAAGCGCCATTGAGTCCGGACCGCCGGAAACGCCTACAATGATTGTGGTCCCTTTTAATGAAAGATGATGTTTGCTAAAAAAATCTTTGACACTTTTCACAATGTCCTCCTCACAATGAGCAGGTTTTTTAAAGATATTCATATCCTATCACTTTCAATCCCTCCAAGCAAAGAAGAAGCACAGGCTTAGCAGATTCCGCCACTCAGATTAAGAAAAAGATAATGTAGGCAAAATAAAGCGCTAACACACTGACCACAATAAGCGTTGTTTCAAACAATCCGCCTGACTTCGCCGCCTTCTGTTTTGGAGTGTATCGCGTCTTCGTTACTTTCCCTTGGCGCGGTTTTTGCTGTCTTTGTCTTGTGACAGGCTGCGGTGAAGCTTTTACAGCTTGTTTTCTCTGTACTGCATTTTGCCCCGCGTCGAGCATATCCTTCTTCATTTCAACTGCGGATTGATAATCTCCATTCAATGCTGATAAAAGCACTTTTTTATACTTTTTCAGCAGCGCATTTCCTTCAATGAGAGATCTAAGCTGTTCCTTAGACTGGTTTGTTTTCTTGAATTCTTTTTTATACACGCTGTTGATCATAATCATGGCAACCGCGAACAAATCATAGGATGGCTCTGCTTTTCTTGTTCCATACCCCCAATACCCTCTGTCATAAAACTCTGTATACTCTTTTATGGCCCGGCCTTCCTTTGTCGTGCCGCCTACATCGATGCAACGGATTCTTGCAGGCGGACCGTTTACGATCAGATTATCAGGTTTAAGATCGCCAAATATCCATCCTTGCTGGTGAAGCACTGATAAGCTGGATAACAGTTGAATCATCAATACCGGTATCCATTCTGCCCCTTTATCATTGACGAATTTCAGAAGCAGCGGCCCTTTTATGTATTCCATTGCATAAAATGAAACTTTCGTATTGGCACTGGGGATATAGGCGTCATCCGTATCAAAAAAAGAAGGCCCCATCGTAACGGACTGGGCCTTTGAAAAAGATTTCAAGACATTCACTTCAGAAGTAATAGACAGGCTGTCATCACTCACCTTTAAGGCAACATGTCCATCTGATGCTTCTGCCAAATACACAATTCCATTGGCGCCTTTTCCTAGCTGTTTACGCAATGTATAAGTGTTTCCATTCCACTTGCCTTTGATTGTCGTACCCGGCTTAAGATTACATGCCAAACTCGTCAAGGCGTCGTTCATCATCTGCCAGCATGCTCCTTCTTGAGCGGATTTTTTGAAATTGCAGAGTCGCTTCACGTATCGCCGGACCTGTCGGCGTGATCCCGCCAGTTGAAAGCTTTGCAAAGAGAGTGGAAAGCGATTGCAGCTTCGGTGTCCAGTTCAGCACAAGCTCGACCTCTTGTTTTTTCCCGGGAAATATACACATCGCAAATTCGTTATTGCCGATTCGGGAATTGAGGCTGACAGACAAATCGATCAGCGCCTCTTTCACTGTAGGAAGCTTAGGCGCCATACTTGCGCTTGTATCAACCAGAACCAAAACCTGAAGATGCACCGTTTCTCCAAGCTCGTCTACCACTTCCATGACTTCGCCGCGCTTTTCCGGAGAAAGCTCCTCCATTTCCACATTCTTTCCGAGAATTTGTTTCAGCTCTTGATTAACCACGCCTTGTAAGGTTTGCGTCATCGCTTTTTTTGTTACCATTTGAACGGTTTGTGAAAGCTGAGACGCATATACAACCTGATGCACGCCGCCTCCGGCAAGTGCAATCCCTTCGACTTCCTTCATTGCCTCAGGGTCAATTTGGTTTTCTTCCATTATACCTATGACATTTACAGTAATCCCCTGCTCCTTAGCAAAAGCAGCCATTGCAAGCGGGTCTTCCCCATGATTCGAGCAGCCATCCGTTATCAGCAAAATTTGATTTAAATGTCCGTTATTCACATTCATTCCTCCTGGAGAATACGAGGATTCTCAGATTCATATATTCCCATCTTCGCCAGAAGAAATTTGATTTATACGGAAGCATTATGAAATTTCTTGTTTGTGTTGAAAGATGGCCGGAACAGGAATGGATGCCCATTTTGGTGTATTATGGTCAATCCGGACGACAACGACTGTCATATCATCCTCAATTTGGCCAGATCGCGTACGGATGACTTCTTCCATGAGCAAATCGGCAATCTCCTGCGGGTCAGTTGTTTTCAAGCCTTTCATTTTGCGCTTCATCCATAAGTCATGATTTTCTACATGCTTAGGCCCCTCAAAAATGCCGTCACTCATCATAATCAAAAGGTCGCCCGCTTTCAGCTGCTCACTCACAACCTCCACATCGAATTCATTAATAATACCGATTGGCAGATTGCTCGCTTGAACTTTCATTACTTGGTCTCCCCGTTTAATAAAGCTAGGGGTTGATCCGACCTTCAAAAATTTACAGCTGGCATCTTGAAGATCGATAATAGATAGGTCAAGCGTGGAATATATCTCGTCAGTTGTCCTTAAAGACAGTATGCTGTTGATCGTTTTAATGGCTATTTTTTCATCAATGCCGGATTCAAGGATTTTCTCAAGAAGCTTGATCGTTTCATTGCTTTCGAAGTGCGCCCTAGCGCCATTGCCCATTCCGTCACTGATTGCAGCAGCATACTTTCTTGCTCCAAGCTCCATCATGCTGTAGCTGTCGCCGGAGACAAGGCCGCCGCCCTTCGCAGCGTGAGCCGCACCCGTAGATACCCTGAATGATTTTGTTGATCCAAAGGCGACATGGCTGTATCCATTCGGATGCGGAGAATGCTGTTCAGCTTTCACGAGAATTTGTTCCTCCAGAATGTCAGAAAGCATAGGAGCAATAATTTTTTCACTTTCTCCATGTCCGCTGAACGGAATGGTCATTTCAATATCGATATTTCCTTGTTCAAGACTATAGATCTCCACATGCTGAATCTCGATTCCGAAATGCTGAAGCGCCTCTATAATTTGCTCTTCCTGCAGGAAATGCTGTTCTCGTTCTCTTTTTATTTCCCGAGAAAAGTCTGCCATGACTTCAGAAACACCTAAAAGCTGTTCAGCAACAAGACGCCTGCTGTCCTGCACTTTTTTCTTGAGCGTCAAGTGGGCATGATGGTGTGCGAGTTCATCCTCAATCAGCTCTTCAACCTGTTTTGATTTAGAACAATGCTGATGAAACTCTTTCTTCAGTCTTCGGTTTGATGCATATTGTTTTTCTTCTGTTTCAAGCATAACTTGTTTCATTAAGTCATATGTTTTATCAAAGTTCTGTACCCAGCACCTGTTTTTCTTGTAGCACGTCTGACAGGAATGCTCCGTAATCTTGCTTAAAAACAGATCAACTTCGCTGTCATCTGTCTGTTCGTCCGATGCTTGGTAAAAGGTTGCAAAGCTTTCAGACAGCGCATGAAACACATTAGAGAATTGGTCTACCTTTTGAGCAGTGACATCTCTGATTTTCCTTGCATATTGCTGCTGCTCTTGTAGATGCTCCACAGTTCCCGGAATATATCGCGCCACTTTCCTTGTAATAGATTGAGGTGTTAGCAAAAACAGACCGACTGCGATTAATGACTCATAGAGCGTTGTCATCAATCCGGCAGAGCCTTCACCGTACAAAGAAATAAGAAGCGACCCAACAATCAGACCGATTGCTGCACCCGCTTTTTTCCCTTCCTTCAGCAAACCGCCTAATAAGCCGGAAAATGCGAGCAGACTCATTTGATAAAGATTTCCGATATTCGCCAAGCCAAGAATCAGACCGGTCACAACACCAACCATACAGCCAATGCTTGCTCCGCCAATAAAGGAAAAACTCAATACAACATAACGAGCCAATATATGTTCTGCCTGCATCCCTTGATAGGACAAGCCGGCAAGTCCCGTCAGCACGGAAGCGATAAGGATCATAAAGCAAATAATTTCTTCTATTTTTAAAGATTGTTTTACTTTTTTCACAGTGAAAATCGGAAGGCTTTGAAGGAAAATCAGCGTTAGAATAAAGGATAGTCCAGCTTCAACGACAGCCATTACATAATCATAGGTTGTAAACGCGCCATTTTGAGCGTAAACAAACCCGGCTCTTGCTGCAGCCATGGAGAAGAACACGACAATCGGAAGTGCTTTTACACGATCGTCGGTGATGAAGGCAGCCACTTTAGAAAATACGAAGAAGGCGAGCAATGCCGCTAGTATGAGCAAGGAGTGCTTCGGAGAAATGGTCAGCGCTCCTGCAAGCACAGCCAAAACCGCATAAAGCGCCTTGTCTCTTCTGATGAGAAGCATTGCTCCAAAGAAAGGAAGTGCGAAAGGAAGCACCTCGGATAATATGAAAGCTCGTCCAAGCAAAAACCCGATGACGACATAAATGAATCCTTTATAGAAAAACAGTGAATGCACATGATGAGTCACCAGCTTCGCGCCCCTGTTAAAAAACGATTGGAGTTTTTCCAAAGCTTGTCCCGCCATTGGCCCGTTCACTCTTCTTTCTGCTTTTTCCATTCCTCTCATCTCCCACCTGTTATATTCGTTGCCTGTCATTATAGCGAAAGCACAGATAGGATTTTGTCAAAAGAAGGTAACAATACCAAAGAAATCTTCGACGGTTTCTGCCTTGATATTCGTTTATGATAAGAATTTCTGGAATGATGTCTAAAAATGAAAAAAATCGGCTTCTGCAAGAGAAACCGATTTTCTTAGGATGACCCGTACGGGATTCGAACCCGTGTTACCGCCGTGAAAGGGCGGTGTCTTAACCGCTTGACCAACGGGCCAAACAAATATGGTAGCGGCGGAGGGGATCGAACCCCCGACCTCACGGGTATGAACCGTACGCTCTAGCCAGCTGAGCTACACCGCCATATTGTTTTGTGCTTCTAAGCACAAGTTATATAATACAAAGGTTTGTCCTTTTCGTCAACAGAAACTTTAATGTTGTAATTTTCTGAATTCTCCATGGTGGAGGATACTAAAAAAAGCATCCGTCGGGATGAACGGATGCTTCATTTATTTATAGAAAGCAGCAAGTTATCCTCTTCTTGCTCCGCGCCCTCCACGTTTTGATTCCGTATGGCGTTTTAAAGATGACAAGCGATCTTCGCTGTCTTTTAAAAACTTATTCATTTTCTGTTCAAAAGATTCTTTCGGACGGAAATCATTTCTAGGTCTGGCTTGCGGACGGTCTTTAGCTTTTTTAATAGATAAACCAATTTTCCCGTCTTTTTCAACGTTGATGACTTTCACTTCAACTTGGTCGCCGACTTTTAAGTGGTCGTTAATGTCTTTGACATAATTATCTGCTACCTCACTGATGTGAACGAGACCGGTTGAGCCTCCAGGCAATTCAACAAATGCTCCAAAATTTGTAATACCTGTAATTTTCCCTTGCAACTTGCTGCCAACTTCAATCGACATAAAAAAAGTGCTCCTCCTTAGGCTTATAAAAAGATCGTTTGCTTAATTATACCTAAATAAAAATTTAAGTGTCAACAAGGCTACTTGCTCTTCTTCTCCACATTGAAGATAATTTCTCCGTCTCCAGACATGAATAAGTCCCTTCTGGCAAGCTCTGTGACGTAATCTTCATCCTTCAATTTGGATATTTCTTCTTTTAAATCCGCCTGTTTTGTCTTTAAACTCTTCAGTTCTTTTTCAAGCTGTTCTTTCTTTTCTTCTTTTGCACTAAGGGAAGATGTTTGGGACCATACAGAGCTTGCCAGCACAATTGCCGTCAGGAATACGAGGGCGCCAAAAACGGTTAACCGTCTGTACAGCCCTTTGCGTCTTCTTTTCTTCAGCTGATTTTGCCGCTCTACCTGTTCTTTATAGTCGTTTTGTATTTCAGCTATCGTTCGTTCCCTGGATAAATTCAAATCAGACGGTCCTCCTTTCACCTCTTCAAAAAACGTGTAATGGTCGTTCTTATGGTTATCAATAGTTTCTTCTTCTTTTTGAGAAATCCTGCACCTTTTTCAAAATAACGTCTAAAAGTTAGACGCATCTTTTCAGGAAGAAGTTTCAAACATTGTTTTGCGATGAAACGGATCGGAAAACACAGAACCATAATGATTTTATATAGACACAACAGGAGAAAAGCGATCAGGCGGTATGTTTTCTTTACTAAAAACGCTGCCAGCCAGATGATTACTCCGCATGTCCACACAATAGGACGAAATAACACGTGCTGAATGAGCTTTTTGAAGAATTGATAAACAGAAACAACAAGGTAAATGACGAATTTCAGTATTTTTATATAGATTCGTTTGCAAATGCTCTGATACGTCGCAACGCCCAACAGAACCGCTAAAAAGATGTACAGCCTGAATTCTCCCTCATTTACGTGGAGCAAGACATAAAAGAAAAGCAGCCCTTGTACAATCCAGAAAAGAATATCATGAATAAATAATAGCCATCTGGCTGTTTTGGCACGAATGACAAAGAGCCGGTATGTATCAAGTGACGCGCCAAGCCATAGACCCATACCGGACATCGCCAGCATTGTATAGAATTGTGTCGTCAGCGTCATTTAAACAACTTGCTAAAAAACCCTTTAGCTTTATCCCCTTGTTGTTCGTCTAAGTACACTAAATCAAATACCCTGCCTTTTATGGACACAATCCCTTTTTCTACATCTAGATTTTTCATCTGGAGGTTTTGGCCTCTGACTGAGAGCATTCCCATCACAGTTTCCAGCAGAAATTCTTCATTATCAAAGCTTTCCACATGCTTAACCCCAGAGATATCTAAATGCTTCCGGCCTTTCATTGTCACATCATGCTGTTCCGGAACAGACGAAGAACCTTTTTGATCATAATATGAATTCATCTATTCAGCCCCCATATCCTCGATACTTTTAGCATTATTACTGCATTGTATGAGGCGGGGGGTTTTTTTAGAACAAGCCTATTCGCCGAGTTTTTCTTCCTTTAGGATTGTATACATGTTTGCAGCTTCTTCTTTTTTCGTCGTGTCTTTCAACTCATTGACTTGCACCGTTACAAGCTTCTGGCCGAAGCGAACCGTTAGTTCATCTCCCGGTTTGACGTCAGAGCTTGCTTTAGCCTGGTTTCCGTTAATAGAGATGCGGCCTTGGTCGGCTACTTCCTTTGCTAGTGTACGTCGTTTGATCAGCCGTGATACTTTCAAAAATTTATCTAGTCTCATATTTATGATCTCCTCTCAGTTTCTTTTGCTTCATTCCACAGTTTGTCCATGTCCTCAAGAGACATATCAGCCAGTTCGATTCCCTTTTCCTTCGCTGACGTCTCAATATATGAGAACCGTCTCCGGAATTTGTCATTGGTCATGGCCAGCGCTTCCTCCGGCTCTATTTTGTAGAAGCGGGCTACATTCACCAGCGCGAACAAAATGTCGCCAAACTCGGCTTTAAGATTGTGTTCGTGAGGAGCTTCAGAAACCTCAGAAGAAAATTCCTTCATTTCCTCACTTACCTTTTCCCAAATATCGCTGACGTCTTCCCAGTCAAAACCGACCTTCGCTGCTTTTTTCTGCAGTTTAGCGGCTTTCGAAAGAGCTGGAAGAGTTTTCGGCACGCTGTCTAATAAGGATGATTCGGATGCGTTTTTTTCGGCTTTTTTTATGTCTTCCCAATTTGCCAAAACATCGTTTTCATCCTGAACCTTAACATCTTTAAACACATGGGGATGTCTTCGGACCATTTTTTCACTGATTCCTTTTATGACATCATCAATTGTGAAATAACCTTCATCTTCACCAATTTGCGCGTGAAGTAAGACCTGAAGCAAAACGTCGCCAAGCTCTTCAATCATATGATCTGTGTCTTCTTCGTCAATTGCTTCGAGAAGTTCATAACATTCTTCAATCATGTACTGTTTTAATGACTGATGCGTCTGCTTTTTATCCCACGGACATCCATTAGGCCCTCGAAGCTCTTTGATAATGCTTCGGAACGCGGAGAATTCGTGATAAAGCAGCTTCTCTTCTTTAATCGGCGGAACATACACACTTGTTAAGTTATTCAAGGCGACATTGCGGTCCAGCTCAAATAAAGGCACTCTCAGAATCTCCTCGTCACGGCTTCCTGCTGCAGTCACAATCACAACCTCATAATCATCAGGCAGCTTCTCCATCAATGTCAGCTTGACTTCAGAAGCCGTCATTTGGTCGTAAACCTGACAAATGATCAAGTGGTGTCTGAGTTCAAGCTCATCCGCGGACAATGTGCCGGCATCCACAAACTGAAAGCCTTCAATTGGGTCGATTTGCAAGGCATTAAATGTGGCATCAAGAAAGCTTTGTCCTCCCGCGACTTTTACTTGAACATTTTTCTCTTCCTGCCGCTCCGTCAGCAGCTGTACTGTTTTTTCCGCGACAAAAGGGTGTCCTGGTACAGCATAAACCACGTCCTCATGCTGCGCCTCTTCAAAGAGGATATCGGCAATTTCTTCATATACTGCGTCAAACTGGTCGTGCTTCTCATATATATCATCAAAAAAACGGATGTTCTTCGTTTCTTTCTCAAGCTCCTGAATTAAAGGATGATCCTTGGTTCTGACGTACAGCGTATCAGCTTTTGTCAGCAGCTTATGTATACCAATTGTCAATTGGTCCATATCCCCGGCACCCAGTCCGACGACTGTAATTTTACCCGCCATTTTGTTCTCTCCTTCTCATGATTTTGCTTAACTTGCTGCCAAAAGGCACACTGTTCAGCTCTTCATCTGTAAATATTCCCAATTTCATCATACAATAAATAAACACCGCGCCACCAATGGCAACAGCAGAAAGACTTTCAATTGCGGCTGCTCCTCTTCCTGCTTCAGGAAACAGGAAAGCCCAGAGACGCATATACGCAAATAAGACAGCCGACATCAAAAGAGCACATCCAATGATCGGAATTACAACAGCTCTGAGCTTATCAAGCCATTTCTTTTGTCGAAGCTGATACAGGTTAAGCCCGGCGACAGCTGCAAAGGATGCCGCTGTTGCAAGCGATGCACCTTCAATCCCATAGCGCGGAACAAGAAGAGTGTTTAATACCCATTTCACTGCAATACCTGCCCCCACCGCGATCGCAGGAAAAACTGTATAGCCCGCTCCTTGCAAAACTGCAGCAGCCGTGACGGCCAAGGATGCAAACAAAATGGAGCAGCTGAATACTTGTAACGCAGCTGTCCCTTCACTATTTTGAAACAGCATGATATTGACCGGCTCAAGGATGCAAATCAATCCAGCCGACGCGCCTGTACCCAGGACAAGACATAGTTTTAAAGAAGACGTGACTTTTTCTTTCATGATCTTAAGCTCTTTGTTCTTTACAGCCTTAGAAATATACGGAACAAGTGACGTCGCAATGCTCACTGCGAAAACCGAACCAAGCTGCAGCAATGGCTGCCCCCGATCATAAATCCCTTTTAGGCGTTTCGCTTCTTCGCTTGCCTCACCGCCCGAAAGCAAAGCATATAAATTCAAAGCATCGACGAGCTGGATAAACAAAAGCAGCAAACTGCTCACACAAATGGTAACCGAATATAAAAGCAGTTTTTTTATCAGTACGCTTGTTGTGATGACATGTTCTTTTTGCCTATCTGTTTGATTGTCTCTCTTTGCTTTGAACCAAAAAAATCCGAGTAGGATCAACGCAATGAAACTTCCGGCAAGAGAACCGGAAGCGGCTGCCGCTCCCGCAGTATAAAGCGAAGCTCCCTTTTTGACGAGCCAAAATGATAAGCCAAGGAGCACCGCAACCCGCAGAAGCTGTTCTGTTATCAGTGATACGGCTGACGGGAGCATATCGTGCCGCCCTTGGAAACCGCCTCTAAGCAACGCGACAAACGGGAACAGCAGAAATGCAAACGCAGTCACTTGAATTAACAAGGCGAGATGTGAGTCTCCCATAAAAAGCGCGATGGGAACAGCACCCATATATAAGCAAAGAAATAATAAAACACCGATAAAAGACAGAAACAACGCTGATATTTTTAATATGGTACGGTGGCTTTTTTCACTATAATCATTCATCAGTTTCGAAATAATAACCGGAAATCCTGATGTGGACAGCATGACCGCAATACCAAGAAAGGGGTACACCTGCTGATATATATAAAATCCAACATCGCCGACAATGTTTTGGAACGGGACTCTGTAAACAGCGCTTAATACTTTTGAGATGATGCCTGCCAGAATTAAAACAACAGCCCCCTGCCAAATCCAATGCCGTTTGACGCCTATTGAATCATCCATCCAAAAGCTCCTTCCCAACATCAGAGCAATACGGTTCACGTATTACCGCGGAACAAATAAAAACGAGGTTATTATAACATATCCCAACCCTTGGAATCCTTTTTGGGCATGCACGAAAAAAGAACAGCGTCCCAAGGAGAGCTGTTCTTTTCTTGCCTATTTCGATAAAAGGAATAAGACCTACTGTTCCATTTGACGCGCTAAAAATCCAGCTGCTGTCTCAACAGCTTTATGCTCTACCTCGCCCATTGTCTGATCCTTTGAAAAAATGACCACGGCGCCTATCGGATCGCCATTCGCCACAATTGGGCCCACAGTATAAGAATTCATATCCTCATCTATGCCATTCACAAGCTGTACTGATTTCGCATCACTCTCAAGCACGGAACTGCGCTGATCCATTGTTCTTTCCAGCATTTCGCTAATTGATTTGTTTAAGTAGTCTTTTTTCGAGCTGCCAGACACGGCAATATATACATCACGGTCACAAATCAGGACTGAATGTCCGAGACTGTCGTAAAGCGCATCCGCATACTCCTTTGCAAAGTCTCCAAGCTCACTGATCGGAGAGTATTTTTTCAAAATCACTTCTCCGTCACGATCTACAAAAATCTCAAGCGGATCGCCTTCCCTGATTCTCAGAGTTCTGCGAATTTCTTTAGGAATTACGACCCGACCTAAGTCATCAATACGACGTACGATACCGGTTGCTTTCATCTCTGGTGCCTCTCTTTCATTTGATGGTATATAGATGTGGGAAAGACCTAAAGCAGCTACTTTATGTACCTTCCGCCTCGCTTGAAATTAGTATCCGTCACATCAAATGTAATATACACCAGAGAGTAACAAAATTTACGTTGATGAAATGGTTTGCTTTTTCACATCTTTTAGGCCCTTCAGCATGCCCAGCACGGTTTCGAGCCATTCATCAGCACTCCGGCCTTTCGTTTGTATGGAGATTTTGAGTTTTTTGCCTTCCATTCCCAGTCCGATTTGTCTGCCGTATTTATTGCCGAGCTCGAACAGCTTCTGGCCGTCAATTTCAGCACTTGCTTCTTCAGAAATCGTCAATCTGACGGCATCTTTATCCTGCTTAATCAGCTCAACACGTTCATGTTTCGCATAAACCTTCATCTCTGCAACAGTAAACAAGTATTCGACTTCTTTTGGATAGTTTCCAAACCGGTCGATCATTTCATCCTGAAGTTCATTCTTCTCTTCGATTGTTGCCACAGACCTGAAGCGCTTATACATGTCAATTTTCTGTTTGCCGTCTTGAATATAGGTTTCAGGAATATACGCATCAAGCTCGACATCAATCTCGGTTTCAAACTGCTCCGTCTTCGCTGTGTCTCCTTTACGCTCCTCAATGGCCTCCTTCAGCATTTGTGAATAGAGGTCAAACCCAACCGAATCGATGAAGCCGTGCTGTTGGGCACCAAGAAGATTCCCGGCTCCGCGAATCGTTAAGTCACGCATGGCAATCTTAAAACCGGAACCAAGCTCTGTGAATTCCTTAATAGCCTGCAGCCTTTTTTCAGCCACTTCTGTCAGGACTTTATCCCGGCGATACGTAAAGTACGCATACGCCACACGGTTAGAACGGCCGACACGTCCCCTTAGCTGATAAAGCTGGGAAAGCCCCATCTTGTCAGCGTCAAATACGATCAGGGTATTGACGTTCGGGATGTCTACGCCTGTTTCAATAATCGTTGTGCTGACGAGAACATCTGCCTCTCCTTCTAGAAAACTTAGCATAACGGTTTCTAATTCATTTTCTGTCATCTTCCCATGTGCATATGCTACCTTCGCGTCAGGGACAAGCATTGAGATTTCATCCGCTTTCCGCTCGATATCCTCTACCCGGTTGTACAAGAAATAGACCTGGCCACCGCGCGCAAGCTCACGTTCAATCGCCTCTCTGACAAGGGCTCCGTTGTATTCCACAACATACGTCTGTACGGGGAAGCGGTTTTCCGGCGGCGTCTCAATGACAGAAAGATCCCTTACGCCAAGCATAGACATATGCAGCGTACGCGGAATTGGCGTCGCTGTTAATGTTAATACATCAACATTGGCTTTGATCTGCTTGATTTTTTCTTTATGGGTGACACCGAAACGCTGCTCTTCATCAATGATGAGAAGCCCTAAGTCTTTATACACGACATCTTTTGATAGCAGCCGATGCGTCCCGATGACGATATCAACAGTCCCGTTTTTCAACCCTTTGATTGTTTCGTTCGCTTCTTTTCTCGTTCTAAATCTGCTGAGCAGGCCGATATTAATCGGATAGTCCTGGAAGCGCTCTTTAATGGTTTCATAGTGCTGCTGTGCCAATATTGTTGTCGGTACGAGCAGAGCTACCTGCTTCCCGTCACCGATTGCCTTAAACGCGGCACGTATCGCAACCTCTGTTTTACCGTAGCCTACATCTCCGCACAGCAAGCGGTCCATCGGACGTTCTCTTTCCATGTCCTTTTTGATTTCGTGAATCGAACGGAGCTGATCTTCAGTCTCTTGGTAAGGGAACGCTGATTCAAATTCACGCTGCATTTCATGGTCAGGAGAAAACGCATAGCCCTTGCTCGCTTCCCTTTCGGCATAGAGCTTAATTAAGTCATCAGCAATATCCTGAACGGATGTCTCTACTTTTTTCTTAACCCGTTTCCATTCGCTTCCGCCTAATTTATACAGCTTCGGCTCTTTTCCTTCGGAGCCGACATATTTTTGCACCTGGTCAATTTGATCTACAGGGACGTAAAGCTTATCGCTTCCCTGATAATGAATGTTTAAATAATCTTTGTGGATTCCATTGATTTCAAGGGTTTCAATCCCCAAGTACTTTCCGATCCCGTGATTAATGTGCACGACATAATCACCGATTTGAAGCTCAGAATAGCTCTTGATGCGCTCCGCATTGGTAAGCTTCTGTTTTCTAGGTTTCTTTTTCACACGGTTTTTGAACAGTTCTTCTTCCGTAATAACAGCAAGCTTCATTAACGGCAGCTCAAACCCCGATTGGAGCTCACCTTCCATGATATAGACCTGTCCCTGAACAAGCGCTTTTTTGCTGTCTGTCACAGCCGCTTCGATATCATAATCAGCCAGAACAGATGATAATTTCTGTGTGCGTTCCTTGTTAGCTCCTAAGAATACAACGGTGAAATTTGACTTTTTAAAGCGCTCCATTTCACCCGCGAGTACGTTCATTTGGCCATGAAAACTCTGCATTTGCCTGCTGGACACATTGACGATATTTTGCGGACTTGTATGCTGTACGTGCCGCAAAAACAATGAATAGTACAGCAGAGGCCGTTTTTGTTCAGCCACTATTTTTTGGAAGTTAAATGACAAACTGATGTCATGCAAAATCTTCCCTTCCTCGAGAAGGTTTGTTATGAACTCCGCTTCTTCTTTCTGAAGCTGGTCTTCCATCTCATGAATCCGGCTGACCTCATCCAAAATCAGAAGTGTGTTATCAGGTGTATAATCTAGCAAACTAGCAGGCTTTTCATAGAAATATGAGAGATACTTCACCAGTTCCTGATCTGTCTGGCCTTCAGACAAGCGCTCTTTGTCGTGAGAAATATTCGAATGAAGAATTTCTTTTTGTTTGTCGAGCTTTAATTTTTTCAAGCTTTCGGCAAGACCCTTATCGATTTTCTCTATCGCCCGCGCTTTTTCTTCAGGTCTGATAATCAACTCCTTCGCAGGACCGATATGAATAGAGGTAAGTGTCTCAATTGACCGCTGATCATCTGAGTTAAAGCTGCGGATTGAATCTACTTCGGTGTCAAAAAGTTCAATTCTCACCGGATTGTCTGAAGTTAGCGGGTAAATGTCAATGATTCCTCCGCGAATACTGAATTCCCCGGGTGCTGAAACCATATCAGACCGCTCATATCCTACCTCTATCAGCCGTGATGCAAGCTGATCAGGCTCGATATCATGGCCCACTTGAATAAGCATTTGGCTGTTTTTCCACACCTCTACAGGCGGCAGCATTCTTCTGATTGCAGCTACAGGAGCAACGACAATTGGCGCTTCTCCATTCGTTAATCTATTAATGACATCTAATCGCTGCGCCCGCAATTCAGGGCTTGCGACTGCAATTTCTGATGAAATGAGTTCATTGACGGGGTACAAAAGGACAGACCGATCCTCTAAAAGTGAAGTCAGATCATCCGTTACTTTCTGGGCTTGGTATAAGTTATGGGTGATTAGAAAGATAGGCTTATTCGTTTCGTTAGCCAGGGCAGAAGTAAAAACAGAACGCGCGGAACCCGACAGACCCGCGAGCAGCTGTTCCTTCAGCCCCTCGTGTAAACCGTTGATGATGGATTTAAAGTCATCGCTTTCTTTGATATAGGTTTGAATGTTGTCCATATGGCCCCTCCTCTCTGTTTCCTGTGAGAACAGAAAAACGCTTTGGTCTAGTGTCTACACCAAAGCTTTTTATTGAATAAATGTGTGATATTCGTGGTAATGCGGATTTCGGTCAAGCGCCTCTTGGCAATCTTCACATATTGTCAAAACATGGACATCTCCATTTTCTTTATAAGAAATCATATCGTTTCTTTCCTCATTTGTTAAGTGCTGAAATCCAAGTGAGTCTGTCGATACCATGGAAGATTCGAGACTGCCTACTTTCACTCCGCAATGACGACAATAATAATGCAAAGCCATACAAGGGACCTCCTGATGAAAAAGTCATTTTGGTGTAGTATGGACTTTGTTGTTTTATTTTATACCTTTGCGTTAAATTCGTTCATGACTTCTAAAAACGGTTTACTCAGAGAAGCCTCACAAGCCTTCACAGATTTATCGACCGCTTCATCAATTGAAGGCGCCTCTTCCTTAGTAAAGGAGCCTAACACATAATCAACGACCTTCATGCCGTTTACAGGCCGGCCGATTCCGATGCGGATACGGTCAAACTCGGATGTTCCAAGATGCTGGATCAGTGATTTGATGCCATTGTGCCCCCCGGCGCTTCCTTTTGTTCTTAAACGGATCTTGCCAGTCGGAAGATCGAGATCGTCATAAATGACTGTCAAATCCTCGTTATCGACATCATAATAGTCCATTAAAGGCCGCAAACATTCTCCTGATAAATTCATATATGTAAGCGGTTTAACAAGTAGAACCTTTTTGCCGGAAACAAATCCCGTTCCGTATAATCCGTTAAATTTATTTTGATTCAGCTCAATATTCCATTCCTTCGCGAGCTGATCTATCACCATAAATCCGACATTATGCCGTGTATTTTCATAGTTCTTCCCCGGGTTCCCGAGACCGGCAATCACAAGCATGGCGAATCCTCCCTTAGTCACTTAAACTCCCGGCTTCATAAGCGGGCTATAATTCTTCTCATTCTAGCACAAAAGACGTAACCGCGGGAGGGTTACGCCTTAAGCTATTATTGTTCTTTGTTTTCACCTTCAGGCTGAGCGTCGGCAGATTCCTCTTCATCGATCTCAGCTGCTTCCTGCTGCTGCGGAGGAAGGATAGAAGCCACGACCTCGTCTGATTCATGATGAAAGGAGTAGTCACCGCCAGCAGGCAAATCCGCAATCGTCAGTACTTCATTCACATCGAGATTTGAAATATCAGCCTCAATGGTTTGCGGAATGGCTTTTGGCTTAGCCTTTACAGTAAGTGCATACAGCGGCTGCTGCAATACGCCTCCGTTTTTCACTCCAATGGCTTCTCCGGTCAGATGAATCGGGACTTCCACCTCAATGTCTTCACTCATATTGACGACTTGAAAGTCAGCATGAGTGATTTCATTTTTCAGCGGGTCCGTTTGCAGGTCTGTTACCATGACAGAATGTTTTTCTCCGCTGACATCCAGTGTGATGACTGTATTTTTGCCTTCGTCTCTCAGCGTTTTGATCAGCTCCACACTGTCTAATGATATAGGTTTATTTCCCGTGTCTTTCCCATATATGATACCTGGAACATGTCCTGAAGTACGGATATTCCGAAGAGATGAACGCGTAAAGTCCGTTCTTTCTTTTGCCGTTAAAGTTGCCATATTCAGCACCATCCTATTATCGTTTTATTGTCCTATTACAAACAATACCCATAACGATAAGGATTTAAACCTTCAAATCGGTTTAGCTGAACAGATAGCTGACGGATTGCTGCTCATGAACGCGAATAATTGCCTCAGCCAGAAGCGGTCCGACTGAAAGCTGCTTGAACCGTTCAATTTTCTTTTCTTCAGGAAGCTTGATGCTGTTTGTCACCACAAGCTCTTTAATTGTTGAATTATTAATCCGCTCAACAGCAGGGCCTGATAGTACAGGGTGTGTACAGCATGCATATACTTCTTTCGCTCCGTTTTCAACGAGCGCATTAGCAGCAAGGGTAATCGTACCTGCAGTATCAATAATGTCATCGATGAGGATAGCAGTCTTCCCTTCGATGTTACCTACAATATTCATGACTTCCGCCACGTTCGGACGCGGACGGCGTTTGTCGATGATCGCAATCGGCGCTTTTAGTCGGTCAGCCAGTTTGCGGGCGCGTGTCACACCGCCATGGTCTGGTGAAACAATGACGATATCTTCAAGGTTTTTGCCTTCAAAATATTCTCCTAAAATCGGAACACCCATTAAGTGGTCAATCGGTATATCAAAGAATCCTTGAATTTGCGGCGCATGCAGATCAAGTGCAATCACACGAGTCGCACCAGCTGTTTCAAGCAGGTTAGCGAAAAGTTTTGCTGTAATTGGCTCACGGGATCTTGCCTTTCTGTCTTGACGCGCATAACCGTAATAAGGAATAACAATGTTAATCGTTTTTGCAGAAGCGCGTTTTAACGCATCTACCATAATCAGCAGTTCCATAATATGCTCGTTAACGGGGTCACTTGTAGACTGGATGATATAACAATCACATCCGCGAATACTTTCTTCGATATTAATCTGGACTTCCCCGTCACTAAATCTTGTGACAGAACATTTCCCTAATTGAACTCCAACTATATCTGCGATTTCTTTTGCAAGCTCTGGATTCGAATTCAAAGAAAAAATCTTTAAATTCTCATCTCCGTATTGATTAGACATGGATAAACCTCCGAATTTAGGATTATTTTTTATGAATATTTTTCACATAATCATCTTTATTTACTTGTCTCGCTCTGGCAATAGCAAGCGCTTTTCCAGGTACATCTTCTGTAACAGTTGAACCTGCCGCCACATAAGCGCCTTCTCCGACTGTAACAGGGGCAACCAAGTTAGAGTTGCAGCCGATAAACGCGCCGTCTTCAATTTTCGTCAAATATTTATTCTTTCCGTCATAATTGACAGTTATTGAACCGCACCCCAAGTTTACATCTGTACCTACCTCAGCATCACCGATATAGCTTAAATGAGAAGCTTTACTTCGGTCTCCGAAATGAGTCTTTTTGATTTCAACAAAATTCCCGATCTTCACTTCATTCCCGATGACAGAATCAGGTCTGATGTGAGCAAAAGGTCCTATGTTTACATCATTCCCCACTTTACTGTGATTGACTACCGATTGTTTAATGACTGTCCGGCTGCCAATTGAACTATTCATAATCTCCGTATGAGGGCCGATAATCGTATCTTCTCCGATTTGCACCTCACCTTTAATCACAGTTCCAGGATAAATCACAGTGTCGCTTCCGATAACAGCTTCAGGAGAAATATACGTGTTCATCGGGTCAATCAGCGTTACGCCATTTTGCATATGCCGTTTATTAATGCGCTCTTTCATAAATTGTTCTGCCTGAGAAAGAGCAACTCTATCATTAACTCCGAGCGTTTCTTGGAAATTACCAGTCTGGTAAGCGGCAACAGTTTCGCCTTCGTTTTTAAGAATCTCTATGACGTCCGGCAAATAATACTCGCCTTGAGCATTGTCATTAGACACCTGATCAATGGCCCGGAATAACGCTTCATTATCAAAACAATACGTACCGGTATTGATCTCAGTTACAAGACGTTCTTCTTCAGAGGCGTCCTTATGCTCAACGATTTTTTGAACCGCTCCGTTTTCGCCGCGAATAATGCGGCCGTATCCGGTTGGATCTTCTGCAACCGCAGTTAAAATCGTAGCTTTCGCTTCTCTTTGTGTATGTTCTTTCAGCATCTGTTCCATTGTCTCTGCTGTTAAAAGCGGCGTATCTCCGCAAATAACAATCGTGACGCCTTTTTCGTCAGCAAGAAATGGCTGTGCCTGTTTTACAGCATGAGCAGTGCCAAGCTGTTCTGCTTGAAGCGCGTACTCGCTTTTATCACCAAGCTGCTTTTTCACTTCTTCCGCACCATGTCCGACAATCGTGACAAGCTTCGATAAAGATAACTTTAAGGCTTCGTCCACGACGTGCTCTACCATAGGCTTACCGCAAACTGGATGAAGGACTTTATAAAGCTTCGATTTCATTCTCGTTCCTTGTCCAGCCGCTAAAACAACTGCAAACCGCTTATCCATTTATTGGCCTCCAATATCCCTTTTATCCATAGAAAAATATATCCTAAATATCTTCTGATTTCAAGGAGACTTCATGAAGTGCAAGAATTTTCTATTGAGTACAATTAAGTTTGAAAAATCAGAATTAAAAAAGGACTGCCGGAAAAAGGCTTTTGTCAGCCCTTACAGCAGTCCTTGCTTTTTGGTTATTTTTTAAGAAGCTCCAGCTTCTTCGAATTCTAATGCTTCAGTGTCACCCAGACGATGATACTCATTTAACACGGCATCTTGAATCTTTCCTCGCGTGCTTGAATTAATAGGATGAGCAATATCGCGGAACTCTCCATCAGGGGTGCGTTTACTCGGCATCGCAACGAAAAGACCATTGTTTCCATCAATCACACGAATATCATGTACAACAAATTCGTGATCCAGCGTGATGGATGCAATCGCTCTCATGCGACCATCGGTATTCACGCGGCGTAATCTTACGTCAGTAACTTCCACAGTAGTTCACCACCTTTTCCCTATATAAAAGCATTAGTGTATCAATTCCACGATTTTTTCTGAAATCCTGCTCGTTTTTAAAATATTTTTTGAAAAAATAGGATATAGTTACACAATTAGGTCATAACGCTTTTAATTCGGGCATAAGGTAAATAAAAAAGTGATTCCAAGCTTACCCAGAATCACTTTTCTTATTATTTTACCAATGCAATTACTTCAATCTCAACCAGCGCGTCCTTCGGAAGTCTCGCAACTTCAACGCAAGATCTCGCCGGTTTGTGAGTGTCAAAATATTGTCCGTACACTTCGTTTACTTCCGCAAACTGTTCCATATCCGCGATAAATACAGTCGCTTTTACAACTGTTTCTAAAGAAGCGCCTGCTTCTTCCAGCACCGCTTTTAAATTGCTGAATACTTGATGAGTCTGCTCCTTAATATCACCGTTCACCATTTCGCCTGAAGGAGTTAACGGGATTTGGCCAGAGCTGTAAAACATATTGTTTACGATAATCCCTTGTGAGTATGGCCCGATTGCCGCTGGGGCGTGTTTTGTGTGGACTGCTTTTGTCATGATTCTGTCTCTCCATTCTTTAAAAGATTGTCTTTAAAAAAACGCAGAAAATTGCCATTCTGAATTTCAATGGACTTCTCTTTCATGTTGATGGTTGAAAGAGTAAGAAGTGACATATATTCATCAACAAGACGTTCATCTACTCCCTCGGCTTCAACCAAGACGCCGATCCCCGCCACATTTGCGTTAAACTCATCCAACAGGTTAATCATACCATTAATTGTACCGCCTGCTTTCATAAAGTCATCGATAATGAGTACGTTTGAACCCGTTTTCATGCTTCTTTTCGCAAGTGACATCGTTTGGATGCGGTTGGAGGAGCCTGAGACGTAATTAATGCTGACTGTGGAGCCCTCGGTTACCTTGTTGTCTTTGCGAACGATGACGACAGGCACATTCAGATAGCTCGCAGCTGCGTACGCCAGAGGGATGCCTTTCGTGGCAACGGTCATGACAACATCAATTTCGCGATCTGCAAACACAGAAGCAAACAGCTTCCCTACCTTGGAGAGTACAGATGGCTTTCCTAAGATATCCGTTAAATATACATAACCGCCCGGAAGGATACGCTCAGGATTTGCCAGCGACTGTCCAAGTGTCTGCACAAACTCTTCTGCTTCAGCCTGCTTCATTTTCGGAATATATTTGACGCCTCCGGCAGCTCCGGGAACAGTAAGCAAAGTACCAATTCCCTGCTGTTCAAAGGTTTGCTTAATAATTGTTAAATCTTCACTGATCGATGATTTTGCAGATTCATACCGCTCAGAAAAAAAGGTTAGCGGTATTAACTCGTGCGGATGGGTTAACAAGTAATTTGTTAAGTCCACCAATCTGCCGCTGCGACGAAACTTCATGAACTTACCCCCAAAATCCGAATATTTTAAGAACAATATAACTTAACATACGGATTTAATCAAGAGCGTTCTGTTCGCCGATCATTCTCACCGCATAAACTTGATCGCAGAAGCCTCTTAACCCGTTATAAATTCTTTGCACCTTCGATTCATACTGAACCAATCCAAACACTGTCGGGCCGCTCCCGCTCATTAACACGGCATCTGCGCCAAATCGTTTCATCTGGTTTTTGATCATTGCGACTTCAGGATGCATATCAAGCGTTACAGATTCAAGCACATTGCCTAAACGGCTGCACATCTTTTGAAAACTCTTTTCTTCTATAGCCTCAATCATACCATGTACATCTGGATGCTCTACCTCATCTAGCTTCAGCTGTCTGTACACCTCAGCAGTTGATACACCGATTGTCGGCTTCGCTAGAATGACCCAGCAATGCGGAGGCGTGCTGATGTGTTTAATCTGCTCGCCGCGTCCTGTTGCTAGTGCAGTCCCACCATAGACACAAAATGAAACGTCAGAGCCAATTTCCGCTCCAAGCTCAGCAAGCGTTTCTGCAGAAAGATTTAAATTCCACAGTCTGTTCAGCCCTCTGAGCGTCGCCGCCGCATCACTGCTTCCGCCGGCAAGACCGGCAGCCACCGGAATCACCTTCGTAATCATGATGGAAACTCCCTTTTTCACGTTGTATCTGTCTTTGATCAGCTTGGCAGCCTGATAAGCTAAGTTTCTTTGGTCGTCAGGCACAAAACGGTTGTGGGAGGAAACCCTCACTTCATCCTCTGCCAGCTCCGTCAATTCAATCCGATCCGCTAAGTCAATCGTCGTCATAATCATTTCAACTTCATGATAGCCATCCGGGCGTTTTCGGGTTACGTCAAGTGACAGATTGATCTTCGCTGGCGCTTTTTCTAAAATACGCATAGCTTTCACCTACTTCTCCATCTAAACATAAGTATGAACATTGTATCACATTTGAAGTACAGGATGAACATATCCATATTTCAGACCATTATGTATTTATATCCAACACAAATAACCGGGGAACGGCATGTCCCCCGGGTCACATCCTTATCGGTTATTCTGATTCTGAGCCATTTGCTGTTCGGCGATTTCAATAGCGCGCTTTACCATATTACCGGCATCACGGGCCCGAATTTCGCCCCAGCCCCCATTTTTGACTGTGTCATAAAAACCAAGGTCTTTAGCCAGCTCATATTTAAACTCATCTGACATAACTCCACGACGTCTGCCCAAACGAAACAACCCCTTTTTTAGAAGTGATAGCCATTCGTGCACGTCACGATAATATGTGACCGTTTTATCTTTTGTTAAATCAGATGGAACTTTCATTAAAATTATTGGAAACCAAAAAAGGGCAAAACAAAAAGCAGTAAACAAAAGGTTCACTGCCCATTAAAATGCCACTGAGCTTGCGGCGTCATCATTAAATGTCAGCTCAACAGTCTCAGTCAAAATATCAGCATAACTGTATGAAACTCTTTCAAACGAGTTCTCGTCTTGATCTAGTTGTATCACAAAAACAGAAGGGTACGTCTCAGCTAAAATGCCCGAACGCTCAATCGTTTTTCGGCGGCCACCGTTTGCTTTTAACGTCAGCCTTTTACCTAAATTCCCATCAAGCGATCTTTTAATATCGGACAACGTCTTCGCCATTGCATCCACCTCACTACATTTATTGTACAACACGAGCCCATTTTTGTCAAATAAAATTTAAATTATATCAACGTTAATAAGACGTTGTCAATAAAATTATTTTGACAAAATTCTATGATTCCTCAATTATTTTCCGCAAGTTTCGGTAAATTATGTATCCTTATGTAAAATAAAAAACCCGCATAGATCCCTATGCAGGTTTTCATCTGTTAATTGGACTTATAAGGCATTCCAATTCTCAGCACTCCTCTTGTTTCAATACCTCCAAGCCCTTTCTCTCTTGTCAGCGTATTACGGAGCACTTCCCATACATTGATTCGTTCCATAAACGGTGTGAAACTGATTTTCGCGACGATATATACCGGATCAAGCGCATGAATATTTACTCTTGATGGTGAACTCGCAAAATTTGCCCCCGCTTTTATGAGCGATTCAAAATGGGATTGGCACGCCCCCGCAAAAATAACAAGCTGATCTAAGTGAGGGATCTTTTTTCGGGCGTTCTGAACTGTTTCAACAAAGTGCTTTGAATGTCTATACGCGTTCAAATCATCAATGCTGCCCTTTTGCTTTGAGTACGCATCATGCCCTGTTATGACCAGGATGTCAGGTCGATATTTGTCGAGCAATTCTTCTATAGAAGCAGACATCTTCTTTTCATGGCAATGGATGCCGTATACTGGCACTCCAATTTTTTTATAGACATTCAGGCATTTTTTCAGATACGCTTCATCACCGTCCAGATGAAGCACCTTGCCCGGCATGTGAAAATAATGCTCCTGATGCTGATATTGGCTTGTCGCATAGTACTCCTGCTTTTCTCTGAGCAGCTTATAATCCTGGCGGAGCAATTCGAGCGATTCATTCATTCTGCTCTCATCTTTCTTTTTCCGCATCATCTGCTCATCTTTTTTTACTGCGACCAGATCAGAAAAATCCGAATCAGCAATCAGCCTGACTTCATCACCATGCAAAATGGCGATTGAATTCCCTTTGCTTGTTTGCTCTATTCCTATAATGCGAAACAAAACATCCATTTGATAGGATTTTCTGGCTACCATATCCCCTATTTGAAATTGCACGTTCCTCACTCCACACATAGACTAAGCCTCATCATGAAAGAAAGAGCCTTGAGAAAGCGCCTTTTTTCGCTGAGTCCAAGTTTTTCTTATCATTGAATTTAAAGGTCCTTCTCTAGCCTATGTAGCGGCAGTCCATGTGGTGCGCAAAACAAAAAGCCCTTTTAGAAAAGGGCTTTATACAATCCGTTAGACAGCGCCGCGAACTCCTCAATAGACAGGGATTCACCTCGGCGCCTGCCGTCAATATTCGTTTCTTCCAGCACTTGCTCAATCGTTGATTTTTGCATTTTTCCTTCAGGCAGGTTGTTGACTAAGTTATTGAGCAGCGTTTTACGGCGCTGAGCAAAGCTCGCCTTGATTAACTGAAAGAAAAAGGCTTCGTTTTCCACATCAACTGCCGGGCCGTCACGCAGAATCAGCCGAATAACTGCAGAATCGACATTAGGCTGAGGAACAAATACGGTTTTCGGAACGGTCATTACCGTTTTGGCTTCTGTATAAAATTGCACCGCGATAGAAAGTGAACCGTATTCCTTGGATGAAGGGTCTGCCGCCATGCGATCTGCCACTTCTTTTTGCAGCATGACCACAATTCCTTTCAGCGGAAGATGCTCTTCAAGCAATTTCATGATAATCGGCGTTGTCACATAATAAGGAAGATTGGCTACAACCATGATCTCATCACAGCCTTGGAATTGTTCTTCAATAACTGATTTGACATCAGCCTTTAATACGTCCTGATGAATAACAGTCACATTGTCGTAAGGGGACAGTGTATCTTTCAGGATCGGCAATAATCGCTGGTCAATCTCAAATGCCACAACCTTTTTCGCCCGCTTGGCAAGCTGTTCGGTCAACGCCCCGATTCCCGGGCCAATTTCAATAACACCGGTATTTTCCGTCACTTCCGCGTGGTCGACAATTCTGTCTAAAATGTTTGTATCAATTAAGAAATTCTGTCCTAAGCTCTTTTTAAAAGAAAAACCGTATTTTTTCAGTATCTCTTTCGTTCTTATCGGTGTCGCAATATCTTTATTCATTCTGTTCCTCCCGCAAAACGGTATCGAGCGCACTCATAAAATCACCTTTTTTAATTTGAAACATTTGAAGCCGTTTTTGAAGCTGTTTGCCATTGGTATAGCCGATTTTCAACAGATCCCCCAACCGTTCGCGGCGCCGTTTGGCCGCAGATCCGCCAATCAATCCGGCATGAATCAGATCCTCAGCTGAAATGTCACTGGGCTGCGCTTCCATCTCTTCGTGCACGTTTTCTAAACATGCTCTAATGCTTTCAATCGATGCGTGCTCCACACCGATTCCCCGCTTGTTTTTAGGTTTGGCAAGATGCTTTGGCAAAAATGCATGCTTACAGCCGGGTACAGCCTCTGAAATGGTTTTGCGGATCTTCTCTCCCGGGAAGTCCGGATCCGTTAAAATGATGACGCCTCTGGTCTTCTGGGCCAAGCGGATTTGGTCAATCACATGATCATCGATGGCTGAACCATTTGTTTCAATTGTGTCTGCATCAACAGCCAATTTGATGCGGGCCGTGTCATCACGCCCCTCGACCACAATGATCTCTTTTATTTTCATTATTTCCTCCAAGACAAAATAAAAACTTTTGTATATTCATGAAACTTTTTCTTATATCGAGCGTCTAATAAGCAGAAAATACACTTTGTCTATTATAACGAAAAAAACAGAGGGCGCAAAACCCTCTGAATACATAAGTATATATTAATTTAAGATTTTAATTTTGACTGTTTTATTTCCCCATCGGTAAGCCGATGATTTCTCTGGGAAAAAGACATCTATTTTGTTCCCTTTAATCGCTGAACCCGTATCTGCAGCAATAGCATATCCATAGCCTTCAACGTGGACTTTGGAGCCTAGCGGAATGACATTGGGATCCACAGCGATGACCTTGGCATTCGGATTATTTTTTAAATTGACGCCTGTCGCAGTGTGTCCAGAACAACCGCTGCAGCTTGCCGTATAAGCCGTAGATGATACAGTCATGACCTTGCCTGTTGATTCATTGCTGCGGGACACAACTGTTTTTGAATCACCGGAAGCACTGACCTTTTCAACCTTTGGACTGCTTTGCTTTGTGCCGACAGCAATCACTTTGTCTTTGCTTTGTTCAGCTGTTTCTTCTTTAATAAGCTCTCTAGACACTTCTTTGCCGTTTTCTTTTACGACTTCGAAATGTTTTTTAAGCTTGCCTTCTTTTCCTTTTTGGACGACCTTTTCTTTCCCTTTTTCAAGAGAAGCGTCTTCTTGCTTTTTCACATCGAACGCAATTTTCTCTTCAACTACATCGGTGACCTTTTCGATACGAGTAATTGTTATATCAGCCTTTCCTTTTGTCAGCTTTGCATCTAACGCAGGCTTGATTTTATCTTCGTCTTTTATGCTCATCTTTTGCTGTTTTAAAAAGTCAGCGACCGTAGTCGAAGTCGTCCAGATCTTCTTTTGTTTTCCTCCATCATTCACAGTAACCTGGAATGCGGGCTGTATGTTAATCTTCATGTCTTTCGAAATATCTGTATCTATTGCAGGATCAATTTGATCGTGTTCTTTCACATCAACATCTTGTTCGTCCAGTAATGCACCGACCGTTTTTGCTGTTGACCATAATGTCTTTTCTTCCCCGTTTATAGTAAGCTTCACAGGTTTTGCAGCCTCATACACAACGTCCATATCTGCTGTTATCTTTGTCTGTTTAGCAGGTGTGATCTTGTCTTCGTCTCTTGTCTTTATATCAAGCGTCTCTAAAAGATCACCGACTGTACTTGCATGTGTGCGTATATGTTTCTTTTTGCCATTGATAGAAATTGAGACTGATTGTTTCGTCAGCTCATGAGCTGCGTACGCAGTCCCGCTTCCTGCCAAAAGCAAACAAGCAGCAACCAGAATGACTTTGCTTTTGCTAAGCTTTACGGAAAACAGCTTTTTCATTTTTTGTGTGATGAAAAACGCCTCCTTCTCCTCGGAGAGATTATATAGAGTATCTAAAAGGCTGTCAACCCTCCCTTCTCTTTCTCCTAAAAGCTCAGTGTCTTCTTCATTATCCTGAAATACACTGAAAAACGGAAGAAAGACTTGTCGACAAACCTATCATATGAGGAGAAGAAAGCATGTAGAACTTTTATGAAAAAACGCTGTAAGGGACAAGCACTTACAAAACCCGCTAGCGTTTTTTGTCAGTTTATACGGAAAAGTCTTTTTGCATTTTCAGTCGTGATTGATGCAACTTCTTCGAAGGTCAATCCTTTTAATTCAGCGATCTGCTCTGCCACATATTTCACATAACTTGGCTCATTTCTTTTCCCGCGGTAAGGGTGAGGTGTGAGGAACGGGCAATCGGTTTCAATCAGCAAACGGTCATTTGGAATTTCCTTCACAACTTCCTTCGGCTTCTTCGCATTTTTGAATGTCACCGGTCCCCCAAAGGATAAATAAAAATTCATTTTCATGCATTCTCTTGCCACTTCCGCACTTCCTGTAAAGCAGTGCATGATGCCGCCCACAGCTTCTGCGCCTTCCTCTTTCAAAATGGTTACGACATCCTCCGTAGCATCACGGTTGTGAATGATAATAGGCAGATTGACCTCTTTTGCCAGGGCAATTTGTTTTCTGAAGACTTCTTTTTGAACATCTTTAGGAGATTTATCCCAATGATAATCCAGCCCCATCTCACCTATCGCTACCACTTTTTCATGAGCAGACAGCTCTTTAATCCATGCTAAATCTTCCTCTGTCATGTCAATCGCATCAACAGGGTGCCAGCCGATGGCTGCATAAATAAAATCATATTCCTCAATCATTTCCATCGCACGGGTAATGGTCGGGCGGTCAAAACCAACTACGACAATCCGTTCAACTTTTTCAGCTTTTGCCCGTTCAATAACCTCTTCCAGATCAGTATCATATTGTTCTGCATTTAAATGTGCGTGTGTGTCAAACAACATAAATGAAAAACTCCTTTCTTGTCGAAACACAAAAGGTGTTCGACGAATTGTTACACGTGAAACACCTTTTGTTTGTCATTATTTAATTCTTGTTCCCTTTGGTAACGACTGATCGATAGATACGACTTTTAATACGCCGTCTGCTTCCCCTGCAAGGATCATACCTTGAGAAAGCTCTCCTCTTAGCTTAACCGGCTTTAGATTCGTTACACATACGAGTTTTTTCCCAACAAGCTCTTCAGGCGTATAATGCTTCGCAATACCGGATACGACTTGGCGTTTTTCAAAACCAAGATCCAGCTGAAGTTTCAATAAACGGTCTGCTTTTTTCACAGGCTCTGCCTCGATGACCTCTGCCACGCGAAGTTCTACATCCATGAATTGATCAATCGTAATTTCAGGTAAACGATCGACCTCTTGTGGTTCTTCTTCTTTTGTTTCTTCTTTCGCTGGTGCTGAACCTTGCATTTTCCCTTTGATGTAAGCAATTTCTTCTTCTGCCTCTAGACGTGGGAACAACGGCTCGCCTTTCTGTACTTTTGTATCTTTCAGCTGACCGAAAGCTGTAATGCTGTCCCAAGCTTTTAGAGATTCATCAGTAATGCCCAGCTGCTCAAACATTTTTTTCGGTGTCTTTGTTAAGAACGGCTGAAGCAGTACAGCTGAAATACGCAATGATTCAGCCAGGTGATACATAACGGATTGCAGTTCTTCTTCTTTTGCCGGGTCCTTTGCAAGCACCCATGGAGCTGTCTCATCAATGTATTTATTTGTACGGCTGATGAGCTGCCATAATGTCGAAAGAGCTACCGAGAATTCCATGTTTTCCATTGCATTCTCGTAAGCCTTCACCGTTTCTTCAGCGACTGACACGAGTGTTTGGTCAAATTCCGTTACGGCGCCTTTGTACGAACCGATTTGTCCGTCAAAATACTTATTGATCATCGCAACTGTACGGTTCAATAGGTTTCCTAAATCATTCGCTAAATCATAGTTAATTCGCTCAACAAATCCTTCCGGCGTGAAAACACCGTCGGATCCGAACGGCACTTCGCGAAGCAGGTAATAACGAAGTTCGTCTAAACCGTAACGTTCAATTAATGTAACCGGATCTACAACATTTCCTTTTGATTTCGACATTTTTCCGTCTTTCATCAAAAGCCAGCCATGCGCGAATACCTGTTTTGGCAGCGGAAGATCCAGCGCCATCAACATAATTGGCCAGTAAATAGTATGGAAACGCACAATTTCCTTACCGACTAAATGAACATCGGCAGGCCAATATTTTTGATAAAGTTCATCATTTTCTGTATCATACCCGAGTGCTGTTAAATAGTTAAATAGCGCATCGATCCAAACATATACAACGTGCTTTGGATTTTCCGGCACTTTCACGCCCCAATCAAAAGTGGTCCGTGAAACAGCTAAATCCTCTAGTCCAGGCTTGATAAAATTGTTAATCATTTCGTTTTTGCGTGATTCCGGCTGGATGAATGTCGGATTTTCTTCATAGTATTTCAGAAGACGATCCGCGTATTTCCCCATACGGAAGAAATAAGATTCCTCTTTGATCAATTCAACTGGGTGTCCGCTGTCAGGGCTTTTTCCGCCGATGACCTCTCCCTTTTCATTCCGCTCGATATCAACCAGCTGAGTTTCCGTGTAGAACGTTTCATCCGGGATACTGTACCAGCCTTCATATTCATCAAGATAGATGTCTCCGTTATCAAGAAGCTTTTGAAACACCTTTTCAATGACCACTTTATGCCGTTTTTCTGTCGTACGGATAAAGTCATCGTTTGAGATTTCAAGCTGCTTCCACAGTTTCTGAATATCTGCCGCTGCGCGATCCACATACTCCTGAGGTGTAATGTTTTCCTGCTCAGCTTTTTGCTGGATCTTTTGTCCATGCTCGTCCGTTCCCGTTAAATAGCGAACATCGAACCCTTTTAATCTTTTGTAACGTGCCATTGCATCTCCCGCCACTGTTGTATATGCATGGCCGATATGTAATTTTCCGCTCGGATAATAAATCGGTGTTGTAATATAAAATGTATTGTTTTCTTGCGGCATCTTGAAACCTCCCAATCAGAATGTCAAAAAGCTCCCGCCCAAAGGACGAGAGCGGCGATAAATGCAAATCATATATGATTATTCTTTATATTTTATCCTGTATCTATGATACCATCTTAGCCTTTAAGATCAAGAATATATACGTATACCCTGAAAAAGAATAATTAAAATTAAAAATCTTTAATGAAAATAAAAAAAGTCTATTAATGTCGAATTTTGTCGTATATAATCAAATGAAATAAAAAACCTTGGTTCGAAAGTCTTGATTTAAAAGGATTTTTAGTAGGATAATAGCTATATTAAAAGTTTATAAAATGCTGTTATTCCAGTAGTTTCCGAGGCATTACTGACTATAAGAACTAATTCTTACAATCAATAGTAAACAAAATGATTGACGATTATTGGAAACCTTGTTATGCTATGAAGGTAAGGATTTTGTCGAATAATGACGAAGAAAAATATAATTTAAACAAATAATTATCTCTTGGGAGGAGACTGTTTATGAAATCTACTGGTATTGTGCGTAAAGTTGATGAATTAGGACGTGTAGTTATTCCTATCGAATTGCGTCGCACTCTTGGAATCGCAGAAAAAGATGCTCTTGAAATTTATGTTGATGATGAAAAAATCATCCTTAAAAAATATAAACCAAACATGACTTGCCAAGTAACTGGTGAAGTTTCTGATGATAACCTTAAACTTGCAGGCGGCAAATTGGTTCTTAGTAAAGAAGGCGCTGAGCAAATCATCAGCGAAATCCAAAGCCAGCTTCAAAACCTTAAATAATCATTTCTTGTACAAAAAACGTTCTTGTTATGACACAAGAACGTTTTTTTATTGCTGAATATGGTAAGCATCGTATACTTCACGCTTTGGTACATTGCGATCAACTGCTGCTTTTTTAATGGCCTCTTTAGATGTTGCGCCTTTCGAGATGTAATGCTCAACATGTTCTTTCGCCGTGAGAGCTTCCCACCATTGTGTTTCTTCATCTGAATCCTCAGCTTTACTTCCTTCTACGACAAGGCAAAACTCACCGCGGATCTGATCCTCGTTTGCCCATTCGATGATCTCGGATATCGTGCCTCGGATAAACTCTTCATATTTCTTCGTGAGTTCGCGCGTTACAGCAATTTCCCGATCTCCTAATATTTCTGCCATCGCTGACAAGGTTTCCTTCAATCTGTGAGGCGCTTCATAAAAGATAATCGTTTCCTGCCGTTTTTTAAGGCCTTCAAGCTCCTTCTTCTTTTCTTTTTTCTGCCTGTTGAGAAAACCGTAAAAGAAGAATGGCTGCGGTACAATCCCTGAAGCGATTAGAGCCGTTAAAGCAGCATTTGCTCCCGGCAGCGGAACAACATAACCGCCAATCTCCGTAAAATCCTTTACGATTTCCGCTCCCGGATCAGAAATCGTTGGCAGCCCGGCGTCACTGACCAAAGCAATGTTTTTTCCTGATTTCAGCCATTCAATAATTTTGTGGCCACTGCTTTCTTTATTATGTTCGTGATAACTGACGAGCGGTGTCTCAATTTCGTATACATGACAAAGCTTCTTCGTTTGTCTCGTATCCTCCGCGGCAATTGCATCCACTGATTTCAGCGTGTCGATGGCCCGAAATGTCATATCCTCTAAATTTCCGATTGGGGTTGGGACCAAATAAAGAATCCCCATGTCTGACTTGCCATCAAAGCTCTTTTGGCGCCTTAACATATACAGCCTCCTTGCTGTTCCGCTTTTCTTCTATATAAAGCTCTTTTTTCTTTCGAGTCATTTTCTTGAAAAAGTATTCTGCCTGCATGGCTTCCCGCTTCGTTGTGAAAGCTTCTGCAAAAATCAATTCAACCGGGCGTCTTACTTTTGTATACTTTGCGCCCTTTCCGTCATTGTGTTTTTTCACCCGTTTCTGCAGATCGTTGGTATACCCGGCATACCAGCTACCATCCTTACATTGCACGACGTAGAAAAAATGATTATTTGTCTCCATATAAAATGGTCCTGATTTCTTTTGTATATTCATTTTGTTCGTCATAAACGAACAAAGGGGGAAGTATTTTCAAGTCGGGGCGTCCGCCTTTGATGCCCTCAACCAAAATGGTATTGGCTTCTTTTCCTTGCTTCGGGTAGACAAATTGCACACGCTTTGGCTCGATTTGATAAGCCTTCATCAGTTCAAAAATTTCTAAAAGCCGGCCCGGCCGGTGAACAAGGGCTGCCTTTCCTCCTTGTTTGAGCAGCTTGCTGCTGACTGAAATGACATCCTCCAGTGTGCAGTGTATTTCATGTCTTGCGATTCGGAGATGCTCGTTCATGTTTTGTTCAGTTTGCTTCGGCGTTTTAAAATACGGCGGATTGCAGGTAACAACATCATATCGATTATGCCCCAGCTTCTCCGGCATGTTTTTCAGATCATCAAGTATGATCTGAATTTGATCCTGCAGCTCATTATACGCCACACTGCGAACGGCCATATCATGAAGTCTTTCTTGAATTTCAACTCCAAGAATGTCGGCCTTGGATCTTGTACTGAGCAGCAGCGGCACAATGCCATTGCCCGTGCATAAATCAACGATTTTTCCTTTTTGAATCGGAACGTATGCAAATTTGGACAGAAGTACAGCATCCAATGAAAAAGCAAACACCGTTGGACTTTGTATGATTTTCATGTCCTCTGCCAGCAAATAATCTAATCTTTCATCATCACGTAATGAAACCATCTTCTTATCCTTTCAGTACCTTTGAAAAAGGCTCCCGTCGTATGCGGAAGCCTTTTCCTATTTTTTATTTAAGAATGACAGACAGAAAAGACAATCTTCTTTTCGAACACTTCCATAGTGGACATTGCAGATATGAAATCCTTCTTGATACAGACGTGCCAGATTATCATATCCTTCCCCTATATCAGCTTGCTCTGTCTTCTGTGTTTTTGATTCTTTTTTATCAGCTTTGAACTTTTCAATCTGCTGCGTCGTATCGTCCAGCCGTTTGCGCAAATGCTTATTTTCAAGCTGTAAATGATGATTCTCTTCAATCATCTCACCGATGTGCTGCTTCAAATCCCCCAGCTGCCGGTATAGTGAGCCAATTTGTTCTTCTAAGTTAATGACTGTATCAAATAACTCTTTTTTATCCAAGGTTCCACACCTCGTTAATCTGTGGTTTGTGCGGATACGACGCCCTCTTCCAAGAGCTCTTCCCAAGTATATTCTATCACTTTTTCACGGTTTATCAGTTCCACCTGAAGCACCCGTTCCAGAATATTAAGTCCAACGACCTTCGCAGGGCCGTTTGCTGTCGTAATCATTTCTCCTATATCCGGAAGCTGTTCTTTTGCCGTCTCATACTCATCGTTCTCATATTTTAGACAGCACATTAAACGTCCGCAAAGACCTGAAATCTTCGTAGGGTTTAAAGACAAGTTCTGATCCTTGGCCATTTTAATGGAAACAGGTTCAAAATCCCCGAGAAATGTTGAGCAGCAAAGCATTCTTCCGCAAGGGCCGATTCCTCCGAGCATTTTTGCCTCATCCCTTACCCCGATTTGGCGCAGCTCAATCCTTGTTTTAAAGATAGAAGCCAAATCCTTTACAAGCTCTCTAAAATCTACTCGGCCGTCAGCAGTGAAGTAAAAAATGACTTTATTGCGGTCAAACGTAAATTCAACATCAACCAGCTTCATATCCAAGCCATGTTCAGCCACTTTCTTTTGGCAGATGTCAAATGCTGATAAAGCTTCCTGTTTATTTTCCTCTACGATGAGAAGATCGCGTTCGTCAGCCACACGTATCACTTTTCGCAGGGGCAGCACAACATCATGCTCATCCACCTGTTTATTCGCAATCACGACCTGGCCGTACTCAACGCCTCTGACAGTCTCTACAATTACGCAGCTGTCATGTTCTATATGAAATCCATTCGGATCAAAGTAATATATTTTACCCGCTTTCTTAAAGCGGACACCAATTACATTGTACAAGCTTATCCCTCCTGCAACATTAACACCAAGTGCTCCATTAATCCTTGTACATTCACATTGGAATGAAGCCGTTTCTTTGCTTCTAAAACAGCAAGAATTTGATTCGTAACGCTTTGTTGTGTTGATTGTAGCGCATGCTGTTTTATTGATTGGAATAAGTCTTGATAAATCAATTTATCTTCATTTCCTATTTGGATGGACAACACATCACGATATATCAATAAGAGCATATCAAGACCCATTTCTTGATGGGTTTTTTCTTTGAAAAAGGGCATCCATTGATCTTGAATAAAGAAAAAAGCATGTCCTTTCCGCTGGTGTAGGACTTCATACAATTTTATCACTTTCGCTCTAGACTCTGCAAACTCATCATTTCGACTTAATTCGACTGCTTCTGCTACATTGTTGGTCATGTTGGCCAGAAGCCTCGCCATATGAGGCGAGACATCCTGTTCGATTAGTCTCTCTTCAATTGCTTTGGGCTGCAAAGGCTGAAAAGGAAGGGTTTGGCATCTTGAAATGATGGTATCCAATAACCTTTGGGGCTGCTCAGTGATGAGGATCGCCATTGTGTCTTTATTTGGTTCTTCTAAAAATTTCAGAAGGCTGTTTGCCGCATTTGCTGTCATTTGATCTGCGTGCGAAATAATATACAGCTTTTTATGCGATTCAAGCCCTGTCTTAGAGAACTCTTCCTGCAGCGCTTGAATTTGCGCCTTTTTGATCGATAAACCATCAGGCTGAACAAGATGGAGATCAGGATGGTTCCCTGACGCTATCCGTTTACAGTTTCGGCAGCTCTCACAAGGCTCCGCGCCACCCTCCAAGCAAAAAAAGCTTTTCGCAAGAAGCAGCGCGGCATCAAGCTTGCCTGTTCCCTTTTTTCCCTCAAATAAATATGCGTGTGATAATCTGTCCTTCTCAATACTATTATATAAAAGCTTCATCACTCTGGGCTGAAGCTCGGTCATTTCCTTCCAGGATATTGCCATTGTATCACTCTCTATGTGTAAAGGTTAATCAATAAACCTTTTATTTCGCCAATACGCTCCAGCAAATCAATTGCCGGCTTTTCCTGATCCATCATCTCTTCCGTAAGCTGTATCAATTTGTCATCTATTTCTTTCACAAGTCCCAGCGTTCTGCTGTTACCGTACAGGTCAAAGCTTTGCGCCGTTTCATGTGAAAGCCCGCTGTCTACAGCTTCTTTGACAAAACGTTTCACGAGTCCCTTAAATCTCGCTAGGTCTTTAAAATTCCGGGACTTCGTCAGTCTTTTTCCAAACGCTTCTATATCCGATAACAGCCTAGTCAGCTGATCAAATTTCAATTTGCTGCTTTGGTTTTCCATTGATGTTTTAAACGACGCTGTGATCTCAGATGTTTTCACAGAAGGAAGCTGCTTATTATCTATAAATGTACGTATATCTTTATTAATTTTCACAGTTTCAAATCCTTAAAATTGATGAAATTCATCGACTGGAAGAACAAACACTGTCGCTCCGCCAACTTCAACTTCGACTGGATAAGGGACATAAGAATCGGCATTTCCGCCCATTGGAGATACTGGGGCAATCATCTGATCGCGTTTCTGCCCATTTTCTTTAATGAGACTTAATGCTTTATCGACGCGTATATCCTCGACACCAATCATAAACGTTGTATTGCCTGATTTAAGAAATCCTCCCGTCGTCGCAAGCTTTGTGACTCTAAAGTTGTGATCCGTTAAGGTTTTCAAAAGTCTGTTGCTGTCCTGATCTTGTACAACTGCCACTATCAATTTCATCTGTGAAGGCCTCCTTTAGATTGGAAACAACAATGATCTCGTTTACATTATTATATCAACTATTGGGAAACAGGTCACAATTGAATTTTTTTCAACGCTTCATTGATAACCTTTAGGACATCCTGAACGACGAGGTCTTTGGACTGGCCGGCATCAACTGAATGAAATCTTTCCGGAAATCGCTTCATCAGCTCTTGATAACCTTCCTGTACCTTTGTATGGAAGTCTAATTTTTCTAAATCGAGCCTGTTTTTCTCCCGTGAGCCGTTTGCGTGAATACGCTTCAGCCCCTCTTCTGGATCAATTGAAAAATAAACCGTTACATGGGGCATCATATCTCCGATGGCGAATTCATTAATTGACAGAACCTCATCAATCCCAAGTCCCCTTGCATATCCTTGGTATGCGAGTGAACTGTCTATGAATCTGTCGCAAAGAACAACATGCCCCTGTTCTAATGCTGGTTTTACTTTTTCGACTAAATGCTGGCGTCTTGCAGCTGCATATAAGAGAGCTTCTGTTTTTGGATCCATTAAGGTGTTGTTCTCATTCAGAATAACCTCTCGAATTTGTTCTGCAATATCTATGCCGCCTGGCTCTCGAGTTGCCGTAACCTGAAGGCCTTCTGCTGTCAGTATGTTTTTGATTTCCTGCAGAACAGTCGTTTTTCCCGCACCTTCAGGACCTTCGAATGTAATAAATAAACCGCTCATGACTTCTCCTCTTCTATATAAACAAGTAGTTGTTTCTCTTTGATTTTCATATTCCCTTGAACATGCGTTTTCATGCTGATCAAGCGGCTGAGCTTTTGCACACTTTCTCTCGATATTCTTTCTCCCGCCATGATCATTGGAATACCCGGAGGATAAGGAATGATATCCTCTGCGTTCAGCCGGCCTGCTGCTTCATCAAAGTCCACATATTCTTTCTTGAACGTATGCAAGACCTTTTTTGGATAAGGCAATACGGTAACCGGCTGTGCTTCCCATTCTGCAGAAACAAACATCTGATCCGGAGGCGTTTTTTCAATTTCTTCATCAATGCTTTTAATGATTTCAGCGTTTATTCTGCGTTTTCCTCCCAAGGGAAGAACGAGCAGCACTTGATTTTCATCAGCAAGCTCAGTGAATATGTTGACACGCTCTAAGATGTTTTGCAGCGTATACCCAGAATGGCCCCGTGTGGAACGAATGGTGAGCTTCAACGGATCCGATATCAACCGTGAATCGGCCGGTTTGACAGCTTCTGCATTAGTAAGTAAATCAAACGTTTGTTTAAGTGATTGTATTCGCTGCAAAATGCCGGAGAGCTTTTGTTCTTCTATAATATGCTGAACATAAGCACGGGCAATGTCTAATGAAGCCATGATCGGATAAGACGGGCTGCTGCTTTGTAAACGGGCCAGGTTCTCTGCCACCCGATTCCGATCAACTCTGCTGCCTCTATTGAGATGCAAATAAGAACCCATCGTCATGGCCGGCAGCGTTTTATGAGCCGACTGAACAACAATATCTGCCCCCATCTCTAAAGCTGAGACAGGAAAAGGCTCTCCTAAAACAAAATGTGCACCATGCGCTTCATCCACCAAAACAGGAATCCCGTAATGATGGGCTTCTGAAATGATTTCGGTTAAGTCAGCACTATGCCCGTAATATGACGGATTGGTCAGCACCAAGCCTTTTGCATCTGGATATGCTGCCAAGGCTTCTTTAACTGTATCAGGCGGAACATGCGTAGGCACATGCATTGCTTTATCAACGTCAGGTGCGAGATAAACCGGCTCAGCACCAGCCAGATCAACACCATGAAATACAGACTTGTGACAGTTTCTCTGGACCAGAATTGTATCCCCCGGGTCACAAACAGATAAAATCATTGCTAAGTTCCCGACAGTCGTACCATTGACAAGCAAAAAACTTTCCGCCGATCCATATAATTGACTGACAAGCTCTTGAGCTTCCTTAATCACCCCAGTAGGATGGTGGAGATCGTCCAATCCTGCCAGTTCAGTTACATCAATGGTGAGTAGCGGATTGAATATCGACTTAGCGTCATCAAAAAAGACATCTCCATTGTGATGTCCCGGAACATGAAATGAATGAGAATTTCTTCTCGCATGCTGAATCAGTGCTTTATATAAAGGTGTGTTCATTAAAACAATCCTTTGAATGTGTTTTCTTACACTTTATTATATCGTGCCTCTGACAGAACTTAAAGCTAGACTTACTGGTAACTATCTTTCCTTTATTGTAAGCAGTTTTTGCTTCAGATCGCCTTCCATCATCATGAGTTCTTGTTCTGCCTGATGCCGCTTAATTCGTCCCTCTTCTTGTATCGTCAGCGTTTCTTCAAGCGTGCTGATTAAGCTTTCCTGAACCTTCTTCAAAGTATCGATATCAACAAGGCCTCGTTCATTTGCCCGTACAGTTTCAATTGTATTGGTTTTTAAAAGCTCCGCATTTTTCAGTAAAAGCTCGTTGGTTGTATCAGATACTTTCTGTTGTGCATCTACTGCATTGCGCTGCCTTAAAAGCGTCAGCGCAATTGCTACTTGGTTTTTCCAAAGCGGGATTGCAGTCACAATGGATGATTGGATTTTTTCAGCTAACGCTTGGTTTGTATTCTGTATCAGCCTGATTTGCGGCGCACTTTGGATGGTAATTTGCCTGCTCAGCAGCAAATCGTGCACCCTTTTATCTAACCGGTCAGCAAATTGAACTAAATCGTTTACTTCTTGCACGGCCATTTGGTTGTGCTCACTTGATTCGGCTTGTTGCTTCAGTTCAGGAATTGTTTTTGTTCTTAATTCCTCCAGCTTCAGTTCCCCTGCAGCAATATAAACATTCAGTGCGGCGAAATACTCTTTGTTTTTTTCATATAACTGCTCTAACAGTTTATTGTCACTGATTAAGGCATTTTTTGAATGCTCCAGCTTCAAACTGATTCTGTCTATCTGCACACTGGTCTTTTGATATTTAGACAGCACCTCCTGAAGAGAACTCGATACTCTTCCAAACACGCGTGCCAAAATACCCTTTTTCTTTGACTGAAGATCATCAGGGTTTACTTGCTCCAGCTTTTTCATCAGCTCTCCAAGTATCTCGCCAATCTCTCCGACATCCTTCTTTTGAACATGATCAATCATGGTATGAGAAAAATTCAGCAGTTTAGATTGGGCTTGTGAGCCGTATAAGACAATGCTCTGCATATTATTATGGTCGATCTGTCCAGCAAGCTGAATTGCTTTTTCCCTGTTTTCTTCAGGAAGAACATCGACAAGGCGTACTTGCTGCTTCTCTGCTTTTACAGCCTCCACCCTGGGTATTTCTATATCACCAAAAGGGTCGGCCAATAATTCATCTATTTGAAGGTCGCTTTGATCTCTGCTCATCGCTCTTACCCTCTTCCATTATTTCTTTAATGAATGCTTTGCTGCATCTAATTCAAATTGCAGGTCATCAATTTCATCACCCATTAAATGAGTTAAATCTTCCTCTAAACGCTTGGTCAACTCAGCAAGTGTGATACGCGCCTCACTTAACGACATCGACAGCTCTTTGCTTTTTTTCGGGTGAGAAGAGAGAAAGGCATACTTCTCTGTTAATTCAACAACTGAATCGAGAGTTTGATAAAAAAAGCGCTCAGCCTGATAAAACCGTTTCGGCTCTTTTTTGGTGAGGATATAAATCCTCCTGACAAGTCTCAGCATTTCTGCATTTTGTTTAAACATTTGAATGCTTTTTGCCTGAAACAAAGCTTTCCGAAGCCGTATGATTTTCTGCCTTGCTTCCTCGAGGTTTTTCTTAATGTAGGCATATTCTCTTCCTGTCAGTTCATGCCTTTTAAGAAATAACCGTCTCGAATTCCAAATACCAGCTGTATATACCACTGCTCCTGAAGCGAGCCCATAAACAAATGATAAGAAAAGTGACTGATTTAAAGCGAAAAAGCTCAATATCCCTATGAAAACAAAAGTCGCACCGCTTGTTAAACTCCATATCAAAAAGTGAAGAAACCTCTGCATGAGATAATCGACTCCTGTGTATATACTCAGTTTTAATATTATTATCTACTACGTTCAATCCCTAAACAAGTTTCACCTTCTTTTTATTAACCCATTCCTTATAAATGGTACAAAAAAAGACCTTTTCAGGTCTAAGAATATAATGGCGGTGTATGAATGCTTTTTAGTTTCTTTACGTAAAAGGCATAGTCAGGATCGGAAGTTGATGTAGAAATTACTTTTCTCTCACAATCTAAGCATATGAATTTCGTATAAAGATGGATGCCTCTATTCTTCTCTTGATCACAAATCACACATGTATGATTAGGTTTAACTGTTTCGTCCATCGTCCCCACCTCCGTACAATTAGCCTTCCCTTAAACTGGATATTGTATACACTATTTAGATCTTTTCGAAACTTGAAATCAGTATATGGGCTATATAAGCTGTCGGTGTTTGTATTTATTTGATTTTATCGATCTAGAATAAACAAAAAACCCAGCTCATTGAGC
>NZ_JALAMO010000024.1 GCF_026790065.1 Bacillus sp. N13C7 | reverse complement strand
TACTATGAGGGGATCATATCAGAATGCGGGGGTTTTCTTATTACAGCAATTTCTTCCCTAGCAGGGATTCCACGAGCTCCACTGCTGTTTGGCCAGTTTTGTTTTCGTGATCAAGAATCGGGTTGACCTCAACGAATTCAGCTGAGGTGATGATGCCTGCGTCATACAGCATTTCCATAGCCAGATGGCTTTCCCGGTAGCTGATGCCGCCGACGACAGGGGTTCCGACACCCGGTGCGTCGTTCGGATCAAGTCCGTCCAGATCAAGACTGAGATGGACGCCGTCACATGCTGATAAATAATCAAGGGTTTCTTCAATCACCTTTGTCATGCCGAGACGGTCGATTTCGTGCATCGTGTACACCTTCATGCCGCTTTCCTTAATATACTTGCGCTCTCCTTCATCAAGTGACCGGGCGCCGATGATGACGACGTTTTCCGGTTTGATTTTAGGCGCGTAGCCTTCAAGGTTAACCAGTGACTCGTGGCCAATGCCGAGGCTGACCGCGAGCGGCATGCCGTGAATATTGCCCGATGGTGAAGTTTCAAGTGTATTCAAATCTCCGTGCGCGTCATACCAGATGACACCGAGATTATCGTAATGCTTCGCTGTGCCTGCCAGCGTGCCGATCGCAATACTGTGGTCGCCGCCCAGGACAAGCGGGAATTTTTTCTCTTCGATGACTTGGTTGACCTTCTGAGCGAGTTTTTCATTTCCCGCTAAAACGGAATTCAGGTTTTTCAGTTCCTCGTCATTTTTGATCTTTTCGCGGTTGATCGGAATGTCCCCGAGATCTTCAACCGTATACCCCATGTCTGACAGCCTCTCGATCAGATGGGCGTACCGGATGGCACTCGGGCCCATGTCCACTCCGCGTCGTGCTTGTCCTAAATCCATTGGCATTCCAATAACCGAAATCGTTTTCTCCATCTGTGATTCCACCTCAACATTTAAGATAATGTCCTATGCGGGTTACAACAAAGATGACTTGCGGACAACGTTTTAAAGCTCTAGCTGACGATTTGCCTGCTGGCGTTTTTTAATGACAACATGATAAATGATGTAGCAAATAACCATAAACGGTATGCCGCAATACAGCGCGATACGCTGCTCCGGATCAAATGCAAGGCTGATGAGAACGACCGTATTTAACGTCAGGCCGATCAGCGGAAGCACCGGATACAGCGGTGTTTTGAATTTCAGATCTTCTATCTTGCCGCCTTCGCGGATATATTTGCGTCTGAACTTGATTTGGGAAAGCGAAATCGCGATCCATCCGACCTGCGCACTCATGCCCGCCAATGATAACAGCACCATATATACAGTTTCAGCCGCCGCAACCTTTGACAGAAGCGACAGGCAGGCCACAGCCATCGTAACAATTAACGCATTCAGCGGCACACCTCTTTTATTTGTTTTGCCCAGCGCTTTGAAGGCCTGTCCTTCATTTGCCATCGCGTACAGGATACGTGTTGATGCGTATAAACCTGAATTCGCAACGGATAGCAGCGCGATTAAAATCACAAAGTTCATAATATCAGCGGCATATGGAATTCCGATTTGCTCAAATACGGCAACAAATGGACTTTCCACGACACCCGCCTGTTTCCACGGAATCATGCCGGCAATGACAATGATGGAAAGCACAAAGAAGACAAGCGTTCTCCATACTGTCTGTTTGATGGACCGCGGAATCGTTTTTTCAGGGTTTTCACTTTCTCCGGCTGCAACCCCGATCAGCTCAGTTCCCTGGAAGGCGAAGTTCACGGTAATCATCGTTATCAATATGGCCTTTATGCCGTTCGGAAATAACCCGTCTTCGTAAAAATGTGTCAAAAACGGCGCCTGCTCTCCGCCCTTCAGATCAATCAGGCCAAACATGGCAGCTCCGCCGAGAATAATAAATAAAAGGATAATCAAAATTTTAATGCCTGAGAACCAGAATTCAGATTCCGCAAAGGCTTTTGTGGTGATCGCATTTAAAATAAACATCAGTGCCGCAAAGACCAGACACCAGATCCACACGTCTATATGCGGAAACCAGCGCTGCATCAGCTGCCCCGCTGATAAGAATTCAATGGCGCATGTAACTGCCCAGCCGAGCCAGTACAGCCAGCCGAACGCAAACCCGAAGGCTGGGCTGATAAATTTCGTGGCATAGGTCTGGAAGGACCCCGACACAGGAAAGGCGACTGCCAGCTCTCCTAAGCAGAGCATGGTCAAAAACATGATAAAGCCGCCCACTAAATAGGACAGAACCGCGCCGAGCGGTCCCGCTTGGTTAATGGTAAACCCGGTTCCAAGGAAGAAACCGGTTCCGATCACTCCGCCCAATGAAATCATGAACAAATGGCGTGATTTCATTGTCCGCTGGAGCTGATTTCCGTTATCTTGGTTTGTATTCACTTTCTGCACCCCTTCAGCAACTTGTATTGGATCTAAGCTGGAACATCTACATGGTGCGTATCCCAGTTTGCTGTCCAAAGAGTCTCTATCTATTTAATATAAAATTCACTTCTTCTCATAAAGATACATTATACTAAAATACTGTAGCTGAGCAAATAGGGAGTGCTGATTTTTCTGTTGTAAATTTATACAAACGAAGTGAATATCCCGCTATGGTGCAGATTTATGCGTTTTGCAGCACGTGCTTAATTTTCTCTATTGCCCAATCCAAATCCTTTTTGGAAATGATTAATGGCGGTGCAAAACGAATAACTGTATCATGCGTTTCCTTGCATAAAAGCCCTTCTTCCTTCAAACGCTCACAATACGGACGTGCCGCTTCCGTCAATTCTACACCGATAAACAGCCCTCTGCCGCGGACTTCTTTAATAACAGGGTTATCAATGCTCTCAAGCTCGCTTTTAAAGTATTCGCCAAGCTCAAGAGAACGATCCGCCAGCTTTTCATCCTCCAGCACTTCCAATGAGGCAATAGACACTGCACATGCAAGCGGGTTCCCGCCAAATGTAGAGCCGTGTGAGCCAGGGTTAAACACGCCTAAGATCTCGCGGTCCGCCGCAATGCATGAGATCGGGAACACACCCCCGCCAAGCGCTTTGCCCAAGATATACATATCCGGAACAATGCCGTCCCAGTCACAGGCAAACGTCTTGCCTGTACGTCCGAGACCCGTTTGAATTTCATCCGCAATAAACAAGACATTCTCTTCCTTGCAAATCGCCGCCGCTTCCTGCAAAAACCCTTCAGGCGGAATGACAATGCCCGCTTCGCCTTGAATCGGTTCAAACAAGAATGCCGCTGTATTCGGCGTAATGGCCTGTCGAAGCGCTTCCGCATCGCCGTAAGGAATGAGTTTGATTCCCGGAAGCATCGGGCCGAATCCTCGTTTATATTCCTCTTCAGAAGAAAGAGATACCGCCAGCATCGTGCGGCCGTGGAAGTTCCCGACACATGCGATAATTTCCGCTTGGTTGTCTGCAACGCCTTTCACTTCATAAGCCCAGCGTCTCGCCGCTTTCACCGCAGATTCAACCGCTTCAGCTCCTGTATTCATCGGCAGAATCATCTCTTTGCCTGTCAGTTGAGCAGTTTTTTCGTAAAACGGCCCAAGCTGATCGTTGTGAAATGCGCGTGACGTGAGGGTGATTTTATCGGCCTGATCCTTTAATGCCTGAATGATTTTCGGATGTCTGTGTCCTTGGTTTACCGCAGAGTAAGCACTTAGCATATCCATATATTCATTGCCTTCCGGGTCCTTTACCCAAGCACCCAGCGCTTCAGAAATAACAATCGGGAGCGGATGATAATTGTTGGCTCCGTAATGAGACGTCTGATCAATAATTTCCTTGGATTTAGATAAAGCTGGCATATTTGAATTCCCCCTTGTTTTCTGTTTCCACATGTTATCCTGCTTTCCCTTTTTATAAATGCAAGTTCTGTGCCAAATCAAGATTTCGTGTGTTTTCTACAATTTTCGAGGACAAGGTGCAAAAAAATTCTGATATTTTGAGCAAAAATTTCAGCAAGTGCAAAATTCTTTTGCATATCCTCTCCATTTTTTTATAAAATAGAAGCAATATTAAGAAAATAATTGAGGGAGGTTCATACAGTGGTCAAAGACAGCGAATTCCTCACATTGGTTTTTCAGAGCATTTTAGATGAAATCGATGTTGGCCTGCACGTGGTAGACGAGCATGGAAACACAATCGTTTATAACAATAAAATGATGCAGATTGAAGATATGGAGAAGCATGACGTCCTGAATAAAAACCTGATGGATGTGTTTATGTTTTCAAAGCAGCAGGACAGCACGCTGGTACAGGCTCTTCAGGAAGGCAAAACAATTAAAAATGTGAAGCAGAGCTACTTCAATAATAAAGGCCAGGAAATCACGACGATCAATCATACCTATCCCATCGTCCAAGACGGCAAAATCAGGGGTGCAGTCGAAATTGCCAAGGATGTGACAAAGCTTGAACGGCTGATCAGGGAGAATATGAACAAAAAAGGCAGCACAACCTATACGTTTGACAGTATCCTCGGCACCAGTCCGGCCATTCGAGACGTCATCGAAAACGCCAAGCGGGCAACCCGTACGTCATCATCTGTCCTTCTCGCAGGCGAAACCGGCACGGGAAAAGAGCTGTTCGCGCAAAGTATTCACAACGGCAGCGACCGTTCAGGCGGCCCGTTTATTTCGCAAAACTGCGCGGCACTGCCAGACAGCCTTGTGGAAAGCATTTTGTTTGGGACGAAAAAAGGCGCGTTTACCGGCGCTGTCGACCAGCCCGGCCTGTTTGAACAAGCCCATGGCGGAACGCTGCTGTTAGATGAGATCAACTCGCTGAATCTTAGTCTTCAGGCAAAACTGCTGCGCGCCCTTCAGGAACGGAAAATCAGGCGCATCGGGTCAACAAAGGATACGCCGATTGACGTACGTATTATCGCTACGATGAACGAAGACCCGATTGACGCGATTGCGGGTGAACGGATGCGGAAGGACCTGTATTACAGGCTGAGCGTCGTGACGCTGATCATCCCGCCGCTTCGAGAACGAAAAGAAGACATTTTGCTTCTCGCATCGGAATTCATCCAGAAAAACAACCATCTGTTCCAAATGAATGTTGAACACATCAGCGAAGACGTGAAGCAATTTTTCCTATCCTACGACTGGCCGGGAAATATTCGTGAGCTTGAGCATATGATTGAAGGCGCAATGAATTTCATGACGGACGAGCAAACCATTACAGCTTCCCATCTGCCCTACCAATATCGGATGAAAATCAAGCCGACTGACAACCCGGAGCCTGAAGCACCAAGACATCAGCCGGCCGCGGACTTAAAAGAAAAAATGGAAAGCTTCGAAAAATATGTGATAGAGAACGTGTTAAGAAAACACGGCCATAACATCTCGAAAGCTGCTCAGGAACTTGGCATCAGCCGACAAAGCCTCCAATACCGCCTGAAGAAATTTTCTCACTCATCTGACGAATAAGCTGGTGCAGGAAGCCTGATCAGAAAAACAGTACTCTGCCGATTTCACTTTTCACGTCAATTGGCCCATTGTGGCTGTCGATAATCGATTTCGTTATGGCAAGACCCAATCCCGAACCTCCATATTTCCGGGAGAATGCTGAGAATGGAGGTATTTGAAGTTAGCAGCATTTGCTGCTGTTTCACGTGTAACATCCATCTTGTATTTTTCTTCATATTCGATATATCCTTTTTCAACTGAACGGACGTGACCCTCGTTCAGTTTTTTTGCATAAAAAAACAGCCTGGCGTGGTGCCAGACTGTGTCAGCTAACTTCCTAATCGGTCTGCGGAGGAGAGCTTAATGTCAGCGGATTTTTCTTTTCCGCCGCGGTAAAACTTCACCGTCACCCGGTCACCGACTTTTTTCTGATAAAGCCGTTTCCGCAGATCAACAATATCGTTTACTTTGTGTCCGTCAAATTCCGTAATAACATCCAGTTCCCTAAGCCCCGCTTTTCCGGCTGGAGAAAAGGCATCTACACCCATCACAACCGCTCCATTGGTGACACCCTTAGGAAGCTTCAATGTTTCATCCCAATGGTAGCTTGCAATATCGCTTAGCGATTTCATTTCAATGCCAAGGAACGGACGTTTGACTTCACCGTATTTCTCGAGATCCTCTATCACCGGAATCACAAGCTTTGACGGAATTGAGAGGCCAATGCCTTCAACCGCCGACTCGGCAATTTTCATTGAATTGATTCCAATGACCTTTCCATCCATATTTAACAGCGCGCCGCCGCTGTTCCCAGGGTTAATGGCCGCATCTGTTTGCAGGACTTCTGCGTTCCAGTCAGGCTGTCCGTCACCGTTTGAATCCACTGGGATCGCCCTCTCCGTACCTGAGATGACGCCTTGTGTAACAGAGCCGGCAAATTCAAGGCCTAACGGATTGCCAATCGCAATAACGGGCTCTCCAGATTTCACTTGATCTGAATTTCCGAAGTCGGCGACAGCCTTTATTTTATCGCTTTTCACCCGTAACACGGCCAGGTCCATCAGCTGGTCGCTGCCGACTAGGTCAGCGGATACACGCGTTCCGTCTTTCAAGCTGATTTCAATTTGGGAAGCGCCCTCGATAACATGATGGTTGGTCACGACATAAGCGGAGTTGTCATTTTTCTTATAGATGACACCAGAGCCACTCCCAGCCTCGCCGCTCTCTCCCCAAATATCTGATTTTTGGATGTTCACAACACCGACAACGGCGGGCGACACATTGCTGACAATCTTGGTGACTGCGTTGTTGACACTGACATTCACCGTCCGGATTGGTTCCCGGCCATTGTTGTTTTGCTGCTGTTCCAAGGCGCCCGTATCTAACCCTTCATTTGAAAGGTATGGCATGATAAACGCCATTAATACGGCACCGACAATCACGCCAATCAGACTAGAAAGAAAATATCCTTTTTTGCTTCTCTTTGGCTGTTCAGGAGTAGTATGTTCTTCCTCACGATCGTAATCCACCATATTCCATCCTTTCCAAGAACGTTAATATGGTTATATTGTGGGTTAGAACCTCCTATAATAGTCATGATTTACATAGAAAAATTATACAGCGCAAAGCGGCGTGGCCTTCTTCGGATCGGTGTCATATAAATCAAATGTCTCACCCGTCACAAAGCCTTTAGAAGCCAGTGTCTGCTGCACCGACATTCTCGCCAGCTCCTTCATGTTGTTGTCCTGGCTCAAATGCGCCAAGTAAATACGAGACGTCTCGTCGCCAATGACATCAGTCATCGCCAAGGCAGCATCTTCATTTGAAACGTGCCCGACGTCACTTAAAATCCTCCGCTTAATGCTCCATGGGTATCTTCCCATTTGCAGCATGCCGACATCGTGGTTGCTTTCAAACACAAACACATTCGCTTGGCGGATGATCCCTTTCATCCGGTCGCTGACGTACCCCGTATCTGTCATTAATGCAAGCTTTCGGCCGTTATAGTGGAACACATAAAACATGGGTTCCGCCGCATCGTGAGAGACGCCAAACGATTCCACGTCAAGTCCGCCAAACGACTTCACCGTCTCCATCGGAAACACAAATTTTTGATCGGTGTCTATTTTGCCGATCTGGTTCTCCATCGCTTTCCACGTCTTCTCATTGGCATAGATCGGAAGCTTGTACTTTCTGGCGACCACACCAAGGCCCTTAATATGGTCACTATGCTCATGCGTCACAAAAATGCCGTCTACATCATCCAGCTTACGCCCGATCTGTGCCATCAGCCCATCCATGGCTTTCCCGCTCAAACCGGCGTCCACTAAAAATGCGTGATCCTCTGTTTCGAGGTAAAACGCATTTCCCGTACTCCCGCTCGCAAGTACGCTAAATTGCAAGCTCATGTCTGTCTCACTCCATTATTTTCATTGATCTGTATCTAAAATCGTACTCTCCAAAGCATTCACAGTAAAATACTCTTGCACTGTCTTTTTCTCACCGTTCACTTTTTTATCGTACTCGACCGTAATTCTCCATACCGGTGCCAGCACCTGCGTACTTGTCAGCGGATATTGTGCTACGTAGCCGAATTTGCAGCTCTTTACAGTGCTGTATTCTTTTAATTGATTTTGATAGTACAATAGCTCAACCGCATCCATTTCAGTGATTAAGCTTTCTTTCTGGATTTGCTTAAAGGTTTCGAGCGTTGTTTGGTCGTACGACACAACCTCGTTTTTACCGTTTAAGTGCAAGACCACTTGCCCGATCATGTTCGAGGAATTGTCGGTCTTCTGATAAATATAATGGCCTTCATATGTTTGGAAGAAAATAATTTCTTTCTTTGATTTATCAACCTTCCAAAGCTTATATTTTTCGCCATCTTGGATTTTCGAAGAAACAAGCGCCTGGGCATCGTCCTCGATATTTTTCTTGGATAGGGCGATCGGATTCGTGAACTTCATTTTCAGGCTCGTTACTTTATGATTATCACTAGGCATGTCCATCAAAGGCTTTTGATCCTTCAGCCCCTCAATTTCCTCCTTGGTGAAGGCCTTTTGATTTGCTGTGATCCGATAGCCTTCTGTTGCTTCCTTATTCAGGCCCTCATACGTGATATGGTCGGCCTTCATATCATGCTCGACATCATTTTTAATGACCTCATATTCCTTGCTGGTCGCCTGCCATTTTTGAAAAAACTGATAGCCTAAGAAAATATCTAAGATGAGGAAGGCAACGATGAAGATTGATTTTGTCTTATTCCACTCCACTGTTTGCCCCCTCCTTCATCAATAAATCCTTTGTGATCGGCACAATTTTTCCATTTACTTTCATCGCCCAGACCGGTTCCAGTTCAACAAGAGGATCATCGTTGGTTGATGTTGATACCAATTGGTAAGCAAGGAAGATCTGATCAATTTTATCCGTATCATAAGCGGTTTGTTTAGAAAGCAGCATCTTCACTTCGCTGCCGCTCATCAGCTCTGTCTCACTTGTTTTAATCGGGTTTGTCCCGAGACTGTAATTCGGCCGCTTATAGCTGAGAATATCATCATTCGCCCATTGCAACGTAATCGCTGATGTTGCTCCGAACGGCTTGGCCGTGCTGTTAATGACCGGCATCTGATCCATATAGATATAGAAGCTCAGCTGCTGGCTGTCATTGATATTGAAAAATTGATAATGATCCGTCCAGCTTCCCGTATCCTCAAGGTATTTTTGGCTCTTTTTGATTAATTCACCTGTTTGATAGGATGTGCTCTGGACTAAATTGCGCTGCTGAAATTGCACCTGGCGCTGGCTTAAATTCACATCTAAACGGCTAATCCCATCTGTCAGCACATTTCTGTTGTTGTAATTCGAATCTTCTCTTACAATGCTCGGATCACTGAACAAAGCCTGCTTAAAGGTGTTCGTTTTAATCGATTCTGTGACAAACTCTTTTTTATCCATCGTAAGCGGTTTGTTCGGCAGCAGGAACTCTTTCTTTGAACCGATGGAGAACAAGCTGTACGCCGGCAAGTTTGATTGCCTGTTTTTCATGTCGTTCATAATGTTCCGGTAGTTTGCCGACTCAACGGTCACTTCCAGAATGAGCTGTTTGCTATAAGACACCAGATAAATTTTCTTGTTCGCTTTGGTTTCATTAAACGGAATCAGAATATGATCAAACGAACTATATTCGAATGACTGATTCGACCATTTAAACAGCGTTTGAAAAATATCAATAGGAATCGTATCACTGAATTGCAAGTCAAGCTTAGCTTCAGAACCGCCCATGCCATAAAACCAGCTCTTGAATCCAGCCTTGTCATACTGATCAGAAATATCTTTAATTCCTTTTACATCCCAATGCGGCAAGTCAGACCAGACTTCTTCATAGAGGGCTTCATTATCCACTTTATAATGAGCGCCGTCATCATGGATAAACATTTCCCTCGGCCTCACCGTTTCAGACAGCTTTTGGGTGTTTTTTTCGATTTTATGCTTCTCACGCACAGTAGACTCTGTTGTTGATGAGCCTTCAGAAAAGTTTGGCTGGAACGTCCATATCCCCCACGTAAAAACAAGACTGATGACGACGAGTACCGTAAGTAATATCGTTTTTATATTTTCACGCTTCATCCCAATCATCCTCTTGTTCCTCTTTATATGGAAGAGTAAATGTAATCGTCGTGCCTTTTCCTTCTATGCTGTCTGCCCAAATATCTCCGCCGTGCGCTTGAACCATTTCTCTGGCAATCGCCAGCCCCAGGCCGGTGCCGCCAAGCTTTCTCGTTCTCGCTTTATCAACCCTGTAGAAGCGGTCAAAGACTTTTTCGACATCCTTTTTCGGAATTCCGATCCCTTCATCCTTGACGCTGATATAGAGAAGCTCTTCTTCTTCATTTACATCAATGGAGAACGTGACATGTCCGCCCTCCGGTGAGTATTTTAAAGCGTTGGAAATAATGTTATCGAGCACCTGCGTAATTTTATCCTGATCAATCTCGACGTACAGATTTCTGTCCGGCAGATTGCGGATAAATTCCACATGCTGTTCTTTTGTCATTTCAAAACGGTCAATAATAAGCGACATAAATCGGACGATTTGAATCCATTCCCGGTTGAATTGATAGTCCTTGCTGTCAAATTTCGATAGCTGAAGCAGGTCATTCACAAGCCGGATCATTCGCTCTGTTTCATTTTGCGTCACCATTAAGAAACGCGGGGCAATGTCTTTATTTTCCCACGCGCCTTCAGCTAACGCCTCCAAATAACTCCGCATTGTCGTAAGCGGCGTCCGCAGCTCGTGTGATACATTCGCAACGAATTCCCTGCGTTCCTGATCCATTTTCTCTTGCTCGGTTACATCATAAATGACAGCGATTAAACCATCAATTTTGCCATGCTCCCTTTGAATCACAGAGAAATTCACGCGAAGCACCGTTAATTGATCATCGCGCTCAATTTCAAGCAACATAGAATCCTGCTGCTCCACTAAATCTTCAAAAGTATAATTCTCTTGAATCCCCAGCAAGCTCGTAATCGGCATTTCTAAGGCTGTTTCACGTGAAACGTTCAACAGCTCCAGCGCCGGGCTGTTTAAGAGGATAATAGCTCCGTTTCGATTTGTGGCGATAACGCCGTCTGTCATATAGGCAATGACAGAGGCGAGCTTTCGACGCTCTCCTTCAGTCATCGCCTGGGCATCCTCAAGCTCTCTCGTTAAGTGATTAAACGTCGTGGCGAGCTGCCCAATTTCATCATGCCCGTACTTTTTAACCTTCCTCGAGAAATTCCCTTTGGCGAGCTCCATCGCCTGTTTCCTCATATCTGAAAGCGGGTGGGTAATGGTTCTTGCAAGAAAAATACCGAGAAGGGCCGTCAAAACGAGTGCCAAACCTGTGCCGGACGCCAGAATCGTGTTAATCGTCTTCATTTGATTAAAGACATCTTCCATGCTCGCGACAACATAGATCGCGCCGACAACCTCTTGGTTTTCTGTCATGACGGGCTTCGCGGAAATGAGAACTCTGATTTTGCTTTTCGGGTCATAATATTTTCTTAAATACGATTGTTTGGTAGAAAAAATTCTTTTAAAGATCAGATCGGTTGTTTGTTTGCCTGCCACTTCCTCACCATACGGCTTAGAAGAACCGACGACTTCATAGCTTTTATCTACAAAACTAATTTCCCGGACCTCATCACTTTTTGTGAAGTCATTCAAAATACGGCTGACGTCATCCTTGATGACGGTGCTGTCGTTATCGCTTTTATATTCTTGTTCGATATAGTAAGAAAGGTTGTCGATTCGCTGATTCAGCGATTGTTCATAAGAATTGATCAGCGACTTCTCTACCTGATTGACAAAATACACACCAATGATTTGCATGGCAATAATAATCAAAAGCACATAAATCAAGGTAATCTTAAATTGGATCGACCGAAAAAAACCAACCTTATTCATATGGGCATTAGTCCTGTTCTGGGTTTCTCAAGTAATAACCTACGCCGCGGCGTGTGACGATCCAATTTGGATGGCTTGGGTTGTCCTCGATTTTTTCACGAAGCCGGCGGACTGTTACGTCAACCGTTCTGACATCACCAAAGTAATCATAGCCCCAAACGGTTTGAAGCAAATGTTCACGTGTCATTACTTGTCCAATATGTTTCGCTAAATAATGAAGCAACTCGAACTCACGATGAGTCAATTCAATTGTTTCATCCCGTTTAGATACGACGTACGCGTCAGGGAAGATGACGAGAGAGCCGATATGAATCTCGTTAGAAGACGACTCTTCCTCCGCAGGCGCTGTTGTCAGCTGGCGGCGCAGGTTTGCTTTTACACGTGCCAGAAGCTCGCGTGTGCTAAATGGTTTGGTGACATAGTCATCAGCACCGATTTCAAGCCCGATGACCTTGTCAATTTCTGAATCCTTAGCCGTCAGCATAATGATCGGCATATCGTATTTCTTTCTGACTTCACGGCACACTTCAACGCCGTCCTTATTAGGAAGCATAATATCTAAAAGAATTAAATCAGGCTGAAGCTCTTCTACCATTTCAACGGCTTCATTTCCGTCGTGGGCACAGTGTACTTCATAGCCCTCTTTTCTTAAGTTAAATTCCAATATATCTGCAATCGGTTTTTCATCATCTACTACAAGGATCTTTTTATCCATCATTTTGATTTTCCTCCTGCCGAATAACTTCATTTCATCTATATAACATTCGTTTCATCACTTATGGCCCATGTAAACAATGGGTCCTTGTCTATTATAACGGTTTAAGGTCAAAAGATAAAAAAAATAAAGGTTTAGAAAAAAAACACATGTTTCACCTTTATCCGCCAATTGTTTATCTTTTGTCATGCTGGTCAACTTTTTTTAAAAAAGATAACTTTATTGAAACCTCCCCCCACCGGAGTGCGTCTTTATCAATGACGTCTTCTTCTTTGAGCCGGCCGCAGGGCCGGTTCTCCCTTTTTCTTCTATTATAACACTCCTCATGTTTGCCTTTTTCCTAAAAGAAAAAACGCACCTACGATTGCAGATGCGTTTGGTAAGTGGCTCGGGACGGAATCGAACCGCCGACACACGGATTTTCAGTCCGTTGCTCTACCAACTGAGCTACCGAGCCAAATGTTTTATTTTTCTCTACTAAGTAAAGTAAAATGGCGGTCCGGACGGGACTCGAACCCGCGACCTCCTGCGTGACAGGCAGGCATTCTAACCAACTGAACTACCGGACCTTACAGTAATTGCCCGGAGAGCTGTCGTGTCAGCCCTCGCAGACAAATAAGGAATTAGCAATAACGCTAAAGTAAATCAATGACCCGTACGGGATTCGAACCCGTGTTACCGCCGTGAAAGGGCGGTGTCTTAACCGCTTGACCAACGGGCCTACACGAAATGGTGAGCCATGAAGGACTCGAACCTTCGACCCTCTGATTAAAAGTCAGATGCTCTACCAACTGAGCTAATGGCTCTTAAGATGTCGGAGTTTCCATAGAGCAAACGACTTAGATTAAGTTCTCATCTTGTACTCTATTGAAGCAGTTTCCGTAACAACGAGATTTATAATATCACGAACAAATAGAAGTGGCAATAACTTTTTTGGTTTTTTTTCATATTTTTTTCTCAGACCAACTTATCTGCGGTTTTCAAACAAAAAACAAGCCCCTGCATCAGGGGCTTGTAAGCAAGTTTTATTTAGTTCGCACGGTACACGCTGCGAAGGACATTTGTTTGTGAACGGTCTGGACCGACAGAGAAAATAGAAAGCGGAATGCCTGTCAGCTGAGACACACGCTCAAGATAGTGGCGCGCATTTTCCGGGAGCTCGCTTAAGCTCTTCGCACCTGTGATATCCTCAGTCCAGCCTGGCATTTCTTCATATACCGGCTCACATTCAGCAAGTGCTTTAAGGCTTGCTGGGAATTCTTCAATGATTTCCCCTTTGTAGCGGTATGCCACACAGATTTTCAATGTTTCAATTCCTGTTAACACGTCAATTGAGTTCAAAGAAAGATCTGTAATTCCGCTCACACGGCGGGCGTGACGGACAACGACACTGTCAAACCAGCCTACACGGCGCGGACGGCCTGTTGTTGTTCCATACTCGCGTCCAACTTCACGGATTTGATCGCCGATTTCATCTTTCAGCTCAGTCGGGAAAGGACCGTCGCCGACACGAGTCGTATATGCTTTTGATACACCGACAACGTGCTGAATTTTGGTCGGACCGACACCAGAACCGATCGTGACACCGCCGGCAACCGGGTTAGATGACGTAACAAACGGGTATGTTCCTTGGTCGATATCGAGCATAACCCCTTGCGCGCCTTCAAACAATACACGGCGCCCTTCATCAAGAGCATCATTTAAGACAACAGATGTATCGCAAACATACTTTTTAATCTGCTGGCCGTACTCATAATATTCGTCTAAAATATCCTCAATTTTAAATCCTTCTGTCTCGTACATTTTCTCAAGCAGACGGTTTTTTTCTTCCAGATTGCGTTCAAGCTTTTCCGCAAATGCGTCACGGTCTAACAGATCCGCGATGCGAATTCCGATGCGGGCTGCTTTATCCATGTAAGCAGGGCCGATTCCTTTTTTCGTTGTACCGATCTTGTTAGCCCCTTTTCGCTCTTCTTCCACTTCATCCAATTTCAAATGATACGGCAGAATGACATGAGCCCTGTTGCTGATTCTCAGGTTATCTGTACTGACGTTGCGCTCATGAAGATACGCAAGCTCTGTGACTAATGCTTTCGGATCTACAACCATTCCGTTTCCGATCACACACGTTTTATCCTTATAGAAAATTCCTGACGGGATTAAGTGAAGCTTGTATGTGATGCCGTCAAACTTGATTGTATGCCCTGCGTTATTTCCGCCTTGATAACGGGCGATCACTTCTGCATTTTCTGACAGGAAATCTGTGATTTTACCTTTCCCTTCATCGCCCCATTGCGTACCTACTACAACTACTGAAGACATGTCCGTGCACCTCCGTTAACCTTTCAAAACGATTCTATTCAAACAAATCAAGTTTATCAGTGAAGAAACAGAAAGTCAATTGTAAATCCGAACATTAAATTCTTGTAAATCTATATTCGTTCGCTTTCATTCGTTTTATAAGCGTTTTCTCACCGTTTTGTCATAAAAAGCTCGTGAAACTTTCATTCTTTAGCATAAAAAAGACTCACTTGCCTGATATTCCTTTTGTATTCATAAAAACGACTCGCCATCCATCCGGATCCTCTATTGTGACGCCGCCATGGCTCCAGTACGGATTCTCAGATTCGACCTCTTGATAGCCCATTCTTTTCAGCCTTAAAGTGATTGCTGTCAATTCCTCTGCATTCGGCACATAAAAAACGAGGAGGCTGTCGGGGTGAGGAACAGGGACACTGCTTTCCTCCTCATGCTGAGTGAATTCGAGATGATAATCGGCATGAGGGAGACCGAACATGACACCGTCATACCCATTATGCTTCGAAAACCCTCCTATTCGTTTTAAACCCAGCCCTTCTTCATAAAAAAGAATGATCTCACGAAGCTGGCCCGTAGGCCGCGCAATCCGTATTTGCGCTGCATGAAAATATGAAAAATGATTTCCCATATTACCATCTCCTTTTTGCACCATTTTATTAAAACGCTTTCAAATAAACATCCGCTGAGCGGACGGTATTTCTTCCGCCTTTCGAATGAAAAAACCCCAAGATCAGCTCTTGGGGGTTATGCGCCGGGCGGAACACCTGCGTCATCAAAACGCCGTTCCAGATTGACGAATTTGTTGTATTCTTTTACGAACGCAAGAGACACGGTTCCTACCGGGCCGTTACGCTGTTTGGCAATAATGATTTCGATAATGTTTTTGTTCTCTGTTTCTTTGTCATAGTAGTCATCACGATAAAGGAACGCAACAATATCCGCATCCTGCTCAATACTTCCTGATTCCCGGATATCAGACATCATCGGACGTTTGTCCTGACGCTGCTCAACGCCACGTGAAAGCTGAGAAAGCGCGATAACAGGGACTTGCAGCTCCCTTGCAATCGACTTCAGTTCACGGGAAATTTCGGATACTTCCTGCTGGCGGTTATCCTTCGAACGTCCGCTTCCCTGAATCAATTGCAGGTAGTCGATCAAAATCATGCCAAGTCCGCTTTCCTGCTTTAAGCGGCGGCATTTGGCGCGGATTTCACTCACACGGATCCCCGGTGTATCATCAATGTAAATTCCGCTGTTCGACAGGCTTCCCATCGCCATCGTCAGCTTGCCCCAATCCTCTTCCGTCAGGTTGCCGGTACGGAGATTCTGGGCATTGATATTTCCCTCGGCACAGAGCATACGCATAACCAGCTGCTCAGCACCCATCTCTAGACTGAAAATCGCTACGCTCTCGTCAGTCTTGGTCGCCACGTTTTGTGCGATGTTCAGGGCAAAAGCGGTTTTCCCCACTGACGGACGGGCAGCCACAATGATCAGGTCGTTGCGCTGGAACCCGGCAGTCATCCGGTCAAGCTCGGTAAACCCTGTCGGAATCCCCGTGATATCGCCTTTTCGATTGTGAAGCTGTTCGATATTGTCATAGGTCTGCACAAGGACGTCCTTAATATTTTGAAAGGCACTCGTGTTCTTGCGCTGCGCCACTTCCATAATCGTTTTTTCCGCTTCACTGAGTAAATCCTCGACCTCATCCTCACGGGTATACCCATCTTGAGCAATCGTTGTCGCTGTTCTGATCAATCTGCGAAGAATCGATTTTTCCTCAACGATTTTCGCATAATATTCTATGTTAGCCGCTGTCGGCACCGAGTTTGCGATATCTGTCAGATATGAAATCCCGCCGACTTCTTCCAGCAGGTCTGTATTCGCAAGCTCTGACGTTACCGTCACTAGATCAACCGGTTCACCTCGGTCACCGAGCACAAGCATCGCATTATAGATTTTTTGGTGGGACATTCTATAAAAATCATCTGGAATCAATACTTCTGAAGCCAGTGTTAAAGCAGACGGCTGTAAAAAAATAGCGCCTAACACGGCTTGTTCAGCTTCTATATTTTGCGGAGGAAGCCGATCATTCAGAAGGTCTGTCATGCTAAGCACCGTCCTCTCATTAAAAAATCTCCAAACTCCATTCTACCATTTCTGCAGAAAAAAAATAGAAGAATTGTCTGTTTCCTGTTTTTTTCAGCTAGCAGATTGAATCGTTTCGGACCATAACAGGGCGGGAAAAATGCAATAAAACATAAGGGAGGAATGAAAGATGATCAAAAAATATGCGGTTACACCTAATGTTGATGCGGATGGCTGGTTTATTAAGGTGGAGAATGTGGCCCCGACAGCTTTGTATACATCTAAAGACGCCGCGATTGAAAAAGCCAAACAGATGGCAAAGGAAAACAGCCCGGCAAAGCTTGTGATCTATGACCAGTTTAAGAATGTGGAAGAAGAACACTCATTTTAAAGAATGAAAACCTTCGCTGCAGCGAGGGTTTTTTAGCGAATATCAGCTTATTTCATCCATTGGATGCCTGTGTGCATCATCAGATCCGCCGCCTTTTGATACAGATCCCACTCCTCGAACGAAGCACATTTCCCCATCAACTCCTGAAGCTTTAGCCTCACCGCTATATATTCTTCAAAAGTGTCAGCCTTCTCAGAGTCTAATTGGTGTTCCTTCAGCATTTGTTTTAATAATGACAACGGTGCATACATAAGACCCCTCCTTTCCTCTTTTATAACGGTCATTTTCGGATTGCTCCATTCCTTTGTGACATCTTCTTACATTTCACATCTGATTCTTGTACAATGGACAGAAGAGAGGAGGGATCTTTTGTGAGACCTTTGCAAATTTCTGCTGAAACTGCACAAAAGCTTGCAGCGTCCTTGAATCTGCCGCTTGAACAAATGATGCATATGCCTCAGCATATCCTGCTTGCCAAGTTGGCTGAATTGCAGAAAGAAGAACAACAATCGTAGCGTTCATTCGCATACTTGCTTACACCTTACGGAATCATAATCATTATATGTTAGAAAGAAGGAGTAACTGCTTTGCCACATACACAAAATAAAAAAGTCCAATCATTTTGGCTGATCGCCGGCATTATCTTTATCGCGTTTAACTTACGGCCCGCGATCACTTCAGTCGGTCCGGTCATCAGCTCTATCCGCGCAGAGCTGCACATGTCCAATGGGGCAGCCGGGTTTTTGACCGCACTTCCGCTACTTTCGTTTGCAGTTCTCTCTCCGCTTGCGCCTAAGCTCGGACAGCGACTCGGAAATGAGCGAACCTTATGGCTGGGTCTCATGGTACTTTTTATCGGGGTTTTGACTCGTTCTATCGGCTATACTGCCGCTTTGTTTTTCGGAACAGCACTCATCGGTGTCGGAATTGCGATTGGAAACGTGCTTTTGCCAAGCTTAATCAAACATAAATACCCTGAAAAGCCAGGGATTATGATTAGCCTGTATACGACATCAATGAACATATTCGCTGCTTTAGCATCGGGTGTCAGTGTTCCTTTAGCGACCCAGATGGACGGCGGATGGAAGCAGGCCTTTCTCTTATGGGGCGGACTGGCTTTCCTTGCATTGCTGATCTGGATCCCTCAGCTGCGCCACCGGGATACGGCAAACCAGACGATGAAACTTCAATCAAGTTCCATATGGGCTTCCAAAATGGCATGGTTTGTCACAATCTTTATGGGACTCCAATCATTTTTATTTTACAGCAGCATCGCCTGGTTTCCTGAAGTACTCCGTTCTCATGGGATTGATACGTCAACAGCCGGATGGATGGTGTCACTCATGCAATTTGCGAGTCTGCCCTCCACTTTTCTGACACCGGTTTTAGCTGACCGTGTGAAACATCAGCGCGGAATCGTTGCGGCGCTGGCCGCAGTCTATTTGATCGGCCTATGCGGATTATTAGCAGGCGGCAGCCACACCATGCTTGCCATCTGGATGGTGATTATCGGTATCGGGCAGGGCTCCAGCATTAGTTTGGCGCTCACTTTGATTGGTCTCCGCAGTGAAAATGCCCAGCAGGCCGCGGCGCTGTCAGGCATGTCACAGTCATTCGGCTACCTGCTTGCAGCCGTCGGGCCTATCTTTGTCGGCTATCTCTTTGACCAGACACATTCATGGACAATGCCGTTAGTGCTTCTCATAGCCGCCTTGATCGCTATGGGTGCAGCCGGGCTGGGAGCCGGACGAGATCGATACATTCTTCAGACAGAGAAGCAAAGAAATTCAGCATAATAAAGCGGGGAGATATCTCCGCTTTTTTCTTTGAAATTCTACGAATATTTATGGTTTATTCATAAGTTTTTCATATTTTTTTTTTACAATAAGACACCATAAAGAGGTGAAAAACGATGAAAACCAAACGACTCGACTTCATTCTTATTCTCATTTTGCTTACAGCGGCTTTTCTGAATATGTACAACATTTGGCAGGATGACACTGCGAACCAGTACTATTTGGCAGCGGTGAAAAGCATGACGCAAAGCTTCCACAATTTCTTCTATGCATCATTTGACCCTTCCGGATTTGTAACAGTGGACAAGCCGCCAGTTGTGTTATGGATTCAAACGATTTTCGCACTGATTTTCGGTGTTCACACGTGGAGTGTGATTCTTCCTCAGGCTCTCGCGGGAGTTGGATCTATATTCCTTCTCTACAGAATGATCAAACCGGCCTTTGGAATCGGGGCGGCCCGCATTGCCGCGCTTGTCATGGCACTGACGCCTATCTCAGCGGCTGTCAGCCGGACAAACAATATCGACAGTATGCTGGTCTTTACCTTATTGCTCGGTTCAGCTTGCCTGCTTCAGGCAGTGAAACAAGGCAAGCTGATTTGGCTGCTGACAGCATTTAGCCTGATTGGACTCGCCTTTAATATGAAAATGATGCAAGCGTTTATGGTATTGCCTGCGTTTGTGTTATTCTACTTGATTGCATCTTGGGCATCTCTGAAGAAAAAAATCGGGTCACTGATTCTGTCTCTCGTCCTTCTGACGGGCCTTTCCCTCTCATGGGCAGTTGTGGTGGATTCAACCTCATCCTCCAGCCGGCCTTATGTAGGAAGCAGCCAGACCAACTCAGTGTTAGAATTGGCCTTCGGCTACAACGGCACAGAGCGTCTGCTAGGACAAACCACCGGCCTTGCAAGGGGTGATATGAATGCCGTTGGCGGCGGGAAGATGCAAAATCAAAACACCACGCAGGTGCCAAACGGAAGCGAATCATCTTCCTCTCAGAACGGAAACAGCAGGCCTGACGGAAGTGCCGCTAATCAAAATGGCAATCAGTCATTCGGGAATCATTCGGCGCCTCAGCCGCCTAGCGGACAAAACGGCACCTCCAGTGAAGGCAGAGGCACACCACCAATAGGCGGTGGCGGACCTGGAAAGGGAGGGCCTGGCGGTGGCGGCGGAAAAAGCATGAATATGTTTGGCACCGGTGATGCTGGACCGCTTCGTCTCGTCCAATCGGCGCTTTCCGGCCAAATCAGCTGGATGCTTCCATTCGCATTGATCGGATTGCTGGGCGGTATCGTCAGCTGGTACCGTGATCGCCGAGGACAGGCAGCTGAAATGAAAGAAACGATTTTCTGGACGGCTTGGCTCGTTCCTGTGGCTGGTTTCTTCAGCATCGCAGGATTCTTCCACCAGTATTATTTAATTATGCTGGCACCTCCGATTGCTGCCCTTTCCGGTATCGGATGGTATACGATGTACCGCTTATACAAAAACAATAAAGACTGGGCCAGCTATCTTCTGCCGGCAGCCGTTCTGATCACAGCCGTGTTCCAGGTGTATATTCTAAGCGATTATACAAGCCAAATCGGCAGTGTATGGATGTACGTACTGGGCCTCTTAGGACTCGGCATCACCCTTGCGCTTCTGATGCTTAAACGCAGCCATCCGTTCAGTAAGCAGCTGACCATCATCAGCTTATGCATTCTGCTGCTCACACCGGTCTACTGGTCAGCAACGCCGCTTCTATACGGAGGCAACAGCGTCCTACCTGAATCGGGCCCGCAGCTCAAAAGCCCAACAAACGGCGGGAACATGTTCTCCTCGGAGGTTGATACCGGACTCCTGTCCTATTTGAGAAAACATAATACCGGCGAAGAGTATCTATTTGCTACTTTGACAACCGTAACCGCTGCGCCATACATCATTCATGAAAATGAATCAGTGATGGCAATGGGCGGATTTAACGGCACAGATCCCATTCTGACTGTGTCCGAACTGAAAAAGCTGGTCAAAGAAGGCAAAGTGAAATACTTCCTTCTCACCGAAAATAACTCAGGCAACAGCGAACTTGTTTCTTGGATTAAGAAAAACGGAAAGGAAATATCAGCTGACAAGTACAGCAGTTCCACAGGCAGCTCAAACAGCAGCCTGCAAGGCATGAGAGGAGGACCTGGCGGAGAAAGCCAGCAAACTCTTTATCTCGTGGAATAAAAAAAGAGGCTTGGGTTGCCCCCAAGCCTCTTTTCTATTAAGCTTCTTCTTTCACATGTACCTTCAACACAGCCTGCACCTCAGGATGCAGCTTCACAGGCACGTTGGTATATCCTAACGCACGAATGCCCTCCGGCAGTTCAAGCTTCCGCTTATCCACTTTAATATTATGGTCTTTTTGGAGCTGTTCAGTAATTTGTTTGCTTGTCACAGAACCAAATAACCGGCCGCCTTCACCTGATTTTGCACTAAGCTCAACAGTCAGTTTTTCTAATGTCTCTTTTAAGCTCTTTGCCTGCTCAAGCTCAGCGATGGCTTCTTTTTTCTCTTTCTGCTTTTGTCCGTTTAACGCGCTGATGTTTGACGCGTTCGCTTCAACCGCGAGGCCTTTTTTAATCAGAAAGTTATGCGCATAACCGTCTGCTACGTTTTTGACTTCGCCTTTTTTCCCTTTTCCTTTTACATCTTGTAAGAAAATAACCTTCATCTCTGTACGCCTCCCTCAAAATACTCATCTATGGCGTGCTTCAGCCGTTCCAGCGCTTCAGAAACTGATATGCCGGACAGCTGAGTCGCCGCATTTGTTAAATGTCCTCCGCCTTCCAGCGCCTCCATGATGATTTGAACATTTACCTCGCCAAGTGACCGTGCACTGATACAAACGGTTTGTTCATCCCGTCTCGCCACCGCAAACGAAGCCTCAACCTCACTCATCGACAGCAGCGAATCAGCCGCCTGCGCAATCAGCACTTGATCGAAGTATTCCTCTTCATTTTCAGGAAGAGAGGCAATCGCAATGTTCTCTTTATAGAGGACCGTATGCTGAATCAGCTTCGCCCGTTTAATATAGGAATCAACGGTTTCTTTCAAGAACTTCTGTACAAGCACCGTATCGGCGCCCTTTGCCCTTAAATAAGAAGCCGCATCAAAAGTCCGCGAACCTGTGCGGAGAGAAAAGCTCTTTGTATCCACTATTATACCAGCTAATAGGGCAGTTGCTTCAATCATATTGATTTTTAAGCGCTTCGGCTGATATTCAAGCAGCTCTGTGACCAATTCCGCTGTCGAAGAAGCGTACGGCTCCATATAGACGAGCAGCGGGTCTCTGATAAACTCCTCACCCCTGCGGTGATGGTCGATGACTACGATATGTTCAATTTTATTGACCAGCCGTTCCTCCATGACAAGTGACGGCTTATGTGTATCAACGATCACAAGCAGCGTGTCATCATTGGAAATCTCCATTGCTTCCTCAGGGGTAATAAACCTTGACCACAGTTCTTCATATTTTTTGATTTCCTCAATCAAACGCTGCACACTGGAACCGATTTGATTTGGGTCAATCACGATAAACCCATCTTTGTTATTTGCCTGAGCCACCTTTAAAATCCCGATCGCAGCGCCGATAGAATCCATGTCGGGGAATTTATGGCCCATGATAATCACATTGCTGCTTTCGGAGACAATTTCCTTTAAGGCATGAGAAATCACGCGGGCCCTCACCCTTGTTCGTTTCTCCATCGGGTTTGTTTTACCGCCGTAAAACTTCACCTTGCCGTTCGGCAGCTTGATGGCTACTTGGTCTCCCCCGCGTCCCAACGCTAAGTCCAAGCTGGATTGCGCCAAATCGCCAAGTTCTTTCAGTGAGGAGACGGAAGCTCCAATACCGACGCTTAACGTGAGGGCTACACCGTCAAAAGAGGTTTTTTCCCGTACCTCATCAAGGATCGAAAACTTCGAATTTTCGAGTTCAGTTAAGATGTGTTCATTAAGTACAGCGATAAAGCGTTCTGAAGACGTTCTTTTCAGGAAGATCCCGTACTCCTGTGCCCAGGCGTTCAGCAAGGATGTCACCTGGCTGTTCATCGTGCTTCTCGTCTGGTCATCTAATCCTTGTGTCACATCATCATAGTTATCAAGGAAAATATACGCCAGCACGGTTCTTTCGTTTTCATATCGCTTTTCAATCTGGATTTGTTCCGTTACATCAAAAAAATACAGAAGGCGCTCATCCCGTTTGATGACAACCTTAAACTTGCGGTCATTCAATGTAACCGTTTCCGATTCCACCTCTTGTTTGATGAGCGGCACAACCGATTCACACGTGTCGTAAAGGGATCTCCCCACTAATGTGCTTTCATTAAAGCAAGAAGAAAGAAACGGATTTGCCCATTCTATATAATATTGGTCATTAAAAAGCATGATGCCGATCGGCATTTCCATCAATGCCTCTTCACCGACTTTTTTCAACCTGTAGGATAACGTAGAAATATAAGCATCAATCTCTTGCCGAATAAGAGAATCAGCACGTTTAATAAAAAACAAAATAACTGCAAGCAGCAGCACTTCGACGGTTCCTAAAATCCAGTTAAAATAAAAGCTGATGAGGATTGTAATGATTGACAAAGCAATCAAAGCATAGATGGGATACCGAAACAGCGGTTTTTCATAAAAGCTTGGCATTTCTATCACTCCCCACCATGTGAGTAAAACTCATGTTCACTTCACCTTATTCCTTATATTAAAGCCCATATCTATAACGCCTAAAATGCGAATGGCTGCCATAAAGATCGGAAGCATCAGTCCAAGAACCACCGCAATCACAGCCGCAGCCTTCGGATAATTTTTCTTATGGCAATAGAAAAAGATAAATGATAAACCTTGGATGAAAATCAGAAACCCGAGTATAAACTCCCCATTTAAAGCGATAGAGTACAGCATATGGCCTTTTTCTAAAGGCAAAAATGATAGCATGACAATCATTAAATACAGCACTACAACACTTTGCGGAAACTTCAACTCTCTAAAAGGCTTTAGATTAGGAATATCGGGGGAGAATCGCCTTAAGAGCGGCTTAGCGATAAGGTAACTGAGGAAAGAAAAAATAGCTCCTACCATCACAATAGCTGTTGGAAAAAGATATTGAACGATACCCAATTGTTCTTCCATCAGTTTCAATTGCTTCTCAAGCTGTTCAGCATTCCCCGACTGCTTCACTACATTTTCTACAATATCAAGGGACTGCCGGTATTGTGTCATCGCTTCATCAATGATATTGATACCCAAAAACTGAATGCTTATCACAAAATAGATGACAATACAAAGCATATAAATAAGAGCGCCCGAAATAATGGCGTGCCCGGGTTCTTTCCTTTTGAAAAAATGCCCCATGGCAATGCCGGCGCATGCTGACATAAAAGCTACAGTAAGCCCGGTAAAGGACCCGACAATAAAAACAACCGGAAGACTGACAGCACCCATCCATATCCCTAACCTCAATCCATGTCTGATTGTATACAGGATCATGGGCAGCGGCAGTGCAAATAACAGAATTGTTCCAATCACAGGAACATAAACGACCAAAAGCGTGATGATCGCAAACAGACTGATTAAAATAGCACCTTCCATTAATGCTCTCGTTTGTTTCACTTAGTCACCTCGTATCATCCTGAACATACGAATAGAAAAGAGCAGCATAAACGACTGCTCTTTTTTCATCGCTGCAACATGTTTTGCACCGAATGTTTTTATATCATCTCTACATTTTGCTTTTATATTTTAACATAAGTCCAAATCGCAAGTAAAATGACGCTAATGTTTCATGTGGAACATTGCAAATGAAAAGACATTCTTTAAAAAAGAATGCCCATCTCGATTAATGTTTATCATCCATAAAGCCAGAAGATTCCTTGTTTTTCTTTTTTGTTTTTCTGACATACATAAAGATTAAGATCACCAGTAAAAGGGTTGTTGCTTGCAGAACGCCGCTGCTAAACAAGAAAAAGTCCTTTATCATGTCCCACATCGTGTTTCACCTCTTTTGCATGTTCTCAACCCGTATCCTATATAATGTGAATTTCCCTTTTTAAAAACTTCAAAACATCATGAACAACATTGAGCGCTGGGCATATGCTGATATGGAATCTGATTGATAAAGGAGAATTGTTACATGGATGAACGCAGAACATTGGCTTGGCATGAAACATTAGAAATGCACGAGCTGGTTGCTTTTCAATCAAATGGACTCATTAGACTGAAGAAAATGATAAGAGAAGTAAAAGACCCTCAGCTCAGACAGCTTTATAGTGTGTCCATTCAGGCCGTTGAGCAAAATTTAAGAGAGCTTCTTCCATTTTTTCCGCAGGCGCCGCACAGAGAGGATGAAGAAGAAGAACGTGCAGATAACCCTTTTTACAGCGGTGATCTGCTCGGTTTTGCCAAAACATCTGTCCGAAGCTATGCCATCGCGATTACAGAAACAGCAACACCTCAATTAAGAAACGTACTGGTCAAACAGCTGAATGCCGCCATCCAGTTGCATGCCCAAGTTTATCGATACATGTATCAGCATGGTTACTATCCATCTTATAACCTGGCTGAACTGTTGAGAAATGACGTCAGAAATGCCAACAGAGCCATTTCAATGAAATAAAACAAGCAGCAAAGGAGCTCCCTTTGCTGCTATTTCTGCTGATCCTTCAGCATGCCGTTCGAACGATAAGATTCTAGGACATCTCTGTTGGATTCTCCCCATTCTTTCATTTGCAATACAATCGGTTCAAGCGTTCGCCCAAATTCCGTCAGAGAGTATTCGACCTTGGGCGGCACCTGGTGATACACCTCGCGATGCACGATGCCGTCTGCTTCCAGCTCCCGCAGCTGAAGGGTGAGCATTCTTTGGGTGATACTCGGACAGATTCGGCGAAACTCATTAAACCGTTTCTTGCCATCTATCATGTGATATAAAAGAATTCCTTTCCACTTTCCGCCAATGACATCTAGTGTAAATTCAACTGGACAGCCTTCTTTGTTCGGGTATATATTCTTTTTTTCACTCATTCTTGACCCTCCAATAGTACCTTTTTTGATACTACACTACGTTTCGCAACTAAGCTACCCAGTATTTTACACACCTTTCCTTCTCAGCTCAACGAAAATGCTTCTTATTCACATCAATTTTTAAGGGTTTGCATGATTACACCTGCAGCAAGACGTGTTAAACTATATAAAGATTACACTACTTAAAAAAGGATAAGGAGCTATCATGGAAAAGATACTTATTTTCGGACACCAAAACCCAGACACAGATACGATTTGTTCTGCGATTGCTTATGCTGATTTGAAAAACAAACTCGGCTTCAATGCTGAGCCAGTCCGTCTTGGACAAGTCAACGGCGAAACACAATACGCGCTTGACTATTTCAAACAAGAAAGCCCGCGTCTTGTTGAAACCGTTGCAAACGAAGTCAACGGCGTCATTCTGGTTGACCATAACGAACGCCAGCAAAGCATCAAGGACATTGAAGATGTTCAGGTTCTTGAAGTAATCGACCACCACCGCATCGCTAACTTTGAAACAGCGGAGCCGCTTTACTATCGTGCTGAGCCTGTAGGCTGTACAGCTACAATCTTAAACAAAATGTACAAAGAAAATAACGTGAAAATCGAGAAAGAAATTGCCGGCCTTATGCTGTCTGCGATCATTTCCGACTCACTGTTATTCAAATCTCCGACTTGCACAGACCAAGACGTAGCGGCAGCAAAAGAGCTTGCGGAAATCGCTGGCGTAGATGCTGAAGAATACGGCTTGAACATGCTAAAAGCTGGCGCTGATCTAAGCAAGAAAACAGTGGAAGAGCTGATTTCTCTTGATGCGAAGGAATTTACACTCGGCAGCAAAAAAGTCGAAATCGCACAAGTGAACACAGTGGACATTGAAGATGTGAAAAAGCGCCAAGCTGAATTAGAAGCTGTGATCTCAAAAGTTGTGGCTGAGAAGAACCTTGACCTGTTCCTTCTTGTCATCACAGACATCTTAGAAAATGATTCACTGGCGCTTGCGATCGGCAACGAAGCAGCGAAAGTGGAAAAAGCGTTCAACGTTACATTAGAAAACAATACAGCCCTCTTAAAAGGCGTTGTCTCCCGTAAAAAACAAGTCGTTCCTGTCTTAACAGACGCAATGGCTGAATAATCAAAAAGCATCCCGTCATCGGGATGCTTCATATTTACTGACAAAATCCTAAAACGGTTTATCGTTTTAGGATTTTGTCATCTTTTCAGCGTGATTAAACCCTTGAAGTCTAGGAAGGTCGGAGCACAGGCCGGACAACAAATGTGAGGTTTTGTCTGTTACTCTAATTTTTCTTATTCGCCAAGCTTTTCAATCTGTCCCATCACATCAGTGATTTGCTTTGCATTTTGGACAAGATCTGACTGCTCCAATTCTTCAAGTGACACCTTGCCTTCCTCCACTTGTTTCAGCACATCTTCAGCACTTTTCTGCAAGGTTTCATTATGCTCCTGAATGGATTGATGGATCTCTGCGGCGGCATCAGGCGGTGTTAATTCATTAAAATCAGCGGCGGCCTTCTGAATCGATTCAAGCTGTGCCTCTAGTTTTTCTTTCGCCTCGGTGTCATTCACAGCCTTCTCTGCCAATTCTGGCGCCTCCTCTGCAAAAGTCTTGACCTTCTCCACATAGCCCGTTGCTTCGCTCGTATAGTTCAAACCGTCATTCACCTGATCAAGCATGCCGCATCCGCTCGCACTCATAAGCCCCACTCCGGCAAGAACAGTCAAAAAGATTTTCATCGTCAGCCTCCTCATCGTTTCTTCTTCATTTTTTCTTTTAAGATCGGAATCAATTTCTCTTTCGCTAACGGTAGCCCTTTCTTCACCAATTCACGCTTTAGCCACTTTTTCAGCTTAGACATCCTGACGCTCCTCTCCCTTTTTGATAAAAATGAAAAAACTCCACCGATTTGGTGAAGATCCGAAACAAAAAGACCTTCACCAAATCAGATTTGGCAAAGGTCTCGCTAACAATTAGATTGCCAGCAAAGCCGAGGACGCCTTGTCCCGTAATGACGACTTTACTGTGAAAGCTACTCCCCTTTGGAGTGTTCATTTTTATTACTTTCATTTTAAAGTACAGGGCTTTTCCAGTCAAATTCCTGCTGTCCGTTTACACAAAAGCGCGCTGTGGTATTTAAAATTTGAATGGTATTTCCATTAGGAGATCATGCTATGACAGAGGAGGTTTTCATCATGAGTCAAGAGCGCGTGAAACGGCCTGGGCATACCAGATGGTACATATCTTCGTTACTTAGCGGCATTATTATTCTAAATTACTTTGACCGAGTGGCCATCTCAGTAGCGGCCCCTGCGATACAAGAGTCGTTTCACCTTACAGCAACTGAACTCGGTATCGTGTTTTCCATATACACTTATTCCTATACACTGATGCAGCTGCCTGTCGGAAGCTTGCTGGACCGTTTTGGGGTCGCATGGGTCACGAGGGTTGGAATGACAATATGGAGCTTTTTAACGATCCTTCTTGCTTTTTTACAAGGAAAACTGCTGTTGTATCTGTTCCGGTTTCTCATTGGCCTGACGAGCGCCTCTGCGTTCCCTGCTGCCTCAAAGGCAACCGCTCTTTGGTTTCCTCCAAGTGAGCGGGGATTGGCAAACTCACTGTTCGATTCGGCCGCCAAGTTTTCAAACGTCATCGGAGCGCCATTGGTCGCCTTTCTTGTCACCACATTTGACTGGCGTGTCGCCTTTTTGACGATTGGATGCATCAATGTGCTGTTTACGATCTTTTTCTGGCAGTATTATGAGCAGCCGGAACGGCACAAACGAATTTCCAAAAGCGAATTAAACTATATTCAAAAACACAATACCATCACAACAGAGCAAATCCCTTACAAAACGGGCCCGCTTTTAAAAAAGCTTTTCACCAACCGCAAAGTATGGGGCTTAATGATCGGATTTACAGGGTACGGCTATACGTTCAACCTGCTGCTTACCTGGCTTCCGACTTTCTTTAAACATACATACGGAATGGATCTCATGTCGTCCGGTTTATTTACAGCCGTGCCATGGCTGATCTCAACCATTTCCGGAATCGCGGTCGGCGGATGGCTCGTCGATTACTTTATTAAGAAAGGCTATACTAACACCAAGGTGTACCGAACCGTGATCATTGTCGGAATGAGCTTCGGCTTTTTCTTTTTAGGCTCCATTCTGACGGACAATATCACCGTAGCGATTATCTGTATTTCAATCGGCCTTGCCGGGATTTCTGCAACGGCCCCAGTCGGCTGGTCCATTTCCGCAGAACTGGCGCCCATCGGTTCTGTATCTATGCTGAGCTCCATGGTGAACCTGGCAAACAACCTGTTTGGAGGCATTATTGCTGCGTCACTGACGGGATATTTGTTTGATGTGACAGGCTCCTTTACGCTCAGCTTTCTGGTAGCCGGTTTTGTGCTGCTGCTGGGATTGGTTTTTTATGTGTTTGTATTAGGGGATGTGAAACGAATTAAATTGGAATAAAGAGTGCTTGCTGAAAAGGCACTCTTTTTTGCATACATGTATCTTACGTTAGGCTGCTCCCGAAAATTGAAACATTCTGGCGGTCATACGAAAATCCCCGCCCGTTCCATTTCAATACAGTTTGGACATATCCCAGCGAGTCAGCGTTATACCTCCCGGCGATTCGTTGATACGCCACAAGTTCGTATGTGCCGTCTCTGTCAAAATCAACTGGATATAAGCCGGATAAAGGATTCACCCAGCCTTCTATTGGCATTTTCAACACACCCTGGCTGGTATAAATCTCATTCAAATATTCCCTTCCCTTGTAAGTTAGATCAAGGGTATACGTTTCGTTTTGATGGTGGCTGATGACATTTGCTTTATACTGATTTTGATAACTCACACTGTACTTAAATTCATTATTAAACACATCCGAATTGAAAATCTGCCTGAACTGCCGGTTGAGATAGACAAAAAGATACGCATATATAGCGCCCCCGCTTCCCCCGGTGTCTATTACCACTGCCACATCATCAATCTTGTCGCCTGTCATATCCCCAAGAATAAGAGACGGATTGTATCCCATATTGTTTTGGAGCTGTATTCGCTGTTCCTGACGGGTTCTGCCATCACGGATCACCAATGTGATATTTCTCCATAAAGGGCTTCCGGACATTTGGCTGCCAGTTAAAAAGACCTCGTCAATAACGCCGTCACCCGTTACATCGCCGCGAGTAGATGCAATGATTGCACGTGAGGAGACAGGCTGCCGAAATACGTATGGATGTTGAACAAGTCCTCTGCTTTCATAAAACCAATAAGGAGCCATTCTGATGTCATACACATTCAATTGTGTCACCTTCCCTAATCAGCTGAATGAATCATTATATGCAGGAATGGCACATCAAAGACATATCTTACACACCAATTACATCCGTACCATATGAGTTATCGATTACACAAAGCCACTCGCCTTGCGCATTCTTCTTAAATACATAGGTCGCCCTTCTTTCCATCGCATACTCGGAGTCCTTTTTATCCGAATCAAGCAGTGTCTGAGAAAGGACGAGTACCGTGTCACCTGCTTCCAGGAGGATCATTTCCCCTTGTGTCGGGACAATATGATGATTGAAATCGTTCGCGGTCTTATTACATGCTTTTTTTGATTTCTCTCTTGCCGATTGAATATATTTTACATTGTTTACCTGCTGAAACCGTAAAAACAAAATGAAAAGCATTCCTATTTCCTATATAATCAAATAAATATATTTAACAAAGTACCCAAGTGAAGGGGTGGACGATATTGTCTGCGGAAGTAACGTTACATGACAATACACATCATAGTTTAAGAGCGGATTGCCAGCATTGTTTTGGCCTGTGCTGCGTTGCCTTGCCTTATGCGAAATCAGCGGATTTTGCTTTTGATAAGGACGGGGGCACGCCATGCCGCAACTTACAATCAAACTATCAATGTTCGATACATAAAGATCTTAGAGAAAAAGGGTTTCGGGGCTGTTCTGCATACGAATGCTTTGGCGCTGGCCAGAAGGTATCCCAAATCACTTATGAGGGAAAGGATTGGCGAACCAACCCGGAAACGGCCAACGAGATGTTTGACATTTTTCCTATCATACAGCAGCTGCATGAAATGCTCTGGTACTTACATGAAGCCCTTTCGATAGATATAGCTAAACCGATTCATCATGAGCTGCGAACCTGTTTCGAAAAAATAGACAAGCTCACCAGACTCAGCAAGGAAAACCTGCTGGCACTGCAGGTGCACGAGCACCGAGCTGAAGTCAATGAATGGCTGTTAAAAACGAGTGAGCTGGTGCGCGCCCAAGCACGTAATACAAAACTGCCGAAAAAAATCAGCCGGGGAAGTGTCCTGATCGGCGCAAAACTGAAAGGGCTTGATCTGCGAGGAGCAAACCTAAGAGGGGCACTGCTCATAGCCGCCGACTTGAGAAAGGCTGATCTGAGAATGACAGACATTATCGGTGCAGATATGAGAGACGCTGATCTCAGCGGAGCCGACCTGACCGGAAGCATCTTTCTGACGCAGGCACAGGTAAATGCCGCAAACGGCGATGCAAACACAAAGCTGCCGCCGTCTTTACGAATCCCTGCCCATTGGAAATAAAAAAGGACCCGCTTATGGTCCTTTTTTGCTGTCATCAATTGAATCCTTTTTCGTTGCTTTTATCCGGCACTTTCGCACTTCTTGCCAAGTATCCCGACAGCCATAACGCAATCAGCAGCATGAAGGTGATCATACCGACAACGCCCAGCCAATGAAAACCAGACCAGAATAGCCCTCCGATTGTTCCGAAAACACTTGAACCGGCATAATAAAAGAACAAATACAGCGATGAAGCCTGTGCTTTGTTGTGAAGGGCTCTCCGTCCCACCCAGCTGCTGGCAACTGAATGCCCTCCGAAAAAACCGAAAGTAAAGAGGGCAATCCCCAGAATTTTCACTGCCAGCATACTATTTATCGTGAATAAAGCACCTGCAATGACGATGAAAATATTCATCACCAATATTTTCGGATAGCCATACCGATCAACCATTCTTCCAATGAAAGACGAGCTGAAAATGCCTACAATCATCACAATAAAGATCCAGCTGGAAAATGCTTTATTAAGCGAATACGGCGGGCCCAACAGCACATACACAATGTAATTAAACAAGGCAACATTGCTTCCGAGCAGCAAAAAACCAATGAGAAACAAGCTGAATAGTTTTCGGTCCTTCAAGTGGCCGATCAGAGACATTCCCAATTTCCCGAGCTTCAATTTTCTTGGCGTAAAATGCCTGGATGGCGGCAAATTTATAAAAAATATAACACTAGCAATCAAACTAATGACACCAATTGATCCCATCGCCATATGCCAATTCAAGTACTCGCTCAGGAGCCCGGAAACGATCCTTCCGAAAACGGCGCCGATTGCATTTCCGCTGATATATAGCCCCATCGCTGATCCAAGACTTCCAGGTTCAATTTCTTCCCCAAGATAAGCCATCGCAATCGATGGAAGGCCTGCGAGCGCCACGCCTTGAATGGTTCTCAATACGAGCAGCGTATGAAAGTTCGGACTAAAGGCCGATGCCAGACAAAGAACCGATGCGGCTAGCATGGAAATACCCATAATCGGCTTGCGCCCCCACACCTCGGATAATGAACCAAAGACAAGCATGCTCACAGCTAACAGCATTGTGGTAACAGATAAAGAAAGACTCGCCGCAGTAGGCGTTACATGAAATTCCCTCGTGAATTCCTCCATGAGCGGCTGTACGCAATATAGAATTGCAAATGTATTGAAACCCGCAGCGAAGAAAGCAAACGTAATTTTTCGAAAAACCGGTGTGCCTTTTTGAATGTATGTCATCGGGACTTTATCGGTCCCTCATCATGTTGTGGAGCACTGCCATTCATAAACAATCATCCTTTATTTCTTCCGACTTCAAACATCCTCGAGTCTGTTTATATTATTATCTTAGCACCGTTGATATATGTTGTATAATGCATATAAAATATCCTTTTCATGCTTATATGTAATAAGGAGGGATGATAATTGGAATGGGAACAACTTGAATATTTTCAAACACTGGCCCGGATACAGCACGTCACGAAAGCCGCAAAAAGCCTCTCCATCACACAGCCTGCGCTTTCACGCTCTATCGCCAGGCTGGAAAATCATTTGGGCGTCTCGCTATTTGACAGGCAAGGACGATCCATCAGCTTAAATCAATACGGACACATTTTTTTGCGACGGGTTCAGGCGATGATGAAGGAGTACACCGAAGGAAAAGAAGAAATCCAAGCTTTATTAAAGCCAGACCAAGGCATAGTCTCTCTCGGTTTTTTACATACATTAGGCACCATGCTCGTGCCCGATCTCATCGGCTCCTTTCAGCAGGAATACCCCAACATTGCCTTCCAGCTGAAGCAAAACCACTCTTATTGGCTGCTTGAACGATTAAAATTCGGGGATCTGGACCTCTGTCTCCTCGCTTCGATTAAGCCTGAAGATCCGATCCAATGGATCAAGCTGTGGAGTGAAGAACTCTTTGTATTTGTGCCAAATGATCACCCATTAGCCAGTCGCGAAAGCATTACCCTGAATGAGATTTCAGGGGAGCGTTTTATTTTATTGAAAAAAGGCTACGCGCTTCGGATGACGGTCGATGAGCTGTTTGAGAAGGCCAATATACAGCCGAACATTATGTTTGAAGGAGAAGAAGCAGCTACTGCCGCAGGTTTTGTGGCAGCCGGTCTGGGCATATCTATTCTCCCAGACCTGAAAGGCTTAGACCAAAGCAAAATCACCAAAATCCGCGTCAGCTGGCCGGAATGTCAGCGTGTCATAGGAATTGCCTGGATAAAAGGCAGGTTTTTATCACCGGTTGCTGAGACCTTTAAACAATATGTGATCAGCCATTTTTCTGAGTAGGGGGATTCAAGCATGAATATCAAAAAAATCACGTCAGAACATGATTTACATACAGCGTTTGAAATCAGAAAAACAGTATTTGTAGAGGAACAAGGCTGCCCCGTTTCCGACGAATTCGATGCGTTCGATACACTCCGCGAAGATTGCCGGCACATCCTCATTTATCATGAGAATGAACCCGTTGGCACTGCCCGTGTCCGTATCGTCGATCAGGTGGGGAAACTGGAAAGAATCTGTATTCTGAAACCCTATCGCAAACTCGGGCTGGGCAAAGTAATCGTCGATGCGTTAGAACGCATTGTGAAAGAACAGGGCATTTCTGCCTTTAAACTGCACGGCCAGACACAAGCGGCAGTCTTTTATGAAAAGCTAGGCTATCAGACAGCATCAGAAGAATTTATACTCGACGGCATTCCGCATGTACTGATGATAAAAAAAGATGATTCCCGCCTATAAATTATTCACAATTTTGTCACTTATGAGCATGAGTGGTTCATTGGTATACTAATCACCGATTATGGAGAGAAGGATTGATTGTATGCCAACAAATAAAAAAGAAGGTCTGATATTTGGCGTGATGATGTGCTTTGGAATGGTCTGCATCATGTCGATTTACAACGCTATCATCAACGGAGCCATTAAGGATTTTTCACTGGTGACGGTTTTCGAAATGGTCATCGGTTTTATGGTCGCACTGCTGTTAGATTTACTGTTAGTGGGTCCCCTTGCCAAAAAGATTGCATTCAGTTTGCCGTTCGACAAGTCTAAAAAAATATATGTCATCCTCGCCATGTCAACGTGTATGGTGATCGGCATGGTGCTTTGTATGTCTGTGTTCGGTTTAGTGACAGCAGCTTTATCAAATGGACTTAACGGGGACAGCCTCTTCAGCGCTTACCTGATGATTGTATTGAAAAATTTCATCTTGGCTTATCCCCTGCAATTACTGATTATGGGTCCATTAGTTAGAGGGATTTTTATGAGATTTGTAAAACCAAAGTTCACAGCTGCAGTGTAAACAGAAAAGGAATGAGCCTGATCCTCACTCCTTTACTCACAAATCAAATGTAAAACAAGCTCCGCAAAAGCCTCTGCGGCAGGCAGCTGCCATTTCTTCTTTTTAAGTACAGATGAGAGTAAATCAGATCAAAGATTTCAGCTTGTTGAAGGATTTTCACGGTGATATGAGGCAAAACAGAAAATCCAGGCCGCTCGTGACGTTTGTTTGATCGCTTCAATACTCCACAGCTCCATTGTTTGAAAGCTGCGTATGCCATTCTTCATAAGATAACTGTAGCTCTCTTCGGCCCGATTGACTTGTTTATATAAGAAACCCTGATCAGAACCTCATTAAAATTTTCTGAGTATGTTTAAGTTTCTCTGCACAAACCAATTTTGATTGGTATGTTTTTTACTTGGTTAGTCCCTATACCTTAACACATAGCTTTTATACAACTCTTCGTTATAAAAAATTTCTTCGCCATGTGAAGAGCAAATGAGTGTTGGTTTGATTTCATCTATGATTGCGCCGCTATCGATATTATCATTCATATCGATGCTGAATTTTCTGACAGGTGGATGTAAAGCTTCCTTACTTGTCGTAAAAAGATCTCCTGTTAATAGAATACGATCGATTTGATGATGATACACGACATGCCCCGGGGAATGTCCGGGTGTTAAGTAATATTGCAGAGGCAAGTGAGCCAGCGTTTGCTCCGTCAGCGGCTGGACAATATGGGCTACCCCTGTATGCTCCAATTCATTTTTGTTCGGATATGGCGCTTCTCCATTGATATACACGAGTTCTTTTTGATGCGCATAAATCGGAAGATCAAATCTCTCTAGCCACTTTGAAGCCCCTTGAATATGATCGATGTGGCCATGAGTAAGCAAAATGGCTTTTGGATTGCCGATCGCTAACGCTGCCCTAATTTGAGCATCAGCAAAACGTTCTATCCCCGTATCAACAATATAAACATCATCACCATCTTTGATAAACCAGGTATGAACCGGGACGCGAAGGGGCACATCAAGCTCAAATTCACATTGAAAGACATGTTCTGATAGTTGTCTCAAGTTCATGCAAATCACTCCCTTTGGAAATTTTTGATATCATTACTGTAATACATCTGAGTTAGATATGTAAGGACGCACATTTTTGTAACTTACTTTGCGAGGTGACGGGTGTGGGAAACCGGTTAAATGGATTTACCGCTTGCAGTGCAGAAGTAAAAAAGGCTTGTCCTGTGGAAATGACTTTGCATATTATCGGCGGAAAATGGAAAGGAATCATCATCGATATTCTATCTCGGAAAACAGTCCGGTTTAATGAGCTGAAACGATTCATACCAGGCATTACACAAAGAATGCTGACGCTGCAGCTGAGAGAACTGGAAGCAGATGGTGTTGTGAAGAGAAAAGTAGAGCATACTGTGCCCAAGAAGGTGGAATATTCCCTAACCGAACTCGGTGAAAAGCTTTCTCCCATTATTGCATCCATGAGGACGTGGGGGAATGAGTATATGAGTGAAAATGAATGAAAATGACTTTAAAGTTTTTACAGCAAACAGAAGGGATTCCTTTTACGTGAACAGAACATTTTCAAGGCAGATTATCTTGAAAATGTTCCTATACTCCAGCAGGACGGTTCTCGCCAGGATCAGCCCGACTTGTTACGTTTTCCATTAATAATCCCTTTTGTTCCCCTTCTTCACATCTTCCCAATCACGTTCTATATTTTTCCTGACTCTGTATAGAAGTGCAGAGATTGTTTCCTTTTCCTCAGGTGTAAAACCCGACAAGGCCACTTCCGTGGAATGTTCTCCTTCTCTTCTTAACAACGGATAAACCTTTTTTCCTTTCTCAGTCGGGAACAGCTTTTTTATTTTTTTATTCTTCTCATCCGGCTGTTTTTGAATAAACCCTTGCATTTCAAGCTTCTTAATGGCCCGTGCGGCCGTTGTTCGGTCTACTTTTATCATTTCCGCCAGCTTTTCTTGAATGATTCCCGGATTTTCGTATATACGTACAAGATAGAGATACTGCCCTCTAGTTAAGTCCAACTCTTTAAATTCGATATTGCTTATGGAATCCAGCGCTCTTGCTATCATGCCGATCTCTCGCAAAATGTCATTCATTCCTAAAACCCCTCACGTACTTTTGTTGCAATTACAACAAAATTATTTTACCCTTACTATTATAAGACCACATGCATGCTGTACAGTCCAGACTCATACAGAAAAGGATGGATGGAATAATGAATATAAAAAGAATAACAACTGAAAGTGATTTACACATTGCTTTAGATATTAGAAGAACGGTATTCATCGAGGAGCAACATGTAACTGAATCCGGTGAGTTTGATGAATTTGATACGCTCCAAGATCAGTGTCAGAAATATCTTGGCATATTATGAAAATCAGCCTGTTGACACAGGCCGTGTGTGCGTCGTTGGCCATACAGCTAAGCTGGAAAGAATCTGCATCCTAAAACCTTACCGTAAGTACGGATTGGACAAAGCCTCATAAGCGGGTTAGAAAAAATAATGCAGGAAAAAGGAATTACAAATTAATTATTCAGAAGAAAGATTAATCCAACGTGCTTTAAAGTATGGAGTAAAAGTATATCCTACTAACATTTATTTCGTTAATAGAAATCCTAATAGACCAATCATAAAGTTAGGTTTCGCTCATCTCGACTTGGATGAAATAACACAGGGTGTAAAACTATTGAAAAGTGTTTGGTTGTAATACACATATCTTCGTTTTCTCGTTAAAAAATACTCCCATGCCAGCGAACCAGCAATAAACCCATAATGAAAAATAAGTTCCATCTTAAGTCTCCTTTTCAATTTAATCACGATTTTTATATTGGTTTTATAACGCTTTTCATTCATGATTTTAGGCAGTTTTTGGAAAAGGAGAATTAAATAAATAAAATGTGGTATGTTATCTTTAGATAAATTCAGAAAGAAGGTGATCCCATGCCAAATAAAAATAAACCCAATAGATTAATCGCTGAGAAATCACCATACTTACTTCAACACGCCCACAACCCCGTAGACTGGTTCCCCTGGGGAGAAGAAGCCTTTGAAAAAGCAAAACGCGAAAACAAGCCGGTTCTCGTCAGCATCGGCTATTCGACATGTCATTGGTGCCATGTCATGGCCCACGAAAGCTTTGAGGACGAAGAAATTGCACGTCTTCTCAATGAACGGTTTGTGGCGATTAAGGTCGACAGGGAAGAGCGGCCTGATGTGGATTCTGTTTATATGAGAATCTGCCAGCTGATGACCGGGCAGGGCGGCTGGCCGCTGAATGTGTTTATTACGCCTGATCAGAAGCCGTTTTACGCGGGTACATATTTTCCAAAGACGAGTAAATTCAATCGTCCTGGCTTTGTTGATGTGCTTGAGCATCTGTCTGAGACGTTTGCGAACGATCGTGAGCATGTCGAGGATATTGCAGAAAATGCCGCTAAGCACTTGCAGACCAAAACAGCCGCAAAATCAGGCGAAGGCCTTAGCGAGTCTGCAATTCACCGGACATTTCAGCAGCTTGCCAGCGGATTTGATACGATCTACGGCGGTTTCGGGCAGGCGCCCAAATTTCCGATGCCTCATATGCTGATGTATTTGCTTCGTTATGAACACAGCACGGGGCAGGAGAACGCTCTATACAACGTGACGAAAACGCTGGACAGCATGGCGAATGGCGGCATTTACGATCATATCGGTTATGGGTTCGCCCGCTATTCAACTGATGATGAGTGGCTCGTTCCCCACTTTGAAAAAATGCTGTACGACAATGCGCTGTTGCTGACTGCTTATACAGAAGCCTATCAGGTAACACAAAATAAGCGCTATAAAAAGATTTGCGAGCAGATTATCACGTTCATCCAGCGGGAAATGACCCATGAAGACGGAAGCTTTTTCTCCGCTTTAGATGCGGACACAGAAGGAGAAGAAGGAAAGTACTACGTGTGGTCAAAGGATGAAATCCTGAAAACGCTCGGAGACGATCTTGGAACGCTGTATTGCCAAGTGTATGACATTACTGAAGAAGGAAACTTTGAAGGCAAAAATATTCCGAACCTCATTCACACAAAGCGGGAACAAATCAAAGCAGATGCCGGGTTAACCGAGGAAGAGCTCCGCCTCAAGCTTGAAAACGCAAGACAACAGCTCTTGAAGACTCGCGAAGAAAGAACCTATCCGCATGTCGATGATAAAGTGCTGACCTCATGGAATGCGCTGATGATTGCGGGTCTTGCTAAAGCGGCAAAGGTATACCAGAAACCGAAATACCTCAGCCTAGCGAAGGACGCTATCACATTTATTGAAAACAACTTAATCATCGACGGCCGTGTGATGGTCCGATATCGCGACGGTGAAGTGAAGAACAAAGGGTTTATCGATGATTACGCTTTTCTTCTATGGGCCTATCTGGATCTCTATGAAGCTTCGTTTGATCTTTCTTATTTACAAAAAGCGAAGAAACTGGCAGACGATATGATCGGCTTATTTTGGGATGAGGAGCATGGCGGATTCTATTTTTCCGGACACGATGCAGAAGCCTTAATCGTCCGGGAAAAAGAAGTGTACGACGGCGCCGTGCCTTCTGGAAACAGTGTGGCAGCCGTTCAGCTGCTGCGTCTCGGACAAGTCACAGGCGACTTATCACTGATTGAAAAAGCAGAAACGATGTTTTCCGTATTCAAGCCGGACATCGACGCGTATCCGAGCGGCCATGCTTTCTTTATGCAAAGTGTGTTAAGGCATGTGATGCCTAAAAAAGAAATCGTTATTTTTGGCAGCGCAGACGATCCAGCCAGAAAACAAATTATAGCGGAGCTTCAAAAAGCCTTTAAGCCCAACGACTCCATTCTGGTGGCGGAGCATCCTGATCAATGCAAAGACATTGCCCCCTTCGCGGCAGACTACCGCATCATAGACGGCAAAACAACCGTGTATATTTGTGAAAACTTCGCCTGCCAGCAGCCGACAACAAATATTGAAGAAGCCATCCAAACATTAATAAGCAGCAGGGATTAAATTCCTTGCTGCTTGCTTTTTGATTTCTTATGGTACCATAACGCGATCCCCGCAAAAACAAGATTGACCGTTATCGTAAATAAAGCCTCCCACATCGGGTTCCCCCGCGTAACCGTAAATAAAGAGGGTATTCCTCCATACACACTGTTTTTTTCTGTGAAAAACATACACAAAAACATATTATTGGCGGCATGGGCGCCAAGTGATATTTCAATACTCCCTGTTTTAATCGTGTAATAGGTCCACACAAAACCAAATGTTAAATACTCAATTCCTGCCCAGACAGCGCCGTTGTTCATTTCTGGATTAGCAAAATGCAATACGCCAAACAATCCTCCGACAATCAATGTCAAGATCAGAGGGTTTTTCGTTACTCTTCCGAAAGCCTGAAGCAAAAATCCCCTGAAAAACAGTTCCTCAGCTGATGTTTGAAACGGGACCAAAATGAGGGAGGCCGCTAACAGCCAAATAAACCGTGATGCATCAAACTCCTGCATTGAATAGCTGCCAGGGTGAATCGCAAAATCAATTAATTGTACGGCGATCATCAGCAAGAAGTATGCAATAAAGCCAAACAAAATTCTCCGCCAATTGATCTTTGCATTTGGTGTAATCACAGTTCGGAAAGGCCGTTTCAGAATGAAACGCACAGCCAGCCATACTCCTGGAATCGCAAATAAATAAATGACATGGGACAAATAAAGATCAACTAGAGGATCACTCAGCACAGCTTCATCCAAATCAAACGTGATATCGGGATTCACAATAACCGTAAACAGTATAGCGAAAAGGTAAGCAATATTCCCGAATAGATATAACCCTACCATCACCAAAAAGGAGAAAAAGTATCTCCACAACGTATTGTTTCCTTCTAGAGGACGGATAAATGAATTCATTCCTTCTATGTCTCTTCCTTTCAATGAGAATATTCCTATATATTTGCATAAATTGGTCTATGAATCTACTATTTTGGAAATCTTTTAAGCCAAAATGACAAAAAAAGTGTGAATTTAGTTCTCCCATCTAGTGATTTGAACTCTGTCGCCAATGAACCAAGATACTTATAATATTCACAAGAGGAGAATTTTCAGTCTTTTCTTACTACTCAAAAGGGGGTTTTTTATGAATACGATCTTTAAACAGAAAAATACACATCCTTTCTCAAACGCAGCGAATCGTTTAGACCGCCTTCCGATTTCGCGTGTTCACTTCCAAGTATTAACCGCTCTCGGCATTGTTTATTTCTTCGATCTTGCAGATTTATTTACCCTCAGCAATGTAGCGCCGGCACTGATTGAACATTGGGGCATCCCGCTTTCAACCATTGCCAATGTAACAGCGGCTTCGTTTTTAGGCATGTTTTTAGGCGCCTCATTAGGAGGAAGGCTGTCGGATCGAATTGGCCGAAAAAAAGCCTTAAATCTATTTGTCTTTGTTTTCTCAATTGCATCGCTATGCAATGCCGCAGCATGGGACATCCCGTCTTTAATGATATTCCGTTTTCTCACCGGGTTTGGCGTCGCAGCCGCCATGGTCATTACCAATAGCTATTTGGCGGAAATTTTCCCTTCCAGTGTCCGCGGAAAATATATATCTTTCTGTGCCATGATTGGATTGATCGGCGTTCCAATTACCAATATTGTGTCTGCCTTTGTCATTCCACTCGGCTCATGGGGATGGAGGCTTGTGTTTGTATGGGGTGCCGTCGGCCTTATTTATTTTTTCTTCATCCGCCGGCTGGAAGAATCACCTCGCTGGCATGAAAATCGCGGTGAATATGCGAAGGCCGATGCGATCCTCAACCGTATTGAAGCACAGGTTGAAAAGGAGAAAGGCCCGCTTCCAGCACCAGCCCAGCCTAAAGTAAGTGAAACTGTTCAGAAACATGCTGGTTACGCAGGATTATTGAAAGGAAGAAACCTCAAAATCACCATCGTTTTATCTGCTGTATGGATTTTTGAAACGTTTGGATTTTACGGATTTGCCTCATGGGTTCCAAGCCTGTTAAAAAGCAATGGCGTCACCATGGAAAATACGTTGTGGTATAACGTATTGCACTCCGTCGGCGCTCCGCTTGGCGCACTGCTCGGTTCAATGATTTCTGAAAGATTTCAAAGAAAATGGATTTTAGCCGCCAGCGCGTTTCTGACAGCCATCGCCGGTCTCTTATACGGCATGACTTTTATTCCGATCATGATCATTGTGTTTGGCTTTATCGTGAATATCACGGAACGGGTTTTCACCTCGAACTTATACGCTTATACGTCAGAACCTTATCCGACTGAATACCGTTCGTCCGGCAGCGGTTTAGCCTATGGCCTCGGCCGTTTTTCAAACATTTTCGGCTCACTGCTTGTCGGGTTTATCGCTGTTCAGCTCGGCTATGTCAGCGTCTTTTTATTTATCGGCGGATGCTGGCTCGCGTGCTCCTTGCTGTTAATTTGCTTCGGTCCTAATACGAACGCAAAACAGATTTAAAAAAAAGTCAGTGCGGATCTGCCGCACTGATCTCACTGCATTTCCTCAACTTCCTCGCGGGCTTTCCGCGATGTCAAATTGTAATCTCAATCAAATTCCCTTCATCATCTTCAATCACACTTTCATAGTAGCCGTCTCCGGTTGTCCTTGGGCCGTTGACTACTGCAAAACCATCCTTCTTCAATCGATCAGTCAGTTCATCAACCTTCTCCCGGCTTCCAACGGAAAAGGCAATGTGTGCCCAGCCTGTCATTGTTTGTGAAGGCGGGTCAGTCACATTCCCTTTATTCATAATTTCCAGCCTTGCTCCGGAATCAAACGTAATAAAATAAGACTTAAAATCTTTTTTCTCATTATGATACAAATCATTCGCTTCGCCATTAAAATACGTTTCATAAAAAGACTTCATTCGCTCTAAATCTTTGACCCAGATCGCTGTATGTTCAATCCGCATGTCTTCCTCCTCCTTCACCTTCACTGAAGTTATAAGGTATGAAATGCATTTCAGTTCAAGCCTTTTTCTCAAATTGATGCTGAATTTTAATATCAACGGGTTCATCCTGCAAAAATAGGGAAAATGCTGCGATGCCGAGCTGCTCAAGATTCAAATCAAGCGACGGAAAACCAAGAACACGGCTGATAGAAGAATTCCCCTCACCGATGATTTCAACATCCCATTTATTCTTTTGGGCAAATACGTGAATTCCAGCTGCCACTTCATCACTATTTGCATAAATAGCCGTTGGAACCTGTCGGCTATTATAAAAGTGTTTAGCTGCCCGCTCACCGTCATTCATATCGTTGCATCCGGACAGCATATGACGGTTCTCCAGGCTCCCGCAGACGGCTTTATAGGCCGCAGCTTTATCAGCCGTGCTCGGACTCCTGTCGGCTTCTCTGACGCACGTAAAAGCGATATTCTCATGTCCGCGGCTCTTTAGATAGCGAAAGCTCTCTGCATAAGCAGTCTTTCTGTCGTTGTACGCACAAGGCACATCAATGTCGCTGGTATCCTCACAAGCGATGATCGGCCCATACTCCTGATAAGCGATAATGCTGTCCCAGTCATTGGCACGGGATGTAATAATGAGACCATCTATTTTCTTCGTTCTTAACAGCTCTAAATATTTGATTTCAATAGCGGGGTTATAATTGGTGGGGAGGAGAGTCGTTGCGTATTCATGCTGAAAGGCCGCCTTGGTGATCCCGTTTATGATTTTATCAAAGCAAGGATGGTCGTTATAAGGCAGAATCACACCGACCGTATGGGTTTTCCCGCGAATGAGATCGATTGCAGTTCGATTTGGTGTGTAATCTAATTCCTTTATGACTTGATGAACATGTCTTCTCTTTTCTTCAGACACGTACGGATGATGATTCAATACACGTGAAACAGTCGAAACAGATACATTTGCCAGTCTCGCAATCTCTTTTATGTTTGCCATCTCTTTCTCCTTTTTCAAATAAAAAAGCAGTAAGTGTAAAATCCTTACTGCTATCACATCATATATTGATCATAAGTTCAACAGGACAATGGTCGGAACCCATGACGCCCGCTGATATGCCGGCATCCTCAATCTGTTCCTTAAGCCTTTCAGAAACAATAAAATAATCGATGCGCCATCCAATATTTCTGTCCCGGGCGCCGGCACGGTACGACCACCAGGAATAAGCGCCTTCAAGATCTGGATAGACATGACGGAAGGAGTCAATAAATCCAGCTTCCAAGAAACGAGTGAATGCTCCTCTTTCTTGATCTGAAAACCCAGCGTTATTCCGGTTCGCCTTTGGATTCTTCAAATCAATTTCCTGATGCGCTACATTCAAATCACCGCATAAAATGACTGGTTTTTTCTTGTCCAATTCGAGGATATATGATAATAAAGCCTCTTCCCATTGCATACGATAATCGATCCGCTCCAATCCTCTTTTAGAATTAGGCGTGTAAACGGTCATCACAAACACGTTTTCAAACTCCAGCGTAATCACTCTGCCTTCTTGGTCATGCTCTTCTATTCCGATACCGTACATGACACGCAGCGGCTCTTGTTTTGAAAAAACAGCCGTGCCAGAGTATCCTTTTTTTACTGCATAATTCCAATACACATGATAGCCATCAGGCTGAAGATCAACCTGGCCGGCCTGTATCTTCGTTTCCTGAAGACATATGATATCTGCATCCTCTTCTTTCAAATAAGAGAGGAAGTCCATCTTTCTCATGACAGCCCGCAGGCCGTTTACATTCCAAGAAATCAGCTTCATGTTCATCCCCCTATAAAAAAGAGCAAGAACCCGAAGGCCCTTGCTCTTTACGTATCAGCTTACTCACCGCTTACGTACGGAAGTAAAGCCATTTGACGAGCGCGTTTGATCGCTGCAGTCAATTTACGTTGGTATTTAGCGTTTGTTCCAGTTACACGACGTGGTAAAATTTTACCGCGCTCAGAAACAAACTTTTTAAGAAGATCTACATCTTTGTAGTCGATGTGCGTGATACCGTTAGAAGTGAAATAACACACTTTACGGCGTTTCGCACGACCGCCTCTGCGTCCTCCTGCCATTGTCATTTCCCTCCTTTCTTTTTCATTTTAGGCGATAATCACATTAGAATGGAAGATCATCATCCGAGATGTCAATCGGTTTGCCATCGTTGGCAAATGGGTCATCATTAAAGCTATTCCCCTGATTTCGTCTCTGGTTGTTTTGATTTCCGCCGAATGGATTATCGTTTTGGCCTCCGCCAAAGTACTGGCCTCCGCCGCTGTTTCCTTCGTTGTATCCACCTGAACCAGAACCGCCGCCGCCGTTTTTCGGCTCAAGAAATTGAACACTTTCAGCTTGGACCTCGGTCACGAAGACACGCTGTCCTTGCTGGTTTTCATAATTTCTTGTTTGTAAACGGCCATCTACGCCTGCAAGGCTCCCTTTTTTCAGGAAGTTTGCAACGTTTTCGGCTTGTCTTCTCCAAGTGACACAATTAATGAAATCGGCCTCACGTTCTCCGGACTGGTTCGTAAAAGTACGATTCACAGCAAGAGTAAACGTAGCAACAGCCGCACCGTTTGGCGTATAACGAAGCTCTGGGTCTTTTGTCAGTCTTCCGACTAATACAACTCGGTTAAGCATAAGAAAGACCACCTTTTACCATTATATATTTCAATATTGCTTACTCTTCTTCTTTAACAACAATGTGGCGAATGATATCGTCACTGATCTTAGCTAGACGGTCAAATTCTTGAACTGCCGCAGCTTCAGATTGAACGTTTACGATTTGGTAGAAACCGTCGCGGAAATCGTTGATTTCGTAAGCAAGACGACGTTTACCCCAATCCTTTGTTCCAGTGATCTCCGCACCGTTAGAAGTCAGAACGTTGTTGAAACGCTCGATAACTGCTTTTTTAGACTCATCGTCAATGTTTGGGCGGATAATGTACATAACTTCGTACTTTCTCATCTGTTTGCACCTCCTTTTGGACTAAGCGGCCCATAATGGGCAAGGAGCAATAATTCTATTACTCACAATTTTATATTATACCAAAGCTCTTGTCCCTTTACAACTGCATCCTATACATTAAATCGGAAATGAATGACATCTCCGTCTTGGACCACATATTCTTTTCCTTCGAGACGGACTTTTCCTGCTTCTTTGGCTCCTGCCATGCCGCCTCCCGCAAGAAGATCCTCATAAGCAACAGTTTCAGCACGAATGAAGCCGCGCTCAAAGTCACTATGAATAATTCCTGCACACTCAGGGGCTTTCATGCCCTTTTTGAATGTCCAAGCTCTCACTTCCTGTTCACCTGCTGTGAAATATGTTGCAAGGCCTAGAAGGGAGTAAGATGCTTTGATCAGCTGATCTAAGCCTGATTCTTCGATACCCAGCTCCTCTAGGAACATTTGCTTTTCTTCGCCTTCAAGCTCAGCGATTTCAGATTCGATTTTCGCACACACAACGATAACTTCCGCATTTTCGCCGGCAGCATATTCACGAATCTTCGCTACATACTCATTGTCAGACGGATCAGCCACTTCATCTTCGCTCACATTCGCTACGTACAAAATAGGCTTAGATGTAAGTAAATGAAGCTGTTTCACAAGCTTTTGCTGCTCGTCAGTAAACTCAACAGAACGGGCTGGCTTTTCGTTCTCAAACGCTTCTTTCAGTTTAGACAAAATCTCAAACTCAAACACAGCGTCTTTATCTTTTTGCTTCGCAAGTTTGCTGACGCGTGTAATCCGCTTTTCAACCGTTTCCATGTCCGCGAGAACCAGTTCAAGATTAATCGTTTCAATGTCATCAATCGGATCAACTTTTCCGGAAACGTGTGTTATGTTGTCATCAGAAAAAGCGCGGACAACGTGGCAAATTGCATCAACCTGGCGAATGTGGGAAAGAAATTTATTTCCGAGCCCTTCTCCTTTGGATGCGCCTTTCACGATACCTGCAATATCAGTAAATTCAAAAGCAGTTGGCACAGTCTTCTTCGGTTTGACCAGCTCAGTCAGCTTTTGCAGACGTTCGTCGGGTACTTCTACAATTCCCACGTTCGGATCAATTGTACAGAACGGGTAGTTGGCTGATTCGGCACCGGCCTGAGTAATTGCGTTAAATAGTGTTGATTTCCCGACGTTTGGCAAACCAACAATTCCAGCTGTTAAAGCCATTCTTTCATCTCCTCTATATAAAACCATCATTGTATAAACGTATTTTGAACCTAGAGCAATTATAAGGAGGTTCACTGGAAAAGACAAGCTGACAAAACTGCATTTTCAGCCTGCCAATCCCTTTGATTATGCTTTTTTCAAGCCTACTAAACAGTCAAAAAGCGTACTTCCCATGCCATTATCGGAATTTGTATCATTTGTAAGCGCATTGACTGAACCTCCAAAAGCCGCCCACATGCCTTCATCTATATTAATCGTCTTCGGATGAGCCTGCTTCATCACTTTCACCTTGCCCGCCAAGCGCCCGCGGTCATTAAAGACAGCAACCTCGTCTCCGTCCTGAAGATTCTGCTCAGCCGCTATATCCGGAGAAATATCCACTTGAATGTGCTGAAGCTTTTCAATAAACGGCACATGCTGCGAATGGTTAGAGCGCTGCGGGTGAATTGATAAAAGTGTGTAAGGATACTTTTCAGCTAACTCCTCATTATGGAATACAGATTCTTCAGGCACATGTAATCGAAGCAAACCGCTCAATCCTTTTTCCTCAGCTAGCGACGAAGTAAATTCATATTTACCGCTCGGCGTCAGGAACTTATAATCATCCCATGGCACCTGCTTAACTGGAAGAGGGAGGTGCCCTTTTTCTTTCAATCGCTCCAGTGTCACATCCTCAGTTTCCAATGAAGAAAGCCCCATCTCCAAAAACTCGTCAGTACTGTATTCAAACAGCTCACCAAATCCGAGGCGTTTTGCAAGCTCTGACCAAATCCAGCTGTCCGGCTTCGCTTCCCCTTGCGGCTCCACAAGCTTCTTCCCGTACTGAACGTAATGATGATACATACTAGAATAGTAGATATCCTCTTCTTCAAAAACAGTGGCTGTCGGCAGCACATAATCACACAGCTTTGCCGTATCTGTCATGATAGAATCAATCGCCACCGTCATTGGCACGTTTTCAAACGCTTGTCTTACCTTATTGGTATTCGGCACCTGAGTCAGCGGGTTCCCGCACGTCACAATGATCATCTCAATCGCTGGATCAGAAGCCGTCAACACCTCTTCAGCCTGTGTCATCATTGAAAACGAACGCGACGTTGTTTTTAATTCCGGCAGTGTCAGCTTCGTTTTTGCAAAGCTCTCCCCAACCTGGACATTCCCGAAATTTGCGCCGCCGCCTTTGATTCCAACATTTCCGCTTGCCGCAACGAGTGCATCAATCCAGCGAATCGTTTCGCCGCCGTTTTTATATCGCTGCATGCCAAGCCCCATAAAGGTGGACACCGGGCCGTCAGCATACAAACCAGCCAGAAACTCCAGCTCCTCCATTGAAGTTTCTGTTTTCACAATAAACTCCTCTAAAGAAACGCTGTCCAAAAGCTCTTTTACATCATCAAAACCGACAGAGTGCTCAGAAATAAACGTCTCATCCGTTCTTCCTGTCTCAATCAGAACCTTCAACACAGCCGCCGCAAGCCATCCATCCATTCCAGGCTTTACAGAGATATAGCGGTCTGCAAGCTTGGCAGTCGGGTTGAAGATCGGATCAATCACTGTAAGCGTGGCACCCTTTTTCTTTACCTGCTGCAAATGATGGTATAAGTGCATATTCGTTCTCGATACATTTCTTCCCCACACCACAACATGCTTGCTGTTGTAAATATCAAGCGGGCCGTGCCCATATGAACGTCCGAAATCCCAGCTTTGCGCCTCGATACCGGAGCCCCAGCATATGCTCCCGACAATTTCAGTCACGCCGCCATATCCATTAAAAAAACGCTGATCTAGCGCTTTTAACAAACCGTTATTGGCATAATCATGGCTGTGCAAAACAGCAGTCGTTTCTGACGTTTCCTTGATCTCCCGAAGCTTATCGGCAATTTCATCTAGCGCCTGCTCCCAGGAAATCCGCACAAACTCGCCATTTTGTTTTTTCATCGGATAGCGAAGCCGCTCAGGCGAATTTGTTTTTGTCTCAAGCATTCTGCCGCGGCCGCAGATTTTGCCTTCCGTAATCGGGTGGTTCGGATCTCCGTCCACTTTTGTTACCTTTCCGTCATCAACCGTCACCAAAAAGCCGCAGCTGTCCCAGCAATTCAGCGGACATGCTGACTGATGCACTTTGCTCATCGCCGTCTTCTCCTTACCTTCTATATGAAAAAGCATGAGTGCCAGCCTTTTACGAAGTAGGCTCCTCATGCTTAATTAGTACTTTTTTTAGTTTTCTTTCAAATTCTTTTCTCGGAATCATCACACTGTGAGAACATCCCTCACACTTAATTCGAATATCCATTCCCATGCGTATAATTTTCCAGCTGTTCGCGCCGCATGGATGCGGTTTTTTCATTTCTACAACATCATTCAGGCCAAAGTCTTTATCCGCCAAGACCCTTCACCTCTTTTCATAAACTGCTGTATCTATTGTACAAAAAAACTGATCATAAGAGCAATCAAGATATCCGAAAAGAGAGAGATCCTCTTATTTCCATTTACTCAAAATAGGATATAACAGCAAACAAACCAACAAATACAAATTCAGCATCCCGTATATCGGGTACAAAAACGCGATCAAATCAGAAAAGCCGAAAGAAGTAAAAGGCACCATCAACGCTAATAGAATCAACACAATCATCCATCTCGGCAAATGAACAAACGCCATCAGCCGGCTGGACAGCCCCAGCAACCCTGCTACCGTCGTCGTGTAAATCGCCAGGCACAGCACCGCTGTCATACATAAAAAAAGAAGATAAGGCGCACCCTCCAGAACAGCAAACAACGGTATTTCAAACTGAGAAAGGGAGCCAGCCAGCTCCACTAACGTTTCATTATAAACAAAAGAGATCACGCCAAAAATAAGTCCGCTTGCCACACTTGCAATCTTCGCTTCTCCGAGTCCTTTCATTTCTTTCCCAACTGAGGATAAAATCGCGACAACTGAAAGGATGTTTAAAGAGGTAAAGGTAATGCTTGCAGGCCAGTTATACTGCCGAGTCAAATCAATCGTCCACGTATGGTGATGCGTGCTCTGAAAGGAAATCAGCGCATACAGCAGCCCCGCTACTAAAACAGGTATTAAAATGCCATTCACTGATAATATTCCTTTCACATCCCAGAAAAACAAACACACTGTCACAATGCAAATCAGCGCGATTCCCCACCAGAAAGGAAGCTTGTACATTTGAAGTGTCACACCGCCTCCGGCAATCATCACCATAGTCGTCGAAAACAAATAGAAAATGATGAGGACATCATAAACTTTCGCCAGCCATGGTCCCATCAAATGTTCCAGAACCGGCAGAAAATGAGTGGATTGAACCTTAAAGCTGATTTTCATCACAATATAAGACGTGAAAATGAACATGATTGTAAACAACACAATAGCAAGGCCGCTTTCCGCCCCAAAAAACTGCCAAATCTCCTGACCGCTCGCATATCCGGCCCCGATCAGGCTCCCTAATATGAGCAGCATCCACTTCATTCCGGCTCTCCACAACATCATCACCTCATAGCACAGAGTTCAGCTTGTTCCCGTTATTGCTACTATATAAATAACAGAAAGCAAACATGCCATATTTTCACAGACATTGGCCACAAGGTGAAATTATCATACGAAATACACATAAAAATACTGCCGATGAAGGCAGTCTAAAATGGGATATTAGTTTGTCCGCGGAAATAAGGAAAGACCCTCTGCATGCATCTTCCCCAGCATCCTAACCTTTTTCGGTATGGCCCTATCCCAATATAAACATCTATTCATTATCAACTGTTTTGTCAGCAGACCACAGCTTGATCATCATCGAGGCATCGGGGCACAATACGTATAAGCAACCAACTAACCACTCATATCATTCCTCTATTTTGATACCATACACAAAGCATAAAAGAACGTTCTGCTGGATATACTGTAAACAACCTTACATATCTACACAAACACCATAGCTATTCTGTTACCTACTATAACAAGGAAGTGAAACCTATGAATCGAAAAGGCGGGCTTTTTTCCTCCCAGGAACGAGTAAAGCAATATGTTTCACATACAGATGCAGCTGCACCAAAACAAATCCAAACCATCCTTTCATCATCCTTACGTAAAGCTGCCGGCAAACCAATTGTTGTGGTTTGTATCGGAACAGACCGTTCAACCGGTGATTCATTAGGCCCGCTCGTAGGAATGAAACTTAATCAGATGCAGCTCTCCAGATTCCACGTCTATGGCACCTTATCAGACCCCGTTCATGCTGTGAACATGAAGGATAAAATCAATGATATTCAAAAATTACATAAAAACCCATTTATTATTGCAGTCGATGCATGCTTAGGACGCGTCAAAAGTGTAGGGTCGTTTCAGATTGGAGACGGGCCATTAAAACCCGGAGCCGGCGTGCAAAAAGACCTTCCTGAAGTGGGAGATCTTCATATTAATGGAATTGTGAATGTGAGCGGTTTTATGGAATACTTTGTTTTACAAAATACAAGGCTGAACCTGGTCATGAATATGGCAAATGTTCTGGCTGAGGGACTAAGTTTAACAGATCGGACAGAGTGGAGGCAGGAACGCCTGAGCCCGCTGCAAAGACTCACCGGACGAATATAAAACAAAAACCATCTTCACTTGAAAGATGGTTTCTTCATTTACGATTCTCGTTCAGACAAAAGCTCTAAAATCCGGTCAAGGTCTTCATTAGAGAAAAATTCAATTTCAATTTTGCCTTTTTTCTTCTGTCTTTTAATATTAACAGTTGTTCCAAAATAATTTTGGAGATAGGATTCCCGTTCCTTTAGAATCGCGTCTTTCACAGGTTCTTTTTTCTTTGTTTCACGTGGAACATTCTGATTTAACTGCTGAATCAGCTGCTCAAGCTGACGGACATTGAGCTGCTCTGCAATCACCTTTTGAACAAGCGGCTCAAGCTTATTTTTGTTTTTCAAGCCAAGAAGCGTGCGTCCATGTCCCATAGAAAGCGTACCTTCGGCAATAAGCTGTTGAATGTTTTCTGGAAGTGTCAGCAATCTTAAATGATTCGCAATATGCGGTCTGCTTTTCCCAAGACGTTTGGCAAGCTGTTCTTGCGTGAGGTCTAAGTGTTTCAGTAATGAATCATAGGCCTGAGCCTCTTCAAGCGGTGATAAATCTTCACGCTGAAGGTTTTCTAATAAAGCAATTTCTCTCATTAATGCCTCTGATAATTCACGGACAATCGCCGGAACCGTGTCTAAGCCCGCCAGCTTTGCCGCTCGAAAACGCCGTTCACCCGCAACAATATCATAGCCTTTTAAAGATTTTCTGACGATTAGCGGCTGAAGAATGCCATGCTGCAGCACAGATTCTTTTAGTTCAGCTAATGCCTCGTCATCAAAGTGTTTTCTTGGCTGATAAGGATTAGGGCGTAAATCGGCAACTTTTATTTCTTCTACTGTCTCTTCAGACAAATCGACCTGATTAAACAACGCATTAATCCCTTTTCCAAGGCCTTTAGCCATTCGCAGCCACTTCCTTTGCTAAATCTAAATATACTTCCGCACCTCTTGACCGCGGATCGTATAAAATGATGGGTTTTCCGTGACTCGGTGCCTCGCTCAGACGGACATTACGCGGAATAACCGTCTTATATACTTTATCTCTAAAATATTTTTTAACCTCTTCAATAACTTGAATGCCGAGATTTGTCCGTGCATCAAGCATTGTCAGCAATACTCCTTCAATCATTAAATCAGTATTCAAGTGCTTCTGCACAAGGCGTACTGTGTTTAATAACTGGCTGAGCCCTTCTAAGGCGTAATATTCGCACTGTACAGGAATCACCACGGAATCTGAGGCCGTAAGCGCATTAATCGTCAGGAGTCCCAATGACGGCGGACAATCAATGATAATATAATCATAATTCTGCTTTACTGCTTCAAGCGCCCTCTTTAGTCTTACTTCTCTTGAAATCGTCGGAACCAGCTCGATTTCAGCTCCGGCAAGCTGAATCGTTGCTGGAATTACGTCCAAATTCTCTACTGTCGTTGCTTTAATAATATCTATTACATCTGCATCATCTACTAAAATATCGTACACACACTGCTCTACATCGGCTTTTTCAATCCCTAATCCGCTTGTCGCATTTCCCTGCGGATCAATATCTACCAGCAGAACCCTTTTCCCTATGTAAGCCAAACATGCCCCAAGGTTGACAGACGTCGTTGTTTTGCCGACCCCGCCTTTTTGGTTCGTAATTGCTATGATTTTTCCCACGATGTCACCTACTTTCACATGAACATGTACTATCTTGCTTCTATTCTATCAAAAAAAGATTAAAGCGTTTCATTTTTTTCATCATTTTGTTCCGATTCAGAAGGGAAATAATTGAAAATTCAAGCACGCTTTATGCTTTCCCTTATAAATTCTGCAATTTCTATGTTTTTTTGACTTAAAAAAGGTATTTCTTAAAGAAAAAAAGAAGAAGTAACAGTGCATAACGCGGAAACAGGACGGTGAGATAATGGTTTATCAAACAAAGAGAGATGTACCCGTTACGCTGATGATTGTGTTTCTCATATTACTGATACAGGCAGATGCCATTGTTCCTTTCGTACTGGTAAATATGAGTGTTTCCGGTTGGATCATTTTCACTCTGCTGACTCTTTTAAATGTGCTCATCATTTGGAGCTTTATTGACCTGAGATATCTATTGAAGGAGCACCACCTGATCATTAAAGCCGGACTGATCAAACATCAAATTCCTTACGAAAAAGTTGAAAGAGTGGTTCAAAAAAAGAAGCTATGGTCAGGGTTTCGACTGATCGGCTCTCGCCATGCCATCACGGTATATTATCAGGGGGGATGGGGACATGCAGTGATATCACCGCGACATACAGAAGAATTTATCCACAAGCTCAAAGAAAAGAATTCTAATATAACAATACACACTAAAAGTAATTAAATTCCTTTTAGTGCAATTATAAAAAGCTCTCCTGCTTTTCAGGAGAGCTTTTATTTTGGTATGCGAATCGTTAATTGAATATACTCTTCAAATTCTTCTTCTTCCGTATTCAATTTTACACCGCTGTCTTCAACCATTGATAGAGACTGGCGAATCGTGTTCATTGCTATTCTTGTATCTCTGCTGAACGCTTTGCGCCTCGGCTTTGGTTTTCTTTGACCTTGCTCCAGCATTTTCACCACGCGGTCTTCCGTCTGCTTTACATTTAGACTTTTCTCAATAATCTCTGTGAGCAGTGTAACTTGGAGCTCAGGCTGTTTCAGCGGAATCAGCGCTCTGGCATGACGCTCGGTGATTTTCTTCTCCATAATCGCGTCTTGGACCGGCTGAGGCAGCTTTAATAACCGCAGCTTATTCGCAATTGTAGACTGCCCTTTTCCTAAACGTTGTGCAAGTGCTTCCTGTGTTAAATCATGCAGTTCAAGAAGCCGAGCATAGGCATGCGCTTCCTCAATAGAAGACAGTTCTTCCCGCTGCAAGTTTTCAATTAACGCAACAGAAGCGGTTTCCGTGTCGGAAAAATCCTTAATAATTGCCGGAATCTTTTCCCACTCGAGCGATTGCACCGCTCTCCAGCGTCTTTCACCTGCAATGAGTTCGTATTGGCCTTCTTCTTCTGTATGCCTGACAACAATCGGCTGAATAATGCCGTGTGTATGAATGGTCATTGCTAACTCTTTGATTTTTTCATCTGAGAAAATGGTGCGTGGCTGAAAACGGTTGGGAACGATAGCATTTACCGGTATTTCCAGAATCTCTTCTTTGTTTGTATCATGTTCAGCAATCTCCGGTTCCTGTTCCTTCTCACCAAGCCCGAAGAAACGAGAGAATGAATGCTTCATGTACCTACACCACCTTTAAAAACTGCCATTTTTATAATTCTATTTTCTCATGGTTTTTCCTGCTGTACATCCATCAATTTTGATGAAAATATGATGGTATTGTCATATCAGGCTGGCTAAATTACCCTTCAATTGGCGATTTATTAGGAGTTCCCGGTTTTCTTGGATACTTCTTAGGTGTATTTTTTGTCTTGCGTATCACCATAATATTACGATCGCTTTCTTCAATAGGCAGCTTAAAGGAATGGATATTCTCAAGTTCTCCTCCAAGCGTCGTGATTGCTTTTTTACCTGCATTCAGTTCTTCTTCAGCTGATGCCGCTTTTAAAGCAACAAATAAACCGTTTTTCTTCACTAGAGGCAGGCAAAGTTCACTTAAAACAGATAGTCTTGCAACTGCTCTCGCCGTCACAATATCATAGCTTTCCCTAACGTCTTTCCGCTGTCCGAATGTTTCAGCCCTGTCATGGCAGAATGTCGTATTCTCCAATTGCAAAGCTTCAGACAATTTCTCTAAAAACGTAATCCGTTTGTTTAGTGAATCCACGATTGTGACATGAAGGTGCGGAAAGCATATTTTAATCGGAAGACTCGGAAAACCCGCTCCCGCTCCGACATCACAAATCGTGTTCACCTGATTGAAGTCGACATAAAAAGCTGCTGTAATGGAATCATAAAAATGCTTAAGATACACTTCTTTTTTCTCTGTAATTGAAGTCAGATTGATTTTTTCGTTCCATTCAACCAGCATGTCGAAATACAGTTCAAATTGCTCCAGCTGACGGGGAGAAAGGGAGATCCCTTTTTCCGCCAAACCAGAAGTGAATTCTTCAATATTCATGCCGTCATCCTTTCTATTCGGCTATCTTCGCAATGCGTCCCTGCTCTAAATATACCAATAGAATTGAAATGTCCGCCGGGTTTACACCGGAAATGCGGGAAGCTTGGGCAACAGACAAAGGCCGCACGTTTTTCAGCTTTTGACGCGCCTCAGTCGCAATCCCTTTAATTGCGTCATAATCAATTCGATCCGGAATTTTTTTATTTTCCATCTTCTTCAGTTTCTCCACTTGCTGAAGAGATTTTTCAATATATCCTTCATATTTCACTTGGATTTCTACTTGTTCTGCCACGTCTTGAGGAACCGGCACTTCTGGCGGCGCCAGTTTTGTGACTGTTTCATAGTTCATTTCAGGACGTTTCATCAAGTCTGTGCCGCGAACGCCATCTTTCAATTCGCTTCCGCCAAGAGAACGGATATATTCTTGATTTTCCGGAGACGGCTTGATAATCACAGAATGCAGACGTTTTTTCTCCGCTTCAATTGCCGCTTTTTTCTTTTCGAAAGCAGCATAGCGCTCATCAGAAATCAATCCAATGCGGTGTCCGATTTCTGTCAGACGCAAATCAGCATTGTCATGACGGAGAAGCAATCTGTATTCAGCACGTGATGTCAAAAGACGGTATGGTTCATTTGTTCCTTTTGTCACAAGGTCATCAATCAGAACACCAATGTAAGCGTCAGAACGGCTCAGAATCACTTCTTCTTTTCCAAGCGCTTTTCGACCTGCATTGATTCCCGCCATAATGCCTTGTCCCGCAGCCTCCTCATAACCGGATGTTCCGTTAATTTGGCCTGCAGTATAAAGGTTTGCGATTTTTTTCGTTTCAAGTGTCGGCCATAGCTGTGTCGGTACAATCGCATCGTACTCGATCGCATAGCCGGCTCTCATCATTTGCACGTTTTCAAGACCCGGAATCGTTGCAAGCATTCTCTGCTGTACATCTTCTGGAAGACTTGTAGATAATCCTTGGACATAGACTTCCTGCGTATTTCTGCCTTCCGGTTCAAGGAAGATTTGGTGGCGCGGTTTATCATTAAAACGGACCACTTTATCCTCAATGGATGGGCAGTATCTTGGGCCTGTACCCTTAATCATACCGGAATACATCGGTGAACGATGCAGGTTGCTGTCAATAATCTCATGTGTCTCAGGGCTCGTATATGTCAGCCAGCAAGGGAGCTGATCTGTAATATACTCCACTGTTTCATATGAGAAAGCGCGCGGCACTTCGTCACCAGGCTGAATTTCCGTTTTGCTGTAATCAATCGTGTCACTTTTGACGCGAGGCGGCGTACCTGTTTTAAACCGAACAAGGTCAAACCCCAGTTCCTCCAAATGCTCAGAAAGCTTAATAGAAGGCTGCTGGTTGTTCGGACCGCTTGAGTAAGACAGATCGCCAAGGATGATTCGTCCTCTTAAATATGTCCCTGTTGTCATGACAACTGCTTTCGCACGATAATGTGCGCCGGTTTGTGTAATCACACCGCGGCATTCGCCGTCTTCAACGATCAGCCGCTCCACTATTCCTTGGAGCAATGTTAAGTTTGGTTCTTTTTCAAGCGTATTTTTCATTTCGTGCTGATATTGGAATTTGTCTGCTTGCGCACGCAATGCACGGACCGCAGGACCTTTTCCAGTATTCAGCATTCTCATTTGAATATGCGTTTTATCGATGTTTCTGCCCATTTCTCCGCCTAGCGCGTCAATTTCGCGGACGACAATCCCTTTTGCGGGGCCGCCGACAGACGGATTACATGGCATAAATGCAACCATATCTAAGTTGATGGTCAAGACAAGCGTTTTGGCGCCTTGGCGTGCAGATGCGAGGGCAGCCTCAACACCGGCATGCCCGGCGCCAATCACAATCACATCGTATTGGCCTGCTTCATACCCCATGATTCTTGTTCCTCCTTTTATTATTTTCCTAAACAGAATTGTGAAAAGAGCTGATCAATTAAGCTTTCGTGGACGGAATCTCCGATGATCTCGCCTAAAAGCTCCCAGCATCTTGTAAGGTCAATTTGCACCATGTCGATCGGGACATCCTGTTCAATGCCGCTAAGCGCATCTTCAATGGCACGTTTTGCTTGCTGTAAAATAGAAATATGACGTGTATTGCTGACATAAGTCAGATCTCCGCTTTCAATGGCACCCGTGTAGAACAGCGACTGAATCGCTTCTTCCAGATCATTGATGCCTTCCTCTTTTAAAAGAGATGTCGTAACAACTGGACGTCCATTGGCAAGCTCACGGACACGCTCAGTGTCGATCTTCGCCTCAAGGTCAGTCTTATTCATAATCACGATAACGTCCATGCCCTCAACGGCTTCAAAAAGCTTCACGTCTTCTTCAGAAAGCTCTTCACTATAATTAAGCACAAGTAAAATCAGATCTGCTTCCTTTAGAACCTGGCGAGAACGTTCAACACCGATTCGTTCTACAATATCCTCTGTTTCACGAATACCTGCTGTATCAACCAGACGAAGCGGAACACCTCTTACATTGACGTATTCCTCAATTACATCCCGAGTCGTTCCGGGAATATCGGTGACAATAGCTTTCGCTTCATGAACGAGACTGTTCAAAAGTGATGATTTTCCTACATTCGGCCGGCCGATAATGACAGTAGAAAGACCTTCACGCAAGATTTTCCCTTGCTCAGAGGTCCTCAGCAGCGCCTCGATTTCTTTTTTCACGGCTGTTGCCTTTTCAACCAAAAGCTGATGCGTCATTTCTTCTACATCATCGTACTCCGGATAATCGATATTTACCTCAACATGAGCCAGTGTTTCTAAAATCTCACTGCGCAAACGGCGCACCAAAGCAGAAAGACGCCCTTCCATTTGATTCATGGCGACATTCATTGCCCGATCCGTTTTCGCTCTGATTAAGTCCATAACCGCTTCCGCCTGTGAAAGATCGATTCGGCCGTTTAAAAACGCACGTTTCGTAAATTCCCCCGGCTCAGCAAGTCTCGCTCCCTCTCTCAATGCGAGCTGAAGCACTTGGTTCACAGTCACAATTCCCCCGTGACAGTTAATTTCGATGACATCTTCACGTGTAAAAGTTCTCGGTGCCTTTAACACTGATACCATTACTTCCTCAACGACACGATCCGAAGGTCTGTCTACGATATGACCATAATGAATCGTATGTGATTCGACCGAGCTAAGTGTTTTCCCCTTCGGCCCTTTATAAATTTTATCTGCGATTTGAATTGCCTCTGGTCCGCTCAACCGCACAATCGCAATCGCGCCTTCACCCATCGGTGTGGAAATTGCTGCAATTGTATCCATGCTGTTCACCTCTCTTTACTTATACTTTCATCTATATAAAAAAATTTTTATTATGCCAAAACTAAAAGATAACATAGTTTGGTTCGAAGTGGAAGACGTGTTATCCACAGAATTAGGAATTCGCCCCTTATTACTTTAACTTATCCACATGTGAATAACAATTAATTTTATTTCCTGAACTTCCTTTTTATCAACAGGATACACCTAAAAAGAAAAAACTTAAACGGCAAAAGCTTGATATTACTAGGAAAAATAGATTTTTTCATATAAAAAAACCGAAATCCGATTTTTACCGGACTTCGGTTTTATGCTATCTTTTATGGGAAATAACGAGATGACGATTTTCGCCTTCACCCATTGAATACGTTTTGATCTGGTGATTTGCATATCCAGAAAGAGTATCATGAATGATTTTTCTTTCACTGGATGGCATAGGTTCAAGATGAACTGCCTTTTTCGTTTTCAAAACCTGGTCTGCAAGCCTGATAGCCAGCTGACTCAGTGTATCTTTTCTTTTCAAACGATAATTTTCTGCATCCACCGTCACATTTTTATATTGGCCTGGATACCGATTAAGGACAAGCTGTGTCAAAGTTTCAAGGGCATTCAAGGTTTGTCCTCTTTTCCCAATCAACAATGCCGCTTTTTCACCAGTTATATGGAAACGTACTGTCTTTTTACTTTCTTGAACAGTCACATCAGACTTCCCGGCAATGGCTTCGGCAATCCCCTGAAGATAAGACTTCGCTTGCTGAATCGGATCTATCTTTTCAACAAGCTTTACGACCGCCGGCTTTTTGCCGAAAATACCGAGAAACCCTTTGTTTCCCTCTTCGATAACGGTGATTTCTACCTTATCCTTCGTTAATTCCAGCTCTTGCAATCCGGACTGTACTGCTTCATCGACATTTCGCCCTGCAGCAGTCACATTCCTCACTTTTTCTTTCCTCCGGCCTTTTGCGGTTCAGGATCTTTTTTAATATCAGGTCCTTTGATGAGGAAAGTTTGCGCAATCATAAACAAGTTACCGACTACCCAATAAAGAGAAAGTGCCGCCGGGAAATTGATCGCAAATACGATAATCATAATTGGCATAATCCAAAGCATCATCGCCATTTGCGGATTTTGCTGCGCGTTGCCCGCCATCATCAGCTTTTGCTGAACAAATGTAGCGACACCGGCAACGATAGGAAGAATATAGTAAGGATCTTTTTCTCCTAAGTCAAACCATAAGAAACTATGCTCTGAAATTGCCTGCGTTCTCATGATCGCATGATAGAATCCAATTAAAATCGGCATTTGGATTAAAATCGGGAAACATCCCGCTAACGGATTGACACCATGCTTTTGGAATAAAGCCATGGTTTCCTGCTGAAGCTTTTGCTGAGTTTTTTGATCCTTTGAGCTGTATTTTTCTCTAAGCTTTTGCATTTCCGGCTGTAAAGCCTGCATCGCTTTCGAACTTCTCAGCTGCTTAATCATCAGCGGTAAAATTAATAAACGAATTAAAATGGTAACAAGAATAATTGAAAGTCCATAGTTATCTCCCGTCAATTTCGCTACATACGTAATGAGCTCAGACAATGGATATACTACGTACTTGTCCCAAAAATGCGGACTATCTGCAGTGATCGGCTCTTTCACACTCGAGCATCCAGCCAAAAGCATGAATACGCCAACCATACTTAATAGCAACCCTATTCTCCTTTTCAACAACATTTCCTCCTATAATTAATCTTTACTCTCTTTTATTGCAAAGCATACTTGTATGTATTTTAGCATCTTTCAGTTTTAAATGGTGTCTTTTTCTGATCAACCAGAAAGGAAGCGCTTTTAAAAGTAGTAAGAAAGCAGTCGCAATGCTTACTTTGACGAAGATTTCTTATATAAAGAAGACTTCCTGAATAGATGCTGCAGACTTTTTTTCGTTTCCTCATATGTCAGCTGGCTCGCCGGTTTTCTGGCAATAATGATGTAATCCTTTTCCTTCAGTCTCTCTTTCTCTTCAAGAAAAGCCTGCCGAATCAAACGTTTGATGCGATTTCGCATCACAGCGTTGCCAATTTTTTTGCTGACGGAAAGCCCGACACGCAGCTCATCGTTTTCAGGCTGATCAAGCGTATATAAGACAAACTGGCGGTTCGCTACGGATGTCCCCTGCTTAAACACTTTTTGAAAGTCTTCATTTTTCTTTAAACGATTTCGCTTCTTCAATTGACTCACTCCATACTGGCTGGCAGAAACTTTTAAAAATTTATTATGAAAATGAGATGCACCAGAACCAGGAAGCATGCCCCGGTTCATTATGCATCACATCTATCTTTTCCCATAACGTGAAAAAAGACCACTGACATTATTCAGTGGCCTAAGCTGATAATACTTTTCTGCCTTTGCGGCGACGGCGTGCTAAAACTAGACGACCGTTTTTTGAACTCATACGGCTTCTGAAGCCATGAACTTTACTGCGTTTACGGTTATTCGGTTGGAATGTTCTTTTCATTTATGACACCTCCCTCGAGGAATAGCTGTTAAAGACAGTCTTACTTATTATATTTGCGTTACCTATTCATTGTCAACTTCACTAGTGCGTTTATTTCTTGCAACCATAATAGGATACCATACCTTTTCAACTTTCGAAACCTTATTTTTCAGATTCCTTAATTTAACGAAAAAAAGTCAAATCCAAACAATTTACCTCTAAAATCACGATGTGTGGATATCTTTTTCGCCTTTTTTTAATATCCACAGAGGTTATCGACAACATTTTCACATTACCAACCCCTGTGGACAAGATTTTTTCAACAGGTTGTCCGCTTTGTGGATAAGATTGTGACAACCATTGCAAGCTCTCGTTTATTTTGGTATTATATTTGTGTTTTAACTCTTGATTACTAATCTTGCCTTCTTCCTTTATCCACAAAGTGTGGATAAGTTGTGGATTGATTTCACACAGCTTGTGTAGAAGGTTGTCCACAAGTTGTGAAATTTGTCGAAAAGCTATTTATCTACTATATTATATGTTTTCAACAATTAATGTGTACGAATGGCCAGCGCCATTTGCTCTTTTTTTGTGTTCTATAACAGAGAAAGACAACATTTTCTACGAAAAGGAGGGACGTGCCGGAAGATGGAAAATATATTAGACCTGTGGAATCAAGCCCTTGCTCAAATCGAAAAAAAGTTGAGCAAACCGAGTTTTGAGACTTGGATGAAATCCACCAAAGCCCACTCACTGCAGGGAGATACATTGACGATCACTGCTCCTAATGAATTTGCCAGAGACTGGCTGGAGTCCAGATACTTGCATCTGATTGCAGATACTATATATGAATTAACCGGGGAAGAATTGAGCATTAAATTTGTCATTCCCCAAAATCAAGATGTTGAAGACTTTATGCCAAAACCGCAAGTCAAAAAAGCGGTTAAAGAAGAAACATCTGATTTTCCTCAAAACATGCTCAATCCAAAATATACTTTTGATACTTTTGTCATCGGATCTGGAAACCGATTTGCACACGCAGCTTCTCTTGCGGTAGCGGAAGCACCAGCAAAAGCATACAACCCTTTATTTATCTATGGGGGCGTCGGCTTAGGGAAAACACACTTAATGCATGCAATCGGCCATTATGTAATAGATCATAATCCTTCTGCCAAAGTGGTTTATCTGTCTTCTGAGAAATTTACAAACGAATTCATCAACTCTATCCGAGATAATAAAGCCGTCGATTTCCGCAATCGCTATCGAAATGTTGATGTGCTTTTGATAGATGATATTCAATTTCTAGCGGGGAAAGAACAAACCCAGGAAGAATTTTTCCATACATTTAACACATTGCACGAAGAAAGCAAACAAATCGTCATTTCAAGTGACAGACCGCCAAAAGAGATTCCGACACTTGAAGACAGATTGCGCTCACGTTTTGAATGGGGCCTGATTACGGATATTACGCCGCCTGATTTGGAGACGAGAATTGCGATTTTAAGAAAAAAAGCCAAAGCGGAAGGCCTCGATATTCCAAACGAGGTTATGCTTTACATCGCAAATCAAATCGACAGCAATATTCGGGAACTTGAAGGAGCATTAATCAGAGTAGTTGCTTACTCATCTTTAATTAATAAAGATATTAATGCTGATCTTGCCGCTGAAGCGCTGAAGGATATTATTCCTTCTTCAAAACCGAAAGTCATTACGATAAAAGAAATTCAGAGGGTAGTAGGCCAGCAATTTAATATTAAGCTCGAAGATTTCAAAGCAAAAAAACGGACAAAATCAGTAGCTTTCCCGCGTCAAATCGCTATGTACCTATCAAGGGAAATGACTGATTCCTCTCTTCCTAAAATCGGTGAAGAGTTTGGAGGCCGCGACCATACGACCGTTATTCATGCGCATGAAAAAATTTCAAAACTGCTGGCAGACGATGAACAGCTTCAGCAGCATGTTAAAGAAATTAAAGAACAGCTTAAATAGCAGGAACGAGGATTATTCGGGGAAAGTGTGAATAACTTTTCAGGAGTCATACACAGTCTGTCCACATGTGGATAGGCTGTGTTTCCTGTCTTTTTCACAACTTATCCACAAATCCACAGGCCCTACTATTACTTCTACTATTTTTTTAAAAATATATATATTAATCCATTATCCGTTAGGAGGATAAAAATGAAATTCACGATTCAAAAAGATCGTCTTGTTGAAAGTGTCCAAGATGTATTAAAAGCAGTTTCATCCAGAACGACTATTCCGATTTTGACTGGTATTAAAATCGTTGCATCAGATGACGGAGTATCCTTTACAGGAAGTGATTCAGATATTTCTATTGAATCCTTCATTCCAAAAGAAGAAGGAGATAAAGAAATCGTCACAATTGAACAGCCCGGAAGCATCGTTTTACAAGCCCGCTTCTTTAGTGAAATCGTAAAAAAACTGCCGATGGCAACTGTAGAAATCGAAGTGCAAAATCAGTATTTGACGATTATTCGTTCTGGCAAGGCTGAGTTTAATCTAAATGGGCTTGATGCTGATGAGTATCCGCACTTGCCGCAGATTGAAGAACATCATGCGATCCAGATCCCAACTGATTTGTTAAAAAATCTAATCAGACAAACAGTATTCGCAGTGTCCACCTCAGAAACACGCCCTATCTTGACAGGTGTAAACTGGAAGGTGGAGCAAAGTGAATTATTATGCACTGCAACGGATAGTCACCGTCTTGCATTAAGAAAAGCAAAACTTGATATTCCAGAAGACAGATCATATAACGTTGTTATTCCGGGAAAAAGCCTGACTGAACTCAGCAAGATTTTGGATGACAACCAAGAACTTGTAGATATCGTGATCACAGAAACTCAAGTTCTGTTTAAAGCGAAAAACGTCTTGTTCTTCTCGCGGCTTCTGGACGGAAACTATCCAGACACAACCAGCCTGATTCCGCAAGACAGCAAAACAGAAATCATTGTGAATACAAAAGAATTCCTTCAAGCCATTGATCGTGCATCTCTTTTAGCTAGAGAGGGACGCAACAACGTTGTAAAACTGTCTGCAAAACCGGCTGAATCCATTGAAATTTCTTCCAATTCGCCGGAAATCGGTAAAGTTGTGGAAGCAATTGCTGCGGATCAAATTGAAGGTGAGGAATTAAATATCTCTTTTAGTCCAAAATATATGCTGGATGCACTAAAGGTGCTTGAAGGAGCAGAAATACGCGTAAGCTTTACAGGTGCAATGAGACCTTTCTTAATTCGCACGCCGAATGATGAAACGATTGTACAGCTTATCCTTCCTGTCAGAACCTATTAATCCGATACACTGCTGCCGACCCCTTCGGCAGCTTTTCTATTCGGTGTCTGCTCCGACAAGTTTTCCCTTTCCCTAATTCGTTTTTTTTTAGTACAATTAGATATTAGTGATATTTGAAAGAGGTCGATATAATGGCAAATCCGATTTCAATTGATACAGAAATGATTACACTCGGACAATTCTTGAAATTAGCCGATGTCATTCAGTCAGGCGGTATGGCGAAGTGGTTTTTAAGTGAACATGAAGTGCTTGTGAACAACGAGCCGGACAATCGCCGCGGCAGAAAGCTGTATGTTGGAGATGTGGTAGAGATTGAAGGATTTGGTTCATTTCAAGTCGTCAATTAAAGCGGGTGACACTGATTGTATATCCAGAACTTAGAACTGACATCTTACCGCAACTACGACCATGCTGAACTTCAATTTGAAAATAAAGTAAATGTGATCATCGGAGAGAACGCCCAGGGGAAAACAAACCTCATGGAGGCGATCTATGTCTTGTCCATGGCGAAATCGCATCGGACATCAAATGACAAAGAACTTATACGGTGGGACAAAGACTATGCTAAAATAGAGGGAAGAGTGATGAAGCAAAACGGGGCGATCCCGATGCAGCTCGTCATCTCCAAAAAGGGTAAAAAGGGCAAGGTCAATCATATTGAACAGCAAAAGCTCAGCCAGTATGTCGGGGCCCTCAATACCATCATGTTTGCTCCGGAAGATTTAAATCTTGTAAAGGGAAGCCCTCAAGTGAGAAGGCGGTTTCTTGACATGGAAATCGGACAGGTTTCTCCTGTCTATCTTCATGATCTTTCTCTTTACCAGAAAATCCTTTCCCAGCGAAATCATTTTTTGAAGCAGCTGCAAACGAGAAAACAAACCGACAGAACGATGCTTGATGTTTTGACCGATCAGCTTGTAGAAGTTGCGGCAAAAGTTGTCGTAAAACGCCTGCAGTTTACAGCTCAGCTCGAAAAGTGGGCACAGCCTATTCATGCGGGCATTTCCAGAGGGCTTGAAGAGCTGACCCTGAAGTACCATACGGCTCTTGAGGTATCAGATCCTGCAGACTTGTCGAAAATAGGAGATAGCTACCAAGAAGCGTTTTCTAAATTAAGAGAAAAAGAAATTGATCGCGGTGTCACGCTGTCAGGGCCTCATCGTGATGATGTTCTTTTCTATGTAAACGGACGCGATGTGCAGACGTACGGTTCTCAAGGGCAGCAGAGAACGACGGCATTATCCCTTAAGCTGGCGGAGATTGACCTGATCCATGAAGAAATTGGAGAATACCCCATTTTACTATTGGATGATGTACTGAGTGAACTGGATGATTATCGCCAGTCACACTTGCTTCATACGATCCAAGGCCGCGTACAAACGTTTGTCACAACGACAAGCGTTGATGGCATTGATCACGAAACCTTACGTCAAGCAGGAATGTTCCGTGTGCAAAATGGTGCGTTAGTGAAGTGAAGAAATGAGGTGGGCAATTGTATATTCATTTAGGTGATGACTTTGTGGTTTCAACACGAGATATTGTCGGCATTTTTGACTTTAAAGCCAACATGTCGCCTATTGTTGAAGAATTTCTGAAAAAACAGAAACACAAGGTGGTGCCTTCCGTAAATGGCACGCCCAAATCTATCGTAGTCACGGTTCAGAATATATATTACTCTCCCTTATCTTCCAGCACATTAAAAAAACGTGCGCAATTTATGTTTGAAATAGATTCTTAGAAATTTTTATCACGAATATATCGTTTAGAAAAGTGTAGGTGAATGACGTGGCTATGGAACAGCAGCAAAACAGTTATGATGAAAATCAGATACAGGTATTAGAAGGATTAGAAGCTGTTCGTAAAAGACCGGGGATGTATATCGGTTCAACAAACAGCAAAGGCCTTCACCATCTGGTATGGGAAATTGTCGACAATAGTATTGACGAAGCTCTCGCCGGTTATTGTACGGACATCAATATCCAAATCGAAAAAGACAATAGCATTACGGTGACAGATAATGGCCGGGGTATTCCAGTCGGTATTCATGAAAAAATGGGCCGTCCTGCTGTAGAGGTCATTATGACAGTGCTTCACGCCGGAGGAAAATTTGACGGAAGCGGTTATAAAGTGTCCGGAGGATTGCACGGTGTAGGTGCATCAGTCGTAAACGCGCTTTCAACGGAGCTTGATGTGACGGTACACCGCGACGGTAAAATCCACCGCCAAACCTATAAACGCGGGGTTCCGGTTTCAGATCTAGAGGTCATCGGTGAGACAGATCATACGGGAACGACGACACACTTTGTGCCGGATCCTGAGATTTTCACGGAAACAACAGAGTATGATTATGATCTGCTTGCTAATCGTGTGCGCGAATTAGCCTTTTTGACAAAAGGCGTCAACATCACGATTGAAGATAAACGTGAAGGACAAGAGCGCAAAAATGAATACCATTACGAAGGCGGAATTAAAAGTTATGTAGAGTATTTAAACCGTTCTAAAGAAGTTGTCCATGAAGAGCCAATTTACATTGAAGGCGAAAAGGACGGCATTACGGTTGAAGTGGCTTTGCAATACAATGACAGCTACACAAGCAACATTTACTCGTTTACAAACAACATTAACACGTACGAAGGCGGTACCCACGAAGCTGGCTTCAAAACGGGCCTGACTCGTGTTATCAACGACTACGCCAGAAAAAAAGGGCTTATTAAAGAGAATGACCCAAATCTAAGCGGAGATGACGTAAGAGAAGGGCTTACAGCGATTATTTCAATCAAACACCCTGATCCGCAGTTTGAAGGCCAAACGAAAACAAAACTAGGCAACTCAGAAGCGCGGACGATCACCGATACGTTATTTTCTGCAGCATTGGAAACATTTATGCTGGAAAATCCAGATGCGGCCAAAAAAATTGTCGAAAAAGGTTTAATGGCGGCAAGAGCAAGAATGGCTGCAAAAAAAGCGCGTGAATTGACACGCCGCAAGAGCGCTTTGGAAATCTCAAACCTTCCCGGTAAGTTAGCGGACTGCTCTTCGAAAGACCCGAGCATCTCTGAGTTATATATCGTAGAGGGTGACTCTGCCGGAGGATCAGCTAAACAAGGACGCGATAGACATTTCCAAGCTATTTTGCCGCTTAGAGGTAAAATCCTGAACGTTGAAAAAGCCAGACTGGATAAAATTCTGTCTAACAACGAAGTTCGCTCTATGATCACAGCGCTCGGCACAGGTATCGGGGAAGATTTCAACCTGGAGAAAGCCCGTTACCACAAAGTTGTCATTATGACAGATGCCGACGTTGATGGCGCGCACATCAGAACACTGTTGTTAACGTTCTTTTACAGATATATGCGCCAAATTATCGAAAATGGCTACGTGTATATTGCGCAGCCGCCGCTCTACAAGGTTCAGCAAGGAAAACGTGTTGAATATGCATACAATGACAAGGAGCTTGAGGAGCTCTTGAAAACTCTTCCTCAAACGCCTAAGCCTGGGTTGCAGCGGTACAAAGGTCTTGGTGAAATGAATGCCACCCAGCTATGGGAGACAACCATGGATCCAAGCTCTAGAACGCTTCTCCAGGTAACTCTAGAAGATGCAATGGATGCGGATGAGACATTTGAAATGCTGATGGGTGACAAAGTAGAACCGCGCCGAAACTTCATAGAAGCTAATGCGAGATACGTTAAAAATCTTGACATCTAATCATAAAAGCCTTATTTCCAATAAGAAATAAGGCTTTTTTCTGAACAAGATCAGACGCAGCAATGCTTGTAATACCTATATATTCTAGCAATTTAATGTGTATAATCATAAGTTTATTGATATAATGGAGAATAGTGAATTCGTATTGAAGATCATAATGGACAATCTACTCCCACATATTTCATGTGATACTTCAGGGAGGTTTTTTAATGAGTGAACAAAACACACCACAAGTTCGTGAAATAAATATCAGTCAGGAAATGCGTACGTCCTTCTTGGATTATGCAATGAGCGTTATTGTGTCCCGTGCTCTTCCGGATGTTCGTGACGGTTTAAAACCGGTTCATAGACGGATTTTATACGCAATGAATGATTTAGGCATGACGAGTGACAAGCCTTATAAAAAGTCTGCTCGTATCGTCGGAGAAGTTATCGGGAAATACCACCCGCACGGTGATTCAGCGGTATATGAATCCATGGTCAGAATGGCGCAGGATTTCAACTACCGTTATATGCTAGTTGACGGCCACGGAAACTTCGGTTCTGTTGACGGGGACTCAGCGGCTGCCATGCGTTATACAGAAGCAAGAATGTCTAAAATTTCGATGGAAATACTGCGAGACATCACAAAAGACACAATCGATTATCAGGACAACTATGACGGATCGGAAAGAGAACCTGTCGTTATGCCTTCAAGGTTCCCGAATCTGCTCGTAAACGGTGCTGCCGGCATTGCGGTTGGTATGGCAACAAACATTCCTCCGCACCAGCTCGGTGAAATTATTGACGGCGTACTTGCGGTCAGTGAGAATCCGGATATTACAATTCAAGAGCTGATGGAAGTCATCCCAGGTCCTGATTTCCCGACTGCTGGTCAAATCTTGGGACGCAGCGGTATCCGGAAAGCATATGAATCCGGCCGAGGCTCTATTACAATTCGGGCAAAAGCTGAGATCGAACAAACATCTTCAGGTAAAGAACGAATTATCGTTACCGAGATTCCTTACCAAGTAAACAAGGCAAAATTAATCGAAAAAATCGCTGATCTCGTTAGGGACAAGAAGATAGAGGGCATCACAGATCTGCGTGATGAATCAGATCGTACAGGTATGAGAATTGTCATTGAAATCAGACGCGATGCCAATGCAAATGTTATTCTGAACAACCTATATAAACAAACTGCTCTTCAAACATCTTTTGGCATTAACCTGCTTGCACTTGTTGACGGTCAGCCGAAAGTTTTAAATCTTAAGCAATGCCTTGAGCATTACCTTGACCATCAAAAAGTCGTCATCAGACGCCGTACAGCTTATGAATTACGTAAAGCGGAAGCAAGAGCTCACATCTTGGAAGGTTTGAGAGTAGCTCTGGATCATCTCGATGCAGTTATTTCCCTCATCCGTAATTCTCAAACGGCTGAAATCGCGAGAACAGGTTTAATTGAACAGTTCTCACTGACAGAGAAGCAAGCACAAGCGATCCTCGATATGAGGCTGCAGCGTTTAACAGGACTGGAACGCGAAAAGATCGAAGAAGAATACCAATCTCTTGTTAAATTAATTGCAGAGCTAAAAGACATCCTGGCAAATGAATATAAAGTGCTTGAGATCATCCGTGAAGAACTCACAGAAATCAAAGAGCGTTTTAACGATGAAAGACGTACGGAGATCGTCACTTCTGGATTAGAGACAATTGAAGATGAAGATCTCATTGAGAGGGAAAATATCGTAGTCACTCTGACACACAACGGATACATCAAACGTCTTCCTGCATCAACTTACCGCAGTCAAAAACGGGGCGGAAAAGGCGTGCAGGGAATGGGAACAAACGAAGATGATTTCGTTGAGCATTTGATCTCAACCTCAACTCATGACACGATTCTCTTCTTCTCGAACAAAGGGAAAGTGTATCGTGCAAAAGGGTATGAAATCCCTGAATACGGCAGAACAGCAAAAGGAATCCCGATCATTAACCTACTGGAAGTAGAAAAGGGTGAATGGATTAATGCGATTATTCCAGTCACTGAATTCAATGAGGATCTGTACCTTTTCTTCACAACAAAGCATGGGGTTTCAAAACGAACTTCGCTGTCCCAGTTTGCTAATATCCGGAACAATGGTTTAATTGCCCTCAGTCTTCGTGAGGATGATGAACTGATGGGTGTGCGTCTGACTGACGGCACAAAACAAATCATCATCGGTACGAAAAACGGATTGCTGATCCGTTTCGATGAAACAGATGTCCGGGAAATGGGTAGAACGGCTGCAGGCGTTAAAGGCATTACTCTTACAGACGACGATGTTGTTGTCGGCATGGAGATATTAGAGGAAGAATCACATGTCCTTATTGTAACTGAAAAAGGTTACGGAAAACGAACTCCGGCCGAAGAGTACAGAACCCAAAGCCGGGGCGGAAAAGGACTCAAAACAGCTAAAATTACTGAGAACAACGGCCAATTAGTAACAGTGAAAGCCACTAAAGGCGAAGAGGATCTAATGATTATTACAGCCAGCGGCGTACTCATTAGAATGGACATCAATGATATTTCAATTACTGGACGTGTCACACAAGGTGTGCGCCTCATCAGAATGGCTGAAGAAGAGCATGTCGCTACAGTAGCATTAGTAGAGAAAAACGAAGAAGATGAGCAAGAAGAAACACAAGAAGAAGCGTAAGAAAAAGCGCAGCTGAAGCAGCTGCGCTTTTTTGTATCAAACCCCTTTACAGCTATAAGAATTATGGTATAATCATTTCTGTTGTCTTTTAAAAGACACACTCATAACTAGTTAAAAACTTTTTCAAAAAAGTATTGACCTAGTTAACTAAAAATGTTACTATTAAGTAGTCGCTTCGAGAGAAGCACACAAAGTTCTTTGAAAACTAA
>NZ_JALAMO010000023.1 GCF_026790065.1 Bacillus sp. N13C7 | reverse complement strand
ACAGGACTCAGGCTGCTTAGTATCTTTTTAACACTGTCTACTTGACAGGGGTCACTTCAATTCGGCGGGGCTTTTTCAGCTATTAATTCGCAAATGCCTCCTGCAGCAAGCGGTAAGAATGGAGCTTATCTTCAAAATGGTGTGTGATGGTCACCGCCATGATTTCCTCTGTTTCATACGCTTTACTCAAAGCCAGCAGCTGCTCCTTCACCTGTTCTTTCGTGCCGACAATCATTCGATTTCGATTATCAGCAATACGTCTCTGTTCATAAGGGGAGTACGTATTTTTCCGAACAGCTTCATACGAAGGAACACCTTTTAAAGGAATGCCCTGCTCCCCTGCTAAAAGCGTAAAATCAAGCACAGCCGCAAGCTCCTCTGCCTTCTCCTCCGTGTCAGCACAAAGAACGAAAACAGCGACTGCCGCTCGGGGCGTGTCTCCTAATACAGACGGATTGAATCGTCTTTTATACTGCCTGACTGTATCCTCACCGCCCTCCCCATTGATAAAGTGGGCAAACATATAGCCAGCACCCGAATCAGCGGCAAGCAGCGCGCTTTCTCCAGATGAGCCAAGCAGCCACACATCAGGTGCGGTTGAAATATGCGGCGCTGCCGTCAGATTCGGAAAACGATGTTTGTCATCCGCCAAATCATGCAAATACATGGTCAGCTCCTCGATTTGCTGCGGATACTGATCGGCATTCCGCTTCCCGCCGTCATTCAGCGCCCATGATGCAATCGGCATTCCACCTGGTGCTCTGCCAAGCCCCAGATCAATTCTTCCCGGTGCCAGCCCTTCCAGCACACGGAAATTCTCAGCTACTTTATAAGCGCTGTAGTGCGGCAGCATGACGCCGCCTGACCCAACACGGATTCGATCCGTTTTCGCCGCTATATGACTAATCAGCACTTCTGGGCTTGATCCTGCCAGCCGCTTTGAAAAATGGTGTTCAGACACCCAAAATCTCTTATATCCAAGGTCCTCAGCAGCTTGCGCAAGCGCAACGGTTTGCTGCAATGCTGTTTCTGCAGAGCTGCCTTCTGATACCGGAGATTGATCTAATATACTTAATGAAATCATCCCTACCACCTCATTCTCATCGTATCACTGATCCCCTATTTTTTCTCCAAAGCCGCTCACATGCTTATCATTGTCTCCCGATCATTCGCCATTTATTTGTGACAACATGTCTCTATTTGTCGGAATATGTTACACGTGAAACATGAAAACCTCTCCGAACCGGAGAGGTTTGCTTTAGTTCTTATTAAAACCTTTTTCTTTCACATAGTCATTTAAATACGTACGCGGCTTCTGCTTCATAAAGTTCAGAATCTGGTCAGACCACGTTTCCACACGCTGGCCGTTTGTTCTTTCTCTATAATAATCAGAAATGGTTTGATCATACGCATCCATCGTATTGCGGAAATCGTCTGTGTTCACATTATACGTATTCTCATGATAGACCGCCTGTTTTGGCAATCTCGGTTTTTTGCCGGAAAGGTTGGCAGGATGGCCCACTGCCAGACCGAAAAGCGGAAGCACATGGTCAGGCGTTTGCAGCACCTCTGTCACCTTGTCCAGTTCGTTTCGAATACCACCGATATAGCAAATGCCCAGCCCCATAGATTCAGCGGCAATGCTCATATTTTGCGCTGCCAGCGCCGCATCAATCAAGCTCACCATAAACATTTCCGTATTTTCAAGCAGCTCAGAAATGTTTTCGCCTTTTTCCTCAGCCAGTTTTTGATGGCGATGCAAGTCCGCACAAAATACAAAAAAGTGTCCGTTGTTCTCAACGTAAGGCTGATTTCCGGCAAGCACAGACAGCTCGCGTTTTTTCTCAGGATCGGAAACCCCGATAATCGAATATGCCTGTACGTAGCTGGACGTTGACGCAGCCTGTGCACTTTTCACTAATGTATCAATTTCCTCAGCAGTCAAAAGCTGATCTGTAAAAGACCGGATGGACCGATGATTCAAAATGGTTTCAATTGTGTTATTCATCACAAGAACCTCCTTATCTGTTTTTATCATATCCGAAAAAAAGTGAACTCAAAAGCGAAATGCTCTAAACAAAAAAAGACAGCCTCTTTAAAGGCTGTCTTTATCTTAAGAATTAAAGAGATAGCTTCTGTATTTCGTCAGCTGCACACTTGCATTATACACAATCCCGAAGCCAATCAGCGTGGAAAGTGTAGAGCTTCCCCCGTAGCTGACAAACAGCAGCGGAATCCCGGTAACAGGCATAATACCGATGTTCATTCCGATATTCTGGAATGTGTGTATCACAATTAATGCTGTATAGCCAACGCAAAAGAAAGAAGCGAAACGGTTAAACGGATGTATTTTGTCAATCAGAACGACAAGCCTGTAGATTAAGAAGAAGAACATGATGACGACAAAGGCACAGCCTAAAAATCCAAAGGATTCACCTATGATAGAGAAGATGAAGTCAGTTGTACTTTCTGGAACATAAACCTTTAAATCAGAAATGCCATTTCCTAAAATGCCACCAGATCCTATAGCCATGATAGCTTGATCAACTTGCCACCCGCTATCATCATTCTGTGTGTCATTTGAATCAGAAACCCAAGAAGTAACCCTCTTAATTTGATATTCCTGTATTCCAACTGATTTAGCAGCGTCGGGAAAGTTTATCATTACTAATAAAATTAATGAAATGAGTAAGATACCTGAACCAGCAATGATTGTTATCAGTTTCCAATTGATCCCTGACATAAAAACCATTACAAGAACGATAAACATACATATTCCCGCAGTCCCAGCATCCTGCATCAGGATAAGACCAACAGGGATAACTGCGACACCCGCAATCTTTAATAACAGGTGAATATCATCTCTAAGCGTCCGGACTCCTTTAGGATTGGCTTTTCCGATGACTGAAGCTAGCATCATAATCAAACCAACCTTCATGAACTCTGACGGCTGTATGGTTATTCTCCCAAACCTAAACCAACTTTTTGCGCCTTTAATGACAGGTGCGATGGACTCAGGACTAATCTTAAGAATAATCAAAGATAAAATACCAATGATAAAAATATATAAACTTAATTTTTCAAGCTGTTCTAAATCAAAGTACAAAAGGACTGTGATGGCAACAGCTCCCAATAAATAAAACACAATTTGCTGTATCCAATCCGTGTTCCCGTACTGTCCAAATTGACCAGCAGCATAAATTGATACTACGCTTATAATAAAAAACACACCAAATATAAAAATCAAATCCCCCTGGTAAAAGGGGCTTTGCTGTTTCTTATATCGACCCATTCTATCCCGCCTTACATTTTCATCGGAAAATCACTAATGTTTATTATACATGAACCTCGATCAAGATGACACGTGAAGCTCGTTTCCTTTTATGTTTTTTGCGCATCTACAGCGCTTTTTCAGCTACACGAAATATGACGTATCATAAACCAAAACGTTTCGAATGACACAAAACTTTTCAAATGAAAAAAACCCCACTATAAAAGGGGTTAAAAGAAATCCATAAGAAATGGAGGTTTTAATTGAAATTCGTCATCAAGCCGTTTGATTTCCGATACCGGTCCTTTTATCATGCCTGTTTCAAAAAGGAAACGAGCACTCCTGGCACCTAGGAAGAAAGCGGTTAAAGAAGATATGCTGCATTCTATTAGATGGTCAGATGACTCTTCCGGAATGATCTGCACCTGCTGGGACTCGACACGGAAAGTCTGTTGATTCCACGGGGCCCATTGATCCGTCACCTTAAAGTCAAAGGGAGCTGTCAGCCGAGATTTTGGATATTCCCGTAAAAAACCTTCAACGTCAACGATGCGCGCCATACTATAAGGATATATCACTTGTTTGACCCGGGGTTCGGCAGTTAAAAAATCAAGATCTTCCTCCATTTGTACAGTCAGTTCTACTTCATTTAGCATCGAATCATGCTGGCAAATAAAATTCCACAAGCCTCTCTGGGCCTCCCTGTTCAAATAAACAAATTCTTTAACTCGCATCGTTTTATTTTTAATGTCATACACAAGATATCCACAAGACACTCCATCTTCAGAGATATACATAGCCTTCATACCATCGATCTTCTCTGTCCAGTGCTCCTTTGAACGTTTCATTAGCCCATTATGCTTCGTTCTATACTGATTATAAATGGCATTCACTGCATCTGTTTCATTCTCTTGAAGCCTCCTCATGTATCCAGAGGTATCACCTAGCTTTTGCAATTGTTCTTTAAGGTAAGTCAGACGTTTTTGATAGAAACAAAGTTCCCAGCCAAATTTGCGGTAAAAGGAGATTAGGAACGGATGCAAAAAGCTGATGGTTTGGTTTTCTTACTTCATGACCGTGAGAGCGTTCCGAATAAGTTCCTTTACTGTTCCTTTTCTTCTGTATTCAGGCCAGGTTGCCACCCCAGCAATACCTCCCATCTTCATCTCCTGCTCCTCAAGCATGACAGAAAAGGGAATAATGTGAAGCTTAGAGAAGAGTTTCTCTTGTTCCTTCATTCCGATGATGTAATGGTTCTCTAAAGCTTTTACTTTCTCTTCTCGTTCCTCATCACTGAGTTCTTTCTGAAAAGCATATTCAGACATGCGGATCACTTCTCGCCAATCTTCTCTTTCAAGCTTTATTACCTGATACATCTGCATCCTCCTTTTTTTAAAAAGAAAGCTCCGTACATTCTCCTATCTTACAGCGTTTAAAAATAAGACGATAGGTCTAACTCATTTTTTCAAAAACGTGTATCAATTTCTGGAAAACATGGTATAATAATTGTAACAGAATGTTCACAAAACAACCACAAAACAGACACAACTCAGTTCCTCTATTTCATTTTTGTAAACGTTATCACAAAATGAAAGGAGACGGGTATGATGGACATGTTTTTTGCTTACTTATTGGTTGCCAGCGCAACTCCTCTCTTTATTTGGCTTGATAACAAAAAAGTCGCACTCTCAGCTATTCCGCCAATCATCTTAATGTGGGTCTTCTTCTACTTTTACGCAACAGAAAGCCTTTCTCCACTAGGACATACTCTCATGATTATCTTGTTTGCCGTCAACGTCATTGTCGCTCATATCGCTGCATTTATCATTTACGGTCTTCCGTATCTTCGCAGAAAGCGAAGCAGCTGAGGACAGCAAAAAACCCTCTTCTAACGAAGAGGGTTTCAGCGTGTCGACAAACCCTCGCATTCGTTGTCAGTCCTGCGCGTTAGTGCTCACGAATTGCTGCATTCGCTGTGCTCCAATGCTCGTCCTTCCTAGACTTCAAGGGTTTTCAATCACGCTGAACAAATGATAAAATCCCAAAAAAATTTCGTTTTGGGATTTTGCTAATAATAAAAACCCTCTTCTAACGAAGAGGGTTTTTGTATTATTCGTTATGGCCTGAATGCTCTGTGTGTCCAGCGCCTCCAGGAGGATTTCCATCCATATGGTCACCATGGTGATAGTGAGCCGCAAAAATCCAGATGGATCCAAGCACGATAACGATCGCGCCAAAGAATCCGAACAGCGTGTTTCCGACTTGGATACCGCCGTTTTCGCTCTCTGTCATGTGCATGAACATGAGAAGCTGCAGCGCCGCCTGAATGAAGGCAAAGCCGAAAATGATCCAAAGTTTTGCTGATGAGCTTAGGTCAGTATACACTGCAACCCATAGAGCCAGCAGGGTCAAAACGATAGACAGTGCAAAACCTACAATGTGCTTCCATGGAAAGTGACTGTGTTCAGCAGATTTGTTTGCCATTTTACAGACCCCCCAATCCCATGAGATAGACACCTGTAAAGATGAAAATCCATACAACATCTAAGAAGTGCCAGTACAAGCTTGAGATAAAGATTTTAGATGAAGTTTGCGGAGTTAAGCCGCGTTTCTTCAACTGAATCAGAATTCCTGTAATCCAGAAAATACCGATTGTTACGTGAGTTCCGTGAGTTCCAAGTAAAACAAAGAATCCAGACCAGAACGCACTTGTACCGAGAGATGCTCCTTCATGTACATAGTGGACAAACTCGTTGATCTCGCAACCGACGAAGCCGGCGCCAAGAAGAAGAGTAATAATTGTCCAAATGACTACGCCTTTTAAACTTCCGCGGCGCATTTCATGAACAGCGATCCCGCAGGTAAAGCTGCTGATAAGCAGCAAGAACGTCATAATCATTACCAGATTCACTTCAAATAGTTCGTCCGGTAAGACACCTCCTGCTGTTCTGTTTTGAAGAACGAAGAAGGTTGCAAATAGTGTTGAGAACAACACAATTTCTGCCCCTAAAAAGATCCAAAACCCGAGAATATTAAGTCTGCCGGTTTCAGATTGATATTCCATAGGCGCGTTAGAATTGCCGTGTTCTGCATGTTCCATAACTCACGCCTCCTTATTCGGAAATCTTTCTTTCCGTCTCTTTTATTTCATCAACACTAATGTAATAGCCGTTGTCGTATTCGAATGAACGCAGAACCATGCAGAGCAGGACTCCGATCAATCCGACTACGCCCATCCAGTACCATTCAAAGACAAGTCCAAAGCCGGCAATACCGAAGGCAACAGACATAAAGAACGGTCTGCCAGAGTTGCTTGGCATATGGATTTTCTTGAATTTGCTTTCAGGGTATAACTCGGTTTTTTCTTCTTTCATATGATGGAATGCATCTTTAGATTTGACTTCAGGAAGCACCGCAAAGTTATAATGCGGCGGAATCGCAGAAGAAGTCGCCCAATCAAGACTGCGTCCCACACCCCATGAATCTCCGCTGATTTCACGAGTAGAGTAGCGGAAGCTGTAGTAGATGTTATAGCAAAGGATCAAGAATCCTACACCCATCATGAAAGCTCCGACAGTTGAAATAAAGTTCAATGTTGTCCAGCCGTCATTCGGTCCGTATGTGTAAATACGGCGAGGCATGCCTTGAAGCCCCAAGAAATATTGCGGGAAGAAACAAATATTGAACCCGATCATAAAGATCCAGAAGAACCATTTTCCGATTCTTTCGTTCAGCTTGTGGCCGAACATTTTTGGATACCAGAAAATAAATCCGGCAAAACAAGCAAATACAGTACCTGCGATCAGCACATAGTGGAAGTGAGATACCAGGAAGTACGTATTATGGTATTGATAATCCGCTGCTGCCATCGCAAGCATAACCCCTGTAACCCCGCCGATTACGAAGTTAGGAATGAACGCAAGCGCCCACAGCATAGGCGTTGTAAAGCTGATTCGGCCTTTATACATGGTAAAGAGCCAGTTAAAGATTTTAACCCCGGTCGGAATCGAGATAGCCATTGTCGTAATTGAGAAGAAAGAGTTAACGGACGCACTGTTCCCCATTGTGAAGAAGTGGTGAGTCCAAACTAGGAAACTCAATACGGAGATGGCGATAATAGAACCAACCATCGCTGTGTAACCAAACAATTGTTTTCTTGCAAAGCTTGAGATAATCTCAGAGAAAATACCGAATGCCGGAAGAATAACGATATATACTTCAGGATGTCCCCAAATCCAGAACAAGTTAGCCCAAAGCATCGGCATACCGCCTGCTTCCAATGTGAAAAAGTGAGCACCGAACAAACGATCAAATGATAAAAGTGCTAAAGCTACTGTAAGTACAGGGAACGCAAACACGATAATAACCATTGTGATCAGTGTTGTCCATGTGAACATTGGCATACGCATTAATGTCATGCCTTTTGTTCTCATTTTTAAGATTGTTACCATAAAGTTGATCCCTGTCATCAGGGTACCGATACCGGCAATCTGAAGTCCGAGGAGGTAGTAGTTCTCACCCGGCCCAGGGCTCATATCATTACTTGCAAGCGGCATGTAACTTGTCCAGCCTGCGTTCGGAGAACCTCCGATAACGAAAGAAATATTGAAAAGCATCGCCCCTACGAAGAACGTCCAGAAGCTAAGGTTGTTCAAGTAAGGGAACGCAACGTCGCGAGCACCGATTTGAAGAGGTACAACAACGTTGATAAGACCGATTAAAAACGGCATCGCCATGAAGATGATCATGATTGTACCGTGAGTTGTAAAAATTTCATTATAGTGGTTTGAGTCTAAAAAACTGTTATTCGGAAGCGCTAGCTGGGCACGCATCATCAGACCGTCGACACCGCCGCGGAATAACATAATTACAGCAGATATAATGTACATGATTCCGAGTTTTTTATGGTCAACAGTAGTTATCCATTCGGACCAGAGCCATTTCCACTTTTTGAAGTAAGTCAGTACAAAAATGATGGCAATGGTTGAAAGCGCAATGGAAACTTGTGCGCCCAGAATTAATGGGTCACCAGTTACGAAAAATTCATCCCATTTGAATTTCATGCGGGCTTCCTCCTTTCCTGATCAATATCATTCTTCTGTATCATCAGACTTCTTAAATTCATTTTCTTTTACGTTTTCAAACGGATCAGTTTTAGAGTGCGGTGAAACGGCTTGATAGCCAAGGCGTTTACGGGCCTCCATCGCGTATTCAGCGTCTTGTCCGTGATCAACGTATTTTAAGTGAGTAGAAGAGAACGTTAATTCGTCCACATTTTCAGGAAGCATTAATTGATCATACTTCTCTTTTGTCAGCTTAGGAGCCTCATTTTGAGTCTTTTTCACCCAGCTGTTAAAGTCTTTTTCTGTTACAGCATTCACATCAAACTCTTGGTCTGCAAAATGTTCACCTGTGAAGTTCGCGTTGCGTCCTTCGTAAGTTCCCACTTTATCAGCCTGTAAGTATTGATCCATCAGCATTCCTGCCATCGCATATTTTTGTCCTCCAAGCTGAGGAATCCATAGCGAAGCCATTGAATCTGCAGATGAGATTTTGAACAAGATTGGGCGGTCGACAGGAATGTTTAAGTAGTTGACCGTTTCAATATCCTGTTCAGGGTAGCTGAATACCCATTTCCAGTCTACCGAAGTAGCATAAACAACTAGAGGCTCTTTGTCCTTTGTTGCTTCAGGAGCTTTTTCTAACGAATATATCGTCTGTACGGTTGGCACAGAAAGTGCAATGACGATTAAAATTGGGATCACTGTCCAGACTACTTCTAAGAACGTGTTACCATGAATTTCTGGGTTATAAGATCCATTATCTTTGCCTTTACGGTCGCGGTATTTTACTAAAATAATGGTAAATAGAACAAAGACGACCCCGACAATAAACAGCATAAATCCGATAGATAACAGGATTAAATCACTTTGCTGTTCAGCTACAGGCCCTTTCGGATCTAGTACTGAAGCATTGCTGCATCCCCCAAGGACGAAAACCACAGTTAACAGCGCTAATACAAGCAACGGTTTTAATGCTCTGAACAAGAAGATCACCATCCTTCCTATTGATGTAATAAATCTGAAGTGCATACTTCCTCAAAATCTTTTCTCTACTTTGTTATGCTATCAAAAAGTTCACTTATTAGCTTTATTTTTTTATAAACTTCATCCCATTTTCGCTTAAATGTCATAAAATCGACAAAAATTGCTCCAACTTTATTCACATCTATCGCTTAAGATGAAAAGTTTCTAGTTATTTCCGCATATAAGTAAAGAAAGATGATGAAGAACTAATTCTGACAAATAAAGGTTTACCACAATAAAAAACTTAGGTCAATCAAAAGTTTCATTTTGTTAAACTTTCTAGAAAGGAATTAATTTTTCCTTGTCTAGCATCTTTTCACACGGCTTCCATTTTAACGCATCAAATATTGAAAGAAAAGGCTCAATAAGGCGTCGATATGCTCCAAACTGTTCCCATTTTTTAAGAGAGCATCCAATTGTTTATCTTATACAAAAAGGAGGAATGATATAAGCAAATAAATATAATAGGATGTGTTGCATGATGAGTTTTATTATTTCACTTATCGTCGCTATTATTATCGGCTGGCTTGGAAGCCTGTTTGTTAAAGGAGATATGCCAGGAGGAATTATTGGGTCTATGATCGCAGGTCTTATTGGCGCCTGGATCGGCCACGGGCTTCTCGGAACATGGGGGCCGCATCTAGCCGGATTTGCCATCATTCCAGCGATAATCGGAGCGGCTATTGTTGTATTCTTAGTAAGCCTGCTAACCAGAAAAAGAGGATAAGAGAGACAGCGCCTGAAGCGTACGCGCTTTGGGCGTTTGTTTTTGCCATCTAAATCGAAAAAGCCTCAACCCTAGTGGTTGAGGCTTTTGACTGGTTTGACGCCTAAATGATCAATGAACCTGCTGAAGGCCTGTTTTCCTTCCGTTGTCTGTTTAAATACACCGGCGTGTTCAAGAATGCGGGCAAATACATGTCCAAGCTCTTCCTTTATGACCAGTTCCGCATTCTCTTTTGTTATGGTTCTTTTTTCCATCAGCCGAAGAGCCCACTCCTTATGTTTTGCTGTGAGCGGATTTTGGTCTAAAGCTGTTTTTGGATCAGCCGAACATAGTGCCGCTGCCGTTTCTTTCATTTCTTCCTGTAAGCGGCCCGGCAATATCGCCAATCCCATGACCTCAATCAGGCCGATATTTTCTTTTTTAATGTGGTGAACTTCCTGATGGGGATGAAATATACCCAATGGATGCTTCTCATCCGTCCGGTTGTTTCTTAGTACGATATCGAGTTCATACAAATCTCCCCTGCGCCGCGCAATCGGCGTGACCGTATTATGGGGCGTATCGCCTGTATAAGCAGCTATGCCGGCTTTTTCATCGGAATACGTTTGCCACGTGCGGAATATATGATCCGCAGCTTCGGCGACTTGATCCGGTTTGTCTCCTCGGAGCCTGAGCACGGACATCGGCCACTTCACTAAGCCCAGCGACACACCGGGATGATCAATTAATTCATATACGTTTTCCGCTTCTGCACGCGCCATCGGAAAATCGTGCGCCCCGCCTTGGAAATGATCGTGGCTTAGGATACTGCCGCCGACGATTGGCAGATCCGCGTTTGAACCGATAAAATAATGCGGATATTGCCCGAGAAATGACAGCAGCCTTTCAAACGTTTTTCTGCTGATCTCCATCGGTTCATGTTCACCTTTTAAGACGATGCAATGCTCTGGATAATAGACATATGGCGAGAACTGCAAATACCATTCCTCGTCTTTCAGAATGACCGGAATAATTCTGTGATTTTGGCGGGCGGGATGATTTACGCTTCCCTCAAATCCGACATTCTCTTTGCACAGCAAACACATCGGGTAATTGGTCTGCGCCTGCTCTTTTGCAGCCGCAATCGCTTTTGGGTCCTTTTCAGGCTTTGACAGATTAATGGTCATTTCCAGCTCGCCATATTGAGTCGGCACCGTCCAATGAACATTTTTGGCAATCCTGTCAGTCCGGATATAGTAGACATCCTCTGAGTATTGATAGAATTCCTTTGTCGCCTGTTTCGGGCCGTATAATGCTTTTGTCTCTTCAAACTTGCGAATGACCTCAGACGGAGCAGGAACGAAACATCCCATCAGCTTTGCACTGAGCAAGTCACGATATGTGTCTGTATCCGCTTCTATTCGGCCGGTTTCTGCCGCCCATTTGTAAATGGGCGCAAGCAAGTCCGGCAGGTTCTGTGCCTGCTTGATCCAAGTGCGGGAGACCGGCTCGGGATGTTTGATGTCCAACGCTTCATAAAGTCGGTTTCTCGTATATTCCCGGTCCCAGATCGAGATCAGTTTTCGTTCTAAGCCATACTCTAGCAGCTGTTCCAGATGTTCAACAATACTCATGTGTCACTCCCCCTTTAGCTCTCTCGCTCCCTCTCCGATATCAGCGACATAAAAATCCGCTTTGAGCCCTGTTTTTTCTTGATACTTGTCTCCAACCTTTTGGATAAAATCATCAACAAACGCATCTTCTACAATGCTGATCGTGCAGCCGCCGAAGCCTGCTCCCGTCATTCTTGATCCAATCACGCCTTCATGGTCCCACGCCGCAAACACAAGCTCATCAAGTTCAGGGCATGTCACTTCATAATCATCCTTCAATGATAGATGGGATTCCTTCATTAACCGCCCGATTTCATCTATATTGTTTTCTTTGAACATACGGGCCGTTTTGACAGCACGGTGATTTTCATAAACAGCGTGCTTTGCCCTGCGTCTGTTCGTTTCATTTTGGATCAGGCTGGAATGCGCATCGAAATCAGAAGGCTTGATGTCGCCCAGCGAGACAATATCGAGTGCTTTTTGCAAATCAAGCAGTGCATCATTGCACTCTTGGCGTCTCGTATTATAGCTTGAGTCTGCCAATGCCCTTTTTTTGTTCGTGTTCGCAATGACCAGCGCGAGGCCTGAGACATCGAGTTTGCTATATTCATAGTCCAGCGTGTCACAGTTCAATAGCATCGCATGATGTTCTTTCCCCATTCCGATTGCAAATTGGTCCATGATTCCGCAATTGACACCGATAAATGTGTTTTCTGCATGCTGCGCCATTTTTACAAGTTCAAGCGCTTTCACTTCAGGATGAAAATAGCTTTGAAGCACGACACCCATCAGCAGCTCAATAGAAGCAGATGACGAGAGTCCCGCCCCGTTCGGAATATTCCCTGAAAACACAATGTCAAAGCCATGGGGAACTGAATAGCCCCTTTGCTGAAATTCATAAATGACGCCTTTCGGATAGTTCGCCCAGTCGTCTTCTTTTTGATAGCGGATGTCATCAAGGCTGCATTCCTTGATCCCCGCGTCTTTAAAGTTGTCTGAATACATCCGGAAAACCCCATCTTTTCTTTCTGCGACAGCAGCATATGTACCCATTGTCAGCGCGCACGGAAACACATGCCCGCCGTTATAATCTGTATGTTCCCCAATCAGATTCACTCTTCCAGGTGCGAAAAAAAACCGTAACCCCTTTTTTTCTCCGAACACACTTGCAAATATCCCCTTTAGCTCTTCCCGCATGTGCAATCACCCTTCATTGTTTTATTTTTTTATTTCCCCTTATTTCTTCAGTGAAAACTGTAGATCATATGCTGCTGTCCCCTGTCATACCCCTTCTTCTTTTGTCTTTTTAAAGACGAGCCATTTGCTTGCGGCATAGTTAACGACAACAATAACCGCGTTGTCGAGTATTTTTGCCAAGGTTTCATTTGTATTGAACTGGCCGACAAGAATGATCATCATGCCTAAATCTATGCCGAGAGACAGGACCCGAACGCTGAAAAAGGCCGTGATCTCTTTCAGCAGGCTTTGCAGGTCATGTGTTTTTTGCTGAAACACATATAATTTATTTGTGATGTATGCAAACAGCACGGACAAAATCCAAGCGGCGACAGTAGCGGCTTTGTAATCCATATTTATGATCTCTACCAATATATAAAAGCTGGCGATGTTCACAATGGTTGTGAAAACCCCCATAATGATATACATAATCATTTCTCTATACTTCACTGATGTTCCTCGCTTTCTGAAAATCTTTTCAACATTCTTGGGCTCACATGCTCTCTATCCAGAGTAAAAAAAACCGAGAGTGCGTCTAAAAAGCTCCGGAATGTGGCGGGCTGGCCCAATACAAATGATTGTTTGATGATTCCGTCGAGCACTGCACATATTATTTTAGCCGTATATTCCTGATCAATACAGGAGTCAATCAGTTTTCTCTCCTTCAGCCATTTAATATATAACGCATTTTCTTCCACCCACAATTCATATAGCTGGACATAGGCCTTGCATTTCTGAAGGACTTGGTATGTCGGCATATTCATGGCAAACGAGGTAATGTCCCACGACGGTTTATTTATGTAATAGGAATAAAGCAGCTCTGCGGCATGTTTTGCAGCCTCGTCCAATGTCAGCGGTTTCACTGAGTTCTGCTCCATTTGATCAAGATGCCCTATGATGATTTCTTTTTTCATCTGACGTTTCTCGAGAAGACGCTGCAGAAAGTCCTCCTTGCTGACAAAATGAACATAAAACGCTCCTTTACTGTACCCGGCCGCTCTGCTGATGTCCTCTATAGAAACCAGGTCATACGCTCGGTCAATCAACAAATTTAAGCCAGCGTCTATAAAACTTTCAAATGTTGCTTCTCTTTTAATTTGAAATTTGTTTTTTTTCATTTTTTTCTCCAGCAATATGATTACTCTTATCTTACAACGGATCAATCTTTAGCGGTATTTATTTCTTCGAAAGCTTATGCTATTCGGTTTTTAAGGGGTCATTTTTAATAGGCTAATTGATTTATTTTCATTTACATACTATCCAGTCAGTATTTAATTGTTTATTATTATAAATAAGGTTCAATGGTTATATTAGTCATTTTTTTAGGGAATAGGTAGGTGGTTTTTCCTTCAGTTTGTGAACACCGAGCAACTATGTGTGAAATTTGTTGTACTCGCCTCATCATCGCGCCGGCTTGCTTTATTTGCCCGCATGTTGCAGGAAAACATTTTATACAATTGGAGGTTACTATGAAAACTCATGTTAAAAAAGATTTGGACAAAGATTGGCATATGTTAATACAAGAAGCTAGATCTATTGGATTAGGCATTCGTGATGTGAGGCAGTTTTTAGAATCTGAGACAGCATTGAGAAAGAATAATCACAAAAAAACCGTCCGCCAAGACTAATCCAAACAGGCGGATCTATTACCTCTGGCTTTTCTATCATCTGATCTGAGTTTTCACCATATCCTCTATTCGAAAGCAATTGCTGCGCCGAGCTTGAGGACAAACGGTGTGTCAGCTACATACGACAGACAGCCGGTGATGCGATCACCTCTTGGCACATGCATTGTCATAAAGAGGTGATGCGAACATAGTAACCGGGCTTTGGTAAACAGCAGCTTTGCGTAGTACAAGCTGCATTCGGTGAGGTTTTGAAAGCACACTCGTATAACGCGGCGAGCTGGAAAACCTTCGCCTGTCTTTATACCGCGTGCTCCTACACCATTTCCTTCTTTTTTCATTCTCCAGATGTTCTTCAACGCATAAATCAGACTTTCAGTACATACCTATTGGTGTACCTTTTTGCTTATATTCAGCGAATAAAAGGAGGATAGCCATGTACAAAGCTGATTACAAACAGATTGCTGCAACTCCGGCTTTTCAAGCTTTTTTAAAGCAGAAACGCGCTTTTATTGTTCCTTCTGCGATTTTCTTTTTTGTCTTTTATTTTTCGCTTCCTGTTTTGACGTCTTATTTCACCTTTTTGAATGCGCCGGCCATTGGTGCTATTTCATGGGCTTGGCTGTTTGCCATCGCCCAATTCGCCATGACCTGGATACTGAGTACGGTGTATTCCCGAAAGGCAGCACATTTCGATCTATATGTAAGCGGCTTAAAGGCGGACATAAAGGGTGAACAGACATGAATATGACGGCTTTTCTCTTGTTTTTAGCGATCGTCGGCCTGACGCTGATCATCACGTATTTTGCCGCAAGAAAGACGAAAACAACGAGTGAGTTTTATACGGCGGGCGGCGGGCTCACCGGTGTACAGAATGGACTGGCAATTGCCGGCGACTACATGTCTGCCGCCTCGTTTCTGGGGATTGCCGGAATGATTGCCTTATATGGATTTGATGGTTTTTTTTACAGCATCGGTTTTCTGGTGGCTTATCTCGTTGTCTTGTATATCGTGGCAGAACCGCTTCGGAATCTTGGAAAGTATACGATGGCGGACATGATTGCGGCTCGTTTTAAAGAAAAGAAAATCCGCGGTGTCGCGGCTCTCAATACCATTGCCATCTCTACTTTTTATATGATCGCCCAGCTCGTGGGGGCGGGCGCGCTGATTAAACTGCTGCTTGGGCTGGATTATACCGCGGCCGTCCTCATCGTCGGAGTGCTGATGACCATTTATGTCGTGTTTGGCGGCATGATCGCGACAAGCTGGGTTCAAATTATTAAAGCCGTGTTGCTGATGGCCGGCACACTCGTGATTTCAATCATCGTGTTTTCGAAATTCGGCTTTAACCTCAATACTATGTTTGAGCAGATGAAAACGGCAACTCCGCTTGGCGCTGATTTCTTAAATCCCGGAAATAAATATAAGGTGCCTCTTGAGACACTATCGTTAAACTTGGCACTGATGCTGGGAACCGCCGGGCTTCCGCATATTTTGATCCGGTTTTATACCGTTAAGGATGCCAAGACGGCCAGGGCATCTGTTGTTTCAGCGACATGGATTATCGGTGTATTTTACATTATGACGGTATTTCTCGGATTTGGCGCGGCTGCGTTTGTCGGTTTTGATGCGATTACGGCCGCTGATCCAGCGGGAAATATGGCGGCTCCGCTTTTGGCTAAAGCGCTCGGTGGAGATTTTCTGTTCGCGTTTGTGTCAGCCATCGCTTTTGCAACCATTTTAGCGGTCGTGACAGGATTGGTGCTGTCTGCCGCCTCTGCATTCGCCCATGATATTTACAGTCAGATCATCAGAAAGGGAGAAGCAACTGAAAAAGAACAGATGAAAGCGGCCAGGTGGGCTTCTGTCGCCGTGTCAGTGCTCTCGATTCTCCTTGCGATTTTTGCGCAGTCTTTAAATGTGGCGTTCCTTGTTGCACTTGCGTTTGCGGTAGCGGCCAGCGCAAACCTTCCGCTGATTGTATTTACAGTCTTCTGGAAGAGATTCAATGCCTCAGGCGCTTTATGGGGCAGCCTGACAGGCCTGATCAGCGCGCTTGTGCTGGTGTCGATGAGCCCTAGTGTGTGGGACCCGGCCGGAGGTGCTATTTTCACCGGTGATCCGCTTATTCCGCTTTCTAATCCAGGCATTATTTCCATTCCGCTCGGCTTCCTGGGCGCATGGCTCGGAACAGTGCTGTCGTCTCATAAAACAGTTGATGAAGATACTTTTGCCGAAATACAGGTAAAGGCGCACACTGGCATTCATATGGAACAGGAGTAAAAAAGCTCTCTATTATTGAGAGCTTTTTCTTACTTTTTCTGCTGTTCGTCAGAAATCGCTTTTTCAAATACGTCCTTGCCGGCAGCGCCGGGAATAACGGTGTCTCCAATGATAAAGGTTGGAACCGCCGTGATGTCAGCCTCTTCATAGGCGTGCTTTAAGGCCTGACGCTGCACGTCCTGATATGTTCTTGATTCCAGTGCGGATTTAAATGAGGATCCATCTAGGCCCACTTCCTCGGCAAGCTTTGTCAGGATGTCAATGTCCCCAATATTTTTGCCCTCTTGGAAAAATGCCTGAAAGACACGGGTGTTGTATTCATATCCTTTATCAAATTCCTTTGCAAAGTGAAAGCCTTCAAATGCCAAATCTGTATATGGATGTGGCGAGATGTTTGGAAAATTGATTTCGACTCCCAATTTGTCCGCCATTGGCTGAATCGATGTCTGCCACATGTACTGTTTAGAAGGATCATTGACCGGGTCAAGCTGAGGTGATGGGCTTGGGCGCAGTTCAAACGGCATCCACTCAACTTCAACATCCTTTCCTTTCATCGCTTCTTCAAAAGCAGCTTTTCCAATGAAACAAAATGGGCAGACGTAATCTGAATAAACTTTGATGTGTACTGTCATGATAATCTCCTTTCGTATAGGTTGATTTTAAACTGTAACTATTAAAGTTACAACTATTTTTTTAAAAGAGAAGCCGATATAAAGGCTTCTTTATGATTCCAGCAAACGCTGGGCAATATATTCTCCTTTTTTACAGCCGCCTGGGCATGCATATAAAGCAGAACCGACTGTTTGCGTGTATTCGTTTAACGCATCCTTTGCCGAAAGGGCCTTCAGCATGGGGATGAACTGATTGTCGGGATTTTTTTGAAAGCTGATAAAGAGGAGGCCCGCATCCATATAGCCAGTTTTCGGATCAAGTCCTTCCGTGTAAGAGAAGGCTCTCCGCAAAATTTGTTTTCCCGTAGATTTCGCAAGGCTGACGTGTGAATTTGGCGGGATTTGATTCAGCTTCACAGGATCTGTTTCCTTTTTCTGACCGAAAGGCGCTCCCGAGCTTTTTCTCCGGCCAAAGGTATCCTCCTGATCCTTGAGGGAAGAGCGATCCCAAATCTCAAGGAACATTTTGATCTTCCGAAAGGCCATATAGGTGCCGCCCGCCATCCAATCAGGCTCTCCCGATTGAATCCACACGATGGAGTTCATCAAGTTGTCATCCTTCGTGCTCTGGTTGCCTGTTCCATCTTTAAATCCAAAGAGATTGCGCGGCGTTTCACCATTTTTTCCTCCGCTTAAAAAGCCTTTGTTCACAAAGCGGACCTCACAGGTGCCAACTGCTTGATTGAGCAGATTCCGCACCGCGTGAAACGCCACTTGCTCATCGTCTGCGCATACTTGAATGCAGATGTCTCCGCCTCCCTGCTTTTCATCCAGGTTGTCATTCGGCATCGCAGGAAGAGCGGCAAGGTGCTTCGGTTTTTTGCTTTTCAGCCCGAAGCGGTCCTTTCCGTCTTTTTCAAAAAAGCCAGGTCCGAATCCGAATGTGACCGTTAAGTTGGAAGGGGATAAATCAGCGGATTCACCTGTATCCTGCGGCGGCAGATATTGATTTTTCTGCTCAGCCGACATTTTCTTGCCAGACGTCAGCATCTGTGTCAGACTTGTCCAGTTTCTGAATAATGTAATGATGTCAGCCTTCTCTTTTGCAGTTACATCAAGCGCGGCAAAATAGACGTACGTCTGATGGGCAGTTGTGATTCCGGCCTGATGCTTTCCATAAAACGGAACGACCTGATCATCTTCTTTTTCGTCCTTTTTCGATGACTTAGCCGCGGTCTGAACAAGCGGAGCAAGACCGCCGAGTCCGCTGGCACCGATCGCAACGGCCGCGCCTGCCATCGCTCCCCATTTTAAAATGTCCCGTCTGTGAATTTGTTGTTCTGGCTTTTTTTGTTCATCGCTCATGCTGTTACAAAACTCCTTTTATAGCACATTCGCAATCTTCGACATGGTTTCAGAAAGAGTCGTCAGCTTTGTGCTCAGCTCTCTGATTTGCTCTTCACTTAATTTATCATAAGACGTATAGGACTGATCATTTGTTTTGTATGTTGCCATTAAAACTTCAAAATCGCTGAACTCCGTATCCAGCTTTTCCGTCAGGTCAGAGTGATCTTTTACAAGTGCGCTTTTCACTGTTTGATAAACAGCTTCTGAGCCTTCCACATTCGCCATAAGGTCTACTAAATCGATTCGTGAGTAGCGCTCCTCTTCTCCCGTGATTTTCGAAATGCCGGCTTCGTTTAAAAGCTCCATTGCGCCTGCTACAATTTGTTCAGGTGTTAATGCCAGGGATTGAATTGAACCGTCAAGCTCTTTAACATCCTTGAGAAGCTGGTCAGCTGTTGCCTTTTCCCCGGAAATATTTCGGTTCTTCCAGATGGCTTTCTCAAGCTTATGGAAGCCTGTCCATTTGTCCCCTTCTTCTACATCGTTTTCACGGGCGTCAATTTTCGGATCAAGATCTCCGAGGCTTTCAGCGATCGGTTCGATTCGCTCGTAATAAACACGCGCTTTCGCATATAACGTTTTGGACTTTTCGATATTGCCGGATTTCACAGCGCTTGTAAATGCTTCAGTCGCTTTTACAAGCTGATCGCTCTGCTCTTTGACATAGCTTTTATATTCATCGGCTGCTTTTTCCAGCTGATCGCTTGCCTTTTTGCTGCTCTTCTTCGCTTCCGTCAGGTCTTCTAAGGACACTTTTAGTGACTCAGATTCTGTCTTGATTTTATCTGTATCCGGTTTGTCTTTCTGCGCTTCTGTGTAGATGGGCTGAAGATGCTTTTCGATTTCTGTATATTCGAACGGATAGTCGCCGCGGATATCGTTTTCAAAGGAAAGCCAGTAGCTGTTTAACTCTTTTCCCTTCTTTTCAATCTCTTTTTGGTCTCCTTTTTCTGCTGAATCATTCAGCTTGGAAATGATGGTTTCCATCTTATCTACGGATGCGGCGATCTCTTTGTTGACCCCGCTTTTTTCAGATGAAGCTTTGTCTTTGGTTGAGGATGTGTCGTTGGCTCCGCATCCTGCGCACAGTGCAAGGATGCATCCGGCTGATACAGCGATTTTTATAAAATTCATTTTGTCAGTTCCTTTCCGTTTGTAAAATGTTTTGCCGCTTCTGAGATAAGCGCAATCAGTAAAAAGAACAGGATCAGCAATTGCGGAATCGTGCTGTACACGGACGGATAAATTCCAAGCATCGATACGGACGGCAGCCAGCTCTCTGCATCAGACGGGAGAATGCCCGCCAGCTGAAGGCTGTGAACGCCGGTTCCGAGAAATTTCACGCACATATACAGGACAACCGCCATGGATAAAAGAAAGAACGGCTTCAGTGGAATCCGCATTCCGAGCTTAATCATCAGAATACCGGCGATGACGAGAACGATAAGCCCCGCGGCAGTTCCGCCGACCAGTTCAGTGAGCGGAAGCTTCCCGACAAGCCCGATGAAAAAGATGACCGTTTCAAGCCCTTCTCTTACAACCGCCAGAAATGCAATGAGTGCGAAGGATAGCAGGCTTCGTTTTTTCAGCGCCTGTGATTTCTGGATGTTGATTTTTTCTCTCCATTTATCCATTGAGGCATTTCTGTGCAGCCACACCCCGACATACAAAAGCATGACTGCGGACAGTACACCGGTGATCCCGCCAAGCAAGAAATTGTTTTCCCCGAATATGTTGGAGGAGAACAGAAGCGTGACACCGATGCCGGCTGCCAAGGAAACAACCATGCCGGCGGACGCCCCGCCCCAGATCCATGCCGTGGAACGTGTGACACGCGCTTTTTTTGTCATGGTTAAAAGCGCCCCGATGACAAGCAGGGCTTCCATCCCTTCACGAATCGGGATCAGCGCCGCATCCCACCAGCTGTAGCTGCTCGATGCGATCGGCTCGAGCAACTGAATCATTTCGTCAATTTGCTTTGATACCTTTTCGGGATGACTGTCGATCTCAGCCTTCATCAGCGCCAGGTTTTCCTCTGATGTCGTATAGGCTTCTTTCGATTGGGATACGACGTCCCCCTCTACAGCCAGCCAGGATGTAATCAAATTGTCGATTGCTGACGATGCTTGACCCAATTGGTTTTTTTCTATTAGCTGTTTTGTATCTTTTAAGCCTTGTATATAGGCTGTTAAGGACGCCCTTGATTGACCCGAGGATGTCTTTTTCAGTACGACAGCCTGCTGATAGGTTTCTAAATGAGAGGAAAGCTCTTCAAGTTGCGTTTTGAGTTTTTCTGCGTCTTGATTGACGAAAGAAAGAGAAATCATTGCGATATTCGAGTCCATCTTGCTGTGAGAAGAAAGGTTTTCCTTTTTGATAGTAGGTTCTTCTTTTTTCCACTTCGCCTTGAATGTTTCAAATGTTTGTTGTGCCGAGTCTACATCTCCGTCTTTTACGGATGCGATCATTTGCTTGTTTAATTGAATCAGTGCAGCGATCGGATCGTCCTTCGCATGCGCCGCAAAACCGAAAACCATCGACAAGCTGAATAAAATAAGTGCCAGCACCCGAGCCATCATGTTCCTCCTATAACTGAAAATGATTATCATTATATATCATAATCATAGCCAGTTCCTGTTCTTTGTCAATTAAAATTTGAAGGTCTGAAAACCTTGATCCCACAGCAAAAAGGCTGTCCTTTACAGGACAGCCTTTTGAGGGAAGACGTACGTTTATCTTCCCTTTTTATACGTTTGAATGTCTTCATGAAACTTGCGTGCTGCGCCTTCTGGATCCTCCGCCTGACTGATGGCGCTGATCATACTGACACCGTCCGCTCCCGCTTGGATAACAGGTGCGGCATTTTCGATTGTAATGCCGCCGATGCCTACAATTGGAATACCGATGCCTTGGCGGCGAACCGCTTCGATAAGAGATACTCCCTGTACAGCTCTCGTATCCTTTTTCGTTTCCGTCGGGTAGATTGGCCCGAGCCCGACATAATCCGCGCCATCTACTTCAGCTTGCTTCACCTCAGACATTGTATGGGCAGAAACACCAAGAATCATATCGCCTATAGCGTCTCTTACTTCTTTGGCGTTGGCGTCTTCCTGACCGATGTGGACACCGTCAGCCTTCAGCGCCAGGGCCAGCTCCACATCATCATTGACAATGAAAGGAACACCCGCTTCACGACAGACTTCCTGCACGTTTTTAGCGAATTCAATCCTCTTATCTCCTGCCAGCGCATCCCCGCCCTTTTCACGAAATTGAAACAACGTGGCGCCGCCTTTTAACGCTTGTTGTACAACTGTGACGGGATCGGCTTTTGTATTGTTTGATCCCATAATAAAGTAAACAGATAATAGATCTTTCATCATTTCCCGAGAAATACGTGTCATGAAACAGTCACCCTTTCGATTGTCGCCAGCTCTTGGACGTCTTGTTCAGTAACAGAGGAAAGCTTGTTCAGCAATTCAATCTGAAAGCTTCCCGGACCTTTGTCAGCCGTCTGCTGTGCGGCAAGCTGAGCTGCAACGCCATATGAAGAAATGGCAGCGATAGCAGCAAACAATGGATTTTCTTCTACGGCGCAAAACGCACCGACAACAGATGTCAGCAGGCATCCGGCGCCTGTTACTTTCGTCAGCAGCTTGTGGCCATTATGAAGGGTAAATACGTCTGACGGGTCAGCTATGACATCGACTTCGCCAGTGATGGCAATGACCGTGCTTAGCTTTTGTGCCGCCTGCTGGGCCAGCTGAATCATGTCGCCTCCGCCTTCTCCTGCATCAACACCTTTGATCAGCCAATCGGTAACGCCGACGGTATGGGCAATTTCTGCCGCGTTCCCTCTGATCGCAGAGAGGCGCACCTCACGGATGATGTCGCGTGCCGATTCCGTGCGGAACGGTGTTGCTCCTGCACCGACAGGGTCTAGAATGACAGGGACGCCATGTTCATTAGCTGATTTACCCGCGATGATCATTGCTTCAACTGATTCCTTGCTCAGCGTCCCGATATTTAATACGAGCGCACCCGCAATCTTCGCCATGTCGGCGACCTCTTCTTTCGCGTACGCCATAACGGGTGATGCGCCGAGGGCGAGCAGGCCATTTGCTGTAAAATTCGTTACGACATTATTGGTTATGCTGTGCACCAGAGGGCTATGCCGGCGGACAGCAGTAAGACATTTTGCTGCTGATTGTGCATCCATGTTTGCATCATCCTTTACTATCTTTTTTTGGGTCCCATAAATACGATTTCGTATGTTCAAGCCAAGCTCTGGCCGCAAAGGACAAGTAGCGGTCTTTTCTCCAAATAATAGCGAGATGCCAAGGGATGACCGGATCGACAAGCGGAATGACCTTCACTTTTTCCGGGTCAAGGCCGCGGCAGATTCGTTCCGGCAAAAGCCCGATTCCAAGGTTGGCTGACACCATCTCACTAATAAAATCCCATTGTGAGGTTTCATAAATGACGTGAGGCCGGAATCCAGCTTTGATACATTCCGTCATAATTCGATTGTGCAGGACAAAATCCTCCCTGAAGAAAATAAAAGGCTCGTCCTTCAACTCACGCAGCCTGCACTCCTTTTCATCTGCCAGCGGGTGGGAAGGATGAACGACAAGCATTAAGGTCTCTTTTACAATTGTAAACGAATGAAATATATCTTCGTTTGCAGGAAGAACCACAACGCCGATATCAAGAGAGCCATCCCCGACACCTTCTTGGACTTTGATAGAACCGTCTTCAACTAGCTGAAAGGTAACATTCGGATAGTTTTCACGGAAATCGCCGAGCACTCTTGGAAAAAACCCTGATCCGATCATCGGCGGCAGCCCGATCCGCACGTGCCCTTTCTTGACCTCCATAATATCATTTAATTCTGACGTCAGGTTTTGAAATGATTTAATGATTTCCTGGGCCTGCACATACATGCTCTGGCCGGCATCAGTCAGTTCCACCTGCCTGCCGTTTCGGTAAAACAGTTCGATCCCGAGCTCCTCTTCTAAATTTTTAATCATTTTTGATATTGTCGGCTGAGAAACATAAAGAGATTGGGAAGCCTTCGTAAAGCTTTTTAAACGGGCGACTTCCAAGAAATATGTTAAATGGCGGATATCCATGTGCTTCACCCTTTCTATAGACAAAAGGAATACTTATTATTCTTAATATATATTTTACCTATATCGAGACCTTATGTACAATAGGAATATAAGGGAGGCATCAATATGAAAAAACTGTTGCTAACCGTTATTCAAATCGCTCTGTTATTTATATTTGCTCGGCTGATTAATTGGGTGACAGCCCTTCTTCATATAAATATTCCCGGCAGTATAATTGGGATTGTGATTCTTTTCACATTATTACACTTTAAGATCATCAAGCTTGAATGGATAGAGCTTGGCGCAGCGTGGCTTCTCGGGGAGCTGCTTTTATTTTTTATCCCGTCTGCCGTCGGAGTGATTGAATACGGAGACATTATGTCGAAATTTGGTGTCAGCATTCTGCTTGTTGTCATCATCAGCACGTTTGTCGTGATGGTGTCTACAGGAACGCTTACACAAATCATTGCAAAAAGAAAGGAGAAAAAGCATACGTGTTCATCGGAATTGTAAGTTTGTTTTTAACGGTTTTGGTGTATTTAGGAGCAAAAAAGGTATATCAACGCTTTCCGCGTGTCTATACGTCGCCGCTATTGGTGACGCCCGCTGTGCTAGTCGGCCTGCTGCTGCTGGTGAATGTCCCGTACGAGTCCTATAATCTCGGCGGCGCCTTGCTGACCGATATGCTTCAGCCGGCCACCGTGGCATTCGCGATCCCGCTTTATAAATATTTCCCTGTTTTAAAGAAATACGCAGTCGAAATTATTTTGAACGTGGCCGTCGGTTCATGCATCGCGATTATTTCAACCGCTCTTATTGCGAAATGGCTTCACCTCGGCACCGGCTTAATTGACAGCCTCGTCCCGAGATCAGTGACAACGCCGATCGCGATGAACGTATCTGAAATGATCGGCGGAATGCCTGCCGTCACAGCTGTGTTTGTGATTTTGACCGCTTTGTTCGGCACAGTGATCGGCCCGATGGTCATCCGCTATTTCCGCATTGATAACGAAATCGCGCGGGGCGTGCTGCTCGGCACAAGCGCACACGGAGCGGGAACGTCAAAAGCATTTGAGCTCAGCTCTGTGTCCGGCACGATTTCCAGCGTGTCGATGATCTTAGCTGCGATTATGACGCTTTGCGCGGCGCCGTTTTTACTTTCATTTATGTAAAAAAACTGTCCTCTCAGGGACTGACCCCCGTTTTTGAGACAGGGATCAAAACACCTTTTAAACAGCCAATTGCCGATAGTTTATCGGTGATTGGTTGTTTAGTTTAGT
>NZ_JALAMO010000022.1 GCF_026790065.1 Bacillus sp. N13C7 | reverse complement strand
GGATCAAACTCTCCGATAAAGTAGTTTGACTGACTACGCACATCGCTGTGCGATTTATAAAAAATGAATTAACAGGTACGTTTTGTCTTGTTTAGTTTTCAAAGAACTTTGTTGCCGCTCTTTAGGCGACTTTATAATCATAACATTTCTGACCGCTGTTGTCAACAACTTTTTTAACATTTCCTTTTCTGAAAAAGCAGTTCGTCATCAGCGACGTATATTAGAATAACACCTTTGGTTTTCAAAGTCAATAGATAAAATCAATTAAATAATAAATTGTTTAATGACAACTAACGCAGCTATTCCGGGTATTCCTAAAGTTCCGCTGATCGCTGTTGTGACAGGATTAATCGGCACGTGAATGCCAAGACTGCCTCCAAACATATTTACACAAACCAGCAGTAAAGCTCCCGCAACAAACTTAACAGCTGTGATGCCAATCCACTTTAAAGGCTTTATAGCTGAACCTGATAAAAAAAGAAGAATAACCAGTCCTAAAATAATCCCTATAATAAAAATAGGCTCCATGAATCTTCTCATCTCCTTTGCTTGTTCTAGTACAAGCTTATGAGAAGATCCAGGAGTTTAGACCACTTACTTCCACCCGCTGATTTTTAAATTTCTCTGCTTCGCTTCCCTCAAGTAAAAAAAATACTTCGCTTCAGCTACTTTTAGTTCGTATAACACTTCAGCAGATGGTTCTAAGCTTTTTTCAACCAGCCTTTTCTGCCTGTTCCACTCTTCCTTTTGCTTAAAAAGCTGCTCGGTTAGTTTTTCATCAAACTCTCTTCTCAATGTTTTCTTGCGAAGAAAACCCATGGATCGTTTTTTCCTCCTTACAATTCACGTCTTCCTTCAAGTGCTTTAGAAAGAGTGACCTCATCCGCATATTCCAAATCACCGCCGACGGGCAGTCCGTGGGCAATACGGGAGAGCTTAATACCAGACGGCTTCAGGAGCCTTGATATATACATCGCCGTTGCTTCCCCTTCTATATTAGGGTTTGTTGCGAGAATCACTTCTGTCACTCGATCATCCTGTAATCGTTTTAACAATTCTGGTATTTTAATATCCTCCGGTCCGATGCCGTCCATTGGAGAAATGGCGCCGTGGAGAACGTGATACTGTCCGTTATATTCCTTCATTTTCTCCATAGCGATAACATCCTTAGGGTCTTGCACAACACAGATAATAGACTTATCCCTGCGTGTATCTTCACATATATAGCAAGGGTCTTGATCTGTAATATGCCCGCAAACTGAACAATATGTCAGGTTGCGTTTCGCATTTACTAATGCTTTCGCAAAATCTAATACCACATCTTCTTTCATACCTAGAACAAAAAAAGCCAGACGAACCGCTGTTTTCGGTCCGATCCCTGGCAATTTCATAAAGCTGTCAATCAGCTTTGATATTGGTTCAGGATATTGCATGTTCTTTTATCCCCCTAGAATAAACCTGGCATGTTCATTCCCTTTGTAAATTGACCCATTGTTTCGTTTGTGATCTCGTCAACCTTTTTTAAAGCTTCATTCGTAGCGGCAAGCACTAAATCTTGAAGCATTTCGATATCTTCTGGATCAACGACGTCTTCTTTGATGATGACATCCAGGATTTCTTTTTGGCCGTTTGCTTTTACTGTAACCATTCCGCCGCCTGCAGTTCCTTCAACAACCTTTTCTGCAAGCTCCTCTTGAGCCTTCGCCATGTCCTTTTGCATTTTTTGCATTTGTTTCATCATTTTTTGCATATTTCCCATTCCGCCACGCATAACATTCACTCTCTTTCTTTTGTTAGTCTTTTATTTCAATTAAATCCGCTCCGACAAGCTTTTTCGCCTCGGCAATAAGCGGGTCTTCTTCAGCCGGTTCATTTGATCCTTCATTTTCCTGCTGATGATCTACTAAAAATTCTTCTCTTATTTTACCCCATTGTGCTTCTGGAACGCCAATCAAATCCATTCTTTTTCCGAGCATTGATTCTAAAATCTGCTCAAGATTCGTTCGGACTCCATTGTTATCCTCGGCGACCATTTTACAATGAATTTCATATTTGAATTTCAAAACAAATGCCGTAGAAGCGGCAGCCACAGGTTCACTGTCATTCAGCAAAGCGGCATGCGATACTTTGTTTTGCTGTTTGAGATGTGCAAGAAGCTTGCCCCAGCTGTTTCTGAGCTGATCAAGATCTGGTCTCGTCGCTTCCTTCAAAATTTCGTGAATTCTGCCTACCGGCGCTTTGTAATTGGATTTACCGCCCTTTGGCGCACGCGGTGTTTCTTTTTTCGGGCTTTCCGCCGTTGCTTGAATACCCGTCGTTTTGAGCCGCTCCACTTCCTGCTCAAGCTGCTGGATTTTTTTCATCAGCATATCGACTTCCGGCAGGTCGGCAGCTGATTGATGAGATGTTTGGCAAATCTTCACCACTGCCACCTCAAAAAAGATACGGGGATGATTTGTCCATTTCATTTCCTGATGGCTTTTGTTCAGAATATCGATCATTTCATATAGTGCCTGTGCCGGAATTTGTTCGCTTAGTTCCCGGAATGTCTCATCAACTTTTACTTTTTCAAGCACTCCTTCTAAGCCGGGGGCTGTTTTATACAGCAGCATATCCCTGAAATAGAAAATCATATCCTCTATCAGCTTAGCTGGATCTTTCCCTTGCTGAAGCAGTTCATTTAATGTTTCCAGTGCGTCAGAAACGTTTTTATCGTGCAAGGATTGTGCAAGCTTCCCTATATATAATTGAGAAACAGCTCCCGTAATCAAAAGCGCATCCTCAACTTTCAGGGCATCGCCGCTGAATGATACGGCCTGATCCAGAAGGCTGAGGGCATCCCTCATCCCTCCGTCCGCAGCACTCGCAATGATATCAAGCGCTCCTTCTTCCACTTGCAGCTGTTCAGCATCAACAATTTTATTCATACGTCCGACAATCGCATGGGATGTAATGCGTTTAAAATCAAAACGCTGACATCTGGAGATAATGGTTAAAGGAATTTTGTGCGGTTCGGTTGTCGCTAAGATGAAAATACAATGCTCAGGCGGCTCTTCTAATGTTTTTAGCAACGCATTAAAGGCACCGATAGAAAGCATATGTACCTCGTCTATGATATATACCTTATATGTGACGGCCGATGGGGCAAACTTCACTTTATCGCGAATGTCACGGATCTCATCAACACCGTTATTAGAAGCGGCATCAATTTCTATGACATCAGATATTGACCCGTTTGTTATCCCTTTACAGGCCGCACATTCATTACATGGCTCATCAACAGGAGCATGTTCACAGTTGACAGCCTTGGCAAATATTTTGGCTGCACTGGTTTTTCCCGTACCCCTTGGCCCGGAAAACAGATAGGCGTGAGAAAACTTTTTTTGCAAAAGGGCATTTTGCAGCGTTTTTGTAATGTGTTCTTGTCCAACCACATCTTCAAAGCGCTGAGGCCTGAATACTCGATATAAAGCTTGGTAACTCACGGGTTTGCCCTCCTCCGTTATTCATCATTCCCATTATACATGAACCTTGTTTCGATTCCAAAAGCTCTTTTACATAACAAAAAACTCACCTAATATTAGGTGAGTCTGAAAATTTGATGATTGATTTACCGTGCACCTTCTGTCGATTCGCTACCCTAAGCGTTACTTAAGCAGTTAGCTCAGCCCAGGCAACCCTGCGGCACATGAGAGGTTTCACTTAATGCTGCTTCCTTCCGGACCTGACATGGTTCATGAATTCCCATTGCGCAGGACCCAAACGTCAACACCACTTGCTTAAGGCAGACCTTAAAGTAAACGAACCTCGAGAAGGGATTCGGCCCCGCTAGAGCGGATTGCAGGTACAGGGCACCGCTACCTCCCCGCTTAGCACGGCAAAATAAATATCAAATTTTATGTCGCATCTATTACGATGCACACTCAAGTATAGCTGTTTCCCCTAAAAATTGCAACCGTACTATTCAGACAAGTTTTTCCTGGCAGCTTTCTTCTTTTTTCTCAGGCTTCTGAAAAACGCACTGAGCATTCCGCCGCATTCTTCTTCAAGCACACCGCTCACCACTTCAGCCTGATGATTAAAGCGCTCCTCCTGAAGAAGGTTCATGAGCGTGCCTGAACAGCCTCCTTTTGGATCAAATGCGCCAAAAACCACTTTTTCCACGCGTGAAAGCACGACGGCACCAGCGCACATCGGACAAGGTTCAAGCGTCACATAAAGAGTCGCACCTTCCAGCCTCCACGTTCCCAGCGCCTTACACGCTTCATCAATCACAAGCATTTCTGCATGGGCGATAGACCGCTGCTCCGTCTCTCTTAAATTATGCGCACACGCTATGATTTCATCATTGACGACAAGCACGGCACCGATTGGCACTTCACCTTTCTCTTCGGCTTTTTTTGCTTCTTTAATTGCTTCTTTCATATAAAGTTCATCTTGTGTCATAAGGATAAGCTCTCTTTTCAAAGTTTTTTCATTGCCTAAAAAGGCTACATATTAACTATAACTGAAACGGAAAGGAGACTGTCGATTGCCTAAAACAGACACAGCCCTTCTCATTGTAGACATGATCAATAATTTTGAATTTGATATGGGAGAAAGCCTCGCTAAAAAAACAGAAAAAATTGTTCCTCACATTTTATCATTAAAGGAGCATGCGAGACAAAATGACTGGCCGATTATTTACATTAATGATCATTACGGACTTTGGCAAGCTGATATTAAAAATATCCAGCAAGAATGCACAAATGAAAAAAGCAAGGATATCATCAGACAGATAGCGCCTGAAGATGCTGATTATTTTTTAATCAAACCGAAACATTCTGCTTTTTACGAGACAGCACTCCACACTCTCCTTACGGAATTGCAGGTAAAGCACATTATTTTAACAGGCATAGCCGGTAATATATGTGTGCTGTTTACCGCTAATGACGCTTACATGAGAGAATACAGCATTACGATTCCTAAGGATTGCATCGCCTCAAATCGCGACGAAGATAACGAATTTGCCTTGACTATGATGGAGAATGTTCTTTTCGCAGAAATTACAACGGAAGAACAAATTACAGAAAAATAAACATGATCGGCGCTTTTCTTTCATACATTGATAGCGATATGAAAGGAGGCGTTTTTCATTCAAATTTATGTGGTGAAACAAGGCGACACTCTTTCTGCTATCGCTTCACAATACAGAACAACCGTAACTGAGATCACAGAAACGAATGAAATACCGAATCCCGACAGCCTTGTTGTCGGACAAACCATTGTCATTCCAATAGCTGGCCAGTTTTATGATGTTCAACGAGGCGATACCCTGACATCCATCGCACAACAATTCAATACAACGGCAGCCGAGCTTGCCAGGGTTAATCGTATCCAGTTAAATACCGTGCTGCAGATTGGTTTCCGTTTATACATTCCTCCCGTTCCTAAACGCGATATCGAATCAAATGCTTATTTGGAGCCCCGCGGAAATCAAGTCAGCGAAAATCTCCAGCAGGCGGCGAGAGAAGCGTCGCCCTACTTAACGTATCTAGGCGCATTCAGTTTCCAAGCACAGCGTGACGGAACTTTAGTCGCACCGCCTTTAACGAATTTAAGAAGCATTGCAGAAAATCAAAACACGGCTTTGATGATGATTATAACGAACCTAGAAAACCAGGCATTCAGCGATGAACTCGGCCGGATTATTTTGAATGACGATGCTGTGAAACGAAGACTTTTAAATGAAATAGTTGAGAATGCCAGAAGATATGGTTTCTATGATATTCATTTTGACTTTGAATATTTACGGCCTCAGGATAGAGAAGCCTATAATCAATTTCTCCGTGAAGCAAGGGATCTTTTCCATCGAGAAGGCTTAGAAATTTCTACAGCGCTCGCACCAAAAACAAGCGCAACACAGCAGGGCAGATGGTACGAAGCTCATGATTACAGGGCACACGGTCAAATTGTCGACTTCGTTGTTCTCATGACTTATGAATGGGGCTACAGCGGCGGACCTCCTCAAGCTGTTTCTCCAATTGGTCCTGTTCGGGATGTCATCGAATATGCTTTGACAGAAATGCCTGCGAATAAAATTGTCATGGGCCAGAATTTATATGGGTATGACTGGACGCTGCCATTTACAGCTGGCGGAACTCCGGCAAGAGCAATAAGCCCTCAGCAAGCCCTTGTCATTGCCGATCAAAACAATGCAGAAATTCAGTATGACCAAACCGCTCAAGCCCCTTTCTTCCGCTATACTGATGCAGAAAACAGAAGACACGAGGTATGGTTCGAGGACGCCCGCTCGATCCAAGCAAAATTCAATTTGATTAAAGAGCTGAATTTAAGAGGCATCAGCTATTGGAAGCTGGGTCTATCCTTCCCGCAAAACTGGCTGCTTCTGTCTGATCAATTTAATATTGTCAAAAAGACGTTTCGATAATTTGGAAACGTCTTTTTTTCATGGGGGCGCCCAAGGGTTGTGATACAATATGAAGGTCGGTAACTGACGAACGTTTTTCAGAAATAAGGAGGATTCCGATGAAAACAGCCCCTTTTATTGCAATAGAAGGTCCTATCGGGGCAGGAAAAACAACCCTCGCGACGATGCTTTCAGAAGAGCTTGGATTCCCTATGATCAATGAGATTGTTGAGGACAACCCGTACCTCGATAAGTTTTATGACAATATAGAGGAATGGAGCTTCCAGCTTGAGATGTTTTTTCTTTGTCACAGATACAAACAGCTTGAAGACACCAGTGATCACTTTTTAGAAAAGGGACAGCCTGTAATAGCTGATTATCACATTTATAAAAATGTGATTTTCGCGGAACGTACCCTGTCTCAACATCAGCTGGAAAAATATAAAAAGATTTATCACCTGCTAACGGATGATCTGCCAAAGCCGAATGTCATCATTTACATAAAGGCCAGTCTGTCCACTCTGTTGCACCGTATTGAAAAACGCGGGCGCCCTTTTGAGAAAAAAATTGAAACAACCTATTTGGAGCAGCTGATCGCAGATTATGAAGTCGCCATCAGACAGCTGCAGGAAGCAGATCCTGAACTTACCGTGTTAACTATAGATGGTGATTCAAAAGATTTCGTTTTGAATAAGAGCGACTTTGAACGCATTGCCGCCCATGTAAAGGAGCTTATCATATGAAGGAACATCCTATCCCTAAGAATTCAATTATCACAGTAGCAGGTACAGTAGGTGTCGGAAAATCGACTTTAACAAAAGCATTGGCTAAACGGCTTGGATTTAAAACCTCTCTGGAGGAAGTCGATCATAATCCATACTTAGAAAAGTTCTATCATGATTTTGAACGCTGGAGCTTCCACCTGCAAATCTATTTCTTGGCTGAACGATTCAAAGAACAGAAAACGATTTTTGAAGCCGGCGGAGGCTTTGTGCAGGATCGTTCGATTTATGAAGACACAGGAATTTTTGCAAAAATGCACGCGGACAAAGGGACAATGTCAAAGGTTGATTATAAAACCTACACAAGCCTTTTCGAAGCAATGGTGATGACACCGTATTTCCCACACCCAGATGTATTGATCTACCTAGAAGGAGATCTGGAGAACATTTTAAACCGGATTGAGGAACGCGGACGTGAAATGGAGCTTCAGACAAGCCGCTCTTACTGGGAAGAAATGCATACACGCTATGAAAACTGGATAAGCGGTTTTAACGCCTGCCCCGTACTAAAGCTTCGCATTGAGGATTATGATCTGCTGAACGACGAAAGCTCAATTGAGAACATTGTAGATCAAATCGCTTCAGTTATTCATGAAAATCAAAAAAAGTGAATCTCAACTGAGATTCACTTTTTTTCTATAATAAAAAATCCGTTGCACCGAATGCAACGGACAAAACAATCTCCAATATATGCTTGTGTTTCATTAGAATTAAAATCAATATGGCGGAGGAAGAGGGATTCGAACCCCCGCGGGCTTTGACACCCCTGTCGGTTTTCAAGACCGATCCCTTCAGCCGGACTTGGGTATTCCTCCGTATCGACAAGACTTACTATATCATGAATGTTCTTTTGTGGTCAAGCATTTTTATAAACTTTTTTTGTTTTTATAAAAAGTCGTGTTTAAACAGGCAAAAAGACGCACCTTACCAGGCACGCCTTTTTACAATTTTATGGTTTCATTACTTCTTTATTTCCCATATAAGGGCGAAGAACTTTTGGAATTACAACACTTCCGTCTTCTTGCTGATAATTTTCTAAGATAGCAGCAACTGTTCTTCCAACCGCCAGACCTGAACCATTTAGTGTGTGAACATGCTCAGGCTTGCCTTTCGCCTCACGTCTGAAACGAATGTTCGCACGTCTTGCCTGGAACGCTTCGAAGTTGCTGCAAGAAGAGATTTCACGATATGTGTCTTGGCTTGGAATCCAAACTTCGATATCGTATTTTTTCGCAGCCGTAAAACCTAGATCACCCGTACACATGCTCATGACACGGTATGGAAGCTCAAGCAGCTGAAGAACTCGTTCTGCTTGGTTTGTGAGCTTTTCTAATTCTTCATAAGAATCTTCAGGCTTCACAAACTTCACAAGCTCAACTTTATTGAATTGGTGCTGACGGATTAATCCGCGTGTATCACGCCCCGCTGAACCCGCTTCAGAACGGAAGCAGGCACTGAATGCCGCATAGTTAATCGGCAGGCTGTCACCTGAAAGGATTTCATCGCGGTGCATGTTTGTAATCGGTACTTCCGCAGTCGGTATTAAGAAGTAATCTTCTTCTCTGATTTTAAACGCATCCTCTTCAAATTTAGGAAGCTGACCAGTTCCCGTCATGCTGGCGCGGTTTACCATATAAGGCGGGATCACTTCAGTGTAGTTATACTCATCTACATGCAGATCAAGCATAAAGTTATAAAGCGCACGCTCTAGACGAGCACCTAAGCCTTTATAGAACACAAAACGGCTCCCTGTTACTTTTGCAGCACGTTCAAAATCAAGAATCCCCAACTCATCTGCAATATCCCAGTGTGGCTTCGGCTCGTAAGCAAATGCAGGCTTTTCACCCCATTTACGCACTTCAACGTTGTCGTCTTCTGTCTCACCGACAGGGACAGACTCATGCGGAATGTTTGGAATGGAAAGGAGAATGGTATCAAGCTCCGCTTCCACTGTTCTTAATTCTTCATCAAGTTTTTTAATTTCCTCGCCGACCTCACGCATTTCTTTAATGATGTGATCCGCATCTTTTTTCTCGCGTTTTAGCACAGCCACCTGCTGAGATACTTCATTCCGTTTTCCTTTTAACTCTTCAACTTTGCCGATAAGCTCTCTTCGTCTATCGTCCAGCGCCTCAAACTTATCAAAATCAGTTAAGTCTTCGCCTTTGTGTACAAGCTTTGCTTTAATTTCTTGAAAATTTGCTCTAAGCATTTTCGTATCAAGCATGCGAAACACTCCTTTTTATTGAATTGTCGAAAATAAAAAGAGCCCTCATCCCCATAAAGGGACGAGAGCTCTCGCGTTGCCACCCTGATTGAAAACAAGCTGAAGACTTGTTTTCCACTTTCACACATAACGGTTATCCCGTAAATGCCTACTTATTTCAGCATTTCGCTCAAGGATGGATTCAGACAGCTTCTTTCACCGATTCGCACCAACCATCGGCTCTCTTAGAAAGAGAGGCTTCCTACTAGTTCCTATCAACGCTTTTCGATCTTTATTTGTGCTTATAATGTACTATAAGTTTCCACAGCTTTCAACTGTTTTATACAAGTGCTTTCTTCTTGTATTCCTCAACCATTTGAACAAACAGCTGTGTCACTCGGTGATCCTCTGTCAGCTCCGGATGGAACGAGCAGCCTAACAACTGACCCTGTTTAGCGGCTACAATACGACCATTATGCTCCGAAAGCACTTCAACATCATCACCGGCTTCTAAAATATGCGGCGCACGGATGAATACCCCTGTAAAAGGCTCGTCCAAACCTTTGATATTTAAATCAGCTTCAAAGCTGTCAACCTGCCGGCCAAATGAATTGCGTTCCACAACCACATTCAGAAGACCTAAATGAGGATTATCTGAACCAGCAATTTCTTTTGCTAATATAATTAATCCGGCGCATGTTCCAAACATCGGTTTGCCCTGAGCAGCGAATTCACGAAGCGGCTCCATGAATTGATACGTATCAATCAAACGGCGCATCGTCGTGCTCTCTCCGCCGGGTAAAATCAGTCCGTCAATTTCGTTCAGCTGCTCCGGACGTTTAACGACAAGACCAGCTGCGCCGCATGCTTCAATTGCATGGATATGCTCTCTTACTGCTCCTTGAAGTCCTAGTACTCCTATTGTTAACATGTCAGCAGCGCTCCTATATTCTTACCAGCCGCGTTCTTGCATACGCTGTTCTGGAAGTAAGTTTGAAATTTCAATTCCTTTCATTGCAGTACCAAGCTCTTTAGAAAGCTCAGCGATCAATTTGTAATCCGTGTAGTGAGTTGTTGCTTCCACAATTGCTTTCGCAAATTTAGCAGGGTTGTCCGATTTAAAAATACCGGAACCAACAAATACTCCGTCTGCACCAAGCTGCATCATGAGAGCAGCATCAGCAGGAGTGGCTACGCCGCCAGCAGCAAAGTTAACGACAGGAAGCTTACCGTCTTTTTTAATTTGCAAAAGAAGCTCGTAAGGAGCACCTAGGTTTTTCGCTTCTGTCATGAGTTCATCATTACTCATCGCAACGACTTTGCGTACTTGAGCGTTTACTTTGCGCATATGGCGAACAGCTTCAACGATGTTACCTGTTCCAGGCTCACCTTTCGTGCGAAGCATAGAAGCACCTTCAGCAATACGGCGTGTTGCTTCACCGAGATCACGGCAGCCGCAGACGAAAGGAACTGTGTATTCATTTTTATTTAAATGAAATTCTTCGTCAGCCGGAGTCAGAACTTCACTTTCATCGATATAGTCAACACCCATCGCTTCAAGCACACGCGCTTCGACAATATGTCCGATACGCGCTTTTGCCATTACCGGGATAGATACTGCATTCATTACTTCTTCCACGATTGTAGGGTCAGCCATACGGGCAACTCCTCCAGCTGCGCGAATATCAGCTGGCACACGTTCTAGCGCCATTACAGCGACAGCTCCAGCCTCTTCAGCAATTTTCGCTTGTTCCGCATTGATGACGTCCATGATGACGCCGCCTTTTTGCATTTCTGCCATTCCGCGTTTTACACGTTCAGTACCTGTTTGAGCCATTTCTTGGTCCCCCTAATCAAGGTATAGTTATATGATTTCTAATCCTTATTGTATCCTAGAAATCCAATAATTCATATGGATATATATCATTTTATTCGGTTTTTAGCGCTTTGAAAATCATTTTTTATTAAAAATTGGGTTTTTTCAGTATATTAAGCGAAAGAGCCCTAATATCCATCAGAGCTCTTTCATTTGATTAAAACCAGCCGGTTACCGTATCAACAATGCTTCCCCAAATACCGGCGAAAAATCCGCCGATACTGCGCATTGTCAGAACAAACCAGTTTGCTTTTTCTACATTTTCTTTTGTAACCAGATCTACACCAGACAGATTGCTGTTAAGAAATCCGTAATCCTTTTCATCGCCTGTATATTCTGCAGTCAGTTTCCCGACCTTCGTTCCTTTTTTAACAGGAGCAGTCAGGTTGTCTTTATTCAGAGTGACCTTCGCTTTATAATTCTTTTCTTCACCATTTTTGACAGGTAGAGAGAACGCCTTGTTCGTCACAATGCCTACTTCTTTCTCTTTACCCTTATCAACTGAAATTGTTTTATGGCCTTTCACTTGAGCGCCTTCAGCATAAATTTCTTTCATGGAGAAATTGTCGAATGCATAATCGAGCATTTTTTTCGTTTCATCGAAACGGCCAGTATGTAGGTTGCCCTTTGCGTTTAATACTACAGTAATAACACGCATACCATTGCGTTCAGCTGTTCCTGTGAAGCATGAACCCGCTGAATCAGTAGAACCTGTTTTCAGTCCGTCTACAGTTGCCTTTTTATACTCGCTGACGAGTCCTTTTAGCATGAAGTTCCAGTTTGGCATGTCCATTTCATCGTCGGTGCCTTCTCTGAACTTCGTTTTTGCGATGCTGGAAGTCTCCAGAATCTCAGGGTAGTCAGTAATCAAGTGATCCGCAAGAATCGCCATATCCTTGGCAGAAACTTCACTTTCTTCATTTACGCTTGTCCCTTCAGGCTGATGCCCGTGAAGATCTTTGTTTTCAAGACCTGTTGCGTTAACAAATTTGTAATCTGTTAAGCCTAGTTCTTTCGCTTTTGCATTCATTTTTTGAACAAACTTAGTTTCACTGCCCGCAACAACTTCTGCAATCGCGATAGCCGCGGCATTGGCAGAATAAATTGCTGTAGCTTGATATAGTTCTTTTACTGTATATTTCCCGTCTTTCCGAAGAGGAACGTTTGATAAGCTGTTATCTTGGGAAATTTCATACACATAATCATCAGGCGTATAGGTTTGGTCCCATTTCACTTTACCTTCATCAATTGCTTCTAATAACAGATACTCTGTCATCATTTTTGTCATGCTGGCAATTGGCAGTCTCTGATCTGCATTTTTACTGTAAAGAATTTTACCTGAAGAAGCTTCGATCATAATAGCAGCTGATGCATTGATATCAATTGGATCACTAGCTGCTTTTGCTTTTGACATTGGAGCCAGACAAGTGACCGCTAGTGTTAACACAACCAATGACATCAATAGCTGTTTACATTTCTTGATGTTCAATCGTACGACCTCCGTATTTCATTTTCTTCATCTATAATTAATCCGTTAAGGACATTTTCAATGCACAACAGTATAAATTTTATCATAATCAGTATAAAAAAAATAGACAGAGTCAGAGACCCTGTCAAATGTTTTTAATTTGTAACAATTTATTATGAAATTGTATAGTTCGGAGATTCTTTTGTAATCTGTACGTCATGCGGATGGCTTTCGCGAAGTCCTGCGCCAGTCATGCGAATGAACTGAGCTTCTTCTCTTAAAGCACGTAGATCTTTGGACCCGCAATACCCCATACCGGAACGGAGACCGCCGACTAGCTGATAAACAGTTTCTTCAACTGGTCCTTTGTAAGGCGTGCGTCCTTCAATTCCTTCAGGAACGAATTTTTTGTTTTCCTCTTGGAAGTAACGATCTTTACTTCCTTTTTCCATTGCAGCAACTGAGCCCATGCCGCGGTATACTTTAAATCTTCTGCCTTGGTAGATTTCAGTTTCACCAGGGCTTTCAGAGGTACCTGCAAGCAAGCTTCCGAGCATTACAGCATGTCCGCCGGCTGCCAGTGCTTTAGTGATATCGCCAGAGAATTTAATTCCGCCGTCTGCGATGATTGTTTTGCCATGTTTTCTTGCTTCAGTCGCACAATCATAAATTGCTGTAATTTGCGGAACACCGACACCAGCTACAACACGTGTAGTACAAATGGAACCAGGTCCGATCCCGACTTTGACAACATCTGCACCTGCTTCGATGAGCGCTCTTGTTGCTTCAGCTGTTGCCACATTTCCAGCAATAATGTTTAATTCAGGATACGTTTCACGGATTTTTGTGACTGTATTTAAAACACCTTGAGAATGTCCGTGAGCTGTATCAATAACAATCACATCGACATTGGCTTCAACAAGCTTTTTGACGCGAGTCATAGTATCGCCAGTGACACCAACTGCCGCACCAACGATCAGACGGCCGTGGATGTCTTTAGATGAGTTCGGGAACTCAATGACTTTTTCAATGTCCTTAATTGTGATAAGACCTTTTAATTTATTCTGGTCATCAACGAGTGGAAGCTTTTCAATTTTATGTTTCTGCAAAATCTTTTCAGCTTCATCCAGAGTCGTTCCCACAGGTGCAGTAACAAGCTCTTCTTTCGTCATGACATCGCTGATTTTCATTGAGTAGTCAGAAATAAATCGAAGATCACGGTTTGTAATAATCCCGACAAGCTTTTGGTCTTCTTCGTTATTTACAATCGGAACACCGGAAATTCTGTATTTCCCCATCAAATGCTCCGCATCAAATACTTGGTGATCAGGAGTTAAAAAGAAGGGATTTGTGATAACGCCGCGCTCAGAACGCTTTACTTTATCAACTTGTTCAGCCTGCTGTTCAATGGACATATTTTTATGAATGATGCCCAAGCCGCCCTGTCTAGCCATTGCAATCGCCATTGCTGATTCTGTTACAGTGTCCATACCTGCGCTGATGACAGGAATATTCAGCTTTAACGTTTTTGTAAGTTCTACAGATAAATCCACGTCACGCGGAAGTACCTCTGACTTTGCTGGTACAAGCAGCACATCGTCGAACGTTAAGCCTTCTTTTGAAAATTTACTTTCCCACATTAGTAAATCCCCCTCTTTTCGGCAAAATATTATATGTAGATTATCAACTAGCCAAGAGCATGTCAAGGAAGCGGGAAAGAGTTGAAATATTTAGATAACGGAAAGGATTAAGAAATACATATGACATATCATGAGTGGAAAGACTTAGCGCTGTTTTACTCCGTTGAATCAACCCAGAAATTTCTAGAAAAGGTTTATACGTTAAACGGCATCGACGAAGCGAAAAAAAACTCTTTTAAAAACAGTGAACGGTTTATTTACTTCTTAAAGCATGCCGAATCGTTTTATAAACAAGCCTCATATTCCCCCTTGGAGATCAAGCCGATTCTATTATTTTACGGAATGGCACAGCTTATTAAAGCATGTCTCATTACACGTGATCCTCATTATCCAAGCCATACATCGGTACTGGCACATGGGGTAACAACAAGAAAGCGAAAGAAACAGAATTATTGTTTTAGCGATGACGAAGTAAAAATACAACGGAACGGCCTGTGCATCCATTTCATGAAACACTTATTCGGACAATCCGACATAGTAGATGAACGGTACACCATGAAAAAATTATTAATGGCTATTCCAGAACTGAGTAATACTTTTTATTTTCAGCAGAAAGAACGTTTTATGACAAAAGTTAAGAAGGAAAGGGATAGGATTTCTGTGCCAGAGGATGTGGTAATCAATTATAAAATGTCTGATTCAAGATTTGCCGAATATATGTCTCACCATTTTCAATGGTCTTTTGTAAAGAAAAATGAACACGAGCTATTGTTTGATCTTTCACCGAAAGACATGAAGCCATGGACATCAATCAGCCTGTTGTATGATATGGGAAAGAACCAATATTATATTCCTTCACAAAGGGAACAATTTCTAAGACTTCCTGAAATGACAGTGCATTATCTAATTTTGTACAACATAGGGATGATCGCGAGATATGAGACGGAATGGTGGTATGAGTTGTTAACGCAGCATATAAGCGATGATTACGTGCTCATACAGCAGTTTTTATTAGTGACTGAAAACAAATTCCCGAAATATGCTTTACAATTTCTTCTTGAATTTTGACAAACAAAAAACCCAGCTCAATGAGCTGGGTTTACCCTTGCTTGGCGGCGTCCTACTCTCACAGGGGGAAACCCCCGACTACCATCGGCGCTGAAGAGCTTAACTTCCGTGTTCGGTATGGGAACGGGTGTGACCTCTTCGCTATCGCCACCAAACAAATTGAGAGTGTTCTCTCAAAACTAG
>NZ_JALAMO010000021.1 GCF_026790065.1 Bacillus sp. N13C7 | reverse complement strand
GGTGGCGATAGCGAAGAGGTCACACCCGTTCCCATGCCGAACACGGAAGTTAAGCTCTTCAGCGCCGATGGTAGTCGGGGGTTTCCCCCTGTGAGAGTAGGACGCCGCCAAGCAGTTTTATTATTTCTACCATGTTTGTTTATGAAGCTTATATTATTCCGCAGTAGCTCAGTGGTAGAGCTATCGGCTGTTAACCGATCGGTCGTAGGTTCGAATCCTACCTGCGGAGCCATTGCTTCCATAGCTCAGCAGGTAGAGCACTTCCATGGTAAGGAAGAGGTCAGCGGTTCGAGCCCGCTTGGAAGCTTATCTAAAATACGTTGATCTTATGCAGTTTCCGCGAAATATGGAACTGTTATTTTTTTTGTCTAAAATAGGTGGGTGTCATACGGGTGGCAAATTAGAGAATTTCTCTAAAATGTCCCCGTTTTTAATATATTATTGATTGCATCAGCAACTAAAATATCTGATTCACGATTAGCGTGAGTGTAAATATTCAACGTGGTTTGGACGTTAGCATGTCCAAGCCTCCGAGAAATAGCTTTAATGTTTAATCCAGGTACTTTCCCAATTTGATTTATTAACATTGTTGCGTGTGAGTGTCTCATATCATGAAGACGTCCTGGCTTAATATTGTGCCTCTTAGTGAATCTCTGCCACCAAGTATTAGGTGAGGTAGGATACTGGGGTTGCCCCATATCCCCACCAAATAACAAAAGCTTATCTGTTCCTCTCCACAGTTCACCCAACAGTAATTTATTTTTCTTGATCTCTCGTAGCAAAATAGCTGCTTCTTGCATTATATCAGGTGGCATCGTAACTTTACGGAAAGAGTTACTTTTAGGATCTTTAAAACGATAACCTTTCTTCTTTGTATATTGTAAAGACTCATCAATTCTGACTTCATTAGTATCAAAAAATAAGTCTGTTTCATCGATTGCCAATAGTTCACCTCTACGAAATCCACCAGTAAAAGCAAATTTAATCATAACTCTGTTCCTTAATGGAGCGTGTTCATCTAATAGCATAAAGATTTCCTTTATTTCTTCTTCAGTATAAATTTCATATTCATTGTACTTTTGTTTTGGCCGCTTTACGTTTTCAGCAGGGTTTTCTTTTATGATTTTCCACTCAGCTGCTCGCCCTAAGATATCTCTAATGATTCGATATCTTGCATGAATGCTTGACGTTGAGACATCATTTTCCCGTTGGTATTCTTCTAAGAAATTTAATATGTGAATCGGCTGAATCTCATCCAAGTACATGTCTCCAAAATAAGGCTGTATTTCTTTCCCCATAATATATTCATAAGTTTCACGAGTTTTATCATCGAGATGATCCAGGGCATATTTTTTCTCCCAATCCTCTATAAACATATTGAATGTGCGTTTGTGCGGTGTGATATAAGCGCCGGCTTCAACTTCTGTTTTGAATTTATACCATTCGCTTTCTAGGTAATTGCGCAGCTTTTTAGTGGTTTTTAATAAAGCAGGATCCTCTATTCTAATTGTTTTGACCTTTCTTTTACGCTTACTCTTTGTACCAATATCAACAACTAATCGAAATGACTTTTCGCCTCTTTTTTCAATTGTTGGCATATAAGATTTTCTCCCTTTCTTGATTTTTTTGAATCATGAATGATTGATATTTAAAGCTGAATAGCTTACGAAGGTACATATCTAGTCTTTTTTCTGCAAAAGGATAAGTAACTTGAAATAGATCAGATATGAGACTTATAGATTCCCGCTTGGTTGCAGGTAATCTGATGTTTTTCAGCATAAAGCTAGGTACAGCAAAGTGATACATAAAGGCATTTGCTTGATTCTCCTGTAATTCTCTAAAAAGTGAGGGTAATTTGTATTGAACACCCACATGATTTATGTGATGGCACAGTTCATGGGAAAAGTCTTCCCATTGCTTTTTTTTGGATAATCGCGAATCAAGAATAATGCAAGCCATTCCCAGCAGCTTTACTGCTACAGATGAACGGTTTTTGTAATGAACTATTATTTTTAACCTATCTGCAATTAGTTCCAAGTCCCATGAACCAGGCTTTGTAATACCGATTCCGGTGTAAATTGTCTGTATTCTTTCCTCAAGAAGTGATAAATGATACAAGGTAAAGCCTCCTACTAACGAAGTGCAAACTTATGTTCGGTTTTATTTTCTAAAGAAAAGCCCCAAATAGGGCTTGTTTTTAATGCTCTAAGTTAATTTTTAAATCTAGATCGTCACCTAAAGCATTGGCGTCCTCATCAACCGGAAGGGAGATTCTTAGCCGAATTGAATCTAAGTCTTTTATATCCTCTTCATTTTCAAAAATATAAAAGACGGATCCACTATCATTTACTTTCCCCACATACTCTCCAAGAAATTTGTCACTTTCGTCAGAAGACGGCTCATTGATTTGTACCCCAGTGCTTGTTGCTAACTTTGCATCATCTGGGCCGAAATAAACTACTTTATCTGATGTATTTTCTGCTTCTAGTTGAACCTCAATAAAAGGTGTTTGTTCGTTGGCCACAGCGGCAATTACTTTTTTTACAGTTACTTGCATCGGGCCAGTTTTCGCAGTAGCTTCTTTATTGCTGATGGCCATTACTTTGGCTGTACCGCCATCAATCTCATATACATCCCCAACTTTTTCAGGTCCATTAGTAGAGATGTCTTGGCTTTCTGATGTGTTGGTATCAGTTGCATTGTTTGTGTCTTTTGATGATGTAGAAGACTCTTCACTATTTTTGCATGCTGCGAGCAATATCAGTGAAGTAATTAATAGTAAAGTCCCCAATTTTTTGAACAATTTTAGTTCCCCTTTTTACTCCAGTTATGTTTTCTTAATCTTTCAATTAACTCAATGAATGTTAAACAGTTTGTTTTACAGCACGCATCCATGACAAACCCTTGATATATCTATGTTTTCAGAGAGTGCAAAAAGTTTTATTTAACACTTAGGTTTCTTTTTATTAAACAAATGTTTAACAAATGTTTTACCAGAAGAAGAATTAAAGAATTAAGAATAAAGAATAGCTGCTACTGTTCATCGAACCCTTTTTTCAAAAGATAATCCAAAAGTTCTTTTGCTTGTTCTTTAGTGATTTTTCCATCACGACCAGCAATTAGGGTTTCAGGATCATTTAAAAGTTCATCTATTTGAGAGTCGTTTGAATTTCCCTTTAACAGATAGTCTGTTGTGACATCCAAGACCTCAGCTAACTTGATTATTTCTGAATCAGTAATAGGTCGAGTGCCTTTTTCTATACGGTTCATAACAGCATAATTTAGGTCTATACGGCGGGCTAGTTCCCTTTGGGACCAACCTTTTCTTTCTCTTAATAAAACTATCCGATCGCCTATATTCATTGTTTTCACCACTTTCTAAGTAAGACAAATGATAACATGTTTCCGTTATGGAAATAAAAAAAGTTTCTAAATTGTAAACAAAACTTGTTGACATTTCTGTTTTAGAACTGTATTATGTGGTTACAAAGTTTCTGAAACAGAAACGAAAGGAGTGAAAGATATGCAGAAACTCGATTTAGTTTTTATCAAGAATAGACGAATCGAATTAAAAATTTCTCAGCGAGATATGGCAATAAAGCTAGGATTTAAAACTGGTTCAAGTTATTTAAAGTATGAGCAGGGTGTTTATGCATTTAAAGCAGAGCAATTGCCAACCTTAGCGCAACATTTAAAATGCAAAATCACAGATTTTTTTGCTGAAAACGTTTCTGATTTAGAAACAAATAGTGCTTAGGAGGATTTCATTATGAGCAACAAACCATTAAGCCCTCAGGAAGCTGCTAGTGTACTGAGGGTTCATAAAGAAACCATTTATTCCTTGGTTAGAAATAAGGAAATTCCGCATTTCAGAATTGGAAAGAAAATATTTTTCCGACCAGAAACCCTAAATGCTTGGATAAGCCAATTAGAACAGAACAGTGTTGATGATTCTGCTTAATATCTTTTAACTAAAGTTTACCAATTTACGGTTAAAAATTTGGTAGAAAAAGGAGAGGTTTAAAGTGAAATTTGGTAGAGCACCGAAAGCACTAAAAAGCGCTCGTAAAGAGGCGGAACTTACACAACAGCAGTTATCTATGGACGATGAATTATTTCTTTCACGTGAATCTGTATCTCATCAGGAATGCGGCCGCCACAAAGTTCAGGCGGAGGTGGCCCAGTATTTTGCTGAGAAACATAATGATCCGCGTCCTGCTCTTGAAGCTGCTTCTGATTATACAGGGTGGGGACCTTTAATCCTGGACGGGGAAACAGCCGATTTGCACAGGGTGAACCTTCTTGTTCAATCCAAGATACAAATGACAGAAGCCTTGGACGCCCTACAAAATTCAGTCGAACATATTTCAGTCAATCCTAAAACTTTGTCAGATACAAAAATGATTGAGAAATCGATTCAGGAATGTTTAGACGTCATAACAGCTTTAACTCAGCTAATCGTTGTTCTATGTAAGGAATACTCAATTTCATGGGTGAAGATGTGGGGCAAGCATAAAATGAAGCTTTTAACGAGGGGGTTAATCAAAGGTGCTTCTTGAGGACATGGTTTTGAAACAACACTCTAATTCAGCAAGACGAGAACAAATTTTTATTGAGGAATACTCAAAGCTTTTGATCAGTGATGTTGCTAACGGAGATATAAAAAAGGCGAACGAAAGGATTAATGAACTTCGCAAGTCTGTAAAACAACTAGATCACTACATAAAATCCAAGCGAGACTTCGATCGCATTGTAGAAGTTATACCGTCAAAAGATTTTTTTGAAAAAAAATTAGAGGGGATGATTTAAATGAAATTTGTATTATCTGCAAGCCGTTTAATGAAAGCTTCTGAGGTTGTGAATCATTGTCGGGAAGTAAAGAGGAATCCAGCACAGATTCTTCTGGTGAATGCCGAGGCGAAGAAGGCTATTGAAAATATAAAAAAGCAGCAAGCTCCTACACTCACTGCTTAAGGAAAATATAAAACGTTATGAAAGTATTATATCGCTCTTTATTGAGCACGGCAAGCTTGTTCTTGTCGTCAGGCCAGGGGGAGATCTTTTTTATCCATCCTAAACCCCCTTTATTTTACCACCATCCTCTCTCTGGTCTGACGATGCGTACAAGCATCAGAAAGGAGGATTTTCGGTGTTTAACCTGGTTATTCCGCCAAGGAAATGCCCTAGTTGCGGAAAGGTCGAAGAACGATCTTACAAAATTTATTGCAGCAATTGTGAACACAAAATTCCTGATAGTGTTCAGGAACTACTTCAAAAAGCCAAATAAAAAAGCTCGCTTTGCAGAGCGAGCCGTAGAAGGTGTTACAAACTTTGGTATTGATAGTGTACTGTATCACCTTCCAAAAATCAAATCTTTGGAGGTCTTTGACAAATGAATGAGGTTATTTACACTGAACCATTTAGTGATCGTCGTCGCGATCAAATTAATCTTGTTACTGTTGGTGGATCAATTTCTTTTGATCTTAAGGGGAATACATGTTTTCACTTCCCAACAGCTGAGGCGCGAAATGAGTATCTTTCTCTCAAGTCTGCAGAGAAAGGACGTGAAGCGAAATGAAGAAGAAAATTAAACTGCTCAAATTAGAACTTCGCAATTTTAAGGGAGTTAGACAGTTTACTCTCGACACTCAAGGCGAGAACGTCAAGGTCTACGGTGATAATGCAACAGGAAAAACAACTTTGTTTGATGCTTTTATTTGGCTCTTATTCGATAAGGACAGCCAAAACAAAAAAGATTTTCAGATTAAAACTCTCACAAAAGAAAACAAGCCTATTAGCGGGCTGAATCATGAAGTCAGTGGCTTGTTTTTGATCGATGGAGCTGAATTGTCTCTGAAGAAGGTGTACTCCGAAAAGTGGACAAGAAAGCGGAGTAGTGCTGAAGCCGTATTCTCTGGACATACCACTGACTATTTTATTAACGAAGTGCCATCAAAGAAAAAAGAGTTTAATGATCGAGTCAGCTCAATTATTGAAGAAGATAAATTTAAGCTCATTACTTCTCCATCATTCTTCAATGAGCAATTGAAATGGCAAGACAGACGGAAGATTCTACTTGAGATTAGCGGCGATGTAACAGCCGAGGAAGTATTCAGTAAAAACCCTTCTGTGGCTGCCTTGGAAAGTGTCTTAAATAAACGTTCGCTTGAAGAGCATAGAAAGGTGATCGCGGGAAAACAGCGCGAGATAAACAAACAGCTCGATGCAATACCGGTAAGAATCGATGAAGTCCAGCGCACAGTCGAAGATACATCTGGTCTAGATGAACAAGAATTACATGACGAGATAAATTTTCTTCAAAAAGAAGTTGAGTCATTGGAGGAGAAACTTCGTTCAGCTCGTAATGGTGAAGCTATTTCTGAGAAGAGGAAAGTAATTCTCCAGCTGCAGAATGATCTTCAGGAAATCAAAAATGGTCATCAGGAAAAAGAATACAAAAAGATCAATGAGATTAAAGAGCAGCTATATCCTGTGAAAAGCAAGATTGATGAAATTTCAATGGAGATTAAATCGAATCAGCGGCAGTTATCACTTGAAAAAGACAATTTGGATCGATTAAATACGGAAATCGAGTCGCTGCGCCAGAGTTGGTGCGACAAGAATGAGGAGACGTTTGATCAACATCAAACTGAATGCCCTACATGCGGCCATGAATTACCGAAAGAAAAAATTGATCAAGCCATTGAAAACTTCAATTTTCATAAAAGCCTAGCTTTAGCTGAAATCAATGAAAAAGGCAAGTCGGTTAAGAGTCAAAAAGAAAAGTCTGAGGATGCTATTCAGGAATTAGAAGCTGCAATATCTAATTTGCAGGATGCCTATAAGAGTGAAGAAGAAACTTTATTATCACTTGAAAAAGAATTAGAGGGCGTGCAAAGCAATAGATCAGATATTTCAGCGGATCCAATTTATCAAAATAAACAAGCTGAGATCGAAGCCATCCAGAAGGAAATTCAGCAATTAGAATCTTCCACAGATCAAGCCGTTCAATTGATTAAGGATGATATCACCAGTAAAAAACAAGAGATTCTGCTGCTTCAAAAAGATCAAGCGAAAATTGAGCACGCAAGGCAAGCTAATGATCGAGTAAGACAGCTTGAGCAGGAACAAAAAGAGTTAGCAGAACAATATGAACAGCTACAACATCAACTCTTTTTGACTGAAGAATTTGTTCGCACTAAGGTGCATCTCCTCGAAGAGAAGATAAACAGTAAGTTTAAATATGCTCGTTTCAAGCTCTTCAAGGACCAGATCAACGGGGGACTGGAAGAGACATGTGAAACCCTTTATGAAGGTGTGCCGTATTCGTCCGGCTTAAACAATGCTGCACGTATTAACGTTGGGTTAGACATCATTAATACCCTTAATGATTACTACGGACTCACTGCTCCTATTTTCGTTGATAACTCTGAAGCGGTGACGAAATTGATCAACACAAATTCACAGATCCTCAGTCTGATTGTTTCCGAGAAAGATAAACAGCTTCGTGTCGAGTTTCAAGACGAACTAGTTCAGGAGGCAATCTAATGGGAGCCTATTACATTGTTCAACATAAAAAGGAGGATTCAAATGAGCGAACAAAATGAATTAATGACTAAGTCCGTTGAGTTTTCAGTACACGGTGAACCCGTCAAGCTTACAGGAAAAACAGTAAAGAATTTTTTAGTTCGTGGAAACTCTGATGTAACTGATCAAGAAGCGGCAATGTTTATAAATCTTTGCAAGTATCAAAAACTCAATCCATTTTTAAATGAAGCTTACCTAGTGAAATTTAAAGGATCGCCAGCTCAAATGATAGTTGGGAAAGAAGCGTTTATGAAACGCGCAGAGAATAACGAGCAATTTCAAGGCTTTAAGGCTGGAATTATCGTTGAGCGTGAAGGCAAAATGGTTGATTTGGAAGGCGCAATCAAGCTTTCTAACGACAAACTAATTGGTGGATGGGCAGAAGTTTACCGTGCGGATAGACAGCAACCAATATCAGTGCGTATTAGCTTAGAAGAATTTAGCAAAGGACAGTCCACGTGGAAGTCAATGCCTTTGAATATGATTCGAAAAACAGCAATAGTAAACGCCTTACGAGAAGCTTTTCCAAATAGCCTAGGCAACCTATACACAGAGGAAGAGGAGCAGGCTAATGATGACATCCCAGCTGAAGATAGAGTACGGCGTGAAGTAAATGAGAATGCAAATACAGAGATTATTGATGTAAATCCGATTCTCGAACCAGAACCAGAAACAACACAAGCAGGACAGCCTGAACCTCAGCCAATAAAAAGAGAAAGCCAAGACAAGCCTTCAATTTTTGAAAGCGGGCCAGACTTTTGATTGAGATTGAAGCCCTGTCATCGAGCAGTAAGGGGAATTGCTATCGGGTCACCGATGGTAAGACCCCACTTCTTTTGGAATGTGGCATCAACTTTAAACAAATGCAGAAGGGGTTCCAGTATAAAATGTCTCAATTCGCTGGCTGCCTTGTTTCTCATGAGCATGGGGATCACTGCAAAGCAATTAAGGATGTTCTGAAAGCCGGCATTGATTGTTACATGTCTCCTGGGACGGCCGGAGCAATTGGCATTTCTCATCACAGGATAAAGCCTGTGCGCGCTAAACAGCCGTTTAAAGTTGGTTCTTGGTCTATTATGCCCTTTGACGTGCAGCACGATGTGGCGGAATCGTATGGTTTCCTGTTGGCTAATGAGGACGGTGACAAGCTTCTGTTTGCCACTGATACCTATTACATCAAATACAAGTTTCCAGGACTCACTCACATTATGGTGGAATGCAATTACTCGAATGAAATACTGAACGAAAACATCGAAAGCGGCCGTACACCGCCATTTATGAAAAGACGACTCCTACAGTCGCACTTCAGTTTAGAAAACGTAAAAGAGTTTTTGAAGGCAAATGACTTGAGCAGGGTTCAGGAAATTTGGCTGCTGCATCTTTCTGAATCAAACAGCGACGAGGAGCTTTTTAAAGAAGACATCATGAAATTGACTGGAAAGGTTGTTTATATACCATGACTGACAATGACTTAATTGCGGTTCCTTACCCTTATTGTTATGTGTCATTGGCCAAGACAGTGGTCCCAGATATGCGTAAGGACACTCTATTAATGTACGTTTCAACGTATTTTCGAAAATATGAACCCAATCTTACTCTTGTGACAATAAAAGGGTTAAAAGCTATCTGCAGAAAGAAATAGCGATGGAAAGGAGGCGAGGCCCTTGGCTGGATGGGTGAGGCTATATAAGTCAATGGTCGATCATGAGATCTTTACAGATAATGTCGGCTTTAGGTTGTTCACTTTCTTAATTGCCAAAGCTGCGTTTCAGGACGGTATGAAGATTAATGATTATGAGTTAAAAAAAGGCCAGTATATCCGCTCATATTCAAAACTATGTGATGACTTAGCGATTAAAAAGGGCAGAGGTTTAACAAAATTCACAAGAGCCGCAGTCAAAGCTGCAGCTGAAAGGCTTCAGGCAAAAGGAATGATTACTGCAGAGGAAACTGAATACGGAATGCTTTGGACTGTATTAAATTATTCAAAATTCCAAGGTGCTGCTGAAGAGCCTACATATGAAAATAAGGCTAAAGAAAAGCCAAAAGCACCTCAGCAGAAGGACGAGGGCTCGACTTCTTTTCAAAAAATCGAAGAAAAATTCACTTCTAGAAAAGGCTCTCTATTTTTATCTGCTGTAGATACAGCGGCAATCCAAAGAGTCATAGAGGCAGAGATACCTATCGACGATGTTTTGACTTGGATAGATGAAATTTTTGATCAATATAAACCTAAATATCCAGGAGACAAGATAAATTCTTTTTCTTACTGTGAACCAATTATTCGTGATAGATGGGCTGCTAAACAAAGCGAAAAACAGCCTTCTAATGTTTCTGAATTTAAGCCGCGCGGATCGGTACAACAAAACAGCTTTGCTGCTCTTGAAGCATATGCCAAAGAGAATGGCATCGGCATTTAAGGTAGGTGATGATTATTTTGAAAACAACGGAAGCAATGACACTATTAAAACGGCTTGCTGCAGCATACACACGTTTTGATTTAAGCGGAGATGTTGGAAAAGAACGTATTGAACTGTGGATGGATCATCTTCTGAAAATGCCGTTTGAGGCGGTAAAGGCGAAGATTGATGATCATATTGCAAATAAACCATTCCCTCCCTCAATTGCTGAGGTGAACGTTCAGCATCGTGAAGAAAACAGTTTTTTAGAGCAACAGAAAGAGTGGGAACAAAATGCAAAATACGGTCCTAAACACTGAAGCGGAACAAGCGGTCCTCGGTTGTATTTTAGTTGAAGGCGATCTGATAAAAGAGACATCCCTTCAGCCTGAACAATTCGGAGTGAAAAAACATAGTGTTATTTTTTCTGCAATGAAAGAAGCAGATCAAGCCGGTATCCCTGTTGATATAGTTTCTGTTACAACTCAACTTGGAAACGCTATTGAAGAAGTTGGGGGAACTGGTTATTTGATTGAGTTAGCTGGTGCAATTGCAAGCACAGCTAGTTTTCTGCACTATCAAACGATGATCCTTGAAGCTTATAGGTTGAGAGAAATGCAGAAAGAATGTGCTTCGTTTGTAAACGAGCCTACAGATGAGGGCATGGAGCGGTTATATAAGCGTTCTTCTGAGCTTCAAGACTTTGGCATTGAAAAAGTTAGAACCAAGCAAGACGTGCTTTTAGAAATATATAACGACATGCACGAGGAAAAAGGAGACATTACCGGAATCCCAACTGGATTGCACGATCTGAATGCAATGACTGGAGGCTGGCAAGATGGTGATCTCATAGTGTTAGCAGCTCGTCCTTCAATGGGAAAGACGGCCTTTGCTCTAAGTCTTGGAAAAGCGAATTGTGAGGCTGGAGGAGTTACAGATATATTCTCTCTTGAAATGCCTGATAAACAATTGACACGCCGTTTGTTGAGTAATATCGGTTCAGTTAACGGGGCCAAGTGGAAGAACCCTAGAAAATTCTTTAGTGCTAAAGATTATGAGAATGTAACTACTGCCATTGGTGTATATGAAAAATGGGATATTAATATTCACGATCAACCTTCTCAAACTTTAGCTTATATAAGGTCTAAAATCCGACAAACAAAAAAAGAAAACCCAGATAAAAAGCATTTGGTGATCATTGATTATTTACAACTTGTTAGGACTGTCGGGAGATTTGAAAGAAAGGATTTAGAAGTAGGGGCCATTACCCGAGAACTGAAAGAAATGGCCTTAAGTTTTAAACTCCCAATAATTCTTTTGTCTCAATTATCTCGTGCTGTTGAACAGCGACAAGATAAACGCCCCATGATGTCTGATTTAAGAGAGTCGGGCAGCATAGAACAGGATGCTGACATTATTTCTTTCTTATATCGCGATGAATATTACAACAAACAAAGTGAATTGAGAAATATAGTTGAAATCGATATCGCTAAACAAAGGAACGGCCCTACGGGAACAATTCAGGCAACCTTCGTAAAGGAATTTGGACGATTTATAAATCTTAATCAACAAATGGAAGCGAAGCTTGCATAAAAAGAGAGGAGTACATGAAATGCCTTCAGATGTAATACAGACTACCTCAGAAGAGCGGCGTGAATTTTTAACGAATGAACTTATAAAGTATGGCCAATATGAATCGGAGGACGGACGGGAGCTGGACGAACTATCTTTACTGGATCTGGAGCGGCTACATATTAACGTTAAATGCAAGTTTGGCCGTGAAATGTCCTTCGAGGAGGGAGATTGATGATCGGCGTTCTCCACTCCTTATCATTCATTATCATGAACGCAGATTTAATCATGACGGAAATTGAGCAGCTGGAGATAGCTGACGGGAGGTAACAGCATTGATTAGTTTTACAGTTTACGGTGAGCCAGTAGCCCAAGGGAGACCGAGAGCCACCACGGTTAATGGGATGACCAGGCTATATGATCCAAAGAAATCAAGAGACTTTAAGCAATATGTAAAGCTGGCTGCTTCAGATTATCGACCATCTAAATTGCTAGAAGGACCACTTGAATTGTCAGTAAGGGTTTATAAATCCACTCTGAAAAGCTTCAGTAAGAAAAAAGTTGCTGAAGCAGAACAAGGGTTGTTGAGGCCGAGCAAAAAGCCAGATGTTGATAACTATATTAAGGGCATTAAGGACGGACTAAATAAAGTCATCTGGCATGATGACAGCCAAATTGTAGACCTTCATGTCAGTAAGTATTATAGCCAAAATCCAAGAATCGAAATACAAGTAAAGCCACTATCACAAGAGGAGGAGCAGTTATGTCTTTCATTAATCTAAAATCTCTCGTTAAAAAGGTGAATATGAAGCCAAAAGGTATTACTGAAATCGTTTTGGAGGTCAGCACAAAAGAATTAGGAGGGTCTAGAATTTCACGCCTTTCTGAAATGATTGATAAAGAAGTACAAGCTCAGCTGGAATCTGAAACAGTTCAATATGTCTTAGAAATAAATGCGAAAACCGAGAAACCAATTACAAATTACACGGTTGATCAAAGAGGAATTGTTAATGTTGCGGATCCTGAACCCGAACAACTTGAGGCAGAGTTGGGGCTCCCTGAAGAAAAACCAAGAATTGAAGAAAAACCAATGGAGATAGATAGGGAAATTGTTGATTCTTTCATCACTGAAGGCACGCCTCCAATTCGTGATGGTTTTTCTGAAAAGATTGCAGAAATTGCAAAACGCCGTATTGAGGGAGAATCATACCGCAGGCTAGCAGATGAGCTTGGAATGTCCCCAAGTGCCACTATAGACCTCATTAACGAGTACAGAAAAGAAATTGCTCCACTCGCTGAAGCTTGGTGGGATTGGAAACAAGATCAAGCTGCAGAAGCAGAACCTATGCCTCCTGTTCTGTTAGATCAAAACAATGAAGATGATCCGTCACCCAAGGATGATGAACAAGACAGCCAGGATGAGGGCGAACACGGAGCGGCTTAATGGTTAAAAGGCAGCGGCGTTGGTATTTGCTGTTCCGCATGGAGGATGGACGAGCAGTCCACCTCTATGAGCCTTTAAGAAAATACGAGCTGCTCCAGCGGCTTAAAAATGGATGGAGGATTATTGGTGGTCTCAAGGAGAGAGTATCTTATAAAACGTCTTACGGAAGATTTCAGGATGGTTCCAGGACACGGACCGGATCTTTCTAAGATGACAGATGAAGAACTTGAAAAGCGATTGGAATTTTTAGAATCGGCGTTCAAGATGGCTTGGGAAGAAGAGGACGAGGATATATAAAAAAACCGCAGCACAAGGCCCCGGTTTAGTTAATCTCGACAATTAATTATAACACGGGGAGTGCTGCAAAATGAACCGACCTATTGAACTTGAAAACATACACCAACTTTCCGTTGGAGACTTGATTGAACGAAACAAAATAAAGCTAGTTATTCTTGACGGCTGGAATGGTTCAGCACATATATCAAGTACACCAGAATATGGGAAAACGAGTGTTCAGACAACAGAGGGTAAATTTTCGAGAATTAACTTTGATTATGGTTATAAACTTCCCTGATATTGCATTTTAGGTTGACTTTTTTTATAATAAACGTAAATGAAGTTTATTTTTAAAAAGAGGCAGGGGATTTTGGGATGCGAAAATATGATTTGGGAGAAACAGAGTTTAAATCTAATTTGGTTAGGGCTTTTTCAGACCCCGTTAATACATCTCTCCAAGATTTGAAAGAATTTATGGGTTATAAAGCAACTTTTAATTCTAGAGGTATGAGTGGATGGGATATAAGATTTAATCGTATTCAAGCCCTTGAAGATGAAAAAAGTGACACAAGGACTTTGATTTCGAATAGAAGATTTTGGGGATTTGCAATGAGCTTAAAAAACCGTACTCTTTACATATACACTAAAGAAAGCAATCTAGAAAGAGTTCGGAAGAATTTTGGGAAAAGTAAAATTCATTATTTTCATGCTTTGTTGTTAAAAAATATGAAATTTGATGATCAGTACCATGTTTCAGGGGAATGTGTACAGGAAACACTGTTTAATTCAGGCATTGAAGATTATAATGAAAAACGTAAATTTGAGGCTATACAGATGTTGGGTGAAAATTATACGGAGATTGATCAGGTAATTTTCGTGACTTTAAAAGAAGAAAAGGGGAAAGCTGTGAAGGTAGAAGCTAACTTGTTTTCCTCCGATTTTAGATTGGTTTATAAAGAAGATTGGAGTGCCTTCATAAATCCTTCTTATGAAGAATCTAAAGTTGATGAACAAGTTAATAACTCTAAAAATGGAACGGATAATATTAATAAAACTATTCCAGTATTAAAGCCAGAAATTCAAAAGAAAATTCAGGACAAGAAAAAGTTACCTAATCTTAAAAACAACAAGAAAAATCACAAAAAGGATAGTTGATACTTTCCTGTTAAAGTGGAGGGTATAATATCATGATAAATACTAAATTTAACGGAAATAGATTAAGGGAAGGGAGAATATACAGAGGATTAACTATTACTGATTTAGCGGATAAATTAGGTGTTAGTAAACAAATGATCTCAAAATATGAAAATGGAAAATCATCACCTCCTTTCGAGAGTGTACTTAAATTAATTGATGTATTAAAGTTTCCGAAAGATTATTTTTATCAAGAAGGCATTGATGTTAAGACTGGGAACACATATTTTAAATCACTACTATCCACTGGAAAAAAAGAGAGAGAAATGCAAAATGATCGAGTGAAATATCTCACTGTAATACGTCATTTTATGGAAGAATATATTGACTTTCCAGCTCTTAATTTACCTCAATTCGACTATCATGTACCTTTAGATATAGAAGAAGTTGCAATGAAAGTGAGAGAGCATTGGGGACTTGGTAGTGAACCAATAAGTAATATGGTAGGGTTACTCGAAGAAAATGGGTTTGTTGTTACGTCAATTAACACGAGCATTAACAGTATTGATGCTTTTGGCAGTAATCAAATTATTGGAGATAAGGAATATTACACAATTGTATTAGGTAGTGATAAGAGATCATTTTATCGAAGACAGTTTACTGCAGCTCATGAATTGGCGCATAAAGTTTTACATGATCCAGAATTGAACACCGACGAAATATCTAAAGAGGAGTTCAAGAAAATAGAGGAAGAAGCTAACGAATTTGCTTCTGCTTTCTTATTACCCAAGGATGCATTTTCTAAAGATGTTTCACTGCATCGAACTGACCTTAATTATTATAAACACTTAAAGAAAAAATGGCGTGTTTCAATTAGTGCAATGATAGTAAGAGCTCATAGATTAGGCGTAATAACTCCTAATCAATATCAATATTTACAGAGGCAAATAAGCCGAAATAATTGGAGGGTAAATGAGCCTTTTGATGATACTAAGAATTTGGAAGAACCAGTTGCTATTAGGCAAGCAGTTGAACTTCTGATTGAAAATGATGTTTTAGATGGTAAAGAATTTTTGCAAAAACTCTCTAAAGATTATGAGTTAAGTTTGCTTAGAGAAGAGGTTGAGCTCCTTTTAGGTTTGGAAAAAGGATATCTAAAAACTGAAACTGAGAACGTACGTATAATTAGTATTGAAGATCTAAAAAATAAAGCTTAAAGTCTTGAGGAGATACCCGGACACCAACCAAATACAATTTGTATTTGATTGGTGTCTTTTATTTGAAATAGGGGGGATTAAATTGTTGGTTAAACAATTATCATTAATTCCAGAAGTTAATGAAAAAGAAGTGCGTAACACAGTTATTAAAGAGCTTAAGACATATAGATCACTAAAGATTCAAGCGGAAAATAGGAGAGAGCAAAAGAAAAAGGGAGTCATTGGGTTATTCCCGCAGCTGCGGAAAAGCACCGAATATAATGAGCTAAAGGTCAAGCAGATGGATAGGGCGCTAAAGCACTGCCTTGATCAAGATGAATACAGCATTATAGAAAAGAAATACTTATCTCCAGAAAAAATAAAGGATCTTGAAATCATGATTGAGCTGGGTCTCAAAAGAGATAAGTTCTATCAGGTGAAAAGACAAGCTATATACAACATCGCGACAGCGCTCGGAATAATCTGAGGGCTGTTTTTAATTCTTTATATATGCCCAGCAGTTCTATAAAATCATTTAGGAGTTGATTAGAGTAATGTTGTTGAGGTAACAAAGGGAGTTTGAAAGAAGTTAACATAGAACATAATCTCGATCCATGTGGAAAGTGAAAGACAGTATACAAGTCTTGAGGAGGAAGAAAATGAAGAGGGTACTAATAGAATATTGATGCAGGGGCTTTGTGCCATCTAAGTATCAAAAATCATATAAAAAAAGCAGGCATTTGTACCTGCTTTTTTTATTGGAGCTATTCAATACAAGCGCCAACAATTGCTGTAAGACCAAAGAAGTCCATTATTGCATCTTTCACTTGAGGACCTGCTTTCTTTGCTGCTTTGGCGACTGCTTTATCCCAAGCAGTTCTTTTGCTTCTATATTTTTTCTTATAATAGTTATAATATTGATATGTTTTAGTAACAAAGGTTTTTGCTCCACCTAAGGCTTTTAATCCTTTTTTGACTTTAAGAAGTTTTGCAGGATAAAAAACCATCCCTGCAATTGCGGCTCCCACGGCAGCCGTACAAGAAATAACTCCTAGAGTTGTGAACTGCGTGTCCGATTGTTCAGTCCGAGCAACTGCGGCGTTAAGATCCTTGACTATTGTTTTGTCATCAATATTGTTTCTGAACCAATCTAAAATAGCTTCAGAACCTTGGTTAATTACTGACTCAGGTATGTCCTCAATTGCATATAATGCTTTTTGATTAGACAATAAATTTGGAAATTCTTTTTCGAGGCTAGAATCTCGAACCAACGAGTCGTCTTTTGGTTCTACTGCTTCAACTGCTGTTGTTCCAAGGATAGAAAATAAAAATATTGAAACAACTGTTAAAATGATATTACTTTTGTACTTAAGAATAAAGTTCATATTATCCTCCTTTTAACTTAAATTATCATACTTGTATATTATACACCTTTTTACCACTTGATTCCATAGAAAAAAATGTGTAATAATTGATTTTGAAAAATGAATATTTCTCTATAGAATAGTGAGGGGATTTAATGTGAGTCAAAAAAAATATGAGTCTATATGGTGGATAACGACTTTACTCATGTTTCTAGTTATAATCTTAAATAATATTGTTATAAAAAATGAACCTTTATATATTATTATTGTGGTTATATACATAGTGTTCATGGGGTTTGTAAAATTAAATCAAAAGAAATCTAAATCAGAATAAGCAGGCCTATAGGGCCTGCTTTTTTTGTTCCATCCATTTCACTGACCTAATTGTGATGCCTTTGTCATTTAGAAATTTATAAAACTTTAATGTGGTGTAACTTTAGAAGAACCTGTTTTTTTGTGGCAGATATCGATTTGTTTCACACGAAAAATTCGACAAAAAGCCGACAAAAAGCAGACAAAATGGGGGATAAAATGGGTACTTTTTTCAATTGCGTTTTGTCATACGATAGAGACAAGAAAACGAACGTGAATAACGGTCCAAAAAGGAGATACCTACGGACGCTGATCTTTTGTACATGGGAATTTGTACAGCTGATTAGTGGCCGTTTTTTTATGGGCCAAATCAGGAGACGCACCTTTCCTTTATCAAGTGTGCACTCGGATGTATCGAATGACTATGAAGGTCGTTAGCTTCACAGGAGGAGCGGCTGGAGTCTATGCAGTATTGCGCGCGATAGTCACGGGGAACGCAAGCGGTGAGATCCCGCTTGCAAGGAAAGTCTTAAACGGCTCTCCATTTTCTTTGCTAACCTCCTGGGGAAAATCGGCGGGCCACAAATAAATAAAAGCGAATAGCGTAAGGCGGTGCTTATTCGGCAAGGAGAAATGAAAGATGAAGATGAGAGACGTTTTATCAGCTGACACGAAACAAGAGCTTAAAAAAGTGTTAAGTCGCTCAACAAAGGTAGAAGAACCTTTGACGAGGCGGGATTGGGAAGAAATAATGGGAACGAAACGTGACACCTTCAGACGTGTAGGCGGCCGGATCCGGAGAAAGTGAAATGATGGGAACAGCCGTCATGTATCGGGAGTATGGCTGCCGGTGCTTTGGAGAGGGATAGGAGCACAAAAACAAAACAAGGGAGGAAATCGGAATGGCTTCATTAAAGGGAGTAAGCGCCAATCCAACAAAACAGAATCACATTTTAGGAGAGGACAAGATCGTTAAAGTTGCAGTCAAAAATGACAATGACTATATGGCAGGTCCTAACCTTATTCTTCAGCGGAAGGAGAGCGGGAAGTGGAAGACTCTTGACGCGAATTCTCCAAACCCACTCAAGCCGGATCAGAAGGCTTATGATGAATGGGGTATTAAGGAAATGTTTGAGAACAAAAAAGGCACATACCGCTTTAAAGTAGAGGCTTATCGCTACGATTTTAAAGGCGATTATGTCAAAACAGAAGGCACATTCTATACTCACGAGTTTTATATTAAATAAACACACTATCATGAATTCCTAAATATTGAAAAATCACCTCCGATATAAGTTTAGGAGGTGATTATTTATGAACGAAACCAACCAAATAATTAAATTTGGTGATATTAAAGACGCAGAAATTTATTTGCAACGAGTTGAAAAGAACATACATAAAAAAAGCTTCTCTGATCAAATTACATTTAGAGAAGAAATCAAAAAACGTCATGATAGAAAGCAAATTCAAATGCTCCTGGGCAGGTTGGAAGATATGATCGATAATAAAAAAGCTTTAAGTCACTTTACTACAGCTTTTTTTGCAATTCTTTCTTTTATTTTAGGCGGTACATTAAATTATGTTCTTGGTCTTGCAGAAGAAAGTTTAGCTTCTGAAATTATCATATGGGTTTTTTATACTGCCGTAGCGATTTGGTTTGCGCTATCATTTTGGGAATCAAGGAGATTATCAAAATTAAGCGGTTATAAAAGATTATTACAAGAGTGTTTAGATGAAATGCCAGATAAAAGACATTTTAGAAGAAGAGTATAAACAAGCACCAGACACCTTATTGAATAAGGTGTTTTTTTATTGGAGGCGAAACATCATGGAAATTAGAACTATACCAGTAGAAAAGATTAACCCCGCTGCATACAACCCTCGTATTGATCTTCAGCCAGGTGATCCCGATTATGAAAGAATAAAAGCATCCATTGAACGGTTCGGTAATGTCGAGCCGCTTGTTTGGAACGAAAGAACAGAAAACCTTGTAGGTGGCCACCAGCGGTTCAAAATACATATGGAGAATAACCCTACAGAGCTTACTGTTTCGGTGGTAAATCTCGATGATAACGAGGAAAAAGCCTTAAATATTGCACTTAACAAAACAGGTGGCGATTGGGATGAATACAAGCTCGAACAAGTTTTAAGAGAGCTTGAAAAAAATAATTTTGATTTGTCCTTCACGGGCTTTTCAGAAGGCGAACTAGAAAGTATTTTAGAAGATCTGACAGAACATGCAGGGAGCGGCGGGAAAGTTAACGATAATCATGAGATTGATCTTGATGATTACGAGGAGGACCAATTTGAACATACCTGTCCTAAATGCGGTTTCTCTTTCAATGAGTAGGTGAGCGCCAATGAATAGTTATAGATGGTATCTGTCTGATCTAAAAAATGTGAAGCAGAACGGATTGAAGGTTTTTAGTACGTTTTCATGTGGCGGAGGTTCCTCCATGGGTTATAAGCTTGCTGGATATAACCTTCTCGGAAACTGTGAAATTGATCCGCAAATGATGAAAATCTATAGAAAGAATCACAATCCTAAATACTCGTTTTTAATGGATATCAGGAAATTCAACAAATTGGACGATCTGCCGGAGGAATTATTCAATTTGGATATTTTCGATGGATCCCCACCATGCAGCGTGTTTTCAATGGCTGGTGATCGTGAGGATGCTTGGGGAAAGGAAAAAGCTTTCAGAGAGGGGCAGGCCAAGCAGTCGCTTGATGATTTGTTCTTTGATTACCTGGATGCAGTTGAAAGACTGAAACCAAAAATTTTTGTAGCAGAGAACGTGAAAGGCATGATCATTGGCAAAGCGAAAGGATATGTGAAGCTTGTTATAGAAAGAGCGAAAGAAATCGGATATGACGTTCAGGTATTTTTGTTGAATGCTGCCACAATGGGAGTCCCGCAAAGAAGAGAGCGGGTCTTTTTTATTGGCCGGAGAAAAGATCTGAACTTGCCTCAATTAAAGCTTTCGTTTAATGAGCGGCCTATCTCTTATAAAGAGTTTAGGAGCGGGCGTGGATCCAGATTGAAAGAGACATCGAAATTGTATCGGAGATGGGTGAAGAGAAGACCATCAGATTGCAACATAGGTGATATAACGAAAAGGACAGAAGGGAAAGAATCTAATTTCAATACGATTTTAGTGAAAAACAGTCTAGTACCGCCTACACTTGCCAGTGGTTCTGTCTTTGTTAGATATGACGAGCCTTATTATATCTCTGAACGGGACATTATTTTGATGCAGTCATTTCCTCTCGACTATGAATTTATGGACGTTTCAGTGCAGTATGTTTGTGGTATGAGCGTGCCGCCTTTAATGATGAAGAGAATAGCGGAGCAGATTCATAAACAATGGTTTGTGTAATTGCATATTTTTAGAAAAATGTTATTATTTTTCTAAAAAGGGTGGAACGTATGGTCATAGTCCCCGAGAAGTTATATTGTAGGGCTTGTAAGAGAAAAACAAATCATAATATAGTTACTAATAAGCATGGTCATGAGTTAAAGTTAGTGGACAGTTATTTAGATTATGAAGAATCAGATTTTCAATTCTATGATGAATACTCCATAGTTCAATGTAGAGGCTGTGATACTATTGCCTTTTTAAGAAAATATAACGATGAGGATATGTTTAATGTAACTGGGCCAGATTACCGTAATGATAGAGAATACTATGATGAATATACAGTCTATCCTGAAGAGCCGAAGAAGCAGAATACTCTAGAAATTTTATTGCAATTTAATGAGAAATTTGAGTTCAATCATTTACCTGATTTAATAAGTGGAATTAGAAATGAAACGATAAATGCTTATAAACACCGAATGAATTTATTATGTAATACGGGTATAAGAATGATAATCGAAGCGATATGTAAAGTGAATGGGATTGATAAAAGACCAAAGATGAAAAAAGGGGTAGCAGTATTAGATAAAGAGAACAAGCCCGTAATGGTGAATTTAAAATTGTTTGAAAAGATAGAGGAACTTCACAAGAGAAACTTAATTGATGAAAAACAGAAAAAAATACTGAATCAAATTAGAGATATTGGAAATGAGACAGTGCATGAAATTGTAAGACCTAAATCAAGGGAACTCCTACAATATTTAAATATTATAGATTTTATTCTATATAACATTTATGAATTACCAAATTTGAATTTTGAAAAAAAGAAGAAGTCCTAAACAGGACTTCTTTTTGTATAAAAAAAGAGGGTGCTGCTAACACCCTCCCTTTCTAAGCAGAGAGAAACTCCCTGTCAAAGAGCGTGATCAAGACGCGGCCGCGTTGTGGAAAAACATCACGCTCTCATCTCATATTGTAATGGAGGTCAGGGAGGATGGCAATAGAAAATAGAAACATACGTTCCCTTTCTGATGACGAAAAAGAAAATCTCCTTCTCTTACATAGTGCCGAGTTGTTAGAGAACATCAGTCAATCAAAAGAGAAATACCGAAAAATCATTCAGGCAGGTATCGCCCAGTGGGTCAAAGATTTTCAAAGTGGCCATATTAAGGTGAACACTGTGGACGATTTGAAAAAGCTCATAGAGCTTGATATAGAGCTTCAGAAGGAAGAAATTTAAACCATTATTCCCTAATTTAGGACTTTAATGCATAATATTAATTAAAGTTTTTAAACTTGAGAGGGAGAGAGAAATATGGCCAGCCTTATTGAAAATAGAGAAAAATTTTTTGCGCGCTACAACATTTCTGAAGAAGATTTTAATAAAACAGGGATTCAGTGGGGTGATTTGAAACAAATTTACGATGATTACTTAAATCATAGAGAGAGCTTGGAAACTGCCGGTGAAACAATTGCAAAAATCTTGAGATCTCATTCTTTAGCTCACTCCGTTAGAATGAGAATTAAAGATCCAGAGCATCTTATAGAAAAATTAGTTAGGAAAAAAATTAAAAACAAAGAGTTCACATTTGATTTGAAAAACTATAAAGAAAAAATAACAGACTTAATTGGGTTAAGAGTTCTCCATATCTCTAAAAAAGATGCTGAAGGAATTGATTATTTTATAAGAGAACATTGGCCACTTCGTGAAGCTACTATTTATTACAGGGAGGGTGACTTCATTCAACCTGAACTAATGCAGAGGTTTGAATGCAAACAACATGAAGCTAGTTATAGGTCCTGGCATTATTTAATTGAATATAATCTAACTCAAATTAAAACGTACACTGCTGAAATTCAAGTTCGGACCATATTTGAAGAAGGTTGGAGTGAAATAGATCATAAACTTCGTTATCCATACTATGTAGATGATGTAATTCTGAATAACCAATTACAGGTTTTAAATAGATTGGCAGGAAGTGCGGATGAAATGGTTGATTCTATTCAAGAAAATCTTTCGTATATTTCGGAAATGGATAAAAAACAAAAAGAATTAAAGAAAGAGCGAGAAGAAATTAAGAAAGAGTTAGAAGAGTTAAGAAGTACTATAGAACAAATGGATGTACAACAACCGCAAAAAGATTCCCTTATTGATAGCCTAGATAAAATAGAAGATAAAACCGTTTCTACTTACTCGATTAAACATGCACACTTATTGAATCCAGTGCCTAGTTCCGTAATAGAAATGATGACAACATTACAAGCTGCGAAGCGTAGTGCCATAATGGCAGGGGCAAAATTTCGAAACCCGGTACCTAATTCCGTAATACAGATGGCGGCAGCAATACAAAATATAAAGGGAAGTGCTATTTCTTTAAATAATACAAAATCAGAAAATCAAAAATCAATAGAAGAGTAAAACAAACTCAAACTCAATTACGAGTCCCGGAGGTGGGTGAGATGTAATGCCGAGACCACGAGATCCACGTAGAGACGAAGCTTATCGTTTGTGGGAAGAGAGCGGTGGATGCAAGAAGTTAAAAGACATTGCCGATGAATTAGGCGTCACAAGCAACACTATCCGCAAATGGAAGGCAAACGATAAATGGGAAGAACAAATGAAAGGGAGCGCTCCTAAATCTAAAGGGAGCGCTCCTTTTCGTCCAGGTGCTCCAAAAGGTAACCAAAACGCCAAAGGAAATAAGGGAGGGAAGGCGCCGCCTGGCAATCAAAACGCCAAAGGGAATAGAGGTGGCGCAGCTCCTAAAGGAAATAAAAACTCTGTGCGAACTGGTGAGTATGAATCAATCTTATTTGATTTCATGGATGATACAGAAAAAGAGCTGTTTGGCCAGATCGAAACAGACCCGCTTTATCAAATTGATCTAACAATAAGGGAGCTGAGTCTTCGAGAGCGGCGCATGATGCAAAGAATAAGCCGCATAGAGAGTGGCTTGAATGAAACGCAACGCCGCGTCCTTCAGCAATTGCGAAAAGTAAAAGACATCGTGCCGACCAAGGACCAGAAAACCGGTTTAGTGAAGCACCAGGCACTTATGAATGAGCGCCTTGTCGTTACAGAAATTGAAGAGGTATCTGAGCCGAGTGTAGATAAAATTCTCCGCTTAGAGGAAGCGATGACCCGAGTTACTGATAAGCGGCTAAAAGCCATCCGACAGAAACATGAAATGACCCGATCAATGGATGAGCACAAATTGAAGCTGCGCGGCATTTATCTTACGAATGAGACGAAACAAGCAGAACTTGAACGACTCACCGCTCGCCCGGTTGATAATTCAGTTCACATTACGATAAAGCGCAAGCGTAAGGATGAGGACAAATGATTGAAAAGGTAAAGCCAGTAAATCCGCACTTTGAGGATTTTCTTTTTGATTGGAATCAAAAGTTTCAGTTTCTAGTCGGCGGTTATGGATCCTCGAAGAGTTATCATGTGGCGCTCAAGATTGTTCTTAAATTACTGGAAGAGAAGCGGACCGTTCTTGTCGTGAGGGAAGTATATGACACACACAGGGACTCTACTTTTTCACTCTTTGATGAAATTATCAATGACCTTGAGATCGATCATATTGTTAGATGCGTTTCTTCACCAATGCAGATCCGCTTTCCAAACGGCGGCCGGATCATATTTAAAGGGTTGGATAAGCCAGCCAAACTGAAATCGATCAATAACGTTTCTCTGATATGGATTGAGGAATGTTCTGAGGTGAAGTATGAGGGGTTCAAGGAGCTGCTTGGACGTCTGCGTCACCCGACATTGCCGCTTCATATGATTCTTTCAACAAACCCGGTCGGAGAAGATAACTGGACATATAAGCATTTCTTCAAAGATGACCGCCAAAAACGGTTTGTGCTCGATGATAAAGAGCTATACGAAAAGCGGACTGTCGTAATTAACGATACCTATTATCACCACTCAACAGCGGACGATAATCTATTTCTTCCGGAAAGCTATGTGAAGCAGCTTGATGAAATGAAAGAATACGATCCAGACCTTTACCGAATTGCGCGGAAAGGTCATTTTGGCGTGAATGGGGTTCGTGTGCTGCCGCAGTTTGAAGAACGGCCACATGAAGAGGTTATGACAGCAATTGCTAATATTAACCGACCACTTAAACGAGTTGGCATGGACTTTGGTTTTGAGGAGTCGTATAACGCCGTTGTCCGGCTCGCTGTGGATCACGAAAAGAAATACCTCTATATCTATTGGGAGTATTACAAAAATGGAATGACGGACGACCAAACGGCCGAAGAACTCAGTGAATTTACTGAGACTAAGGAATTAATAAAAGCGGACTCAGCGGAGCCCAAAACGATCCGTTATTTTCAACGGCAAGGATTCAACATGGTGGGTGCTCACAAATATAAAGGATCCCGCCTTCAATATACTAAGAAGATCAAGCGGTTCAAGAAAATCATATGTTCTGATCGATGCGAGAATACGATTTATGAGCTGAAGCCGCTCACCTACGCTAAAGATAAGCTGGGCCATATCATAGAAGACGAGTTCACCATAGACCCGCATACACTTTCAGCGATATGGTACGCGCTTGATGATTACGAGGTAACCGATCTGAAAGAAGAATCAAAAGGAAGACCTAAACGGTCAAGACCACGAAGCAGAGAAAGGGGGTAAGTGAATGAGTAAATCTACAGTTAAAGCGCGAGTATTTAAAGCTGCTCCGCCTACTGAAACAACAAAACAGATTTATAAAGATGAATTTGAAGATATGTACGGAGAGAATATCATACCCCCGCCGTATAACCTTAAAGAGCTTAAACACATCGCAGAGTATTCGACGATCTTACAGCAGTGTGTGGATGCGTACAAGACCAATGTAGTGGGCTTCGGCTTCGAGATGAAATACTCAAAGGATATCAATTCTGATGAAGTGGATTCTGCAGAAAAAACGGCAGCGGATAAAGAATGGCAGCAACTCGAAGAATTCATCAAGTATATTCATTTTGATGAATCAGCTGAAACATTACTCGGCTTTAGCATAGAAGACCGGGAAAAGACCGGCAATGGATATATAGAAGTGATCCGAGACGGAGCCGGGAAACCGGCTGGCATTGAACATATGGCTTCTGAGTATGTACGAGTTTGCTCATTATCAGAACCTATAGAGGTTCCATACAATTATTTTGAGTCAAGTAAATTAAAGAAGATCCAGCGCCAAAAACGCTTCCGGAAATATGTGCAGATCATCAATGGAAAAAGAGTGTTTTTCAAAGAATACGGAGATCCCCGAATCTTGAATTCTGAAACAGGAGAATATGATGAAAAGACTCCTTTTGAAAAGCAGGCCAATGAGGTTGTGCATTTTAAAATTGGGAGCGGAGCATACGGGAAGCCTCGGTGGATTGGCCACATCGTCAATTTATACGGCGCTCGTAAGGCTGAAGAGTTGAACTTCATGTACTTCAAACAGGGCCGGCACGTTCCCGCGGCTATAACCATTGAAAATGGAATGCTCTCTGAAGACTCATATAAGCAGCTGCAGGACTATATGAACGGTCTTGAAGGTGTGGAAAACGCTCATAAGTTCCTTTTGCTTGAAGCGGAAGGGATAGCCAAAGGTAAAAACATTGAAGGCGATGAAGAAATCACACCCGTTAAAGTGGAAATTAAGTCATTGGCTGAAATTCTTCAGCAAGATGCGTTATTCCTGGAATATGACCAAAAGAGCAGGGACAAGCTCCGATCTGCCTTCCGTCTACCACCGCTCTATACTGGCGAAGCCCAGGACTATAACAAGGCGACAGCTGACACGGCCAGAAAGATTACTGAGGAACAAGTATTTCAGCCGGAAAGAAAATTAATCACAGGTAAGCTGAATGCTTTATTCTTAAATGATCTTGAAATTCATAAGGTCGAGCTGCAGTTAAAAGGACCGGATTTCCGGGATCCTATTGAGATAGCAAAGGTTCTGACTCCTTTTATTAATGCCGGCGCAGTCTCACCGAATGATCTGCGTGATCTGGCTGGACGTATTCTTGGTAAGACGCTTGAAGAATGGCCAGAGGAAGAGTACAGCAGGCCGATAGGTAAAAATACAGCGGCGCCCGCTTCGGATCCTTTGGCTGCGCTGTTTAAATCTATGAGCGGCACTCCTAACGTGATCGGGTTATTAAAAGATATGCGGGATGTTCTGGAGGATATAAAGCGATGAACAAAACAGATAAGCTGCTTGATAGTCTGAATGCTTTTATTCAAAAAGCCGAGGAAGATGAGAGAGAGAAGCTCGTGGAGGTCGTACCTGACTTCCCCGGCCTTTCTAAGATACCCGGCTTTGTAGAAGAATATGAAAAAGGCATTGCCAGATTGCTCAGACGCCAGCGTAAGAAGTTTTTAGATGGTCTGAATGGTTTTATAGGCAAAGACTCAAAAGAGACGCTGGAAGCCCTTCTAGTGTTTTTTACGCAGAACCTATTTGCGGAGGATGACTTTGAGGAAGAGTTTCATGAGCTTACCGAGGGATTTCTGCAGCAGACCGTTGAGGAACTGGCCGGAGTTATCATGGATTCATTGGATCCGGATGTCCCATTTGAAGCTTTATCAACCAGGGCAGCGGACTGGATCAAAGGCTGGTCTGAAAAGCTGGCCAAGGTCATGAAGCTGAATACTCATGAAGCAGTGGAAAACGTACTGACGGATGCTATCGAAAACGGCTCTTCCATCCAGGACATTGAACTGAGGCTCAAAGACATGCCGCAATTTGATAGAGAGCGGGCTCGTGCCACGGCCATTACTGAAGTGCTTGCCGCTTCCTCTGCCGCTCAGCATGAGTCATATACACAATCTCCCGCAGTAAAGAAAAAGAAATGGCGGCACAGCGGAGGGAAGAAGAACAACCCGCGTGAGAATCACATCGATCTTGATGACACAGTAATTGGAGTGGATGAAGAATTTCAGATACCAGGTAGCAACGAGACTTGCATGTTTCCGAGGGATCCTAAACTCTCAGCAGGGGAGCGGGTTCATTGCCATTGCGTTCTATCCCCTGTTGTAGATAACGAGATTTTAGGTTTATCAGTTAAGGAAAAAGAAGAGATTCGAAGAGAAGTCTTAGCAAACATGGAATAAAATAGTATAATTTCCTCATTACTAAAAGTGGGGGAGCTATATGGTATTACTAAATATTACGTGGGAACAGGTTAGTCAGTTTATATCAAATATTTTTAATTCCAAATTTGTTACGATTGGAATTACATCCTGGCCGTTAGCTGCAGTAATCATTGCACTATCCTTCAAAAAAGGAATTATAGAGATCTTAAAAAATAGGAAAGTTCAAGTGGAAGCGGGAGGAGGAAATGGGGTTAAGGTCGTTGTAGATGAGGTATTAGAAACTACAAAAGTTAATTTGAAAGAAGCATCTAAAAAGGTCGTAAAAGATGATAAAGCTGTTATTGACATTCCTGTATTTACAATGTTAAATAATCAACAAATTTTAGAAGCAGTAGTCCAAAAAGCTCTAATAGATCCAGTCAGAACTATTGAAGATATTTGGAGTGATTTCTTAAAAGGTTTAGAAAATATCACAACTTTTGTAGAGGATAATACTGATTTGACATTCGAAGGCGATACTTTTCACGTTATGGATGTTCTACTCGAGAATAAAAAAATCTCAAAACAAGCGGCTGATGCTATTAAAGGTTTATTTATCATTTCTCAATCAGTAGAAAACGATAGTATGAAAGTAAAAATAAATGAAAGACCTCAATTTGCAAAAACAGCAAGAGAGTATTACATCTCTTGTGTACAGTCGCTCGAACTACTTCGTACTGAGTTATCAAAATCACTTGCATCAGAAGACCTTCAATCATGAGGGTCTTTTTATTTTGAAAGGAGGTGAACAACATGCCAAGAGAATTGGTAAACGCAAAAATCACGCATGTTTCTTACGTAGACAAGGCCGCTAATCAAAAGCAGTTCTTTTTTATGAAGTCAGAAAAGCAGCCGGACTTTCAAAAGGAAGTCAAGGTCCTCACAAAAGAAGCGGACGAGCAAAAACTTGTGTACGGTATCGTATATGAGCCTGATACAGTGGACGCTCACGGGGATTTCATGACAGCTGAAGAAATCGAAAAGGCCGCTCATGGATTCCTGAAAGATGCCCGCGAAATTGACAAGCAACATGATTTTCAGGGCGGTGTTGGTGCGGTGGTAGAGTCTTATGTCGCACCTGCAGACTTTGAAATGAATGGGGAAACCATCAAAAAAGGATCATGGGTCCTTGTGACAAAAGCCTCCGAGGAAATATGGGAGGAAATCAAGAAAGGCGAGATCACTGGCTATTCCATGGCGGGTGTAGCTGATATAGCAAAACAAGAAGAGCCTGTTTCTCCAGACGAAAAAGGGCTTTTTAATTTTCTCAAAAACTTCTTTGCCGGGAATATTAGCCTTTCCAAAGGCGCTGTACAGGAGAAGTATGATGAAGGACGTAAACGCCGAGAGTTTTGGGCGGCTCAAGATGCGTTAAACTCTGCTTTATTCAAATGGGATTACTCCGAAGGTATGGAGACGGATCCTGAAAAAATCAGAGAAGCTCTGCAAGACTTTGTGGATATCGCCCAGGAAGTGTTGATCTCTAAGGACATTTTGAAAGCGATCGGATCAAAGCCTGAAGAACTGCAAAAGGCCGGCCGGAAATTCTCGGCTTCAAACTTACAAGAAATTAAAAGCGCTCATACCGCGCTCGGCAACTTGCTGAGTCAGGTGGAGATGGAAGGAGAGGAAGAAGAAATGAACGCAGATGATGTAGCAAAATCCATCGAAGAAGCATTAGAGCCAATTAAGAAGCAGCTCACAGAATTAGAAAAAGATGAGGATCCTAAAAAGAAAGATGAGAAAAAAGTAGAAGAGGAAAAAGAGGCTGAAAAAGAAGCTGAGAAGTTGAAAAAAGCCATTACTGATGCTGTTCAACCGCTCGCTGATCGTATTGAAGCGATTGAAAAAAGCCGCGGAATCTCTAAGCAAGACGAGACTTCCGAAACTGAAACACAAGTTAATAAATCAATCTGGTCAGGGCTTCTTTAAACCCTGGCTTTTTTAATAAGGAGGAAATGAATTGACAAACCAAGAGGCAATTAGAAAAGCAGAAATGACACTGTCCAGTTTAAGCACTGGCGGTCTAATGAATCCTACCCAGGCTAGTGCATTTATTCGCATGGTTCAGGATGCACCAACTATTTTAAATGATGCACGTGTAATTGAAATGGATCATGATACTCAGAAGATCGAAAAAATCGGTTTTGGCCAGCGTATTTTGAGGGCTGCACAAGAAGGAGTTGGGCTGACTAAGGATCAAAAGGCAGTTCCGTCAACCAGCACAGTTAACCTAAGCACAAAAGAAGTTATTGCTGAAGTAAACATTACCTATGACACACTTGAAAACAACATTGAAAAAGAAGGCCTGCAAAATACAATTATGCAAATTCTAGCGGAGCGGGCGGCAGTTGATATTGAGGAATTGATCGTTAATGGTGATAAAACTTCCTCTGATCCGTACCTTGCGCAGCTAGATGGCCTTCGTAAACAAGCGATTTCTCATATCGTTGACGTAAATGGCGAAGAGCTAACAAGAGCAACCTTCAAGAAAGGTGTAAAAGCTGTACCTTCTAAATATTTGCGGATTCCGCAGGATTTCCGTTTCTATACTTCACCTGGTCTTGAGGTCGAGTGGAAAGATCGTGTGGCTGATCGTCAAACAAATCTAGGGGATGCAGCTGTTCAAGGTGGTCTTTCTTCTGCTTTTGGTATTCCGGTTAAAGGAATTTCCAATATGCAGCCTTACATGATTGGTGAAGCGGATGCGACAACTGATGTTTCTGACATCATTCTAACCCATCCGAAAAATATCATTCTTGGATTCTCTCGTAATATTAGAATCGAAGTTGATAAGGATATCCGCCGCCGTATGTTTGTTATCGTCCTGACAGCTAAGCTGGACAGCACATTCGAAGAGGAAGATGCTGTGGCTAAAATCGTGAAAGTGAAAGAGTAGGTGAATAAAATATGGCCGACAAATATACAGCGGAGTTGATAGCAGGCCAGACATACGATGTTATGGGGTACGTCTTCCTGCTTAATCAAAAGCGCGAAGTGGAAAAGACAGTTTATTTTTATTTGAAGAATAATGACCAGTTTGAATGCCATTTAATTAAAGAAGAGCCGAAAGAAACGGATAAACCAAAAAGCGATGATGACACGGCATCAAAGAAGAAGTACACAGAAACAGAATTGAAGGGCTTGAATAAAACTGAACAAGAAGCCATTGTTACTGATCTTGGCGGCAATCCGTCTGACTTCAAAAACGCAGACGAAAGAATTGCCTTCATCCTTAATCAGCAAGAAAACAGTGGGGAGTGAGCGGCGTGTTAATCACACCTGCTGACCTAAAGGATTACACTGTTTTTGAATCTGTAAAGGAGCGGTCTGATTCCCTTCTTACCCAGGACATCATAGAAGCTACAGCTGATATCACCTATCAAGTTGGCCATGATTTTTCTGGCCCAGAATATGATCCGCTCCCTGAAACGGTTCGGCTGGCTTTATTAAAAATGGCGCAGTATTTCGCGTTAATTAATTCTGATGAGTCAATCACCAAAGGATATACAACCGAGAAGATCGGAGACTATTCATATTCTCTTGGAAACGGCAGCTCTATTCAAAAACCAGACGTCTACACACTCATTAAAGATTATGTTGTATCATCTGAGCCAAGTTTGGAAGGTACAGAAGTAAAAATGCGAATGAGGTCCATATGAGCTATCGATCTTTATTAACTCATCGATGCGATGTTTATCACCTGCAGGAGAAAGCGGAAAACAAAAAACAATCCTTTGGGGTGCCGGTTGAAGATGTTCAGCCGGCTTTTTCATATCCTGAAGTTCCAGATATAGCTGGCCAGCCGTGTTACTTCACAGAAAAGAACCAATCCATTGTGCAGCAGGAACCGAACACGGCCATATATCAATCATTTCTGGTCCATTTCCCAGCCTCTGCAGATATTCGCTTGAACGACAGGGTGGTTTGGGAAGGCACAGCTTATAAACTACAGAAGCCGCGCAAGATCAGGAATCATCATTGGGAAGTAACGGCAGTCCGGGAGGTGGAATACTTGTGAAAATAAAGGGACTTGATCAGTTCATACAGTCATTAAACCGGGCTTATCGAGGCGGGCTGCAAAGGAAATATGAGCAGTGGCTTGAAGCTATGGGTTATGAATTTATTGATATCGTACAAGACGAAATCATCAGGACAAAAACAGTAGACACCCGTCGCTTGCTCAATTCCTTTCAACGGGGTGACCAGGACAATATTTTTTCAATGACATCAGGAAGCTTAAAACTGGATGTCGGAACAAATCTGGAATACGCCTCCTATGTGAATGACGGGCACTTTACAATTGATCCGTCTAAAAATCAGGATCGCCGGTGGGTCCCTGGACGCTGGAAGGGTGAACGGTTCGAATATGATCCCGCTGCCAAAACCGGAATGCTGCTGAAATTCCAATGGGTCGATGGGTCCGGCTTTTGGGATAATGCTATGGCCATCTTTGAACTAATGTTTGAGAGAAGTCTTGAACGGAAGCTGCAGCAGTGGATTGATGAAGAATTTTAAGGCGGTGCTGCCATGAATCAAGAAGTGGGCTCAATTATGGGCTTCCTATACAAACTGTATCCTGTACAAGTGTATAGTGAAGAAATACCGCAGGACTTTGTTGTCCCATCTCTTTACATTCCACCGGCTTCCACAGTCGATGGGGTGGACACAGTATCTACATTTCAAAAATCCTATGTTTTAAACGTGAAACTCTTTCATAAGAACGCGCAGGAGGCTCATAACGAAGCGGAAAGGATCGCGGATACACTTAGGAGTAAGAGAGGGTTAATTCCGCTCATGCGGGAATCTGGCGAAGATACAGGGGATTTTATTCGCTTATCACGTATAGAAACCCGGATCTTAGATGATTATGCGAGCATCGTTCTAAATTGGACGAGTCGCTATTGGTATGAACGAGAACAGCATCCCTCTCTTGAAAACTTTGAATTTACAAGCGGGGTGAAATGATGGCCACGAAAAAGGAAAGAACAGAAAATGCTTTTTATATTAAGGATTTGCGAGAGCACAGTCGAGAGCTCTTTGGGGTAAAACCCGAGGTGTTTGACGGTGCTCTTTTTCATACAGAAAAAAACAGAATCACTAAATCAGAAGCGAAGAAGCTGATTGATCAGTTTCTTCAGAAGGAGGTCAAATAAATGAACGGCGGAACATTTACAGTCGGCAAGGAAAAAGAGCGTGCTGGTATTTATTTTAACTTTAAAACGACCGCAGAAGATCGGGTATCAGTAGGCGAACGCGGAACAGTTGCGCTGCCGATAGCATCCAGCTGGGGAGAGGTTAAGAAATTTATTTCTATCTCTTCTATCGAGGACTTGAATAAAAAAGTGGGATTGAACATTGATGATCCTTCGTTGTTGCTTCTTCGTGAGGCAATGAAGAAGGCAAGTACAGTCTTGCTTTACCGTTTGACGGAGGGGCTGCGTGCTCAAGCAGACATTAGTGAAGGCGTAAAGGCAACCGCTCTTTATGGCGGAACTAAAGGAAATGACATCATTATCAGAATTACAGAAAACGTTATTGATTCTTCAAAAGTGGATGTCACAACCTATCTTGATCAGTCAGAAGTCGATAAGCAAACGGTATCTAAAGCCGAGGAACTGAAAGCAAATAAACTTGTCGAATTTACAGGCCAAGGGGATCTAACAGTTTCGATTCCCCTAACAGGAACAGCTCCGGAGGACGTCAGCGGGGACCTTCCGGCATCTTCCGGAATCCGCTTGTCAGGTGGAACAGACAAGACACCGACAAATGCTGATTACACAGCTTTCTTGGAAGCGGCTGAAACTGAATACTTTGACACAATCGCGCTGCCTGTTGAAGATAACGAGCAATTGAAAGCGACGTTTGTCGCATTCATCAAACGGCTGAGAGACAATCAAGGCTTAAAGGTTCAAGGCGTACTCTCTAATTACAAAGGCGATCACGAAGGTATTATTAATGTCACAGGCGGGGTTCTGCTTGAAGATGGAACGGAGATCACTCCCGAAAAAGCCACTGCTTGGGTCGCCGGCGCCAGCGCGGGAGCGACGTTCAATCAGTCGCTTACGTTCGTAGAATATGCGGGGGCGGTAGACGTCCTTACTCGACTGGATAACGACCAGGTAATTCAGCGGCTGGCGAACGGGGAATTCCTGTTCACTTATGATTCTCGAGACAAATCTGTTTCTGTTGAGAAGGATATTAATTCTCTCACAAGTCTTACAGCTGAGAAGAATAAGATGTTCCAGAAAAATAAAATTGTCCGAGTGTTGGATGCAATCAATAATGATCTGACATCTCAATTGAAAGCACTGATTAAGTCACGTAAAGCGAGCGGCAGCGACGTTCCTGCTACAAATGACGGCCTTCAATTCGTGAAAACGTTGATTACTCAATACTTGAGTGTTCTTCAAGATAATGGGGGCATTACCAACTTTGATTCAGAGAATGACATCACAATTGCTCTGAATAGCGATCGTGACGGTTTCCTGATTGATCTTGCTGTACAGCCAGTTGATGCAGCTGAGAAATTCTACTTTAACGTGGAGGTGAAGTAAGGTGGCTTTTAAAGCGCAGAATACGATATCTGGTAAAGAGGGACGCCTTTTCTTGGACGGTGAGGAACTGGCGTTTATCAAAACATTTGAAGCGAATGTGGAGAAAAATAAATCAGAAGTCAACGTTATGGGGCGCCGCATGACCGGTCATAAAACGACAGGCGCAAACGGTACAGGCACAGCGACATTTTATAAAGTCACATCCCGCTTCGTGCAGCTGATGCTCAATTATGTAAAAAAAGGTGAAGATCCTTACTTTACCCTGCAAGCTGTGCTTGATGATAAATCATCTGGCCGTGGGACTGAGCGGGTTACTCTCTATGATGTGAACTTTGATTCTGCGAAGATTGCGGGACTGGATGTGGATTCCGAAGCATTGGAAGAGGAAGTGCCGTTTACCTTCGAGGACTTTGATCTTCCTGAGCAGTTAAAAAGTACGTTTTAAAAATTGAGATAAAAAGTGTAACAAAAAACAGTTAAAAAGACGTTTTAAAAATTGAGATAAAAAATGTAACAAAAAACAGTTAACAAGTGATACAAATAATTATATACATCAATGTTTTATGTTATAATCACATTAATGTAAAATGTAACACAAACATATCTGTCATCATTTTTAGTTACATTTTCGTCACTATTTTTGATGACAATAGTGTAACTGTTTTTCCGTATTTTTTAACACAGAAATGAGTAAAATAAAAATACCGGAGTGCGCCAACACTCCGGTCTGTACACAAGCTGTCCTTAAGGGAGCTTGCTCGCATATTTTTCGTGATAGACTTATCCCTTTAAGTTTCCTACGCTCAGGGAGAGTCTATTTTTTATTTTTATAAGTCAACAAGGCAACAATTAAAGAGCCCAAACCAATTAATGATGATTGGAAACCAATCAATACCATTAGAGCTTGGTAAGCTTCAGTTGACATTATATCACCCCCTTTCTAACGGGGATGCAAGACTTCCCTTACGACGCTTTATGTACGATTTTCATTATACTGGTAAGCACTTCTTTTTGTAAATTCGATTCTTTGGCGAATTTACTCAATCAAAAAGAATGTGCTTTTTTTTTATCCAAAAAAATTAAATTGTAAATAGAAGGAGCTAATAAACATGAGCGAAAAACAAAACGAAAAAGTATATGATCTATCATTCTTTATGCCAGGACAAACAATTGAAGCGGAAGAAGTAGAAGTGCCTATCTCAAAGCGGTTTGTGGACAAGCAAGGAAAAGTAATTCCGTTTGTATTCAAAGCGATCACGACAGAACGCATTGACGAACTGGAGAAAGAAAACACCACTTACAAAAATGTAAAAGGCCGCGGCCGCGTGAAAGAGTTGGACAGCCAACGCTTCTATGCTCGTATTGCCGTTGAAACAACTGTTTACCCGAACTTTAAGTCTAAAGAGCTGCGCGAAGCTTACAAAACAGAGGATCCGGTGGAAGTTGCAAAGCGTGTTCTTTCTGTCGGCGGTGAATATGCAAACTGGCTGAACAAAGCAATTGAGATCAATGGCTTTGAGGATGATCCCGAAGACCTAGAAGAAGCAGCAAAAAACTAATAGAAGGCGGGGATAAAGAGACCGTGTATCTTTATTACGCTATGCACGAGCTCAAGTATGCCCCGTCAGAATTACAAGAATTATATGAGGCACCGAGAGAGTTCAAGGCGCTCTTATATGGTTTGATCAGTTATAAGCTTGAGCTGTTAGAAAAGGAAGCGAAGAAGGGAGGTAATTAACTATGGCTAAACTAACAGCGACGTTTGATTTACAGGATAAGATCACCCGTAAACTTCGAAAGATCCAAGGAAATGCAGAAAGACTTCAGAGGGCCGCTAATGGCCCTCTTATTTTTGATGCTGAGGATCGAACGGAGCGGGTTATGAGACGAATTGACCGATCAGCAAACCGATTGACTGGGCGTGCTCGGTCGCTTGAAGTCGGTTTAGATGATCGGGTTTCGAATGGTTTACATTCTATACGCCAGCAAACAGAGGATCTGACTGAAGGCAGCCACGAGGTGACGGTTTCCGTTAACGATCAGGCTACACCGCGTTTCCGCTTAATTCGAGGAGGCCTTTCAGATTTGAATCGCTCGCATGCTGAACCTACTGTTTCAGTTCGTGATCGTGCTTCAAGCCAATTAGATGAGATCCGGCGCCATGTGTCTGATGTAGACAGCGAACATGCAGAGCCTACTGTTTCTATTAAGGACAAGGCTTCAGCGGTTCTGGATGCAATTGAAGCAAAGTTAGACGGTCTGAAAAACGCTGCTGTCACCCTGGCAGTTGGCGGCGGACTGTCGGCTGGTGCGATTATGGGCAGCGGGAAAAGTGCTATGTCCCAAGACGCCTATGTTTCTGCGACTTCGAAAGTCAGTAAAAAAGACGCTGCTAGAATGACAGACCAGATCTATTATGACAACAAAGCGGGAGGATCCCGGGAAGAAGTCAGCTTATCTTTGAGAACCTTGTCACAACAGACAGGCGCATCTAAAAAAGCCCTGGCTGAATTGACTGAGTCGTCTAGTAAGATCGCACAGCTCATGAACGCTGATCAGGCGGAAGTGGACCGGGCCTTCAGTTCAATGTATAACAACTTGAAAATGTCCGGGAAAGACAGCGGAGATTTAATTGCGTATGTGTACCGGAACGCGGGTGACCAGGCTGACGATTTGCTGGACACGATGAATGAATACAGTTCCACTTTTAAAGACATGAAACTCACAGGCGGCCAGATCGCTAACGCCATGATTAAAGGGACAAAAGGCGGGGCCAGAAACTTCGACAACCTTGCTGACAGTATGCGTGAATTTAACATTCGCCGTACTGAAATGTCTGATAGTCAAGTAGACGCGTTCAAATCGCTATTCGGTGCCAAAGAAACAGAGAAGATGTTCAAAGGGTTTAAAGACGGTTCTATTAGTGGTCAAGAAAGCTTATTTAAGGTTGCTGATGCCTTATCAAAAGTCAAAGACAAGACTAAGCGGGCATCTATCGCCACGGAGCTAATAGGAACGCAATACGAGGATCTGAAGCAGCCAATTTTAGATATGGCTGAAGGCATTGGCACAAGTGCAAAAACAACAGGCGAACTGGAACGCAGCTTTTCTCAGCTTAGAGATAATAACCCGATGACACCGATTAATGACGCCATGCGGGATTTTGAAAGCATATCTAAGGATATGGGGACTTCACTGCTTACCGGTTTAGGCCCAGCCTTTGACAAGATCGACTCGTTCCTAAACAGCAAGGAAGGCCAAGAGAAACTCAAAGAGATCAAAAAAGATATTACTGATCTTGGTGAGGCGATAGGTGACAAGCTGAATGTGGCCATTGAGTGGACGGTGAATCATTGGGATGAACTGAAAACAGCTTTTAAAGTTGTGATTCCTTCTTTGATTGGATTGATAGCATACTTGAAGATCCTTCGGCCGCTCTTGAAAGGAATAGGCACTGTCGGAAGTGACGCAGCGGGAGTAATTCGGAAGTTAATTCCGAACCGTGCCCCTAATGCTGAATCTGACCCTAACACAAGAAGCGGCAGGAGAAATGGAAGGGCTGCCCGCAATGCTGGCACAAATGGTGCAGGATCCCGAACGGCCTCAAGTCCAACGAGTCTACCACGGAGCGGCGGCTTAACATGTTGTTGCTGTAGCGGTATCGGCGGAAGGGACCGCAGCCGTAAAGGTAGAGGGAAAAGCGCTTCAGGCCGGCGCGGGAATCCAACGAGTGTGAACCCTTCTAACAGATCTATTACTGTGTCATCCGAACAGCTAGAAAGAAGGCGTTCAGGAAGAACCGCAGCTGATCCTGTTAGAAGCGCAGGTTCAAGAGCTTCAGTAAACACCACCAGATCAGAACTTCGTGCAGCAGGCCGAGCAACAGGCGGAACCTCAAAATTTGGGAAAGTCTTAAGTCCACTGAAAAGCGTGGGTAAATTTGCAAAAGGTATCCCTCTTTTGGGAACTGCATTAGCGGCAACCGATTTGCTGGGTATGAACAAGGAAAATGCAGGTGAAAAAGTTGGTTCCTTTGCGGGGAATCTTGGCGGAGCTGCTGCAGGAGGAGCCGCGGGTGCAGCCATTGGTTCTGTCGTCCCTGTTGTTGGCACTGCTGTCGGCGGTGTTGTCGGTAGTATTGCAGGCGGCATCGGGGGTTCAGATTTAGGATCATCCATTGGCAAATGGTTTGATGATGGCGGCGCTTCTAAAGCGTGGGATGGAATTCAGGACGGTGCAGGAAATGCCGTTGATTGGATCAAAGATACTTGGTCTGATTTCTCAGATTGGTTTATGGATAACGTCTGGAACCCAGTTAGTGATTGGGCCGGCGACAAGATTGATAAGATCACTGACAAATTCGAGGATGCTAAGAAATGGCTAACTGATACCTGGAATGACGTATCATCCTGGTTTGTGGATAACGTGTGGACACCTATTTATAACACAGCAGTTCCGATTATAAATTTAGTAGTAGGTGCCTTTCTATTTGCTTGGGATGGTATCCAAGCTCTCTGGAAGATTGTCTCCACTTGGTTCATGGATAATGTCTGGAATCCATTAGTTGACGGTGTCACTGATGCTGCTGATTGGATTTGGACAAAAATAAATGACGCTTGGACTTGGATCTCAGACACATGGTCCACTGTCTCCACTTGGTTCATGGATAATGTCTGGAATCCTATTAGTAATGCAGTTGCAACTGTTGCCGGCTGGATACAAGCACATATTGATTATGCGCGAATCTGGATCCAATTAAAATGGCTTCAGGTGGCAACTTGGTTTTATGACAACGTCTGGAACCCAATCAGTACAGCTGTTAGTAACGTAGCAAATTGGATTTGGACGAAGATCAACGAAGCATGGACTTTTATTTCAGAATTATGGTCTACAGTTTCAACTTGGTTCATGGAAAATGTTTGGACGCCAGTGAGTGATGCTGTCACTAATGCAGCAAACTGGATCTGGACAAAGCTTAACGAAGCATGGACGTGGATTTCTGACAAGTGGAGTGCAGTTTCGTCATGGTTCAGTGAAAATGTTTGGAATCCAATTGTCTCAAAAGTAGAAGATGCCAAAAAATCCATTTCGGAAAAATTTGAGTCAGCAAAAACTGCAGTGACAGACGCATGGAAAGGCGTTAAAACTTGGTTCACTAAAAATGTGGGTGATCCATTAGGTGAAATTGCTGACGGAATTAAGGAGAAGTTTGAAGATACCTTCTGGTGGGTCATTAAGCTAAAAGGATTAGCTGACGCTGGAGGGGAGATCATAGGCAATATCATAGGGAGAGGTGAAGATGCAACAGGTCTTCATCAAAAGAAATCTGGTAAGTCCTCATCCGGTAAAAATTCTAACGGTGGCGGAGGAATTGGCCTTGCTCAGTCTCAGCCATCAGCGCCAACAAGTATTTTTCCTAAACAAAAAAGCGTTCTTGAAGCTGAAAGGAATGCGACGGGCGGCTATATTACGAAACCAACCATTTCGTGGATTGGTGAAGCAGGTAAAGAGTTTGTGATCCCTGTTGATAACAACAAGGGTCGCGGTAAAATGCTTCTTTCTCAGGCCGCTTCTAAACTAGGGATGAGCGTTGTTGATGACATGGCTTCTGCTTCATCTGCAGGTGGAGAAGCTGCTGTTTCTCCATTAGCCGGCGGATCAACAGTTTCTGCTACAGTATCTCCTACCGTTGACACCTCGAGCCTTAATGAACAGGCTGCTTCTTTTGGTCAACAGTTCACGCAAGGCTTTGATCAAGGTATTGGCGATAATGTCGTTTCAATGGACGCTTGGAAACAGAAAAACGTTGGCCAGCCTATGAAAAATTTGATCTCCTACTCTCCGAATTACGGAAAGCAAGTGGTCAATGGTTATGCTAACGGCCAGAACAGTACGGCAACCGGAACAGATGGCTTCCTGCAGACGAAAGTCAAAACACCCTTCCAGAACACAGTGAATAAATCCTCTTCATGGGGAACTGGAACGATCAAAGGGTTTGCTTCCGGTCAAAATAGTTCACAAACTGGCACTGATCAGTATGTAAATACTCATGTGAATAAGCCGTTTTTGAAGTCTAAAGAATCCTCAAACGGCTGGGGAACCGGAATGATCGGGAATTTTGTTTCAGGCATGACTTCAAAGGCAAGTGAAGTTCACGAAGCTGCCAAAGAACTAGCGAAAAAAGTTGAAAAAGCGTTTCGTGAAGAGTTAGATATCCATTCACCTTCTCGTGTCATGATGAGCTTGGGGCGTTTTGCCTCTGTTGGTGTTGTAAAAGGTCTGGATTCTGTCGATGTGAAAAAATATGCTGAAAAACAAGCTGGATCACTGGCAGCTGCATATTCCGGAATGGGTGCAGTAGGTGGAAATGTGAAACAGTGGCTTATGGCTGCAATGATGGCCACAAAAACACCATTAAGCTGGCTTCCAGGATTGATGACAATTGCGAAGTTTGAATCAGGAGGCAACCCTAACGCCATTAACCTGTGGGATAGTAACGCGAAGGCAGGCAATCCATCCCAAGGGCTCATGCAGACTGTACCAACCACTTTTAACGCACATAAAGCGCCAGGTATGGGTAACATTAGAAACCCGATTCACAACGCTGCTGCCGCGATTGGCTACATCAAAAGCAGATACGGCTCTATTGACAATGTACCTGGTATTAAAAGCATGAGACGCGGTGGACCGTATGTTGGTTACGCTAACGGCGGCCTGATCACAAGAGAACAAATTGCTCGTGTGGGTGAAGGAAATAAACGTGAATGGATCATTCCAGAGGAGCGGGGCATCCGCGGCCGCTATCTGTTGGCTCAAGCAGCCAAGGGTCTCGGAATGGAAGTCACGGATCCTGCACAAACAGGCCAAAATGAATTATCATCTGGCCAAGTAACTGCCGCCACGACAGGCAGCCAACAAACAACAGTTACAGCTGCAGGCGGCAAAGAAGTCGTTATTCAGTTTAACGGCGATCAGCATTTTTACAATGATCAAGACGTGAACAGTCTGGTCTCAAAAATTAAACAGGTCCTTGTCGATGAACTTGAACAAGATATCAACATTGGAACGAAGGGAGTCGTCGCGTTTGACTAGATCTGTTTATGAATTCTGGATTTCACAAGGGAAGGACAAGCTGCGGCTTCCCGTCCTTCCTGAACAAATTGATATATCCAACACAATTCAAAATGAGTCTGTAAAAGTGGCCAGTTTTGGGGAGATCACTTTTATAGATAAACCGGGAGCGAAAGAGATTTCGTTCTCTTCTTTTTTTCCAAAGAAACACAGTCCGCTTGCTGAGTATAAAGGATTTCCTTCTCCTGAAAATGCTATTGCTAAGATTGAGAAATGGGCAAAAGCAAAAAAGCCTGTTCAATTTTTGATTACTGGCACGAAAATAAACTTCACCTGCAGTATTGAGGGCTTTTCTTATAGTGAAGGTCAAAAAGACATAGGTGATCGTGATTATGAAATCAAACTGAAGGAATACAAAACCGCTGCGCCGCGGAAGATCAAGCAAAAGAAAAAGACAAAGAAAAAACGGCCGTCTAAGTCAGCTCCTAAAACATACACGGTTAAAAAAGGGGATACATTGTGGGACCTTGCCGGTAAATTTTATGGGGACAGCACAAAATGGCGTAAGATTTGGAACGTCAATAAAAAGGCTATGATCAAGCGAAGCAAACGGAATATAAGACAGCCAGGACACTGGATCTTTCCTGGTCAAAAATTAAAGATACCGCAATAAGCAGGTGATGACATGATAGAACTTTTCGTCATTAAAGAAACGGAATGGCTTGAGCTGGTAACTGAAAGTGTTTCCCTCGAAGGGCAACGGTATCAGGCGCCGCGATCGATCACAGCAAAGATCATTACGAAACAGGGAACCCATTCATATTACAGTGTATCTGAAGGGGATACAGTTTTATTTAAGTGGAAGGGCAAAGAACTGTTCCGGGGCATTGTGTTTTCTCGCAATCCGGAAGAACACGGGCTGACCTTTACGGCTTATGATATGCTGCAATATCTGGTCAAAAACAAGGATGTTTATGTTTTCTCTAATAAGCGTGCAGACGAGATCATAAAACGTCTGGCAAGAGACTTTCAGATTCCCACAACGTCTATTGCAAACACAGGTCATACAATTAAATCACTTGTGTTCAAAGACGATACGAGCCTTTATGACATGATTCTGAAAGCCTTGAAACAAACGAAAAGCCAAACCGGAAGGAATTATCAATTATATTCTGCGAAGGGAAAGCTTGGCCTTCGCGCTTGGCCTGATCCGTCAGAAGTATGGGTGCTGGAGACGGGTGTGAACATTACCGGCTATCAATACAGCACTTCAATTAATGACACGGCCACAAAAGTAAAGCTCCGCCGGCAGAAAGACAATAAAACATACACAGCCACCGCAAGTGACAGCTCAGGCATCAGTAAATATGGTGTGCTTCAGTATGTCGAAACGGTTTCTGATAACATTAACCAGGCGCAGCTTCAGGAGCGTGCGAAAGTCAAACAAGCACAGAAAAAAGGTGTTAAAAAAGAACTCAAGAGTATTCAAGCGATTGGGATTCCGGATCTTCAGAGCGGCTTGCCTGTCTATATCTCAATTCCGGAAGTCGGGGTTAAGAAAACATACTGGATCGATACAGACAAACATGAATTTAAAGGATCCACGCATACGATGACCATTGATGTTGTGGAGAAAAACTCTATTCCTGATGGAGTTTCCTCATGAGATTAAGTGAAGCAATCAAACATTTGGCTGTCGGTGCAGTTGATTCTGAGTCACCGGTCGATATTATGCCGGCTGAAGTGGTTTCCGTTTCTCCTGTTGAAATTAAACTCAATGAAAATGAAAAGCTAATTATTCCGTCTGATTTGATTATTATTCCTAAGCGGCTGCGCGCTGGAGGAGATGAAGAACTAAAGATGGGTGAGAATGTGATGGTTGTCTCCTTAAAAGGCGGACAATCATTTTTTATTCTCGACAAAATATAGGGGGTGCCTGAGTTGGCCCTTTCGCCAGAAATTGAATTTGATGATATTGAAGATGACAGCGAAGTCATAGAGACCTCGCAAACCTACAAAATAGATTTTGAAAATGGCCGTATCACAAATGAAATGATCACAGGCCTTGAAGCCATCAAGCAGTTTGTATATTTATCCCTCCATACTGAGCGATACGCCTATTCTGTTTTCAGTCATGACATTGGAAATGAGCTTCAAGACGTCCTGGCAGATAATGAAACAACAGACGCATATAAGAAAATGGAGATTCCGCGGCTGATAGAGGAGGCACTGATCTATGACGATCGTGTTTCTTCTGTGTCAGATTTTGAAATAGAAAAACAAGGCGATTCGTTCCATGTTTCCTTTACAGTCGAAACTGACGAGGGAACATTAGAGATCGAGGAGGTGCTCGGTGAAGATGTTTGAAGATCAAACTTTTGAAGAAATTATGGACCGGATGCTGAACAGAATTTCAGCTGACATTGATACAAGGGAAGGAAGCGTGATTTATAACGCGTTAGCTCCTGCAGCTGCAGAATTGGCCAAGTCTTATATTTGGCTCGATACGGTGCTGGAACTTGTCTTCTCGGACACAGCACAAGGGGAATTTTTAGATCGTCGGGCTACTGAAGCCGGCATCGAGCGAACGGCTGCCACGAAAGCAGTCAGGGCAGCGGAGTTTACTGAAGGAATAACCATTCCAGTGGGTTCCCGTTTTTTTGTTGATAACCTCTATTTTCAATACACAGCTGACGGGACGTTGGAATGTGAAACAGCCGGAGAAGCGGGGAACGCGAATATTTCCGGCCAGAATCTATTGTCATTGGATACCATTCCAGGACTTCAAAAAGCAATTGTGAAAGAGATCCTGATACCTGGACGTGAAGAAGAGGATGATGACAGTTTAAGAGCGAGATATTTTACTCGCGTACGCCGGGAAGCTGTTAGTGCAAATAAAGAGCATTATAAGCAGTGGGCGGAAGAAGTTGACGGAGTCGGTAAGGCAAAAATCTTTTCGCTTTGGAATGGGGACGGAACGGTCAAAATTGTCGTGACCAACGCCAACTTGGAACCTGCATCCGATATTTTAATATCCAAGGTCAAGAACTATATTGATCCTGAACCGGGACAAGGCGAAGGACAGGCGCCTATTGGCGCCTTTGTCACGGTGGAGAGTGCGGTTTGGAAAGAGATTGAGATATCAGCTGAGGTGCTTCCCGAGGTCAATAGCTCTATTGATCAGGTGAAGAAAGAAATCGAATCAGGTGTATTAAACCTCTTTAAAAAGATGGCGTTCGAAGACAATGTCATCCGCTTATCGCAGATCAATAATATTGTCTATAATTCACCCTCAGTAAGTGATTATGCAGATATTAAAATAAACGGTTTGGCTGAAAATTTGGTTCTGAGTGACGTCGAAATCCCTAAATTGGGGCAGGTGAACATCATTGAGCAAACTCGATGAAATGACTGCTTACCTGCCGCCGTTCCTTACCAAGTTAAAGGAAATGGCTGAACTTCTTAAAGCGGAATCTCCGGAATTCGAAAAGCAAAATAATAGCATCTTTGATCTGACAGATCAGCTGTTTGTCACAACAGCAACCTGGGGACTTGAACGGTGGGAAAAAATATTGAACGTGCCTCGAGAGGCCGGTGATACGTACGAGATCCGCCGGCTGCGGCTGATCTCGAAAATGTCCAATATACCGCCCGCAACATATATGGCCATTGAACAGGCATTGAATCGGTTCTTGAAGAATCCGTCCGCTCAGGTCCGGCTACTTCCTGGAGAGTACCGTTTTAATGTTGATATTGATATAGATGATATGCAGCACATGAGCGAGCTCATAGAAACATTAGAAAATATGAAGCCGGCTCACTTGGCGTATACCTTGCGAGCTGCATTAAATGAGCCACTCCAAATAAAAGATACTGTCATTTTGAATAACAGACGATATCGAAAGGTAAGTGAGCTGATGGTGGGTTATTCCGTCACGCTTAATAATAACGAGGTGGTTTTACCATGATTACGAAAGTTTATAGAGAGCGTACAGCTGCAGATCTTAAAAGTAGAATATCGAAAGTGCTGCTGAATGGAAATGAAACAAAGATTGTGGAAATAACCATTCAGGGCGCAGTTGTCACGGTACTTACTCATCGAGAAGAAGATATCAAACACATTGAGAGTGTTCAGGTCCTTGATGAGCAAAACAACGTGATTACGGAAAGAACAACAGATTTAGATGTAAGTAACAACAGAACGCTGGACTTTAGATTTACTTTTGAGGTGGTGTAACAAATGGCATATGAAGCAAAAACAGACTGGCTGCCGGATGATCCAATCAATGAGGATGATGTGAACCGTTGGGAGAAAGGTATTGAAGAAGCGCATAAAGATTTAGCCGCACATAAAAATGACATGAACAACCCTCACAAGGTGACAAAGGAACAGCTGGATCTGGGTAATGTTGATAACGTGCAGCAGGCGGCGAAGAAAGATTTTGATCTGCACAATCAAGATCAGGAACGGCATGTTACGAATGAAGAGCGAGCTAAATGGAATGGGGCGCAGCTTTCGAAAATGACGAAAGACGATGGATCCATTCTTATTAACATCGGTCAAGGCTATGACTTTCATAGTGTTGCGATAGGGCAGAAAAAGACTTTTACTTTTTACATGTCGAGTGATGCTATTAATGCACCGCCCCAAGCGGTTCGCGGTATTTACTTGTGCTCCTCTTCGACGAGCGGAGAAGCAATGGCCATGGCCACAGATGGCGGCTTTTGGAGAAAGTCATTAGTTAATGGAACTTGGTCAGATTGGATAAAGTACGAAACAGAAGAAAGATCAATAAAAAGATTGGCTGTTCACACTGATGATAAAGATATCCATGTTACTAAAAGTGATAAGGATAAATGGAATGGTGCTCAACTATCTAAAATTACAAATGATGTTGGGGGTGTATCTTTTGCAGTGAATGAAGGCGAAGATATGCTTCAGGCAATTATAGATAGAGGTAGAAGTATGGGGACCTTTTATGCAAATGGAAAAGCGGTAAATTCTCCTTCTACCGCCTCTACGAGAGGGTTTTATCAAATGACAAGCCAATCATCTGATGGAAAAGGCAGCTATGGCTGGGTTTATGCCATGGACTACAGAAATAATGTCTTTACGAATTATTGGGACGGTAATACTGTCGGATGGCAGGGGTGGAAGAAACTCGAAACAGAAACTGCATCACAAGAGAAAGCTGACAAGGCTCTTTCAGATGCAAAAGCATTTGTTCAAAACAACTTTACAAATCAGAAGCTCACCCTCCTCACGGGAACAAATGCAATTCAAGACGCGAGAACTAGTGGAGAATCATATCCGCTTGGGCTTACTCTTATGGATATTGGCCAAGGAAATACGACTGGATATCCTTTGCGATATGGAATTGTAAAAAACGAGAAGTTTAATAATTCTCGCTTCACACAATATTTTTACGGTACAGGTAATGAGTCTGGAACTTATATTGACAGTACGGGTGTATGGATCAGGCATTGGTGGAGTGGTTCCGGGTGGACTCCGTGGGAAAAGATATCTGGATTTGTGCATACGAATATTGGTACAACCGGGAAGCAGCTTCTTATAAAAGGGGAACAGCAGAAAGTTCGTTTTAATAGAAAGATAAAAGACAGTCATAATGCTTTTGATGTTACTAATAACCGGTTTATCTGTCCTAATAGCGGCATGTTTTTGGTCAATGCAGGTTTATATATCGAGAACGTTCAAAGATATGCCAACTATGAAATGGAGATTTATCTTAACGGAACGATTTATAAAAATATAGCGCATTACAGAAACAGTCCAGCAAACCCTTCTGATAGTACTCAATTCAATGTAGGGGTTTATGGAGCCGCCACTGTTCCGGCTAATGCAGGCGATTATATAGAGATTTATCTTTATGTTGGATATGACGGGGATGTTCAGCGTTACATTACTGACAACTCAGGATGGTATAACTATTTTGATATCACTGAAATGGGTGGAAGAAATTATCCGAGATTTTAGGAGGTGCTTTTATGATTTTGTATGATGCGATTATGTATAAATATCCTAACGCGGTACCGAGAAAGGATTTTGAACTGCGGAACGACGGGAACGGCTCATATATTGAGAAATGGAATCTCCGGGCCCCGTTACCGACTCAGGAGGAATTGCAATCTTGGTGGGAAGAGTCGAAAAGCAATCCGCCATATGAGCCTCCAGATCAGATCGAGTTGCTTGCACAAGAATTGTCGCAAGAGAGGCTGGCCCGTAAACAGCTTGAAGAATTAAATCAGACATTGGGAAACGAGCTGTCTAATATAAAGTTGCAGCTTCTTTCTTTAGAAGGAGGGAATGAAGTATGAATTATTGGGTACTGGCTTTACATTATAACTGGGCTACCTCTGAAATGGTGAAGCAGGCAATCCACTATAAAGATTGCTCGCCCGAAGATTTACAGGAAGGAATAGAGAAAAATCTAATCACAGCAGAACAGTATAAAGAAATCACAGGAGAAGCCATGTAGGGCTTTTTTATTTTGCCTGAAAGGAGGTGGGTATGATGTAACGCTCATGATAGACCGCTAAAGACTAACAAAAGCAAGGAGGAATTTTTAAATGACGCAGTATAGTTTTCAATTTCCAACAGATGCAGCCGGTAAGCCGGGGGCAGCCAAGCCATACAGAGAAGGAAACAGGGATTTTGTGGTGCCGATGGCTGCCATTTCAGGTAATGCTGAGCTGTTGACAAATGCAGTCTTAAAAGCAACTGAAGTGTATACACAGTATGGTCAAGATCGATTAGGTCAGGTTTTAATTTCGAAAGTAAAAGGACATGCTTATTCTGATCGTGAAGGTACATTATTTATCGAAGAAAGTAACGATATGAATACATGGACCACAGTGTCTTCCTTAGTGGTTAAGGCAGGGACACTTGGCGAGACTGAATGGATCCACTTAACACAACGATATTTCCGCTTCCGGTATGCAAACGGTAATCTGCAACAGTCTGATTTCTTACTTTATCAGTCGCTGGGTGCTGGGGAAGAAGATATAAATATTAAACAAGCTGTTCCAATTACGACAGCTGCTCCGCTCACTATGCAAATAGATAAGAGCGGCTTAACCGATGATGGCCGCTTAAAAGTTCAGACTGAAGGCTTGAATCTCGGCTTATTAGACACTCAAGCAAAAACGATAGATGTTATTTTTCACGATAAAACAGAAACGATTGGGGAAGGTACTCCGTTCACTGTTGGATCATTTAAAACGTTGCTCATTGAGGTTTATGGGACAGCTGAGACAAGTGAATTGAAATTCTGGGGTAAATCCCTATCAGGAACAAAAAGAGCCCTGAGAGGGCAGAAAGTGGATGACGGAACGTATGCCAATAGCACAAAAGGAAAATCGGAAGCCTGGTCTTTTGACATTACCGGTTTTAAAGAAATCATGATGGAGCTCACAGCGTTAACAAATGGAAACTTTTCAGTAAGAGGGACGGCCGTCTCATAAAAATCCGGCTGTCCTTTTATTTTGCCTCGGAGGAGGTGAAGAAGATGAAATAAAAGGGGGGCGTACTAATGTCAGAAGTGACGGAGGTACCAGATTTGCATGCGTTACAAAAAGAGATAATGGAAATGAAGGCAGGTCAAAAAACGATCGAACAGCGCGTAAATGTTCTTGAACGCGTTTCCGATAGACAAGACCAGCAGATCATGACGTTAAACGAAAAACTCAATAAAATCGAAGAGAACACAACTTGGATCAAGCGCACAATCACTGGCGCCATTATAACAGCGGTATGTACTGGCGTTATTGGCGGCGCAATCGCTATTTTTTATACGGTTTTGCAAAAATAAGGAGGAACACACAATATGAAAAACTACGACAAAGGCACAGTCATTCGGACGGTGCTTCTTATAATTGCACTTATCAACCAAACTATGTTGATGTTTGGAAAGTCACCTTTAGGTATTACTGAGGACCAAGTAAATCAGCTTGCGGATGCTCTATACACAGCAGTGTCTGTAATCTTTACTATCGGCACGACACTGGCAGCCTGGTTCAAAAATAACTATGTGACAACCAAAGGGCACAAGCAGAAAGCAATTTTAAAACAAAACAATCTAACTAAATGAGGTTGCCGGCTGGCAGCCTTTTTTAATCTTAAGATAGGAGAGGAAATATTATGGCCATAAAAGTGGTGAAAAATTTAGTTTCTCAAGAAAAATACAGTTTGAAATGTCCGAATCCCATGGTTCCGGAATATATTACTATTCACAATACAGCAAACGATGCTTCAGCTAAAAATGAGATTTCATACATGAAGAACAACACAAACTCTACAAGCTATCATTTTGCAGTTGATGATATACAGGTAATTCAAGGACTTCCGTTAAACCGTAATGCATGGCACACAGGAGACGGCACAAATGGAACCGGGAACCGTAAATCTATCGGCGTTGAGATCTGCTACAGCAAGTCAGGAGGCGCTAAATACTACGCTGCTGAAAAATTGGCAATCAAGTTTGTGGCGCAGCTCCTTAAAGAGCGCGGTTGGGGTATTGATCGTGTTCGCAAACACCAAGACTGGAGCGGCAAATATTGCCCGCACCGTATTTTAGATGAGGGTAGATGGGATGAAGTGAAGGCGGCTATCGCAGCTGAATTAAGCAAAATCGGAGGCGAAAGTTCAACGTCTTCAGGTGGTTCTTCAGGATCCGGAACAACATATACAGTGAAAAAAGGAGATACGCTTTCCGGAATTGCAAAGGCTGAGGGAGTAAGTGTGGCAAACCTTCAGAAATGGAATAACATTAAAGATCCAAATAAAATCACAGTTGGCCAAAAGCTGAAACTGAAAGGATCCAGTTCATCCAGCAGCACTAAAACAAGCAACAAAAAGACATCATACCCGCTTCCTTCCGGAATTATTAAAGTGACAAGTCCGATGACGAAAGGAACGAATGTCAGACAAGTTCAAAATGCTCTGGCTGCTCTTTATTTCTACCCGGATAAAGGGGCAAAGAATAACGGCATTGATGGCGTATATGGTCCCAAAACAGCAAATGCAGTCAAGCGGTTCCAGTCAGTAAACGGTCTGACTGCCGATGGCGTTTATGGACCTAAGACTAAAGCGAAAATTGAAGCGAAATTGAAATGAAAAAGGCCCTGCCTCTTTATGAGGGGGGCCTTTTTGTTTTTATCTCCATCTCCAATTTATTTGGTTATCTTCTTCGTAGATTCCTGGTAAAGAAATCCCTACTCTTTTTTGCTCATCATCGATGATAAACCAATTATCATCATCTAGTAGAGCATCGTCAAACTTCTCAATTGCAGAAGGATCATCTTCATCCACCACTGCTCTAAAAAATTCTTTGAATTTTTCCATATTCTTATTAGGTTTGATTATTCCGTAAGCCCAAGGACCCTCTATTGTTGCTCCATCTATTTCACCTAAGCATTCATTTTGATAATAAAGAAACATACTCTTCACTCCTTAGGAAACATTTTGAAGTATTCTTTTGGTATCTCACCTTTAACAAAATACTCTGTATCTCTACTAGTCCATTTTAGAGCTTTTTTCTTCCAATTGTCTGTTTGTCTCGTGTCGTTTTTTATTAGTCTCTCAATTTGTTTTGGATTCAGGATAGCAACTCCTTTTAGTTCTCCAGAACGTATGGCTTTTCGTAGTTCTGATATATTTAATTCAATAGTATATTCCCCATAACCTTTTGCTATCTTTTTGTTAATTGTAAAACTGGTATATGGACTATTGGATTTTCCACCTTTCCTATACCCTCCTAAAATATGTTCCGTAACAGTTACCTGACGGCCTTGATACATTCCACTTTTGTTTGCGGGAACAAGGTTCCCAGTCTCAGGTGAAATATGAGATTTGCCGATACCATTGGGTCTCTTTGTTGCATAAGGGAAATCTTCACCTCTGAATAAGTTGGAAGGTTTACCTGCGCCAGAATTTATTTTTAATGCTTTACCTGCACCAATCATTCCTATTGGAGCAATTGAGGCAAGCGCACTGTTTAAGCTGTTCTCACGTCTCTCCTCGGAAATCTTATTCCCAAACATATCTCGGCCAGTTACGGCTTCGCTAAAACCGTTTGCTGAAGCAAGTCCGTATAGTCCTTTACTGGAATTTTGAAGGGCAGGGAAGGTCTTAGATGTTTTATAGATATCAAGCGCTTTGTCTGCTCTATAGATGGCTTTGCTCGTTGAGTAGACAGCCTTTCCGCCTTTGGCTAATTTTCCGGCCCAGCCAACTATAGGGATGTAGCCGGCCGCAGCCATTGCGCCAGCTGCTACCCGTTGCCCATCAGTTAATTTTTCTCCGGTGACTGGATCGACGCCATCAGCAGCTCTCTTATAATCATAATATCCGGAGACTTCCCCCGTAAAATTACAAACGACATCCCAGGTCTTTTCATACCATGGCCTATTTGCGAGTTCTTCCTGTTCCTTCGCAATTCTTCTTTGTTCGGCCTGCTGATCTTTAAAGGAGATATAATCAGTAGATTGTTTTTTTACATCCTTGGTCATCTTATGAATTTCACTGTCCCTATAAGCCTTTGCATTATAGTGGATAGGAGAGGCGCTTTTGCCTTTTGCTGTAGCATTCATGAGTGCTTGATAATCAGCCTGAATCATTTGTTCGTTTGCTTCTGAGAGCGCATATTCAGATGTTAAATTTTCATCGACTTCATGAATTTTTTTGATTGTCTTGGTACGTTTGTTGTCGGCTGAAGAAAGTTCGTTTTTAAATGTTTCTGTGGAGAATAAATCTAGTGGTAGTATGTCGTTGATGTCATTTAGAATGTCTTTCATTGCTTTTTTCTGTTCTGACATGATGGATTTTGATTTAGTATAAGCGTTGGCCAGCTCGTGTTCTAAAAAAGATTCTTCTATGTAGGCATCGGATAGGCTTGCGTCTTCCAGGATGCCAGTAACACTCGTGAGAAATGCGATTTTCATGTCGATCAAATCAATCCACTGGTCAGCGATCCCTGCTTGATCCTCATAAAATGCCTTTATGTTATTGGCGCCTTTACCTGAAAACTCACTGTCATCTAGATCAGCCACAGATTTGAAGGCTTTCTTTAATTTGACCATTTGACTCCTTGTATCTTTGTATTCCTTTGCGCGGTTTTCAGCTTCAGAAAGCAATGATTTAGCTTCAAATACCTTCATGATCATATCCTTTCTTGTTAAGCTTTGTGGTTCAATAACTAACAAAATTTTACCATATAAAGAGATTGAGAAATACAATAAACCCTTTTATTTGGAAGATGAGTAATTGAACGAAATGAACCGAAGCAAAAGTTTGCGGTTTTTTTGCGGACATACATATTTTCGGAAATGTTAGAATATTACATAAAAGGTGTAAAAGGAGGGGTCTTGTGAATCCGGTTTTATCATCGTCAGAAGTTGGCGTAAAGATCAATGAATGGTATAAAATGATACGTCAATTTAGTGTCCCGGATGCAGAGATTTTAAAGGCTGAGGTGGAGCAAGAGATCAATCAGATGGAGGAGGATGAGTATTTACTTATTTACTTCTCTCTAATGAAATTCCGTCATCAGCTTATGTTAGATTATTTGGAACCAGTTACAACAAGAATCAGGCCAACTATTGATGAACTGCTTGAAAAAATAGAAGCATCCAATAAAGGGATAACTGGTCTGTTGTCTTACTACTCTCTGTTTTTTCGTGGAATGTATGAGTTTGATAAGAGAGAATATGTCAAAGCAATTGGTTTTTATCGAGAAGCAGAAAAACACCTTACTCATGTAAATGATGATATTGAGAAGGCGGAATTTCATTTTAAGTTGGCTGAAGCTTACTATATTATGAAGCAAAATCATATCTCGATGCACCATGTTAAACAGGCAATGGACATTTATAATCAATATGAGCTTTATAAAGTGCGGAAAATACAGTGTCATTTCGTAATTTCGGGAAATTACGTTGATTTTAAACATTTCGAGAAAAGCTTGCCGCACCTTGAAAAAGCATTAGAGTTGTCCAAACAATTAGATCGCAATGAAAGGCTACTTAGCTCGGCTTACTACAATCTCGGAAAGAATTACGCAGATTTAGAAATAAATGATAAAGCAGATCATTTCTTAAATGAGGCTGCCAAGGTATCAGAAAGTGCTAAGTTGAGCAATTTACCACATTCACTGTTTACATACGCTAAATTTCTTTTTAAGCAGGGGAAAACAAGTGAAGCAATAAAAATGAGTAAAAAGGGTTTATCGGCTGCGATATCCCAAGGTGATAAACTTTTTGTGTCCCTGCAAAAGTACTTGGAAGCACTTTATATTAATGCAGTAGATCAAGCGGGAATCAAAAAAACGATTGATTATTTAGAAAGAAATAAGAATTATGCATATGTGGAAGATATCGCAATTGATACGGCTGAAGTTTTTGCAAAATCAAAGGAATTTGAAACATCATATGTTTATCATCAAAAAATGCTTGAAACGCAAAAACAAATTCAGAGGGGAGAATGCCTGTATGAATTTTAAAAAGGGCGTAATCATTATTCTTACTGCAGTTACTTTAAGTTTAGGTCTCGTTACTACTTTTACTGTAGAGCAAGGTGCAGCATATCATCAACTTTCTGACCGGAATCAAACATAAAACCATTAAACCTTATTTTTGAGGGTTTTTTATGTGTTATATATTTAATAAAGGATGACTTCCTTCAATAAGAAGTCATCCTTTATTAAAATTTTAATCCCTGCTCTTCTTTTTAATGTAATATTAGAATAAAGGGGGGATTAAATTGATGTTAGAAGGAAAACAGAAGTGTCAATATGAAGATTGCATGCATGACTTTGAGTGGTTCTATCATGTACCTGACCATATTGATAAATCGACATATAGCGTTCATGTAAGACCAAGAGGCAAAGAACCGCTTTATAAAATTATTGAATGGGATGAAAATCGTATTCCTATAAAAGCAACAGCTTACTGTACTTTTTGTGACAGGCTAAATACCTTTGAACCTAAAATTGACGTTTTTAATAAATAAACGTAGTGAGTGTACTCAAGGTGGCACAAGGGTGGCAAATACGATTATTCGCCACCTTTCTAAATTTGTTTAAACCGTATTGACATTTATCAAAACCCTGCTATAATTACTTTTGTCCTAAGAAACCGGATATAAACTTTCAAGATGCTCTTCCATGGTAAGGAAGAGGTCAGCGGTTCGAGCCCGCTTGGAAGCTTTATTAAGTGTATTATTACTAAGGTTTCTCAAAAAGGAGAAAGCTTTTTTTATTGCG
>NZ_JALAMO010000020.1 GCF_026790065.1 Bacillus sp. N13C7 | reverse complement strand
AAAAACGGGGGTCAGTCCCATCTCTCCTTGCTCTTTTTTTACATCTTAATCTTCGCGTCTTCAGATTCTCTTGCTTGTTTGACCGTGCGATAAGGAGAGTATGTACTTTGTTCTTCAAACTCGCTGCACAGCTTTTTTTCCTCGGCCTTGCCCGGTACAATTTCCTTGAAACGGCGATAAGCCTTAAGCAGTTCTTCACGATCTGCGCCTTTTTCATACGCAAGCTCAACCTGCTGGAAAAACGCAATCACATCCACTGCTTCTTCAGTTGTCCAATCTTCATTCATCGGATATTGGTATTCCATTTTCTTCACTCCTTATAGATTAGCTTCCCTAAACAGAAAGCATCTTCATTTGATCATAAATTGTTCTTTACATTCTTTCAAGTTCATAATATAATTCATTTGTTTTACGTCTAAAAAACGGTTGAGAAACGGATTTTAATACACACTATTATGCATAGGTATCATTACAAAGGTGGGAAAACAATTGTCGCAACATGAAACACCCTTATACACAGGACTGAAAAAGCATGCAAGCAGACAGCCTGTTCAATTCCACATTCCCGGCCATAAAAAAGGGGCAGGAATGGACCCAGAATTCAGACAATTTATCGGTGAAAACGCATTAAGCATAGATTTAATCAATATTGAACCATTAGATGACCTGCACGCGCCGAAAGGCATCATTAAACAAGCACAGGATCTGGCGGCTGAAGCATTTGGCGCGGATCACACATTTTTTTCTGTTCAAGGCACAAGCGGCGCCATTATGACAATGGTTATGGCTGTTTGCGGACCTGGAGATAAAATTATTATTCCAAGAAATGTGCACAAATCAATCATGACAGCTATTGTATTTTCCGGAGCTGTCCCAATCTTTATTCATCCTGAAATTGACAATGAATTAGGTATCTCCCACGGCATTACACTTGAATCTGCTAAACGGGCGCTTACCGAGCATCCGGATGCAAAAGGGCTTCTTGTCATTAACCCGACATATTTCGGTGTTGCAGCCGACTTAAAAAGCATTGTAGAACTCGCTCATTCGTTTGATGTGCCGGTGCTTGTTGATGAAGCACACGGCGTTCATATTCATTTTCATGACGAATTGCCACTTTCAGCCATGCAGGCAGGAGCAGACATAGCAGCGACAAGCGTCCACAAACTGGGCGGATCACTGACACAAAGCTCTATTTTAAACATGAAAGATGGCCTTGTATCTAAAGACAGAGTGCAAGCCATCCTAAGCATGCTGACAACAACGTCAACATCTTACTTGCTTCTCTCCTCTCTGGATGTTGCCAGAAAACGCCTTGCAACAGAAGGCCATCAGCTTGCTGAGGAGACACTGAAGCTTGCTAACCAGACAAGAGATCGCCTCAATCAGATTGAAGGCATTTATTGTGTCGGTGCTGAGATCCTCGGTTCGAAAGCAGCTTACAGCTACGATCCGACAAAATTGATTATCTCTGTTAAAAACCTTGGACTTACAGGTCATGACGTTGAAAAATGGCTTCGTGAATCTTTTAATATCGAAGTGGAGCTTTCTGATTTATATAATATTTTGTGTATTTTCACTCCTGGTGACAGCCAAAACGATGCAGACCGTCTTGTAGAGGCTTTAGCAGAGATCGCACATCAAATGTCAGAACAGGATGTAACACATCAGCAAACTGAGGTTCTTCTTCCGGAAATTCCTTTATTGGCAATGACTCCGCGTGATGCATTTTACGCAAATACGGAAGTCATCCCCTTAAAAGAAGCAGCGGGACGGATTATCGCTGAATTTGTCATGGTATATCCGCCTGGTATTCCAATCTTCATTCCAGGTGAGATTATTACAGAAGAAAACATCAGCTACATTTTCAAAAACCTTGACGCAGGTCTCCCTGTTCAAGGACCTGAGGACTCGACTTTGAACATGATCCGGGTCATCAAAGAACAAAAAGCGATTCAATAAATAAAAAGCATGCGGCTAATAGCCGCATGCTTTTTTACTCTTCATCTACAGGACATTGACATTGTCCGCAGCATGTTCCGTATAATGTTGTCACTTTCTCATCTTCAAAGTAATGAATGGCTTCGTTGCAATCTTGACAAACAATCGTACCCATCTCTCATTCCCCATTTCTTTGAAATTTGAAAACGCTTAATTTCTTTTGTTGCTATTATATTAATATGTCACATTTAAAATGTCAACACTAAATTGTATAACACATTTAATTTAGATACACTTATATATGGCTCATTTTTTATTTTTCATCACATAATAGCATCTTCAATGCAATAGCTTTAATCGATACATATGCCAAAACACATATTGAAATTTCATGTTTTTTGAATTTTCATTGAAAACACAGAGATAAATGTGATATACCCCCAGGTCGGTATTTTAAACGATGAATATGATATGTATCTCACTTTAAAAACGGTTTCAATTATATAACAATTAGGTAACAAGAAGCAGTTTAAGCCGCCTCTCATGATAAACTAAAACTAGTTTACTATTGTTTATACAGAGGAGAAGATAGATGCGATATCGCGCGGTATTCCCCATACTGATAATAGTATTTGCTTTATCGGGCTGTACGCTTTCCACCATCAATCCCATGAAAAAAAGCCGGATTGACAATATTCATCATACACAAATTTTGTTTTTTTCTGATGAAAACCAAATTGACCAGGAAGCGCCATATTACGATGCACTGCTTGATTTAGAAAAGGATTATCCTGAGCAAATAGATAAAATGAAGGTCTATGATAACAAAGAAGGCTGGGAAGATGAGATTGAAACCGTCCCTACCCTGATGGTTGTTGATCAGCGCCATGTCGTGGTGAAAATCGAGGGATGTGTGAAAAAGAAAGAAGACATCATTAAGCCATTACAGCACGTGCTGACAAAATAAATAAAACAGCCCCCGCTTTAAGCGAGGGCTGTTTTTTGATATAAGCTTTATTTTACGATGTGAATCGGACTTCCGATTGCCACTTCAGCTGCTTCCATTGTGATTTCGCCCAATGTTGGGTGAGCGTGAATTGTCATTGCGATATCTTCAGCAGTCATGCCGCCTTCGATTGCTAAGCTTAATTCAGAAATCATATCAGAAGCACTTGCGCCGGCGATTTGCGCACCGATCACAAGACCGTCCTCTTTACGAGTGATCAGCTTCATGAAGCCGTCTGTTTCGTTAAGAGAAAGCGCACGGCCATTTGCTGCAAATGGGAATTTAGCAGCAACAATGTCAAGACCTTCCTCTTTCGCCTGTGCTTCAGTGTAACCAACTGATGCAAGTTCAGGCTCAGAGAAGACAACTGCAGGAATACCAAGGTAATCGATTTCTGCAGGCTCTCCAGCGATAGCTTCTGCTGCGATTTTACCTTCGTAAGATGCTTTGTGAGCAAGCGGCGGTCCTTCGATGATATCACCGATTGCATAAATGTTAGGTACGTTTGTGCGGCACTGTTTGTCAGTTTTTACGATACCGCGGTCCGTCATTTCAATACCGACTTGCTCAAGACCAAGCTCATCAGTATTTGGACGGCGTCCTACTGTAATCAGTACGTAATCAGCATCAACAGTTTTTTCTTCGCCTTTTACTTCAAACGTAACTGTTACGCCGTCTGGTCTTTCTTCAACGCCTTTAGCCATCGCATTTGTATGGATTTCAACGTTGCCTTTTTTCTTCAGTCTGCGTGTAACAAGAGAACTCATTTGTTTTTCGAAGCCTGGAAGAATTTCATCTCCGCCTTCAAGAATAACAAGCTCAGTTCCGAAGTTTGCATACGCAGTACCAAGCTCAGTTCCGATGTAACCGCCGCCGATAACAACGAGCTTTTTAGGAATTTCTTTAAGAGCCAAAGCGCCTGTTGAATTTAGGACACGCTCACTATATTTGAAGTTTGGCAATTCGATAGGGCGAGAACCAGTTGCAATGATTGCATTTTTGAACGTGTATGTTTGAGCTGAATTCTCATCCATCACACGAACTGAATTGCTGTCTACAAAGTAAGCTTCACCTTTTACAACATCTACTTTGTTGCCTTTAAGAAGACCTGCTACACCGCCAGTAAGTTTGTTTACAACGGAAGCTTTCCATTCTTGAACTTTTGTGAAATCGACAGTTACGTTCTCAGCAGTGATTCCCATGTCATCAGAATGCTTTGCATTCTCATAACGGTGACCTGCATTGATCAGTGCTTTTGAAGGGATACATCCAACGTTCAGACAAACGCCTCCAAGAGTTGCTTTTTCAACGACTGTTACTTTTTGTCCAAGCTGTGCAGCGCGGATGGCAGCTACATAGCCGCCAGGTCCCGCACCAATTACAAGAGTATCTGTTTCAATAGGGAAATCTCCTACTACCATAACATTACGCCTCCATTAAAATTAATTGTGGATCGTTCAGTAAACGCTTGATGTGATTTAATGCATTTTGCGCAGTTGCTCCGTCGATCATACGGTGGTCGAAGCTGAGAGAAAGAGCTAAGACTGGAGCTGCTACGATTTCGCCATCACGAACAATCGCTTTTTCTGCAATACGTCCGATACCAAGAATCGCAACTTCTGGATGGTTGATAACCGGAGTGAACCATTGTCCGCCGGCAGAACCGATGTTTGTAATTGTGCAAGATGCGCCTTTCATTTCAGCTGGAGCAAGCTTGCCTTCACGAGCTTTTGTTGCAAGGCCATTGATCTCATCAGAAATTTCAAAGACAGATTTACGATCTGCATTTTTCACAACCGGTACAAGCAAGCCTTTTTCAGTGTCAGCAGCGATACCGATGTTGAAGTAATGTTTTTGGATTACTTCATCTGTTTTATCGTCAATTGACGTGTTTAAAACAGGGAATTTTTTTAGTGCAGATGTAAGAGCTTTTACAACGTAAGGCAAGTAAGTCAGCTTGATTCCCTGATCAGCAGCAACCTGTTTGAACTGTTTACGATGTGCAACAAGGTTTGTTACGTCCACTTCATCCATTAACGTTACGTGAGGAGCTGTGTGTTTAGAGTTAACCATCGCTTTTGCAATTGCTTTACGGATACCGCTCATTTTTTCGCGTGTTTCTGGGAATTCGCCCTCTGGAGCAGGTGCAGCAGCCGGTTTAGCAGCTGTTTCTTGTGGTGCAGCTGTTTCTTGCGGTGCAGCTTCTTGCGCTCCTCCGTTTACAAAGCTGTCGATATCTTCTTTTACAACACGTCCGTTGTTGCCTGAACCAGTAACTTTACGGATGTCTACGCCTTTTTCACGAGCATATTTACGTACAGAAGGCATAGCGATCACACGTTTGTTCGGGTCAACTTCAGCTTGATCCTGCTGTCCTGCGCCAGTAGCTTTTGCAGGCTCTTGAGCTTGCTCTTCTTTCGCAACGTCTTGTCCAGCTTCTGCAGTTGACTGAACTTGTGCTTCAGTTTTCGCATCGTCAGACTCATCGCTGCCTTTAAATTGAAGATCTTCGTAACCAGGTGCATCAAACGTAATGATCGTTTGTCCAACAGTTGCAACCGTTCCCTCTTCAACTTTTAATTCTAATACTTTTCCTTTAACAGGTGAAGGAATTTCTACTACTGCTTTATCATTTTGGACTTCAGCCAGTACATCATCTTCGTCAACCTCATCGTTAGGCTTGACAAACCATTTTACGATTTCGCCTTCGTGGATACCTTCCCCGATATCTGGAAGTTTAAATTCAAATGCCACAGTTCTCGACCTCCTAGTTTGATTAAGCAATTTTAAAGTTTACATCATAAGCATTGAAAACAGATATATAATAGAGGGAAAACGTTCATCTTCCCTCTCGATTATGCAATTTGATTAAAATTCAAGTACTTTTCTTGCTGTTTCAAGAACGTCTTTGTGGTTTGGAAGCCATACGCTCTCTGCTTGAGAGAAAGGAAATACTGTATCAGGCGCAGCCACGCGAAGTACAGGTGCTTCCAAGCTCAGGATCGCACGGTCATTAATTTCTGCTACTACGTTTGCAGCAATACCGGCTTGTTTTTGCGCCTCTTGAACCACAATCGCGCGCCCTGTTTTTTCTACAGATGCGATGATTGTATCGATATCAAGCGGGCTTACTGTGCGAAGGTCGACAACTTCAGCAGAAATGCCGTCTTTTTCAAGCTCCTCAGCAGCTTTTAATGATTCATGAACCATTGCGCCGTAAGTGATGATTGAAAGATCAGTACCTTCACGTTTTACGTCAGCTTTGCCAAGCTCAATTGTGTATTCTTCTTCAGGAACTTCCTGACGGAAAGAACGGTAAAGCTTCATATGCTCTAAGAAGACAACAGGATCATTGTCTCTGATTGCAGAAATTAAAAGTCCTTTGGCATCGTAAGGAGTTGATGGAATAACCACTTTGATACCAGGCTGTTGTGCAACAAGACCTTCTAAGCTGTCAGCGTGAAGTTCAGGAGTATGAACACCGCCGCCGAATGGAGAACGAATTGTTACAGGTGAAGTCCAGCGTCCGCCAGAACGGTAGCGCATACGAGCCATTTGGCCAGAAACTGAATCCATTACTTCGTAAACAAATCCGAAGAATTGGATTTCCATTACCGGACGGAAGCCGTTTAAGCCTAAACCAAGGGCAAGACCGCCGATACCAGATTCAGCAAGTGGCGTGTCAAATACACGGTCTTCACCGAATTCTTTTTGCAATCCTTCTGTCGCACGGAATACGCCGCCGTTTACACCAACGTCTTCTCCGAAAACTAAGACATTTTCGTCATTTTTCAGTTCTGTGCGTAACGCATCCGTGATTGCTTGAATCATTGTCATTTGCGCCATGGCTTACTTCGACTCCTTCTGTGTATAAATTTCAAATTGCTCCTCAAGGTTGTGAGGCATTTTTTCGTACATGATTTTCATTAAATCAGTTACTTTTTGTTTAGGCTCAGCATCAGCTTTTTTGATTGCTTGCTTAATTTCTTCTTTCGCATCCTCAATTACTTTTGCTTCTTCTTCTTCAGACCATAAGCCTTTGTTTTCAAGGAACGCGCGGAAGCGTACAAGCGGATCTTTTTGTTCCCACTCATTTTCGATTTCTTTTGTGCGGTATTTAGTCGGATCGTCACCAGCCATTGTGTGCGGGCCGTAACGGAATGTAAGTGTTTCAATAAGTGTCGGGCCTTCGCCGTTGATTGCACGCTCGCGTGCTTCAGCAGTTGCAGCGTATACAGCAAGCGGATCCATTCCGTCTACTTGTACGCCGACAATACCGGCAGCTACAGCTTTTTGTGCAATTGTTTCAGCCGCTGATTGTTTTTCAACCGGAGTTGAAATCGCATAACGGTTGTTTTGTACTACGAAGATGGCAGGTGCTTTATAAGCGCCGGCAAAGTTAATTCCTTCGTAGAAGTCCCCTTGTGAAGCTCCGCCGTCACCAGTGTAAGTGATTGCAACAGCTTTCTTGCCGCGTTTTTTAAGACCTAGCGCAACACCGGCAGTTTGAATGTATTGGGCACCGATAATGATTTGTGGAGAAAGGGCATTCACATCATCAGGCATTTGGTTTCCTCTGAAATGTCCGCGAGAGAAAAGAAACGCTTGATATAATGGAAGGCCGTGCCAAATTAACTGAGGCACATCACGATATCCAGGAAGAACAAAGTCTTCTTTTTCAAGCGCGAAATGCGTTGCAATCTGAGAAGCTTCTTGACCCGCAGTAGGAGCGTAAAATCCGAGACGTCCTTGACGGTTTAATGAGATAGAGCGCTGATCAAGCACACGCGTAAATACCATGCGGCGCATAAGCTCTTTTAATTGATCATCAGTTAAATCAGGCATCGCCGCTTCATTCACGACTTCTCCCTTTTCATTTAAAATTTGGAACGTTTCGAACTGCTTTTTAATGGCATCAAATTGCTTCTTACTGTCAACGATAGCTTTTTTCGTTTTTGCAGCCATACTAAGTCACCTCTTCCTTTCTTTTAAACAGTCATTAGACGTGCATTCCTTTTATACATACAAACTTAGGGTACCCTAAAGTATCAGCAGTAAGTCGTATATATTTAGCCGATCCCCAGTTTGCCGAAACCTTTTATGTAGGATAGTTACACTCTGCTTTGAACTGTATTATTTCGAAGTTGTAAAAAACTAATACAACACCGCTTAACATGGATTAGTTTACACCAAATAAAGAAGAACCGTCAATCGTTTTCATCGCTGATTTTCAATAAATGTATTCGCTTTACATTTTCCTTTTAAAAAAGGATGCCGACTGTGTTCAAAACTGTACTAGTATACATCACCATACTGTACTACAATAGAAATGAAAATTTTGAACAAAATTGGCTCCCAATTATGAAAAAAAAGAGCTGTTCAAAGTCAGTTCTTTTTCACTTGATAGCCAGCAGCATCATATAGATCCTCCCGGGCTTTATTATATTTTTCTGTTTGTTCATTAAACTCCCCGCTATATTTAAGGACCTTTTCATAAGATGCATTGACTTTTTCGATCTGCTGATCCAAATCGTCTCGGGTCAAGTCTTTCTCTTTCAGTTGCTTATACAGCTTTTTATTAAGCTGAAGCGCATTTTGATATTCTTCATACATAGAGCTATATGATGAATACCTTTTTTCCATATGGCTTGCTGCGGTATCAGCTTTTTCTTTTATGCGCTTATCCTTGATTTTTTCAACGGACGTTTTTGCTTCCTCAAATTCTGTTTCTGATTTTTTGATGCTGTCATTTTCAATCTTCAAATGTTCTTCGCGCTTGCTGACGTTTTCAAGCGCCTCGTTAGATAAAGCAACAATTTTTTTATAATCATCCATATTGAGCTTCATGACATCATCATAAAGCTGATTTTCTTTCGCCTCTAATTCTTCAAGCGTTTTCTGTTCTTCTTGAAACGGCTTTTCCGATTCCGCAGCTTTTTCTAATGAGTGATGCATTGAATCAACCGGGTCCTTCCCTATACAACCTGTTAATAACAGCGTCACAGCACAAAAGGCTCCGATTTTCATTCCATGCCGCCGTTTTTTTGCGTCTTTCACGTTAAATCCCCCAATCTTGACAATTCCTACTATAGAATTCATGGAGGCATTTGACAATAGCTGTACTGTATGAATTCAACTCTGAAATCAAATCAAAAAAGTGAAAAAGCAGGACAGATGACCATACAACTTTTTTGTTTTTACATAGGTTATAGTAGACGCTATGCCTACTGATAAAGGCTCTGGCGTAATTAAAAGAGGAGGTTTTGCAATATGTATGGATATGGTTACGGCGGAGGCTGCTGCAGTTATGGTGGTTACGGTTATGGATATGGCTACGGCCGCACATTTGCGCTCATCGTTGTTTTATTCATTCTGTTAATCATTGTTGGAGCTGCTTATTTAGGCGGAGGCTGTTAATAATCGCACAGCACTGAACTTGACCAGCCATCTGCGGCTGGTCATTCGTTCGTTGCACCTTTGTGAGGAAATCCGATATAATTTACATATTAAGCTTTAGGAGTGAAGTTTCTTGATTACTATGGAAAACATCGTACGTGACGGCCATCCAGCACTAAGGGAGACAGCCGAACCTGTTAACCTGCCTCCGACTGATGCAGAAAAACAGCAGCTGGCCGACATGATTGAATTTGTTAAAAACAGCCAAGATCCGGAATTAGCCGAAAAATACAAGCTGCGTCCAGGCGTGGGACTCGCAGCTCCTCAAATTAATATCAAAAAACGAATGATCGCCGTTCATGCAGAGGATGCTGCCGGAAAGTTATACAGCTATGCTTTGTTTAATCCTAAGATCGTCAGCCATTCAGTTGAAAGAAGCTACTTAACAAGCGGCGAGGGCTGCCTGTCTGTTGACGAAGCAATCCCTGGGTATGTTCCCCGCTATGCTCGCATCAGGGTAAAAGGAACAACCCTTGAAGGAGAAAACATTGATATTCGTTTAAAAGGATTTCCGGCTATTGTATTTCAGCATGAGATTGATCATTTGAATGGCGTTATGTTCTATGATCATATTGATAAGGAGAACCCTTTCAAAGAACCTGAAAATGCAATCGCGATTGAGCGCTAAACGAAAAAACGGCTGGCACAGTGCCAGCCGTTTCTTTATTTTAAAAGGCCTAATTCTTTGACAGCGTACGCAATTCCATCTTCGTCTACCGGCTTCGTGACAAAGTCCGCAATTTCTTTCAATTCAGGAACAGCATTTCCCATAGCTACGCCTGTCCCGACATATTCAATCATTTGCAGATCGTTTAATCCGTCGCCGAATGCATATGTATCGCTGATATCAAACGGAAGACGCTCGATCACTTTTTTGATTCCTTCCGCCTTTGAGCCCCCGTGAGGCAGTACATCAGTCGAAAGTTCATGCCAGCGCACGAGATCAAATTCAGGAAAAGCGGCATAAGCTTTTTCTTCTTCATCCTGGCAAAATAATAGAAGCTGAAATATTTCTTTTCCTTCATAGAAAAGGTCATCAGTTTCCGGATAATCGGTTTTCAGGCTGCCGATTCCCTCTAAAACATGAGGGTGATCTGCAACAGTCGCTTTCATCGTGTCTTCAGCCATAAACACAACAGGATGTTTCCCCTCTCCCGCTTGCTGTAATAATCGTCTGATTGCCTCTTCAGGCAGCGGATTTTTATAAATCACTTGATTTTCAAAGACAACATACTGCCCATTATAGGAAATAAACGAGTGTATGCCCAGCTCCTCCAAAATCGGTTTAACCATAAACGGAGACCGTCCGCTGGCAATAAACACATGATGTCCTTGGCGCTGCAGCTCTGTAATCGTTTCTCTCGTACTTTCCGGTATATTCTTGTCATGATCATATATCGTACCGTCAATATCAAAAAAAATTAATTTTGAATTCATCGTAACTTCCCCTTTATCATCTTGATCTGCAATTCCCACCCTCATCATACAGAAAGATTGCCATTCAGCAAACTATTTCGTTTAAAAAGCACAATAGATTCCATTAATAACCACGAAAAGTCTTCCTCAATCTTCGTATACTATTTGTATAAAACAACTCTGGGGCAAGTATGTAATGAAAGGAGGGACTAACTAATGCTGCGCAAATTAAGAAAGAAACTCAGAAGACAATGGAACGGAATGCTTCGCAAGAAAGCGATTGCCTGACAAGGGATCTTTCACTTTTCGATAGGTCCTTATTTTGCTCAAGGCTTTCCTTATATTCCGTTTTCGAATATAATAGAATGAGCGAGTCTAACATACGGCATTTAAGGAGAGATTTGGATGATTTATAAGGTATTTTATCAAGAAAAGGCTGACGAAGTACCTGTTCGGGAAAAGACAGATTCACTTTATATTGAAGGCGTATCTGAGCGTGACGTCAGAACAAAGCTGAAAGAAAAGAAATTGAATATTGAGTTTATTACACCTGTTGATGGTGCATTCTTAGAATATGAGCAACAGAGCGAAAATTTTAAAGTATTGGAGTTATGAGCGGTATGAAATTTGTAAAAAATGATCAGACTGCTGTTTTCGCCCTCGGAGGGTTGGGCGAAATCGGTAAAAATACGTACGCGGTGCAATTTCAGGATGAAATTGTACTGATTGATGCAGGGATCAAGTTTCCCGAGGACGAACTGCTCGGCATTGACTACGTTATCCCTGATTACACGTATTTAGTCAAAAACGAAGATAAAATTAAAGGTCTTTTTATCACCCACGGGCATGAGGACCACATCGGCGGTATTCCATACCTGCTCAGACAAGTAAATATTCCTGTTTACGGCGGTAAACTCGCGATCGGCTTACTTCGGAATAAACTTGAAGAGCATGGATTATTAAGACAAACGAAACTGAATATTATCGGTGAGGATGATATCGTAAAGTTCCGCAAAACGGCTGTGTCATTTTTCAGAACAACACATAGTATTCCGGACTCTTACGGTATCGTTGTTAAGACGCCGCCAGGAAACATCGTACATACTGGAGATTTCAAATTCGACTTTACTCCAGTCGGCGAGCCGGCAAACTTAACGAAAATGGCCGAAATCGGCAAAGAAGGCGTTTTGTGCCTCCTTTCAGACAGCACAAACAGTGAAAACCCGGAATTCACCATGTCTGAACGCCGTGTCGGAGAAAGCATTCATGACATTTTCCGCAAGGTGGACGGCCGAATTATCTTCGCTACATTTGCGTCGAATATTCACCGCTTGCAGCAGGTAATTGAAGCTGCTGTATTAAACGGAAGAAAAGTTGCCGTATTTGGACGCAGTATGGAATCGGCTATTGAAATCGGACAAACTCTCGGATATATTAACTGTCCAAAAAATACCTTTATTGAGCATAACGAAATCAATCGTATGCCTGCCAATAAAGTAACAATTTTATGTACAGGAAGCCAAGGGGAGCCGATGGCGGCGCTATCAAGAATTGCAAACGGCACACACCGCCAGATTTCAATCAATCCTGGGGATACTGTCGTATTTTCTTCATCCCCAATCCCAGGCAACACAATCAGCGTAAGCCGTACAATCAACCAGTTGTATCGTGCGGGGGCCGAGGTCATTCACGGACCACTTAATGATATCCATACATCAGGACACGGCGGACAGGAAGAACAGAAGCTGATGCTTCGTTTAATCAAGCCTAAATTCTTCATGCCGATTCACGGTGAGTACAGAATGCAAAAGATGCATGTCAAGCTTGCAACAGATTGCGGCATTCCTGAAGAAAACTGCTTTATCATGGACAATGGTGAAGTGTTGGCTCTTAAAGGCGATGAAGCTTCAGTTGCCGGCAAAATTCCATCCGGTTCAGTCTACATTGACGGAAGCGGCATTGGTGATATTGGCAATATCGTGCTTCGTGACCGCAGAATCCTTTCTGAAGAAGGACTTGTTATCGTGGTTGTCAGCATTGACATGGACGACTTTAAGATTTCAGCAGGACCTGATTTGATTTCCAGAGGGTTTGTGTACATGAGAGAATCTGGCGACTTGATCAATGACGCCCAAGAGCTCATTTCAAACCACTTACAAAAAGTAATGGAACGAAAAACGACTCAATGGTCTGAAATCAAAAACGAGATTACAGATACACTTGCGCCGTTCTTATACGAAAAAACAAAACGCCGTCCGATGATCCTTCCGATCATTATGGAGGTTTAAAAAAAGATGCACTCTTGGGAGTGCATCTTTTTTATTGCAGTGAAATATGCTGAAATGCCTTTACATCAAATAATCCTGTTGTCGTCATTTTAATATCAGGAATGACGGGCAAAGCTAAAAACGAAAGCGTCAAAAATGGATTAAACCCGCCTGTGAAACCGATGAACGGTAATTTATCGTGCAGCGCCAGCAAGCTCTCATTTACCTGTTCCGCGGATTGGTCGGATAATAACCCTGCAATCGGCAGCGGAACCGAATGTAGCTCTTCTCCATTTTTGATTATCGTTAATCCTCCCCCCATTTCCTGCAGCTTATTAACTGCAGCCGCGATATCGGCATCATTTGTACCGACGGCAATAATATTATGGGAATCGTGCGAAATGGTTGTGGCAATCGCTCCGCTCTTGAATCCAAATCCTTTCACAACACCAAGTCCGGTTTCTTCTAATCCTTTATGCCGCTCAACAACTGCGATCTTCAACAAATCAAGGTCAGTGTCAGCTTCAAAAATGCGTGCATCAGGAGCCGGAACATGTACCAATCGTGTTTCAAGCTGGTTTGGAATGATTTGAATCACATTGATTTGCTGATTTGAATTGATTGGCATGTGAAAATTCTGTTCTGTAAGAGGACCAGCAAGCTTAACTGAATGGAGCAGTGCCGGTTCTGGAATTGCAGCTTGAGCGCTATCTTGATATACTGCTTTACTGCCTTCAGCAACAGTCTGCCCTTTTACCATTGTCATTGTGACAGTGACGTTTTCCAGATCAGAAACAAAGAGCAAATCAGCGTCAAAACCAGGGGCAATCGCTCCCTTTGTATCTAACCCGTAGCATTCGGCTGCATTAAGGCTTCCTAATTGATAGGCTAAAAACGGGTCAAGCCCAGCTTGAATTGCCATTTTCACTTGATGATTTACACTTCCCTCTGACAATAAATCATCCACATGCTTATCATCTGTACAGAAAAAGAAACGGCGCGCGTTCTTTTCATTCACCGCGGGAAGCACTTTTTGAGTGTTTTTTGCAACTGATCCTTCACGCATCATGACATACATGCCTCTTCTAATACGATCAAGAGCTTCTTCCTTCGTTGTTACTTCATGATCGTTTAAGACAAATGCCGTTCTATAAATGTTAATGAGATCTGTTGATAAACCGGATAAATGGCCGTCAATCCGCTTTCCTGCAACACGGGCATCGAGCAGTTTCTGAACCATATCGTCTTCACCCTGCTGAACCGACACATAATCCATGACTTCAGCCAGCCCCAAAACCTCTTCCTCTCCATAAAAAGGCTTTAAATCGGCAGCTCTGAGTACTGCGCCTGATCGCTCAAAGCTTGCGGCCGGCACACTTGAGGGAAGCATAAAATGAATATTCAGCGGTGTTTGCCGAGCCTGTTCAATCATAAAGGCAATCCCTTTGTCACCGGACACATTCGCTATCTCATGCGGATCGGCAACAACTGTCGTCACTCCATGCGGCAATACCGCTTTAGCGAATTCAATTGGTGTAACCATTGATGATTCAATATGTACATGTCCATCAATAAAACCCGGAACAATCATTTTTCCCTCTGCATCAATGGTCTTTTCGCCTTCATACTCGCCGAGGCCTACAATGACTCCATCTGTAATCGCAATATCTTCATGGATCCACTCTTGGTTAAATACGTCCATGATTTTTCCGTTCTTAATGACGAGATCAGCTTTTTGTCTTCGGGCTGAAGCGTTCAGCCTATTGACCAGCGTTTCTTTATTCAAATAGGCCCCTCCTCTTTTTTATTATATGGTACAATATGCTATCGGAACGCCTATGCTTAGTCAATAAAATTTTAAGAAATTGGCGCTCATTTCATTAAAGTTGTTATATTCTGATAATATTTAAAAAACCGCCCTTTCCGGACGGCTTGATTTACTGTTATTTTGTATGAAGAACTCTTTTTTCAAAGCGGGAAATGTCTGTAACCGATCCAATGACGATGAGAATATCTTCTTGATGTATGACTTCAGTTGCAAGCGGCGATACGATGACTTCCTTGCCCCTTTTTATGGCTACGATATTAATGCCGTATTTCGCACGGATATCTAAATCAAGAAGCGTATTTCCGGCAAGGCGGCTGTTGGCTACGATTTCAACAAGACTATGCTCCTCAGAAAGCTCCAAATAATCAAGTACATTGTTGGACACGATGTTATGCGCAATTCGTTTCGCCATATCGCGTTCCGGGTGGACAATATGGTCCGCACCGATTTTAGACAGCACTTTTTCATGATAATCGTTCTGGGCCTTAACTGTAATTGTATGGACACCCAGCTCTTTCAGAATAAGAGTCGTTAAAATACTCGCTTGGATATTTTCTCCAATTGCAACAATGACATGGTCAAAATTTCGCAGGCCTAAATTTTTTAAGACAGATTCATCTGTTGAATCACCGATAACGGCGTGAGATGCGATCTTGGCATACTCGTTGACTTTATCTTCATCAATATCCATCGCCATAACCTCGACGCCCTCTTCACTTAATGCTTTGCAAATACTGCCTCCAAAACGGCCGAGTCCAATTACCGCAAATTCTTTTTTCATAGTGATGCTCCTTTACCTGACATCATATTGATCAAATTTTATCATATTCTTTTGTAACAGTGTTAATCTCGTTATCCTTTTGGCAGCGAATTCATATGCCGCTTGAGTTTTTCAGCAAATGCCGGTGATAAGTACAGCTCTGCTCCGCGTTCAATTTCACTCTGATAGTGCTGAGGCGGGGCGGTTTCCGCATCTTTTTGGAGAACAAGAAAGGTTAAGCAGTCTGTGTAACGCCTTCCGCCTGCTTCAACATCTACAAATGCCGGGCGATACGTAAGTGATTCGACACCCTCCCTTTTGTATAGGTAGGAGAGCGCAGAAAAAGGGATACGATATAAAATACCTTCTGTTATTCCTCCGTCTTCCATCATATCCGCTCTTGAGCCGTCTTCCCTTTTTAGCGTGAAACGGGTTGTGTATCCTTTTAAAACGGCTCTTCCCACTGGATCTTGAAAATAATGATCGACACCAGCCTTTTGAAAACGTGCATTGTCCATACAGGACCCGTAGGCAAAATAATAAACAGGATCTTGCGATTTGCTGATCATCTGATGTTCTTTCCAGTCGCCGCTGCTTATTTTCGGAAAGCCGGTACAATCGTCTTTGTTCATAAAATAAACAAGTGCTTTTTTGTTCCCGCCATCTGTTTCCGCAAGCACCGTTTGTTTATGGTAACCTTGAAAAAATTGATCGAGCTTATGTATACATAATTCATCTGCTTCATATACCTCGCCGCATATATAGCCCTCACCAGCCAAAACGGCTGCAGGCCCCTCATTTGCGGCAAACAGGCATCCTTTCGTTCTCGCCTGTTCATTAATACATGCCGATTGCGCAAGTAAATGATGATCTTTTTCATGTTTTCTTAATGTCCCGTATACAAACAGAAGCGAGTTCATCTTATTTTTCCCCTCTCAGCCGTCTGATGTTAAAGGCAAAACAACTTGAAAGACGCTGCCTTTCCCAGCTTCACTTTCAATTTTCAATTCTCCGTTATGTTCCTTCAAGATCCTTAAACAAATGGCAAGTCCGAGTCCGGTGCCTTTTTCCTTTGTCGAGTAAAAAGGTTTGCCAATCTGCTTAAGTTTTTCCTGCGGCATGCCGTTTCCTTCATCTTTGACGCTGATTACTGCGTGAGAGGCTGTCTTAGCAGTCGTAATGGTTACGACACCGCCTTTTGGCATTGCCTCAATCCCATTTTTAATGATATTGATAAAGACCTGCTTCAGCTGATTTTCGTCCCCGTTAATGATACTGCCGTCTGTCTCTTCAAAATTTTTTTCGATCACGATATTGGACAAAATAGCATTGGTATCAAGCAATGTCGTGACTTGTTTCAGAATCTCATTGAGCTGATGCGTTTTAAATGAGATCGCCTGCGGTTTTGCAAGCAGCAACAGCTCGCTGAGCACCGAATCGATTCTTTTGATCTCTGAAAAGATGATGTCAAAATAGCTTTTTCTGTCCGGATATTGTGTTTTCATAATCTGAAGGAAACCGCTGACAGATGTTAAAGGGTTTCTGACTTCGTGTGCAATCCCGGCAGCAAGTTCACTTGTGATGGACAGTTTCTGTGATTCCCTCGCCAGCCGTTCATTAATCTCAATAAGCTCATCTTCAGCCTCTTTTCGCTCAGTGATATCTGACATTGTACCGAGGCTGCCTGTAAATTGGTCATAACGGTCGTAGTAAAGTTTATAATGAACTTCTCCCCAAAAAATCGTGCCGTTCTTTGTCACATATTTTGCGGTAAACATGCCAGAAGACGCTTTGTTTTGGATTTGGGTGTTAATGTGGTCGGCTACGTGCTTTTCTTTTATGAAGTAATCATTATACATCGTTCCCATACATTCACTGATTGAAAAGCCCGTTATTGATGCCCACGCCTGGTTTAAATATGTAATTTCGCCTTTTGCATTCGTTTGAAATACGATTTCCTGCAGATTATCCATGATGCGGTTTTTTTCTTCAGAGAGCTGTTTATACTTCCATTCATTATCCTTCATTTTCTTAACCAGCTGCTGTTTTTCATCTACATAGTAAGCCAGCATCCAGACACTTACGAGCGTGACTGCAGTATACACAATATCAACAGGCCAATTAATCGGGTTTTTGCCTATAAAATAAAATAAATAATCCCAAAACATAATAAAAATCATTGCCAAGATGATGGAAATGATACGCGCTTGATATTTTCTCATATGACCACCTGCCGCTTGTGTTTCTCTACTTATTGTACCATTCTTCGACAAATAATTGAGTAAAATATGTAAAGTATCCCAAATCATTCATTACCGGGTGTTCATGGTGTTCTATCTTAGGCGGCGGTAATCAGAAATTGGCACGCAAAAAAAGGCGGAGATGCATCGCTCCGCCTTTTTCAATATCGTATTATTCTTTTAAAGCGGCTTGAATTTCCTCAAGGAGCAGCTGTGCACCCTCAGGGCTTAACGTAATTTTACCGTTGCCGTATTCTTTATTTTCTGACGTGATTTCTCCGGTCATTAAACAAACGCCATGAGGTTTGTACTTTTTCAAAATAATTTTATCTCCGTCAACAAAAAACTCAATGCTGTCTTTAATAGCAATATCCAGTGCCCGTCTTAATTCTATCGGCATAACAATACGGCCTAATTCATCTACTTTTCTTACAACACCTATTGATTTCATAAAAACCCTTCTTCCTTTAAATGTTTCTTTTCTCATGTAATATTTAAGGATGTACCTCAATATATCGTAGACGTACGAAACTTAGAAAAAGTTTCCCGCTTTCTATAAGAATCACAAGATATTTTTTCCATAAAACCGAAAAATGTATTACTTCTGTTACACAGTTCCATGATTTTTTACAAAAACATTTCTTTCCCGACGCACACCCCCACAAATCGCTTTATTTGTTAGAAACTTTAAATGTAGAATCATATAAAATCAGGATAGAGATTGGGTGAAAACATGTTTCAATCAACTGAAATCGGGATTGACTTAGGAACAGCTAATATACTTGTTTACAGCAAAAATAAAGGGATTATTTTAAATGAACCATCTGTTGTCGCAGTGGATACAACGACAAAAGCAGTCCTTGCAATCGGGACTGACGCAAAAAACATGATCGGCAAAACGCCGGGAAAAATTGTCGCCGTCAGACCAATGAAGGATGGCGTTATCGCAGACTATGATATGACAACCGATTTGCTAAAGCATATTATGAAAAAAGCCGCAAAAAGCATCGGCATGACGTTCAGAAAACCGAACGTCGTCGTTTGCACACCGTCAGGATCAACAGCAGTAGAACGCCGCGCCATCAGTGACGCGGTGAAAAACTGCGGTGCGAAAAATGTCCATTTAATTGAAGAGCCAGTAGCTGCCGCAATCGGAGCGGATTTACCGGTTGATGAGCCGGTTGCCAATGTGGTAGTAGACATCGGCGGAGGGACGACAGAGGTCGCGATCATTTCCTTTGGCGGCGTTGTTTCCTGCCACTCTATCAGAATCGGCGGAGACCAGCTTGATGAGGATATCGTTTCTTTCGTCCGAAAAAAATATAATTTGCTGATCGGCGAGCGTACAGCTGAGCAGGTAAAAATGGAAATTGGCCACGCCCTGATTGAGCATGTGCCCGAAGCAATGGAAATTCGGGGACGCGACCTCGTGACAGGCCTTCCAAAAACCATTATGCTTCAATCTAACGAAATTCAAGATGCCATGCGTGAATCTCTCCTGCATATTCTTGAAGCCATCAGAGCTACACTTGAGGACTGCCCGCCTGAATTGAGCGGTGATATTGTTGACCGTGGCGTTATTTTAACAGGCGGCGGCGCGCTCCTTAATGGGATAAAAGAATGGCTCACAGAAGAAATTGTAGTTCCTGTACACGTTGCGCAAAATCCGCTTGAATCTGTGGCAATCGGCACAGGCCGTTCTTTAGAAGTGATCGATAAGCTTCAAAAAGCGATTAAATAGCCTTTTCCTGCAAAAATCTCACATATAGTAAATTTCTTGCTTCTTTTTTCCTCTCTCCCTTCATATTGTGGGAAATGGAGAAACGTTAAGGAGGAAACAGATGCTAAGAGATTTAGGAAGAAGAGTAGCGATTGCAGCCATTTTAAGCGGAATCATTCTTGGAGGCATGAGCATTTCTTTGGCAAATATGCCCCATTCGCCTGCAGGCGGCACTGTAAAACTGAATCATCCATAAAACCGGAAAACCCAAGACATGTTGTTTTGGGTTTTTCACATTGGCCTCCTTTCTTTCCTTTATTGAATTATATTTGATATGATGAGAAAAAAGCTTGAGGAGGAATGATTTATGGATTCATTTTCACAGAAATTAAATACATATGCACAGCTGGCGGTAGAGGTTGGCGTAAACGTCCAAAAAGGCCAGTATGTAGTTGTAAATGCTTCTACAGACGTACGGGATTTTGTCCGCTTAATAGTGAAACATGCATATGAAAAAGGGGCAAAAAATGTAACAGTAAATTGGCAGGATGACGAAGTCGCCAAATTAAAATATGAACTCGCGCCGTTTGAAGCATTTGAAGAATATCCTGAATGGGAAGCAAAAGGAAGAGAAGAGCTTGCTAAAAAAGGGGCTGCTTTCATCTCTGTTGTGTCATCTAACCCGGACTTACTAAAGGGTGTCGATTCCAAGCGGATCGCTGCATTTCAAAAAGCAGCAGGTGAAGCATTACATACATACAGACAATATATTCAATCGGACAAAGTCAGCTGGACGGTCGTAGGTGCGGCATCAGCGGGCTGGGCTCAGAAAGTGTTTCCTGGCAAATCAGAGGAGGAAGCGATTCAGCTTCTGTGGGAAGAAATTTTCAAAGCAACGCGCGTAAACGAAGATAACCCGGTTCAAGCTTGGATCAAACATGATCAAAATCTGCATGAAAAAGTTGACCATTTGAACGAGAGACATTACGCTGCTTTACATTATCAAGCAAAAGGAACTGATTTAACCATTAAGCTGCCGAAAAAGCATGTTTGGGCAGGCGCAGGAAGCGTGAATGAAAGCGGCCATGAGTTTATGGCCAATATGCCGACAGAAGAAGTGTTTACACTGCCGCAAAAAGACGGGGTCGACGGAGTGGTATCGAGCACAAAACCGCTAAGCTACGGCGGAAATATTATCGAAAACTTTACCCTCACGTTTAAAAATGGCCGTATAGTCGACATTAAAGCCGAAAAAGGTGAGGACATTTTAAAAGAATTGGTGGAAACAGATGAAGGCTCTCACTATTTAGGTGAAGTGGCACTTGTTCCTTACGATTCTCCTATATCACAATCAAATATTCTTTTCTATAACACATTGTTTGATGAAAACGCGTCAAATCATTTAGCGATCGGCAGCGCATATGCCTTTAACATTGAAGGCGGAAAACAGATGTCTCGGGAAGAGCTTGTCAAAGAAGGCTTAAATGAAAGCATCACACACGTGGACTTTATGGTTGGTTCTAAGGATATGAATATCGACGGAATTACGGCAGACGGAAAAAGAGAGCCTATCTTCAGAAACGGTAATTGGGCTTTTTAATCAACAAAAGGAGGCTTTTCGCCTCCTTTTTATTTTTCCGCTTCATACATTTGCAGATTGGCATAAACGGTTTCTAATATAGGCGTTGCAAGTGATAAACGTTTTGCTTTTTCAAGCAAAAATCCGTGCAAGTGGTCACCTTCAGTCGTTTGGCCGTTTTCCATATCCCGAAGCATGGATGACTTCATATGATAAGACATGCTTGTCATCGTCCGGAAGCTCTCTTCTTCAAGATTCGGATCAGCCGGAACGCCTTCTTTTCGTAAAATAGCGCCAATTTCCCCAATAAGTTTTTTGGCCGTGTGACGTCCGCCTTCTGTTTTGAGAATCGGGCCAAGCGGTCGTTGAAATAGCGTTGTGATCCCCGCCTGCGCTGCAATGAAGAGATACTTTTTCCATATGTCCTTCTCGATATTTCCGCTGATGATGACTTCTGCCTTCACGCCTGAAAATGCCTCTCCAAGCGCTGTTATTCGTTCCGTACGCTCGCCGTTCCATTCTCCGAATACAAAACGATGCGATGCGCTCGTATGATGAATTTCTCCCTTGCTGTCTAAGGCGCTTTCTATAAAACATAGGCCGCCCAGCACCTGTTCTTTTGAAAATGCCGTGAACAGCTGCTCGTAATGCCGGTATCCGTTTAAAAACGGAATAATGACAGTTTCGCGATGGATAAACGGTTTGACATCGTCTATCACTTGACCAAGTGAATATGCTTTAGAAGCGATGATAACAACATCAAACTGCCCTGTTTCTCCGGCACTGATAAGTGAGGGCTGAAATGATACATTCCCCTTTTCGCTATGAATGACAATCCCGGTTTCTTTTAACTGCCCAGCTCTTTTTTGACGCACGAGAAATGCCACATCATTACCTTTCTCTGCAAGCCGTCCGCCAATATATCCGCCTACTCCTCCAGCTCCGACAACTAAAAACTTCATGCTGTGGTCCCCTTTCATATTTATGTATCAAAAAAAGCAGAGACATCTCTGCTTTTTTTATTACGCGTATAGTTCAGTCAGTTTTTTCTGCACATCAGCATTTTCAAGGAACTCGTCATAGCTCATTTGCTTATCGACGATGCCGTTAGGTGTAATTTCTATAATTCTGTTGGCAATGGTCTGAACAAACTGATGGTCATGGGAAGTAAACAGCATAGCGCCTTTAAAGCTGATTAAGCCGTTATTGAGCGCTGTAATGGATTCTAAGTCTAGATGGTTGGTCGGCTCATCCAATATTAAAATATTGGCGCCAGAAAGCATCGCTTTCGACAGCATACAGCGAACTTTTTCTCCCCCGGAAAGTACATTTGCTTTTTTGTGGACTTCTTCTCCGGAGAACAGCATGCGACCTAAGAAACCGCGTAAAAAGCTCTCACTTTGGTCATGAGGAGAATATTGGCGAAGCCAGTCAACAAGATTCAAATCACTGCCTTCGAAATATTCGCTGTTGTCTTTCGGAAAATACGCTTGGGATGTAGTGACGCCCCATTTAAACGTTCCGCTGTCAGCTTCCATTTCCCCGGAAATGATTTTAAACAGTGTAGTAACAGCCAGTTCGTTGCGGCCCGTAAAAGCAATTTTATCTTCTCTATTCATAATAAAGCTGACGTTGTCGAGTACCTTTACGCCATCGATTGTTTTCGTTAAGCCTTCCACCCGAAGCACATCATTTCCGATTTCCCGTTCAGGCGTAAAGTTAACGTAAGGATAGCGGCGGGAAGACGGTTTAATATCATCCAGCGTAATTTTTTCGAGAAGTTTCTTTCTTGATGTTGCCTGCTTAGATTTAGACGCATTGGCGCTGAATCTAGCGACAAACTCTTGAAGCTGTTTAATTTGCTCTTCTTTTTTCTTGTTCGCTTCTTGAGAAAGCTTTAACGCCAGCTGGCTTGATTCGTACCAGAAATCATAGTTTCCGACATAGATTTGGATTTTGTTAAAATCAAGGTCAGCGATGTGCGTACACACTTTATTTAAGAAGTGACGGTCATGGGATACGACAATAACTGTGTTTTCGAAGTTAATCAGAAATTCTTCCAGCCACTGGATTGCCTGAAGGTCCAAGTGGTTCGTCGGCTCATCCAGCAGCAGAACATCCGGCTTGCCGAATAGCGCCTGCGCCAAGAGCACTTTTACTTTCTCTGAACCGCCAAGGTCTTCCATCTTCTTCGTATGAAGGTCTTCTGAGATTCCGAGGCCTTTTAAAAGGATCGCAGCTTCACTTTCCGCTTCCCAACCGTTCAGCTCTGCAAATTCACCTTCGAGCTCAGCCGCACGAATTCCATCCTCATCTGAGAAATCAGGCTTCATGTAAATGGCGTCTTTCTCCTGCATGACTTCATACAGGCGTTTGTGGCCCATAATGACCACTTTCAGCACTTCATGCTCTTCGTACTCAAAATGGTTCTGTTTCAAGATGGCAAGACGCTCGCCGGGACTCATATGAACGTCGCCTGTCTGAGGCTCAATCTCGCCTGATAGCACTTTCAGAAACGTTGATTTACCGGCACCATTTGCACCAATTAACCCATAGCAGTTGCCTGGGGTAAATTTAATATTGACATCTTCAAATAACTTGCGATCCGCAAACCGCAAGCTTACATTATTTACAGCAATCATTTATTATCCTCCATCATGTCTATCATCATTAAAAGTATACCATGAATACAGGGCAAGAGAAATGATTCCCTGATAAAACAGAGAGAAAACACGTATACACTCAAAGCGGCCAGCATGTTACAATGAAGCAGAGAGAATGCATCCACCTGGAAAATTACACACTCTCATGGAGGAACACGTTGAGGCTTTTAACACTTATTGAATACTGCTTATTGATCTTTTTTACGGGCTTTTACCTTGCCGTAACAGGTTTTACCGCCAAAGATATCGGCTTATATATCGGCATAGCCCTCATTTACATATTTTCGCACGTTTTTTCTAAACGTTTTTTAGAAAAGCGCGAAAAAGAGAACAAACAGGTTCACCTTTTCTTCAGTGTGCTGGCCATTATCGGTTCAGTGTTCATCACGGTACTATGCATTGCATTAGTTGCTTCTATTTCAAATTAAAAAACGCCTGCTGTCCAAAGGCCAGCAAGGCGTTTTTATTTTGTTTGACGCATTTCGTTAAACGGGAAAAAGACAAACTTTGATGTGCCGACAATCCGGTCTTCCGCAATCAGTCCCAGTCCGTTTCGGCTGTCCATAGAATTCAGCCGATTATCTCCCATGACAAAATATTTGCCTTTCGGAACCTTTACCGGTCCAAAGTCGCCGGTCAGACTGACGCCAAGTTTTTCTGCTTCCTTTTTGTTTTTAGACAAGTAAGGCTCGGCTACTTTTTTTCCGTTTATATAAAGCGTGTCATCCTTCATTTGAACGGTTTCTCCAGGCTTTCCGATCAATCTTTTTACATAGTGGACTTTTGATGTCTCACCATTGATGATGACGATATCTCCGCGGTCGAGCTCACCGATATAGTTCACTGTTTTATTCACAAACAATCTTTCTCCGTCATGTAATGTGGGATACATAGATGAACCTTCTACTAAATAAGGTTCAAACAAAAAATGACGGATAAGGAGAGCCAACAGAACAGCGATGACGATCGCTTTTCCCCATTCCAAGTACGTATTGGTTTTTTTCTTCGCCGCTTTTTCAGTTTTCGTGTTTTTTTCCTCGGTCAACGTGTTTCCTCCATCCTAGACGATTGCTATGTCAGTTGTTTCTCTTCTTTTACTTTATCATAAATGATATTAAAATACATAACTTAACCGCGCTCCCGCAAGCAGGATAAAGAAAAAGCGTCCTTTCGAATCAAGGACGCTTTTTTCTTATTTCTCTGTAACAGGTTTTTTTACAATACCGAGGATAACGGCCATCACGACAGCACCGATCACGATACTTAATAGGTAAAGCAGCGGATGGTTTGTAATAAAGGCTACGAATACTCCTCCGTGAGGGGCCGGAAGCGTTACACGGAAGAATTCAGTTAATCCGCCGGCAACAGCTGCACCGACTACAGCAGCCGGGATAACGCGAAGCGGATCAGCTGCAGCAAACGGAATTGCTCCCTCTGTTACGAAAGCAGCACCCATGAAGTAGCATGTAATACCTGCTTCACGGTCACGCTGAGAGAACTTGTTTCGGAAAATTGTTGTTGCAAGTGCAATACCTAGCGGAGGAACCATGCCGCCGGCCATGATTGCTGCATGAGGCGCATAGTTGCCTGCATCAATCATCGCGATACCGAACGTAAAGGCTGCTTTATTAAGCGGGCCCCCCATATCGATCGCCATCATACCGCCCAAGATAATACCCATTAATACAAGGTTTCCAGTACCAAGGCTTTCAAGCCAGTCTGTTAAGAAATTCATAAATGCCGCTACAGGTGTGTTCACAACGAAACGCATGATAATACCAGTTAAGAATATACCAAACAGCGGATAAATTAATACAGGTTTCAGTCCGTCAAGTGATTGCGGAATAAAAACGAATGCTTTTTTCAAAAGAACAACGATATAACCAGCCAAGAATCCGGCAATTAATCCGCCTAAGAATCCAGCATTTGCTTGGGAAGCCATAAATCCGCCGACCATACCAGGTGCAAAACCAGGACGGTCTGCAATACTCATTGCGATAAATCCGGCAAGAACAGCCACGATTAATCCTAACGCATTGTCACCGCCGATAAACTTAAGAGCTGCAGCAAACGTGTTGTAAGTAGGATCATCCGGATTGGAAGAATTAATTCCCCAGAAGAATGAAATCGCAACGAGTATACCGCCGCCGACTACGAACGGAAGCATGTTGCTAACACCGCTCATCAGATGCTTATAAAACGCGCTTCCGATGCCGCCGCCAGACTTGCCTCGCGCTTCATCTTCATCATTGGAAGCTGAAGAATCGCCGCCGCTGCCTTGATAAATAGGCGCATCTTGATTCATCGCTTTTTCGATAAGCTCTTGCGGACGTCTGATACCCGCCGTTACAGGAACTTGAAGTACGCGTTTGCCTTTAAAGCGCTCCATTTCAACCTGCTTGTCCGCTGCGACAATGATTGCAGGCGCATCTTCAATTTCCTGTGCAGTCAGCTTGTGCTTAATACCGCTTGAACCATTTGTTTCGACCTTGATTTCTACACCAAGCTCTTTCGCTTTTTCTTTAAGAGCATCCGCAGCCATGAATGTGTGTGCAATACCTGTCGGACATGCCGTAACAGCCAGGATTTTTCCTTTTCCGGCAGGTGCTGGTGCCGCTTCTTCTTCCTCTTCCTCTTCGTCATCATCTTTATCATGCTGATTAATAATATCGATGATGGCATCCTCTGACTCAGCTTCAAGGAGCTGCTTGCGGATTTCTTCACGCATTAACAGTGTTGAAAGTCTTGATAATGCTTCAAGGTGAGTGTTATTTGCGCCTTCAGTTGCCGCAATCATGAACACCAAATGAGCCGGCTGGCCGTCTAATGATTCATAATCGACACCGTCTTTTGAACGTCCGAACGCAATCGCCGGGTTGATTACACTTGCTGTTTTCGCATGGGGGATAGCGATTCCTTCACCGATACCCGTTGAGCTTTGGCTCTCGCGATTTAAAATGGCTTCTTTGTAGGCTTCCCGGTCATTTAATTTTCCAGCCTTATCAAGAACAGTGACCATTTCGTCAATAACATTTTCTTTTTCTTTGCTCTCAATATTAAGCTTTATCGTATGCTTCGTTAAAAGCTCAGTTATTTTCACTTTTGTTTCCTCCTCTATAGACGTGTGACCTTAACTTCAGGAAGAAGCTGCTGGACGAATTCTTCTGTTCCAAGTTCTTCAGAGAACGCGGTAGCACTGCCTGACGTCACTCCTAAGCGGAATGCTTCTTCAAGCGGCAGCTGTTTGGAAATGCCGGCAAGGAAACCTGCAACGACGGAATCTCCCGCTCCAACTGAGTTTACCAATTTCCCCTTTGGCACGTTGGCAAAATATGTTGCTTCGTTCGTAAACAGAAGCGCTCCGTCTCCAGCCATGGATACGATTACATGTTCAGCACCTTGTTCTACAAGCTTTTTCCCGTAAGGAACAGCTTCTTCAACTGATGTAATCGTCGTACCGAACATTTCTCCCAGTTCATGATGATTTGGCTTCATCAAAAACGGTTTCATTTCTGTCGCTTTCAAAAGCGCCTCGCCTGAGATATCCAGCACAACTCGCGCGTTCTGCTGTTGGCAGGCTTTTGCGATTTTTTCATAAGTATCGTGAGGCAGTGAAGATGGAATGCTTCCTGCAAGGACGACGATATCTCCCTCTTGCAAAGATTGGAACTGTTCTAAAAAGGCTTTGAAATCTTCATCAGAAATATTCGGTCCCTGCCCGTTAATTTCAGTTTCATCACCAGTTTTCAGCTTTACATTGATACGGGTATCTCCTTTTACTTCAGAAAAAGCTGTTTCCAGGTTTTCTTCCCGTAAAAATGTTTTGATATATTCTCCGGTAAATCCGCCGACGAACCCGAGCGCTTTAGACGGTACATGATGTCTTTTCAGCAGTCTCGATACGTTGATGCCTTTGCCCCCAGGATACTTTGTATCGTATGCAGAACGGTTCAGGCCTCCTACAGTAAAATCTTCAACGTGAACAATATAATCGACAGATGGATTAAGTGTTACAGTGTAAATCATGGTTTCACTACCTTTACGACAGTTTTTTCTTGGTAATTATCGAATGTAAGCTCTTCAGCGTCAGTCGTAATGATTGTTGCGTCGCCTATTCCGGCAAAAGCCGAAAATGAAATTTCTCCGAATTTCGAAGGGTCTGCTAAGACGTAAGCGTGTTTTGCCTGTTTGACAGCTTTCTGTTTTAATAGGGCCTCATCAGGGTCCGGGGTTGTGAATCCAGCCTCTGTATGGACACCGTTTGTTCCCAGAAAACTCTTGTCGAATCTGTACTGATCCATGGCAATCAGTGAAGCGCCTCCAATAACCGCGCCCGTTCTGTGCTTTACGTATCCTCCAAGCAGATAAAAAGAAATTTCTTTCCTTATTAATGCATCGATATGCATCACTCCGTTTGTGACAACGACAATATCTTTGCTTTTATCCATAAAATCAATCATGTGCAAAGTCGTCGTGCCTGCATCAAGGTAAATGCAATCCCCTTCTTCTATAAGGGAAGCTGCTTTTTCAGCAATCTTCAACTTATCGTGAAGGTTTTTGGATGATTTTTCAAGCATATCGGGTTCAAGTCTGATATCGGAAAGCTTGGCCGCTCCCCCATGAACACGCTTTAAAAAACCGCGTTCTTCAAGTGTCGATAAATCTCTTCTGATTGTTGATTCAGAAGCATTTGTAAGACTTATGAGCTCTTGAATTTTCACCACATCATGCTTTTCTATTTGATCAATAATCAATTGATGCCGTTCAGGAGTTAGCATGCTTCACCTCCTAATGAAAACGTATTCATTTTGAATACAATTTCATTGTAAACGCTATTTTCAGTTTAGGCAACTAAAATCATTCAAATTCATTCAATAACTATCAAAATCTTTCACGTTTCTCCATATTAACGTATGTCTATAGGGTTTGTAAACTGTAAATTCGACAAAAATAAGGACAATTGTACGACATTTTCTTCTTATTTTAATGAAAAAAGTCTTTTATATTCATAGTAGAAATCACGAAACATAAAAAAACCTCATGCATATTGCATGAGGCTACTCGTAACGAAGCGCTTCAATCGGATCAAGCTTTGCCGCTTTATTTGCAGGAAGCATGCCGAAAACAACTCCAATGAGCATACTGAACAGCACGCCCCCGCATACAACCTGCCAGGATATGAGAGACGGCCAGCCCGCAATGGCTGAAACAAGCGAGGCTCCTCCATATCCGATTCCAATCCCAATCAGTCCGCCAATAAGCGTTAATACGACTGATTCAATTAAAAACTGAGTCAGAATCTGCCCCCTCGTCGCGCCGAGTGATTTTCTGATTCCGATCTCTCGCGTTCGTTCTGTGACTGATACGAGCATAATATTCATGACACCGATTCCGCCGACTAAAAGAGAGATGCCTGCAATTGAGCCGATTATCGTCGTCATAATCGCCGTTACTTTCCCAATCCCTGCCGCAATCTCTTCCATATTCATCACTTGATACGAATCCTCTGTCCCATGATTGTCATTTACCAGCTGTGCCGCTTCTTTTCCAGCTGTTTTTATGTTGTCCGCTGATTCGACTTGCAGCGATACGTTACTGAAATCACTTGTGCCAAAAGAGGATTTCATCATATTAAATGGCACATACATTTCACTTAAACCGAAAGAAAGCAAGCCTGTTTCTTTTTTCAGCACGCCTATAATTTCAACAGGCTGGCCGTTTATCCAGACTACTTCACCAAGAGGGGAGGTTTTATCAAACAGCTCTTCTGCCATCTTTTGAGAGATGACTCCGGCTCTTTTCCCTGCAATAAAATCATTGTCGGTGAAGGTTCTGCCGTTTTCGATTTCCAATGAATTTACATTCATATATCCATCGTTTATTCCATTTACCGTAACATCGGTTTCTTCCTCATGATAACGCGCTGTCATACTTTCAGAAGTAGAGGCAACGACTTGTTTGATGCCCTCGATCTCTTTTAAACCTTTAATATCGTTTTCCGTAAAAGTAGATTCTGCTACGGCGTTCGGATTGCTTGCAAGCTCCTCATCGCTTGGCATGTAGTACAGCTCCACCGTATTTCCCGGGCCGCTGATCGACTGCTTCAGCATTTGCTCGCCGCCCTGTCCTACTGCAACGACAATAATGACGGAGCCTACACCAATGATAATGCCAAGCATCGTTAAAATTGAACGCATTTTATGGGCAAGCACAGAGCTTAGAGCCATTCTGATGTTCTCTAACAGGCTCATTCTCCCACACTCCTTTGTCCGGAGCTGGCAGGAACAATGTTTCCGTCGCGCACCATGATGATCCGATTTGTGCAATCTGCAACTTCCGGCTCGTGAGTAACAAGAACGATTGTCGTTCCCTCGGCATTTAATGCTGTAAATTGATCCATAATCGCCGCGCTTGTTTTCGTATCCAGCGCACCGGTCGGTTCATCAGCTAAAATCAGCTTTGGCTCATTCACGATCGCCCTTGCAATCGCCACCCGCTGCTTCTGTCCGCCCGACAGCTCATTGGGCATGTGAAGCATTCGATCAGCTAACCCGACTTTTTCCAACGCCCTCTCAGCCCGCTCTTGACGTTCTTTTTTGCCTATCCCGGAATAAATCATCGGCAGCTCGACATTTTTTTTTGCGTTCAGCCGCGGAAGAAGCTGAAATTGCTGGAATACAAAACCGATGGACCGGTTACGGACTGCAGCCAGTTCTTTATCTTTATATGAAGAAATATCTTCACCGTCTAATTTATACGTGCCGGAAGTCGGCCGGTCAAGGCAGCCGATAATATTCATGATCGTCGATTTCCCTGATCCTGACGGCCCCATAATCGAAACATATTCCCCTTGATGGATGTCCAAATGAATAGAATGGAGAACATCAAATGTTTCCCTGCCAATCTGGTAGCTTTTACGCACATTAGAAAGCTGGATCATTTATGCTTTCACTTCCGTTCCATCGGTCACCTGATCAGAAGGATTCAAAATAACTTGATCATCTTGAGAAATACCCTCTTTAATTTCTGTCAGATCATCTGTTACTTCGCCGATTTTGACATCAACTCGTTTTGCTTTTCCATCTATTACTGTATACACATAATATTGATCATCTTCTTTTTTAACTGCCTTCGAAGGAAGCGTATTTGCTTTCCGCTTATCCGTTTCAATATTCATGATGAATTTAAAGCCTGGCTTTCCTTCTGGAAGCTTCCCTTTTATTTTCACTTGAAGCGGGTATTGGACCGCTTGTTCTGTTCCTTGTGCCGCAGTGTTTTCCTGCTGATCCGGAACAAGACCGACTGCGGAAACTGTACCTTTCCATGTTTTATCCTGAATAACATCTGAAGTGAGTGTAACCTTCTGGCCTTTTTTGACTTTCAGTGTATCGTATTCAGACAATTTCCCTGAGACGACAAGGTCTTTTGGGTTGCCGATATGTATAACAGGCTCTTGAATATCTGACTTTTTGGATGCCGCTTCTTGGTTGACGGAAATAACGGTGCCTTCAATTTCGCTTTTCACTTCAAGATCTGACACCCGATTGGCAAGTGACTGCCGCTGAAGCTCGGTTTGTTTTAATTCGATCTCAGCTGTTCTTTCCTGCATTTGAAGCTCCGTCCGTTCAGATTCAATTTGTTTTTCTGCTTCTTTTTTTCCAACCTGTTTTTCCAATTCTTTTTCTTTATTGTCTAACGCTTTTATCTTTTCTTGAATTTGGTCAATTTGAAGCCGGTTCGATTCAGCCGTTAACTGGTTCTGTTCTTTTTCCAGGCTCAGCTGCTCATTTGTATAGGTGACTAAAGGCGTGCCCTTTTTAACTTTATCGCCTTCCTTCACTTTAATCTCTTCTAATGTCCCTTTATCCGCTTCATAAAACACATACTGTTCATTTGAAAATTTAAGTGTGCCGGGAACCATGACCGTTGTTGAGATTTCGTTTTCTTCGAGGCTTCCCGTCTGTATCTTCTGGCCGGTGCTGCCGCTTGTCGGCGCGGCAGACCGATATATATTTATGCCAATAAAAAGAGCGACTAAAACGGCGATTCCAATTCCGATCCAAACTTTTTTCATGAATTTATGCACCCGCCACAGTATTGATTAAACCTGAAAAGAACGAAAAGGCAACCAAAATGCCGAAAAGAACAATGACTGAAATCCATCCTGCTTTTTTTGAGATGCCGCCTGTTTTGTGGAGTCCGATTGCTAATAATACATAGCTCCATATGCTGAATATCTCAAAGGTGTTCAACACGCTGGCGAGAGCTCCATCTGACGGGATAATCCCTGCCAGTGACGTCGTGCTGTAAAGAGGATTTGCGTCAGTCGTAAAAGCAACAATTCCGTTAATCAATAATCCAAGACTGCTAATCAAAGAGACAAATAGACCGAGAGAAAGCATTTTTTTGTATGACGTAACCCCGCCTGATATTTTTACACAGAGCCAATAAATAAGAGGGGCAATAAATAACGCTGCGATACCGCCGAAAATAGCGCCTGCCATTCCTCCAAATTTGGTTATTGTTTCGACAGTTTCCATTTGTTCAGCTGATAACCCTTGCGTGTCCCCGCTTTTCAAAAGTTCACTGTAATCCGTACCAAGTGATTGCAATACAGCGCCAACGATGATAATCACTGCAACAATAAAAAACGGACCCCATACAACCGGTCTCTCTCTTATTCTTTCAAACTGAACGGCCGGACTTGTGATTACTCCGAAAAGTGATGGCTTTTCAGTTGCCATCCCGCTGTTTTTTTCTACATTTGTTTCCATTTCAAAACCTCCTTAGGAATATCTAACAAGTAGTACGAGACGGGGATCAAAAAGTTTCATGTTTTTCTAATAAATTTCCAAAAGCCTTAATTATATCACTGAAGGCTTTTTATATTATTCTATCGCTGTGCTGTACTGCGCTTTCACAAGTCCTGCATAGATGCCTCCTTTGGCAAGCAGCTGTTCATGGTTTCCTTCTTCCATTTTCTTGCCGTGATCAAGAACGATGATGCGGTCGGCGTCGCGGATCGTGGACAATCTGTGGGCGATCATCACTGCTGTACGCCCTTTTAGCAATGTTTTTAGAGCCTGCTGAATTTTCACCTCCGTCTCTGTATCAATGCTTGCCGTTGCTTCGTCGAGAATGATAATAGCTGGATCGGCCAGCAATGCTCTCGCAAAGGAAATAAGCTGGCGCTGTCCGGCAGACAGTACGCTGCCCCTTTCCTCCACCTCTGTTTTGTAGCCTTCTGCTAAACCAGATATAAACTCATCAGCTCCGACCGCTTGGGCTGCTTTCATCACCTCTTCGTCTGAAGCATCCGGCCGTCCAAAACGAATATTTTCCATGATGGTCCCGGAGAAAATAAATGTATCTTGCAGCACAATGCTGATCTGAGAGCGCAAACTGGCAAGAGAAAGATCCTGAATCGGAATGCCGTCGATTTTAATGGTTCCTCCAGTGGCGTCATAAAAACGGCTGATTAAATTGGCGATCGTCGTTTTCCCGCTTCCCGTATGTCCGACAAGAGCAAGCGTTGAGCCTGCCGGAATAGTGAAGGATACAGCGTGAAGAGCTTTTCGTTTTTCATCATACGAAAATTCAACCTCTTCAAAACAGATCTCTCCATTTATCGTTTTTTTATGAATAGCATCCGGCTTCTCCTTGACATTTGGCTGTTCGTCCAGAAACTCAAAAATCCGCTCAGATGATGCCATCCCCATTAACAGCTGGTTGTAGACCTGGCCCAGTCTCGAAATAGGTTCCCAAAACATGCCCAGATAGAAGGCAAAAGAAACAAAGACGCCAATTGTGATGGTTTCATTCATGATGAGTGTGGCGCCATACCAAATCAAAACAGCCGTTCCAATCGCATTTGTCATTTCTACAAGCGGACGGAACATGGCATTTTTTCTTGTCGCATCCCGCCAAGATTGATAGTTCTCTTGATTAACGCCGTCAAAATACGCCATGTTCTCTTCTTCCTGCGTAAATGCCTGTGTAACACGGATGCCCTGAATGCTTTCATTTAAATGAGAATTCAGCTTTGATTGCTTTAGACGCACCGTTTGCCAGGAGCGGCGTATGTTTTTCCTTAAACTTGTTGAAATAAAAAACATAATCGGCAGTGTCACCATAATGGCTAGGGTCAGCTCAGGACTCAGCGTAAACAAAATGATGATAACGCCGGCCAGAAGCAGCAAGTCGGTCAATAAGTTGATGACTCCGCTAGTAAAGAGCTCCTGAAGAGAGTTAATATCATTCATAATCCTGACCAAGATCGAGCCTGCCGACCGCTGATCAAAAAATCGGTGGGATAAATGCTGCACATGGGTAAATAAATGCTGCCGCAAATCGTAAATCACATGCTGGCCAAGCTGATTCATCCATCTGATTCTTAACACATTGGCAGCATAATTCAGGACATATAATCCGCTGATAATGAAAATGAGCTGGGTCAGCAGCTCCGAGTTTCTCGCTGTAATGGCTTGATCGAGAACATAAACGCCGATCAGAATGGGAATCACAAGCTTCACAGCAGTCCCAATCAATACGGTGAGAAAAGCAAGCGGCAAAATTGTTTTCCGATATGGTTTGACATAGCTCAGCAGCCGCCACATTTGAGCCCAGTTAAACGGCTTTTCAATGATTTCATCTGAAGAATAAGAGAAACGCTCCAAAATCCCCTGTTTTTTTGCTTGTTTCATATGGCCCTCCCTATCCGACCTGATGCGGCTCATTGATCATTTTGACATCACGGTATTGCAGATCGTAAATCTTTTTATAATAGCCTTCTTTTTCAAGAAGGTCCTGATGTGTTCCCCTTTCACGTATGCGCCCTTTATCAAAAACAAGAATCTCATCGGCGTGTTTCAGTGAAGAAATACGGTGAGCGATGATAAAGGTTGTGCGGTTTTTCATAACTTCTTTTAAGGCAAGCTGTATGCTGTGCTCTGTTTGCATATCTACTGCGCTCGTGGCGTCATCCAATATTAAAATGCCTGGGTTCAAACAGATGGCTCTCGCAATGGCAATACGCTGTTTCTGTCCGCCGGAAAGCCCCATTCCCCTCTCTCCAAGCATGGTGTCATATCCGTCAGGAAGCTCCATAATAAAGTCGTGAGCCTGCGCCCTTTTTGCCGCTTCGATGATGTCCTCCATTGAGGCATCCGGCCTCCCGTACGAAATGTTGGATCGAATTGTAGATGAAAACAGAAAAGATTCTTGAAGTACAACACCGATATTGGAGCGAAGGGTTTTTAACGAATAATCTGTGATGTGTTTATGATCAATGGTAATCATTCCGCCAACAGGGCTGTAGAATCTGGTGAGGAGCTGTGTCACTGAGCTTTTGCCTGAACCTGTCGGGCCCAATAGTCCGATTACCTTCCCGCTGCTTGCCTCAAAGCTTACATTGCACAGCGCGTTTGTTTGTTCTTTTCCGTACGCAAGAGAAACATTTTTAAAATGGATATCTCCGGTTAATTTTTGTTTATGCAAAGCATGAGGATGATCTGTGATGTCTTCTTCTTTTTCGAGAATCTCGAGCAGGCGTTCCCCTGATGCCTTTGCTTGAGAGAACATATTGATGACAAAGCCTAAGTTCATAATCGGCCACATCATATAATTGACAAGGCTGAAGAAAGCGACAAGCTCACCGGGATTAAGCTGATTTTGCATAACCAAGTAGCCGCCGTATGAGAGGAGAGCTACAATACTAATGTTCCCGATAAACTCCATTAAAGGGAAATACGCAGACCAGATGGATGATGTTTGTAAATATTGCGCTCTGTATTCCGTATTGGCTTTATTGAAAGTACTGATTTGGAAATCTTCTCTGGAAAGAGATTTAACCGTATTGATGCCGCTGATATTTTCCTGCACTTTTGTATTGAGCTTCGCAAATGATTTGCGGATGCCTCTGAAGGCGGGGTGGACTCTTTTGTCAAACTGATAGACTGCAACAGCGAGAAATGGCAGAACAGCGATTGTCACAAGTGTAAGCGGAACAGAATAGTAAAACATGACCGACAGGCTGATGGCGACCAGCAGGCCGAATCGAATGAGCTCAGCGAGGCCATATGATAAGAAAAAACGAAGCCCTTCAACATCTGCTGTCAGCCTGGACATCAAATCACCTGTTTTTGCATTATCATAATAAGAAAAGGAAAGCCTCTGCAGTTTTTCATACAGGCCATTTCTAAGCCGATAAACGGATTTGATCCCGAACATATCACCTAAATATTGATGAAAAAAAGTAGCAGTTCCTTTCAGTGCCATCACCGCAATAAATCCAAAACTGACCCATGCTGCAAGCTGGTACTTCCTCCCCAGCACGATTTCATCAATCGTGATTTGCAGGATAATCGGATAAACGACAGTAATTGCAGTCATCAAAAGCATGGCCAGCAGCGACCACATAAACACCTTTCTGTACGGCCAATAAAACATTTTTAATCTTTTAAATGTCTCCATATCCAGCACCTTTCTCGTTTATATCTTCTTTACTATATCGATACCCGAAATAAATTTCTATTGTTTTTCAAAAATTCAGTCTAATGTTAGAGTGAGTCTCTTACTTTATAGGGAGTCCCTTATGTAAAATAAACGCTTACAGAAAATCATTGTATGCTGGGAGTACTTGGGGATATGCGAATGAAGCACAAAAAACCCGGGCGGCTGAGTGCCGCCCGGGTTTTCATCCTCCGCTGACCGGCGGAATGATGGCTACCGTGTCACCTGAAGATACAGAAGTATTTTCCTTTACATAGCTTTCGTTAACGGCAATCATAGCAGTATCAATGGATGATAGGCCGTGTTGTTCTTTTAGACTCGCTTTTATTTCGTCTGTAGTTGCTTGTTCCATATCTAATTCTAACGCTTGTTTGCCAGCCTGTTCAGCAAGCCCTGCAAATAAAAGAATTTTAATCATGCTGCTCTCCCCCGCTTAGATCTGGTTTTCCGTTCGGATAAGCTGTTGTTTCAAGCTGATCGCCGATCCATTGCTCACCGTCTTCCCAAATTTCTTTTTTCCAAATCGGCACGATCTGTTTTATTCGTTCGATCGCATACTCATTGGCTTCATATGCAGCCTTTCGATGAGGAGAAGATACAGCGATCACGACCGCTGCTTCACCGATATCAAGCACGCCTATACGGTGCGTGATCGCAGCTGAAGCACCTTCCCATTTATCTTCGATTTCAGCACCGATTTGAGCCAGCATCTGCACAGCCATCGGTTCATATGCCTCATATTCCAGCCGAACCGTTCTTTTTCCGTTTGTCCATTCCCGAACCGTGCCAATAAATGTGGTAATCGCCCCTGCTTCCCGTTTCTCCACTTTTTTGATGATGTCTTCAGTATTAATGGGTGTTGTCGTAATCTCAAACCGTTCCATTATGCAGATTCCCCCTTCAGCTGTGAAAGCACAAAATCCACGGCAACCGGATCGTCCGCATGAAAAACGGGTAACCCCGGGTGCTCTGTCATATGCTCTTTTTTTCTATAGATGATGGCGATTGTATTTACTGCCTGCAGTGCTTCTAGATCTTCCTTTTTGCTTAGTATAATGACTTTAGGATAAGAGGCTTTCTTAAAGCCTTCAATCAAAAGGCAGTCTGTTTCGAGAAACCGATATAGCTCGATCAGCTGCGGCAAATCCCAATTGCGGCGGGCAGTCAGCTGTAACACACCAGCACCTTCTACTGCTGTCACACCAGCACCTGCCGCTCGATAACGGTCAGTGTCTTTTCCTTCAGTGAACGTCTGCGGTTCACCGCCGTGACCGTGGTGCTTTAGACAGCCTAAATTGAGCCCCTCTTCAAAAGCTTTTTTAAGAATACGCTCAATAAACGTTGTTTTCCCGCTGTTTTGAAATCCTACAACTTGGACGATCGGGAAAGGACAGACCAAGGCCACTCACTTCCATTCTCTTCTCTGATGAGCAGCACTTGAACCGTCCTGCCTGATTCATACCCTCTCGTGCCGCCCGGCAGAATGATAAACGCATTTGCTTCTGCAAGTGACGTGACGGAGCTGGATTTATCTAATCCGACGGGTGCCGCCAACAGTTTTCCTTCCTGATGATACACGAAAGCACGAACAAATCGGGTAAATGGGTTCGGCTTTGGAAAATCCTTGGTCAAAACGGCCTCCGCACAAATCGAATGCGGTTTTTCATTGAGAAGCCATGTCTGGATCATCGGTTTGACAAACAGTTCAAAGCCGACATAGCATGCCGACGGATTACCCGAAAGGCCAAACAGCAGCATATCGTTTGCATGCGCCACCGTCGTCACGCTGCCCGGGCGCATGGCTACTTTATTAAACAGCACGTCCGCTCCGAGTTTTTCATAGATCGCAGGCAAAAAGTCAAAATCACCCACTGACACGCCGCCGGTTGTAATCAGGAAATCAACTTTTTTTATCGCCTCTTTGACCGCGGCAAAGCTTTTATCCAGATCATCAGAAATTTTTCCTAAATAAAGCGGCAATCCGCCTGCTTCTATCACTTGCGCATACACCATACTGGCATTGCTGTTGCGGATTTTCCCCGGCTCCAGCGGATCACTGACATTCAGCAATTCGGTACCGGTTGCGATAATCCCGACAACAGGTTTTCTCACAACAGGCACAGACGCGTATCCGAAGGTTGCCAAAAGCGCAGTCACTCCCGGTGTCACCCGGGTGCCCTTTCTCAATAAAACACTCCCTTTTTGAGCGTCTTCACCAGTTTTTGAAATATTATCTCCCGTCTGGAAGCGGCGTTTTAAAGTCATAAACGCTTGTCCGTTCTCCTCAAAGGTTTGAGTCAGCTCAATCATGACGACAGCATCTGCTCCTTCAGGGATTTGCGCGCCAGTCATAATCCGCACGGCCTGAAACGGGCCAAGTTCTTTTTCAGATACAGCCCCCGCTCCTATATGGTCAATAACCTCAAACCGAACTGGGTTCTCACGTGAAGCTTTAGCCGTATCGCACGCTCTGACAGCAAAACCGTCGTATGGCGAACGGTCAAACGCGGGTACGTGGTGATCTGCTGTTACATCTTCAGCTAAACATCGATGGAGGCTGTCTTCAAGCGCCACCCATTCTGTTTCCCCTTGTTTTTGAAAATGGCTGACACGCCGAACTGCCTCGTCCACCGGTATCGGTGTTCTTTTCTCCAGCATTCTGACCCCTCCTGTTGTTACAATCCAATTACTCTTGCCAACACGGAATTGGCTTCCTTCACATCATTTGTTCCATGCACAAGCGCCCGTCCGTCATTGAAAATGACGATTCTGAAATCTTCGTAAAAAATATGCAGCAAAAACGCATTGGCCTCAACCTTGCCGATTGTTTTCAGCCGCTTGATAAGCTCCTGTTTCGGAATTCTTTTTAATGATTCCGACCTTACCTGAACTGTATCACGGCCGCACAGTACAGCGGCTTTGGGTGTGTTCCAGTCTTGGAGATAAGGATAAACCGCATGTGCTCCGCAAGACGGGCAATCCTCACGGCGTACATGATCAACGTTAATCTTCATATGTGAGTTGTTCCAGACATCGAATGTCACAAAACCTCGCTGTACGGCGTCTGTTTGGCCGGTTAACAGCTTTAAAGCCTCAGCCTGCTGATAGGCAGACACGATATGCACAGCAGGCGGAATAATGCCGGCCGTATCACACGTCGCCCCGCCGACAGGAATTTGCTCAAACAGACAGGATAGACAAGGGGTTTCTCCCGGCATAATCGTCATGAACATCCCCTGACTGCTTACACAAGCGCCATAGACCCACGGTGTCTTTGTTTTCTGGGCTAGATCATTGATCAGCATGCGGGTTTCAAAATTATCTGTCGCGTCGAGCACGACATCTGCCTTTTCAATCAGCGGCTCAAGCGTTTCGGCTGTTCCTTCGGCAACATGCGCCTCAATATGTATTCCGCTGTTAATGGCAGATAGATGCTCTTTAGCAGCCATAGCTTTCGGCATACGGAGCTTGGCATCGCTTTCGTTATAAAGCTGCTGCCTTTGCAGGTTGCTCCACTCCACATAGTCACGGTCAATAATGGTAATGGTACCGACCCCAGCTCTCGAAAGCCCTTCAGCACCTGCAGTCCCAAGCGCCCCAGCTCCGACAACCAGCACATGGCTGTCTCCCAGTTTTTTCTGGCCTACTTCGCCTATTTGCTTAAATCTGATTTGCCGTGAATAACGCTCCTCCATCAAACTGTTCTCCTTATCTTTTATGTCATCTTAACATGTTTTTGCCCCCTCAGTCCCATCTGAAGGAGTCCGTTTTTTCTTCCAAACAGTTAAAATCATCCCGTGTATTAATGTTGATAAACTCAGCCGGATTTGCCCCAATTTCTTCAGCCTGTATATAACGAACTGAAATTCGGCCTAAAAAATCTGATATTCTTAATCTCTTCTCAGAAAGCTGATCATATAGAATGGGCATGATTCTTTTATGGTAAATTGCAATCAATGGCTGCTCTCGTCCGTCTGAAACCGGGACGACCGCATCTGTTCCGTCAGTCATCAGACGCTTGAGCTCCAGCATGGTCCTTCTTTGTATCAGTGGCGTGTCACAGGAAAGAACAGTATAAAGATCACCGTCTGTCTTTTTAAAAGCGGTATATATACCAGCCAAAGGCCCCATTCCTTGAAACGGCTCAGCATCTGGATACACTTCGGTTTCGCCATTTTCTTGAAATCTATCAATAAACTCAGGACGGCTGATGATAACCGCATGTTCTCCAAGCGCCATTTTAGCCCATTCGTAAAACATCCTGCCTCTCCAATTCACAAACGCCTTCGGTTCTCCGAAGCGTCGTGAGGCTCCTCCTGCCAGCAGTACATTGATCTGCTCCATATCATCTCACCTCTAGTTCGTTAAAAGCATAGCAAAAGCAAGGCCCCGACGCCACTGCTTGTCTGTTTATTAAAGAGGAATAGCTGTTCAGTATTTGCATATTGTAGTGTTAACATCATGAGGGAGTTGGTTCGAATGAAAAGATCAGGTCCTTTTTTCCACGACGTGTCTCAGGAGAACCTATATTTAAAATCAGAGCTATCAAGATGCCATAAGCTTATTGCCGAACTTGAAGCAAGCTACTTCCATCAGAAAAATAACAAACTGCTCAAAGAAAATAACGATATGAAAGAAAAACTCCAGCAGTTGTCTGCCGAATTAACACAAATGTCAACGAAAGAAAAAAACGCCTCCCACACCAGCCAAACCCTGCACCACATAAGAGCTGAGCTGCTTGATAAAATCGTTGCTTTGCAGGAGCTTCTTTCTGCAGAAACCTACAAACGCAAAGCCGAAATTGAAGAAAAACATAAGCTTTATATAGCTAAAATCAAAATTGAAGAAGAAAATAAAAATTTGCATAAACGAATCAGCCAGCTTCAGGCCTCTATTAAGCAGGAACAAGACGCGCTGCTTCAGGCAAAACAGCAAACCGAAATGATTAAAGACGAAAACGGCCGTCTAAAAGAGCAAATGGTAGAAAAAGAATATCAGCTAAAACATATTAAAATAGAAGTTGACCATATGAAAGATCGAATTATAGAAACGAAAGAAAGACTGCTCGAAATAGAAAAAACGAAAGAAAAATTATTTCACGAAACTATTATATCGTATAAACGCCAGCTTGATGAAAGCGATGCCTGGATTGCTTCTCATTTTGCCGATATTGATGGCGGCACGAAACAAAAAGAAAAAACGGCAGAAGAAGCTCCAGCGGTCTTCACGCAGCCAAACCATGTAGAAACCATACTTGAAGATGTCACCCAACAGATACATGCGCTTCAAAAGCAGCTCGCCCGCGCCCAATCAACTGATCAGGCCATGAGCCATAAAATCGAAGAACTGAAAAACAGAGCTGCTGAAGAAAAGCCTTATCAAAAGTGGGTGTATAAGCTTAATCTCGAGAAAGAAAACAAATCTTCACATAAAAAACCTCAATAAAAAACTGCTTGAGCATCATGCCAAGCAGTTTTTCTGTAATGTTTATTCATCAGCTGATTCTGCAGATTCAGTTGATTCGATTTCGCCCTCTAAAATGTACTGGCCGCGATACGGCTTTTTCACTTCCGGGTACATTTTAATTAAGCTTTGCATAAACGTTGTCATATTAGGGATTTCAAGACCGCTTTCTTTTTCAATCTCTTTTTGAAGCTCCGAGCTCTTAATCGCCGCGTTGTGGCGTTTTAACGTTTTAATAGCAGCTTCACGCAGCTTAGCTGCTTTTGATCCCGGTCTTGCCGTTCCTCTTCTTCTTCGTGTTGATCCGTCTGGTATACCGGCAGGAAGAGAGGAAATTGATTGAAGCTGAGGCTGGACGGACTGCTGCTGTGACTGCGGCTGATAGCTTCTGATTTCCTGAGCCGCAAGCTCAGCGAGAACCGGCAGAGAGTCCGTTTTTCTTTCAGAACGGAAATCCTTTTTGATTTCGGAAGGGCTTCCATTTCTGTCCAGCTCTCTTAACTTTGCGTATATTTTATCACGTTCGATTTGATATTCACGAATGACTTTCACTTCAGCTTCATTTAATTGTTCTAACCGCAAGCGCAAAGCTTCTCTTTCATTAAACATTCCTCAATGTACCCCCTATCAGAATTAACATCTTTATTAAGATATTAGATTACAAAAGTAATTTTATCAACTATTATTTTAGCATTTTACTATTATATTTACTCTATGAAAAATTCCTTATTTTCTGAAAATGTTTTATTTTTCAAAAGAGTCCTTTATTCACAAGGGATCAAAGGTCTTTCAAATTGAATTGGTATAATGTTGAAAATATATATTTTACTTACTTCTTTAATGAAATTTAGTGTAATATCTACAATTTTCGAGTTCTGGAATATGAAATATATCTAATTTTGAAGAAAAACATAAAAAAATAGCGTTTATTTAGCCCCTTAAGCAGGAAAATCCACATATCTTATATCCAAATTTGGAAAAATAAGCCTCTTACTCTTCTGCGATTGCTTTCTTGTACAAATAAAAAAACCCGATGGGATCAGGTTTTTTTACGAAAAACTATTCTGTTGCCTGTTCTGTTTCAGCAAGAACGCGGTTGACACGTTTTTCAAGCATTTTCATTCCGCTACCCCCAGCTTGGAAGTGACGGAGCTGTCCTGTTTGATCAAACACATAGTATGCAGGCACATATTCATTTTCAAATGCATCGGTTAAAGCATGATCACTGTCGACAAAAATCGGCTGAGTGATGTCGTGTTCATCTGCTACTTCTTTAATTTTTTCGAGATCAAGATCATCTTCGGAACGGGGCATATGCACAGCTACAACATTCAGTTGCTCTTTATATTTATCACGAAATTCATTCACTTGCGGCATCGCTTCTTTGCACAAGTGGCAACTGATGGACCAGAAATGAATAAGCGTCGGCTTTTCTCCGATCAATTGCTCTCTTGTTACTTCACCATTCAACCAAGCTTTTTCCCCAGTCAATTCAGGCATGGGCTGACGTAATTTCATTGCTTTTCCCTCCTATTAAACAGAAAGGCCTAACGAATATGTTAGACCGTTTTTCGTTCTAGAAAGTATTAAAGTGTTTTTTGGCCTGGCTTCCAGTTGGCCGGGCAAAGTCCGCCAGTTTGCAGCGCTTGAAGAACACGAAGCGTTTCATCAACATCACGGCCAATGTTGTTATGGAAAACAGTCTGATATTGGAGCTCGCCTTCAGGATTGATAATAAACAATCCCCGCAGGGCCACACCTTCCTCTTCGATTAATACGCCATATTCACGGGATACCTCATGGTTTGTATCGGCAGCAAGCGGATATTTCAGCTGGCCAAGACCGTTTTCTTTTCGGTCAGTATGAATCCACGCCAAATGAGTATGGATTGTATCAGTAGAAACCCCGATGACTTCTGCATCAAGATCTTCGAATTCGTCATAGCGGTCAGACATAGCAGTAATTTCCGTCGGACAAACAAAAGTGAAGTCCATTGGATAGAAGAACAGTACTGTCCATTTGTCGTTTTTCATGTTTTCCTCAAGACTTACTTTGCCAAATTCTTTACTTGCAAGGACTGCTTCCATTTCAAAACGAGGAGCCTGTTTACCTACCATACGTTCTGCCATATGTATCCCTCCAATTGATAGTTTGGCTTAAATGCCGGATCCGCATGAAAATAAAGGATGATTATCCATTTTCCGTTAATAGCATCACAATGCCCATTATATAGGAGCAGATTTCCCGAGTCAATTTTTAACAAATTATACATGTCTTTGGCTTCGACAATTTTGAATAAAACGTTTAACATATTCTTGTATAGGGTAATGAATGTCAACATTCAGCAATCATTACAGAAAAGGAGCTCCAACATGGATTTTATTAAACAATACGATTGGGCGGGATTGATTACAAATGCCGGTGTTCTGCTCATTAAACTTGTCATAATGATATTGCTCTATTTTATTGTTCGATCATTAGGCATGAAAATCATTAAACACCTGTTTGCAAAATTCGAAGAGCAGAACAGCTTGTCTATCGGACGTGCACATACCCTGCGAAGCCTGACTCTTAACATATTTGCTTACATATTGATTTTCATATTCTTCGTCATGGTTCTTGATTTATTTCATTACGATCCAAGCGCTCTTTTAGCGGGAGCAGGAATCGTAGGACTGGCTGTCGGATTTGGTGCCCAAGGGCTTGTCAGCGACATCGTGACAGGTTTTTTTATTTTGCTTGAAAAACAATTGGATGTCGGAGATTATATTACGGTTTCTACCTTTAACGGAATTGTCGAGCAGGTTGGCTTAAGGACAACTCAAATCCGCAGCTTTGATGGAACACTTCATTACATCCCAAACAGAAACATTACAAACGTAAGCAATCATTCCCGGGGAACCATGCAGGCTCTGGTTGATATTGAAGTGCCGGCTGAAAGAGACATTGATGAAATGATTCATATTTTACAGCAAGTATGTGATGAAACGGCAGCCGCTCTTCCCCAAATAAAAGAAGGCCCAAATGTCATCGGGATTCAAGAACTGGGAACTTCTGAAATTGTGATCAGAGTCATCGCCAAAACAGAAAATATGGAACAGTGGCGGGTCGAGCGAGTGCTGAAAAAAGAAATAAAAACCGCGCTTGACCGCGCTTTTCCGAAAGAAACAGAATAAATAAAAGAACCGAAGCTGTTTGCTTCGGTTTTTCATTTACTGAATTCTGCTTTCAACTTCACTGCAAATTTCTTCAGCAGTCATCCCGGAAGCTGTAATGACAGGTGCTTGTGTTACCGTATCGGCTATCCCTTGCACATTATTATCAAGACCTGTTACGACACAGCAGTCACAGCCTTTTGCATCGGCAGGGCTTTTCATCATTACAACGTCATAACCTTTTTCTTTTAATGCAGCTTCTACATCTGATAACGATTGCTCAATTCCAATTTTTTTAGCCATTATTGAACACCTCCGTTTATTAGAGTGTTCAATTCATGGAATTTTATTCTTTCATTTGTACTTAATTGGCATAAACAGAAAAATAACCTGTCATCACGTTAACCGCTGTTTCTATCGCATTTTCATCAGGGTTCAGCTTTGCGTGATGAAGCCCATGTTCAGAATCAGCGCCAAGCCAGAACATGAAGCCGGGATATTTTTTCAGCATGTAGCCAAAATCCTCTCCAGTCATTGCTTCTTTTGCTTCTATTACTGTTGCCAGTTGATGTTCAGCAACAAAAGACATAAATTCTTCTGTCAGGCCGCTCGTATTATAAACTTGGTGATACACAGAAGGATATGTGACTTTTCCTTTGCAGCGGAACCCGATTTCGATTCCTTTCACTATATCCTCAATCCGTTCCTTTACCTTCTTCATTGATTCTTCAGAAAGCGTGCGGATCGTGCCTTCCAGATGAGCTGTTTGCGCAATGATATTTTGCGCTGAACCGCCGGTAATGGTACCAACCGTAATAACGGCACTGTCAAGCGGATCTGTGTTTCTAGAGATGATCGTTTGCAGCTGGGTGACAAGTGTGCTTGCCGCTACAACCATATCCTCTGCTAAGTGCGGATAGGCTGCATGTCCCCCTTTTCCTTCCAGATCGATGACAAGCTCTGAGGTATTCGCAAAAAGGAGGCCGCTTTTTGTTGAGATCGTGCCTACAGGCAGCTCCGGAGCAATATGCAGTGCCGTGATGAAATCAGGCTGCCACTTTTTTAGTACATCGCTCTCAAGCATAGGTTCAGCACCGCCAGGCCCTTCCTCTGCCGGCTGAAACAGAAAGAGCAAATCATGTTTGACCGGATGGTGAACAAAATGGTCAATAATGCCGAGTGCAATCGTCATATGCAAATCGTGTCCGCAGGCATGCATGTTGCCGTGATGCTCTGATGCGAATGGAAGACCTGTCTGCTCTTCAATGGAAAGTGCGTCGATATCCGCTCTGTACGCCAGCATTTTTTCTGGCGCCGTCCCGTTCACCTTTACAAAAAGCCCTGTTCGCCATTTCTCAATTTCAATTCTGTCTTGCGGATATTGTTTCAAGACATTTAATAAATACTGCTGGGTTTTGAACTCCTGAAATCCAAGCTCCGGTATACGGTGCAGATCTCTGCGGATTGCGATGAGCTCCTCTTTCTTCATTTTCATTCCTCCTGCTATACGAATAAGGCGTGGATATATTATCCACGCCTTTTATCAAACCATTCCTTACAGCTGGCGTAATTCCTGCTTGATTTCCGTTTTGCCTTTTGTTTTCTCATCAATGTCTTTGATTTTTTTAGCAGGTGTTCCTGCAACAACAGTGTAAGGCTCAACATCGTTTACTACAATCGCTCCCGCAGCAACAACGGCTCCTTTACCTACTGTTACGCCTTCAAGCACAACAGCATTTGCGCCGATTACAACGTCGTCTTCAATGACAACCGGTTTAGCGGATGGCGGCTCAATAACGCCGGCAAGTACTGAACCCGCGCCAATATGGCAGTTTTTTCCTACCGTAGCTCGTCCGCCCAAAACAACGTTCATATCAATCATCGTACCTTCGCCGATGACTGAACCGATATTGATAGAAGCACCCATCATGATGACTGCGTTATCGCCGATTTCAACTTGGTCGCGGATGATTGCGCCAGGCTCGATACGCGCTTTGATATTTTTAAGATCCAGCGTTGGAATCGCAGAATTGCGGCGGTCATTTTCAACCACATAGTCTTCGATTTTGCTTTGATTTTCTTCAATTGCTGTTTGAATTTCGCTCCATTCACCGAAAACAACACCAGTGTTTCCGTTGATAAAAGCTTTCGCAGATTCGCCGAAATTGATTCCTTCCAGCTCACCCTTCACGTAAACCTTAACAGGTGTAGATTTTGTACTATTTTGAATAAATGAAATAATTTCATTTGCGTCCATCATTTTCATATGTATAGTCCTCCTCCTGATTTTCTACCTCATTACTGTATCAAAGGAGAGATGCAAAGACAAGAAAAAAAGGAACAGCCGCTTTAGCAGTTCCCATTGGGTGATCAGACAACGCACCCGCTTTTCTTTGCGAATTGTCTCCCGAACTCCATTAATTCTTCCTCTTCTTCACCTTCTGGATTATTTTCGATTTTCACCGAAGGCAGCACAATCTCGCCTCCCCGTTCTTTTATTTTCGCTTCGAGCGTATCAACCGCTCCGCAGAAAAATTCATATGCTGTATCACCGGAACCGAATGCAGCGCATGTCTTTCCGGAAAAATCAATCTCATCCATGTCTTCAGCAATGTCTAAAAATTCATCAGGCAGGTCTCCGTCGCCCCACGTATAGGTTCCCATAATGATATGGTCATAATCGTTAAATAGCTGTGCATCATCAATATCCAACGCTTCGTAACGGTCCACTTCCGCTTCCGCCTCCTGAAGCCCCTTCTCAATCAAATCTGCCATTGCTTCCGTGTTGCCTGACATTGTTGCATAAACGAGCAAAATCTTCCCCAATTTAATACTCCTCCTCTAATGTATCATTGCTGAAACTTCGTACGGCTGGACAAATTTACATTCATACAAGCCTGCACAAAAGAAGTTCTCTTTCTGATTGGCCACTCTCCATCCATGCCCCTTAATGGTATCGAACCATGTTAACGAACGAGCTTCGAGATCAGCCTGGTAAATCATCGAATAACCATTTTCATCTTGCGTTGTGGTGACATATATAATTCCATCATCCTCAGAAACATCAAGAAATGATTCTTCTTTTCTGATCGTGCTGGATTGTATGGTGAATTCTTCATCAGTTAATATATTTCGTACAGTGACAGCACCGTGCTTTCCTTTCACAGAACCCATCGTCGCCACCAGCCAATGTTCATCGAACACAATCATGGATGCCGTCATCCTGTTTATTTCTTTCTTAACGATTTGGACAGTGTCACGTGTAAAGTCGTAAGCCCAAATGCCACCAAAACATTCGTGTATTTGCGTGCCAATGAAAAGACTGCTGCCGTGCAGGCACAACGAACGGATAACAGGCGGGTTATTAAATTCGGCAAAAGGTTTTATGACGCGCCATGAAACCCCAAAGTTATCCGATACATAAATGCAGTGCCTGCCGTGGGCGCAGACAAATCCGTCTTTCCGGCCGGTAATCGCCCACACTGTTGCATTTGTCGGAAAGCTCGACATCGTCCAGGTTTTTCCTTCGTCAGACGAGCGAATGACCGTTCCCTTCTCACCGACGCCAAATAAGTACGGCCCTATGTAGCTGATGCAATGAATTTTGCTTTTCAACCGAAAAAGCTTTTTCCAGCCATGCTCCAAAGAATAGTGGAAAATACCTTCTCTTTGTACTGCCACAAAATAACCTGAACATGCTGATGCCGTGACAGCAGTGGCTCCTTTATGAAACATGGCTTTTTTCCTTATTTATATAATCTGCCCATGCAAGAAACCCTCTTGCAAACGCTCTGCAGCTTTCTACATCTTCATCTGTTTCAGGCGCGAGTTCGATTTTTAATGTTTCCTGGTAAACAGCAGCTCCCGTCTCTTGCAGCATGGCACTGAACAAGTTGACCGCTTCACAAAACTTTGGATAAGAATAATCACCAGATCCAAAGCACGCTGTTTTTAAGCCATTAAGCTGAAGCTGTTTGACCTCTTCAAAAAAATCCTCCGCTTCGTAAGGCAAATCGCCGTCGCCCCATGTATACGTGCCAATCAGCACATAATCATAGGATGTCAGAGCAGACACATCTGCATCATCTATCTCAACACAATCGATATCCAACTTATATTCCTGAAGCGTATCTCTTATAATCGCAGCAATGTCTTCTGTATTTCCCGACATGCTGGCATATGTAATCAAGGCTTTCGCCATGGTATCACCTCACCAATTGATAATGATTTTCAATATCATATGTATCACTTTAAATGATAATGATTTTCATTGTCAATATATAAATAAAAAAAGACAGCACATCGCTGTCTTTAAAATGGATTTTCCTGATCCAGCATATCCTTTATCACTTGAACAAAAGCTTGAACTTGCTTCAGTTCAAAGGCAGGTTCATAGCCTAATAGCCATGTATCCCGTCCGATTGGTTGCTCCTTTGTGTCTAACAGAGGCATTTTATTGACTTTATCTTCGTTTTGCAAAGTAACAGACGGCAAAATGGCATAACCAATTCCGTGCAGCGCCATCTGTTTGCACGTTTCAATCTGATCAACCAATATTGTCTGTTTTGGCGACGTTTTAAATTTTTGATGCCACCAGTGCTGTATTTCCTGAAAATACGTGCTGTCGCTTTTAAATTGGATAAACGGCCGTTCTGTATGGGCGATGTCCTCAATGCAGTAAATTTCGGTGTCCACTAAATACAGGTGATCTGTCATTAAGTAATCTTTACGGCCCTTCCACTCAGGGTTGCCTCTAATAATGCCGATATGTACCTGGTCTTCATATAAGCTTTTCAGCATTTCGCTGCTCCATCCGGTAATGAGCGAGACCTTTGCATTCGGATACTTTTCCACATACGTTTTCAGGACTTTAGGAAGCCAATGCTGGCCGATGATGGAAGCGACAGCAAGCTTCAATGTGCCGTGAATTTCCCCTTCAAGCTCGTCAATATTTTCTCTTATTCTTTCTTGCTCTAACGTCACATCATTCGCAAACTGAATGATTTTCTCACCGGCCGGCGTTACCGTTAAACCTTTTTGGGATCTTAAAAAGATTTTTGTGCCCCACGCCTTTTCAATCGTTTGTAAGCGCTGAGATAAAGCCGGCTGGGAGACAAAAAGCCGTTCCGCCGCCTTTCTCATATTTAATTCTTCAGCTAAAACTACGAGCATATGAAGCTCTTGAAGCTGCATGTCGTCCTCCTTTTTATGATCAATAAGTTTTTCTTATCTCCCATTCTAATAAAATTTTTGTTTCTGTTTCAAGCCCTATTCTGGTTTAACTTATGTATGCGCTTTCTTTGTTGCTCTGCCAATATAATAAAAATAGGCCGTGAAGCCTACTTATTCAATGAGCGTATATGCTTATTTAATTCCTTTAGTACCACTCTTCTTGTAAAAATCCCTTCAAACACCTGCTCGTCATTTTCAACACAGACAAATCCATTATTAATGACCATGCTGAACCCCTTCATAATTGGATCATTTATATGCAGACGCGGAATATCAGTCACCATGACTTCCTCGACCGTAATCTGGTCAAGCTTTTCAAACTCAATTCGCTCAAGCCCGAAAATACTGTTCATGATCATATTTGTACCGATTAAGCCATGTAAACGATAGGAAGCATCAAGAACTGGAATAGCAGTGTATCCGGTTTTTGTCAGCACTAATAATGCGTGCTCAAGATTGTTGCCGACTTGAACGTGCGCTACTTTATCCGCCTCAATCATAAATTGTCCGACTGTTGCCTCAAGAAGCTGGTCTGATTGTAAGCTTATCATGTTTTCGACCCCTTTTCATTTTCATCAACAATACATTCCCTATATTACAATAATATAAACTTTATCAGTATTTGTCGAAAAGTTTCCATTCAATAAAAAAGATACTCTTTGTCCGAGTATCAATTATAGGGCGTTCCATTAATTTTCAAATCGAAATCGGTCGTAAAGCGTTACAAGTTTTTTGTAGGTGGTTCCGTCAACGTTTTTGGTACCTGTCTCTATATCGTTGATCTCACTGCTTAAAAGCTCGATGGCATACTCATGGTTGATCAGGATATTCAGCAGAAGTTTTTGTTCTTCTTCTGTAAATCGTTCACCGATAAGACTCATTCGCAATCAGGCCCCCTGTTTTATACTGAATACCTCTGAAAGCAAGATAGCTTACTTTCAGCTCTACCGCTAGAATAAGTAATCAGAAAACAAACGTCAACCGCATAATTCGACATTTCCCTTGGCTTTTCAGCCGGAATTATTTTGTGAAACGATTTGCATAGCTGAAGGCAGTGTATGAATCCGGTTTTATTTTTGCCTCAATCCCCATGGAAGTGATACGTCCTGTCATTTCTTGAATCAGTTCTTTTGTAAGGCCTTTTTTCCCAATATCCAAGTGAACCTCAAAGGTAAGATCCGCCCCCTCACCGGTAAAGGGCAGGAGCAGATCGGTAATATCCATTAAGTGCCCATCAAGAATATGAGCGGCCGTTTCTTGGCTGTACGCCGTTTCTAACGAAATCTTCTCCCGAAGGCTATGTATGGGTCTGTCGACTGCATGATTTTTCAAACAGCCCCAAGCTCCCTTGCCGGTACGGTGCAAATGCAATGCGGTAATAAACTTTGTGTAATCGCGGTAGACCTGTGAATCGGTTCCGATCGATAACACATAGGAAGAACGGGGGTCCTTTCGAACAAAGGCTTTAAGCCGTTCCATCACATCTTGAAAGGTCATCTCTGCTTCTGAAAGATTATAAAACAGAAAAGAATCAGCCATGACGACACTCCTTTTCAAGGATTTACAACCATGAAACAAGTATGTTCCTTATCGTTTCAATTACTTTTTGCAAAAGCGGAAGCTTGTTCGCCCTTTTTCAGGAATCTTACTGAAGAAGTTCAAAGATTTCGATGGAAACCATGTCGATATTATCAAACGGATATGTGTTAGGTTTTTCGCCTTTTTGGAAAACCGTCAGTTCAAACGTTTGATTCTTTTCGAAATATTTAACACTGCATATTTTTTCACCATTTACTTCGAAATAACGCTGCATTGGCTCGTTAGCCGCTTCCGCTGTTTCTTGCAGACTTTGCAGCCGTGTGATGATACCCATTAATTGTGACATTCTAAAAAAAGACTCCTTTCAAAAAGCAACTTCAAATCAACAAGTATTTATTATAATACAAGTTCTATTGAGCATCATACCATAAAGTCGGACAGGATGGCATTTTCACTGCTGAATTTAAGAAAAGAAAAAAAGTGAAAAAACGTTTTTTTTTATTAGTTTGAGGCTTTTTTTGAATGTCATACACACAATTATGATTTTTTTGAGATGCCTGCAGAGTCAAGAAGCTGTTTTGCAATTTTATCAAAATCCTCTTTTGAAATTCCTGGTGCAAATTCCTCCGGCACTTCTCTGAAATCTGGCATCGGCGCTCTCTTTACACATGAAGCTCACTGCCGTCAATCGGATGCTCGCCCTTCCATATTTTATTGATATCCTTGTAATCTGTATTGCTGAAGGTATACAGCTTCGTATGAGATTGCCCTGCTCTTCACATTTAATGTTTGTTGTCAAGATTCGGGATCGGCAGCATTTTGCCGATATTGGCGCCTGTCGCAATGTCAAGCGCCTTCGCATATGCCACGATATCAATGCCGCCCTGCACGAGCAAATATCCGACCATTTCTCTGGCCACCGGGTGATCAGTCATTTCATACACTCTCATTTTATGAGTTCGGGCACCGCATCCTGGGAAAAAGTTATGAATCGAATCCAGCACCAGATTTCCGCTGTTAAACACATTTTCTCCGGTCCAGGCTTTTCCCATTGAATCAAATGGATAAGACGTTTTAGCTATTTCTGCTGGGCGTTTCATTTGTTTTTTGCATCCCGCATCGGTGTTGCATCGGGATCGCCTTTAAAAAGTCGACCCTGTCAGCATTAAAGATTAGATACAAGTTCAACATGGCCGAACTCCTCAGCAGTCATACTGGATACGAGATTTAAAACGTTTTTAATTTTCTCTTGCTTCGAAAGTTAAAGGACTGGAACATGTAATTATTCAGAGTGGACATCTCACCAAATTTGCCGCCTAATAGCTCTTGCACTTCCGTTGCCGCATTGGGATCCGGGTGTTCAGGCGAGATCAATGAACAGTCTGTTGCTTCTTTTAAACATTTTTGTTCCTCCTAGCGTTCAGTGTTCTTCACTAGTAAGGTTTATTGTTTCATTGGATTGTCTTATGCTCTGGCAAATAAAAAAACTTGGCGGGGGTAGCGCCAAGCTTTTTCGGATCTTGATCTGATAGAGGGGTTGGGGAACAGAGAGTAGCTTCTCTCTATAATTAAATGATAATGATTCTCAGTATCAATGTCAATTGTTTTTTGATGTTTTTTTCAATTTATAAAAAAACGGCTATTCAGCCGCCAGGCTGTCGAGAAAATCTCGACAGCCTTTATTTTTTCTTAAAATATCCATTCTCCTGTAATAAAATAAAAGAAAGACTTCAAAAGGACGGTGTCT
>NZ_JALAMO010000019.1 GCF_026790065.1 Bacillus sp. N13C7 | reverse complement strand
CTGTCAAAACGAAATGATCTTATACAGTGGAAAGTATGACAGCCCAACGGGACGTCCAGGGAGCTATCCTCCATTCTGACCAAGGCTTCCAATATACAACAAAAGCATATCAAAAGCGACTTGAAACCGTTGGTTTGAAAGGCAGCCATTCCCGTAAGGGAAACTGCCTAGATAATGCCTGTATCGAATCGTTTTTCTCGCATCTCAAAACAGAGAATGCATATTTTTCGACGTGTCAAACCGAAGAAGAGCTTCACAAAAGCATTGAGGATTACATTCAATTCTATAATCACGAACGATTCCAGAAAAAATTAAACCAGTGTGCTCCGGTAGAATACCGTAACACACTGGTTGCTTAGGCTTTTTGTGGCTGTCTACTTGACAGGGATAAGACCGGTATCAGGAGCCTTTTCTCTTTCTTCTATAAATAATATTGCCGTTTTGAATCACGTACTTTGCGATCATACGCTCACTCACAATAAAAACGGGATAGGCGCATACGAGCGCAAACACGGCCATCGGCACGTGCTGTACGGCCGGCAGCATTGAGCCTGCCGCATTGCGAAGGAGCAGCAGCAGATAAATGAGCAGCACGATGACTGCTAATGACACCAGCATAATCGGTGCTGATACTTTATATTCATAAAGCCGTTCCCGGCAGTGTCCGCAGCGAAATTGACAAGGTACATTTGACGATCTGACCATGTCGCCTGTCAAAGGTTTGCCGCAGTTCGGGCATAGGGTTTCTTTCATAGGGTATTCCTCACTTTCCATTCCATATGTCTATTATACCAGAGTCCCTTCTGTTTCGTTTTGTTGCTGTTCAACACATTTTCACATTTTTTATCATCAGCTTACTTGTCTCTGTCTCCAAAATCCTCTACGCTTAAATAGATCTTAATGGAGGGGATGTATGAATGCTTCCGATTAATAGACAGCAACACATACTGAAGTGGCTGAAAGAAGAAGGCGCGCTCAGAATTTCTGATATCAGCGCACGGTTTGGCGTTTCGGAAATGACGGTATACAGAGATGTCAATCAGCTGGTTCAGTCAAATCAGGTCATTAAAACGGCCGGCGGCATCACGCTCCCAGCCCGGACACCTCAAGCAGATCATATGTGCAGCTACTGTCTGAAGCCGGTCAATCAGGCCCATTCGGTTCAGCTGATTACGGTAAACCAAGACATTGAACAGCTATGCTGCGCACATTGCGCGTTCTTGCGTTACGCAGATAAAACGGAAGAGGTTTCACACTTGATTTGCAGAGATTTTCTGTTACACACAACGGTCAGTGCCGGTTCGGCTTATTTCGTCGTCAACGCTGAATTAAACCTGCACTGCTGCCAGCCGCAGGCGATTCCGTTTGCGACACTCGACCATGCCGAACGGTTTCAAAAAGGATTCGGCGGAGCCGTCCGCACCTTCGACCAGGCGCTGGAGGACATGCTTCAAGACAGAAAAAAGCGCTGCACCTGCACCAAGACATAACACAACATATACAGCGGAAGGTGGTGTTTGAGTGATGAAGCAAAACAGATGGTGGATCATCCTTCTGCTTTTTCTTGTTTTCCTGCCGAAAACAAGCTTTGCTCACGCCTATATTGTCAAATCTTCACCTGGGGAAAACAGCGAATTAAAAAGCGCCCCAGCACAGGTGGAAATCGAATTTAATGAACCGGTTGAAGAAGGGTTTCATTACATTAAAGTTTATAATTCAAACGGCGATCGGGTGGATTTGGACAAGACTGAAATTAAAAAAGATAACAATCACATCATGACGGTGAAGCTGAAAAAGAATCTGCCGCATGATGTGTACAGGGCCGAATGGAACGCCGTGTCCGCAGACGGGCATCCTGTTTCCGGCGTCATTCCATTCAGCATCGGAAAAGCGGATGGCGGATTCAGCGGCCAAAAAGCAGCCGGTTCCGCGCTGAATCTGGGAACAGCCACGGACCGTGCCATTCTGTATACAGCCTTATCTCTGTTTATCGGGACGGTTTTCTTCCATCTCTTCTGGTATAAAGGGAACTCAGAACAGCTCACCAAACGGACAAGGCGCATCCTGATAGTCTCCATCACCGCACTGGGTCTGGCGCTTTTGCTTCAGCTTCCGATTCAGACAAAAGCAAACGCGGGCGGCGGCTGGGGCAGCGCCTTCCAGCCGGGCTACATCAGAGAAACACTGTTTGAGACTGCCGGCGGCACCATCTGGATCATACAGACCGTGCTGTATGTGCTGCTTGCACTGTCTGTAATCCCTGCGATACGAAAAAACCGCTTTTCGTCCTTCAGCTATTGGACAGCGCCGCTCATTTTCTATTTCGCTCTCCTGCTTGCCAAAGCATTTACCGGGCATGCAGCTGTCGTTGAAGAAAAAGCGGTCGGCATTTTGATGGATTTCCTTCATTTATCTTCCGCTACCATTTGGGTCGGCGGGGTAGCGGCACTCGTGTTGCTGCTCGCAAAAGAATGGAAGCAGCCTGATAAAACGTTCGCATGGGAAACGGTCAGACGGTTCTCCCCGTGGGCGCTTACTGCCGTCGGCGTCATTTTGTTTTCAGGCTTGCTTAATGGCTTTTTTATCATTCGTTCGATGGATTCACTGTTTCATACTGCGTACGGGCAAGCTCTTTTAGTGAAAAGCGGATTGTTTGTTTTGATGCTGGTCTTAGGCGCGGTTCATTTTCTGCTGACCAGAAAGCAGCGCCGCACAGGAATCAGCCGAACGCTGAAAGCGGAATGGGCAATCGGCATCGCCGTATTGATCACAGCGGCCGTGTTTACAAGTCTGCCAAGCCCGCCTGAGCCTGCGCCAACACCGTTCTACCAAACAAAAGCCATTGAAAACGGGCAAAGCGTGTCTCTCAGCATCAGCCCGAACCAGCCAGGCAAAAACGTATTTGAGCTGCGAATCACCGACCATAACGGCAACCCGGTGAAAAACATCCAGCAAATTACGCTAACCGTTTATAAAACAGGCCTGTCAGGAAGTGAAAACAAAAGCACGTTTCAATTAAAAGAGACATCAGAAGGCGTTTTCCAGGATGAAAACCTGTCCATTAATGAAAAGGGCAACTGGAAGGTCAAAGTCCACGGGCTGACCGGAGACTTTAACGAAATCAATATCATCTTTACAAAGACCAATTAAAGGAGTGTTTAAGTTGTTGAAAAAAATCGCATTCACACTATGTCCCGCTATTGTTGGCTCCCTCTTATTCTTTACGGCCCCAGCCAGCGCGCACGTTACTGTAAAGCCTGCTGAATCCGCTGCAGGCTCTTGGGAGACTTATATAATGAAGGTTCCTTCTGAGAAAAATCTGCCGACAACAAAGGTTGTCCTCAAGATGCCAAAGGATGTTGAATTCCAGCAATACGAGCCAATCCCGGGCTGGAAGGTATCCACTCAGAAACATGATGACAAATCAGTATCCGTGACGTGGGAAGCAACTGGCGGCGGCATTCAGGAAGGACAGTTCCAGCAGTTTACCTTTGTTGCCAAAAACCCTGGAAAAGCCGAGGAAGCCGCCTGGGACGCCTACCAATACTACAAAGACGGCAGCATAGTTGAGTGGACAGGTGACGAGGATGCGGATACACCTCATTCCATTACAAACATTACCGCTGCAAAGCAAGTGACAGATGAGCACGGCGCAACGAAAACGGAAGACGATTCCGACAACTCAGGCTCTTCTGCTCTAGACATCACAGCGATTGTGCTGTCTGCGGCTGCCATAATTTTATCTGTAGCGGCTCTTGTAAAGAAAAAGCGTGCATAATAAAAAAAGCGATCCAGATGTCATGTCTGGGTCGCTTTTTTATTTAACCGCGTCCTGCCTGGAAAGAAGGATATTTCGTCATTCCGCCGTCCGCAAACAATGTGATGCCTGTAACGTAGCTGGATTCCTTCGAAGCAAGCCATGCTGCCACTGCGGCAATTTCCTCCGGTTCACCGATATAGCCCATCGGAATCATGCTTTCTACATCTGCTTTCTGTTTAGGGTCAGCAAATTTTTCAGCATTGATTGGCGTATTGATCGCACCTGGCCCGATATTGTTCACGCGAATGCCCTTCGGCGCGTATTCCAAAGCCAATGTTTCTGACATCAGCTTAATTCCGCCTTTACTTGCCGCGTAGTGGACAAATAGCGGCCATGGAATTCTTTCATGCACGCTGGACATGTTGATGACATTTCCCTTGATATCATTTTCTACGAAATATTTAATCGCTTCACGGCTTCCTAAAAAGGCACCCGTTAAGTTCGTGCTGATGACTTTATCCCAATCCTTGAGCGGCATTTCGTGAGATGGCACAGGATTCTCAAGTCCGGCATTATTAATCATGATATCGAGTGTGCCGAATTCTTTAATGGCAGTTTGCACGATATTTTGTACATCTTCCTCTTTCGTGACATCACCTTGGACGACAACGGCTTCACCGCCCGCCTTAATGACCTCTTCTTTTACCTCGTTCGGGTCCTGTTTATTACTATAATAGTTGATGACCACTTTTGCCTGCTCCTTGCCGAAGCGAATGGCCATGGCTTTCCCGAGACCTGATGCAGCTCCTGTAATAGCGACGACTTTTCCTTTTAAATCCGGATACATATACATCCTCCTCAATTGTTATGAATTTGTTTTGGCAATCCCTAAAAATACAGCGGCAGCAATAATTAAGATGATCCCGATCGCGATAGCAATCAGCTGGCGTTTCGTTTTCTTTTCACGCAGGATGAATATGCCGCCGAGCGTAGAAATGACAATTCCCATTTGAGATAGGGAAAAGCTTGTTGCAACGCCAACTCGCGGCTGAGAAATAAACAAAAACATATTTCCGCCTGCCCAGATTAAACCTGGGAGAATATTTCGGATCGCATACTTGTTAAAGGGTTTGTGTCTATAGGTTAAAACCAACCCTCCAACCACCATGCCAATCGCCTGCGGCAGCAGTGCCGACCAGCCGGACACATTGAACAACCTAGCCACGACGACATAAACCAAATAACCAAGAGTCGAGACAAGGAGAATCAAAATGCCCTTTTTCAAGTTGCTTGGCTCGCCTTCTTTTTTATCCTTCTTATCTTCCAAAGATGTGAGAATAATTCCCACAATGATAAAGATCAGAGCGAGAATGCCAAGCGTAATCGCAATCGGTGTTGACCATTCGCGGAACACGATCACACCGAACAGCGAGGTGGAAACGAGCTGCATTCCTGTGGAAATCGGCATTGTTTTAGATACACCCATCAATTCAATGCTTTTCAGCTGGTTGGCTTGCCCAAGTGACCAAAATAAGCCGGATACGATTCCAACAATAAAAATGCGCAGTGACAGAACGGGCTGAACAAAAAAGTAAATCACGATCGAAACAATGAGCGCCCCGATCGTCGTTCCCAGGGTCTGGCTGTACGGCCCGCCGCCTAATTTCACATTGAAGAGAACAATGCTCCCCCAAAACAAAGCCGGGAGAAGAGCCAATAATAAATCCATTGTTGGGGAACCTTCTTTCAAAATGTATTTGCTGTTATTTTGGCTGGAATTGTTGTGATTATTCGCCGGAACACAAAAAGAGCTGCCGGAAGATCCGGCAGCTCTCAGGAGCTTGCATTCTTTTACAAACCAATGGACATATATTTTGTTTCAAGGTACGGCTCAATGCCTTCTGAACCGCCTTCACGGCCGATGCCGCTTTCTTTCATTCCGCCAAATGGCGCTTGAACCGCTGACGGTCCGCCGTCATTCCAGCCGATAATGCCATACTCAAGATTCTCGGAAATATAGATGCCGCGGCGGTAGTTTTCTGTGAAGAAGTAAGCAGCCAAACCGTACGGTGTATCGTTGGCAAGCTGAATCGCTTCATCAATATCAGAAAACGTGACGATCGGCGCAACCGGGCCGAATGTTTCCTCGTGCATGATATTCATGGACGTATCAACATCGGTGAGCACTGTCGGATTCACAAAGTAGCACCCTTTGTCATCGTTTCGGTCATATGTGCCCCCAGCAATCACTTTCGCGCCTTTTTCAACCGCATCATCAATTTGGCTGACGATTTTTTCGAAGCCTCTTTTGTTGATGATCGGGCCGACATTGACGCCTTCTTCAAGTCCATTTCCGACTTTCAGCTTAGACACTTGCTCGCTCAGTTTCGCAGCAAATTCATCTTTGATGGATTCATGAACGATCAGGCGGTTGGCACATACGCAGGTTTGACCCGCGTTGCGGTATTTGGACACCATCGCTTGTTCAACGGCAAGATCAATATTTGCATCCTCATCCACGATCAGCGGTGCATGTCCGCCGAGCTCCATGGAGATGTGTTTCACGGTGTCCGCGCTGTTTTTCATGAGGATTTTTCCTACTGGTGTTGATCCTGTAAACGTGATTTTGCGGATTTTCGGACTGCTTGTGAACACATTTCCGATTTCTTCTCCATCACCGATGACAACCTGAAGAACATCCTTCGGAATGCCCGCTTCATATGCGAGGCGCGCAAGCTCATAGGCAGACAGCGGTGTGTCCGGTGCCGGCTTGATGATAAATGTACAGCCGGCAGCAAGAGCAGGCGCCGCTTTCCGCGTTATCATCGCATTCGGGAAATTCCAAGGCGTGATGGCAGCAACAGGGCCGACCGGCTGGCGTGTGACAACAATTCGTTTACCGGTTGTCGGAGCAGGCACCGTTCTTCCGTACACGCGCTTCGCTTCCTCTGCGAACCATTCGATATAGCCTGCGCCGTAAAGCACTTCGCCGACTGCTTCCTGGTACGGTTTTCCGTTTTCCTTTGTAATTAAATCTGCAAGTTCTTCTTTATGTTCTACAATCAGCTCATACCATTTTTTCAAAAGAGACGCTCTTTCGTTCGCTGATGTTTTAGACCACGTTTTAAACGCTTGATGTGAACGTTCAATGGCTTCTTCTACTTCTTTGGCTGATTGCTGAGGAATCGTTTTGATCTCCTCGCCCGTAGCCGGGTTGTAGACCGTTAATTGATCTGGCATATTGAACATTCCTTTCTTGTCGTGATTACTTAAAATGATAGCAGACCCAGCCGTTTTCTTTCCAATAATTAAGCTTGCAGGCCCGCCTCTAAGATGCTGAGCCCTTCATTCAAAAGCTCATCTGAAATAACCAGCGGTGTCAGAAAGCGGATGATATTGCCGTTGATCCCGGCTGTCAGCAGCAGTAATCCGTTTTGATTCGCGTACGCTGCGATGGCTGCCGCTCTCGCTTTATCAGGCTCACGCGTGTCTGGATCCTTGACGATTTCGATTGCCGCCATTGCCCCGAGTCTGCGGATGTCACCGATGAACGGGTATTCTGTTTTCCATTCAAACGCTTTTTCTTCAATAATCTTGCCGATTTCCTCAGAACGTTTATTCAGGCCTTCTTCTTCAATAATGCCCAAAACAGCCAACGCCGCCGCGCACCCAAGCGGACTTCCCGCATACGTGCCGCCCAGCTCTCCGGGCGCCGCTGCATCAAGCATTTCCGCGCGGCCGATCACACCGCTTAATGGCAGGCCTGCCGCAAGCGATTTAGAAACCGTAATCAGATCAGGCACTACATCAAAGTGCTCAATCGCGAAATAAGTGCCTGTTCTGGCAAAGCCTGTTTGAATTTCATCTGCGACAAACACAATGCCATGTTCTTTGCAGAATCTGGCGACATGCTGTACAAACCGCTTCGAAGGAATGATAAACCCGCCTTCTCCCTGCACTGGCTCCATCACAACACACGCTACCGTTTCAGGCGCGACTGTAGCGATAAAGAAATCATTGAACGCTTGGATGACCATGTCGTCATAGCTTTCATCACTCATGCCCGCCGGCTTTTGATAATAATAAGGGAACGGCGCTTGATAAACCTCTGACGCAAAAGGCCCGAAGCCGAATTTATAAGGTTTTACCTTGCTCGTCATGCTCATCGTCATATTCGTGCGCCCGTGAAATCCGCGCGTAAACGAGACAACCCCTTGGCGCTTCGTATACTTTCTGGCGATTTTCACAGCGTTTTCGACCGCTTCCGCCCCTGAGTTCAGGAAGATCGCTTTTTTCTCGTGGCTGCCTGGAGCAATGCCGCACAGTTTTTCGGCTAATTCAATATAAGACGGGTACATCATGACATTGAAGCCCGGGTGAATCAACTCCTCTGCCTGCCGCTTCACTGCTTCTACCACCTTCGGATGCGAGTGTCCGACGTTTAACGTTCCAATGGCGCCTGCAAAATCAATAAATCTCCGGCCGTCCAGATCGTACAGCTCAGCCCCTTCTCCTTTAACCGCCAGACTGCGGTTGCCGTTGCTCACACCTTTTGACACAAATTGATCCCGTTTTTGCTGCCACTGGGCAGTTGTGACGCTTGCTGTTGTTTGACTCATGTAAATGTCCCCCTGTCGTTATTTTCTTATCATTCTGATTTCTTTTTGGTATGATGAAAAGTACCAATTATAACTTTTTGATGGTATCAGAAGGAGAAGCTGCATATGGACATCACAATCACACTCGACCGCTCAGAACAAGCCGATTACATCTATCAGCAAATTTATCAAAAGCTGAAAAAAGAAATTCTCAGCCGCAATTTGCTGCCCCACTCGAAGGTTCCTTCCAAGCGGGAGCTGGCTGAAAAGCTGAAGGTCAGTGTAAACTCAGTGAATTCAGCCTATCAGCAGCTATTGGCCGAGGGATATTTGTACGCCATTGAGCGAAAGGGGTTTTTCGTGGAGAAGCTGGACATGTTTTCTGCCGAGGAGCACCCCCCGTTTACACTGCCGGATGACCTGAAAGAGGCCCACATGGATCAGAGCGATTGGATTTCGTTTTCACACATGAGTGCCGATACAGACCATTTTCCGATCAAAAGCTGGTTTCGCTGCGAGCAAAAAGCGGCCTCTCGCTCATACCGTACGCTCGGTGATATGTCGCATCCGCAAGGGATATATGAAGTGAGAGCGGCCATCAGCAGGCTCATTTCCCTGACGCGGGGCGTAAAATGCCGGCCGGAACAAATCGTCATAGGGGCAGGCACACAGGTGCTCATGCAGCTATTGGCTGAGCTTTTGCCTAAAGAAGCAGTGTATGCGATGGAGGAGCCCGGTTACAGGCGTATGTACCAGCTATTAAAACACGCCGGAAAAGAGGTGAAGACGATCATGCTGGATGAAAAAGGCATGTCAATTGCTGAAATCAGCAAGCAGCAGCTTGATGTGCTGGTGACGACCCCGTCGCATCAATTTCCGACCGGAACAATTATGCCTGTATCCAGAAGAATTCAGCTGCTGAACTGGGCGGCCGAGGAGCCGTGCCGCTATATTATTGAAGACGATTATGACAGTGAATTCACATATGATGTAGACAGCATTCCGGCGCTTCAAAGCCTCGACCGTTTTCAAAATGTCATCTATATGGGAACCTTTTCAAAGTCCCTTCTCCCCGGCTTGCGGATCAGCTATATGGTGCTGCCGCCTGAGCTACTGCGTACATACAAACAGCGGGGCTATGATTTGCAGACATGCTCGTCTCTTACACAGCTCACCCTGCAGGAATTTATCGAGTCCGGAGAATACCAGAAGCATATAAAAAAAATGAAGCAGCATTATAAAGAAAAGAGAGAACGCCTGATCACCGCTTTAGAAACAAAGTTCAGCGGAGAGGTTACCGTAAAAGGGGCAAATGCGGGACTGCATTTTGTAACCGAATTTGCAACCAGCCGTACCGAACAAGACATCCTGGCAGACGCTGCCGGCCAGCAGCTTGAAATCTTTGGAATGAGCCGATTTGACTTGGAGGAAAACAAGCGGCATTCGGGCAGGCCCGCTCTCATCATCGGCTTTGCACGGCTGAAGGAAGAAGACATTCAGGAGGGTGTCCAGAGGCTTTTCAAAGCGGTTTACGGCCATAAAAAAATCCCCGGTAAAGGGGATTGATTCACCAGCGGTCCTGGTCCACATTCAGCACAGCTTCAAGCAGGCCCGGAAATGCCTTTTCAAGGTCTTCAGCCCGAAGCGAATAATATCGGCGCTTTCCTTCTATGCGAACTTGAGCGATGCCTGATTCTCTTAACACTTTAAAATGATGCGACAAGGTCGATTTGGCAACCTGTACATCCGCACATGTGCTGCACGTTTTTTCTTTCGCTTCAGCCAATTGCTTGACGAGCTCTAAACGAAGCGGATCACTCAGTGCGTGAAGGACCTTTGTCAGCTGCAACGTTTCTGTTTCTGGATGGTTTGGAATGTTCATGACACAAATGTATCACACAACTATTAGAATGACAATTTTACTATTTAAGGGTTTTTTCTTTACCTCATTTTGATTACATGTTACAGTTAGTTCGATTAAATTCGAACAATAAATTCAGCATAACGATGGAGGAGATTGAGATGATCGTATTACAGGCTTATATCAAAGTAAAACCAGAAAAACGCGAGGAATTTTTGAACGAGGCGCAATCGCTTGTTCAGCATTCAAGAGCTGAGGAAGGCAACGCGCAATACGACCTGTTTGAAAAAGTAGGAGAAGAAAATACATTTGTGATGCTTGAACAATGGAAAGATGAAGCAGCGATGAAATTCCACAATGAAACTGCGCATTTCCAAGGATTTGTCGCAAAAGGAAAAGAACTGCTGAGCGCTCCTCTTGATGTTGTCCGCACAGAGCTTAGCGAATAAGGAAAGGGTGTCCCATATGAATGAAGTCATCAAATCATTAACAGACCACCGCTCGATTCGCAGCTATACAGACGAGCCTGTAGCCCAGGAACAATTGGACCAAATCATTCAAGCAGTGCAATCAGCGCCATCTTCTATCAACGGGCAGCAAGTGACTGTGATCACAGTGCAGGATAAAGAGCGCAAAAAGAAAATCTCCGAGCTTGCAGGCGGGCAGCCTTGGATTGACCAGGCTCCTGTTTTCCTGCTGTTCTGCGCAGACTTCAACCGGGCCAAAATCGCGCTTGAGGATCTGAATGATTTCAAAATGGAAATCACAAATGGCTTAGAATCTGTCCTTGTCGGCGCAGTAGACGCTGGCATCGCCCTCGGCACAGCCACTGCAGCGGCTGAGTCACTCGGACTTGGCACAGTTCCGATCGGCGCGGTTCGCGGAAACCCTCAAGAGCTGATCGAACTTCTTGAGCTTCCGAAATACGTGTTTCCTTTATCCGGCCTTGTTATTGGCCATCCTGCCGACCGTTCAGCGAAAAAACCGCGCCTTCCGCAGGAAGCAGTCAATCATCAGGAAACATATTTGAATCAAGATGAGCTGACGTCTCACATTCAGGCATATGATGAGCAGATGTCTGAATACATGAATAAACGGACAAACGGAAAAGAAACGAGAAACTGGTCACAGAGCATCGCTTCCTACTATGAGCGCCTGTACTATCCGCATATCCGTGAAATGCTTGAGAAACAAGGATTTAAAGTTGAAAAATAAGTATCACCCGGCCTGTCGGATTTTCCGGCAGGCCTTTCAATTGTCCGGTTAAAATCCATTGACTTCTATTTAGTTTATTTGGTAAAATTTTTTCATTGTTACTCATTGGTTTTCTGTGAACCAATGGGTTTTCTAATGTTCAAGAAAGAAGGAAGCCATGAGATGCTTGATAAAAAAACAGATATCTTGCTAGCTGCGCGAAAGCTTTTTTCGGAAAAGGATTTTACGTCTGTTTCCATGCAGGCGATCGCAGAAGAATGCAAGATGTCAAAAGCTTCGATATATAAGCTGTTTCAATCTAAGGAAGATCTGCTTTTGGAGCTGCTGTCATTTAACCAGAAACAAATGGTGGCCGCGGCCTCAAGACTGCAGGAAAATACTTCACTGACACCGGAGGAGCGTTTGACGCAAAAGGTCAAAATGGAGCTGGAAGGCTTCAGGCGGAATCAGCAGTTTTTCAATATGCTGACCTACGGAAATCCCAAGCTGCATAATGACCGGGTCAAACAGCATATTTATCAGACCAGATCAACGATTATCTGCTGGCACCGCGATTCGCTGATCCAGGCGTATGGAGAAGCCATTCTCCCGTTTGTGTGGGATTTGGTGATCATTCTTCACGGCATGATGCGTGAGTTTTTAATGCTGATCAAAATAGAGGAAAAACCGCTTGAGCTTGACCCGATCGCGGAGTTTATCATCAGCACCCTCAATCAGATTGTCAAAAACAAGGAAACCCGGCAGTCTCTTCTTCCGCATGAAGCCATCGAGCTTTATATTCATTCAGCATCCTCCTGCAAGCCAAAGGATAAATCAGCCCTATTGTCGGAAAGCCTGAAGGAATTACATAAAAGCATTTCTTCCCTGCCAGCCGCGGACTATGACGTAGATGAACTGGCATCCGCAGCCGCCATGCTGGAGGAAGAAGCGAAGAAGGAAGAACCCCGCACTTTTTTACTCAAATCACTGATTGGCTATCTGGAACAAACCGGTGTTTTAACACAGCCCGTTTCGATGTTAAAAACACTGTTAATTACTTAGAGAAAAGAAGGGATATGTATTGGACACAAGTATTGAACAAAAACCTTTTAACCGTTCTGTCATTGTCGGCATTTTGTTAGCAGGGGCGTTTGTCGCGATTTTGAATCAGACGCTGTTAATTACCGCACTTCCCCATATCATGAGGGATTTCAATGTCGATGCCAACCAAGCGCAATGGCTGACCACTTCGTTTATGTTAACCAATGGGATTTTAATTCCGATTACCGCCTTTTTAATTGAGAAATTCACGAGCCGGGCGCTGCTCATTACAGCGATGAGTATTTTCACTGCCGGAACAGTCGTCGGAGCGTTCGCGCCGAACTTCCCGGTTCTGCTGGCAGCCCGCATTATTCAAGCGGCCGGAGCCGGGATTATGATGCCGCTCATGCAAACCGTATTCCTGACGATCTTTCCGATTGAAAAGCGCGGCCAGGCCATGGGTATGGTCGGATTGGTCATCTCGTTCGCGCCTGCGATCGGACCGACTCTTTCCGGATGGGCAGTCGAAGCTTTCTCTTGGAGATCACTGTTTTATATCATTCTTCCGTTTGCTGTGATTGATTTAATTCTTGCCAGCATTCTGATGAAGAACGTGACGACTTTAAGAAAAACAAAGATTGATATTCTATCAGTCATCCTTTCAACTTTTGGATTCGGCGGCCTTCTGTACGGCTTCTCAAGCGTCGGCTCTTACGGCTGGACCAGTTCAACCGTCTTGATATCATTGCTGGTGGGTATCATCGCACTGCTCTTGTTTATTACAAGACAAATGAAGCTTGAAAAACCGATGCTCGAATTCCGTGTCTTTACGTTTGGCGTGTTCAGCTTAACAACACTGCTTGGAACGCTTGTCTTTGCATTATTAATCGGTACGGAAACCATCCTGCCGCTTTATACACAAAACGTCAGAGACGTCACAGCTTTTGATACAGGGCTTATGCTTCTTCCGGGAGCCGTCGTGATGGGCTTCATGTCACCGATTATCGGCAGAATCTTTGACCGTGTCGGCGGAAGAGGGCTGGCGATTGCCGGTTTCTGCATCATCTTCCTGACATCGCTGCCATTTATGCAGCTGACCGAACATACATCACTTGCTTGGATTGTAGTGTTGTATACCGTTCGTCTCTTAGGCACCGCCATGATCATGATGCCGGTGACGACAGCCGGAATCAATGCGCTGCCGCGCCATCTGATTCCGCACGGAACAGCGATGAACAACACGATTCGCCAAGTCGGCGGCTCGATCGGAACCGCACTATTGGTATCCGTGATGAGCAACCAGGCGGCTCACGCAGGCACGACAAATGTGAAGCACGCCGCCCTGCACGGCATGAACGCCGCTTTTATCGTGGCAGCCTGCATTGCACTTGCCGGCTTCCTTCTCTCATTCACATTAAAGAAACCTCAGCGGCCTGCCGAACAGCAGCCGGCACGCTGATCCATAAAAAAGAGCCCCGCTATTAAGCGGAGGCTCTTTTTGGTTTTACTTCTCTAAACCGTCTTTTACTTCTTTAATCATTTGCGTCATCGACTCAAGTCCGCCTCCTGATAAGTACCAAGTAGCAGAATCAAGGTAAACGACATGATCATTTTTCACTGCGTTTACGTTTTTGACATAATCATTTTCAACAACTTGTTTTGTAGATGATGTTTCTCCGATTGCTGTACCGCGGTCAATAACAAACAAGTAATCAGGGTTTGTTTTTGAGATGTACTCATAAGAAACACTTTGTCCGTGAGTAGATGCTTTGATGTTTTTATCAGCCGGAGTCACGCCGAATACGTCGTGGATCAGGCCGTATCTTGATTTAGAACCAAAGGCGCTGATTTTGCCGTCGTTCGCCATAATCACAAGACCGTTTTTGTTCAGCTTTTCAGCTTTTTTCTTAAGATCTTCAATTGAGTTATCAATTGTTGCAAGTTCGTCTTTTACTTCATCTTCTTTATCAAAGATTTTTCCGATTGTTTGTGCATCTGATTTAAATGATTCCATGTATTTCGCTGTGTCTACGCCAAGGTAAATCGTCGGCGCAATTCCAGAGAATTCTTTGTAAGACTCAGATTGTCTGCCTGAGATAATGATCAAGTCAGGGTCTAACTCCGCTACTTTTTCAAAGTCTGGCTCTTTTAAGCTTCCGACATCAGCATATTTGTCATCTTTGAATTTGGACAGATATTTAGGAAGGGCTTGTTTCGGCAGGCCCGCTACTTTATCATCAAGACCAAGTTTATCTAACGTATCTAAGCTGCCAAAATCAAATACAACGACTTTTTTGGGATTCTTTGGCACTTTTGTGCCGTTTTTATCTAATTGGTGTTTCACTGTGATTTGTTCATCTTTAGAATCAGAACCTTTGCTGCTGCTTGTACTTTGGTTTCCGCATGCAGAAATGACAACAGCCGTCACCAAAGCGATGAATAATAATGCAAACTTTTTCATGCTTTTCACCTCTTCTATATTTTAAGAAAAATAAACACCTATTCTTTGATTATCAATCGTCTGAATCGGGATTGTCATATCATAGATTTCCTCAAGCACAGAGGTTTCTATAATCTCCTCAGGCGGGCCCTCTTTTACGATTCGGCCGTTTTTCAAAGCCACGATATGATCGGAGTAGACGGATGCGAAATTGATATCATGAATGACGATCACGATTGTTTTTCCAAGCTCCTCTACCAGCCGTTTCAGCAGTTTCATAATTTCAACTGAATGTTTCATATCCAGGTTGTTCAGCGGCTCATCCAGAAAGATATAATCGGTGTCCTGGGCAATGACCATGGCGATAAATGCCCTCTGGCACTGTCCGCCACTCAGCTGATCCAGATATTTGTCCTGAATGTCTTCCAGCTTCATATAGCCGATCGCCTGGTTGATATGAACCCAGTCTTCCTCTGTCAGCCGGCCCTGTGAGTACGGAAATCTGCCGAAACTGACGAGGTCTTTGATGGTGAGCCTGATATTGATTTGATTCGCCTGCTTCAAAATGCTCATTTTTTTGGCAAGCTCTTTGCTGTCGCAGGAGCCAATCTCTTGCCCGTCTATAAAAATCTCGCCGGAATCCTTTTTGATCAGGCGGCTCATAATAGACAGCAGCGTGCTTTTGCCGGCGCCGTTAGGACCGATAAACGAGGTAATCTTGCCTTTTTGTATGGTGACTGACGTCTCTTCAAGGACAACTTTCCCGCCGTATTGTTTGCTTACATTTTTGACCTCTACCATGATTTATTCTCCTTTAACAGCAAGTAGATAAAATAAATCCCGCCGGCAAAATTAATAATGACGCTCAGCGTCGTTGAGAAGGTAAACACTCTCTCAACCACAAACTGCCCTCCGACAAGCGCAATGATACTGATGAAGACGGAGCCTGCGATTAAGTATGAATGCTTATATGTCTTCAGGAATTCTCTCGCCAGGTTGACGACTAGAAGGCCTAAGAACATAATCGGCCCGACTAGCGCGGTTGAAACAGAAACAAGGATCGCAACCACGACCAGCATCTGCTTCACCACTTTGTCGTAGTCAATGCCCAAATTCACGGCGTGCTCTCGCCCGAGCGACAGCACGTCAAAAAACTTTGTAAAACGCCAGACATAAATGCCTGTCAGCAGGAAAATGATGAACGCGAGCCATAACAAATCCGTATTGACGTTGTTAAAGCTGGCAAACATCTTGTCCTGCACCACTTGGAACTCATTCGGATCAATCAGCATCTGCATAAAGGAAGACAGGCTGCTGAACAGCGTGCCAAACACGATTCCGACGAGCAGAAGGAAAAAGATATTTCTCCCCTCTCCCTTGAACATGATCTGATACAGAACAAGGGAAAACAGAATCATCAGCAGAACAGAGATGATAAAGTTGATGTTTTTATTCATGATGACAATATTTGCAGACCCGAACAAAAAGATAATGCCGGTCTGAATCAGCATGTAGAGAGAATCAAGGCCCAAGATGCTCGGCGTCAGGATGCGGTTGTTCGTAATCGTTTGAAAGATCATGGTCGAAAACGCAATCGCTCCCCCTGTCAGCACAATGGCAGCGACCTTTTTGATTCGTCTCGGCAGGGTGTAATCCCAATTGCCTAAGTCGTAAAACAGAAACAAGCCAATGCATATCAAGGCTAAACCAACGAGCAACGCAATTTTCATCTGGTTACGCATACGCTTTTCTCCTTAACAGCATAAACAGGAAAATGCCGCTGCCGATGATTCCGACCATCAGGCCAATCGAGATTTCATAAGGGAAGATAATGACTCTGCCCAAAATATCGCAAAACAGCACAAAAACCGCTCCCAACAGCGCAGTATGCGGAAGGCTGCTCTTCAGATTGTCTCCTCTGTAAATCGATACAATATTCGGGATGATTAAACCGAGAAACGGCAGCATACCGACAGTCAAAATGACAAGAGACGTGATCAGGGACACGATAATGAGCCCGATGTTCACTACCCGCTTGTACTTCAGGCCGAGGTTGACAGAAAAGCTTTCTCCCATACCGGCCAATGTGAATTTATCCGCATATATATAGGCAATGATGACGAGCGGAATACTCAGATAAAGAAGCTCGTATCTTCCTTGCACGACTAAAGAGAAGTCTCCCTGAAGCCATGATGACACATTCTGGATCAAGTCATATTTATATGCGATAAATGTCGCGATTGAACTGACGATATTCCCGAGCATTAAACCGACGAGCGGAATAAAGATGGTGTCGTTAAACTTGATTCTTTCAAGGATTTTCATAAACAGAAAATTTCCTGCCAGAGCAAAGACAAACGCAACCAGCATTTTGATTAAAGGGCTGGCGGATGTAAACAGCAGCAAGGAAATTAAAATGCCGAGCCGGGCCCAATCCATCGTGCCCGCCGTTGTCGGTGACACAAATTTGTTTCTGCTGATCTGCTGCATAATCAAACCGCAGATGCTCATGCTTAAGCCCGCGATGATAATGCTGATCAATCGCGGCAAACGGCTTGCAAACAGCGTTGATGCCTCTTGTTTGCTCAAATCATAGAGATCAAGCGGCGTCAGATCTTCTACGCCGATAAATACAGATGTGACTGCTAATATGATAAGTAGAATGAATAAGTAACGTAGCTTCATGCTGCCTCCTTACATCCTTACAGCAAAAAGAACGTATCTCCTACTCCGCAAGGACTCAAAACAATATGGCCATATAGTAATTGATTATCATTATCATTTACATATTACCATTTTTCTAGAGTTAGTCAATATTCTTTAAAAATATTAACCTAGTCATTTATCAATTTTACTAATAATTCTAACCATTTTCCATCCCAAATCGTAGATTGCTTACCATATTTATCATTATGGCGCATTTATACGGTTAGCATACCTGACAATATTCCTCGTGGAAAATACAAATGTTCGTTCCAGAAAGAAATTCCCCCTTGATTTACAGAACTGAAAGAGAGATAATAAATACTAAATTTGTGTGAAAATTTTAAACATTAGGAGATGTAAACATGAAGGTCGTTAAATTCGGAGGCAGCTCACTCGCTTCAGGCGCCCAGCTTGAAAAAGTGTTTCACATCGTAACCTCAGACCCGGCACGGAAAGCTGTAGTCGTTTCGGCTCCCGGAAAACGCTACGCTGAGGATACGAAAGTGACTGATCTCTTAATCGCATGTGCAGAACAATATTTGGCAGCAGGGAGTGCCCCTGAACTGGCGGAAGCTGTAGTGGAACGGTATGCCCTCATCGCAAATGAGCTTCAGCTGGAGTATGGCATTATCGACAAAATCCGGGATGATCTGTTTACGCTTTTAGAAGGAGAGAAAAGCAATCCCGAGCAGTATCTTGACGCAGTCAAAGCCAGCGGTGAGGATAACAACGCCAAACTGATCGCCGCTTATTTCCGCCATAAAGGCGTCAGAGCGGAATATGTGAACCCGAAGGATGCCGGCCTTTTTGTGACAGATGAACCCGGCAACGCGCAAGTTCTCCCTGAATCCTATCAAAACCTTTATCGCCTTCGGGAACGCGACGGCCTCATCATTTTTCCCGGCTTTTTCGGATTCAGCAAGGAAGGCGATGTGATCACATTCTCACGGAGCGGCTCTGATATTACCGGATCCATTCTTGCTAACGGACTTCATGCTGATTTGTACGAAAACTTTACAGACGTGGATGCTGTGTACTCTGTCAATCCATCCTTCGTTGAGCATCCAAAGGAAATCAGCGAGCTGACATACAGAGAGATGCGGGAGCTGTCCTACGCGGGCTTTTCAGTGTTTCATGATGAAGCGCTCATCCCGGCATTCAGAGCGGGGATTCCCGTCCAAATCAAAAATACGAACAACCCGTCAGCACAAGGCACTCGCGTCGTCAGCAAACGGGATAACACAAACGGGCCTGTCGTCGGCATTGCCAGTGATACCGGCTTTTGCAGCATTTATATCAGCAAGTATTTAATGAACAGAGAAATCGGATTTGGCCGCAGAGCCCTTCAAATTCTGGAGGAGCACGGTTTGACATATGAGCATGTTCCATCGGGGATCGATGACATGACCATCATCTTGCGGCAGGGGCAAATGGATGCAGCCACTGAGCGCAGCGTCATCAAACGGATCAAAGAGGATCTGCACGCCGACGAGGTGATTGTCGAGCACCACCTTGCACTGATCATGGTTGTTGGAGAAGCGATGCGCCACAATGTCGGCACAACGGCAAGAGCAGCCAAAGCTTTATCAGAGGCGAAGGTGAATATCGAAATGATTAACCAAGGGTCTTCTGAAGTGAGCATGATGTTCGGGGTGAAGGAAGCCGAAGAAAGAAAAGCCGTTCAAGCGTTGTACCAAGAATTTTTCGCGGCCGTGCTGATCTCTTAGTCATACATAAAATAGCGGGCGGCAGTGCCCGCTATTTTTTATAGCCGAATTGTTCATTTTTTTTCTTGTCCACTATTATCCCTGACAAGCTGATGCCTTCTGCATATCTTATAGTATCCTTCATAGGGAGGTGAAACCTTATGTCAGGATACTCTAACGGCGGCGGTTACGGCATCAATTCTTTCGCTTTAATCGTTGTATTGTTTATTCTTTTAATTATCGTAGGGGCTGCGTTTTTTGGAAGCTACTAAGCTGCTGACTGTCTCTGCGGGCACCGCAAGACTATGTCTTGCGGTGTTTTTTGAAAAGGAAAACCCCTTCTCAATGAGAAGGGGCTGGTTCTTACGTCATTCCTCTTTCCGTCACATGAAAGTCGAGTGCTTCCGCGTTAGCAGAAACGCCAGCTGCTGTAAAAATCGCAGCTGCGGCCAAACAAATAACAAACAACTTAGATTTCAATTTCATACAAACCTTCACTCCTTTGTATTTGTTTTCTTGCCTCTTCAACTTGTAGAAAGTAGGAAGCAGACAGCTTAAACCATTTTTGTTCATAGTAGTATTTTGCTACTTCTAGGGCTAAATCCTCTATATCAGCGTACATATTTTTATTTTTTAAGTATTGGAAACATCGTTCGATTCCTTCGACATTGGGCTGATCCTGATATAGGAATTTCAAAAACTCGAATTTTACGGCGTAGTCTGCATCGTCTGTTTCTTTAGCATATTCATAGCCCCGCTTGTGATATTCCGAAGCTTTCTCATGTTTTCCCCGCTTATAATAAATCAGGGTGATTAAAAAATAGGCCTGCGGCAGCGAATTGATGATCCTGCTGCTTTCAAACGTGGAAACCGCTTTTTCGAAGTAGTCAATGGCAGGGTCGAGAAGTTCTTGATTGTAATAACATAATCCGAGATTGTAATACGCTCTTCCGACAAGCTGGGCTTTTTGTTCTGCTTCGGCCATTTCGAGCGCCAATTTGAAATGGCGGGCGGCTTGTTCGAAATTCCTTTCATCCATCAGATTGACCCCGAACACGAAATGGCATTGAATGATTCTCACATTATAGGTTTCCTGCTCCACGTATATTTCATAGGCGTTTTTTATATTGATCAGCGAAAAGTACGTTTGCTTCATATAATAATAGGCTTCCGCGATTTTAAAATAGAATTCAGCCCGTTCAATATGGTCTGCGACAAAGGAAAGTTTTTTCTCCGCCTGTTTATAATATGTAATGGCAGAAATAAATTCCCGCTTATCAAACTCATACATCCCGCGGAAAAAATTCACATAATAGTCGAGCAGCCCTTTGAGATCTGCCTGGTTGCTGTCGATGTTTCTTGATAATTCAGACAGGCTTGGCTGGTCCTCGATATTTAATTTCTCTAACGGCTCGAGATAATCAAGCATTAGCTGGTGGCGGAATTCCATTAGTGAATAATAAAGCAGCAAGTTGGAATCGTGCTGCATGTGTTTCAGTTCCTGCTGGATTTCAGCTTTTAGCACTTCGGCATCCGGCACACTGAAGGTCCGGATATATTTGTACCACTCGTTAATTTTTTGACCGACCGCTGAAGAAGGAATTACCCCGCTCTTCATTCCTTCACCCTCTCCCATCAAAAACTGTTTATGTCATATTTTATCATGTTTGCAGTCCGTCCCGACCCGAAAAACACGCAATCTTTATTTCGGGAGCACGCAATAAACCGAAGCGATGTGCAAAAAGGCGGCTGCATTTGACGATGCCGCCGCCCTATATGTTATGGCTGTTTTGCTGTTAAAGGAAGGCGGATGATGAATGTTGTGCCTTTTCCTTCTTCACTCTTGATTTCTACTGTCCCCTTGTGCATTTCAACGAGCTGCTTGACGATGGAGAGGCCGAGACCATATTCACCGTAGGCCGTGTTCGTTCTAGAAATATCGGCTTTGTAGAACCGCTCCCAAATATGCTCAATATCCTCTTTTGAAATTCCGATTCCCGTGTCTTCAATTTCGATAATCGTCTCTTTATAGCCCTCTATACCGCGCAGCCAAATGATGCCGTTTTGCGTAAATTGGATGCTGTTCTTCGTAATGTTGACGAGAATTTGAATGAGACGGTCGTAATCGGCATGAACCATGACGTGATCCTCTACCTGGATGATCAGCTTGTTTTGTTTTTCTTCCGCCTGCTGCTGTAAGTGCTCTTTCAAAATTTCAAACACCTCGATCAGCGGAACATCAAGCTTGTTCAAGGTGATTTGCTGAGATCTGATTTTTTCATAATCCAGATTTTCTTTTACGAGCCGCAGCATGCGCTTCGTTTCCTCACTAATGAGCGAGAAGCATTTATCCTTCTTATCCTCAGGAATCGTATGGCTGTTCAGCCCTTCAACCAAGCCGTTGATCGTTGTCAGCGGTGTTTTTAATTCGTGTGACACGTCAGCGATAAACTGCCTTCTCCGCTTCTCAAGGCGATCGATTTCATCCCTTGATTGCTTTAATTTTTTCGCCATGATATTAAAATCGGACGCAAGCACACCGATTTCGTCTCCGTAGCTGTTTTCCAAGTGGATATCATAATCGCCAGAAGCCACTTTATCCGTCGCTTCTCTCAGCTTTTGGATCCGTTTGACATGGAATTTCGATAGCAGCCAGCTGACGAGAATGGTAATGACGAGCGTGCTGATCACAGCGTAAAACATATAGAGGTTGACCTGATTGACCATCTGTTCAACACCGCTGATCGGAGAAATCAGCAGAACGGCGCCTTTAAATTCGTTCTGAACAAATATAGGCTGCGCGACAAGGGACACTTCATCATCAAAACGGCCATCTGCCCTGATCATGACAGTCTGCCCTTTTTTCAGCTTATTCCATTCTGATTTCTTCAGCTGTTCCCTCGGTTGGTGATGAAAGCCTTCAGGAAGGAAATAAGGCTGCTGCTCTTCATTAAAGATGATAAACTGCGTTTTTCTTGTGCTTAAAATGTCCTGATAAGGGTAGAGCCTGCGCATGTCAACCTGGCCCGCTTGGAATTCGTTTGCGATCTGCACCGCATATGACGTCAATTCCTCTACCTTGTTTTGATAGGCAAATTCCTTCACAAAGTGGGAAAACAGAGAAATGATAATGACAAACGCTAAAATCAATATGCTGATATGACTAAGCAGCAGCTGATATAAATATTTAATCTTCATCAAATTTATACCCTACTCCCCACACCGTATATAGGAAAGGCTTGTCTTCACTTGCAAGCTTTTTCCGCAGCCGTTTAATATGAACGTCAACCGTTCGCTCATCTCCGTAGAATTGATAGCCCCATACCTGCTCTAGCAGCTGTTCTCTGGAGAACACCTGCCGCGGATTTTGGACAAGGTAATAGAGCAGATCAAATTCCTTCGGCGTGAGGTTTTCTACAGGCTGACCGTTTAAAAACACCTCTCTCGTCTTCTTATTAATGGTAAAGCATTCCGATTCGATCATATCTTCATCAATAACTGCCTTGCCTGTCGCCTGGTATCTTCTGATGACGGCTTTGATGCGGGCAACCAATGTCAGCGGACTGAACGGCTTCGTGACATAATCGTCCGCTCCCATCTCAAAACCGATGACCTGATCTGATTCCGTGTCTTTGGCTGTCAGCATGATAATCGGCACTGTGCTTGTCTCTCTGATTTTTCTGCAGATGGTCACACCGTCCATGGATGGAAGCATAATATCCAAAATGATCAGGTCCCAATTTTCTTCCGTAAAACGCTGGTATCCCTCAAGCCCGTCATGAACGAATTCTGCTTCAAAACCTTCCTTAAAAAAGAACATCTCCGTCATCGTACATACACTAACATTATCTTCTATCATTAATATTTTCATTGTTTCCTCCGGTTGTATTGATGCTTTTCTATATAATAGCACCATTTTATACAGAAGAATTTGTGTTTCACAATTGTTAGTTTTTATTTCATCAACTTGAAATAGATTGTTCATATTTTTTTCATACCTTTGGACTACTATTAATTTATCAACAAGCGGGCCCGCCCCACAGGCGGTCTTCACAATAAAAATACCCACACGGAGGAACATAAATGAACTTTATCAAACGGGCCTTTTGGAATATGAAGGCTAAAAAGGGAAAAACATTATTGCAATTATTTGTGTTTACTGTCATATGTGTCTTTGTTCTGTCGGGCCTTACCATCCAGTCGGCAGCACAAAAATCAAGCGAACTGGCCAGACAGGAGCTTGGCGGAAGCGTGACGCTCCAGGTTGACCGCCAGAAGCAAATGGAAAAACAGCAAGACAGCGGAGAAAAACGCAGCTTTGAATCAACACCGATCAAAGTGTCTGATGCAAATAAGCTTGCAGCACTTGATCATGTGAAGAGCTACAACTACATTACTTCAGCTTCAGCTAACGCAGGAAACTTTGATGCCATTGAAAGCTCTAGTTCCAGTGATTCCAGTTCAAGCTCAAATACTAAAAACGGACAAGGCGGACCGCAAAGGATTCAGGCCGATCTTTCTATTGAAGGTGTCACCAGCACAGCGTTAGTTGATGAATTCTCTGACGGGGATTCAAAAATCACTGACGGACGCGCGATTACAAAATCAGATGTCGGCAAAAACGTAACAGTGATGAATGAAACATTAGCGGAAGAAAATGATGTAGGCGTCGGCGATTCGATCACGATTGAATCAGCAACGGATGAAGATAAAACGCTGAAGCTGAAGGTTGTCGGTATTTATAAAACTACGTCGTCAGGCGATGACCAAGCCCAGAATTTCTCTTTCTTAAATCCTTACAATAAACTTTACACACCTTACACAGCGACAGCAGCACTGAAAAGTGACGACTACAAAAATACGATTGACTCAGCTGTTTACTATATGGATGATGCCAAAAATATTGATGCTTTCGTAAAAGCAGCCAAGAAAACATCGATTGATTTTGATACATTCACATTGAATACAAACGATCAGCTTTATCAGCAAATGGTCGGCCCGATTGAAAATGTAGCTTCTTTTTCTAAAAACGTCGTGTATCTTGTGTCAGTGGCAGGCGCTGTCATTCTCGGTCTGATTGTCATGATGTCAATCAGAGAACGCAAATATGAGATGGGCGTATTAATGGCGATCGGCGAAAAACGCTGGAAATTGATCGGACAGTTCTTAACTGAAATTCTGATCGTGGCCATTATTGCAATTGGCATCGCTTCATTGACAGGAAATCTAGTCGCGAACCAGCTCGGAAATCAGCTGTTGTCCCAGCAGATCAGTTCGTCATCTGATTCAACGCAAACCGCAAGCGGGCAAAGCGGACAAATGCCTGGCGGCGGTGGCGGCATGGGCGGCGGAATGTTCGGCCACAACTCAGCAAACGTGGATGTCATTGATTCGCTGAACGTCGCGGTTTCTATGAACGACATGCTTGTTCTTGGGGGAATCGGCATCATCATCGCAATCATCGCAACATTGCTGCCGTCTATTTCAGTACTGCGGCTCCATCCAAAAACGATATTGACAAAACAGGAATAGAAAGAGGCGAAAATTTATGAGCTTATTAGAATTTCAACAAGTCGGGTACTGGTATAAAGACAAAAGCCAGCCATTGTTTCAGGATATCAACATCAGCTTTCAAAAAGGAAAGTTCTATACAATCGTCGGCACATCGGGGACAGGGAAAACCACTTTCCTGTCTCTGGCAGGCGGACTTGACGCACCAAAAGAAGGAACGATTCTTTATGATGGAAAAGCTGTTTCCAAAATCGGCTTAACAAATTTCAGAAATCAATATGTATCAATTGTTTTTCAGGCGTACAACTTGCTTCCGTATATGACGGCTCTGCAGAACGTGACAACCGCCATGGAAATCACTGGTTCTAAAGAAAAGAACAAAGAAGCGTATGCGCTGGAAATGCTGCAGAAGATCGGAATCAGCGAAAAACAAGCCCGGCAAAAAGTGCTGACACTGAGCGGCGGACAGCAGCAGCGTGTTTCCATTACAAGAGCATTTTGCTGTGACACGGATTTAATCGCAGCCGATGAACCGACCGGAAACCTTGATGAGGATACATCAAAAGAAATCGTGCGGCTCTTTCAAGATCTGGCGCACAAGGAGAATAAATGCGTCATCATGGTGACGCACGATGAGCAAATTGCAAAAGTTTCGGACATCAACATCAGACTTTCAAGAGGAAGCTTTGCTGTAAAGGAAAACGTCGCAGCTGTATAAAAAAGCGCGCCTCTGTTAGTGCAGACAGGGGCGCAACCTATATCCCCCCTTTTATATAGAAGTGAACATAAAAAGAGCGGCGGCTGCATCCCCCCGCTCTTTTTATTGTTTTTTTCTTCCCGCTCCCTTTGATTTCTCCCTTCGCTTCTTTTTCCAAACGGCTAGAATAAACAGAAAGAGCGGAAACAAGACCTGAAAAGGCAAATGAATATATAGCGGCACCACTTTCAGGCCTTCGTTCAAATGCTCTGAAAAGTTAGTCGCAATCGTAATAGATAGGATTAAGATGCCCAATCCCATTGGATAAGCCAATTGTGAAGGATTTTTTTCCTTAAAGAGCGTGGACGTGCCCACCACCACTGCGTATAAGTAAAGGCTGACCTTAAAAAAGCCGCCGATGATCAGCGCCAGCATAAAAAAGACATCGAGCCGGTCTAGAAATTCTTCCACCTTGATCGTCTGGATCGTACTTAAAAGCGGAAACTGGGATCTAAATGTAAGATCAACATCAAGCACGCTAATATTCATCGCCACGGTAAGCGCAACAACCAATCCGCTGATGGCTATGGCGGCCATTCCTATTTTCTTCACATCTTTTCGATCATTAAGATTAGGGAAGATCATGACAAATAAAACAACTTCACCAAACGGAACATACATGGTCTGCGTGAAAACTGAGTGAATGACAGGAAAAATGCCGTCTGCTAAAATTGGCTTTAAATTCTGCGGCTCCATAGAACCCGAGACAATAATCAGCACGAGACCGAGGGCGCCCAGTATATACATGGCTCCGAAAAGAAGTTCAGCCGACCGCGCAAGCACTTCAATTCCTTTTCTGACGGCATATATGCTGACAATCATTAATAAAGCATTCACAATCAGAATCGGCGTATCATGATAAGCAAACGTCAGCAGCATTTCCCCGAAGTCCCGCAGCACCCGTGCGGCAATATAGGCAAAGTACAGGATATACAGAAATGAAAACAGCCAGCTCAGCTTGGTTCCCAGCATATCATCCATATATTCTTTCGGTGAAGATTCGGGGTAACATTGATAAATGCCTTGATACAAATAGTAAAGAAACAAACCGACAGCACAGCCTAATAGAACTGCAATCCAAGCATCTCTGCCCGCCATTGAACCCGGTGTAATCAATAAAGAGCTGCCCAGCTCAAAAATGATAAGCATGACAAACAGCTGCCGTATGCTGATTTTGGCTTTTTCCACCTGGCATGCCCCCTTTCTCCAGACCTATTCATCTTCAAGCTGGTGTTTGATCGGATTGTTTCGCAAGCCCGTTCTTCTGATATACGTCTCCGCCTTCACATCGACTGGCAGGTCCGGCAAATATTCTTTATCCCAAGTGTCTTTCATTTTTTTCCACTGCTTCGGATACTTTCTGTATATCCTGTCTCCAAAACCGACAAAGTCAATTTTATTCTTCTTGATCATTTTCACAGTGTTGGTGATTTCTTTCTCCAGCTCTTTGTTGAGAGCTTTTTCAATGGCAGCAAGCACCTTTGGATCAGACAATTGGAAAGGGTATTTGACAGCATCTATAATTCCTTCAACTGCCACATGCACGTGGATACGCGGACGTCCGTTCTTAATCTCTGGTACGAGATTTGTGGTTTGATGGGTGACCTGCAAGCTGACCGCATCCTTTGTCTTGCCCCAATCAGCATTAATAAACGTATGCTGAACCTTATTCATTAGCCAAACCGCTCCAACGCTTTCCTTATCCTCAATCCAGTACTTTAAATGGCCTGACTTATTAAAAACCGCCAAGCCGTCTGCCTGAAGAATGGCTTTCGGATCGGTCGCCTGCGTGTTTTCCATGCTGATTCCTTTTTTATCGTCACCAATCATCATATATCCCGGAATAACCGGCGCTTTTGTAGTGATGGCAAGTGTTTTCACGACGTCCTGAATATTGGTTTTGACCACCCGGCCATATTGTGCCTCCGTAAAGTCGAGTGTTTTATTCACTTTATTTGACGGGATTTTATCAATCGGCGTCAGGATTTTTACGATATTTTCAGCTTTTGTTTTATGGGCGATGACCATTGTCGCCGTTGACCTGAATTCTGTATCGCGGTCAAGGTTATCCAACACAAAATCCAAGCCTTCCTCTTTCGCGAGCTTTTCACTGATCACAACCAGATTGGTATGGGCAAAGTAAAGCCGCCGTGATACCTTCATGGAGGCTTTTCTGAGTGCTTCCGTCATATTGTCGCCTTCAACGGAATAGACCGATATAGGCGGCCTGTCTCCAGCACCGCCCCCCTGAAGCCCGCCGGCAACATTTCCGGGATTGATAATTTGAAAATGCAGCACGTAATTGCCTTCGTTCGTCCGATCGATGCCAATCGCCGAGATAATCGCAAGGTCTGTCAGTTCCCGTTTATCCCAGCAGCCGGGCATCACAATGACGCTCAAAAGCATGAGAACGGCTAATACACGTTTACGTACCATTCTGATCCCCTTCTTCCAAGTCCTTGTTTACCATTCCGCGTGAAGCGTCAGGTTCTGGGCGCTGATCTTTCCCCTGCCGCACCTTATCTTCCTTGCTGATCGACTCCGGCCTTTTTTCATCAGCCCACCACGGAACCCTGAACAGTGTGTCTTTTACCCCTTGTGAGGAAAAAGGTGCAAGCGGCGACATGTAAGGAACACCGAAAGAGCGCAGGCTGCATAAATGGACAAACATCATAATAATGCCTAAAACCAGCCCGTAAAACCCCATAATAGAGGACGCAATGATAAAGATAAATCGAATGAGACGGGCTGAAATCGCCATGGCGAAAGCCGGTGTCGCAAAACTGGCAATCGCGGTGATGGCAACGATAATGACCATGGCCGGAGAGACGATGCCAGCTTGGACAGCAGCTTGCCCGATCACAAGCGCACCTACGATTGACACCGCCGAGCCGACAACCCGCGGCAGCCTGACGCCGGCTTCCCTGAGGATCTCAAAAGCAACCTCCATCGTAAGCGCCTCAACAACAGCGGGAAACGGCACGATTTCCCGCTGGGCTGCAATCACGACTAACAGCTGTGTCGGAATCATTTCCTGGTGAAACGTTGTGGCTGCCACATAAACAGCTGGTGCGATAAGTGAAATAAAAAAAATTAAAATCCGCAGAATCCGAATGCTCGTCGCAATATCAAAACGTGAATAATAGTCTTCGACTGACTGAAAGAATTGAATAAATAAGGCCGGTGCAATGAGCACAAACGGCGTTCCGTCCACAACAATCGCGAATCTTCCTTCTAACAGGTTTCCTGCTACAACATCAGGGCGTTCTGTGTGATACATGGTCGGAAATGTCGTAAAGGTTTCATCTTCAATCAGCTGCTCGATATATCCGGATTCTAAAATACTGTCAATGTCTATTTTTTTCAGGCGCTGTTTCACTTCCTTCAGCACCTTTTCATCACATACTCCTTTAATGTACATAAGAGCGATATCGGTATTTGTGACAGAGCCGATTTTCATTTTTTCAACCCACAGATTCGGATTTTTAATGTAGCGCCGGATCATTGAAGTATTCGTTTGCAGAGACTCTGTAAATCCTTGGCGCGGGCCGCGGAAGGACACCTGGGTACTCGGCTCTTGGATGGAACGCTGCTCCCCGCCCTGTGTGCTGCAGATAAGCGCCTCATCGGAACCGTCGGCAAAAACCAGCGCATTTCCAAGCATCAATTCAGTAAACAGCTTAACCCAGCTCTTTTCAGCTTTCACTCCGCCCAGAGGGAGCGTTTTTTCAAGAATCTGCTGGATGGCATGAGAATTTTGGATGGACTGATCCTGAACCAAAGGATCGATTAATGATTCGTAAATTGTCGTGTTATCAACCAAACCTGCGATATATATAATCGCCAAATGAACGCGGTCCTGTTCCCCAATTTTGATCTCGCGAATGATGACGTCGGAGCTGCTTCCGACCTTCTTCTTCGTTTCCGCTATGTTTTTTGCCAAACTTGGGGATACAAGAACCGGACTATCTTTTTCATGCTGCTGTTCGTGATTCTCTTCTTCTGTTTTTTGTTTGTCTATTGAATGGTTCTTTCGCTTAGAAAATAAAGGCATACACAAAATACCTTTCCTTGTCGTTTTCTCATATTCTTCCTTCTGAAGGTGAGATTATGCATGCATGACTGCGGTATAACTTCGCTGATAAAGATAGACACTATAGGAGGAGGGTGATGAAGCATGAAAATATTAGGCGTGACAGGGATCATATTAATTTGTTTATTAACCATTTCTGTTCTCATGGACATGCTGCAAGGTTTCAGTTTGACAAAAGCCGCTTATAACAATATGTCCAGCTTCAAAATGACGACGTTTGCAGAATGGGTCATCCTTTTATTTTTTGTTTTGGTACTGGTCAGAGAAATGTACATGATCTATCAATCGAAAAAAAAGAACCCCTAGAGCGGGGTGCTTTTTTCAGGCGATAATATTGCCGTCTGCTGTATCGCTTGTATGTTTGCTGATTGTTCCTTTGAAGATGCGATTGCCGATGATTTTGGAATTGGTTGAGGTGTTTGTTTGAATGGCTGTCGCCGTGCCAGCTGAGAGGTTATTGATGGTGTTTCCAGAGATGATAGAGCCTGCAGAACCGTTGACATAAATGACAATCGGATTTCCGGCTGTTCTGTTGACTGAAATGGTGTTATCAAAAATCTCATGTACACCGGTGCTGATGTAGATGGTGACCAAAAGCGGGGATCTCTCAAAGTGGTTGCTGATAATAGAGGTTTTCGCACTTGTGGAGCAGTAAATCGGATAATTTTTAAATTCTTTAAATGTATTGTTTTTGATGACGGCGCCAGCATTGTTCGTGACGGAAACAGTATACGATTCCAAGGCTCCCTCAAACGCATCGGGGATCATTGTATTTCCTTCAATCACCGCATTTCCTTGAGCGATCCAAATTCCCCGGCTGAATTTTCTCAGCACATTATCTTTGATAATCATATCGCCGCCGGAACTGTTCACACCGTCGATGACTTCAATGAGGCAGTTATTCAGAAAAGCGATATCATCTGACAGCACTGCACGCAGTCCGGTACTCCTCCTTGTGTCAGACAGTCCGTTTTGAATCTGGTTGCCGTCTACCTTTACATCGGAAGACTGATAAACCAATATCCCTGTGTTTTCAAAGTTACTGATTTTGTTGTTCGTGACTAGAACGCTCTTTCCTCTGACATCAATCCCGGTTGAAAACCCGGTGATAAGATTGCCGGCAATCACCGCATCACTGCTCTCTTTTCCTTGTGACACACCAAGTCCGGTAATCCCGACTCTAGTCACAGTAGCTACGTTTTTTGCCGGTCTGAGAATATTCCCTTTAATCACCGTTTGGGTTCCATACCCATAGCTGATCGTATTGTCTGAGTGGTTTCCTTCTATTAAAACGCCGTATCCGTTAAAATTGGTCACAGAACTTGAAACATTTCCGATAAAATGGTTATTGCGAATGGATACATTGATTGGTTCTTCGTAGTCAATATCACCTTCGCCATAGCCTTCTATGTCAATTCCGAATCTCGGCGCTGTCCCATTTCCCGTTCCGGCATCTTCAATTACGCACTCCTCCACCGTGACCATGTCACAACCGGTTATGGAAATGTTATTTCTCCTCGACCGCCGAACCTCACAGCGGCGAATGGTTATATGCTCTGACGTTCGATAATTATTAGCTGTCTTTAACCCCAACGGACTGACAATGATCCCGTCCCCGGTGAAATCAGAAACTTTGACATCATCAATGACAACATTCGAACATCCTTCAATGCAAATGCCGAAGCCCCATTCATGGGTTGATCTTATCCCTGCGGACACATACGTATGCTCATCGCGCTCGCCGATAATTTGTCCTCCGGTAATGGTTATATTCTCTTGCTTGCCTACATAAAATGCGGAATACCCCCACGAACTGTTCGGAATTACTTTGATGATACACTCTGGGTCCATTATAATCTCAAGGTTTCCGGGAACAATGATGCCAGCGTTGCGAAATTTTTGATTGGGATGTCCTCCGAGCGTTCCGTCTATTAGATATGTCCCTTTTGGGAACCAGACAGTGTGATATCCTTTCGAAACAGCCGTACTGAGGCATTGATTAATCAATTCTGTTGAATCCGTTTTACCATCTCCTGAAATACCGAAATCCGCCGCATTTAATATGAATTCAGCCAATTGCCAGCCTCCTTCTCCATGATTACTATCATGATACTCACAAAGGCCCGATCTGCTTGTACATTTCTCTAAAATTTTATTAAAAAAATATAAAGGAATAGTTTTGTAAGAAAACCTTACGAAAAAAGACCTAAGAACCAGTATATATTCACTATTTTTATACGTTTATATTTTTTCTATTCTGGAACTTCTTGAAATGAGTATAAATTATATTGACACAAGTATTATATAAGAATATGATTTTTATAATACACTTTTTTAAGAAAGGGTTTGGCTGACATGGCTTCGATTGATAACGAAAGTATCATTAAAAGCGTCCCGCAAAAAGGGTTCTTTGGTCACCCGCGAGGACTATTTACACTATTTTTCACCGAATTTTGGGAGCGTTTCTCTTACTATGGAATGAGAGCAATCTTGCTTTACTATTTGTATACAGAGACGGTAAACGGAGGGCTTGGCTTTGACAAAGGCACTGCGGTTGCCATTATGTCGATTTACGGATCACTTGTATACATGTCCACTATTATTGGCGGATGGCTCGCTGATCGGGTATTCGGTACCGCAAACACCGTGTTTTACGGCGGCATATTCATTATGTTCGGCCACATTGCACTCGCCTATCCGGGCAGCGCGATAGCATTCTATATCAGCATGGTGCTTATTATTATCGGAACAGGCTTATTAAAACCAAACGTTTCGAGCGTCGTTGGAGATCTTTACACGAAAGAAGACCCGCGCCGCGACTCAGGTTTCAGTATTTTCTACATGGGGATTAACCTCGGTGGTTTACTCGCGCCGTTAATTGTCGGAACACTCGGACAGAAGTACAACTATCATCTCGGCTTCGGAACCGCCGCGGTTGGAATGCTTCTTGGACTTATCGTATTTGCTTTGACAAGAAAGAAAAACCTCGGGCTTGCAGGTTCCAATGTGCCGAATCCGCTGTCTAAAAAATCTGCAATTGGCACCGGAATTGGTGTTATCATTGTGGCGATCGCAGTGATTATCTCTGTACAAACAGGCGTGCTGACGATCAATCGTTTCATCGACCTTGTAAGTATTCTCGGTATTTTGATTCCTGTTATTTATTTCATCATCATGTTTACAAGCAAAAAAGCGGACAAAACAGAAAAATCTCGTCTTGCCGCTTACATTCCTTTGTTTATCGGTGCTGTCATGTTCTGGGCCATTCAGGAACAGGGAGCGACCATTCTTGCGGTATACGCTGATGAACGCATAAGACTTTCATTGGGCGGATTAGAACTTCAATCATCTTGGTTCCAATCATTAAATCCATTGTTTGTCGTCATTTTTGCGCCAATATTCGCATGGCTCTGGATGAAGCTTGGCAAACGCCAGCCGTCTACACCAGTTAAATTCTCAATTGGAATTATTTTAGCCGGATTGTCATTTATCATTATGGTATTCCCGGCTATGCAAGGGAAAGAAGCACTCGTAAGCCCGATGTGGCTCGTTCTCAGCTTCCTGCTTGTCGTGCTTGGAGAGCTGTGCCTGTCTCCAGTCGGTTTATCCGTGACAACGAAACTGGCGCCAGCTGCATTCTCTGCACAGACAATGAGTATGTGGTTTCTGACTAACGCAGCAGCCCAAGCGATCAATGCCCAAGTAGCCGGATTGTTTGATAAAATTCCTGAAACAACTTACTTCGGCACCATCGGTTTGATTTCTATCGTACTTGGCGGCATTCTCCTGCTGCTCTCGCCGATTATCAAACGCGCGATGAAAGGGGTCTTATAATAATAAACAGCCCGCGGATTTTGATCTGCGGGCTGTTTTTTATTTGTCCATCCATTTGCTGAAGCTTTGATCAAAGGCTTGCGGTTCTTCCAGCATCGGCTGATGGCCGCTCTTCTCAAAAATAATCTTCTCTACATGGGGATATACCCCCTCAACACCATCCCACAGCGTAACAGGCGCAACCAGATAATCGTATCTGCCTAAGCCGATACACACCGGCACTTGAACATCGGCTAACCGCTCAACAAGATCAAGCTGGGCAAATGTATTGCCCCATAATTCATCAATGATCGGCATATTCGTGAATACGCCGTCCCATAAAGCCGCAGCGTGCGGCCGCTCTTGATAAAAGCTTTTTGCTTCAGCGCGGATACACATATGCACGAACCGTCTTTCGGGATCTTGTTCGATGTCCTGCGGCAGCTTCGCGATGTCTTTTTCAAACCGTTTCTTTCTCTCAAGGCTGGCTGTTTCCATGAAAAACGCTTCGCTTTTTCGCTGTCTTTCTTCACTGTTATCAGGTGCAGTATTGAAAAGCGCAACCTTCCGAACATGTTCAGGATATGCTCTGGCATATTCTAAAGCCATAAAAGCGTGCCCGGAATGGCCCAAGATGACGACATCCTCAAGCTGAAGAGACATTCTAACCCTTTCTATATCCTCCAAAACGGCATCAAGCCTCGCATCCTCTGCCCGCAATTCCCGGTTTGGCTTGGCAAATCCCCTGTGGTCTGCAAACACCCATTGATAATTCTGTTTGATGTCTGAAGAAAAAAGTCGCGGATAGTAAACCGCACTCCCGATCACAAGGATGGGTGCGCCCTCTCCCTCGATTCGATAAGCTAAATCAAAACCGTCCGAGTGACAGATCCCTGTACGTTCCATTTCTCACGCCCCCTTTGTTTTCATTATATAAAAAAAGCCTGACGCATGGCGTCAGGCTATCGTTATTACCTTTTTAATTCCTCCAGCGTCTTTTCCCATCTGCTCAGCACCTCTTCAGGGCTGTGAAGCTGGATATGGACACCGGAAGTTAAATCAGCGTATTTCGCAACGTCCTCCTTCGCTGAAACGATCCGGCAGGAAAAACGTTCTCTTTCATATTCGGCATCTTCTAAAGGCGGCAAAGGGGCGCATTCAAGCTTTACGTAATGAGCCGCTCCCTTCCACCATGCCGTGAACTGTGCTTTTCCTGTGCGAAGGATGTTGGCCGCAGTCATTGTGTTTTTCCACAGAGCGATTCGGATTTCAGTTCGGCTCAGAGCAATGATTTCTCCCGCACTGATCATAGCGGCGTGCGGCCAGCCGTCCTCCGCTACCGTTTGCAGAACGAAAGCCTCATGCTGCTTCTCATTCAAGCGATTCCCGTCAAGCAGCTCAAAGAGGCGGTCTGACATACAGTTCACGCTGATCAAGCCTTTCGCTCCGGCACAGCCGGAACTTCAATTGCTGTTTCTGTTTCCTTGGGATCAATTTTAAACGCAGGATTGTATTTCGCCGGATTTGTAATGCTTTCCGGCTCACAGGATCTCCATGTGAAAAAACATGTTTGGCACTGATAAACTTCCCATGCGCCTTCTACAGGCGATTTGCTCATGACTTCTCCCTTTTTTGAGTCGCATCGAGGACATGTATGCATATCGAATCATCCTTTCCTTATTTATTCATTAAATCCATTAGTTTTTGTTCCCATTCTTTCGTTGTTAGTGGAGAATCAAGCGGCTGTGAATAATGGCCTCTTGTTTCCGGCGCAACTGGTGTCGTAGCGTCAAGAATCATTTTGTGAGTAATACCTGATGGATTAGATCCAGGGTCAAGCGGCAGGACCGATAAGTCCGGAATGATGACTGCATCGTGCTTCGGATGCATTTTGGTCGAAAGCGCCCACATGACCTGCGGAAGGTTGAACGGATCGACATCCTCGTCAACGACAATGACCATTTTGCAGTAGCCGAGTCCGTGCGGTGTTGTGAGCGCGCGCATGCCGACTGCTTTCGCAAATCCGCCGTAGCGGTTTTTTGTTGATACAATTGCGATTAACCCGTGAGTATACATGGCGTTCACAGCGACAATTTCATTCGGATACGCTTCTTTTAACTGCTGATAAAGCGGCACACAAGTGTTAATGCCGATCATGTAATCACATTCTGTCCAAGGCATGCCTAAGTATAGATGTTCAAAAATCGGATTGTTTCTGTGATACACGCGTTTAATTTTGATGATCGGCATGCTGCGTCCGCCGGAATAATGGCCTGTGAATTCACCAAACGGTCCTTCATATTCACGCTCTCCGGCGATGATCTCACCTTCAAGCACCACCTCAGCGCCCCACGGAACATCAAGATCGGACAGCTTTGATTTGACGATGCGATATGGTTCGCCTTGAATGGCGCCTGCCATTTCGTATTCTGATTGATCGTATAGAAGCGGAGTCGATGCCGCCGTTGTAATGACCGGCTCACAGCCAAGCGCAATCGTGACCGGAAGATTGATGCCGCGTTCTTCAGCTTGACGCAGATGGATCGCAATATCGTGTTGCGGCACAGGCTGAATGCCGAGGCGGTCTTTTCCTTTCACCTGCATTCTGTAAATGCCGACGTTTTGTTTGCCGAAGTTGTCAGGATCTTCAAGATCACGTGAAATGACGCACGCTTTGTCTAAATAGTAGCCGCCATCTCCTTGGTTAATTCTGAAAAGAGGTAGTATATCGAACAAGTTGATGTCTTCTGTGATTTCATTTTCATGAAACGGTGCTGTTTCCTCACGTTTCACTGGCATTGGAAACTGGTCATAACGCTTCGCAAATTCAAAGAACTGTTCTTTAACCGGCGTGTCTTTTGGCATGCCCAGCATCATCGCATGGTTCGGCCAAGAGCCGATCACATTCAACGCAATTTGTGCGTTGGTATAGCCGTAAATGTTGTTAAATAAGAGCGCGGGGCTTTTATCGCCAAGATTGCTGGCTGCGCGCGCTGCGGCTCCTAAATCCGGCTCGGGCTTTACCTCTTCATTCACTGTTAGCAGCTGTCCTTCTTTTTCAAGGGCAGCGAGAAATTCTCTGAAATCTTGATAAGCCATAATCAAGCTCCTCCTTTTTATTTCTCAATCCCATTCCAGCGTTTCGCTTCAGGAAGGCGAATGCCGAATTGGTCCAACGTTCTGAATACAATATGGTCAACCATTTCCTCTAAGCTGCGCGGCTGATTATAAAATGCCGGCATCGGTGGAAGAATGATGGTGCCCATCTTCGTAAGCGCTAGCATATTTTCGAGATGAATCTGGTTCAAAGGCGTCTCTCTCGTTAAGAGGACGAGTTTTTTTCTTTCCTTGAGCATGACATCCGCCGCACGTGTCAGCAGATTATCCGCCATCCCGGTGCGAATGCTCGCGAGAGATTTCATGCTGCACGGCGCCACAATCATTCCATCGGTATCAAACGAACCGCTTGAAATGGCTGCCGCCTGGTCCTTATGCGAATATGTGTATGTGGCCAGTTGTTCTACTTCTTTTAAGGTATAGCCTGTTTCGTGTTTGATCGTGACGTTCGCCCAAGGAGACACAACGAGATGGGTTTCCACTTCGGCGGCCTTCAGCCACTCCAGCATCCTGACCCCAAAAATGGCCCCTGTTGCCCCTGTCATTCCGACAACGAGTTTCACTTTGTCCCCTCCTTTACGCTTGAATTCTGCTTTCATTTCCATCATACTCCTGATATATCCATATGAAAAATATCTGTTAAATCTATATTTAATACCTAAAAGGTATATAAAGGAGGCCTTTCTTTTGGATATTCGACAGCTTCGATATTTCATTACCATCGCCCAAGAACAGAAGATCACGTCCGCTGCCAAAAAGCTTCACATGGCGCAGCCGCCTTTAAGCAGGCAGCTCAAACAGCTGGAGGACGAGCTTGGTGTCGTTTTGTTTGACCGAAATAAAAAAAAGCAAATGACCCTTACATATGAAGGAACTGTTTTTTTGAAAAGAGCCAAGGAGATTCTGCACAGGTTTGAGGATGCCGTCATTGAGGTACAAGAGCTGAAGGAGGAGGTAGCCGGCACGCTGGCCGTAGGTTCAACGATTTATTGCGCCGCTTTGATGCTCGAAAAAGTAACACAAATCAAAGAGAGATACCCGCACCTCACCTTTAATATTTGGGAAAATGAGCCCGCGACGCTGTTAGAGCTGCTGGAAAGCCGTCAAATCGATGCCGCGGTCACGACAACGCTAATCAAAAGCGACACCGTCCAATTCAAACAGCTTGATGATATTCCATGTGTGCTCGTGCTTTCAGAAGAATCCGGATATCCGTGCGGAGACACCATTAAAATGGAGGACATTCCTTCATTTCCGCTGATTCTGCTGCGGCCTGTCAACGGAAAGGGCGTCTATAATCAGGTGATGAATGAATTTCATCGTTTGAATCTTGAGCCGCGCATTGTTTGCGAATGCCACGATTCCGCAACTTTGCTCAGTCTCGTCTCATCCGGATTCGGCGCGTCCATTCTGCCCGTCACGATGATTCCCATTCATATGAGAAACCACGTTCACACCGTCCATATTGAAAACAATCCCTTCATCATGACACCGGCTGTCATGTGGAGAACGGACAGTTATTTGCCAAAACCGGTACAGCAATTTTTGAATTTATTTTAAAAGAATGGCCTTATGAAAACCAATTACTTGACTCATACTAAAAAAAAGTTATCCTTTAGATTTGTAAGCTATTTTTTTATTTCAATAAAATCAACCAGAAAAGTGGGGAATAAGATGAAAAAAGCATTATTGGCTTTATTCATGGTCGTAAGCATTGCAGCTCTTGCAGCTTGCGGAGCAGGAAATGGCAATCAGTCAAAAGATAACGCAAAAGACGGCGATCTTTGGGCTTCAATTAAGAAAAAAGGTGTCCTGACAGTCGGTACGGAAGGTACATACGAACCGTTCACTTACCACGACAAAGACACTGATAAGCTGACTGGCTATGATGTGGAAGTCATCACAGAAGTCGCAAAACGCCTTGGGCTGAAAGTCGATTTTAAGGAAACGCAATGGGACAGTATGTTTGCCGGCCTGAATTCTAAACGGTTTGACGTCATTGCCAACCAAGTCGGAAAAACAGATCGCGAAGACAAATACGATTTCTCAGATAAATACACAACATCAAGAGCGGTTGTCGTGACGAAAAAAGACAACAACGATATTAAGTCTGAAGCAGATGTAAAAGGAAAAACGTCAGCTCAATCACTGACAAGCAATTACAACAAATTAGCTACAGATGCGGGTGCGAAAGTGGAAGGCGTTGAAGGCTTGGCACAATCCCTTCAATTGATCCAGCAGGGCCGCGTCGATATGACGTACAACGATAAGCTTGCCGTGTTGAACTACTTAAAAACATCAGGCAACAAAAATGTAAAAATCGCGTTTGAAACAGGCGATCCGCAATCAACATATTTCACGTTCCGCAAAGGAAGCGGCGAGGTCGTTGACCAAGTCAACAAAGCATTAAAAGAAATGAAAGAGGACGGGACTCTTTCTAAAATTTCTAAAAAATGGTTCGGCGAAGATGTTTCTAAATAATCTGCCGGCATTGACGCTTGGCACGGCGATCCCGTGGGATCTGGTGCAGCAGTCATTCTGGCCGATACTTTCAGGGGGAATCTACTATACGATTCCCCTTACCATTCTTTCCTTTATATTTGGAATGATCCTGGCGCTGATTACGGCGCTTGCCAGAATGTCGAAAGTGAGACCTTTGAGATGGGTGTTCAGCGTATATGTATCCGCGATACGCGGCACTCCTCTTCTCGTTCAATTGTTCATCATTTTCTATCTGTTCCCGACCTTTAATGTTACATTAGATCCATTTCCAAGCGCAGTTATCGCCTTTTCATTAAACGTCGGCGCCTATGCATCTGAAATCATACGGGCATCTATTTTATCCGTGCCGAAAGGGCAATGGGAAGCCGGCTACACAATCGGCATGACACATCAGAAAACGCTGTTCCGCGTGATTTTGCCGCAGGCGTTTCGTGTGTCGATCCCGCCATTATCCAATACCTTTATCAGCCTGATAAAAGATACATCCCTCGCCTCTCAAATTCTGGTCGCTGAGCTATTCAGAAAAGCCCAGGAAATCGGCGCGCGGAATCTTGATCAGATTTTAGTGATCTATATTGAAGCAGCCTTTATTTATTGGATAATCTGCTTCCTGCTTTCACTCGTCCAGCATGTCATCGAACGGCGTCTTGACCGCTACGTGGCCAAATAAGGAGGTTCCGGGTATGCTTACCGTTAAAGGATTAAACAAATCATTCGGTGAAAATGAAATTTTAAAAAAGATAGATATGAAGATTGAAAAAGGAAAAGTCATCGCCATACTTGGGCCTTCAGGTTCAGGGAAAACGACGCTGCTCCGCTGCCTGAATGCACTGGAGATCCCGAATCGCGGAGAGCTTGCATTTGATGATTTCTCCATCGATTTTTCCAAAAAGGTGAAACAGGCGGATATCCTAAAGCTTCGCCGAAAATCCGGAATGGTATTTCAGGCGTATCACCTGTTTCCGCACCGCACAGCCCTCGAAAACGTGATGGAGGGCCCTGTTCAGGTGCAAAAACGGAACAAAGAGGAAGTCAGAAAAGAAGCGATCCAGCTTCTTGATAAAGTCGGATTGAAGGACAAAATGGATTTATATCCGTTCCAGCTTTCCGGCGGCCAGCAGCAGCGCGTCGGCATTGCCCGCGCCCTGGCGATTCAGCCAGAGCTCATGCTGTTTGACGAACCGACCTCAGCGCTTGATCCCGAGCTTGTCGGAGAGGTGCTGAAGGTAATCAAGGATTTGGCCAATGAAGGCTGGACCATGGTCGTCGTGACGCATGAAATCAAATTCGCACAGGATGTGGCGGACGAAGTCGTCTTCATAGACGGCGGTGTCATCGTGGAACAGGGACCGCCGGAGCAAATTTTTTCCGCACCAAAAGAAGAACGGACACAGCGGTTCTTGAACCGGATTTTAAACCCGCTATAATCAGAAAAACAGGGCGTTCGCAGGCGCCCTGTTTTTTTGTTGAGCCCCTTTCGCCTATTCCGCCCTTCTGTCAGATATGCTACAATGACAATCGACTGATTTTTACGAAAGAAGGGACCTCACGTGAAGCAAGAACTTGTTCTGCGCTGGACATTTTATTTTGCCGGTTTGATCATTTTGGCTTTTGGTGTATCCCTGACGATAGAAGCAAAAGCACTCGGCATTAGTCCGTGGGATGCATTTCATTACAGCCTGTTTCAGCACTTCGGGCTCACCGTCGGCCAGTGGTCCATCATTATTGGAGCGCTCATCGTCGGATTAACGTCATTGTTCACGAGGGCTTGGCCGAAAATTGGCGCCATACTGAATATGGTGCTCATAGGTGTATTTATAGATTTTTTCAATTTCATTCTGCCCGCCCCCTCGACCTATACGGGCTCCGTCATCGTCTTCTCTCTCGGCGTAGTGCTGATCGGTTACGGCGTCGGTGTTTATGTATCAGCAGGCCTTGGCGCGGGGCCGCGTGATTCACTGATGATGCTGATTACAGAAAAAACAGGCTGGAATGTGCAATGGGTGCGGAACGGCATGGAAATAACCATTTTGTTTGCGGCATGGGGCATGGGCGGCCCGATTGGTTTTGGCACCATTTTGACCGCCATCTTTACCGGACTCATTTTGCGTTTTTCATTGCCGCAGTCAATCCAGCTGCTGAACTATGCTGTAGCAAGGCGGACCGCCGCTGTGAAAGCAACTCCGCCCTTACATTAAAAACAAAGCCCCTGGCTTTGTTTTTTTATTTTCTCCTCTATATGAGTCTAATTGAAGTATGATAGGATGGTTTTGACAAACTTTTGCAGACGGAGGATCTAGAATGAAGATTTACGGAATTTATATGGACCGCCCGCTTACGCAGGAAGAGACTGAACGGTTCATGTCTTTCATATCGCCTGAAAAACGGGAGAAATGCCGGAGGTTTTATCATAAAGAAGATGCTCACCGCACCCTGCTGGGAGATGTGCTCGTTCGCTCAGTCATCAGCAAGCAGTATCAGCTGGACAAAGCTGATATCCGCTTCAGCGCACAGGAATACGGAAAGCCCTGCATCCCCGATCTTCCCGACGCCCATTTCAATATTTCTCACTCTGGCCGCTGGGTCATTTGCGCGTTTGATTCACAGCCGATCGGCATAGATATCGAAAAAACGAAACCGATCAGCCTTGAGATCGCCAAACGTTTCTTTTCAAAAACAGAGTACAGCGACCTTATAGCAAAGGACAAGGACGAACAGACAGACTATTTTTATCATCTATGGTCAATGAAAGAAAGCTTTATCAAACAGGAAGGCAAAGGCTTATCGCTTCCGCTTGATTCTTTTTCGGTGCGTCTGCATCAGGACGGACAAGTATCCATTGAGCTTCCGGACAGCCATACACCTTGCTATATCAAAACCTATGACGTGGATCCCAGCTACAAAATGGCTGTATGCGCCGCGCACCCTGATTTCCCCGAGGATATCATAATGGTTTCGTGCGAAGCGCTTTTATAAATGGCTCATCAGCAGCTTGACGCCGCGCTCAATATCTTCCGTCTTCACATTGGAAATATTGATTTTTAATAGATTATCTTTCGGATAATCTGATAAATAATGACGGTCTATCGCCTCAAGGAGTACCCCTTGTTTTTTCAGCCTTTGAATCACCCTTGAGGCTGGCAGATCCCGATGAAGCATCAGGTGGGTGTGCATGCAGGGTGCTTGTTCACTGGAAAACGTGAAGCGCCCCCTTCCCAGCTGACTATGTGTGTGGATGGCTTGATGAAGCTTCAGTGACCGTTCCTTATAGGAGGCGCGGATTTTCTCCTTATGCCTGCTATACATACCGCTTTTCAGATAAATTTCTAACGCAGCTTGAGAAATCATCGAGCAGTCGATGTCGTTCAGCTTTTTGTACGAGTGAAACGTGTCAGTCAGCGCATCCGGCAAAACAGCGGCCCCCACGCGAAGGCCGGGAAACATCATTTTTGAAAAGCTTTTCAGATAGATGACATGCGAGGACAGATCATATGCGTACATCGGATCTGCCTTTTTATTTTCCTCCAGATCACCGAGATAATCATCCTCAACGAGATAGACATCATACGTTTGTGCCAGTCTCACAAGCTCTTGTTTATCACGCTCTGACAAGGAGCAGCCAAGCGGGTTATGGAAACGCGGCATCGTATAGAAAAATTTGATCGGTTCTGTCCGAAACAGCCGCTCAACCGCGGCCAAATCGAGCCCCTCTTCCGTTCGTCTCACTCCGACGGCGGGTATCCCCAGCGTCTCAAGCTGTTCAACCATCAAATGATAGCCCGGCTGTTCAATGGCGATCTTTTCTTTCCCATTTGGGAATGGCATGGCACAAAGCAGGGATAACGCCTGCTGGACACCCGATGTAATAAAAATATGCCCTTCATCCGCAAATACCTGCTGATTGGCCAGCAGCTTTCGGAGTACGCGGATCAGCGATGGAAGCCCCTTTGGCGTTCCATATATAAATAAATCGTTTTTGTATGTATCAATCGCTTTGTTGAGGCAGTGCTGAAAATCTAGATACGGAAATACATCGGGGTCCGGCGCAGATGTGGCAAAGTCGATGGGGCCAGGCTGCCCGCTTTTTGATTTCCCCGTTTTTTTCACTATATAATAGCCGCTTTTCGGAACGGAGTAGATGAGGTGGCGCTTTTCCAGCTCATGCAATGCGCGGATGACTGTGCTTTTGCTGACGTGATAGCGGGCGGACATCTGGCGGATGGACGGAAGCCTGTCTCCTTCTTGATAGGCGCTGCTTTGGATCATCTCCTCTATTCTCGTCAAAAGACTCATATACTTCTCCATGCGTACACCCCCTGTTTTGTACCGGTACAGTTCATCGTTTTTCTCATTGTACCGTTCTGGTCACAGCCATACAATATAATAGAGCGACCGGCGCTGCAATTCAGGTAAAGGAGCACCTCCCATTATGGTTAAACATCAGCTAGCCTCCGCTTATATGGCGGCTATCTTATATTCATTCATTATCGGTTTATCCTTTCTATTCGTAAAAATCGCACTGCAAACAGCCGAACCGTTTGATATTCTGGCGCATCGGTTCACCATTGCGTTTGCTGCGGCCACTGTACCGGTCTTATTCGGCTGGGTAAAACTATCAATCCGTGTAAAGGACGTCATTGCCATTTTGCCGCTCGCCCTGCTGTATCCGGCGTTGTTTTTCAGCTTTCAGGCATTTGGCCTTGTGTACTCGACCTCTTCTGAAGCGGGAATTATTCAGGCAGCCATTCCGATTTTCACGATGATCTTTGCCGCTTATGTTTTAAAGGAACGCTCGACGTGGGCGCAGAAGGGGTTCACCGTTTTATCCGTTGCCGGCGTCATGTTTATTTTTGTGATGAAAGGCGTTGACGTGGAATCAGCCAGCTTAAAAGGCTCTTTGCTGATCCTGCTGTCCGCTTTGTCCTCCGCGATGTACAATACCGCTGCCAGAAAAATGACGCAGCGCTTCAAGCTGACCGAGCTCACCTACATTATGTCAGCGATCGGTTTTGTCGTTTTTAACGCGATCGCCCTTGTGCGCCACGGAGCGGCTGGGACTGTCGGCACTTATTTTCAGACATTCCGGGAGCCCGGCTTTGTTCTCGCGATTGTGTATTTGGGTGTGCTATCTTCACTCGTCACTTCGTTTTTGTCTAACTATACGCTGTCACGGATTGAGGCGTTTAAAATGAGCGCTTTTAATCATGTGTCCACCATCGTGACGATGATTGCGGGAGTCATGATTCTCAACGAAAGCCTAGCGTGGTATCATCTCGCCGGCGCCGTTTGTATAATTATTGGCGTGCTGGGGAGCAATATCAACCTGGAGAAAAAAACAAGCCGCCATCGCACCTCTGTAAAAAAATGAGAAACCGTGCTAGACTGATAGGAAATACTTGGTTTGAGGTGTGAATGTACTGTATGGTTCAATATGCTAGTGAAAGTATCAATCTTCCAGGAGAAATCGCTTTTAAGGATGTAAGAGAAATCTTTTTTTATCAAATCGCAAAAATATCATGCTTTTACTTTCTGTTGTTTTGCGCCATATTTGCTGCAGTTAACTTCATTAACGGATGGCCCCGTATCGTTTATGGCAGTGACGCGCTTAACTTGTTTATGAACAGTATTTTGATTATCGTGATGTCAGTTCTGTTTACACTGCTGCTCCTCCTTCTTCTATATGTGAAGTTTTCCAGAGCATACAAGAAGAACGAACGGATGAAATCTAAAAGAACATATACTCTGAACCAAGAAGGAATTCGTATATGTTCTAAAAAATATGACCTCATTTTCAATTGGAATGAAATCACAGCTGTTTTCGAATATAAAAATATCTTCAGGGTCAATACATCAAGTGGCCAATATATTGCGATCCCAAAACGTTTTTTTCATTCCAAAGAGGAAATGAACAGATTCAAGGAGATTATCCTTAGAAATATCGGAACAAAAAAACTCAAATTTAAAAAGGATCAGCATTGACAGTGCTGATCCTTTTATATGGAATGGTGGGTTTCTTTTGCCTTCTGTTTATCTAAAAACGGCACCAGCTCTATTACAGCCGATAAACCCACAAACACGATGCACACAACAATAATCAGCAAATAACCATGAGTCATGTCAAAAAACAAACCGCCCGCGTACACACTGAGCGCACCGGCAATTTGATGGATAAAAAAATTGATGCCTAGAAGCGAACCGATCAATCCTGTTTGATAGCTTTCTGAAATAGACGCGGCGGTCAGCGGGATCACGCCTGTATAACTGAGCCCGAACAGGAGGATAAAACCGAAGTACCAAAGTTCGTTATGATGGATTCCGAGAATGGGAATGAGCAGGCAAATCAGGCTAAGCAGCCGAATGAAAAATAAGATGGATAGCATCACGCTTCTGCTGCCGAAGAAATCTGACAGCCAGCCCGCCAATAATCCGCCCATGATGATAAACGCCCCGAACGCGGCCATCATTCCATTGACGTGAGAGACATGCGCATCATTGAGCATCGGAACGAGATGAGCATCAATGATCCCCATTGAAAATCCGCATGTAAACACGCCGAAGTACAGGATATGAATAAGCCGGGACTGCTTCATCACGTTCCAAAATCCCCGCCAGTCATAAGATTTTTTCACAGGGTGCGCTTGTGCATGCGGAGGGTGCTTCATCCCGAAGGCGAGAAGCGGCAGCAGAACAGCCGCCATGACGATGCCTAATATCGTATAGGTGTTTTGCCAGCCGGCATGATACGGAGCCGCGGCCCAAATGGGCGAAAGCAGCAGCAGGCCCGCAGAGTTGGCATTGGTCAAAATAGCGAGCGCCAGACCTTTGTGGGTGTCAAACCAGCGGCTGATGAAATACTGGGTCGTCACGCCGACCGCGCAGGAATAGCCGATTCCGCCGAGCACACCGTAAATGGCGGAAAACACATGAACGCTCGGCGAATACGGAAGCACCAAAAAGCTTGCGCTGATACAAACAGCGCCAAGCGCCATAATCTTTCTCACGCTGAACCGGTCGATAAAAAACCCGACAAAAAACTGAACAATGCCAGTTGTGACCATAAAAACGCTGACAGAAACAGAGATCAATGACCTGTCGGCATGAAAGGTATCCGCCATTGGCAGCATAAAAAATTGAAAGGAATTTCTGAATGAGTTCATTCCGATGGCGAAAACAAACGTAAACAGCAATACAAACCATTTCATCTTAGAGGACGTGCGCATGTTTCGACCTTCCTTTTTTGAGTATTTCGACTATTATATCATGTGAAAATTGCCACTCCACAAAAAAAGCGGAACAGCAGGCGCTGTCCGCTTTTGATCACGACTGAATGATTGGATGCTGGTTCAATATCGCAAAAATCCGTTCTGCCACTTCTTCCGTATGTGACAGCAGAAACATGTGCCCACCAGCAAATTCATGGAATGTAATGTCTTGCGCCCACTTCTTCCAGCCTTCCGCATCCCGTATACATTTCTCATCATCAAGCCCGTTAAAGACATGAACAGGCGATTGGATCGAGGCCATATCGTGAAGCTCAAATTGTTCAAGAGCCCGGTAATCTGATCGGAAGGAAGGCAGGAAAAAGGACATGACCTCCTTATTTTCAACGAGCTCAGCGGGCATCCCGCCTAATTGAATAATATGATCAAGAAACTGATCATCAGGCAGATGGGATACTTTCTTCCGCTGAATATGCGGCGGCTGTATCGCAGAAATGATAACCGCCTGCGGAAATATGCCTTCACGCTCCAGCTTTTGCGCCAGCCTGAAGGTGATCATGCCGCCCATACTGTGTCCGAACAGCACAAACGGCCGATCAGGACGAAGGTTCAAATCTTGTTTGTACAAATCGGTCAGCTCTTCGAGATCCTCAATGGCTGACGTTTGGTTCGTGCCGTGTCCTGGAGGCTCGGCAGCGAGCATCTCACACTCTCCCTGCAAAAAAGCATGGAGAGGGCGAAACGATGCTGAGTAGCCGCCGGCAAATGGAAAACAGATGAGCTGCGTTTTTTCCGACGCATCAAAGGATTTGAAGAGTTGGCTCATTGGCTGTCTCCTCCTTTCACACTTCATTTAAGAAACCGTTTCGGTTTGTGTATTAAGAAATTCGAGTAAAATCCCTGCATTCCTATCTAGTGTTTCGCCCTGCAGCATTTCAGCGTGTGTTCCGAAGCCTCTTTTCACACGGTAAGCACCTGTTGTTGCCTCTTCCCACGTCGCAAGCCATTCCGGCATGTCAAAATCAGCGCCAGATGTCAGCAGATCAATATCAGCTTTCACCTGTCCTGTGCTGATCAGGTTGACATAGTAAGAGTAAAAGGCGTGTGTTTTTTGCTTGAGGCCTTGTTTGACGGCTTCGCTGTTGAGCGCTTCATTGTCCCGATTGACATTCATCAACGCTTCGACATCATTCTCAACCGTGCGTCCGTCGAGATCACTGACACCTTGTTTTTTATAGGAATCCACCATGATGATCCGCTGAACAGTACGTCCTTGTTCCTCAAGCTTTTTGGCTGCTTCAAACGCCAGACTGCAACCCGCCGAATACCCGAACAGTGTCAAAGGCCCTTCCGGCTGAAGCTCCTGGATCAAATCCGCATAGCGGTCAAGCCGGCTTTCCTCCTCAATGAAATCAAAGGCGCACAGCTTGTATGACGATAGGCGGCTGGCCAGGTTTTGGTACATGATGCCATAGCCTAAGACTGGCGGGAATGCAAAAATGATCTGCTCCTGATCGGGATTCATTATCGTTACATCCTGCAATCCATATGAGCCCCCGTTTTTCAGATACGCTGAAATGCCGGCGATCGTCGGTGCTTCAAACAAAAGTTTTACCGGGAGATCAATCGCAAGCTCTTTCTTGATGCGAGAAGCGGCGGTCATTGCCTTTAAGGAGTGCCCGCCAAGCGCAAAGAAATCGTCATGAATGCCGACCTGCTGTCTGCCGAGAATCTCAGACCAGATTTTTGCGATCGTTTCTTCCGTCTCGTCGCGTGGCCCGATCCATTCCTCCGCCAGCTGATCCTGATCAGGTTTTGGCAGCAGCCGTTTATTGACTTTTCCATTTGTCGTTAAAGGAAGCTCCTCCAAGAACGTAAAGGTTTGCGGCACCATATAAGCAGGAAGCTGTTTTTTCAGGTGCGCCTTCACGTCTTTAACTGATAGCTGCGTCCGGTTCACGAGGTAGGCATTGATTGATGCATCGCCAGACTCATGGCGGTCTGCCACAACGACCGCATCATTCACGCCCGGGTATTCCTGCAGCTGCTTTTCGATTTCTTCAAGCTCAATCCGGTGCCCGCGTATTTTGACCTGGTCGTCAATACGGCCAGCGTATTCAAGCGTTCCGTCCGGCAGCCAGCGTGCCAAATCCCCTGTGCGGTAAAGCGTTTCTCCCGGTTTGAACGGGTTGGTGATAAACTTTTTCTTCGTCAGGTCGTGGCGGTTTACATATCCTTTTGACACGCCCATTCCGCTGATGCACAGTTCACCGATCGCTCCAAATGGCTGAAGCTGGTTTTGCTCGTTGAGAATATAAACGCTGGCGTTGCTGATCGGCTTTCCAATCGGCAATGAGGAGATGGAATCCGGAATATCATGTACGACGTGAGCTGTCGCAAACACCGTTCCCTCAGTCGGTCCGTAGCAGTTAATCAGCTTGCCCGGTCCCATGACACGCAGCGCTTTTCTGACGTGAGGCACTGACGCGCGCTCTCCGCCGAATAACACGCAGCGAAGCCCCTTCATCCAATCCTCTCCCGCATCAGTCAGAAGATTAAATAGTGCAGTTGTCGCAAACATGACATTGACGTTCTCTTGCCGGATCAGATCTGTGAGCCGCTCTGTATCAAGCAGCGTATGTTCATCCGCGATAATGAGCCGTGCCGCATTCAGCATGGAAGCGTAGAGATCAAAGGTAAATGCGTCAAAGGCGTAATTCGAAACAGATAAGAACGTATCTTTTTCAGAAAATGCCATGTAATCTACATGCTTGACCAATCCTTGAATATTGGCATGAGTGGTAATATTGCCCTTCGGCTTACCAGTTGTGCCGGACGTATACATGATATATGCCGGGTCATCGGGATCAATTGCTGTCACAGGATCGCTTGCCTGTTCTTCAAACCTTATTTGGTCATCGATGAAGAGCGTTGTGCCTGTATACGGCAGCTGAGCCGCTTTTTCTTTCATCTCCTGATGTGTCAGCAGACAAACCGCCCCGCTGTCACTCAGCATGTACGAGATTCGGTCCTCCGGCAGCTTCGGATCAACCGGCAGATAGGCCGCTCCCGCTTTTAACACACCGATAATGCCGATCACCAGTTCAAGCGAGCGCTTCGTGTACAACGCTACTACGGAGCCTTTGCCCGCACCTTGCTTTTGCAAACGGCGTGCAAGACGGTTCGCTTCCTCATCTAATTCGCGATAGGAAAGCGTCTGGCCGGAATACGTAAGCGCCGGCGCATCAGGATTAACGTCCAACGCTTCCTTGAACCAATGCGTCAGAGGCTTTGCCTCATGAGTTTGAGCCGGCGGGTTTAAGCCGGCAAGCAGAAACGCTCTCTCCTTGTCGTCAATGAGGTTGATTGTGTTTACAGGCTGATCCGGCGTCTCAATGAGCTGCTGAATTGCTGTGAGAAGCTGAGATTTCAAACGCAGAATAAACGCCTCATCAAACACATTCTCATTATAGGCAAGCTTAATCAGCAGCTCATCCCCCGGGGAAGCCATCAGGTTGAGATCATAATTTGACTTCTCAAAAACATGTACGTCCTCCATATCAAAGCCATTTTCACTGTTTTCTTCATTTTTCGCATCCTGAAGCGGATAATTCTCAAAGACAATGATGTGGTCAATCAGTTTTGGCTGATCGGCCTGGCTTTGGATGTCATAAAGCGGCACATATTGATGCGGCTCAGACTGAAGCGATTGCTCTTGAAGCTGCTTAAGCAAACCGTTAAATGTCATATCCTCAGACAGTTTCACACGTCGCGGAACAACGTTGATAAACAGCCCAACCATATGTTCAACGCCTTTGATTTCCGCGGGGCGACCGGAAACGACTGTTCCGAAGGTCAAATCGTCAGACTGCTGATAGCGGCTGATCAATACGCTCCAGGCTGCCTGCAGCGCCGTACTTAAAGTGGTATGCTGCGATTTTGCGAGCTCGGTAAAGGCCTTTGTTTCCGCCTCAGGCAGTGAGAATAGCAGCTCTTTCGGCTCGTAGCCGTCCTTCTGTTTCTTTCTTTGCTCTGCAAACGTCGTCTGTGCTTCAACATCCTCCAGGTACTCGCGCCAGTAACGCAGTGATGCTTGTTTATCCTGCTTTTCAAGCCACTTGATGTAGTCTTTATACGGTTTGACAGGCGGCAGGCTGTACGGCTTTTGTTCACGCAGGGCGTTGTATACCGTAAACAGATCCTGCACGACGATGCCGAAGCACCATCCGTCCAAAATAATGTGATGGTAGCTCCACACCCATTCAAAGCTTTCTTCGGCTTTTTTGAAAATGGCTGCCCGCATGGGAATATCCCGCGTCAAGTCAAAGCCCTTGATCTTATCCTGTTCTTTATATTCATTGATTTTGGCTGTTTGCTCGCTGCCCGTTACATGTGTCAGATCAATTTCTTCTATATGAAACTGCCGTTTTTTCAATACGACTTGGACAGGTCTTTTTACTTTTTCGTGAATGAACACGGTACGAAATACATCGTACCGGTCCATAATCACATTCATGCTCTCTTCAAGGCATTTGATATTCAAGCTGCCTTTTACTTTCATCGTGATTTGTTCAAGGTAAAAGCTCTGGCCGGGATTCAGGATGGTATGAAACAGCATCCCTTCCTGCATCGGCGATAGGTAATACATATCTTGAACCTGGTCCTTGCTAAATTGACTCATATGTTTCGCTCCCGCCTTCTGTAATTCCCTTGCGTTTTATTTTAAATTCTCCTCAAGCATGTCAAAGATATCGCCCATCTCGTCCATTCCAAGGTCTTCGGCACTAAAGTCGCTTGGGGTAAACTCCTTGTCCTCTTTTTCCGTGCAATGGCGGATCAGCATCAGGAGGTTTTCTTTAAACCGTTCCATTTGCTCCTCGATCGTAGCTCTTTCAAACTCCTTCTCATTGTAGGAGCAGGAAAGCACAAATCGGCCGTTTCTGATCATGCCGCTAAAGCTTAAAGCGTACAGTGCTTCTGATTCCTCGCTTACTTGGCGCCCCATATCGAAAGCGGATGGCTCAAAGAAATCGGTTTTTACCTCACTGTCGAATTGGCCCAAATAGTTGAAGCTGATCTCTGGCGTGAAGCCCTTTGTTTCCGTTTTTTCTGTGAAATAACGGAGAATGCCGTAGCCAACACCTTTGTCCGGAATGCGGCGCAGGTTTTCTTTGACTGACTTGATCACGGCTGAGGCATCTGCTTCAGACATGTCAAGCACAACAGGATATTGCGCTGTAAACCAGCCGACCGTTCTGGAGATATTGACATTCGGGATGATGTCCTCCCGTCCGTGTCCCTCAAGGTTTATGCCGATTTTGGCACCGTCTGTCCATTCCTTCATTGTCAAACCGAGTGCGCAGAGAAGAATATCGTTCATTTCAGTTCCGTATGGCTGATGGACATCCGTTAAGAGATGTTTGGTGTCTTCTTCCGTTAATTCATAGAGGACAGATGATGTATGTTTGACCATCCGCTGCACTGTTTCATAATCCTTCGGCACAGGAGAAACCTGTTCGGCATCAATTTGCGCCCAGTATTCAGCCTGCTGTAATAGATGTGCTGATTGGCTGAATTTCTCAAGTTCTTCCGCCCAGTCCTTAAAGGAGTTTGTTTTTTGCGGGAAGACCACGTTCTCTTCTTTCTCAGCCTGCATGTAGCCTGAAGCAAAATCTTCAAGCAAAATCCGCCAAGATACACCGTCGACCACGAGATGGTGTACTGCGATGAGCAGGTGATCCCCAGCTTCCGTACGGTATTGCTCCGCCTTCAGAAGCGGCCCGTTTTGCAGATCGAGACTGCTCTGCAGCCTGTTCGCGAGAATCCTGATCTGGCTTTTCAGCATGTCTTCATCGGAGCCGTACAGATCCACGATTTCGAAGCTGACCTTGCTCTCACCGATCGGTTTATACGCCTGAATGATGTCCCCGTTTTCCTCACGGTAAACCATGCGGAGTGCGTCATGATGCTCGATCAGCGCC
>NZ_JALAMO010000018.1 GCF_026790065.1 Bacillus sp. N13C7 | reverse complement strand
TACTTGACAGGGATAAGACCAGTCTTACGGCCCGGTCTTTTTTATGTTTAATTGACCGCCTGGTAAAGAGGTGCAGCCTGCTGGCACGCTGCGCACCATACGTCATAAATAGCCAAATGAACGATATGAGGCTCATCATGATGGATGTTATGCGAGCTGTTTTTAGCTTGAATCCAGCTGCTTTGGTTCGATAGAGACAAAATGCTGCTGTGCATGTTTTGCCACTCCTGTTCAGCAGCAAATTTCTCAGTCCGTTCACCTGAAGACAGTACAATAAGAGGCATGTTCCCTAAATGGACTTGCCGCAGTTTGAGTTCCTGCAGGCTTCTAGAAAACTCTGCATGTGTGCCCTCAAGCATTAGCTTTCTTGTATATGCTGTGTGCATTTCTTCAGGAATAAAGGAGAAGCTTGCGCAATCTCCTAAAGCTGGATCAAGGAGGACCATGCCGATAATATCGCACCTGTTTTTGCAGGCCCATAAACCGGTGATGACAGCTCCGTATGAATGTGAAACAGCCAGATAAGGAGGTTTTACATCTGCTGCTTTAAGCAAATCCTCCAATTCTTTCACCTGTTGTTCCGCTGTTCGTTTCGCTCTGCTTTGTCCGCTTTTCCCTATTCCTGCTCGATCATATGTGAAAATGCCAAATTCACTATCAATGTCCGCCATTAATGGTTTCCATGTCTCAGAAGAAGTACCGTAGCCGGCCTCAAAGACAATTGTTACACCGCTTGATCCTCTCCGGTGTTGTGTATGGAATGAACATCCGTCAATCGTATATGTCTTTTCCATCCAAGCTGAGTTCATTGGAGTCATCTCCTCTAATTGGTTCTATTAGGGAGACGGAGAACCTGAGCAGATCGTTTCTCTAAAAAATAAAAAAAGAGATATCCTGTTCAGGATATCTCTTGTGGGCATTACCAGCCTCTTTCGTATTGAACAGGGGCTGGTATCTCTGTATTGAGCTGTTTCGCAGCGGTTCTTGCAAAGAAAGGATCCCGCAAAAGCTCTCTGCCGATAAAGATAAGGTCAGCACGTCCGTTTTGCAGAATTTCTTCAGCCATTGAACCGTCTGTAATCATGCCGACAGCACCAGTTGCCATGTCAGCCTGCTCGCGGATTTTTTCAGCGAAACTGACCTGATAGCCAGGGAATACGTTAATGTCTGCATGAACAAGAGCGCCTGAGCTGCAGTCAATTAAGTCAACACCCTGCTCCTTCATCCATTTTGCAAACCCGATGTGGTCAGCGATGTCTAAGCCTTTGTCTGTATAGTCAGAAGCAGATATACGGACAAATAAAGGGCCGTCCCATACTTGTTTGACTTCATCGATGATTTCTCTTAAGAAACGATAGCGGTTTTCTGGTGAGCCGCCGTATTCATCTGTGCGGTGGTTGGATAGCGGAGATAGAAATTCGTGAATTAAGTATCCGTGTGCCGCATGAATTTCAATCACATCAAAGCCGGCTTCTTTTGCGCGGGCTGCCGCTTGTTTGAACTCCTGGATCGTTTCTTTCACTTTCTCTGCTGACATTTCTACAGGTGTTGCTGATTGTTCGTCAAACGCAATCGCAGATGGGGCGAAAATATCTCCTTCAAGCTCTGCTTTACGTCCGGCATGGGCAAGCTGAATGCCGATTTTTGACCCCTGTTCTTTGACCTGCTCAGTCAGTTTGGCAAAGCCTTCGATATGCTCGTCGCTCCAAATCCCTAAGTCTTGGTCTGTAATTCGTCCTTGAGGATTAACCGCTGATGCCTCCACAATAATCAGCCCGACCTGGCCGATTGCGCGAGATATGTAATGTGCCATGTGGAACGGTGTTAATTTTCCATCCTTTTCATAAGAAGAATACATGCACATTGGTGACATGACGATGCGGTTTTTTAACGTCATATCCTTAATTGTAATCGGTGTGAATAATTTTCTGGCCATTTCTTTCGCCTCCCGTAAGGTTTTTAGAGATTGATTATATCAAGTCATTTCTTTCCCGTCATATAAACTGCTCAAGAGATCCGTTTTTGTCAAACATTTCTGTATAATAGACGGGGAGTCATTTTATTTTTCAGGCTAAAAGCGTTTTTATACATAGGAGGGGCAAAAATTGATGAATTGGCAGACGAAGGACGAATTGCTGACCCTTTTAACTTCTCTTGTGCAATACGAAAGCATCACCGGTTCGAAGGGAGAAGCAGCGCTTGCAGAATATCTTTATTTTATTTTGAAGGACAAGCCTTATTTTCAAAAACATCCTGATGATGTAACACTTCATCCGATGGACGACGGCAGATCCTTTCTAACAGCTCTCGTCAAAAAGAAGAATGTCAAAAAGACAGTGCTTTTACTGAGTCATTTTGATGTCGTGGACATAGAGGATTACGGAGAATTCAAACATATGGCTTGTAAGCCTGCCGAGCTTTTGAGCTCCTTTTTAAAGAAAAAAGAGCTGCTTCCGGAGCGTGTGCGAAAAGATGCTGAAAGCGGCGACTGGCTGTTCGGAAGAGGGACGATGGATATGAAAGCGGGGCTTGCTGTTCAGCTGTCGATGCTGGAGCGGGCAATGAACGGCCAATTTGAGGGCAATCTGCTGTTGATTACAGTTCCTGACGAGGAAGTGAATTCAAGAGGCATGATTGAAGCGGTTCCTATACTGAAGGAAATGGAGAAAAAGCATGATATTACATTAACCGCTTGCCTGAATGCCGAACCGATGTTTGAAAAATTCCCCGGCGATCAGCAGCAATACTTTTATTCAGGAAGCATTGGCAAGGTGCTTGCAGGTTTTTTCTGCAAGGGGATTGAAACACATGTCGGAGAGCCGTTTTCAGGCCTAAACGCTAATTTAATGGTATCTGAGATAAACCGTTTGCTTGAACTGAATGCGGATTATTGCGAAAAGGTTGATGGTGAAGTTACTCCGCCGCCGGTAAACTTAATGCAAAAGGACTTGAAAGAGGCGTATTCTGTTCAGACACCGCATACAGCTGTTACGTTATTTAATGTACTGTTAATGAAACGATCGGCCGATGAACTGCATCAGATGCTGCTTAAAACCGCACAACAGGCGGCAGAGGAAATAACCGCGAACATTCGGAAGAAAACACAGGGTTTTCAGCAATTCGCGCCGTTTACCCCGATTGAACGCACCGTCTCTGTTTTGACATTTGATGAGCTGGTCGTGCGTGCGAAAAAGCGTGTTGGAAACTCGGAAACCGAGCGGGTTCTTAATTATGCCTTTGCCAACAGGGGTGATCTTGGGGACAGGGATTTTTCAACGAAAATTGTGTCTGAGCTTGCTTCGCTCTGTAAGGAGGATGCGCCGCTCATCGTTCTTTTTTATAGTCCGCCGCTTTATCCGGCTGTTTCTTCAAAGGACGATCAATTGATCAGAAATACAGCTGATCAGCTCATGCATTATGCGGCTGATACATATGGCATTGCGTTACGGGAGGTTCAGTATTTCCCCGGACTTTCAGATTTAAGCTATCTTCAGCTTGAAAAGCAGGAGGTTGACGCGTACACAAGCAATATGCCGCTTTTCAACAGAGAATATTCCCTGCCAAGCGGCAAAGATCAGGCTTTATATGTCCCAGTTCTAAATGTCGGTCCGGCCGGAAAAGACCCGCACAAATGGACGGAGAGACTGTATATACCTTATTCTTTTGAAGTGCTTCCCGACTTGCTTTCATTTACGATCTCCGCGCTATTAAAACAATCAGAAACGGCCAGCCAGCTGTTTTAGAAAAAAACAAAAGACAGAAGGCACAGTACCTTCTGTCTTTGGCTTATATCTATGAATGCCTCTCTAAAGCGGCACCGGCAAACTGCTCTTTAATCTCTGCACTGCGTTTAGCGGTTTCTTCAATACAGTGAATAATCGCTTCTTCAAAGCGGGAGTCCTGTAAAGCGCGAAGACCTGCCTCAGTTGTGCCTCCCGGGCTCGTAATTTCTTTCCGAAGCTGTGCGGGCTGTTTGCCGCTTTGAAGAAGCATATCTGTTGCCCCTGCCATTGTCTGCAAAATGAGTGCTTTTGCCGTTTCCTCATCCAACCCTATTTTCTGCGCCGCTTTTTCCATTGCCTCAATATAACGGTACACGTAGGCCGGGCCGCTGCCGGCTATCGCCGTGACAGCGTCAAGGTGCCGTTCCTCAACCAGTGTGGCATCACCGATTGTCTCCAATAAAGCTTTTGCGGCGGAGATGTCATCCTGGCTTGCTTCAGCGCTTACAGAAAATCCGGTTGCTGATTTTCTGATGGCTGCCGATGTATTAGGCATGACACGAATGACCGCGAGCTTTCTCTCAAAATAGTGCTGAATGGTTTCGATAGTAAGGCCTGCAAGCACTGAAATCACAAGCTGGTCCTTGATATACGAACGGATGCTGTCAATGCTTTCCGCTGCGTCCTTCGGTTTAAAAGCGAGGATAATGATATCAGTGTGAGTAAAAAACTCATTTTTATCCCTGCAAGGGCGAACGCCATACGTCTCCTTTAATTCAATCAGACGCTCGTCATTTGAGCGGTTTGTGATATAGATATGTTCTGGTTTTGTGATGCCGCTCTGCAAAATACCGTTGATCATTGCTTCTGCCATGGATCCGGCGCCGACAAATCCTATCTTTTTCATTGATATCCTCCTTCTATCAGAACAACAAAAAACCTTTTCATCACGTAAAGGACGAAAAGGTTCGCGGTACCACCCTCATTAGCACAAATTGTGCTCAGCTCAAATCCCGTAACGCGGGAAACGTTTAGGTTTTCCTAACCGCGACTTGAGGGCAGGTTCTACAAACAAGCGGGCCGCAATACCTTTCAGCCGGGGGTATCGCTCTCTTTGGCCATTGCCTTGTATACTATTCCTCGTCATAGCGTTCCAATGGTTCTCGTTTTAGTTTGTTGTTCATTATGCAATGGCGGACAAGCTAATGTCAATAGCTTTTTCAAAAAGGGCCGTTCTCATTCAGCAATAATGACACAAGACCGAGAAAAAGCTAAAATATGAATAATGAATGAAGACAAGGAGCAAAAGGATGACAACTGCAGATGTAATTGCGATCCGCGTCCCGACACCGTTTGCTGTCGGCGATGTCCTCGTTTACCTCGTAAAAGGTGATGCGCTGACACTTATCGATGCCGGGCCGAATACAAAAGAGGCTGCTAAAGCCCTTCAAGAGCAGCTTGCCGCTGTAAATGTGAAAATGTCAGATATTGAACAGGTAGTACTGACTCACCATCACGCTGATCATGCCGGCTTGATTGATGTCTTTCCTGCTGAAATCGAAGTGATTGGGCATCCGTTCAACGAACCTTATATCAGCCAAAATCAAGCTTTTATGGATTGGCAAAAACGTTTTTTTCAAAAGCTGCTGCCTGAATTAGGCGTTCCATTTGATACGGGAATGGCAGAAAAGCTGATTCGGTCGGCGTACGCATTTTCCTGTACAAGATCTTTGACGAAAACAGTCAGAGAAGGTATGAGCATCGATGGGCTTGAGGGCTGGTCTGTATTAGAGATGCCTGGACATGCTGAATCGCATATCGTTCTTTTTCATGAAAAAAGCGGGAGAATGCTAGGCGGCGATCTTCTGCTGGCCAACAGCTCGTCCAATCCGATTCTAGAAGCGCCGAAAGCGGGAGACGTAAGATCAACGCCTTTAGTCGATTATCAGCGGTCATTGCGAAGGCTGTCTGAACTTGATCCAATAATCGTGTTTCCCGGTCACGGCGAGACGATCACCAGCGTTCAGGCGCTGATTGAGAAGCGTTTTGACAAGCAGAGGAACAGGACGGAGGAGGTGCGGCGCATGCTGGATGAAACACCGATGACCGCTTTTCAGATCTGTCAGCAGCTTTTTCCTGCTGTGTATGAGAAGGAATTATTTTTAACGATGTCAGAAACGACAGGGCATCTTGATGTGTTGGCGGCTGAAGAATCCATTACGTCATATTGGGAAGGAAATACCGCATACTTTAGAACAATCAAGAGGTGAAATGGATGAAAGATATAGTGGGAAAGCGGATATGGATAACCGGCGCTTCGGGAGGGCTCGGTGAAAGAATCGCATATTTATGCGCTGCTGAAGGAGCTCATGTCCTGCTTTCGGCAAGACGTGAGGAGCGTTTAATAGAAATCAAAAGGAAAATCATCGAGGAATGGAGCGGACAGTGTGAGATATTTCCTCTGGATGTTGGCCGGCTAGAGGACGTAGCCCGTGTCCGCGATCAGATCGGCTCGGTTGATGTACTGATCAACAATGCGGGCTTCGGGATATTTGAAACGGTTTTAGACTCGTCTCTAGATGACATGAAAGCGATGTTTGACGTGAATGTCTTTGGCCTGATCGCCTGTACTAAAGCGGTGCTGCCGCATATGCTTGAGCAAAAAAAAGGCCATATTATTAATATCGCCTCTCAAGCGGGAAAAATTGCAACACCGAAGTCGAGCCTTTATTCTGCGACAAAACATGCTGTGCTCGGTTATTCTAACGCTTTGCGGATGGAGCTGGCGGGAAGCGGCATTTATGTAACAACAGTCAACCCGGGGCCGATTCAGACGGACTTTTTTTCGATTGCTGATAAAGGCGGGGACTACGTCAAAAATGTAAGCCGTTGGATGCTTGATCCTGATGACGTAGCAGCTCAAATTACAGCTGCTATTTTCAAGAACAAACGGGAGATCAATCTTCCGCGTTTAATGAATGCAGGGACTAAGCTGTATCAGCTGTTTCCAGCTCTCGTTGAAAAGCTGGCGGGACGCGCGCTCACGAAAAAATAACGATGGAACTGTCTGTGGCGAGATGTCTTATTGGCATGCTTACAAGCCGTTTTTATAGAGGAAGGGAGAAATCATTGGATGGCAATTAATTCTGACGCCTTTCATGTTCTGCTGAAAGATCCGTTTATTCAGAAGCTGATTCATGCAGAGCCTGTATTCTGGGCAAATCCGGGCAAGGAAGACGGCACGTTATTCGACGCAGAGGAGTGGGAAAGAGAGATAGCAGAGGCGGAAAAAAGGCTGCGCCGGTTTGCTCCTTACATTGCCGAGGTGTTTCCTGAGACGAAAGATGCTGAAGGAATGATTGAGTCTCCACTTTTTGAAATGCAGCATATGAAAGAAAAGCTGGAAGCGGCATATCAGCAGCCATTTCCGGGAAGATGGCTTTTAAAGGGCGACCATGAGCTTCCGATTTCAGGGTCAATTAAAGCGCGGGGCGGGATTTATGAAGTATTGAAGCATGCAGAAAAGCTTGCGCTTCAAGAAGGAATGCTTCAGGAAACCGATGATTACCGCATCTTACATGAAGAGCGGTTTGCCGCGTTTTTCTCCCGTTATTCGATTGCTGTCGGCTCAACAGGAAATCTTGGATTAAGCATCGGCATCATCGGTGCCACACTCGGGTTTCGTGTGACAGTGCATATGTCCGCCGATGCGAAGCAGTGGAAAAAGGATCTCCTTCGCCAAAAAGGTGTCACTGTCATGGAGTATGAATCAGATTACAGTGAAGCGGTGAAAGAGGGGAGACGGCAGGCGGAACAAGATCCATTCTGTTATTTCATTGATGATGAACATTCCCGTCAGCTATTTGTAGGATATGCTGTTGCCGCAAGCCGATTAAAAAACCAGCTTGACTGTTTGAATATACAACCAAGTCTTGAGACGCCGCTGTTTGTGTATCTGCCGTGCGGTGTCGGCGGAGGGCCGGGTGGTGTGGCATTCGGGCTGAAGCTTTTATATGGAGAATATGTTCATGTGTTTTTCGCGGAGCCGACTCATTCGCCGTGTATGCTGCTAGGGCTTTATTCAGGTCTGCACGAGAAGATTTCTGTCCAGGATATCGGCCTGGATAATCGGACGGCTGCGGACGGGCTTGCTGTAGGGCGGCCGTCAGGATTTGTCGGCAAGCTGATGGAACCGCTTCTGAGCGGCTGTTATACAGTAGAGGACAATACGCTTTATACTTTGCTTCATATGCTGGCTGTATCTGAAAATAAATATTTAGAGCCCTCTGCTCTTGCTGGCATGTTCGGGCCAGTTCAGCTTTTTTCGACAGAAGAGGGAAGGCGCTTTAGCCAGAAATATAATATGAAACATGCCGTACATGTCGTCTGGGGAACGGGAGGAAGCATGGTTCCAAAAGAAGAAATGGCCGCGTATAACCGAATTGGTGCGGGTTTGCTGGAAAACGAAATGAAAAAATAAGCAGACAGTGAAAAGGTTTTCCGTTACAATCTTTGTAAGGGTTTTAACCTACAGAGAGTCAGGTGTAAACAGTGAACAATAAAGAGCTTAACTTACATACTTTATATACAAAGCACAATCGGGAGTCTTGGTCCGGTTTTGGGGGACATTTGTCGATTGCTGTATCTGAAGAAGAGGCAAAAGCTGTGGAAGGGCTGAATGATTATCTATCTGTTGAAGAAGTGGAAACCATCTATATACCGCTTGTTCGCCTGCTTCATTTGCATGTGAAGTCTGCTGCTGAACGCAATAAGCATGTCAATGTTTTTTTGAAGCACCCTCATTCAGCCAAAATTCCGTTTATTATCGGCATCGCCGGCAGTGTGGCAGTCGGAAAAAGCACGACGGCGCGGATATTGCAGAAGTTGCTTTCGCGTTTGCCGGATCGCCCTAAAGTGAGCCTTATCACGACAGATGGTTTTTTATTTCCTACAGCCGAGCTGAAAAAGAAAAACATGATGTCAAGAAAAGGGTTTCCCGAAAGCTATGACGTAAAGGCGCTTCTCGAATTTTTGAATGACTTAAAATCAGGAAAAGACAGAGTAAAGGCCCCGGTGTATTCCCATCTAACCTATGACCGCGAGGAAGGTGTGTTCGAGGTGGTTGAACAGGCGGATATTGTGATTATTGAAGGCATAAATGTCCTTCAGTCCCCCACTTTGGAGGATGACCGGGAAAATCCGCGTATTTTTGTGTCCGATTTCTTTGATTTTTCGATTTATGTGGATGCGGATGAAAGCCGGATTTTCACCTGGTATTTAGAGCGTTTTCGCCTGCTTCGGGAAACTGCTTTTCAAAATCCTGATTCATACTTTCATAAATTTAAAGACTTGTCCGATCAGGAGGCTGACGAGATGGCAGCCTCGATTTGGGAGAGTGTCAACCGGCCGAATTTATATGAAAATATCTTGCCGACTAAATTCAGGTCAGATCTCATTTTGCGCAAGGGAGACGGGCATAAGGTTGAAGAAGTGTTGGTAAGGCGGGTGTAATATCGTGCATCATATTGAACTGTATGTCTCTGATTTGGAAGCGTCTGGGCGATTTTGGGGATGGTTCTTAACAGAACTTGGCTATAAAGAGTATCAAAAATGGAGCTCAGGCCTCAGCTGGAAGAAAGATCGTTTTTACCTTGTGATTGTGCAGGCAAAAGAGCAATTTCTAGAGCCTGAATATCATAGATGCCGTGTCGGGCTGAATCATCTTGCATTTCATGCTGAATCCAAGCTTCAAGTCGATCTGATGACCGAAAAACTGACGGCAAAAGGCTATCGTGTGTTGTACCGAGACCGTCATCCTTTTGCAGGAGGAGACGGGCATTATGCAGTTTATTGTGAGGATCCTGACCGGATTAAGGTAGAACTCGTTGCTCCAAGCCGTTAATCGTGATCTTCGGACAGGCTGTTAAGCTTTTTCTCCATGCGATCCAGCTGTGCTTTTCGGTTCTTCACATCTTTGAAGCCTAAAACAGCTGCAAAGATGACAGCCGCAAACATGATAAACACAATAAGCTGAAACATCACATCGCCTATATTCATGTTCTTCACCTCATTTTTGCGGGAGAGAATTTGTCTCTCCCGTTTATTTGTTTAAAGCGGTTTTTCCAGTCCAGATCGGTGTTTTATCATGTCTGTTTTCATCTGCCGATAGGCGAACGCTAAAAATGGCAGGCCGAGCAGGGTGATGCCGCTCAGGACAGAAAAAATAAAAATCGGCTGGCCAGCGCCAAATAGGTCTAGACATAAGCCCCCAATCCAGGGGCCGATGACGTTTCCAAGCTGTGAAAAACCGATTGCCCCGAAATAAGTGCCTTTTAATCCCGGTTTTGCAATTTGGTCTACAAACAAATCCATCATAGAGAATAAAAGCACTTCGCCGATTGTAAATGTAACGACAATCATCACAAGTGACGAAACACCGTGTGATATGATGAAAATGGCCATGCTGATACTAACCATCACATTACCAAGCATCAGGGAGCAAAGCGGCGAAAAACGTTTTGCATAATGGACGATGGGAAATTGCGTCGCCAACACAACGATTGCGTTTAGTGTCAGCATCAACCCATACAGCTTCGTACCATTGCTGATCAAGGGGTTCTGCGCCATGTACTGCGGGAATGTGGAACTGAATTGTGAGTAGCCGAAGGTGCATAGCGTAATGCCGACCAAAGCAATGGTAAAAAGATGATCCTTTCGCGTCACCATAAACGCTTCCCGCATGTTCATATTTCGGGATGGGCCTGCTGCTGATGAGGATGGATGTTTTTTAAATTGGAAGGCAAGCACAAGTCCGTATAATCCGTAAATGACTGCCGGCACTAAAAAGGGTGCGGTTGATTGCGACGAGCCGAAATACAGGCCAAGCACCGGTCCGAAGACAACGCCGATATTAATAGCTGCATAGCGCAAATTAAAAACAAGCAGTCTCGTTTTTTCTTCTGTCATATCAGACAGCAGGGCCTTTGAAGCGGGCTCAAACAGTGATTTGCAAAGACCGTTTAATGCGTTTACCACAAAAAATACCCAGAGATGGGATGCCGCCGCAAAGCCTGCAAATACCAGCATCCAGCCGAAAATGGACACAAGCATCATGTTTTTTCTGCCGAATTTGTCCGAGATATATCCGCCGTAAAAGCTTGCAAGGATGCCGACCGATGAGCTTGCAGCAATGACAAGCCCTGCATAGGAAGCTGATGTGCCTTGGACGGCTGTTAAATAAATTGCTAAAAAAGGAATGCTCATTGATGTTGCCATTCTGCCGAAAATGGTTCCGATGATAATTGTCCAGCTGATCGGGTGAATATCTTTCCATTTCTTCATAAATCGTATTCTCTCCTGTATGTAAGATCTTTTTCTATCATATATGAAAAAATTTCCTTTTCCAATGGAGAATTCAAAATATTTATTGTTGACCTAAAGCATGTCTGTACTGGATTGGTGTGTGAGATGGCACCGTGTGACAGAATAAACCTCGTTGAAATTGAAGCATTCGGGATGAAAATGACGATATGTCTGATGATGAAAGCACCGTATGAAATGAAAGCATGTTTTAAGCGATCCGGCAGCCCATGGAAGTTTGGAACATGAAAGGCTGTTCACCATATCGGCGGAGTTTTGGACATGTCGAGGAAGCCGGGCACGAGGCCAAGATTTATCGTGCCCTTATACTGAGGAGGGGCTTCTACTGATGAAAAAGACAGAAGAAGAAGCCGCGTCGCTTCTGGATCGGCTTAACAGGAGGTGTTAGAGCCTTTCTGTCGTATGACATTGAGATGTTATTCGCTATTACTTCGGTGCTATCCGAAGGGAAGCCGCCTAAGCGGCTGAAAGACCAGTCTGATTCGGGCTTTGGCTTTGCACCTCTGTCTTTTATGGCCGGCGTTTAAGAGAACAATCCTTGGTTTGTAACATAGTCATAAATGATATCTTCTATATGCGCATGCAGATCCTCATCGGGTTCTTCATTCCGTCTTTCTTCTAAGGCTGCTCTCAGGCTTTGTTTTTCATGCGGGCTTAATGGATCTATGGCAACATTTCGGCCGTATTGGCGCAGTGCCTGTCCCATCATTTTTTCGACAAATTTCTCCATCATGATTCTCCTATCTTTCTGATTCGCTTTTATTCTACTAAATGTTTTTCTTTTCTCACACCCTTGGATCATATTTTCTGTCAGACAAGAATCATTTACCAGTATAAAACGAACATATTTTCGCATATAATAGAAAAAGCGAACATAAGTTCTTTTTAGAGGTGTGTATGATGAAAGAAAAAGTGATTTTTCTCGTTGACATGCAATCGTTTTATGCATCTGTAGAGAAAGCGGAAAATCCACATTTGAAAAATAAGCCCGTCATTGTTTCGGGTGACCCTGAAAAAAGGGGCGGAGTAGTATTGGCTGCCTGCCCGCTGGCGAAACAAACGGGTGTGGTGAATGCTTCACGGCTGTGGGAGGCCCAGGAAAAATGCCCGGAAGCTGTTGTGCTCCGGCCCCGCATGCAGCGATATATTGATGTGTCACTGCAAATTACGGCCATTTTAGAGGAATATACAGACCTTGTGGAGCCGTATTCCATCGACGAACAGTTCATGGACATTACAGGCAGCCAGAAACTGTTTGGGACGCCGGAGGAGATCGCGAAAAGCATTCAGGGCAGAATCATGCGGGAGATTGGCGTGTATGCGCGGGTCGGAATCGGCCCTAATAAAGCGCTAGCCAAAATCGCGTGTGACAATTTTGCCAAAAAGAATAAGAACGGTATTTTTACCTTAACGAAAGAAAATATGAAAAACGAAATGTGGCCGCTCCCAGTGGGCAGCATGTTTGGTGTTGGGAGCCGCATGAAGCATCATTTAAATCGAATGGGCATCAGCACGATCGGCGGACTTGCAGCTTTTCCGCTCGATCTTTTAAAAAAGAAATGGGGCATTAACGGCCACGTGCTGTGGATGACAGCGAACGGGATCGACTATTCCCCTGTGTCAACTTCATCTCTGGACGGGCAAAAGGCGATAGGCCATGGAATGACCCTCCCGAGAGACTACGAACACTTTGATAAAGAAATCAAAGTCGTGCTGCTCGAGCTGAGTGAAGAAGTGTGCAGGCGAAGCCGAAACGCCGGGGTAATGGGGCAGACGGTGTCAGTGAGCTGCCGGGGGGCTGATTTTGATTGGCCGACGGGCTTCAACCGGCAAGTAAAGCTGGCGGAGCCGACGAATTCTACACAGGATGTATATGAAGCTGTGTGCCGGCTGTTTCTTGCGTTTTGGGACGGGAAGCCCGTCCGCCGCCTCGGGGTCAATTTGTCTCAGCTCTCATCTGATGACATATGGCAGCTCAATTTGTTTCAGGATTATGCCAAGAAAATGAGTCTCGGCTATGTGATGGACGGCATTAAAAACAGGTTCGGCGACACAGCCATCATCAGGGCGGCGTCACTGACAGCGGCAGGCCAGGCATTTGAACGAGCGGCTAAAATAGGAGGGCATTATAAATGAACGACCATTTAAAAAGAGGCAATCTGCTGTGGGAAGGGAGCAGGATGTTTCTGCCAGAGCATAAACAAAGCCTGCTTGAGAGAAAACGCCATAAACAGAAGCTTCAAAAGCCGATCCTTGATCCTGATAAGCTGGAGGAGATGAATCAAATGCTTTGCACCGCGATGGAGTTTGCTCAGGATATCACTGTCAGCTGTTTTCAGGACGGTGACATTGTCTGCTATACCGGGAAAATCTGCCGGTATGAAGAGTTTGAAAAAACAGTATGGTTAAAAGGAGACGAAGATCAGCTTTATAAGCTGAAACTTGATCAAGTGCTTGATATTGTGCTGTAAATCTCTCCCTCCTGCACGGGGGGGAGAAAGATGTGTAAAAATATCAAACATTGTTCCCCCGGCAGTCTGGAAACGTATGATACAGGAAAGAAGGCATTTACAATTCCAGTCAGGCAAAATATAATTTTTATATTGTGAGAAAAAAGAGCTGACATTCGTTTTGCCAGACGGAGGGAGATCAAATCGTAATGGATATTCGAACAATCACGTCTTCAGATTATGAAATGGTAACGTCTGTAATGAATGAATGGTGGGGCGGCAAACAGCTGAAAGAAAAATTGCCGAGATTATTTTTTGAGCATTTTCAGGACACAAGCTTTATCACATCTGAACATAGCAGCATGACCGGATTTTTAATCGGGTTTCAATCGCAATCTGATCCTGCAACGGCATACATCCATTTTTCCGGTGTGCATCCGGATTTCAGAAAAATGCAAATTGGAAAACAATTATATGATGTATTTATTGAAACAGTAAAACAAAGAGGCTGCACCCGGGTAAAGTGCGTCACTTCACCGGTGAATAAGGTATCAATCGCATATCACACAAAATTGGGTTTTGACATTGAAAAGGGCACCAAAACGGTAAATGGAATCTCAGTGTTTGCAAATTACGACGGCCCGGGCCAAGACAGGGTACTGTTTGTCAAAAACATATGAGGGGGAAATAGGATGGATTTTTTATCAAGAACACCTGAGCCTCCTTACTATGCGGTCATTTTTTCTTCTGTCAAAAGCGAAAATGACGCAGGATATGGAGACACAGCGGAGCGGATGGTATTGCTTGCGGCGGATCAGCCCGGATTTTTAGGCGTCGAAAGCGTTCGTGAAGCAGACGGAAGGGGCATAACGGTTTCCTACTGGGACAGTATGGACGCAATTAACCACTGGAAGCATCATACTGAACATCAAGCGGCAAAAGAAAAAGGAAAAAGCGTTTGGTACGCGTCGTATGCAGTCCGCGTGGCAAAAGTCGAAAGGCAGCGGCTGTTTTCAGGAGAACACGCATGATTGAATTTCTTCAGCATAAGGAAGACGTCACAGCGCGTGAGATTATTGCCGTACAGCAGCCCGCCTATATCAAGGAAGCGGAGCTTATCGGTTTTGACGGTATCCCTGCCTTGCAAGAGACGGCGAAGGATATTCAGGCGTCTCGTGAACAGTTTGCGGGATATCGGAAAGACGGCAGGCTGATCGGTGTCATTTCATATGAGAAAAACATGCATCATCTCACCATTTGCAGGCTTGTTGTCCATCCTGACGGTTTTAGAAAAGGGATTGGACGAGCACTTCTGCAATTTGTCATCGATCAAAACGAAGACGCTGAGAAAATGAAAGTAGTCACAGCCGAGAAGAATACACCGGCTGTTTCGCTCTATACACAAGCGGGGTTTCAGCACACAGAAACCGTCAAAGCCGGGGAAGGCCTTTTGCTGTCTGTCCTTTATTTGTATCCGAAAAGAAAAGTTGAAGTTGTGCTTTATAATGAGAAATGGGCGGAACTTTTTAAAGAGGAAAAAAACCGGCTGAAGCTTGTGTTCGGGCCTGAGATCATCGCTGTTCACCATATCGGAAGCACATCGATACCGAACATGGCGGCAAAGCCAATCATTGATATGTTAGTTGAAGTCAGAAGCATTGAAGCTGTGAGCCAATATGACACCAAAATGAAGTCAATCGGCTATACACCGAAAGGAGAAAACGGCATAGCGGGCAGGCGTTATTTCCAAAAGGGCGGAAATAAGCGCACTCATCATGTCCATATGTACGAAAAGGGGAACCGTGCAATTGAAAGGCACTTGTTATTTAGAGATTATCTCAGAGCCCATCCAGCAATAGCGAAAGAATACGCCGTTCTCAAAAAACGGCTGGCGGCCCAGTATCCGGACAGCATCAATCACTACATACAAGGGAAAGATGATTGGATCAAGACTGCAGAAGAGAAAGCGAAGCGCTGGAAAGAAGGCAGAAACAATGCGAATGGAAGCGTTGTATGCTACAATGGCGAAAATGATGAAAACGGGGGTCTCACCTTATGAATATACATGTGACAGATGCAGCAAAACAGGCACTGCAAGAGGCGTTTGACGCCAACCCGGGAAAAAAAGCCCAGCTTCGTTACGATTCAGAAGGATGCGGCTGTGCGGTAAGCGGTGTACCGACAATCTGGCTTACAGAAGAATTAACGGGACAGTGCGAGCAGCTGGAAACGAACGGCATCCCGCTGTATATCCAATCGTCGCAAAAAGTGTTTTTTGACGATCAAATGACGATCGATTACAATGAAAAAGCCAAAACGCTGGCGCTAAAAAGCCCGGCTGAAATGCTCAGCCCCAGAATGAGCATATTAGTAAAGTAGGGAGACACGAAACGTGGAACAAAAGCTGAAGTCAATGAAGAACACAGCACAGAATAAAACGTGGGTATCCTTCCTGAACCAAAACCATCCCTATACCTTGCTTCACTGGTCAATCGGAGGAGCAGAATCCGTCAAGAAAGATGTGTGGCTATTGCAGGATGAAATGACCTTCGAAACGCAGGAGTTTACAACGATAGATCTTGCGATTGACTGGATCAGAGAAAATATGGATGGCATTACCGACGTTTTATGATGTGGAAAAGCGAAAGAGCTGAAGGGGCCTTTCGCTTTTTTTATAGTGTTGGATCATTCAATTTGTTTAAAAACACCTGCACCGTTTTTCGGTATGTGTCCCGGTTTTTTGTATACGACATGGCGTGTTCACCATTCTTGGCAATATACAGCGCCTTCGGTCCGGGTTTCTTTTCATAAAGCCGCTCGGTTGAAGAAACGGGAATATAATCATCATCCTTGCTGTGAATAAAAAGGACCGGTTTTTCGATTTTATCAATGACAGCAAGCGGAGATACTTCGCGGACGCGATAGCCGCCCCTCAGCTTTAAAAAGAAGTCGGCGATGGGAAGCAGCGGCCAAGACGGGAGCCTGTATTCTGCTTTCAGCCGATAAGCAAGCTGTTCATCAAAACGGGCGAACGGACAATCGGCAATATAAAAATCAGCGCCATCATCACAGTGTGCACCAGCGTAAAGCAGGGCAGTCACAGCCCCCATAGATTCACCATGAATTCCGGTCAAACCGCGATGCCCTGTTTTGTTTTTGATCCAGCTGACAACCTCGCTGAGATCATCCTTTTCATAAAACCCATAGCTAGTCGTTTTTCCGCCGCTTTGTCCGTGCCGGCGATGGTCATAAACAATCACGTTCCAGCCGAGATCGAGAAATAAATGCATATATTTAAGAGAATTCAGCATATTCATCGTCACGCCGTGACAAATGATGATGGTGTTTGGTGTGTCATGCGGTGCAACGTGGTATCCTTTTATATCATATCCGTAAGCGGAAGGGATTACAAAAGCGGTTTTCTCCATTCGTTCAAATGATTCAAACACATCATGTCCGTCGTCTGTCTCTCTTTTTATAATCTCTTCATTTGTTTTTTTCTTGATGAATAGAATGATATTCGAAAAAAATATCCCTATTGCGATGATAGCGGCTAAGAGAGCGCCGATGGCCAAAAGGATTCTCTTCAAAAGTCACAGCACCTTTCAACTAATTTTAGGAAATATATCTAAAATCATTATACCTAAACACTGCTGCACAGGCCCAAAAAGTTTTCAGAAGAGAGTCCGCTTGTTCAGTCTGCATGCTCCGTGATAAACTGGCTTCAAACCAAACTACGGGGGAGTCATACATGAAAAAACAAAAATCCGCTGACAAGCACCAATTGAAAGATGACCTTCAATCCGACATCAAAGCAAAACTTATGGGATTGAAGAGCCAATTGAAGGAAGAGGATGCAAAGAGGCAGGAAAGAGAGAAAGCAGAACAGATCAGAAAGAAAAAAGAGATCGAAAAAAACAAAAGCTTTGAAGAGCTTCTTAATGAGAGCCAGATGGATTGGCATCAATATAAATAAACCAGCACCCGTACAGGGGCTGGTTTTTCTATTATGAGCGGTGAGCTTCATAAACATCTTGTTTCGTATGAGATTGGAGCGATTTGATTTCCGCTTCCGTTAAACGCCGTGCGTTTGCAGCCTGAACGTTTTCCCGTAACTGCTCAATCTTACTGGCGCCTGTAATCACTGAGGCGACAGCAGGCTGTGCTAATAGATATTGCAGTGACTTTTCTGTCATGGAAAGATCGGGAGCAACATTCTCCATGGCTTTGCGGGCATGTGTCAATTCCTCAAAGGTATAGGACAGATATCCCTTTTGTTTGATGCTGTCCGCCGCTTGATCAAGCGGTTTTTCAGTTAAGAGCCCTTTGGCAACCGGACCTCTGGCGACTACGCTGATGTGGTGTTCGTCTAAAAGCGGAAGCCATTCTTCGGGGCGTCTGTCAAACAGGCTGAATTGCATCATAATACTGACGATGGTTGATTTTTTCACATATTCTTTAATCACATTCGGACGGATGGAAGAAATGCCGTAATAACGGATGACACCTTCTTGTTTTAATTCCTCAAACGCTTCGATCGTTTCATCAATGTTGTCCTCTATCGTGCCGCCGTGAAGCTGATAAAGGTCGATATAATCCGTTTTCAGCCGCGCAAGACTCTTTTTAACGGCTTCTTTTATGTAAGCTTTTGAAGGGTCCCAATACCAGCCCTCGCTTCCGTCATCCCAGCGGTTTCCCGCTTTCGTTGCCAAAATAATATCCTGGCGCCTGTTTTGGATCGCATCACCGACGATTTCCTCGTTGCGTCCGCGGTCGTATAAATCCGCTGTGTCCAAATAGTTAATGCCAAGCTCGATGGCTTCATCCAGGATGGACAAGGCTTTGTTTTTTTCAGTTCCAAGAGACATACAGCCGAGTCCGACTTCGCTTATTTCTAAATCAGATGTACCCAGTTTGCGCTTTTTCATGTGCACACTCCTTTTTTAGGCTTTGTATTGACCGTAATATAAAGGAGCTAAAGTTTCAACTTTTACGGCTTAGAGACCCAATCCTTCACATATTCAAATGTTCGTCCGTATTCCTTTAACTTCGCCCGAATCTCCCATGCTTTTCCGACTAAGACGATACCTTTTGGCATGCGGTGCACTTTCACGAAGAAGCCCCCTTTTTCTCTAGTATGATAAAATGTATGGGGCATCATATAGAGACAGAACGGGAGATGAAGAAATGAAACCATTAGAAGAAAAAACAATTGCCAAAGAACAAATTTTTTCAGGGAAAGTCATTGATCTTTTTGTAGAGGACGTTGAACTTCCAAACGGCAAAACGAGTAAACGTGAAATTGTGAAACATCCCGGAGCTGTAGCGGTCTTGGCTCTCACAGATGAAGGGAAAATCATCATGGTGAAACAATTCCGTAAGCCGCTTGAGCGGACGATCGTTGAAATACCAGCCGGAAAGCTTGAAAAAGGGGAGGAGCCGGAGTATACGGCACTTCGGGAGCTAGAAGAGGAAACGGGGTATACAGCGAAAAAACTGACAAAAATCACTGCGTTTTATACATCGCCCGGTTTTGCTGATGAAATTGTCCATGTTTTTCTTGCTGAAGAGCTTTCTGTGCTCGAAGAAAAACGGGAGCTTGATGAGGACGAGTTTGTTGAAGTGATGGAGGTGACGCTTGAAGATGCGCTGAAGCTGGTTGAATCACGTGAGGTATACGATGCTAAAACAGCCTATGCGATTCAGTATCTTCAGCTGAAAGAAGCGCTCCAAGCACAAAAATGAAAAAAATTTACGCAGATTTGCACATTCATATCGGCCGAACCTTTACAGGAAGAGCCGTCAAAATCACAGGCGCCAAAACGTTGACGCTGGACCGGATTTTGGTTGAAGCCAGCGAACATAAAGGAATTGAACTTCTAGGTATTATCGACTGTCATTCTCCAGAGGTCATCCTAGAGCTTGAGGAAGGCTTATCATCTGGAAAGTATCACGAGCTTGACGGCGGTGGGATTCGTTACCGCAGCACGACTCTTTTGTTGGGGAGCGAGCTGGAGATTTATGATGAAGCCTGCAGCGGGCCGATTCATGTGCTCGCCTTTATGCCGACGCTGGCTGATATGAAGCAGTTTTCAAACTGGCTGTCAGCGCGGCTGAAAAATATTCACTTAAGCTCACAGCGGATATATGAAACGGGCTTCAACCTGCAAAAAAAAGTGAAGGAAATGGGCGGGCTGTTTATTCCCGCCCATATCTTTACGCCGCATAAAAGCTTATATGGAAAAGGGGTTAAATCAAGCATAACCGAAGTTTTTGAGCCCTCTATGATAGATGCGGTGGAGCTAGGATTAAGCTGTGATACAGACATGGCATCACACGTATCTGAATTAAATCAGTATACGTTTTTAACAAATTCTGATGCGCATTCGTTAGGGAAAATCGGCAGAGAATATAATGAACTATATGTACAGTCAGCTGATTTTACTGAATTTGCTCTTGCATTAAGGGGACAGGATGACAGAAAAGTTACTGCAAATTACGGCTTGGACCCGTTATTGGGGAAATATTATCAGACGGCTTGCGAAGCGTGCGGAGAACCTGCTGTGAACGGGGAAACAGCGTGTGCGAATTGCGGAAATGCCAGATTTACCAAGGGAGTCAGCGAAAGATTGCGTGAATTGAGTGATCAGGCTGAAGTTCGCGTACCGCGTCCGCGGTATGTTCACCAGATCCCGCTGCAATTTGTTCCGGGTGTCGGTCCGAAAACGCTGGACAAACTAAAAAGAGCCTTCGGAACAGAAATGGCTGTTCTTCATGAGGCTGCAGAAGAAGATTTGGCTCGCGTCGTCCCGCCAAAAACAGCGGCACTAATTGTTAAAGCAAGATCCGGAAAGCTGGAATTGAAAGCCGGAGGGGGAGGAACCTACGGTAAAATTAAACCGTGAGGTAATGATTAACTCATTTCCTCCTGTACTTTTCTCTTTGTCCGGATAAAGGTAATCAACTGGATGATTTCGTCTTCACTCAGCGGCTTGCCATCAACAGTAATGTGAAAGTCAAGGCTGCTCCACGTGGTCAATTCTATGGTCTGAGGGGCAGTCTGCTTTTGTTTCTCGCGGCCCAAAAGTTCATCGCAGGTTGTATCAAAGAGGTCAGCCAGCATGGCAAGCGCCTCAAGCGAAGGCCGGCGGTAGCCTGACTCATAGCCGGCATATGTGCTTTTTGCGATACCCAGAAGGTCAGCTGTATATTGAAGCGACCAATTTTTCTTTTTTCTCAATTCAGTTAAACGATCTAGATTCATGAACTTCCGCTCCTTTTTCACCTTGAGCTGATTATATCATATAGGTATTAGGAAGTGTACGCGAATTGAATAATAATGTCTTGCGTATTTTATTTTCCGTGTCTATAATTGCATTAAAAGTATGCGAAAAGCGAATGCCTTCTCGCAACCCATCTTTAGATACAGTGAAGAGGTGCATGGTATGAAAAAATTATTGATGTTGACAACTGGGGGAACGATTGCCTCGGTTGAAGGGGAAAATGGGCTGGCTCCCGGAGTAAAGGCTGATGAATTATTAAGTTACGTATCAAAACTTGATAACGATTACACGATGGAAACACAGTCGCTTATGAATATAGACAGCACCAATATGCAGCCTGAATACTGGGTGGAAATAGCAGAAGCCGTAAAGGAAAATTATGATGCTTATGACGGTTTTGTTATTACCCACGGTACGGATACAATGGCCTATACATCTGCCGCATTATCGTATATGCTGCAGCATGCCAAAAAGCCGATTGTCATTACTGGCTCGCAGATCCCGATCACATTCCAAAAAACGGACGCCAAAAAAAATATCACGGACGCCATTCGCTTTGCTTGTGAAGGTGTGGGCGGCGTATATGTTGTGTTTGATGGCAGAGTCATCCAAGGAACGCGTGCGATCAAATTAAGAACGAAAAGCTATGACGCATTTGAAAGCATCAATTACCCCTATATCGCTTTTATCAATGAAGACGGGATCGAATACAACAAACAAGTAACGGAACCTGAGAATGCCACTTTCACAGTTGATACTTCACTATGCACAGATGTATGTCTGCTGAAGCTGCATCCGGGCTTAAAGCCTGAAATGTTTGATGCCCTGAAAAGCATGTACAAAGGAATTGTCATTGAGAGCTACGGCAGCGGAGGCGTGCCGTTTGAAGGCAGAGACATTTTATCAAAAGTGAATGAGCTGATCGAAAGCGGCATCGTCGTCGTGATCACAACCCAATGTCTGGAAGAAGGCGAAGACATGAGCATTTACGAGGTCGGCCGCAGAGTCAATCAAGACTTAATTATCCGATCCAGAAATATGAATACAGAAGCAATCGTGCCAAAACTGATGTGGGCACTCGGCCAGTCTTCGGATCTTCCTATTGTCAAAAGAATTATGGAAACGCCGATTGCTGATGACGTTGTCCTGTAAAATATCAGAAACGATAACCATCATAGAGAAAGTAGGTTAAAGATTATGTTAAACGGCCAAAAAGAATATCGCGTGGAAAAAGACTTCCTTGGGGAAAAACAAATTGAGGCGGATGTTTATTACGGAATCCAGACGCTCCGTGCTTCTGAAAACTTCCCGATTACGGGATACAAGATCCATGAAGAAATGATTAACGCACTGGCGATTGTAAAAAAAGCTGCGGCCCTTGCCAACATGGATGTAAAACGGCTGTATGAAGGAATTGGCCAAGCTATCGTACAAGCCGCCGACGAGATTCTGGAAGGCAAATGGCACGATCAGTTTATTGTCGATCCGATTCAGGGCGGCGCCGGAACTTCTATGAACATGAATGCGAACGAGGTTATTGGAAACCGGGCGCTGGAAATCATGGGCCATAAAAAGGGAGACTACATCCATTTAAGCCCAAACACACATGTGAATATGTCACAGTCCACAAATGATGTGTTTCCGACAGCGATTCACATTTCCACACTGAAGCTTTTAGAAAAGCTGCTGAAAACAATGGAAGACATGCATCGTGTATTCAAACAAAAAGCACAGGAATTTGACTCAGTGATTAAAATGGGGCGGACACACCTTCAAGACGCTGTTCCGATTCGCCTCGGCCAGGAATTCGAAGCGTACAGCCGTGTGCTGGAGCGTGATATCAAACGAATCAAGCAGTCACGCCAGCACCTGTATGAGGTCAACATGGGTGCTACTGCTGTCGGCACAGGCCTGAACGCAGATCCTGAATATATCAAACAGGTTGTAAAGCACCTTGCTGATATCAGCGGGCTTCCTCTTGTCGGCGCTGATCATCTTGTTGATGCGACACAAAATACAGATGCCTACACAGAGGTATCAGCTGCACTAAAAGTTTGCATGATGAACATGTCAAAGATCGCAAATGACCTTCGCTTAATGGCATCAGGACCGCGCGCCGGCTTAGCAGAAATTTCTCTGCCTGCACGTCAGCCGGGATCATCTATTATGCCCGGGAAAGTCAATCCGGTAATGGCTGAGCTGATCAACCAAATTGCGTTCCAGGTTATTGGAAACGACAATACAATCTGCCTTGCTTCTGAAGCCGGACAGCTTGAATTGAACGTCATGGAGCCCGTGCTTGTCTTTAATTTGCTTCAATCCATCAGCATCATGAACAACGGCTTCCGTTCATTCACTGACTATTGCTTAAAAGGCATCGAAGCCAATGAAAAACGCTTGAAGCAATACGTTGAAAAAAGCGCAGGAGTGATTACTGCAGTCAATCCGCACCTCGGATATGAAGCAGCAGCCCGAATCGCCCGGGAAGCGATTATGACAGGCCAATCAGTCCGTGATCTTTGTCTGCAGCATGATGTGCTGACAGAAGAGGAATTGGATATTATTTTAAATCCATATGAGATGACAAAGCCAGGGATTGCTGGAAAAGAATTATTAGAAAAATAAAATTTGAACAAAATGCAGCTTATTCATCTCCGAATAGTCGGATGAATAAGCTGTTTACAACATAGGGATGAGGAAGTATAGTATACGTGTTGTACTATTTATTGAAAGCGTTTTAGCTTTTTACATGAAGGGGGACTTCTTTTGAAGGATGTAAGACTGCCAACACTATTCGAAATTATTATTGTACTAGGATCCTTTTTAGCACTTGTCATGTCGTTTACAGTCTTTTTAGACTTGCCGATACAGCTCGCGCTCTTCATTTCCTGGTTTATTGCAATGATTCTCGGTATCAGACTCGGTTATTCTTATAAAGATATGCAAAATGCCATTTTGCATGGAATATCAAACGGTCTTGAAGCCGTTCTGATTCTTGTTTCAGTCGGTGCGCTCATCGGAACGTGGATTGCCGGAGGCGTAGTGCCTACACTGATTTATTATGGATTAGAATTTATTCACCCTAGTATCTTTTTACTGGCAACGTTAATTATTTGTTCAATCATGTCTGTAGCAACAGGAACGTCATGGGGAACGGTCGGAACTGCCGGCATCGCCATGATTGCAATAGGAGAAGGTTTAGGTATTCCGCTTCCACTAGTAGCGGGGGCTATTCTTTCAGGCGCGTATTTCGGGGACAAGCTGTCTCCGCTGTCTGACAGTACAGTTTTGGCTTCTTCACTATCAAAAGTTGATGTATTGGCTCACGTGAGAGCAATGCTTTATTTATCAATACCGGCATATGTCATTACAGCTATACTCTTTACAGTTGTTGGATTTATGTACGGCGGGAAAAATATTGATCTTGATAAAGTCGAATTCTTAAAATCATCTTTGCAAAATACGTTTGACATTCATATTTGGATGCTGATCCCAGCTGTTATCGTCATAGTCTTGTTGGCGATGAAAAAGCCGTCTATGCCGGTTATCGTAATTGGCGCTTTGCTTGGCGCTGTCTGGGCTGTTGTTTTCCAAGGCATGAATCCAGCGGATGCGATTGCAACTGCGTACAACGGCTTTTCTATTAAAACAGATGTTGAATTCTTGAACGGCCTGTTAAATCGCGGTGGAATTGTCGGAATGCTCAGTTCCCTAGTCGTGATTATCTTTGGCCTTGGTTTTGGTGGGCTGCTTGAGAAGCTTGGCGTTCTAAAAGTCATTGTCTCTATGTTTGAAAAGAAATTAACATCAGCCGGCAATGTGACATTGTCTACGCTGATTGTAGCGTTTTTAGCGAACATCTTCGGCTGTGCCATGTATGTATCCCTTATTTTGACGCCGAAGATCATGGAAGACAGCTATGATCGCTTACATCTGGACAGAAGAGTGTTATCACGTAACTCAGAGGTCGGGGGAACATTGACTTCAGGCATGGTGCCTTGGTCTGATAACGGTATTTACATGGCTGGTATTTTAGGTGTTTCTACCTTCTCTTATTTGCCGTTTATGTGGCTCAGTTTTGTCGCAATAGGTCTTGCAATTATCTATGGTTATACAGGAAAATTTATATGGTATACGAAAAACAATACAGTTAAAGCCGAAAAACTAGGCTAATAGGGGAGGATCACTGAATGATAGCGAAACACATGATTCGGACACTGATGATCGAAACGCCTTCGGTTCCCGGAAATCTTGGAAGGGTGGCTACGGCAATCGGCCTTCTGGGCGGGGATATTGGTGAAGTGGAGACGGTAAAAGTCGGACCCAATTACACAATGCGGAATATTACCGTTCAAGTGGAGAATGAAGAACAGCTTCAGGAAGTGATCACGGCCGTTCAGGCTCTGGGAGAAGGGATCAGGCTTCACACCGTATCTGATGAAGTCCTGTCCGCACATGAAGGCGGAAAAATCCAAATGAAAAGCAAAATGCCAATCCGATCACTGGCAGAGCTCGGACGTGTCTATACACCAGGTGTGGCAGACGTGTGCCGCTTAATTGAAAAGGAACCTGAAAAAGCGTCTATCTATACAACGATCAGCAACTCTGTTGCGATTGTAACAGATGGAACGGCCATTCTCGGTCTCGGGAATATCGGCTCTGTCGCAGGCATGCCTGTCATGGAAGGAAAGGCTGCTCTGTTTGATCAGCTGGCGGGTATCAGCGGCATTCCGATATTGCTTGATACAAGTGATCCTGAAGAAATCATCAAAACGGTTAAGCACATTTCTCCAGGTTTTAACGGCATTCTGCTTGAGGATATCGGCTCGCCCCATTGCTTCGAAATCGAAGACCGCCTAAAAGAGGAGCTCAACATCCCTGTTATGCACGATGATCAGCATGGTACAGCCGTTGTGACGCTGGCAGCTGCCATCTCGGCATGCAGGAGTGCGGGAGTTGACCTGAAAGAAGCGAAAGTGGGGCAAATCGGTCTGGGCGCAGCAGGCGTTGCTATCTGCCGGATGTTTATGGCCTATGGCGTGAAAGCTGTTTACGGCACAGACAAATCAGAGGCAGCAATGGACCGTCTCGAACAATACGGCGGACAGGCAGTATCCAGCATCGAGGAGCTCATGGAAGTATGTGACATCGTCGTTGCTACAACAGGAGTTCCAGGGTTAATTAAACCAGCATATGTTCGTACCGGACAGGTGATTTTGGCTTTATCAAATCCGAAGCCGGAAATCGAGCCGGAGGCTGCGCTGCAGGCTGGCGCCGCATATGCAGCGGACGGACGTTCTGTGAATAATGTGCTTGGTTTCCCGGGTATTTTCAGAGGAGCGCTTAACGCGAAAAGCAAGGAGATCAATCATGATATGCTTGTCGCAGCAGCAGAGGCCATCGCAGCCTGCACAAAACAAGGCGATGTGGTCCCTCAGCCGCTCGATTCAAAAGTCCATCATGAGGTAGCAGCCGCGGTCGAGCGTGCAGCTCTTATAACCGTAAGATAAAAGCTTGAACAGCACCTGGCATGACAGGTGCTGTTTTTCATTATGTATCATTTTTGCTATAATCGCTGTGAAAATAGATAAGGGAGTGATCAGCATGGCAAAAAGCCGCGCGAAAAAGAAACGGGAGCATCTGCTTAGAAACGGCGGACGTGACGTATTATTATCAAGAGGGAATTCACCATCGTTCAGCACACATGAAAGAATGACAAAAAGCAAAAAAGAGATATTGAATATAAGAAAGCATAAGAATCCTTATTATCATATGGCATTTGATGATAAGGATTTTTTTGTGCCCCAAAAAGCCGCCTAGCATCCTTCTCTATCGTTTCTTTTTAAAAAAGAGCATGTTTTTCCGTTTCTTTCATACAATCTATTAAATCAAATCACTAGAATGGGCGGGAGGAAACGGTATGCGAAAAATCTCTTATAAAGACATGTTTCTCGGACATGTCAAAGATCATCTCTCTCTTTATATATTTGTCTCAGTCCTGTTTTTCATGGGTGTCATATTCGGAGCGATTATTGTCAACAGCATGACCATCAGCCAGAAGGAAGATTTATATTACTATTTAAGCCAATTCTTCGGACAGCTTTCGGAGGGGAAACAGGCCAGTTCATCTGATATGTTTGGGCAAAGTATCTTTCATAATGTAAAATATTTAGGGCTGATGTGGATATTAGGGATTTCTGTCATTGGGATGCCGATTATTTTTATTATGATCTTTCTGAAAGGAATCGTCGTCGGTTTTACTGTCGGATTTCTCGTCAATCAGATGGGTCTCAACGGTTTTTTCTTATCGTTTATCTCTGTTTTGCCGCAAAATGTGCTGCTTATTCCGGCTTATCTCATTATGGGCACGTGTGCGATTGCGTTTTCTTTAAAGTTAATTAGGCAGCTGTTTGTTAAACGAAGCCTGCACGATGCCCCCATTCAGTGGTTTGGGCGGTATGCTTTCGTGCTGCTGATCATTCTGTTTTTAGCGCTGATCTCCTCTCTCTTTGAAGCATATTTATCTCCTGTGTTAATGGAAAAGCTTACATCGAGACTTTTTTAAAATCATTATTAAAAGAAAATCGTTTTATTTATCAGTTTATAATAATTATAGTTGGAACTCTGCGCGTATTTTGTTATAATGAGTCATGGAATGCGGCGTAGGAGGGAAAGACATGGAAAACCGTATTGATCGAATTAAGAAGCAGTTGCACTCATCCAGCTATAAACTTACGCCTCAGCGTGAAGCAACAGTAAGAGTGCTGCTTGAAAACGAAGAAGACCATTTAAGCGCAGAAGATGTATACCTCCTCGTAAAAGAGAAATCTCCTGAGATTGGTCTTGCAACAGTATACCGTACGCTTGAATTATTAACTGAATTAAAAGTGGTTGATAAAATTAACTTTGGAGACGGAGTGTCCCGTTACGACCTGCGGAAAGAGGGAGCAGCCCACTTTCACCATCACTTGGTGTGCATGGAGTGCGGAGCCGTTGATGAAATTGAAGAAGATTTGCTTGAAGACGTGGAAGAAATCATTGAACGTGATTGGAAATTTAAGATTAAGGATCATAGATTGACGTTTCACGGCATTTGCCACCGCTGTAACGGAAAAGAAACTGAATAGACGGTGCCGAGCGCGAACCTTTTCTCCTGGGGAAAGGGTTTTTTGCTGTTTCTATGTATAAAACCTTTCTGATTTGGCATATGGTTTAAATAACTGGAACCATAGGGAAAGGATCGATTAGGACATGGGAAGATTCCTAAAAACAGCTCTCGATGCACTGAAAGTTTTCATCCTGTTTACCGGTTTTACCGCTCTGTTCTATTATGCTATGATATGGGTGAATCAAGAGTATGAAAACTATCATCGGTACGATAAACCGGAAGGCTCCGCTGTTAAAGTTGTTGAAATGGATCAGGATGAAACAGGCGGATGGTTCGACCGGTTGATCTTTTTTTACCAAAACGGGGAGTAGATCAAGAGTGAGAGATCAAATAAAGGATTTCATCCACTACGTCATGGTAGAGAGAGGGCTTTCCCAAAACACGGTGGTATCCTATGAACGTGACTTGAAAAGCTATTCTCTCTATTTAACAGAAGCCCTTCATGTTACGGATTGGAATCACGTAACCCGTATACATATTATCCAATATTTAAAGCACTTGAAGGACTCGGGGAAATCCGGCAAGACTTCGGCGCGGCATTTGGCATCCATTCGCTCTTTTCACCAGTTTCTGCTCAGGGAAAAGGTGACGGACAAGGATCCTTCCGTTCATATCGAAACACAAAAAACCGAACGGGCGCTTCCGAAGGTGCTCGCACTCCATGAGGTCGAGCGATTATTGGACACGCCAAAGCTGACAAGCCCTTTCGGCTATCGGGATAAAGCAATGCTGGAGCTGCTCTATGCGACGGGCATACGAGTCAGTGAAATGATAGAATTGAAAACAGGAGATGTTCACTTATCCATGGGCTTTGTCCGCTGTTTCGGGAAAGGAAGAAAAGAACGGATTGTGCCAATCGGGGAAGCGGCCGCTTCTGCCATTGAGGAATATATGACAAAAGCCAGGGGGAAACTGCTGAAGAACAATGTGTGTGACGCTCTCTTTTTAAATCATCACGGCAAGCAAATCAGCCGCCAGGGGTTCTGGAAAAACCTGAAGAAAATCGCACTGGAAGCGGGAATTAAAAAGGAGCTGACCCCGCATACGCTCAGGCATTCCTTTGCGACGCATCTGCTTGAGAATGGGGCTGATTTAAGAGCGGTACAGGAAATGCTCGGCCATGCGGATATATCCACCACGCAAATTTATACGCATGTGACGAAAACGAGGCTGAAGGATGTGTACAAGCAGTTTCATCCGCGAGCCTAGCCGCAGGTGGCTGCGGCTTTTTTGTTTAGAACGGCAGAAAATACTGAAGTTTCTCATTATTTCCGAATGCATTGTCAACGGGAATGAAAACGGTTTATACTTGAGTTGTCAGACCTCTTAGCGATACAATAGACGTATAGAAAAAAAGGAGGCTTTCAAAATGCCTGCATACAAATATAATCGTGTGTTTTTAATTGTAATGGACTCAGTCGGAATAGGCGAAGCGCCGGATGCCGCTGACTTTAATGACGAAGGTGCCAACACGCTCGGGCATATTGCCGAGCATATGAATGGATTACATATGCCGAATATGGCAAAACTCGGCCTTGGTCTCATTGGAGATATCAAAGGTGTAGAAAAAACAGAACACCCGCTTGCGTATTATGGAAAAATGCAAGAAGCGTCAAACGGCAAAGATACCATGACGGGACACTGGGAGATTATGGGCTTGTACATTGATAAACCGTTTAAAGTGTTCCCGGAAGGTTTTCCTGATGAACTGCTTCAGGAGCTAGAAAAGAGATCCGGACGCAAAATTATCGGAAACAAACCTGCTTCCGGTACAGCCATTTTGGATGAACTTGGCCAAGAGCACATGGAGACGGGGGCTTTAATTGTATACACATCTGCTGACTCTGTTCTGCAAATTGCCGCTCACGAAGAGATTGTGCCGCTTGAAGAGCTGTACCGCATTTGTGAAACGGCGAGAGAGCTGACGCTTGATCCCAAGTATATGGTAGGCCGCATTATTGCACGGCCTTTCGTCGGAGAGCCGGGACAATTCAAACGGACGCCAAACCGCCATGACTATGCGCTTAAGCCGTTTGACCGCACTGTCATGAATGAATTAAAAGACAGCGGCTTAGATGTGATCTCAATCGGGAAAATCTCTGATATTTATGACGGAGAAGGCATTACTTCTTCACGGAGAACGGTTTCCAATATGGACGGAATGGACAAGGTGATTGATACGCTGGGAGAAGACTTTACGGGTCTGAGCTTTGCGAACCTTGTTGATTTTGATGCTTTATTCGGACACCGCCGTGATCCGGAAGGCTATGGACGCGCGCTTGAGGAATTTGATGCGCGGCTTCCGGAAGTGTTCGAAAAAATGAAAGAAGACGATCTGTTGATTATTACTGCCGACCACGGCAATGATCCGATTCACCACGGAACCGATCATACACGTGAGTACGTGCCGATTCTCGCTTACAGCAAAAAACATAAGAAAGCGCAAATGCTGCCGCTTGCAGATACATTTGCCGATATTGGCGCAACAATCGCCGATAATTTCCAAACAAATAAACCGAAATACGGGAAAAGCTTTTTATCTTTATTACAATAGGGGGACTGTGTCTTGAAAGACAGAATTGAACGCGCAGCGGCTTATATAAAACAAAACCTGCCTGAATCTCCGAAGATCGGCCTTATTTTAGGCTCAGGTCTTGGCATTTTGGCGGACGAAATCGAAAATCCGGTCAAGCTGAAATATGAAGACATACCTGAATTCCCGGTATCCACTGTTGAAGGACATGCCGGACAGCTTGTGCTTGGCACCCTTGAAGGAGTTACCGTCATTGCGATGCAGGGCCGTTTTCATTTTTATGAAGGCTATTCAATGGAGAAAGTGACCTTCCCTGTACGCGTGATGAAAGCGCTTGGCGTGGAAGCGTTGATCGTGACGAATGCCGCTGGCGGCGTCAACACTGAATTCCGTGCGGGAGACTTGATGATCATTACCGATCATATCAACTTTATGGGAACAAACCCGTTAATTGGGCCAAACGAAGCTGATTTCGGCGCCAGATTTCCAGACATGTCATCAGCTTATGACAAAGACCTTTCCAGCCTGGCTGAAAAGATTGCGAAAGATCTTAACATTCCAATTCAAAAAGGCGTGTATACCGCTGTGACAGGACCTTCTTACGAAACACCGGCCGAAGTGCGTTTCTTGAGAACAATGGGCTCTGATGCAGTCGGCATGTCAACTGTACCGGAAGTCATTGTGGCAAATCATGCCGGAATGCGGGTCCTTGGCATTTCCTGCATCTCCAACGCAGCAGCCGGAATTTTGGATCAGCCTTTAAGCCACGATGAGGTCATGGAAGTGACAGAAAAAGTAAAAGCAGGATTCTTGCAGCTTGTGAAAGCGGTCGTCGCTCAGTACGAATAAAAAATTAAATCATAGCAAGATCAAGACAGCTGTGTCTCATGGACGCAGCTGTCTTTTTTTATGCCAAAAAAGATACGAAACATTTTCCATCAGTGGTGTATAAAACCATCCCGCTTGGAAAAAATAAAAAGGATTATGAAATGGAGGGCTTTTGAGATGAAACGTCTTTTATCCACTTTGTTGATTGGTATAATGCTACTTACATTTGCACCGTCTGCATTTGCAAAACAAGACGGAAAACGTACATCGGAGCTAGCTCATGAAGCGAAGTCTGCGGTGCTGATAGAACGTGACACAGGAAAAGTGCTTTACAACAAAAACAGCAATGAGAGACTGGCGCCTGCAAGCATGACGAAAATTATGACGATGCTTTTAATTATGGAAGCTTTAGATGAAGGCAAAATCAAAATGAGTGATAAGGTCCGTACAAGTGAGCATGCGGCTTCAATGGGCGGCTCACAGATCTTCCTCGAGCCCGGTGAGGAAATGACTGTCAAAGAAATGCTCAAAGGCATCGCAATCGCATCGGGAAATGACGCTTCCGTAGCGATGGCTGAATTTATTTCCGGCTCTGAAGAAGAATTTGTGAAGAAGATGAACAAAAAAGCTAAAGAGCTGGGCTTGAAAAACACATCCTTCAAAAACCCGACCGGATTGACCGAGGAAGGGCATTACAGCTCTGCTTATGACATGGCAATCATGGCTAAGGAATTACTGAAATACGAATCAATAACGAAATTTACCGGCACGTATGAAGATTACCTGCGCGAAAATACTGACAAAAAGTTTTGGCTGGTCAATACGAATCGGCTTATCAAGTTTTATCCTGGCGTAGACGGCGTAAAAACAGGCTATACAGGAGAAGCAAAATATTGCTTAACTGCTTCGGCTAAAAAAGGAAACATGCGGGCCATTGCGGTTGTGTTCGGGGCGAGCACACCTAAAGAAAGAAACGCGCAAGTAACAAAAATGCTTGATTTCGCTTTTAGTCAATATGAAACGCATCCTTTATATAAACGAAATGAAACAGTCGCAAAAGTACAGGTCAAAAAAGGAAAACAAAAATTTGTCGAACTTACGACATCTGAGCCGATTTCAATATTGACGAAAAAAGGCGAGGATATGAAAAACGTGAAAAAAGAAATCAAAATGAATGACAATGTCAGTGCTCCGATTCAAAAAGGCCAAGAGCTTGGCACTCTTATCCTGAAAAAGGATGGAGAAGTGCTCGCTGAAAGCCCTGTTGCTGCTAAAGAAGATATGAAGAAAGCCGGGTTCTTAACATTCTTGAAGCGAACGATGGGAGACTGGACAAAATTTAAGTAAATATGCCGAATGACCACTAGTTTTGTCACGGTGAAGGAATTCATTCCGTCGAAATCGAAACACTCATTATCCGATCATATCAAGGAGGAATGAGCATGAGCCTTGGAATTGACATGCATGTCAAAGAATCTGTGCTTTGTATTCGATTAACAGGCGAACTCGATCACCATACGGCCGAAACGTTAAAACAAAAAGTGACTCAATCATTGGAGAAGGATGATATTCGCCATATCGTGCTGAATCTGGAGGACCTTTCCTTTATGGACAGCTCAGGGCTTGGCGTTATTTTAGGAAGATACAAGCAAATTAAGCAAATTGGCGGAGAAATGGTCGTTTGCGCTATCTCTCCTGCGGTGAAACGGTTGTTTGATATGTCGGGTCTGTTTAAAATTATCCGATTTGAACAATCTGAGCAGCAGGCGCTGCTGACGCTGGGGGTGGCATCATGAAAAATGAAATGCATCTTGAGTTTTCTGCCCTCAGCCAGAATGAATCATTCGCCCGTGTGACAGTTGCTTCATTTATTGCCCAGCTAGATCCGACAATGGACGAACTGACCGAAATCAAAACAGTTGTGTCAGAGGCGGTGACGAACGCCATTATCCATGGATATGAAGAGAACAGTGACGGGAAGGTTTACATTTCAGTGACGCTGGAAGATCATGTCGTATACATGACCATTCGTGATGAAGGCTTGGGCATTACAGATCTTGAAGAAGCCCGCCAGCCCTTATTCACGACGAAGCCTGAGCTTGAGCGGTCTGGAATGGGCTTTACCATTATGGAAAATTTCATGGATGATGTCAGTATCGATTCATCGCCCGAGATGGGAACGACGATTCGCTTAACAAAGCACTTATCAAAAAGCAAAGCGCTTTGTAATTAAGGAGATTTGTTATGGATGTGGAGGTTAAGAAAAACGGCAAAAACGCTCAGCTGAAGGATCATGAAGTAAAGGAATTAATCAAACAAAGCCAAAATGGCGACCAGCAGGCAAGAGACCTCCTCATAGAAAAAAACATGCGTCTTGTTTGGTCAGTCGTACAGCGGTTTTTAAACAGAGGGTACGAGCCTGACGATCTCTTCCAGATCGGCTGCATCGGGCTGTTAAAATCTGTTGACAAATTTGATTTAACCTATGATGTGCGTTTTTCAACGTATGCAGTGCCGATGATTATCGGTGAAATTCAGCGCTTTATCCGTGATGACGGAACTGTAAAGGTGTCAAGGTCATTAAAAGAGCTTGGAAACAAAATCCGGCGCGCGAAGGACGAGCTATCAAAAACACTGGGAAGAGTGCCGACAGTGCAGGAGATCGCCGACCATTTGGAGATTGAAGCAGAAGATGTCGTACTTGCACAAGAGGCGGTAAGGGCTCCGTCTTCGATTCACGAAACCGTTTATGAGAATGACGGAGATCCGATCACCCTGCTCGATCAAATTGCTGACAACTCAGAGGAAAAATGGTTTGACAAGATTGCGCTGAAAGAAGCGATCAGCGATTTGGAGGAAAGGGAAAAATTAATCGTCTATCTCAGGTATTATAAAGACCAGACACAATCCGAGGTGGCTGAGCGGCTCGGGATTTCTCAAGTGCAGGTTTCCAGGCTTGAAAAGAAAATATTAAAACAGATCAAGATTCAAATGGATCATACAGAAAGCTAGTCTGCGATGCAGGCTGGCTTTTTTGTGTGCAAAAGCGTGGTAATTTATGGTCTTTTCGAGCGGATGAATGAGAACAAAATCGAACCACATACTACATATATAACCACCGAAAGATGGTGATCAATGATGGAACGACGTATATTTATCCGACTTCGCCACCGGGTGCTGGCCCACCCGGGTGATATCATCACGGTTGGAGATGCAGCGCAAATTGAAGGGCAGCTTCAGCTGAAAAAGAAACTTGCAGCTATGCCGCTTTATCAGGTGAGCGAAAAGGATAAAAATATCGTAATTCTGGATATCATACAAGTCCTCAAAGCCATTCATATACAAGATCCGACACTTGATGTTCAAACGGTAGGCGGAGCAGAAACCATTGTTGAAATCCAGTACCGGAAACGGCAAATATCAACGGTTCTGTTTATCGGTGTCTGGCTGCTTCTGTTTATCGGATCGTGTCTTGCTATCATGAACTTTCATGAGGATGTCAGCATGAGAGATGTTCATATCGCACTTTATGAAATCATTACCGGAGAGAGGAATGACTATCCATATTTGCTTCAAATCCCATACAGCATCGGCTTGGGACTGGGGATGATCGTGTTTTTTAACCACATATTTAAAAAGCGCCTTAACGAAGAGCCCAGCCCGCTGGAGGTTGAGATGTTTAACTATCAGCTTGACCTCGACCAATATGTGGCCATGCATGAGAATCAAGAAACAATAAAGGATCTGCATGATCGTTAGTGTATTGTTCATTATTTTTGTCGGGCTCGGCGGAGGCATCACGGTGGGGGCTGGCTTCGTTGCTTTTTTAACCGTAATGGGGATCATTCCGCGGCTGATGCAGCTCACCAAAACGATGAGATTCGTTCAGGCTTATGAAGCGGCTGTTATTCTTGGCGCGGTTTGCGGGGGATGGGAGACGCTTCATATGAACCATCTTTTTTTAACAAAATGGATTGCCGTACCGGTCGGGCTGCTGGCAGGTGTGTTTGTCGGAATGCTTGCGGCTGCCCTTACAGAGGTATTAAATGTTCTGCCGATATTAGCAAAACGCATCGGGCTCAGAAGTAAAATCATTATTCTGTTAATGGCCATCGTGATTGGGAAAATCGCGGGATCTTTATTTCACTGGCTATATTTTATTGACCATTCATAAGGAGGTTTCAAGATGACAAACATAAAAGAAAACTACAAATCAAAAGTAAAAACGTATCAGCCTAAGCCGCCTTACGTCTGGAACTGTGTCAAAGCCTTTCTGGTAGGCGGTCTGATCTGTATGATCGGGCAAGGTCTGCAGAATTTTTATATCCATTTTTTTGATTTTAATGAAAAAACAGCGGGAAATCCAACGGCGGCAACGCTGATATTAGTATCAGCCCTGCTTACTGGATTCGGCATCTATGACAGAATCGGACAGTTTGCAGGCGCCGGCTCAGCCGTACCGGTCACAGGTTTTGCCAACAGCATGGCAAGCGCGGCTCTTGAATATAAAAGCGAGGGGTTAGTGCTTGGGGTAGCGACAAACATGTTTAAACTCGCGGGTAATGTCATCGTTTTCGGTGTTGTGGCTGCTTACATCGTCGGAATGATTCGGTTTGCTTTTGAGAAACTGATGTCATAGGAGGAAATGAAAATGAAATTAACAGGAAAGCAAACCTGGGTATTCGAAAATCCCTTATTTGTCAATTCAGCTGGAACAGCAGCAGGGCCAAAGGAAAAAGACGGCCCGCTTGGCTCTTTATATGATAAAACCTATGACGAAATGCACTGTAATCAAAAAAGCTGGGAAATGGCTGAACGGCAGCTGATGGAAGATGCTGTGAATACAGCGCTTCAAAAAAATAATCTGACAATAGATGATATTGATTTATTGCTGGCAGGCGATTTGCTAAACCAAAACGTAACGGCCAACTATGTGGCAAGACACTTAAAAATTCCGTTCCTTTGTATGTTTGGCGCCTGTTCAACATCTATGGAAACGGTGGCTGTCGCATCAGCTTTAGTGGACGGTGGGTTTGCCAAGAGGGCAATCGCTGCCACCAGCAGTCATAATGCCACAGCGGAAAGACAGTTTCGCTATCCGACGGAATACGGTGGTCAAAAACCGGACACTGCCACCTCCACGGTAACCGGAAGCGGAGCTGTTGTCATCAGTCAGACACCAAGTGATATCCAAATCACAAGCGCGACTGTCGGAAAGGTTTCTGACTTAGGAATTACAGATCCGTTTGATATGGGATCAGCCATGGCTCCGGCTGCAGCTGATACGATTAAGCAGCATTTTAAAGACCTGAACCGGACAGCGGATGACTATGATCTTATCCTGACAGGTGACCTTTCCGGCGTCGGATCTCCCATCGTGAAAGACATTTTAAAAGAAGACGGTTATCCGGTTGGCACAAAGCATGATGATTGCGGGCTTTTGGTTTATACACCAGATCAGCAGGTCTTTGCCGGAGGGAGCGGCTGTGCTTGTTCAGCAATTGTCACCTACTCTCACATTTTTAAGCAGCTGAGAGAAGGAAAGTTAAACCGTGTATTTGTCGTGGCGACCGGGGCGCTGTTAAGCCCGACAATGATTCAGCAAAAAGAAACCATCCCGACTATTGCCCACGGGGTTGTATTTGAGCGTGCAGGAGGTGCATCTTAACATGGATTACCTTTTGGCTTTTGTATGCGGCGGGGCCATTTGTATTGTCGGCCAGCTGCTGTTAGACATATTTAAATTAACGCCAGCCCACGTCATGACATCCTTTGTCGTTATCGGGGCGATTTTAGATGGATTTGGCATTTACGATAAATTTATTGAATTTGCCGGAGGGGGCGCCACCGTTCCGATTGTCAGCTTTGGCCACAGTCTTCTGCATGGTGCCATGCATCAGGCGCACATACACGGATTTATTGGAATCGGCATGGGGATTTTTGAGCTGACCTCTGCTGGTATCTCAGCCGCCATTCTCTTCGCCTTTCTCGTAGCTGTTATTTTCAAACCGAAAGGATAATGCCGACATGACGACAAAGCGAAAGGTCATACTGGTAACAGACGGGGACGTATATGCCGCTAAAACAATTGAATATGCCGCAAGCCAAGTGGGGGGGCGATGTATTTCGCAATCAAAGGGCAACCCCTCCATCCGCAGCGGTGCAGAGCTTGTTAAGCTGATCACCTCAGCACCATATGATCCCGTATTTGTCATGTTTGACGACTCAGGCCTACAAGGAGAGGGTCCGGGAGAAACCGCTCTGACCTATGTTGCCACCCATCCGTCAATTGAAGTGCTCGGTGTGATTGCGGTTGCTTCAAAAACCCACCAGGCTGAATGGACCAGAGTTGACGTAAGCATTGACCGCAATGGAGAAATAACAGAATATGGCGTCGATAAAGTCGGAGAACGGGAATTTGATGAACACAGAATGAACGGGGACACTGTCTATTGCCTTGATAAACTTGATCTGCCGCTTATTGTCGGTATCGGAGATATTGGCAAAATGGGCAGAAAAGACGATATCTCAAGAGGGTCGCCCATCACCATGAAAGCGGTCGAGTTTATTTTAGAAAGGAGCGGGTATCATGCCGGACCAAACGAAAGACCAAATCCGGGTTTATCGGAATCCAGCCAAAAATGAAGCGTACTTCAAAAATCGTGTTGGGATGGGAGCGAGCTATGATGTGGGTGTTCGCAAGCTCACCATTTTGGACAAAGAAATCCAGCTTTACTATCTGAATGGATTATGTGATACAGCGTACATTATTCATTTAATGAGAGAGCTTGTCGCCATTAATAATCGGAAAGAAGATTCTGATAAGCTGATCGATATCGTCGAAAACAGGCTGCTTAACGCCCAGGTTGAAAAAGTAAAAACGCTGGATGAAACCACTGATCAGGTGCTCTCCGGACTGGTTGCAGTCATTGTGGAAGATGCAGGCTTCGCGTTTATTATTGATGTTAGAAGCTATCCGGGCAGAAATCCGGAAGAACCTGATACGGAAAAGGTGGTCAGGGGAGCCAGAGACGGATTTGTTGAAAATATCGTCGTCAATACAGCCCTTCTCAGAAGGCGGATCAGAGACGAACGTCTTCGCATCAAGATGACAAAGGTCGGCGAGCGGTCAAAAACGGATCTGAGCATTTGTTATATAGAAGATATTGCAGATCCAGATCTGGTTGACATCGTGGAGAAAGAAGTTGCTGCGATTGACGTCGACGGATTAACAATGGCAGACAAAACAGTCGAGGAATTCATTATTAAACAAGGCTATAACCCATATCCGCTTGTCCGCTATACTGAAAGACCCGATGTCGCGGCCAATCATGTGCTTGAGGGTCATGTCATCATCATGGTTGATACATCGCCGAGTGTAATTATCACCCCGACGACTTTGTTCCACCATGTCCAGCATGCTGAAGAATATAGGCAGGCTCCTACAGTCGGTACTTTTTTAAGATGGGTAAGATTTTTCGGAATCATTGCATCCACTATATTTCTCCCGATCTGGTTTCTCTTTGTGCTGCAGCCTGACCTGCTGCCCGAGAATATGAAATTTATCGGTTTAAATAAGAATACGCATATCCCGATCATCCTGCAGATATTCTTAGCAGACTTAGGGATCGAATTTCTCAGGATGGCTGCGATTCATACCCCGACAGCTTTATCGACGGCAATGGGTATTATTGCCGCAGTGCTGATCGGTCAAATTGCAATTGAAGTCGGCCTGTTTTCGCCAGAGGTAATTCTATACGTCTCACTTGCGGCAATTGGAACTTTCGCGACCCCTAGTTATGAATTAAGCTTGGCAAACAAAATGGGCCGTCTTGCTCTCATGATACTCGTTGCCATATTTCACATAAAAGGGCTCGTTATTGGATTCACAGTACTAATTATTGCCATGGCCAGCATCAAATCTCTCCAGACACCGTACTTATGGCCGCTAATTCCCTTTAACGGCAAGGCGCTGTGGCAGGTACTGATCCGCACAGCAAAACCTGGTGCAAAAGTAAGACCCAGTATCGTTCACCCAAGAAATCGCTTAAGACAACCTACCAATTCATAATCGCATTGAAACTGACTGAAGAGTATGATAATGTATGTCTTAATTATGAAGGGGCAGTCTATAAAACTGTCCTTTTCACCCATAAGCGGAGAAAGAGGGAATGACATTGTTCTTACATGGCACAAGCAGACAAAATCAACATGGGCATTTAGAAATCGGAGGTGTGGACGCTCTTTATTTAGCGCAAAAATATGGAACACCTCTTTACGTATATGATGTGGCTTTAATACGTGAGCGTGCTAAAAGCTTTAAGCAGGCATTTATTACTGCAGGCCTGAAAGCACAGGTGGCATATGCGAGCAAAGCGTTCTCATCAGTTGCAATGATTCAGCTCGCTGAGGAAGAGGGACTATCTTTAGATGTCGTGTCCGGGGGAGAGCTTTATACCGCTGTTGCTGCAGGCTTTCCAGCAGAACGCATTCACTTTCATGGGAATAACAAGAGCAGGGAAGAACTGCGGATGGCACTTGAGCATCGCATCGGCTGCATTGTGGTGGATAATTTCTATGAAATTTCGCTATTGGAAGACCTATGTGAAGAAACGGGGCACTCCATCGATGTTCTTTTGCGGATCACGCCTGGAGTAGAAGCACATACGCATGACTACATTACAACGGGTCAGGAAGATTCAAAGTTTGGATTCGACCTGCACAACGGACAAACTGAACGGGCGATTGAGCAAGTCTTACAATCAGGACATATTCAGCTGCTCGGTGTCCATTGTCATATCGGTTCGCAAATTTTTGATACGGCCGGTTTTGTGTTAGCTGCGGAAAAAATCTTTAAAAAACTGGACGAGTGGAGAGAATCATACTCATTTGTATCCAAGGTTTTGAATCTAGGAGGAGGTTTCGGCATCCGTTATACGGAAGACGATGAACCGCTTCACGCCACTGAATACGTGGAAAAAATTATCGAAGCTGTGAAAGAAAATGCTGCCCGATACGGTTTTGACATTCCGGAAATTTGGATCGAGCCGGGCCGTTCTCTCGTGGGAGACGCAGGCACAACCCTTTATACGGTTGGCTCTCAAAAAGAAGTGCCGGGTGTTCGTCAGTATGTGGCTGTAGACGGAGGCATGAATGACAATATTCGTCCTGCACTCTACCAGGCTAAATATGAAGCTGCGACAGCCAATCGTATCGGTGAAGCACATGACCAAACGGTATCGATTGCCGGAAAGTGCTGTGAAAGCGGTGATATGCTGATTTGGGATATTGACCTGCCAGAAGTAAAAGAAGGTGATCTTCTTGCCGTTTTTTGTACAGGCGCTTATGGATACAGCATGGCCAACAATTACAATCGAATCCCAAGACCTGCCGTTGTATTTGTAGAAAATGGCGAGGACCATTTAGTCGTAAAGAGAGAAACATACGAGGATATCGTGAAACTTGACCTGCCCTTTAAAACGAGTGTGAAGCAATAAAAAAGCGCCGATTTTTCGGCGCTTTTTCTTATTTGAATATAGAAACAATCGCATTCCAGATAGATACGAAGAAATCAATGACTTTTTGGATAAAACTCTTGCCCTCATCTGATTCTATGAATTTCGTAATCTTATCTTTCGCTTTATCAAGCTGGTCACCGACCTGTCCCCAGTCGATATCAACATTTTTCATTTTATTGAATAAGGAGACAAGCTGGTCCTTTTGGCTGTCTGTAAGTGTGACATTCAAATCAGAAGCTGCGTCGTCCACTTGTTTTTCAATATCAGCTTTATTGTCAGGCACACCGTTTTTAGCAAACTCTTCTTTGATTTTTGCAATCAGCGCAGCCGCATTTTCATTACCGATTTTGTCTCCAAGCTCAGATGTTGTGACAAGCTCTTGGTTGGCTACCTGTTTCACATCTTCCGAGATCGCTTCGTCAGAAGAGACTTCATACGCCTTAATCAATCCAGTTAAAGCCGCAGTCCCGGATACTTCAAACGGTGCTGTAACATACACCTTCGCATCTTTCACACCGGCTGTCATCAGGGCGTTTAGGTACATTTCATCTGTAATGCCGCTGATATTATGTGTTTCAACATTCAGTCCAGAGCCTTTTTTGGCAATGGTGATTGACGATGAAGAGATGGCTCTTGATCCGATTTGAGCGCTCGGTATATATTTTCCTAAATATTCATGTTCTTCCTTATTGGTCACGGTTACCGTTGTGGCATTGTCAGGGACATTCATCTCATCAAGCACTTTTTGTTTATCAGATTCTGATAAATCAGCACCCAGAGTTACAATGACATCTCCAACTGCGGCATCCGCGAGACTGACTTTCGGAACCGTCAGCAGCAAAAATGCCGCTGCCAGCATTCCAATCCATAATTTTTTCAAAGCAGTTTGACCTCCTTCAATTTCACAAACAGCTGGATAGAGCTGCTTTGCGAGGACCTGAATCATGATGAAAATACAGTTCCGTTAGGTTAGACGGAGATAAAGAGATTCAGGTTTCATTTTTATTTTTTGTAAAGCCGGCAGATTCGTTTTCCCCTGAAAGGTGTGGTATAATAGCCGCGACAAGGAGAGACGGGCTATAACCTATCATACATAATCTCCTTTGAAAATTAAAATAAAGAAAGTAGGCATACAATTGAAAACAGGTTACTTTTTATTAGAAGACGGCAACAAAATTGAATTTGAACTTTACCCAGAAGCTGCGCCGGGCACTGTCGCAAACTTTGAAAAGCTTGCGAATGAAGGCTTTTACGACGGGCTTACTTTCCACCGAGTGATTCCAGGCTTTGTCAGCCAAGGCGGATGCCCGCACGGAACTGGCACAGGCGGTCCGGGATACACAATCAAATGTGAAACAGAAGGAAACCCGCATACACATGAAGCGGGCGCACTTTCTATGGCACACGCTGGAAAAGACACAGGCGGCAGCCAATTTTTCATCGTTCATGAGCCGCAGCCTCATTTAAATGGTGTTCACACTGTATTCGGTAAAGTAACAAGCGGATTAGAATTCGCAAAAAACATGTCTAACGGCGATGTCATGAAAGAAGTCCGTGTAGAAGGCTAATTGGCAGACGAAAAGCTTCCTCGTATCCGAGGGAGCTTTTTTATTTGTAAAAAATGTTCACAAAGAAAACCGCCTGAGGACCAGAGACGGTAAACAGACAACTAAAGCAGTAAGAATATACAATTGCTAGAATGACAAGTGTATGATTATCTTTTATATTATGTCGCAAAAAGGATACAGTCAGTAAAATTAAGAAAACTTTAAAGTGATATGGTTCATCGGCGATGGTATTTTATAGTAAAATAAATCAAACGTGATGTATAAAAAGGAGCTTGGCGTTATGAATAATAAAGGCTGTATAAAATGCGGAAGCACTGAGGCCGGCCAAAAAGAAATAGCCACAACCGGTACGGGATTATCAAAGTTGTTTGACGTTCAGAATAACCGTTTTCTCGTGGTTTACTGCAAGAATTGCGGATATTCGGAGTTTTATAATAAAGAATCTTCAACTGCCGGCAATATATTGGATTTATTTTTTGGTGGCTGATTCATGTTTTCGAGCTTCAATCATTTTAAAAATATGATGAAGGCAAAACGGGATGCCGGATTTGTCACCTGTGAAATAGGCTGCCGCCAACATTCCGGTAAATTCAGCAGACTGCCCGTAACCTTATGATTGATATATGATCTGAAGATTGAACATACGAATACTCTCTTTCTTCTAAACTTATCGCTTCTGAATTATGTAATACTTTTCGGAACACCCCTCTGTATAATACGGATGCTGATGTTCACTAAGTAACGGGAGTAAGATTCTCAAGCGGTATTTGATGTAGGACTGGTTGTGATCACTAAGAAAAAAGTAGGCATGATTTGGGTGGAGGATGAGGATGAGTAGATTGTAAAATCACTGCAATGGTCCTAATGGGATTTCGTTTCGATTCGTGATAACATAAATGGAAGATCGTTGTTTATTGGAGGAAATCAGTTGAAATCAGAAAATGTTTCGAAGAAAAAATCAATATTAGAATGGGCAAAGGCAATTGTAATTGCAGTCATACTCGCTTTGCTCATCCGCCATTTTATTTTTGCGCCGTATGTCGTAGATGGTGACTCTATGTATCCTACACTTCATAACCGGGAAAGGGTCTTTGTCAATATGACAGTCAAATACATCGGCGAGTTTGACAGAGGAGACATCGTCGTATTAAACGGGGATGATGTTCACTATGTCAAACGTATTATCGGCCTGCCTGGAGATACAGTTGAAATGAAAAACGACCAGCTCTATATCAATGGGAAAAAGATGGCCGAGCCTTATTTGGCAGCTAATAAAAAGAGGGCGAAGCAGGATGGCTTTGACCGTTTGACTGATGATTTCGGCCCGGTGAAAGTGCCGGATGACAAGTATTTTGTGATGGGTGATAACCGTCGGAACTCAATGGACAGCCGAAACGGGCTTGGCCTATTCACGAAAAAACAAATTGCGGGTACGTCAAAGTTTGTTTTCTTCCCATTTAACGAAATGCGAAAAACGAATTAGGATCGAGCAGCTTCCTGAACAGGAGGCTGCTTTTTTATATCTTTTTTACGTTCATCCCCCAAAACCAGAACATAAATTCGTATATCTATAGAAAAGAAATTTTTGCAGAAATGTGAAACATATTCCCGTTATGCATCGTTATATTAATAATTTACGAGACTTGACGGTTTTTTATTCATGAAAAAAAGGAATAACTCATATGAATGAATAGATTCATATTGGCTGGAGGTTTAAAAATGGGAAGAATAAAAACCAAGATTACCATTCTGTTAGTGCTTTTGCTTTTACTTGCAGGCGGTTATATGTACATAAATGGTCTTGAGCTGAAGGATGTTCCGACAGCAATTGGACAAACCTTGTCCTCGGAAGAAGAAGAATACACCATCGAGGAATATAAAGTAACGAAAATTGACGGTGCTGAGTATCATGGAGAAGCAGAAAACGGAACGAAAATCATCTTCAACGGAAAAAAATTAAATCAGGATTTGTCTGATATAAAAGAAGGCGACAAGATTAAAGCATACTTCAGCAAATCAAAGCGGATCGACGGGTTAATCAAGGTTGCCAAAGTGAATGATTAACAAAACATCACCTTTCGGATTGAGGGGTGATGTTTTGTTTTTCTCAAATTGTAAGTTTATTTCATTGCGTCCTTCAAAAAGGATCGCTATAATAGCCATTAAGGACAAATGAATAAAGATTGTATCCTTCGGGGCAGGGTGGAAATCCCGACCGGCGGTAGTAAAGCGAATGCGCTTTAGAGCCCGTGACCCGTGTGCATAAGCACGCGGTGGATTCAGTTTAAGCTGAAGCCGACAGTGAAAGTCTGGATGGGAGAAGGATGATGATGATGAGCCGCTATGCAAAAAGTTCAAAAATGCATAGTGTTATTTCCTATTGCGTAAAATACCTAAAGCCCCGGATTTTTCATAAATTCGGGGCTTTTTTGACGGTAAATCACAAAAGAGGGGAGGGAAACAAATGGAAGAGTATTATATGAAGCTTGCACTAGATCTTGCGAAGCAGGGCGAAGGACAGACCGAATCCAATCCGCTCGTCGGCGCTGTTGTGGTAAAGGACGGACAAATTGTCGGAATGGGCGCCCATTTAAAATATGGTGAAGCTCATGCGGAAGTTCATGCCATCCATATGGCCGGATCCCATGCGAAGGGTGCTGATATTTACGTGACACTCGAACCGTGCAGCCATTACGGAAAAACACCGCCATGCGCAGAACTGATTATCAACTCTGGCATCAAAAGAGTGTTTGTGGCAATGAGAGATCCTAACCCGCTTGTGGCTGGAAGAGGCATCAGCATGATGGAGGAGGCCGGTATTGAGGTAAAGGAAGGCATCCTGGCAGACCAGGCGGAGAAGCTGAATGAAAAATTTCTGCATTTCATGAGGACAGGCCTCCCTTACGTCACACTAAAAGCTGCTGCAAGTCTTGACGGAAAGACAGCTACCAGCACAGGCGACAGCAAATGGATCACGTCAGAGGCTGCACGACAGGATGCTCAGCAGTACAGGAAAACACACCAAAGCATTTTAGTCGGAGTTGGCACGGTGATAGCTGACAATCCAAGCTTAACCTGCAGGCTGCCGAATGTGACAAAACAGCCGGTTCGCGTAATACTTGATACCGCACTCTCGATTCCTGAGGACGCTCAAGTGATTTGCGATCAAGCAGCGCCGACATGGATTTTTACAACGGCACGAGCAGACGAGGAAAAGAAAAAACGGCTATCAGCTTACGGTGTGAACATATTTACGCTTGAAACTGAAAGCATTCAAGTTCCCGATGTTCTGAAAATCCTTGCGGAAGAAGGCATCATGTCGGTGTATGTGGAAGGCGGCTCAGCCGTTCACGGAAGCTTTGTCAATGAAGGCTGTTTTCAAGAAATCATCTTCTATTTTGCCCCTAAATTAATCGGAGGAACGCATGCTCCCAGCTTAATCTCCGGTGAAGGTTTTCAATCAATGAAAGATGTCCCCTTATTACAATTCACTGATATAACCCAAATCGGCCGTGATATCAAACTGACGGCAAAACCGATAAACGAGTAGGATGGTGACCATGTTTACAGGAATTATTGAAGAAACAGGCACAATCGAATCCATGAAAAAAGCAGGGCATTCAATGGCCTTAACAATCAAATGCTCAAAGATTTTAGAGGATGTTCATTTAGGCGACAGCATTGCGGTGAACGGCATTTGTCTGACTGTCACTGATTTTACAAAAAATCAATTCACAGTGGATGTTATGCCTGAAACTGTCAAAGCTACGTCACTGAATGATTTATCAAAAGGAAGCAAAGTAAATCTGGAAAGAGCGATGGCGGCAAACGGCCGTTTCGGAGGCCATTTCGTCTCAGGCCATGTCGACGGAACGGCAGAAATTATACGAATTGAAGAAAAAAGCAACGCAGTTTACTATGATTTAAAAATGGACCCGTCATTAACAAAAACATTGGTCTTAAAGGGATCGATTACCGTGGACGGCGTGAGCTTAACAATATTCGGCCTGACAGAAGATACAGTGACGATTTCTTTAATACCGCATACCATCAGCGAAACGGTTTTTTCAGAAAAAACGATCGGCTCTAAAGTGAATATCGAATGCGATATGATCGGAAAATATATGTATCGATTTTTGCATAAAGCCAATGAAAATAAGTCCCAACAAACCATTACAAAAGCCTTCTTAAGCGAAAACGGCTTTTAGAGAGGAAGATTTGTATGTTTCATCCGATAGAAGAAGCACTAGACGCTTTAAAAAAAGGCGAAGTCATCATCGTTGTAGATGACGAAGACAGAGAAAATGAAGGAGACTTTGTGGCGCTTGCCGAGCATGCAACTCCAGAAGTCATTAACTTTATGGCAACACACGGAAGAGGACTGATTTGCACGCCGCTCAGTGAGGAGATCGCAGACAAGCTTGATCTTCACCCTATGGTTGAGCATAATACAGATTCTCACCATACTGCCTTTACGGTAAGCATTGACCATCGTAAAACGAAAACGGGTATTAGCGCTCAAGAAAGATCTTTTACCGTTCAAGCATTGCTGGACAGCAAATCTGTGCCGTCTGATTTTCAGCGTCCGGGACACATTTTTCCGCTGATTGCGAAAAAAGGAGGTGTCCTGAAAAGAGCGGGCCATACAGAAGCTGCTGTTGATCTTGCCGAAGCCTGCGGATCTCAAGGAGCCGGCGTCATTTGTGAAATTATGAATGAAGACGGAACGATGGCGAGAGTGCCTGAGCTCATTGAAATTGCGAAAAAACATCAATTAAAAATGATCACCATTAAAGATTTGATTCAATACCGCTATAATCTAACAACACTTGTCGAGCGTGAAGTGGATATAACGCTTCCTACTGATTTTGGCACATTCAAGGTTTATGGATACACAAATGAGGTAGACGGAAAAGAGCATGTTGCATTCGTGATGGGAGATGTGCCATTTGGAGAAGAACCGGTATTGGTCCGGGTGCATTCAGAATGTCTCACGGGTGACGTGTTCGGGTCTCATCGCTGTGACTGCGGCCCTCAGCTGCACGCCGCGCTGACGCAAATTGCCGCAGAATGCCGGGGAGTGCTCTTGTACTTGCGCCAAGAAGGCCGAGGCATCGGTTTGATCAATAAATTAAAAGCTTATAAGCTTCAGGAACAAGGCTATGATACCGTAGAAGCCAACGAAGCGCTCGGATTCTTGCCGGACCTTCGCAACTATGGCATCGGTGCACAAATTTTACGCGACCTCGGTGTGCGGAATATGAAGCTTTTGACGAATAATCCGCGGAAAATCGCCGGCCTTGAAGGCTATGGACTCAGCATATCAGAAAGAGTGCCGCTTCAAATGGAGGCGAAAGAGCACAATAAAAAATATTTGCAAACCAAAATGAACAAGCTAGGTCATTTACTTCATTTCTAATCACAAATATCACAAAAAAGGATGGGAATCATATGAATATCATACAAGGAAATTTAGTTGGTACAGGTCTTAAAATCGGAATCGTAGTTGGAAGATTTAATGATTTTATTACAAGCAAGCTGCTGAGCGGTGCAGAAGATGCGTTGCTCAGACACGGCGTAGACACAAATGATATCGATGTGGCTTGGGTTCCAGGCGCATTTGAAATTCCGTTTGCAGCGAAAAAAATGGCGGAAACCAAAAAATATGACGCCGTTATCACATTGGGCACTGTCATCAGAGGCGCGACAACACATTACGATTATGTCTGCAATGAAGCTGCAAAAGGCATCGCGCAAGCTGCAAACACTACAGGCGTACCTGTCATCTTTGGAATTGTCACAACTGAAAACATCGAACAGGCAATTGAGCGTGCCGGCACAAAAGCGGGCAACAAAGGTGTAGATTGTGCTGTTTCTGCCATAGAAATGGCAAATTTAAACCGTTCATTTGAATAATTTGCTGAAAACAGTTTAAAAATATGGCGAAAATGATATAATGTGAGAAAACGGATCACCTATTCGTATCCGTTAATAGCAGACTGGACATTTTGGATATAGAGGGGTTTTTATGTTAATTCGTTATAAAAAATCGTTTGAAAAGATTGCGATGGGGCTTCTTTCGTTCATGCCAAATGAAAAAGACCTTAAGCAGCTTCAGCAGACAATTAAGGACTACGAAACGGATACAGACCGCCAGCTCTTTCTTTGGAAAGAGGACGAGGATATCGTCGGAGCAATCGGAGTCGAAAAAAAGGATTCTGAAGTTGAAATCCGGCATATCAGTGTGAATCCTTCTCATCGCCATCAAGGAATCGGAAAACAGATGATGGATGCTCTAAAGCATCTATTCAAAACGCAGGTACTGGTTCCGAATGAATTAACGCAGAGCTTTTTCGAACGTTGTCAAGGTCAGCAGGATCAAGACATTTCATACAATAATTAAGCAGAGGCTGTAATCAGCCTCTGCTTTTTTTTCTGCGTTCCATTTCTTTTTCACGCTCAAGAATGACATCAGTTCGATCCCGCAAACGGTGTTTATGGATAAGAAATGTGTCAGTGAGTGTACTGGGCTGACCCCATGTGTATTTTTTTTTCTTGCATTCAATGCGGCATGCTTCCTGGAGCTTCTCATCTTTGATCGGCAGCATGATGCTTTTATAGGAAGAGCCCGTTTCGATTTGTTCGTAAACCGACTGCATAAGATTGAGTAAACGGCTATGATCAAGCCCCAAGCCTTCGACGGCTTGTTTCTCCGCTTCGAGAATCCGCATGCTGTTGGCCATCAGTCTTTTTGCCCCGGCTATGTTCCGCCTTCTATGATGATACAGGGCAACCGCAAGCTGAATAAAGCCGACCCAATACATTTTTCGTTTGTTTGGAGGATCTTCCTTCCAATATTCTTCTAATATTTCATGGCATTCAAAATAATCCCTTGTTGCGTGAAATTCAACAAGGTAATCAATATAAGCTTTCGGGTACAAGATGTTTCCTCCTTTAATGTGCCTTTAGTGTAACACAGGAAGCATAAAAGAAAAAAACTGCCCAGCTTGATTGTTCCTTTGTTGTTTTGAATATTCTGCACAAACTGCTTCAAAACAGGAAATGAAATAGTATTGGACGAGAGCTTTTTAGTGGCTTATACTAAAGGGTAGCCAGTTTATCCGGCAATGAAGTGATATTTGAAAATGGTGAGATGATGGAAGAATATCAAGTGAAAATTGATACGTTTGAGGGCCCATTGGACCTGCTGCTTCATTTAATCAATCGTCTTGAAATTGACATATATGATATACCTGTGGCAAAGATCACTGAACAATATTTATTATATGTACATACGATGCGTGTGCTTGAGCTCGATATGGCCAGCGAGTATTTGGTCATGGCTGCCACACTGCTCAGCATTAAAAGCAGAATGCTGCTCCCGAAACAAGAAGAGGAGCTTTTTGAAGATGAATTGCTTGAAGAAGAAGATCCGCGGGAAGAGCTGATTGAAAAGCTGATTGAGTATAGAAAATATAAAGATGCGGCGAAGGATTTAAAAGAACGGGAAGAAGAAAGGCAAAAATCGTTCACGAAACCGCCGAGTGATTTGAGCGAATATGCAAAAGAAATCAAACAGTCTGAGCAAAAGCTCTCTGTCACGGTCTATGATATGATCGGAGCTTTTCAAAAAGTGCTGAAACGCAAAAAAATAACAAGACCGATGGAAACAACAATCACAAGACAGGAAATACCGATCGAAGACAGAATGAACGAAATCGTGCACAGCCTGAAATCAAGAGGAACGAGAATCAACTTTATGGATCTGTTTCCGTATGAGCAAAAAGAACATTTGGTAGTGACCTTTCTAGCCGTTCTCGAGCTGATGAAAAATCAGCTGGTTCTCATTGAACAGGAGCACAATTTCTCAGATATTTACATTACGGGGAGTGAATCCATTCATGGGGCTTGATATCGTGAATTGGAAAGCTATAGTGGAAGCCCTTCTTTATGCGGCAGGCGATGAAGGGCTTACAAAAAAGCAGCTGTTAACAGTGCTCGAAATCGAAGAGCCTGAACTGAACACCATCATGGCGGATGTGGCAGACGAATACCGCGGTGATACAAGGGGCATTGAACTTATTGAATATGCAGATACGTACATGCTCTCTACCAAAAAAGACTTTGCGCCGTACCTGAAAAAATTGATAGAAGTGCCGTCAAAGGGCCTTTCTCAAGCATCTTTGGAGGTGCTGGCCATTGTTTCATATAAACAGCCGATTACAAGAGCAGAGATTGAAGAAATCAGAGGCGTGAAATCAGAGCGGATTTTACACAGCCTCGTTGCAAAGGCGCTATTGTGTGAAGTCGGGCGGGCTGACGGTCCGGGACGGGCGATTTTATACGGCACAACGCCGACATTTCTTGAACAATTTGGTTTGAAAACGCTGGACGAGCTTCCGCCGCTGCCTGAAAATGCGGAAGAAGACGTTCTTCAAGAAGAAGCAGATTTATTTTTTGAAAACTTTAACCAAACCTTCGAAGATATAAAATAGAAGTTTAATGAATCGCGCTTTTTCATCATCATAAGATATAGGGAAGAAGCTATCATGAAAGAAGCAAAATGTGAGAGACAAAGACATGAGGGGAAGATACCAAACGAAATGGGACATTCGATTGTTCGAGTCCAGACTCAACAAACAGGCGAATTCTTATCAATGGTTGTCAATACCGTTAACGATTACCTAAATCAAACAACACTGGAGTCCTTGCAGGCTGAATTGCCTATAGAGAAAGGATACTGCTGTGATGTGCTGAGCACTCTGAGAAGAATGACAGTATTTTGTGAAGGAGGCGCAGATGCGTGCCGCCGTCTCCTGATGCAGGAGCCTTTTCAGGAAGCCAGAGCGGAAAAAACACTTTACAATGTGTATCACCAATGCATTGAAGAGTTCTTTATGCCGAAAAAAGACACGTGGTGTGAAAATAGCCGGGCGTCTTATACCGGGGGCAGCGCAATTGAGTTTTACCATGCTGTTCCTGCATCGCTTGAGCAGTTATTATTGCCGCTGAGCGCAGCCTTTCTAAAAATGAGAGAAGAGCTGGCTCATTACGAAGCGTCTGGATCAAGCATGGCGCCAATCAGACAACCTTAACTCTCCCTTTTTCAGGGAGAGTTTTTTTATGTTTGTCCGCCGATAGATAATTGTTATTCATAACTGATGGACATGCGCATAAACTTGTACAAACCACCACAAGGACGTGAGCAAACATGCGCATTTTCAAAAAAACAGTCTTCATGGTCATGATTTCATTTCTATTTGCAAATGTAAATGTGAACACAGCACATGCGGCTATAGATGTTAGTGCAAAAAGCGCAATCGTGATCGACGGAGCGTCAGGCAGAGTGTTATTTGCCAAGGATGAGCATGAAAAAAGGCGGATTGCAAGCATCACAAAAATTATGACCGCCGTCCTCGCCATCGAATCCGGCAAAATGGATCAAACGGTGACGGTTTCGGCAAATGCTGTCAGAACAGAAGGCTCCGCCATTTATTTAACAGAAGGGCAAAAAGTAAAATTAAAAGATCTTGTGTATGGCCTGATGCTGAGATCAGGAAACGACGCTGCTGTTGCAATTGCCGAGCATGTCGGGGGCAGCCTTGATGGATTTGTTTATATGATGAATCAAAAAGCCGAGCAGCTTGGCATGGAGAATACCCGTTTTCAAAACCCGCACGGATTGGACGACCATGAAAATCATTATTCAACAGCCTATGACATGGCCATCTTAACCAAATATGCTATGAAGCTAAAAGACTATCAAAAAATTTCCGGCACAAAAATGTACAAAGCAGAAACGATGGAAAGCGTCTGGAAAAACAAAAATAAACTGCTGACCATGCTTTATCCATACAGCACAGGAGGAAAAACAGGCTATACAAAACTTGCGAAACGGACACTGGTCTCAACAGCCTCCAAGGACGGCATTGACCTGATAGCCGTCACCATAAATGACCCTGACGATTGGGATGATCATATGAAAATGTTTAACTATGTATTTGATCATTATCAAACCTATTTGGTCGCGAAAAAAGGGGACATTCCAAAGCTGAAAGGGACTTTTTATGAATCGAAGGCATTTATCAAACGAGACATCACCTATTTGCTAACCGAAAAGGAAAAAGAAGATGTCAAAATTAAAACCACGCTGCTTAAGCCGAAAAAAGCATGGGAAAAAGATGCCTCGAAAATTCCTGACATCGTTGGGCACATGACGATCATGTTTAACGAGGAAACCATCGCAAAAGTGCCGATCTATTATGAAAACGAACGACATCAAAAACCGAAAAAACATTTTTTTGAAACGTTTCAATCCATCTTTTTTCATGCGGCTGGCGGGGCAAAATGGTCAATATAATTTGGGTCTGCTTAACTGTGATCGGACTTGTTTTTGCGATGTGCAACGGAACACTGCAAGATGTAAATGAAGCCGTGTTTAAGGGGGCGAAGGAAGCCGTTACAATCTCATTTGGGTTGATGAGCGTGCTTGTTTTCTGGCTTGGTTTAATGAAAATAGCCGAGCAGTCAGGGCTTTTGGATATTTTCAGCCGGATGTGCAGGCCTTTTATATCTAAACTGTTTCCTGATATACCGCCGGATCATCCGGCGATGGGCTATATTTTATCTAATCTTATGGCGAATTTCTTCGGCCTCGGAAATGCAGCAACTCCGCTTGGCATTAAAGCAATGGAACAAATGAAAAAGCTGAATGGAAACCGATCGGAAGCAAGCCGGTCGATGATTACTTTTTTAGCTGTCAATACTTCCTGCATCACGCTCATTCCGACAACAGTGATTGCTGTTCGAATGGCCTATTCCTCCAAAACGCCGACAGATATCGTAGGACCAAGTATTTTGGCGACTCTCATTTCTGGAATCGGCGCCATTATCATAGACCGGTATTTTTATTACCGCCGCAAAAAGAAGGGAAGGTGAGCGGATGGAAATCATCAATTGGCTGTCTTTAGCCATGATTCCGATCATTATTGCCGGCATTCTTCTTTATGGAACAATCAAAAAGGTTCCCACATATGAATCGTTTGTCGAAGGCGGAAAAGAAGGGATAGAAATCGCTTTTTCGATCATCCCCTATTTAGTCGGAATGCTTGTCGCCATTACTGTTTTCAGATCATCTGGCGCGCTTGATTTTATAATGGACCTTTTAAAACCGGTTTTCTCTGCTATCGGCATCCCGGCTGAGGTAGTGCCGCTTGCGCTGATCCGCCCGATCTCCGGTACGGCCGCACTCGGCATGACGACAGATTTAATTGCAGTATATGGGCCGGATTCCTTTATCGGCAGGCTGGCTTCCGTCATGCAGGGATCAACAGATACCACGCTTTACGTGCTGACTGTGTATTTCGGAGCTGTCGGCATTAAAAAAATGGGTGATGCATTAAAGGTGGGACTTCTTGCTGATTTAATCGGCGTAGTTGCATCGATCATCATTGTTACGTTATTATTTGGAAGCGCCTGAAAATGGCGTTTTTTTAGATTTGAGATAGGGAATTTGAAAAAGCTTGTTTGTTAAGAGTGAAAAAAGTAAGATTATACTTGAGGTGAAAGACATGGAAAGACTGCAAAAAGTAATTGCTCATGCCGGAGTTGCATCTCGCAGAAAGGCAGAAGAGCTGATAAAAGAAGGAAAAGTAAAGGTGAACGGCAAAGTAGTAACAGAGCTTGGTGTTAAGGTCACCGGTTCTGATCAGATTGAGGTAAACGGGTTAAAGGTTGAACGCGAAGAGCCGGTTTACTTTCTCTTATATAAACCAAGAGGCGTTATTTCTGCAGCCCAAGATGACAAAGGGCGAAAAGTCGTGACGGACTTTTTTAAAGAAGTCCCGCAGCGCATTTACCCGATTGGGCGTCTGGATTATGATACGAGCGGTCTTTTGCTTTTAACCAATGACGGTGAGTTTGCCAATAAGCTGATGCACCCGAAGTATGAAATCAACAAAACATACGTGGCGAAGGTAAAAGGCATCCCGTCTAAAGAGCTGCTCCGAAAGCTGGAACGCGGAATTATGCTGGAAGAAGGCAAAACAGCGCCAGCTAAAGCGAAACTGCTGTCGTTGGATAAGAAAAAGCAAACAAGCATTATTCAGCTGACCATCCATGAAGGACGCAACAGACAGGTGCGCCGCATGTTCGAAGCGATCGGGCATGAGGTAATCAAGCTGAAGCGTGAAGAATACGCGTTCTTAAATCTGAGAGGCCTGCATACGGGAGATGCCAGAGAGCTTACGCCGCATGAAGTAAAAAGACTCAGAGCGCTGGCGGATCACGGTAAAAACGCTTTCTAAATTTCACATAACCTTCAAAAAGTAAGAAATGTGAAATGAACGTACAATGATATAATTGAATGGATCTGCAATAGGGGGAAGGGGGCAGTGGACAATGAAGAAAAAAAGGCGTTTATTCATTCGGACCGGCATCCTTCTCGTTTTAATCTGCGCACTTGGCTATACCATTTACAACGCTGTATTTGCCGGCAAAGAAAGTATATCCGAAGGGTCCGAGGCACCGAATTTTGTCCTTGAAGATACGAATGGGGAACGTATCAAGCTGAGTGACTTAAAAGGAAAAGGTGTTTTTTTGAATTTCTGGGGTACATGGTGTGAACCGTGCAAGAAAGAATTTCCTTATATGGCAAACCAATATAAGCATTTTAAAGACCAAGGCGTTGAAGTTGTCGCGGTCAATGTTGGGGAGTCAAAGATAGCAGTACATAATTTTATGAAATCTTACGGAGTCAATTTCCCGGTTGTTCTGGATACAGATCGTCAAGTGCTTGATGCCTATGACGTATCTCCGCTTCCGACAACCTTTTTGATTAATCCGGAAGGAAAAGTTGTCAAGGTGGTGACCGGCACTATGACAGAAAGCATGATCCATGATTATATGAATCTGATAAAACCCGGAGAGACTTCGGAATGAAGCAAGTCAAATGTGAATGCGGACATGTAAACCCGGTCGGAACCGTTCTATGTGAGTCGTGCGGAAGAGCTCTCCAGGAAACTCAGCCTCCGCTTGCTGATATGAGATATGACGGAAGCGCTAGGCGTTCACAAACCTATAACAAAACAATCATCGATAAAATTTGGAATTTCTTTTCTTCGGTTAAGGTGGGAATATGGCTGATTGTCATAACCCTCGCCGCATCAGCATTCGGCACCATTTTCCCCCAGGAAGCCTATTTGCCTCCGGGCGCACAGGCTGATACCTATTATAAAGAGCAGTACGGCACATTCGGCCAGCTCTATTATTTACTCGGGTTCCATCACTTATATGGCTCTTGGTGGTATTTGCTGCTCATTGCCTCGATCGGCATTTCACTTGTGATTTGCAGCCTCGATCGAGTCATTCCGTTGTACAGAGCGTTAAAAAACCAAGGTGTCAGAAGGAGTCCTGCTTTTTTAAGAAGGCAGCGCTTGTATAGTGAAACGAATACCGTGCTAGACGAGGGAGCAAAAGAGAAGATTGTTGGCCTCTTAAAGAAAAAGCATTATAGAATCAGAGAAAAAGAGGGCAGCATTCTTGCCGAAAAAGGGCGTTTTTCCCGCTGGGGCCCGTATGTCAACCACATTGGATTAATTATCTTTCTGTTCGGTGCGATGCTGAGATTTGTGCCTGGGATGTACGTCGATGAAACGCTTTGGGTCAGAGAAGGCGAAACCGCAGCAATTCCGGGAACAGACGGAAAATATTATTTGAAAAACAATCAATTCAGTGTAGAGACCTATAACAGCAAAACGGAAAAAAAGGTATTCGCAGATGCCATTGACAGAGTCGGGGACGGAAGAGTGGCAAAAAACTTTCAAACCGATGCCGTCCTCTACAAGAGAGAAGGAAAAATTGTTTATGGCGAGAAACCGAAGCTGAAAAAAGTAACAGAAGAGGACATCCGTGTCAATCAGCCGCTGCGTTTCGATTCTTTTTCCGTTTACCAGGTGGATTATAAAGAGAATCAGCTTGATCAAATGGTGTTTCAGCTAATAGACAAAAAAACACAAAAATCCTTTGGGAGCTTAAAGATCAACCTCTTGGATCCAGATTCGGTTTATGATCTTGGCAACGGTTACAAAGTGGAAATCGCCAGCTACCTTCCAGACTTCTATTTTAATCAGGACGGAGAGCCGAGCACAAAAACAAAGATCCCTAACAATCCGGCTTTTGTTTTTAATATCATAACGCCGGACAAACCGAAGGGTGAAAAAAGCTTTGTCGCCATCCAAGAAACAATCGAAGGATCAGACAGCAATAAATATAAACTGAAATTTGACCATGTCGAAACGAAAAACATTACCGGACTTACTGTCAGAAAGGATCTGACACTTTGGGTGCTTGCCGTCGGCGGAGCCATTTTTATGATCGGTGTCATTCAAGGCATGTACTGGCAGCACCGAAGAATCTGGCTTCATCCACAGGACGGGGCAGTCATGGTGGCTGGGCATACCAATAAAAACTGGTATGGCCTTAAGAAGGATTTAGCTTTTGTGCTAGCTGATTCCGGACTGACTGAACCGGCGGACCAAAAAGAATTAATCAAAACACAGAAATAGGCGAAAGGGAGTGATGTCATGGCAGAGCTGAGCGGAAATTTTCTTTATGCGGCCTTTCTTGTGTATTTAATCGCTGTCCCGATTTTCGGCGGGGCCATACGCGGAAACAAAGGTGAAAAGGGCAAGCCAAACCAATGGGCCAACATAGGAATCACTCTTTCTATTATCGGTTTTCTCTGTCACCTGGGATATTTCATCACAAGGTGGGCTGCCAGCGGCCATGCGCCGGTCAGCAATATGTTTGAATTCACCACTGCCTTTGGCATGATGCTAGTTTTGGCGTTTATTATTCTATATTTTATCTATAAATTGCCTTCATTAGGCCTGTTTACGCTGTCAATCGCGTTATTGCTGATTGCTTACGCCAGCATGTTTCCAACGGATATCTCACCCTTAATTCCGTCACTGCAGAGCAATTGGCTGTATATTCACGTAACAACGGCCGCGCTTGGGCAGGCTATACTTGCCATCAGCTTTGTCGCAGGCGTCATCTTTCTGTTGAAGCATGTAGACCAGACAAAATCAAGCAAAAAAACCTTTTGGCTTGAAGCGATTATGTTTATTCTGGTCACAACCGTCGCCTTTATTGCCATCACATCAGCATTTCGTATTGCAGGCTATGAAGCGGAGTTTAACTGGGTGGATAAAAATAAAGAAAAAAGCGTGATGGTGTACGAAATGCCTGCGCTTGTCGGCCCGCATCAAGGAGAGCTTTTGACCGAGGGGAGAATGGAGCCGCTTCTTGAGCTTCCTGCTCTTTTCTCAGGCAGAAAGGTGAATACTGTCATTTGGTCATTTGGAGCGGGACTTGTTTTGTACGGCGCGCTTCGCCTGATCATCAGAAAAAGAATCAGCGCTCTGCTGCACCCGCTGGTAAAAAACGTAAACCTTGATCTGGTGGATGAGGTTGGGTACAGGGCCGTATCAATCGGATTTCCGATCTTTACGCTCGGTGCGCTGATCTTTGCGATGATTTGGGCTCAGCTCGCGTGGACGAGATTTTGGGGCTGGGACCCGAAGGAAGTATGGGCGCTGATCACGTTTTTGTTCTATGCCGCTTACTTGCATTTAAGACTGTCAAGAGGCTGGCACGGTGAGAAGTCAGCATGGCTGGCCGTAATCGGTTTTGCTATTATTATGTTTAATTTAATATTCGTAAATCTGGTGCTTGCCGGACTTCATTCTTATGCATAGCCCTTAGGAAGCGACACAGTTCTCAAACTTTCTCACGATTTGATAAAATGAGAGTAACAGAAGGAAAGCAGGGGGAAAACGATGGACCAAACGAACGAAACCAAAATATTAGTAGTTGATGACGAAGCCAGAATTCGCCGCCTTTTAAGAATGTATCTTGAACGTGAAAACTATGTCATAGACGAAGCTGAAAACGGTGATGAAGCCATTGCCAAAGGGCTTGAAACGAATTATGACTTAATTTTACTTGACCTGATGATGCCGGGGACAGACGGAATTGAAGTGTGCCGGCAAGTTCGGGAAAAAAAAGCGACACCAATTATTATGCTGACCGCAAAAGGAGAAGAAGCAAACCGCGTGCAGGGATTTGAAGCGGGAACAGATGATTATATCGTCAAGCCGTTCAGCCCGAGAGAAGTCGTGCTGCGTGTAAAGGCCCTTTTGAGAAGAGCATCCCAAACCTCTTATTTCAATGCCAATACACCGACGAAAAATGTGCTCGTGTTTTCACATCTGTCCATTGACCATGATGCTCACCGCGTAACGGCTGACGGGACAGAAGTAAGCCTGACGCCAAAAGAGTATGAGCTTCTCTATTTCTTAGCGAAAACGCCTGACAAAGTGTATGATCGGGAAAAGCTTCTGAAGGAAGTGTGGCAATATGAATTTTTTGGTGATTTGCGGACAGTAGACACTCACGTCAAACGTCTGAGAGAGAAGCTGAACAAGGTATCTCCGGAAGCTGCGAAAAAAATTGTCACCGTATGGGGTGTAGGCTATAAATTTGAGGTCGGCGCTGAATGAAATTTTGGAAAAGCGTAGTAGGCAAGCTGTGGTTTACGATCCTTTCACTTGTTTTAATCGTATTATTCATTTTGACGGTTCTTTTACTGGAGTTTATTGAAAATTACCATGTCGAAGAAGCAGAGAATGATTTAACACAGCTTGCGAATAAAGTTGCTGTCATCTTGGAAAATCACGAGGACCAGGCACTGGCAAGGTCAATCACTTGGGAGCTTGCTGATAACTTAACAAGCATTGCCATCATTCAGGATGAGAAAAAACACTGGTATTCTCCGAATGATAAAAATCGCCTGTCGTCCATTACGGTTGAGCAAATACAGCAAGATAAAGACTTAAATAAAGCTCTCCAAGACCATAAAAAAGTAAGCAAACGAACGGGTCTGAGCGATACAGATTCGGATAATGAACGACTGATTGTAGGTGTCCCGTATGAAAAAGACGGAAAGAAAGGCATGGTCTTTTTATCCCAGTCTTTGCTTGCCGTTAAAGATACGACAAAACATACGACCCGCTATATTTTTCTTGCCGCGGGGATTGCGATTGTATTGACCACATTTTTCGCTTTCTTTTTATCAAGCAGGGTCACGTATCCGCTTCGAAAAATGAGAGAAGGTGCCCAGGACTTGGCAAAGGGCAAGTTCGATACAAAAATCCCGATTTTAACCCAGGATGAAATCGGTGAACTGGCAACTGCTTTTAATCAAATGGGCCGGCAGCTTAACTTTCATATTAATGCACTCAATCAAGAAAAAGAACAGCTTTCTAACATTTTGAGCAGTATGGCTGACGGGGTTATTACCATTAATATTGACGGTACGATTCTTGTGACAAACCCGCCGGCTGAACGGTTCCTTCAGGCTTGGTATTATGAGCAGAACATGAATATCAAAGAAGGCGATAACCTTCCGCCTGAAGCAAAAGAGCTGTTCCAAAATGCTGTCAGCACTGAAAAAGAACAAATGATTGAGATGACGCTGCAAGGCAGATCATGGGTGCTTTTGATGTCACCGCTTTATGCGGAATCGCATGTCAGAGGAGCTGTTGCTGTGCTTCGCGATATGACTGAAGAACGCCGCCTTGATAAGCTGCGTGAGGACTTTATCGCAAATGTCAGCCATGAGTTAAGAACACCGATCTCCATGCTTCAGGGATATAGTGAAGCGATTGTCGATGACATTGCAAGCTCCGAAGAAGACCGGAAAGAAATTGCCCAAATCATTTATGACGAATCGCTCCGAATGGGCCGGCTAGTCAATGATCTGCTTGATTTAGCCCGAATGGAATCGGGCCATACAGGCTTGCATTATGAAAAAATCAATGTTAATGAATTTTTAGAGAAGATCATCCGGAAATTTTCCGGTGTTGCGAAAGAAAAAAATATTGCATTGCATCAAGACATTTCTCTTACAGAAGAGGAATTTATGTTTGATGAAGACAAAATGGAGCAGGTATTTACCAATTTGATTGATAATGCGCTGCGGCATACTGCATCCGGCGGCAGTGTTTCCATTGCAGTCCATTCTGTGAAGGATGGATTGAAAATTGATATCAAAGATTCTGGATCCGGTATACCGGAAGAAGATCTGCCGTTTATCTTTGAGCGGTTCTATAAGGCAGACAAAGCGCGGACAAGAGGCAGAGCAGGGACCGGGCTTGGGCTGGCTATTGTTAAAAATATCGTGGAAGCCCATAATGGGTCGATTACGGTGCACAGCCGAATAGATAAAGGAACGACTTTTACATTTTATATTCCGACAAAATCATAAAATCGAGTCTGAATTTGCCGAAGAATCTTGTTCCATAAGAAACACCCGCTAATCGAGCGGGTGTTTTTTTAAACTCTCATATTAATAAAATTTAAGGATATGTTAATATAAATTCCCTTCCAAATTCCAGTTTCTCGTAATATAGTTGTAATGTAACTTTTCAAGCTATTCATACGACAAAAAAGTGAACGGAGGGGTTTCAAATGGAAGAAACCTTTCAATTATTATATGATACGTATCATCAAGATTTGTACCAATTTTTATTTTATATGGTAAAGGATAAAAGCCAGGCAGAGGATCTTCTTCAGGAGGTTTATATCCGGGTATTAAATTCTTACCATACGTTTGAAGGAAGAAGCAGCGAAAAAACATGGCTTTTGTCGATCGCACGCCATGTTGCGATCGACTGGTTCCGTAAACAGCAGACGATCAGACAGCGTATTCTCGGCACATTTGATTGGGATACACAGGATGTCAGAGATCAGCAATTGCTTCCGGATGAACTCGCGGTTCAACATGAGAATGTCAGGGAAATTTATGCTGCGCTTGATCAATGTACGATTGATCAAAGAGCTGTGATTATCTTGCGGTTTATTCAGGGATATTCAATACAGGAAACAGCCAAGGCTCTGCGCTTCTCGGAAAGCAAAGTAAAAACGACCCAACATAGAGGGCTCAAAGTACTTCGGAAACATATGGAGCTTTTGAGGGAGGAGCTAATGGATGATGAAGTCAGATTGGAACGAAGAACAGATAAAGGAGTTGTTAAGTCAACTTCCGGCAGTTAAAGACTATCGTTCGCCTCAGGATATTTACAGACGGCTAGCGATGGAAAAAAGCAACAAAAAGCCCGCTGTTAGGTGGATTGGCCCCGCATGTGCCACTGCAATTGCGGTTTATATCGCCTTCATTATTTCTCCTCAATTCTTTGATCAGGCACAGCCTCAACAAAAAGAAGCGTCCCAAGAGAACGCTGTTGCGAAAACTGAGACAGCAGACAGCCCAAAAGCTGCATCAGCCCTGGATCAGACATCGTATGTTGTTCCTGAAAAGGAACAGAACCATTACATTACTGTAGCGATTGCTGATGCCGAAACATCCGCAATTATCCCCGTCAGCATCCAAAAAACAAATGCAGACCAAACGATCCAGGACATGCTGTCTGTAAGTAGTGAATTAGATATCTTGGATCATGCCATTACGATTCCATCCTTCATAGATGAACTAGAGATAAAGGAAAAACCAAAGCAGAAGGAATTAAGTATACAGGTCCATCAGCCAGTTACGGCTTTTTCTTTAAAAGATGATACACTGTTAAAAAAATTGCTGAAAGAATCCTTAAAATGGAGCCCATATGAAAAAATAAAATTTTTATCGGAGCAAAATGACAGTGGCGTTCGTATTGGTTCATATGGCACTTTTACGGAAATTTCGATTCCCAAACAGTCAAGAAGAGCTTACTACTTGTACAAAAATGAACAAGGGAACTTTCTCATTCCGTCAGAAAAAACATTTGATACGGTCAAAGAAGCGATTAAAGAAATGGAATCGAGCAATCAGGAACATACAACACCTCTTATTCAAGCAGGTACTGTCCATTCTGTAACGAAGAAACAAAAGCACTTATATGTCCGCTTCTCAAAGGAATCAGAAGTTGAGAATTCTATTGCCAGTATTTTAATGATTGAGGGTCTTCTGTTAACAGCAAAAGAGTTTGGCTTCACAGAAGTGACTTTTACCGAAACCAGAACAAAAAAAATAGGCAGATATGACGTATCAGATGCTATTCCGGTACCGGCTGCTCCAAATCCGATTTTCTTAAACTAAAATGGGTCCTTTGAGGCTCTTTTTTAGTTTGTTTTCATATAATTAAAATTTTCAAAAAAAAGTTGAGCGTGTATAATAAAACAAGGTAACGATTGAAAGGATTTGAGATGAGTGAGCGTGTTAACAATCAAAGGAGTTTCCATCGGTGAAGGGATGCCGAAAATCATCGTTCCGCTAATGGGAAAGACGGAAAAACAAATTCTGAATGAAGCAGAGGCAGTAAAATTACTGAATCCTGATATTGTGGAGTGGCGAGTCGACGTATTTGAAAAAGCTAATGACAGAGAAGCCGTCACACAGTTGATTTCTAAACTGCGGAAATCATTAGCGGACAAGCTGTTTCTATTTACATTCAGAACCCATAAAGAAGGCGGGAGCATGGAAATAGACGAAAGCACCTATCTTGCTTTGCTGAAAGCGGCAGTCCAAACAAAAGACATTGATCTTATTGACATTGAATTATTTTCAGGAGATGCAAATGTGAAAGCGTTAGTATCCTTAGCGGAAGAGAACAATGTCTATGTGGTGATGTCAAATCATGATTTTGAGAAAACGCCTTCGAAAGGTGAGATTCTTTCGAGACTTCGGAAAATGCAGGATTTAGGGGCGCATATTCCAAAAATAGCTGTTATGCCGAAGAATACAGGTGATCTCATAACGCTGCTTGATGCGACGTATACAATGAAAACAAAATATGCAGACCGTCCAATCATTACAATGTCAATGGCTGCAACAGGGCTGATCAGCAGGCTGAGTGGTGAGGTTTTTGGATCAGCTTGTACTTTTGGCGCGGGAGAAGAGGCGTCAGCACCTGGTCAAATACCAGTTTCGGAGCTGAGGAGTGTATTAGACATTTTGCACAAAAACACACGAGAATAAAATAAAAAACTCAAGCTGCTATAGCTTGAGTTTTTTGATTTATGGAAGATCAATGAGTTTTACAGACACAATATCAGGAACTTCTGTTAGTTCCTTCACAATTTTGTCTTCAAGATGTCTGTCAAAGGAAAGCATCATGATGGCTTCTCCGCCTTTTTCTTTACGGCCAACCTGCATAGTTGCAATGTTAATATCGTTATCTCCGAGTATGCGTCCGACTCGGCCGATGACACCTGTTGTGTCCTGATGCTGGATATATACAAGGTGACCCGTCGGGTAAAAATCAATATTAAATCCGTTGATCTCGACAATACGCTCTCCGAAGTGAGGAATATACGTAGCCGTTACAGTAAAGGTGCTGCGGTCTCCTGTCACTTTTACGCTGATGCAGTTATCGTACCCAGATTCAGAAGAGGAAATTTTTTCACTGAAGCTGATGCCGCGTTCTTTTGCGACACCTCCAGCATTGACTTCGTTAACAGTTGAGTCAACGCGCGGTTTTAAAAAGCCTGACAGAAGGGCTTTTGTAATGAACGATGTTTCAAGCTTAGCAATTGTGCCTTCATATTGAATGGCAACATCCTGTACCGGCTCTTTCATGCATTGGGATACGAGGCTGCCAATTTTACCTGCGATTTGATGGTAAGGCTTGATCTTAGCGAATTCATCTTTTGTCATGGCAGGCAGGTTGATGGCTGACATCACAGGAAGACCTTTTGCGAACTGCAGTACTTCTTCTGACACTTGAGCCGCAACATTCAGCTGCGCTTCTTTAGTTGATGCTCCTAAGTGAGGCGTGGCAATGACTAATGGGTGATCAACGAGTTTATTGTCAACTGGCGGTTCAACTTCAAACACGTCAAGGGCCGCTCCGGCAACATGCCCGTTTTCCAAAGCTTCGAGAAGTGCTGCTTCATCGATAATACCGCCTCGCGCACAGTTAATTAAGCGAACACCTTTTTTCGTTTTTGCAATCGTTTCTTTATTTAACAAGCCTTTTGTTTCTTTTGTTAAAGGTGTGTGAACGGTAATGATATCCGCGCTTTTAAGCACTTCCTCAAATGTCCGGCTGTTCACGCCGATTTTTTTCGCTCTTTCTTCAGTTAAGAATGGATCAAAAACATGAACAGTCATACCGAATGCTCTTGCACGCTGCGCAATTTCGCTTCCGATTCGGCCTAATCCTACAATCCCAAGCGTTTTTCCATAAAGCTCTGAACCAACGTAAGCTGTGCGGTTCCACTCTCTGGATTTCACTGAGATATTAGCCTGAGGTATATGTCTCATTAAAGAAGAGATCATCGCAAATGTATGCTCAGCTGTCGAAATGGTGTTGCCGTTTGGAGCGTTAATCACGATGACCCCGTGTTTAGTCGCCTCGTCAATATCGATATTGTCTACACCGACACCGGCTCTTCCGACGATTTTTAAGGAAGTCATTTTGTTGAAAAGGTCTTCTGTTACTTTTGTCGCGCTTCGCACCAAAAGAGCATCAAAAGTATGTAATTCATCCTCTGCATCTGCTACGTTTTTTTGAACGATTTCAATAAAGTCTGATTCAATAAGTGGCTGTAAGCCGTCGTTGCTCATTTTGTCTGAGACCAATACTCGAAACATCGTTAGATTTCCTCCTAAAATGTCAAACTAAATATCTGATAATTTAACATATTCTCAATAGAGTGTCAATGTGTATTGCCGCAGTAAAGGATAAAAGGAAGGCTTGTCAATCAATATTCATATAGCTTTCAACGATTATATATAATTTGAAGCAATTCCCTATACAGTCAACCAGTTATCGTTTATAATGAAACTAAATTCATATGATCAATCTTCGGGGCAGGGTGAAATTCCCTACCGGCGGTGATGAGCCGATGGCTCTAAGCCCGCGAGCTGTTTTTCAGCAGGATTCGGTGAGATTCCGGAGCCGACAGTATAGTCTGGATGGGAGAAGATGGAGGTTCATAAGCGTTTTGAAATTGGATTTTCAAACGTTTCTTTGCCTAGCCTAATTTTCGAAACCCCGCTTTCATACATGAAGCGGTTTTTTTATTGGCAGGAAAAGAACCTTTCCGTTTTCGAGTAAGATGTGATCGAAAAGGAGAGAGTGCAGTGAAGGTAAAAAAGTTAGTTGTGATTAGTATGTTGAGCAGCATTGCATTTGTTTTGATGCTGTTAAATTTCCCGTTTCCGGGTCTTCCGGATTATTTAAAAATTGATTTTAGCGATGTGCCAGCTATCATTGCCATTCTCATTTACGGACCATTGGCGGGTATTGCTGTAGAAGCGATAAAAAACGTTCTTCAATATATCATACAGGGAAGCATGGCGGGAGTTCCTGTTGGGCAAATTGCCAATTTTATAGCAGGGACACTCTTTATATTGCCGACTGCTTTCTTATTTAAAAAGCTGAACTCAGCAAAGGGCTTGGCTGTCAGTCTGCTTTTGGGAACTGCAGCGATGACCATTTTGATGAGCATTTTAAATTATGTTCTGATTCTGCCGGCTTACACATGGTTTTTACATTCACCGGCATTATCCGACAGCGCGCTGAAAACAGCGGTCGTTGCTGGTATCCTGCCGTTTAATATCATAAAAGGGATTGTGATTACGATTGTATTCACACTTATTTTCATCAAGCTTAAGCCATGGATTGAACAGCAGCGAAGCGCGCATATCCATTAAATAAAAAAGCTCCCGCAGGGGAGCTTTTTTGTTGCTTCTATTCAAATTTAAGCGGGTCGCCTTCAAATGGCTCATCCGCCACTTTGATGGAATCAGTAGGGCATCCTTCAAATGCATCAATCATATCTTCTTCCAGTACCTCAGGAACTTCGACAACGCCTTTGTTTTCATCAAGCGTTACGAACGCGATGCCTTCATCATCGTAATCGTAAATGTCTGGTGCAGCAGCTCCGCAAGCGCCGCATGCAATACATGTATCTTTGTCTACGATTGTGTACTTTGCCATGAATAAAACCTCCCAGATTGTTCTTGGTGGAACAAATGGATCAATCTTTATATTTAATCAATTTAACACCTATTCCTCTTACTTATTGTAATGATGTTGCTGCCACATTTCAACAGAAAAATGATTGAGAATGCTTATCACATAAGGGGTTATCTACATAACATCCCCCTTAATGATGACTTTAAACGTCGATTTCTGTTTAAAATCTGTTAAAATAAAAGGAGCAAATCAACGATTTTTGTCAGGAAGAATGTGGGTGGATAGGTTGTCATTAAATTACTTCGATATTATGGTTCTCGATTGCCTTTGCAAAATAAACGGAGAACGGTCAGGAAGTGCTGTTTTTCACCTATTCAAAGGCAAAAGATCGTCACAAACCATTCAAGATGCCGGCTTATTTCAGACGGCAAAATACTTTGGGATGGTTCAGCAATGTTCGAGAAGCGATATTTCAGCGTCACTCACCAAGCTTGAACAGCATTCATATGTCGAACCAATGTCTGAAACAGATACATACAAGGTGACAGCCAGCGGCGAAACTGCATTGAGACATGCTCTCAGTGAACGCCCCTGGCCGGCTCACTGCCACGGCGCTTATTACCAGCAGGCTGCCGGCGTACTTTGGAAAAGGCTTTCGCTGCTTGTGCAGGTCTTATCTCATAAACAGCGAGGGAGCAGGCAGTATATCCCTGTCACCAAGGATTATAAGACACTTCACTGGGTAAAGAAATACCTGTCCCGGCATACGGATCATATAGAGATGGCAAACAGCCTTTTTGCCATGCTGGAGGAGAATTTGCATAAGATTGATGACAAAGCAGCGCAAATTTTTGTCTACTCCTTAACCTCGCATGATAGGATCGGTTATACGAGCAGGCAGCTTGCTGACACGCTGAAAGAAGATGAATGGTATGTTTATGTCATGTTTTGGGCTTCCGTACATTATTTTATTCATTCTCTTCCGGAGTGTGAACATTCTCTGTTAAGGGACCTCCTATCTGATGTGCATTTAGAGAATGCCCTGACAGAGTCAACGAGGAAAACATGGCAGATGGTGAAACAAGGGATCCCGATACAGCGAATTGCCGAAATCAGAAAGCTGAAAACAGCAACCATTGAAGACCATATTGTCGAGATTTCTCTCCATGAGCCTGCGTTTATGATTGATGACTATGTATCAGCGGAAGACCAGCTTCGCATTGCTGCGTTTGCTAAACGAATGCGGACGAACAAAATCAAACAAATTCGCGATGGGCTGGAGCAGCGGTTCAGCTATTTTCAAATCAGACTGGCATTGACAAAGCAGGTGCAGCAATATGACTAAATTACAGCAAACGTTATATCAGTTTTTTGGTTTTACTTCATTTAAAAAGGGGCAGGAGGACATTATTAGCAGCATACTCAGCGGGAAGGATACCATTGCGATGCTTCCGACTGGCGGAGGGAAATCGCTTTGCTACCAGCTGCCTGGCTATATGCTTGACGGTATGGTATTAATCGTTTCTCCATTGCTTTCTTTAATGGAGGATCAGGTACAGCAGCTTAAAGCAAGGGGCGAAAAGCGTGCGGCCGCTTTGAACAGCATGCTTAGCTGGCAGGAAAGACAATTCGTGTTAGAGCACATTCATCGCTATAAATTTTTATACTTGTCTCCTGAGGCTTTGCAGTCCCCATATGTATTGGAAAAATTGAGAAACGTCCCGATCAGCCTATTCGTAATTGATGAAGCTCATTGTATATCTGAATGGGGGCACGATTTCAGGCCTGACTATTCAAAGCTCGGACAGCTGAGAAAACAACTTGGGCATCCGACGGTTCTGGCATTGACTGCTACAGCTACAAAGGATACGCTGCAGGATGTCATGAACCTGCTGGAGCTGCAGCATGCCGAACGGCATCTAAACTCAGTCAATCGCCCAAACATCGCGCTCAGGGTTGAAAATGCGGCGGACACTGCCGAAAAAATAGATAGGGTCATTCAGCTGGTTGAAAACCTGCAAGGTCCGGGAATTGTTTATTGTCCGACACGAAAATGGGCTGAGGAATTAGCGGGTGAAATCAAAAGCAAAACGAGCAGCAGAGCCGACTTTTACCATGGCGGTATGGAGTCTGGGGACAGGATTTTAATTCAGCAGCAGTTTATTCATAACCAGCTTGATGTCATATGTTGTACGAATGCGTTTGGAATGGGTGTCGATAAGCCTGATATTAGATATGTAATTCATTTTCATCTCCCGCAGACGGCTGAAGCTTTTATGCAGGAAATCGGCAGAGCGGGACGTGACGGAAAGCCGAGTGTCAGCATTTTACTGCGTGCGCCAGGGGATTTTGATTTGCAGGAGCAGATTATCCAGATGGAGAGTGTCACAACTGAAGAAATCGCCGATGTGATCCGTGTGCTGGAGCAGACGGAGGAGCGGGATGAAAGAAGGCTGCGTGACTTATTAATGGAGTATGGTATCGGAGAGACACAAGCACGTATGATGATTCATCTCTTTATGCAGGGGTTAACATCAATTGAATTAATGAAGCGGGAAATTTCATATCGCATGGAGCTGAAGCTGGAAAAAATGCGCCGCGTATCTTTTCTGCTTCAGCGTGACGGCTGTTTAAGGAAGTCACTGTTAGCCTATTTTGATGAATCATACGAGCCTGATGAGGGAAACCTCCCGTGCTGTTCACATTGCGGTTTCGATCTATCCTTGTATGAACATAAAGGAGAACGGAGTAAAATGGCGCCGTTAGACAGCTGGAGTTCGGAGTTACACCGGATATTCAGGTTGCAGACTGTAGGTGAGCTGAACTGAAACAGCAAAAGGATCTCATACAGCATATGTCTGATCGTGATATGCTGAAGCAGTTATATTTGACGCAGCTTTTGATCATCATCGCTTCAGCAGTAACGGGCTTATTCTTTTTTGCGGACGTAAGAGACGTACTAAAGCTCTGGGATATTCACGATATGCGAATTATTTGGTATGGTATTTCTATTGCAGTTATTGTTATTTTAGCCGATATGGCCGTGATGAAATGGTGCCCGCCTCATTTATATGATGACGGCGGAATCAATAAAAAAATATTCAGTAAGAGGTCAATCCCTCATATTATATTTTTAACGCTTCTGATTGCTTTCGCGGAAGAAATGTTATTCAGAGGAGTGCTGCAGACTCATATCGGTCTATGGGCGGCCAGCGTTGTATTTGCCGTTCTGCATTTTCGGTATTTGTCTAAATGGCTGTTATTTTTCATGGTGACAGCAATCAGCTTTTTGCTCGGTCTGATGTATGAATGGACCGGCAACTTATTCGTGCCGGTGACGGCGCATTTTATCATCGATGCCGTGTTTGCCTGTCAGATTCGTTTTGAACATGTGAGGAGGGATAAACATGACGAACATGTCGAGAGTAGAGAGAAGAAAAGCCCAGAATCTTTATGAAGATCAAAACGCCGCATTGGCGGATGATTATGTCGATGATGATGGAGAAAGCCTTCCGACAAGACAATCTGTAAAAAATAAAAGAGAACAGAAAAAAAAGCAAGGCAAAACAAAAACGCCATTATTCACAGTACTCGCTGTTATATTTGTTTTTGTGCCGGTTATCGTTTTAGTCACCTTATTTTATCTAAAAAGCCATCCGGATAATCATGACGATTATGAGGATGTTTTTATCGACAGCAGTCAAAGCAAATACGAGATTGTACCAAAATCAGAGGATAAAAAAGACACCGCAGACACCAAAGAGACCGCACTGCAGCAAGAGTCAAAAAAAAAGTCTGAGAATACAAAGGCAAAAGAGCCGACAAAAACAACTGATAAGAAACAGCCTGCTGTAGCGGAAAAAGAAGACTCGACAAATAAGGAGGAAGCAACCACTGCGGCTGCTTCCTCTTCCCAACAAACAGCAGCACCGCAAGAACAGCAGCCGGCTGAACCAGTTCAAGCTGAGCCGAAACGCGTTGTCAAGCATACCGTCCAAAAGAAAGAAACGCTATACCGCATTTCTATGAAATATTATAAAAGCCGGTCGGGAGAAGAAAAAATTCGCGCATATAATCATCTGAATGGAAATGATGTTTACACCGGACAAGTTTTGGACATCCCCCTTGATGGATGAATAGGGCATTTTTTTTGTGTTCCGTTCATATATTGTAGCAATGAAAATGGACAAGGTGTGAAGCGTATGGAATCCTTATGGAATCAGCTGGATCAGTTTACAGACGCGCCGACCAAACAGATGCTCAAAGCGCTGGTGAAACGAAAACAAAAATTCGAAAATTATGCAGCACAATGCCGCAGATGGCGATGGACTTCGCTTATTTGCCTGGGCTTATTATGTCTGATGATCATGATCAAAAGCCCGGCGCCCCAACTCGTTCTTCAAGAAGTGCTTAGCCATACCTTTTATTTATTTTGGCTGATGGCAACCGCTTTTGCATACTGCACTTCATATTATTTTAAGAAAAAGGAAGATAAAGCTGAGGGCGATTTCCATAAGCTGAGATGTGAAATTATTCAGAAAAGCACTGATCTGTGGCCGCAGCCGGAAAAATGGAAGGCGAGAGAGTCTGTTTTTTACATGATGAAGCACAAATATGACATTAATCTGTATTTTGAAAGTAAATAAAATGGGGCGTTTTCTCAAACGATAGAAACGTCTTTTTTTATTGTCCGTCTTATTGATAAGTTCTAAAAAGAATGGAGAGTTTTTATGAAGCTATCAGTGAAAATTGCCGGTGTGATAACTGTGGCAGCAGCGGCAATGACGGCAAAAATGTACTCAGTGGCAAAAGGCAACCATCTGAAAACGCATACGTTGCATTTGCCAAAAATGAAGGGCAAGCCGCCCCTTACAATCTTTTTTATTTCGGACATTCATAAACGTCTCATTGATGAGACTCTTTTAGAAAAAGCACGAAGCCATGCCCCTCAATTGGTTATAATTGGCGGTGATTTAGCTGAGGGAGGAGTGCCCAGCACAAGAATCGAGGAAAACATCAAAAGGCTCACGGATTTTGGGGTTCCTGTCGTGTTTGTTTGGGGAAATAATGATTATGAAGTCAGACAGCATAAGCTGTATTCCATATTCAAAGCGTACGGCGTTATCAGCCTGAGGAATGAGTCAGTTCCGTTTTCGTACAATGGCCATACGATCGCGATAGCTGGAGTTGATGATATCAGGATGGAGATGGATCATTATGAGGAAGCCATCAAAGAACTCGATAACAGCCGGCTGAATATTCTGGTTTGTCATAACCCGGAGATCCACGAGCAAATCAACGAAGCTGACGGAATTGATGTGATATTCAGCGGACATACCCATGGCGGCCAGATCAGATTTGGAAAATTCGGCCCGTATGAACTCGGAAAAACAGGCATTGTGAAAAATGCGGCGTATTTGATCAGCAACGGATATGGCACCACAAAAGTGCCTCTTCGTTTAGGGGCTGAGCCGGAAACACATATTGTGACTCTATGTGCGCCAGAATAACTTTTCAAATGCGAAAACCCATAAAGGAATAAAAACTGCATTGTGCTTGTCTTACTAGTGAACTCAGTGTAAACTGATAACAATTAAGAACCTATGACTCATCATCTCATATAATGTGTTATATGATTTGTGTGCAAGTAGAGGCAGGAGGGAACGTTATGCGGCTTGAGCGTCTGAATTATAATAAGATCAAAATCTTTTTAACCCTCGATGATTTGACAGACCGGGGACTGACAAAAGAAGACCTCTGGAAGGACTCATTTAAAGTCCACCAGTTATTTAAAGATATGATGAATGAAGCTAATACAGAGCTCGGCTTTGAAGCGAATGGACCGATTGCAGTGGAAGTGTATTCTCTCCAAGCACAAGGGATGGTTGTGATCGTAACAAAGAATCAAGACACCGATTCAGAAGACGATGAGTATGATGATGATTACATCGAAATGCAAGTCAAGCTTGATGAAAGTGCAGACATCATTTATCAATTCCATTCCTTTGAAGATATCATTCAGCTTTCAGAAAGCTTACAGCGAATCGGTATCACAGGGGGAACTGTCTACCACTATGACGGACATTACTTTTTAAGCCTTGAAGACCTGGGCTCACATACGGCTGAGGGGATTGTGTCGGTTCTCGCTGAATACGGCAATCCGACAACTTTAACGATTTATCGCCTGCAAGAGTACGGCAAGCTTATTATGGACGGTAATGCCGTTGAAACGATACAGACTCATTTTTCATAAGAACGCATCGGAAAAAACTGCTGATTTTACAGCAGTTTTTTTCATTAAAAAACATGGAAAAACATAACGTTTATTCTATGCACAGGTGATATGAAGGTGTATACTATTCTCTGAAAGGGAGCATGTGAGAAACAGAAGATTCTAGGAGGTTAACTCAAATGGCAGCCGATCGAAACACCGGTCATACAGAAGAGGACAAACTTGATGTATTAAAATCAACCCAAACCGTAATACATAAGGCTCTGGAGAAATTAGGATATCCCGAAGAGGTATACGAACTGTTAAAGGAGCCGATGAGATTATTAACGGTAAAAATACCTGTTCGAATGGACGACGGTTCAGTAAAGATTTTTACAGGCTATCGTGCGCAGCACAATGACTCTGTCGGTCCGACGAAAGGCGGGATACGTTTTCACCCGAACGTAACAGAAAAAGAGGTGAAGGCGCTTTCTATTTGGATGAGTTTAAAATGCGGCATAATTGATCTTCCATATGGCGGTGGTAAAGGCGGAATTGTTTGTGATCCAAGGGATATGTCGTTTAGAGAGCTGGAGCGTCTGAGCAGAGGGTATGTCAGAGCAATCAGCCAAATTGTCGGCCCGACCAAAGACGTGCCGGCGCCGGATGTATTTACAAACTCACAAATCATGGCATGGATGATGGATGAGTATTCAAGAATTGATGAATTTAATTCGCCTGGATTTATTACAGGCAAGCCGCTTGTGCTTGGCGGATCTCATGGGAGAGAATCTGCGACTGCAAAAGGTGTAACCATCTGTATTAAAGAAGCGGCTAAGAAAAAAGGCATCGATATTAAAGGTGCGCGTGTCGTGGTCCAAGGCTTTGGAAATGCCGGAAGCTATTTGGCGAAATTTATGCACGATGCGGGAGCAAAGGTTGTCGGCATCTCAGATGCGTATGGCGGGCTTTATGATCCGGAGGGCCTTGATGTCGATTATTTACTCGACCGACGTGACAGCTTCGGTACTGTAACAAAGCTTTTCAACGATACTATTACGAACCAAGAGCTGCTGGAGCTGGATTGTGATATCCTCGTTCCTGCTGCGATTGAAAATCAAATTACAGAAGAAAATGCCCATAATATCCGGGCTAAAATAGTCGTCGAAGCAGCAAACGGTCCAACAACACTTGAAGGAACAAAAATTCTTTCAGACCGGGACATTCTGCTTGTGCCAGACGTGCTGGCAAGTGCCGGCGGCGTAACGGTTTCTTATTTTGAATGGGTTCAGAATAACCAAGGCTTCTACTGGAGTGAAGAAGAGGTAGAAGAAAAATTAGAAAAAATGATGGTCAAATCATTTAACAATATTTATGAGATGGCTAATAACCGAAGAATTGACATGAGACTCGCCGCTTATATGGTCGGCGTACGCAAAATGGCTGAAGCTTCGCGTTTTAGAGGCTGGATATAAGTTGATGATTTGCATAAAAATAAAAAATCTCCTATGATAAAATGGGAGATTTTTTTTATTCGGAAATAGAAAAATATGAAGTGAAATGCCAATCGCAGGAGTTGACGGAAATGATTCAAGAAAAAGCAATTATTATAGGCGGAGGACCTTGTGGACTATCTGCTGCCATCCACCTAAAACAAATTGGCATTGATGCCCTCGTCATCGAAAAAGGCAATGTCGTTAACAGCATTTACAATTATCCGACGCATCAAACCTTTTTCAGCTCAAGTGAAAAGCTTGAAATCGGAGACGTAGCATTTATTACGGAAAACAGAAAGCCAGTCAGAATTCAGGCTTTGTCGTATTACCGGGAGGTCGTCAAACGGAAAAACATCCGTGTAAATGCGTTTGAAATGGTGCATAAAGTGACGAAGGCAGAAAACAATACATTCGTTATAGAGACATCAAAAGGGACTTATACGACGCCTTATTGCATTATTGCCACAGGCTATTATGATCATCCAAACTATATGAACGTACCCGGTGAGGATTTGCCGAAAGTATTCCATTATTTTAAAGAAGGCCATCCGTACTTTGATAAAGATGTCGTCGTCATCGGCGGGAAAAATTCAAGCGTAGATGCTGCACTCGAACTCGTGAAATCTGGAGCGCGAGTCACAGTTTTATACAGGGGCAATGAGTATTCGCCAAGCATTAAGCCATGGATTTTGCCGGAATTTGAATCGCTCGTCAGAAACGGAACAATCCGTATGGAATTTGGCGCTTGTGTCGAAAAAATCACCGAGGATGAGGTTGTCTTCCGCTCAGGCGAGAAGGAGCTCATCACCATTAAAAATGATTTTGTATTTGCCATGACAGGCTATCATCCTGACCATCAATTTCTTGAAAAAATAGGAGTTAAAATTGATAAAGCAACAGGGCGTCCGTTTTTCAATGAAGAAACGATGGAAACGAACGTTGAAGGTGTTTTTATCGCCGGGGTTATTGCGGCGGGGAACAATGCAAATGAGATATTTATTGAAAACGGCAGATTTCACGGGGGACATATCGCAGCGGAAATCGCAAAAAGAGAAAATCATTGAAGAAGGAGAGCATATGATGAATTCGTATGCTCTTTCTGTTTTTTTAAGTGCAGACAGATGTAAAATCATAAACAACATGGTAGGATAGACTTAGGAATATAAAGGAAAGAGGTTGCCTGATGTTTGCAATCATCTCTGCAGGAATTGCTCCCGGCATCGCGCTGTTAAGCTATTTTTATTTAAAAGATCAGTATGACAATGAACCTGTACATATGGTGCTTCGCTCGTTTTTTCTAGGGGTTGTTCTTGTATTTCCCACGATGTTTATCCAGTACGTGCTTGAAAAAGAGAATGTGGGAGGCGGAAGCTTTTTCGTTTCTTTTTTATCGTCAGGGTTTTTGGAGGAATCGTTAAAATGGTTTATTCTGATGGTCAGTGTATATCCGCACGCCCATTTTGATGAGCATTATGACGGGATTGTGTACGGGGCAAGTGTATCCCTCGGTTTCGCAACCCTTGAGAATATTTTATACTTAATCGGCCACGGTGTGGAGCATGCGTTCGTCAGAGCTCTGCTGCCTGTTTCATGTCATGCTTTGATAGGCGTTATTATGGGATTTTATCTTGGGAAAGCCCGTTTTTCCGCTGATAAGGCGCGTGTGAAGTGGCTTATTCTTTCTTTAGCTCTCCCGTCACTTTTGCATGGATCGTATGATTTTATTCTGACAGCCCTCAGCAATTGGATTTATTATATGTTTCCATTTATGTTATTTTTATGGTGGTTTGGTTTACGTAAAGCGAAAAAAGCCCGTTCCGTTAATATGATGCAAGTCTAGAAGCCGCACAGAAACCGTGCGGCTTTTTTGTGCTGATTTTTCATATGAGATTTTATGCTCTGAGGGATAACAAGGAAAGAGTGTATAAAAATAACCTCGTTACAGAAAATACGATTACACTTAAAAATTTGCAGTAGGAGGCTTGAAAAGATGAAGTCCAAAGGATCGATTATGGCATGTCTCATCCTTTTTTCCTTTACAATAACGACGTTTATCAATACTGAAACCATTTCTGCCTTTTCGAATCAAGTCATTCAAAGAGGGGCAACAGGGGATGATGTGGTCGAACTTCAGGCGCGTCTTCAATACAACGGATATTATAACGGAAAAATTGACGGGGTTTATGGATGGGGAACGTACTGGGCAGTTCGAAATTTTCAGGATCAATTCGGGTTAAAAGAGGTTGACGGCCTTGTAGGAGCTAAAACAAAGCAAACCTTAATATCTAAATCAAAATACTATCGTGAATATGTCATGGAACAGCTCAATAAAGGGAATACATTCACGCATTACGGAAAAATTCCGCTGAAGTATCAGACGAAACCGTCAAAAGCAGCAACACAAAAAGCTAGGCAGCAAGCGGAAGCGCGGCAGAAACAGCCTGCAGAAAAAACAACGCAGCAGCCTAAAGCAAATCAACAGCAAAACAATACACCTGCAAAAGCGAGAAAGCAGGATGCGGTAGCAGCTAACATGCCCGGCGGATTTTCCAACAATGATATCAGGCTGCTTTCTCAGGCGGTTTATGGCGAAGCCCGGGGCGAACCGTACGAGGGCCAGGTTGCGATTGCAGCAGTCATTTTGAACCGTTTGAACAGCCCTTTATTTCCAAATTCAGTGGCGGGAGTTATTTTTGAGCCGCTTGCCTTCACAGCAGTAGCAGACGGGCAAATTTACATGCAGCCGAATGAAACGGCCAGAGAAGCAGTGATGGATGCCATCAATGGCTGGGACCCATCAGAGGAAGCGCTGTACTACTTTAACCCGGATACAGCTACAAGTCCATGGATTTGGGGGCGTCCGCAGATTAAAAGAATCGGTAAACACATTTTCTGTGAGTAGCAGGACATGAGAAAGCATAAAAAGAGGTGTGATAAATGATCAGAGGAATTTTAATCGCCGTGCTCGGTATTGCAATTGTCGGTACAAGCTACTGGGGATACAAAGAGCACCAGGAAAAAGACGCAGTTCTTCTGCATGCTGAAAATAACTATCAGCGGGCGTTTCATGAACTTACCTATCAGATGGATCAGCTTCATGATAAAATCGGAACAACACTTGCTATGAACAGCCAAAAATCACTGTCACCTGCATTGATTGATGTGTGGAGGATTACATCTGAAGCACATAACAGTGTCAGTCAGCTGCCGCTTACATTAATGCCGTTTAACAAAACTGAGGAGCTCTTATCTAAGATCGGAGATTTCAGTTATAAAACGTCAGTCAGAGATTTAGACCAAAAGCCGCTTGATAAACAAGAGTATACATCATTAAATAAGCTATATCAGCAATCCGAAGATATACAAAATGAACTGCGTCATGTTCAGCACCTTGTCATGAGCAAAAACCTTCGCTGGATGGATGTAGAAATGGCGCTGGCTTCTGACGAAAAACAAAGTGATAATACGATTATCAACAGCTTTAAAACGGTCGAAAAAAATGTCGGTGCATTCTCCACTGGAACAGATCTCGGCCCGAGTTTCACCAGCACCAAAAAAGAAGAGAAAGGCTTCGGCCACCTGAAAGGAAAAGAAATTTCTGAACAGGAAGCCAAACAAATTGCTGAGCGCTTTGCTCCGGATGACAATTATTCAATTAAAGTGGTAAAGAGCGGTAAAAAAACCAATCGCGATGTATATAGCATCAGCATGAAAGACCCGGACCATAAAGCAGCAATTTATATGGATATCACCAAAAAGGGCGGGCATCCGGTATATTTGATCCAAAACAGAGAAGTGAAAAATCAGAAAATCAGTTTGAATGACGGATCGAACCGCGCACTCGCCTTTTTAAAGAAAAATGGATTTGAAACAGAGGATTTGGAAATTGATGAAAGTGCCCAATATGATAAAATCGGCGTCTTTTCATATGTTCCTGTTGAAAATAATATCCGGATGTACCCAGAGGCGATTCGCATGAAAGTGGCCTTAGATGACGGGGAGGTTGTCGGTTTTTCAGCAAGAGACTTTCTAACATCCCACAGAAAAAGAAACATAGCTAAGCCAGCCATTAGGGAAGAAGAAGCAAAATCTAAATTAAATAAAAATGTGCAAGTGAGAGAAACAAGGCTCGCTTTAATTACAAATGAAGTTGGCCAAGAAGTGTTGTGCTATGAAATGCTCGGCACCATTGAAAATGACACATTCAGAATGTATATAAATGCCAAAGATGGATCGGAAGAAAAGGTTGAAAAACTAAAAAATGCCGAACCTATATATAAAGACCTATAAAAAACGGGAGGAAAGGACTAAATGTCTTTTCCTTTTTTTCATTACATGATTTAATAAAAATGTGAGTTGTATATTGAATACGAAAGAGTGAAGTCAATGATAGAGATTGGGGAAAATGTACATTTAGAATATATAGAAGATCATGAAATAAAAAAGACAAAGAGTAAGGCAGTAAGCATCGAGAACAATGAGCTTTTGATTGCGTACCCTGTAGATGTACTTACGGGGCGTACTGTGATTTTACATAATGATATGGAAGTAACAGTAGAGTTTGTGGGCAAAGACGAAGTTCCTTACCGCTTTACAAGCCGCGTAAAAGGCAAAGTGAAGGACAAACTTCAAATGGTCTGTCTTGAAGTGCCTCCCCGTGAAAAAATGAAACGAATCCAGCGCCGCCAGTATGTAAGAATTGATGCGGTATTGGATGTGAAAATTCAGCCGGAAAATGAACAAGAGTTCCGCACACTTTCTTATAACATCAGTGCAGGCGGCATTGCCGTGATTTTAGCTGATCAACGTTCTTTTCAACCTGGGGAGTCATTGCGCCTTATCATCAGTCTTTCTGAAGAGGAAAACACTCGTCAAGTAGAAGCCCAAGCCGTTATCAGACGAGTCTTTGATGATCCGAAATCAGGGAAACGAAAAATGACTCTCGAGTATACTGGAATTGCAGCAGGTGACCAGCAGTTCCTGCTGCAATATTGCATCCGTCGCCAATTAAATAAGAGAAGAAAGGCACGTATGGAATAAACATCGGCAAACACTTCCATACTATTTGTGATGGAGGTGCTCCGATGAAAACATTTGAAAGGCTGTTGATCAAATTATTGTTCATCCAGGCCATCATTTTACTTGGTGTCCAGTTTCTTTTTCACTACCAGCATATTGAACCTTATGTATCAAAGGTGATTCAATACGAAGGGGTGGATAAAATGAAGGGGAACGATAGAATTGAAACCTTCAAGCATTAATTATTCATCAATTTTTCACCCTTTTTCATAAAGTTCGTGATACAATCCATAGAGGAGAAAAGAGCAAGGAGAGGAATTATGGAAAAGAAATTATCGATTGCAATCGACGGCCCGGCAGCCGCGGGGAAAAGCACTGTTGCCAAAATTGTGGCTGAGAAAAAATCGTACATATATATTGATACAGGAGCGATGTATCGGGCGATAACGTACGCGGCTTTGCAAGAAAACGTTGATCTGACAAATGAAGAAAAACTGGCTGAACTGCTAAAGCGAACAGACATTGAACTGATTACAACAAAAGAAGGACAAAAAGTGCTCGTTAACGGTACTGATGTTACCGAAGCTATTAGAACTGATGAAGTCAGCAACCAAGTTTCAATAGCGGCTAAGCACAGAAGCGTCAGAGAAGAAATGGTGAAGCGCCAGCAACAGCTTGGGGAAAAAGGCGGCGTCGTCATGGATGGACGTGATATCGGGACTCACGTGCTGCCGAATGCGGAAGTGAAAATTTTTCTTTTGGCATCTGTTGAGGAGAGAGCGAAACGCCGTTATGAAGAAAATGTGAAAAAAGGCTACGATGTCAACTATGAAACATTGATTGAGGAAATTGCAAGAAGAGACAAGCTTGATTCAGAGCGCGAAGTATCTCCGCTGCGCAAGGCAGAAGACGCTCTTGAAATCGACACAACATCTCTTTCAATTCAAGAGGTGGCTGAAAAAATCCTCGAGGCTGTGGAGCAAAAGTCCCGCTGATATGGCGAATGCCACTTTTTTTGAATTTTTCAACGAAGAAAGAATGTTATTGCTTGACAAACCTGTCCTTTTATTAGAAGTTAATACTAATAAAACTTTTTATTGATCATTCAAAAAACTTTTTTGGATGATTCTTTAATACATATTCGGCTAAAAGCGGGCATGTTATATGTTCAGCTTTCAAACCGTTTTAATTAAGCTGTGTAGGTTTGGACCAAGGAGGTTATTCAAATGACAGAGGAAATGAATCAAATTGATGTTCAAGTGCCAGAGGTTGGAGATGTGGTAAAAGGGATTGTGACAAAGGTAGAGGACAAGCATGTGGATGTTGAAATTATCAATGTCAAACAGTCCGGCATTATTCCAATCAGTGAATTATCTAGTCTTCATGTAGAGAAAGCATCGGATGTCGTAAAAGTAGACGATGAGCTTGACCTGAAAGTAACGAAAGTGGAAGACGATGCTTTGATTTTATCTAAACGTGCTGTTGATGCAGACCGCGCTTGGGAAGACCTTGAGAAAAAGTTTGAAACAAAAGAAGTGTTTGAAGCTGAAGTGAAAGATGTCGTGAAAGGCGGGCTTGTCGTTGATATCGGCGTTCGCGGCTTTATTCCGGCATCACTTGTTGAAGCGCATTTCGTTGAAGATTTCACTGACTATAAAGGAAAAACACTGTCTCTGCTCGTTGTAGAGCTTGACCGTGATAAAAACCGCGTGATCCTTTCACACCGTGCCGTTGTTGAAAGTGAACAAGCGAATAAAAAACAAGAACTTCTTCAGTCTCTTGAAGTTGGAAGTGTGCTTGATGGAAAAGTACAGCGTTTGACTGACTTTGGCGCGTTTGTTGATATCGGCGGTATCGACGGTCTTGTGCACATTTCACAGCTTTCCCACTCCCATGTAGAGAAACCGTCTGACGTTGTCGAAGAGGGACAGGAAGTGAAAGTGAAAGTATTATCGGTTGACCGTGATAATGAACGTATTTCATTATCAATCAAAGATACACTGCCTGGGCCATGGAGCCAAATCGGCGAGAAAGTGAAACCTGGCGATGTGCTTGAAGGAACCGTGCAGCGTCTTGTGAGCTTCGGGGCTTTTGTTGAAATCTTTCCAGGTGTTGAAGGTCTCGTTCATATTTCTCAAATTTCCAATAAACACATCGGCACGCCGCATGAAGTCCTTGAAGAAGGACAGACTGTAAAAGTGAAGGTTCTTGATGTGAATGAAAATGAGGAGCGCATTTCGTTAAGCATGCGTGAACTTGAAGAAGCGCCTAAAGCCGATCAGGAAGATTACCGTCAATATCAGGCGAAGGAAGAAACAAGCACTGGCTTCCAGCTTGGAGATCTGATTGGAGATAAGCTGAATAAACTAAAATAATTGGTGATAAACGTGACTCGAGCAGAACGGAAAAGACAACACATCAATCATGCCCTTTCCACCGGCCAAAAGCGGGAAACGGGGCTTGATGATATTACGTTTGTTCATGTCAGTCTGCCCGATCTTGCATTAGAACAAGTAGATATATCCACAAAAATCGGCGAACTTTCAAGCAGTTCGCCGATTTTTATCAATGCAATGACAGGCGGCGGCGGACAACTTACATATGAAATTAATAAATCGCTTGCGCGGGCGGCTTGTCAGGCTGGAATACCTCTTGCTGTCGGATCCCAAATGTCAGCGTTAAAAGATCCCTCAGAGCGTTTTTCGTACGAAATCGTTCGAAAGGAAAATCCTAACGGGCTGATTTTTGCCAACCTGGGAAGCGAGGCGACAGCTGATCAGGCAAAGGAAGCCGTTGAGATGATTGGAGCAGATGCGCTGCAAATTCATTTGAATGTAATTCAGGAAATTGTGATGCCTGAAGGGGACAGAAGCTTTAGCGGCGCTCTGAACCGCATTGAACAAATTTGCAGCCAAATCAGTGTGCCGGTCATTGTGAAAGAAGTCGGCTTCGGGATGAGCAAAGAGTCAGCAGGGAAGCTGTATGAAGCTGGTGCTGCAGCTGTTGATATTGGCGGTTACGGGGGGACAAATTTCTCGAAAATCGAAAATCTCCGAAGACAGCGGCAAATCACCTTTTTTAATTCATGGGGCATCTCGACAGCTGCAAGTTTGGCGGAAATCCGCTCTGCATTTCCCGCAAGCACAATGATTGCGTCCGGCGGCCTGCAGGATGCGCTTGACGTGGCAAAGGCAATTGCGCTAGGAGCATCCTGCACCGGAATGGCAGGACATTTTTTAAAAGCCCTGACTGACAGCGGGGAGGAAGGACTGTTTGAGGAGATTCAGTTCATTCTTGAGGAATTAAAAATGATTATGACCGTGCTGGGCGCCAGAACCATTGCTGATTTGCAAAAAGCGCCTCTCGTGATCAAAGGTGAAACCCATCACTGGCTTACAGAGAGAAGGATCGATACGTCCGGCTATAGTGTGCGATAAATGAAAAAGCCCAAAACCTTATGCGTTTTGGGCTTTTTGTTTTATGATTTTCGCTTTTTGAATCTTCCGTTTTGTTCAAGACTTGTCGCTCCGTCATAGTGAATAGACTGGTCACGGTCTGATTCGACTCTGCCAGAAGCTCTGAGTTTTTTCTCCTGTCTGTCTTTTCCCATAATCATGCTCCTTAATGTAAGATGAATTGTTTAAAAAAAGCGCTCGGGCTCCATACTGGGAGTATGGAGGAAGCAAAATGGAACAATTTTATTACTATTGGTCAATGTGGTTTCTGTGGATTCTGACAACCTTTATTTTTGAAAAGACGAAAAGGCGATTTGCCGTTTCTGTCTTTATTTTGACTAATATGATCCTAAGCATACATGACATCACTTTATCTTTTTCATTGAATGCTGCTTATATGATGTTTTTCATCTGCGGGTGTATTTATGCCGGGCATTTGGGGATGTATCGTTTTCGTTATCTCATGGTCTTTCTGACGCTAGTTGCCGGGTATGCGTTTGTTTATCTTTTTGCATTATATGATCCGGTTTGGTTCATTATAAAACCTGAGTGGGTTGCCGTTATATTAATAGTGCTTTTGACAGCTTCAGTTGAAAGGGATTTTGAGAAGCAGCTTACCTTGTTTGTGCTGGGGATGTGCCAAGGCGAACTGGTATATTCGTTTGTGATTCAGAAGTTGGCCGGGACTTTGGCTGTCGGCGGCTTTCAATGGTTGAGTGCGTGTTCTGCAGGCATGATATTGCTGTTTGGCATATTCAAATACGAACAGCTTGCAAGCCAGATTGGTCAAAAAAGCAAAAGATCAAACAAAGGAGCTACCAAAATGTCATGAGTGATTACATCTATCCGATTATTGCTGGGGTCATTGCCGGTGTCGCAACACGGCTTTATATGCTGAAAACGGACTATCGCCAGTACCCGACCTATGTTCATGGGAAAGTCATTCATATCGCACTAGGGCTGATAGCAGCCGGTTTAGGGGCGATTATTATGCCGGCGCTTTTGCAGGAGGAATTTACGGCCATCACATTTTTAACGTTGGCTGCGACGCAATTTAGAGATGTCCGAAACATGGAGCGGAACACGCTGACGCAAATGGATTCGTATGAGCTTGTCTCAAGAGGAAGCACATATATTGAGGGAATTGCCATTGCGTTTGAAAGCAGAAATTATATCGTGATCTTTACAGCGCTTTTGACAACCTCTGCGTATGTGTTTTTATCCATTTGGGCCGCAGTTGTAGCGGCTGTTGTTTGTTTTTTACTGGCAATGAAATTTATGTCGGGCAGTGTGTTGAAGGATATTGTAGACATCGAGTACATAAAGCCGCACTTTGACGGACCGGGACTGTTTGTTGATACTATTTATATGATGAATATTGGGCTTCCGGAGAAACAGGAGCTGATTTTAAAGCATGGCATGGGATTTATTTTAACGCCAAAAAACTTTAATTCAGCAGCGACGATTGCCAACTTAGGGCAGCGCCAGGCCATATTATTTGATGTTTCTAATGTGCTCGGGGTTTATCGGGACTCAGGCGAGCCGTCTCTGACACCTATTGCCAAACGGGATCTAAATGACGGGAGGGTGGCAGTCTTTGTTCTGCCGCAAATTCACCACCCCGAAACGGCTGTTCAGATTATCAGCAATGTTCCAACTTTAGAAAACGCGATCAGAATGCCGACGGAGTTTATCAAAAAACAGGATAAGGTGATAGGATGAGCGAGTCTCTCTCAAAAGTGATTTTGTCTGTGATCACGACGAACCGAAACCGGGCTGGGGGAGGAGCTCCCGTCTTTTTTTGCAATGACCAAAAGGAGATGGAGCTATTCGCTAAAAACCTTGAGGCAATCCTTGACGGAATAGCGCACAGAATCGGGGATGACGTATATTTGATCGTGAAACATTTTTAAGAATAGTTGTGATCCCAGTAAAAACTGATATAATAAATGAGTTAAGCCCTTCCTCTGAAGGGTTTCTTTTCATAAACGTGAATGAAATGATTTTAATTAACCGGTTGAAAATTTATGTAAAAATGAAAGCGGCTGGATCGAAAGGAAGGGTACTATGGGTAAACCTGTCGTAGCCATTGTCGGGAGACCAAATGTAGGAAAGTCCACAATCTTTAACCGGATTGCGGGAGAAAGAATTTCAATAGTAGAAGATACCCCTGGTGTGACAAGGGATCGGATATACAGCTCGGCTGAATGGCTGAATTATGATTTTAATTTGATTGATACTGGCGGTATTGATATCGGTGATGAACCGTTCTTAGCGCAGATTCGCCAGCAGGCTGAAATTGCCATGGATGAAGCGGACGTCATTATTTTTATGGTGAACGGCCGTGAAGGCGTCACAGCTGCTGATGAAGAAGTAGCAAAAATTTTGTACCGCACAAAAAAGCCTGTTGTTTTGGCAGTTAATAAACTGGATAACACAGAAATGAGAGCGAATATTTATGATTTTTATTCGCTTGGCTTTGGCGAGCCATATCCAATATCGGGAACACACGGACTCGGGCTGGGGGATTTGCTGGATGCTGTTGCAGAGCATTTTAAAAACATTCCTGAAACGAAATATGATGAGGAAGTTGTTCAATTTTGTTTGATCGGACGCCCGAATGTCGGAAAGTCCTCACTTGTGAATGCAATGCTCGGCGAAGAGCGCGTCATTGTCAGCAACGTGGCAGGAACGACGAGAGATGCGGTTGATACGTCATTTACGTACAACCAGCAGGAGTTTGTCATTGTCGATACTGCCGGTATGCGAAAAAAAGGAAAAGTCTATGAAACGACTGAAAAGTACAGTGTGCTGCGAGCGCTGAAAGCAATCGACCGCTCCGAAGTCGTTGCAGTTGTGCTGGATGGCGAAGAAGGGATTATTGAACAGGATAAGCGCATCGCCGGTTATGCACACGAAGCGGGCAAGGCTGTCGTGATTGTCGTAAACAAATGGGATGCTGTTGACAAAGATGAAAGCACGATGAAGGAATTTGAAGAAAATATCCGCGATCATTTTCAATTTCTTGATTATGCGCCAATTCTATTCATGTCAGCCTTAACGAAAAAACGGATTCATACGCTAATGCCTGCAATTATCAAGGCAAGCGAAAACCATTCACTTCGAGTTCAAACGAATGTTTTAAATGATGTCATCATGGATGCTGTGGCAATGAACCCAACGCCGACTCATAACGGTTCTCGTTTGAAAATTTATTATGCGACTCAAGTGTCAGTGAAGCCGCCAAGCTTCGTTGTGTTTGTAAACGATCCGGAATTGATGCATTTTTCGTACGAAAGGTTTTTAGAAAACCGAATCAGAGACGCATTCGGTTTTGAAGGGACACCAATCAAAATATTTGCAAGAGCTAGAAAATAAAAAGGTGTGAAGCAAATATGAAAAGAGTCACAATGCTCGGAGCGGGAAGCTGGGGGACGGCACTGGCTTTAGTGTTAGCTGATAATCATCACGATGTAACCATGTGGGGGCACCGTGCAGATTTGATTCATCAAATCAATGATCTGCATGAAAATAAGGATTATTTGCCGAACGTCAAGCTTCCTGAATCAATAGAGGCAACAACGGATATTGGAAAAGCTGTTTCGGATGCAGATTTCATAATCGTTGCGGTTCCGACAAAAGCGATTCGGGAAGTGCTGAGACAGGCTGTGCCTTTTATAACGAAAAAGGCAGTCTTTGTTCATGTCAGCAAGGGCATAGAGCCTGATTCGCTCCTGCGCATTTCTGAGATTATGGAAATTGAGCTCCCAAGCGGTGTCAGAAAAGATGTTGTTGTCCTTTCCGGACCGAGCCATGCGGAAGAAGTGGGGCTGCGGCATCCGACGACCGTTACTTCATCTTCAAAAAGCATGCGGGCAGCAGAAGAGGTGCAGGATTTATTTATTAATCACAATTTCCGGGTATACACAAACCCTGACATTATCGGAGTTGAAATTGGCGGGGCATTAAAAAATATTATAGCCCTTGCCGCAGGAATTACAGATGGTTTAGGGTATGGCGACAATGCCAAGGCTGCTTTGATTACACGCGGGCTTGCCGAAATCGCGAGACTCGGAACGAAAATGGGCGGGAATCCCCTGACGTTTTCCGGATTGACAGGAGTAGGCGATCTGATTGTTACATGCACAAGTGTTCATTCAAGAAACTGGCGTGCCGGCAATCTGCTCGGAAAAGGGTACAAGCTTGAAGACGTTCTTGAAGAGATGGGAATGGTAGTCGAAGGCGTCCGCACGACAAAAGCGGCTTACCAGCTTTCGGAGAAATATGATGTGAAAATGCCGATAACAGAAGCCCTTCATCAAGTTTTATTCAACGGACAAAAGGTGGAAACGGCTGTTGAATCTTTAATGGCAAGAGGGAAGACCCACGAGATGGAGGATCTGGTAAATACGTTTGAAAATCAAGTGAAGTAAAAGTGTCAATCGTATGCAAGGACGCATATCTTAATTGAACGTAAGCCCGAAAAACAGAAGAACACCCAAGTCTGGGATCTCCTGAAACATTTTGCCGATTTAGGCAATAGAGGATGCATCTGTATGCCAAGTCGCATACTATAGCATCGAAGTCCAAGAGAGTGTTTCTTAAACGTGCAGGTGAATATAGTCAATTTGACTGAAGCGAAGGTCCCCCTCTTTGCTTCAGTTTTTTTGTTCTATCAAAGGATGGAAAAACTGGTTGATCTTTTCCGGCGCTGTATATTAAAATAAAATATAACGCTTACATCATACATATCGGGGAGGCGCAGGTCATTGAGTCTGGCATTGATGAAAATGTGGTTTGCACTTGGGTCCATGGGTCTGATGTTTCTGGCTGTTGCTTCCATCTATTTAAGCCGGTTTAAGTTCAAAAACCGTTTTTTGAAGATTGCTGTTTCGTCGTTCGCTTACATATGTATGCTCATATCTGGAATCATTGTGTTTGTCGTTGTATTCAGCGGCCCTGTCAATGAATAAAGCTGTAAAAGGAAGTGCTGTATGGGTAAACTGAAGTGCGCTATGATTTTTGCGGCAGTCGTGTTTTTATCGGGATGTTTATATCCAAATGAGTGGAAAAGCAGTGTACATGCCATTCCTTATCAGGATCAGCTGAAGCAGGTCCAGTCAGCTGTTGATGAATTTCAAAAGGCAAATGGAGGGCTGCTTCCCATTCAAACAAAAGATATGTCGACACCGTTATATCAAAAATATCCGATAGACTTTAACCGTTTAGCGCCTAGATATATGGCCGAACCCCCAAGCACGGCATATGAAAGCGGGGGAGACTATCAATACGTGCTTGTAGACGTAGAGAACTATCCAACTGTTAAATTGATTGACCTAAAAATGGCTGAAAAAATCCGCGATGTGAAATTACGCGTTCAAATGTACCGCCAGGAGCATCGATATCCGCCTTACAAGGATGTGCTATCACGCGATTTATTTACACTCGATGAGAAGAAGCTCGGGGATGGAAGCTCTCTTACTGTGACAAGCCCAATCTCAGGGAATTCCTTGCCGCTTATGATAGACGGAGACGGAGAAATATATGCTGATTACCGGACTGAGCTGGCTTCCTGCCTCAAAAAAAGCAACAAAACGTTTAAACCCGGATCTCAAATCCAGGATATGATTTGGCAAGAAACTCCCTTTGTCCCCGCGTTTTCTGTGAAATATACGGTAAATGACAAACAGGAACCTGTTTTTTTAGAAAATGATATGAAAAAGGAATGAACCTTTCTCCCTTGCATACAAATAGGGAGAAAGGTTTTTTTATACTTTAATAGATTGAGGCTGGGAAATTTTCTAAAGATGTCATATTGAAATAGGACAACGTCATACACATATAGTGTCCTGTGTTTGATTGAAAGAGCTTAATAAAATTGATAAGGATAGGAAGTCCGGGAGGGGATCACTTGGAAAAGGTCGATATTTTCAAGGATATCGCTGAACGAACAGGAGGCGATATATACTTAGGAGTCGTAGGTGCTGTCCGTACAGGAAAATCCACGTTTATTAAAAAATTTATGGAGCTTGTGGTGCTCCCGAATATCAGTAACGAAGCAGACCGGGCCCGTGCGCAGGATGAACTGCCGCAAAGCGCGGCCGGCAAAACGATTATGACTACAGAGCCTAAATTTGTTCCGAATCAGGCGATGTCTGTTCATGTATCAGACGGACTCGATGTCAATATAAGATTAGTAGATTGTGTAGGCTACACAGTGCCCGGCGCCAAAGGCTATGAAGATGAAAACGGGCCGCGGATGATTAATACGCCTTGGTACGAAGAACCGATCCCATTTCATGAGGCTGCTGAAATCGGCACGCGAAAAGTCATTCAAGAACACTCGACCATCGGTGTTGTCATTACAACAGACGGCACCATTGGAGATATTGCCAGAAGCGACTATATAGAGGCTGAAGAAAGAGTTATTGAAGAGCTGAAAGAGGTTGGCAAACCCTTTATTATGGTCATCAACTCAGTGAGGCCGTATCACCCGGAAACAGAAGCGATGCGCCAGGATTTAAGTGAAAAATATGATATCCCGGTTTTGGCCATGAGCGTGGAAAGCATGCGGGAATCAGATGTGCTGAGTGTGCTCAGAGAGGCCCTCTACGAGTTTCCGGTGCTTGAGGTAAATGTCAATCTCCCAAGCTGGGTAATGGTGCTGAAAGAAAACCATTGGCTGCGTGAAAGCTATCAGGAATCTGTGAAGGAAACCGTTAAGGATATTAAACGTCTCCGGGATGTAGACCGGGTTGTCGGCCAATTCAGCGAGTTTGAGTTCATTGAAAGTGCCGGGTTAGCCGGAATCGAGCTGGGCCAAGGGGTTGCTGAAATTGATTTGTACGCGCCGGACCATTTATATGACCAAATCCTGAAAGAAGTGGTGGGCGTTGAGATCAGAGGAAGAGACCACCTGCTTGAGCTCATGCAGGACTTTGCTCATGCGAAAACAGAATATGATCAAGTGTCCGATGCCTTAAAAATGGTCAAACAGACGGGATACGGAATTGCAGCGCCTGCTCTAACTGATATGAGCCTGGATGAGCCAGAAATTATACGGCAGGGCTCACGATTCGGTGTGAGGCTGAAAGCTGTCGCTCCGTCGATTCATATGATCAAAGTAGACGTCGAAAGCGAATTCGCGCCAATTATCGGAACGGAAAAACAAAGCGAAGAGCTTGTACGCTATTTAATGCAGGACTTTGAGGATGATCCGCTCTCCATCTGGAACTCCGATATCTTTGGAAGATCGCTGAGCTCAATTGTGAGAGAAGGGATTCAGGCAAAGCTGTCACTAATGCCTGAAAACGCCCGGTACAAATTAAAAGAAACATTAGAAAGAATTATAAACGAAGGCTCAGGCGGCTTAATCGCCATCATCCTGTAGTACCGAAAGACCTCTTTATATAATGGGAGGTCTTTTTTCTTTGCTCTTAATAATGGAAAAGGATCAAGGAATAGGATGAAAAAAGGAAAAAAAGGAATATTTGTTCGATAAATCTCGTTAAATCCTTGACGAGCAAGGGATTGACGCTTTAAAATGCTTGATATGGCTTTTTATATGTGTTACTCTACATACAGAAATTCTTCACTTTGTTGGACAAACATTCCTCAAGGTGCAGTTTTTCTTAAAAGCCGTTTAATTGTCTTTCTCTTGCCTGCTCTGATTTTTTTCTGGGACAGGTTTAGAATCAGACTGAACTGTGAAGAAATGATAATAAACGAACTGAATGTATTCCTTTTGGGAGGAGGTGAAAGGCATGAACAAAACAGAACTTATCAATGCGGTTGCAGAAGCAAGCGAATTGTCTAAAAAAGACGCTACAAAAGCAGTTGACTCTGTTTTTGATACGATCTTAGATGCACTTAAAAACGGTGATAAAATCCAACTGATCGGTTTTGGTAACTTCGAGGTGCGTGAACGTTCTGCACGTAAAGGACGCAACCCTCAAACAGGTGAAGAAATCGAAATTCCAGCAAGCAAAGTACCTGCTTTCAAACCAGGTAAAGCGCTTAAAGACGCAGTTGCCGGAAAATAATTGTGAATATAGATCGTGTATGCATCTAGCTTACATACACTTTTATTTCTTCACAGAAAAGCCCCTTTCCAAGGGGCTTTTCATATTTCAAGAGCATGGGCTTCCTGACAGGGCATTCACTTTGCTTTTAGCGGGGCATGTGTGCTAGAATCGAAATTAAATGTATTCATTGGTGGAGGACATAGAACATGAAAGAAGTTAATAAAGAGCAAATCGAACAAGCTGTTCGTCAAATTTTAGAAGCGATCGGAGAAGACCCGAATAGAGAAGGGCTTCTTGATACTCCGAAAAGAGTCGCAAAGATGTATGCCGAAGTATTCTCCGGCTTGAATGAAGATCCAAAAGAACATTTCCAGACTATCTTCGGTGAAAACCATGAGGAGCTTGTTCTTGTAAAAGACATCGCGTTTCATTCTATGTGTGAGCATCACCTCGTTCCCTTTTATGGAAAAGCACACGTTGCATATATACCGCGAGGCGGAAAGGTCACAGGGCTCAGCAAACTGGCACGTGCCGTGGAAGCCGTTGCAAAGCGTCCGCAGCTTCAGGAACGCATTACTTCTACAATTGCCGAAAGCATCGTAGATACGCTTGACCCGCATGGCGTAATGGTAGTGGTTGAAGCAGAACATATGTGCATGACGATGCGCGGTGTAAGAAAACCAGGTGCAAAAACTGTCACTTCAGCAGTCAGAGGCGTTTTTAAGGATGATGCGGCTGCAAGGGCTGAAGTATTGGAACATATTAAACGCCAGGACTAATAAAGATAGAGGGTGCTATAAATGAACGAAAAGCATTCAAGTGATTTTGTTGTCATTAAAGCGGTTGAGGATGGAGTGAATGTGATTGGCCTGACGAGAGGAACAGACACAAAGTTTCACCATTCCGAAAAACTTGACAAGGGAGAAGTAATCATCGCTCAGTTTACAGAGCATACTTCTGCCATTAAAGTCAGAGGAGAGGCACTCATTCAAACCGCTTACGGAGAAATGAAAAGCGAAAAAAAATAAGCTGGCTGTCCCCGCTGTTAATAGCAAATGCTCGCAAACAGCGGGAGGATACAGCCAATTTCTTTTTTTTATGCTATAATGATACCTGCGTAAGTGAATGAAAAGATAAAACTCATACATAGATTAAGAAATAAATGTGAATTTGGGGACAAGGGTGATATTTTTGCAAGACATCTACGGAACTTTAGCCAATCTGAACACGAAATTAAAACAAAAGCTGTCTCATCCTTATTTAGCGAAACATATTTCTGCGCCAAAAATTGATGAGGATAAGCTTCTTCTTTTTCATGCTTTATTTGAGGAAGCTGACATAAAAAACAATGACAGAGAAAATTATATTGTAACAGCGATGCTTGTACAAAGCGCCCTTGATACCCATGATGAAGTGACGACAGCAAGAGTCATCAAACGAGACGAAAACAAAAACCGCCAATTGACTGTTCTCGCGGGCGATTATTTCAGCGGGCTGTACTACTCTCTGCTATCTGAAATGAAGGATATCTATATGATCCGGACGCTTGCTACAGCCATCAAAGAAATCAATGAACATAAAATTCGTCTCTATGACCGTTCTTTCAAGGATGAACACGATTTCTTTGAAAGTGTCGGCATCGTTGAATCAGCCTTATTCCATCGGGTGGCGGAACACTTCAACCTCCCGCGGTGGAAAAAGCTGTCGAGTGATTTTTTTGTATTTAAGCGGCTTATAAATGGAAATGATACATTTCTGGATGTGATCGGCAGTTTTATACAGCTGGGAAAAACAAAAGAAGAGATACTAGAAGATTGTTTTAAAAAAGCGAAAAACAGCATTGAGTCACTTTTGCCTCTAAATTCACCTATTCAGCATATTTTATTAAACCGCCTGAAGACAATCAGTCAAGATCAAACTTATCATCAGAAAGTGGAAGAAGGGTAAACCATTATGCAGGACTCAAAAGAACAGCGCGTACACGGAGTATTTGAAAAAATATATAAAAACTACGACCAAATGAACTCTGTCATCAGTTTTCAGCAGCATAAAAAATGGCGTGATAAAACGATGCGCATTATGGATGTAAAAGAAGGCGCCAAGGCACTTGATGTATGCTGCGGTACGGCTGACTGGACAATCGCTCTTGCTAAAGCAGCCGGCAAAAGCGGCGAGATCAAGGGATTGGATTTCAGTGAGAATATGCTGAGTGTCGGCCAGGAAAAAGTAAAAGACGGCGGTTTCAGCCAAATTGAATTGCTGCATGGAAATGCGATGGAGCTTCCTTTTGAAGATGATACGTTTGATTATGTCACGATCGGCTTCGGACTCCGCAATGTTCCTGATTACTTGACTGTACTGAAAGAGATGAGACGTGTGGTGAAGCCGGGCGGACAGGTGGTTTGTCTGGAAACGTCCCAGCCGGAAATGTTCGGATTCAGACAGGCTTACTTCATGTACTTTAAGTATATTATGCCGTTTTTCGGAAAACTGTTTGCGAAAAGCTATAAAGAATATTCATGGCTTCAAGAATCAGCCAGAGAGTTCCCTGGAATGAAGGAGCTGGCAGGCCTGTTTGAAGAGGCGGGCTTGAAAAATGTCCAATATCATTCGTTTACTGGCGGAGTCGCTGCCACGCATATCGGATGGAAATGAAAACACAGATGTTTGGGTGAATGATATGAAATTTAAAATGGCCTACTCTTTTTTAAATGACGATATAGATGTGATCGAAAGAGAACTTGAACAAACCGTACGTTCCGATTATCCGCTTTTAAGCGAGGCAGGTCTTCACCTGCTGCAGGCAGGAGGAAAGCGTATTCGGCCTGTCTTCGTGCTGCTTTCCGGTATGTTTGGCGATTACGATATTAATAAGATTAAATATGTCGCCGTCACTTTGGAGATGATTCACATGGCATCTTTGGTTCATGATGATGTCATTGACGATGCGGAACTTCGGAGAGGGAAGCCGACAATCAAAGCAAAGTGGGACAATCGCATTGCGATGTACACTGGAGATTATATGCTTGCGGGATCTCTAGAAATGATGACGAGAATTAACGAACCGAAAGCCCATAGGATTTTGTCACAAACCATTGTTGAAGTTTGTCTAGGGGAAATCGAGCAGATCAAAGACAAATACAACATGGAACAAAATCTCAGAACATATCTCCGCCGTATCAAAAGAAAAACGGCGCTTCTGATCGCGGTCAGCTGCCAGCTCGGTGCTATTGCCTCCGGAGCTGATGAAAAGATCCATAAGGCGCTTTACTGGTTTGGGTATTACGTCGGCATGTCTTATCAAATTATTGATGATATTCTAGATTTTACTTCAACTGAGGAAGAGCTGGGCAAACCGGTTGGAGGGGATTTGCTTCAAGGGAATGTCACATTGCCCGTGCTGTATGCCCTGAAAAATCCAGCATTAAAAAATCAGCTTAAATTGATAAACAGCGAGACAACGCAGGAACAGCTTGAACCGATCATTGAAGAAATCAAAAAAACAGATGCAATTGAAGCATCTATGGCAGTAAGCGAAATGTATCTTCAGAAAGCATTCCAGAAATTAAACACGCTTCCGAGAGGGCGTGCACGTTCGTCACTTGCAGCCATCGCAAAATATATCGGTAAAAGAAAATTTTAATTTTTGTAGATATTAAGAAATTTCTCCACCCCGGATTGATTAATTATCAGAAAGATGTTACGATTTCGGTGAGCAGTGTGAAAGCCTATACATACATAATGATGGGGTGGAGAATGTGATGGAAAAAACGTTTATCATGGTGAAACCAGACGGAGTCCAACGTCAGCTCATTGGAGACATTTTATCCAGATTTGAACGTAAGGGCTTACAATTAGCTGGCGCCAAGTTAATGAGAGTGACTGAACCAATGGCTGAGAAACACTACGCCGAACATCAAGGGAAGCCTTTCTTCGGAGAGCTCGTTGAGTTTATTACTTCAGGACCTGTATTTGCAATGGTTTGGGAAGGCGAAAATGTCATTGAAGTAACGAGACAGCTAATCGGAAAGACAAATCCTAAAGAAGCTTTGCCTGGTACGATTCGGGGAGATTACGGCATGTTTGTCGGAAAAAACATCATTCACGGCTCTGATTCTCTCGAAAGTGCTGAACGCGAGATTAACATTTTCTTTAAGAATGAAGAATTAGTATCATATCAACAGCTCATGGCAGGCTGGATCTATTAATCATTGAGAAATAAGCAACAGAGCCGGCACCAAGTAACGCCGCCGGTTTTCGATTTATTTTGTAAAGGTTTACATTGAAGTGAATAAAGGGTTTATTGGCAGTATGCATCTGTATTCTGCCTTTCCCGACGATCTGAAATCAGCTGAAAAGCTGATTTTTTTATTGAAACAATACAATTTCCTGATAAAACAAGCTATACTAGGACAAAAAGACAGCGAGACTGGGAGAGTAGAGATGGATACATACAGCGTATTTACAACGAAGTGGAAACAATTAACCGGAGTCGATTTGACATTATATAAAGAAGCGCAAATGAAAAGAAGACTGACTTCGCTTTATGAGAAAAAGGGGTTTCAAAGCTTTAAGGATTTTGCGGCAGCATTGGAAAAGGATCAAGCCCTCTTAAATGAAACATTGGACAGAATGACAATCAATGTTTCAGAATTTTATCGTAATTATAAAAGATGGGAAGTTCTTGAAACTGCTATTCTGCCGTTAATCAAGCATTCTAAGCCTTTAAAGATATGGAGTGCCGCCTGTTCGACAGGGGAGGAGCCTTATACACTTGCCATGCTTTTGGATCAGCAAAAAGGTCTTCCCGGTTTTCAGATTCTGGCGACTGATATTGATGACAAAGCATTGGAGAAGGCGAAAAAAGGCGTTTACCAGGAGCGGTCTTTACAGGAAGTGCCATCATCTGTGAAAAATCGTTATTTTACTCAAAATGCAAATGGGAGTTATGAAGTAAAACCGGATATCAAAAAGCATATAACATTTAGAAAGCACAATCTGCTGGCGGATCGATATGAACAAGACTTTGACTTAATCGTGTGCCGAAATGTATTTATTTATTTTACAGAAAGCGCAAAGGAAGAGCTTTATTTAAAAATGGCACATAGTCTGAAAAAGAATGGAGTACTGTTTGTCGGGAGCACCGAGCAAATCTTCAATCCTGAGAAATTTGGCCTGGCACCAGCTGATACATTCTTTTATCAAAAAAGATAGACTGACTTTTTGCTGAAAAATATGTTATAGTAGTCTTACTTAAAAGCGTTAATGCGATGAAGGGAGAAGAAGTCATGAGATATTTAACAGCCGGAGAATCACACGGCCCCCAACTGACAACTATTATTGAAGGTGTGCCTGCCGGGCTTTACATAACGGAGGACGATATCAATTTTGAGCTTGCCAGACGCCAAAAAGGCCATGGCCGCGGCCGCCGTATGCAGATCGAAAAAGACCAGGCCAAAATTATGAGCGGTGTCCGCCATGCCCGTACACTTGGTTCACCAATTGCTCTCGTAGTAGAAAACAATGATTGGAAACACTGGACAAAAATCATGGGTGCGGCTCCGATTACAGAAGATGAAGAAAAGGAAATGAAACGCCAAATTTCCAGACCAAGGCCTGGGCACGCTGACTTAAACGGTGCGATTAAATATAATCATCGTGATATGAGAAATGTGCTTGAGCGCTCTTCAGCAAGGGAAACCACTGTCAGAGTGGCTGCAGGGGCTGTTGCTAAAAAAATTCTTTCCGAGCTTGGCATTAAGGTGGCGGGCCATGTATTGCAAATCGGCGCAGTTAAAGCGGAAAAAACTGATTATACGTCAATTGAAGACCTGCAGCGTGTAACGGAGGAGTCTCCGGTCAGATGCTACGATGAAGAAGCAGGCATAAAAATGATGGCTGCCATTGATGAAGCAAAAGCAAACGGAGATTCTATCGGCGGAATTGTAGAAGTCATTGTCGAGGGAATGCCGGTAGGCGTTGGCAGCTACGTCCATTATGACCGCAAGCTGGACAGCAAGCTTGCTGCTGCGGTGCTGTCAATTAACGCATTTAAAGGTGTGGAATTCGGCATCGGGTTTGAAGCGGCCGGCAGAAATGGAAGCGAAGTCCATGACGAAATCATTTGGGACGAGGAAAAGGGCTATACTCGCGCCACCAATAGACTTGGAGGACTGGAAGGCGGCATGACGACAGGAATGCCGATTATCGTCCGCGGAGTTATGAAGCCGATTCCGACATTGTATAAACCGCTGAAGAGTGTGGATATCGAAACGAAAGAACCGTTTTCTGCCAGCATTGAACGGTCAGACAGCTGTGCAGTGCCTGCAGCAAGTGTAGTAGCTGAAGCTGCTGTTGCATGGGAAATTGCGAATGCAGTCGTTGAACAATTCGGCTTAGATCAAATCGACCGTATTAGAGAAAATGTGGAGAATATGAGAAAACTGTCGAGGGAATTTTAATGAGAACACTGCATGTTCAAACCGCTTCCTCGTCGTATCCTGTTTTTATCGGTCAGGGCATCAGAAAAGAGGCTTGTGATCTATTAACCTCTCTAAACAGGCCTTTAACACGGATTATGCTTGTCACAGATGAAGAGGTGGACCGCCTGTATGGTGATGAAATGCTTCATTTGCTCCAAGAAAAATGGCCCGTAAAAAAAGTGACGGTTCCGAGCGGAGAGCAGGCGAAATCCATGGACATGTACACGAAACTGCAAAGTGAAGCGATTCGTTTTCATATGGATCGCTCCTCATGCATCATCGCATTCGGAGGCGGTGTTGTAGGAGATCTTGCCGGTTTTGTGGCTGCCACTTTTATGCGCGGCATTGATTTCATTCAAATGCCTACGACGCTTTTGGCGCATGATAGCGCAGTCGGAGGAAAAGTAGCTGTGAATCATCCGCTCGGAAAAAATCTAATTGGTGCGTTTTATCAGCCGAAAGCCGTGCTCTATGATACGGATTTCCTGCGTTCTCTGCCCGAAAAAGAGCTTCGGTCTGGAATGGCAGAAGTGATTAAACACGCGTTTATCTATGACAGAGCGTTTCTGGAAGAGCTGCTGAACATCCGCTCACTAAACGATATCACTAGTGATCAGCTGAATGACATGATTTTTAAAGGGATTTCAATTAAAGCGTCTGTCGTTCAGCAGGATGAAAAAGAAGAGGGAATCAGAGCTTACTTAAACTTCGGACATACGCTCGGCCATGCTGTTGAAGCGGAATATGGATACGGACAGATCACTCACGGTGATGCTGTAGCCCTTGGAATGCAGTTTGCTTTATATATAAGCGAAAAAACTGCTGGCTGTGAAATGGATAGAAACCATCTGGTCAGCTGGCTACAAAGCTTGGGGTATCCAAGTCAAATCAAAAAAGAGACGGAAACTTCGGTTCTTTTAGACCGTATGATGAATGATAAAAAAACCCGCGGCGGGAAGATTCAGTTTATCGTGCTCAACGAACTAGGAAAAGTTGCTGATCACACATTTTCCAGAAATGAACTTGAGAGCTGGCTGAACAAATGGCGATTGGAGGAGACATCATGATGATTCGCGGAATTCGCGGAGCAACTACAGTTGAACAAGATACTGAAGAAGAAATTTTACAAAAAACAAAACAGCTGCTGGAGAAAATCATAGAAGAAAACAATACAAAACCGGAAGATGTTGTTCAAATGCTTCTTTCGGCGACACCTGATTTGCACTCCGTTTTCCCGGCAAAAGCTGTTCGCGAGCTTTCAGGCTGGCAATATGTGCCGGTAACCTGTATGCAGGAAATGGACGTAACCGGCGGTCTGAAAAAGTGCATAAGAGTCATGATGACCGTCCAGACAGATGTCCCTCAAGATCAGATCAGACATGTATATTTAGAAAAAGCCGTCGTTTTAAGACCTGATTTATCATTGACAAAAAATACTGAATTGTAATACGATAGGAACAGCTTAGAAATACACAAGAGTGTGTATAAAGCGATTGAAGAGTTGAGTTAGAGAATAGGGTAGCAGAGAATGAGTGTAGTTGAGCTGAGACACGTATGTTTATTCTACCCAAAAGAGCCTTTCTTTTGGGTTTATTTGTTATATCATTTTTTTCCTCTCATGCCATCTTCTCATTCTCCTTGCCATAAGGAGTGAGAGCAATGAATTTCCAATCAAACATTTCTGCGTTTTTGCGGGACAGCTTGTCCCACCACACCATACCGATTGTGGAGACCTTCACAGTCGATACGCTGACACCCATTCAAATGATAGAGAAGCTCGACAGGGAGATCACGTATCTTCTTGAAAGCAAGGATGATACATCCAAATGGTCAAGATATTCATTTATCGGTTTGAATCCATTTCTCACAATTAAAGAAGAGCATAGCTGTTTTTCAGCCGCTGATCAGGACGGCAGATCTCTTTACACAGGAAATGAACTGAAAGAAGTTCTGAACTGGATGAAGACCACGTACAAAATCAAAACGCCAGAACTGGGCATTCCTTTTGTAGGCGGAGCTGTCGGGTACTTAAGCTATGATATGATCCCGCTGATTGAGCCATCTGTTCCACCGCATCCAAAAGAAACAGAAATGGAAAAGTGTATGCTTTTTGTTTGCCGGACATTAATTGCGTATGATCATGAAACCAAAAATGTCCACTTTATCCAATATGCAAGGCTCAATGGACAGGAAACAGAAAACGAAAAAATCGATGTATTTAACCAAAGTCATCAAGAGCTGCAAGTTCTCATTGAAAAAATGATGAATCAAAAAAACATCAAAGAACTGTTTCTCTCTGCTGATTCATATCAGACGCCCAGCTTTGAGACAGTCACTTCTAATTATGAAAAAGCGGCTTTTATGGCTGATGTAGAAAAAATCAAAGAATATATAAAAGCGGGAGATATCTTCCAAGGCGTTTTGTCACAAAAATTTGAGGTTCCGGTAGCAGCAGATGCCTTTGAGTTATACAGAGTGCTGCGCATCGTCAATCCTTCTCCGTACATGTATTATATGAAACTCCAAGACAGAGAAATCGTCGGCAGCTCTCCTGAACGTTTAATCCACGTTCAGGACGGGCACTTGGAAATCCATCCGATTGCCGGAACGAGAAAACGGGGCGCAGACAAAGAGGAAGATGAAAAACTCAAGATTGAGCTGATGAAGGATGAAAAGGAAAAAGCTGAGCACTACATGTTAGTTGATCTAGCCCGGAACGATATCGGCCGAGTGGCAGAGTATGGATCTGTGTCTGTGCCTGAGTTCACAAAAATTGTCTCCTTTTCGCATGTGATGCACATTATCTCAGTAGTTACGGGACGATTGAAAGAAGGCGTCCATCCTGTTGATGCACTGATGTCCGCATTCCCGGCGGGAACGTTAACTGGCGCTCCAAAAATCCGTGCTATGCAGCTTTTGCAAGAACTGGAGCCGACACCGAGAGAGACATACGGTGGCTGCATCGCCTACATCGGATTTGATGGAAACATCGACTCTTGTATTACGATTCGCACAATGAGCATAAAGAACGGTGTTGCATCAATACAGGCAGGTGCTGGCATTGTTGCGGATTCTGTTCCGGAAGCCGAATACGAGGAAAGCTGTAATAAAGCAGGTGCTCTGCTGAAAACGATTCATATTGCAGAAGACATGTTCCATAGCAAGGAGGATGAAGCTCATGAACAAATTTCTACAATTGTGCGTTGACGGAAAAACACTTACTGCAGGTGATGCTGAATCGCTAATGAATATGATGATGACAGCGGAAATGACTCCTTCTGAAATGGGCGGTATATTATCTATCCTTGCTCATCGCGGAGAAACACCCGAAGAGCTCACAGGCTTTATGAAAGCGATGCGGGCACGCGCTCTAACAGTAGATGGACTTTCTGATGTGGTTGATACCTGCGGAACCGGGGGAGACGGTATTTCCACTTTTAATATCTCAACCGCATCGGCAATTGTTGCCTCGGCAGCAGGTGCGAAAATCGCTAAACACGGCAATCGCTCTGTCTCTTCTAAAAGCGGAAGCGCTGATGTTTTAGAGGAGCTAGAGGTTCCAATTCAAACTACTCCCGAAAAAGTCAAAAGAAGCATTGAAACTAACAACATGGGATTTCTTTTTGCACCCCTTTATCATTCATCTATGAAACATGTAGCAGGTACTAGAAAAGAACTAGGATTCAGAACGGTATTTAATCTGCTCGGGCCGCTCAGCAATCCTTTGCAGGCGAAGCGTCAGGTGATTGGGGTTTATTCCGCTGGAAAAGCAAGACTGATGGCAAGCGCACTGGAAACGTTTCAGCCGAAGCATGTCATGTTCGTATCAAGCCGTGACGGTTTAGATGAGCTTTCAATTACAGCACCGACTGATGTGATTGAATTAAAGGACGGAGAGCGCCGTGAATATACGGTTTCACCCGAAGAGTTCGGTTTCACAAATGGCAGACTTGAAGATTTACAGGTGCAGTCACCGAAAGAGAGTGCCTGTCTCATTCAGAATATTTTTAAAAATAAAAGCAGCAGTTCCGCTTTATCTATTACTGCTTTAAATGCAGGTGCGGCGATATACACGGCGGGGATAACCGCCTCACTGAAGGAAGGAACGGAGCTGGCGTTAGAGACAATTACAAGCGGAGGCGCTGCCGCGCAGCTTGAGCGACTGAAGCTGAAAGAGGAAGAGATCTATGCTTGAAAACATCATTAAACAAAAGAAAGAAGAAGTGAAAACACTGGTTCTGCCGGAAGAGCAGCCTTTCGAAAAACGTTCTTTTAAAGAGGCGCTGGCAAGTCCGAATCGGTTTATCGGGTTGATTGCCGAAGTAAAGAAAGCGTCGCCGTCAAAAGGGCTTATTAAAAAGGATTTTGTCCCTGAGCAGATTGCAGCAGACTATGAAACTGCGCAGGCAGATGCGCTGTCTGTTTTAACAGACACCCCGTTTTTTCAAGGGGAAAACAGCTATTTATCAGACGTAAAGCGAACTGTTTCAATTCCGGTACTCAGAAAAGATTTTATTATTGATTCTCTCCAAGTGGAGGAATCGAAAAGAATCGGAGCGGATGCCATATTGTTAATCGGCGAGGTGCTTGATCCCTTACACCTCCATGAATTATATCTTGAAGCAGGTGAAAAGGAGCTGGACGTGTTAGTGGAAGTTCATGATGCATCCACGCTAGAACAAATATTGAAAGTGTTCACGCCTGATATTCTCGGCATAAACAATCGAAACCTAAAAACATTTGAAACATCTATTAAGCAGACAGAACAAATCGCATCTCTCGTTCCGAAAGAATCACTGCTTGTCAGCGAAAGCGGAATCGGTTCTTTAGAACATTTAACATTTGTCAAAGAACAAGGGGCACGAGCTGTGCTTATCGGTGAATCATTGATGAGACAAACATCACAGCAAAAGGCAATCCATGCTTTGTTTGGAGAGTGATAATGTGAAGAAGCCGGCATTAAAATATTGCGGCATCCGGTCACTGCAGGATCTGCAGCTAGCAGCGGACTCACAGGCTGATTATCTGGGCTTTATTTTTGCTGAAAGCAAACGAAAAGTATCTCCGCAAGATGTGAAAAAGTGGCTGAGTCAATTTCATGTCGAAAAACAGGTTGCAGGTGTTTTTGTTAATGAGTCGATAGAGACGATGACACGCATTGCTGAAGACTTGAATCTTGACGTCATTCAGCTTCACGGTGATGAGGAACCGGCGGATGCCGATGCGCTTCGTATGCTGACAGGTTGTGAAATATGGAAGGCGCTGCATCATCATGAGAAAACAACTCAAGAAATAGCTCGCTTTAAAAATGCTGTGGACGGTTTTGTCATTGATTCATCTGTAAAAGGGGAAAGAGGCGGCACTGGTGTTTCTTTTTCTTGGGACTGTGTGCCGGAATATCAGCGGGCAGCTATAGGTAAACGCTGCTTTATCGCAGGCGGCGTGAGTCCGGACACCATCACAGACCTATTGAAATGGCACCCGCTGGGAATTGATCTTGCCAGCGGAATCGAAAAAAACGGACAAAAAGATCAGAAACTGATGAGGCTTTTAGAAGAAAGGATGAACCGATATGTATCCATACCCGAATGAAATAGGAAGATACGGCGATTTTGGCGGGAAATTTGTTCCGGAAACACTCATGCAGCCGTTAGAAGAGGTTGAAACCGCATTTAAAGAGATCAGGGATGATCCTGTTTTTCGTCATGAATATTACAAGCTGTTACATGACTATTCCGGAAGGCCGACTGCATTAACATATGCTGATCGAGTCACTGAATATTTAGGCGGCGCGAAAATCTATTTGAAACGTGAAGATTTAAACCATACTGGTTCACATAAAATCAATAATGCGTTAGGGCAAGCGTTGCTTGCAAAAAAAATGGGCAAAACGAAAATCATTGCTGAAACCGGCGCCGGACAGCACGGCGTTGCCGCTGCAACGGTCGCAGCCAAGTTCGGTTTTTCCTGCACTGTGTTTATGGGCGAGGAGGATGTTGCCCGCCAATCTTTGAACGTTTTCCGCATGAAGCTTCTTGGAGCGGAGGTTGTGCCTGTAACAAGCGGAAACGGCACATTGAAGGATGCCACAAATGAGGCGATCCGATACTGGGTTCAGCATTGCGAGGATCATTTTTACATGATTGGATCAGTTGTCGGACCGCACCCTTATCCGCAGGTCGTCCGTGAATTTCAAAAAATGATCGGAGAGGAAGCGAAGGATCAGCTGAAACGCATTGAAGGCGTTCTGCCTGATAAAGTGGTGGCGTGTGTTGGCGGAGGAAGCAATGCGATTGGCATATTTCAGGCGTTTTTAGATGAAGATGTTGAATTGATCGGCGCTGAAGCAGCCGGAAAAGGAATTGATACCCCTCTTCATGCCGCTACTATTTCGAAAGGAACCGTAGGTGTCATACACGGTTCATTGACTTATCTTATTCAAGATGAGTTCGGGCAAATTATTGAGCCCTACTCCATTTCAGCAGGACTCGACTATCCTGGAATCGGACCGGAGCACGCTTATTTGCATAAGAGCGGCCGAGTCACTTATGACAGTATCACAGATGAAGAAGCAGTGAAGGCTTTAAAACTCTTATCAGAAAAAGAGGGGATTTTGCCGGCAATCGAGTCTGCCCATGCGTTAGCGAAAGCATTCAAACTCGCCAAAGAGATGAATCGCGAGCAAGTGATCCTGGTCTGTTTATCAGGACGGGGAGATAAGGACGTCAACACATTAATGGATGTATTGGAAAAAGAGGTGAAAACGCATGTTTAAAGTGGACCTTCAAGCATCAGAAAAATTGTTTATCCCGTTTATTACAGCGGGGGATCCATCGCCTGAGGTTTCGATTGAACTGGCGAAGTCTCTCCAAAAAGCGGGTGCTACAGCACTGGAGCTTGGTGTTGCATACTCAGACCCGCTTGCAGACGGTCCGGTGATCCAGCGGGCTTCGAAGCGTGCGCTGGATAATGGAATGAATATCGTAAAGGCAATCGAATTAGCCGGAAAAATGAAAAAAAACGGAGTGTATATTCCGATTATCCTCTTTACGTATTATAATCCTGTGTTACAATTGAACAAAGAACACTTTTTCGCTTTACTGCGGGAAAATCATATTGACGGACTGCTTGTTCCGGATTTGCCATTAGAAGAAAGCGCCAGCCTTCAAGCGGAATGCAAAGACCATGAGGTAACGTATATTTCTTTGGTAGCGCCGACAAGCGAAAGCCGTTTGAAAACCATTATTGAACAAGCCGAGGGTTTCGTCTACTGTGTATCTTCTCTAGGTGTAACCGGTATCCGCAATGAATTTAATTCATCCGTGTATCCGTTCATCCGGACAGTGAAGGATCTTAGCACTGTTCCGGTTGCTGTAGGGTTCGGTATATCAAACCGTGAACAGGTCATGAAGATGAATGAAATTAGTGACGGTGTCGTTGTGGGGAGTGCACTCGTTAGAAAAATAGAAGAACTGAAGGACCGGCTCATCAGCGTGGAAACAAGAGAGCAAGCGCTGAAGGAGTTTGAAGATTACGCAACGGCGTTTGGCGGCTTGTACAGTTTAAAATGAGGTGACTGATTTGCGTATTAAAGAACACTTAAAACAGCTGAAGCCTTATCAGCCCGGTAAGCCGATTGAAGCAGTGAAATCAGAATATGGTTTGGATAAAGTTGTGAAGCTTGCTTCAAATGAGAATCCGTACGGCTGTTCAGAAGCTGTAAAAGAGGCGATTCACCTTGAGATTCAACAGCTTGCACTTTATCCTGATGGGTATAGCGCTGCTTTACGGACAAGGCTCAGTGAGCACCTCAATGTCAGCGAAACATCACTTATTTTCGGAAACGGTTCAGATGAAATTATTCAGATCATCTGCCGGGCATTTTTAAACGATAAAACCAACACAATAACTGCTGCCCCGACTTTTCCGCAATATAAACATAATGCGGTCATTGAGGGCGCTGAAGTTCGTGAAGTTGCACTTCGTCCTGACGGCTCACATGATCTAGACGCCATGCTTGAAGCGATTGACGAACAGACACAAATCGTTTGGATATGCAGCCCAAATAATCCGACAGGCACTTATACATCAGAAGGGGAATTACTCGCATTCCTCGAGCGCGTTCCTTCTCGTGTCCTCGTGGTTCTTGACGAAGCATATTATGAATATGTTACAGCAGAGGATTACCCGGAAACCGTGCCGCTTTTAAACAAATACTCCAATCTGATGATCTTGCGGACATTTTCAAAGGCCTACGGTCTGGCAGCGCTCAGAGTCGGATACGGAATTGCTGACGAGAACCTGATTCGCCAGATTGAGCCGGCAAGAGAGCCGTTTAACACGAGCCGTCTAGGCCAGGCTGCAGCAATCGCCGCGCTTGATGACCAAGCGTTTATTGCCTCCTGTGTCGAGCAAAATAATGCAGGTCTTCAGCAATATTATGATTTTGCAAAGACGCATGGTTTAAAGTGCTACCCTTCACAGACCAATTTTGTGTTAATTGACTTTAACCGTCCGGCCGATGAACTGTTTCAGGCTCTGCTGGAAAAAGGCTATATTGTCCGGTCAGGAAATGCATTAGGTTTCCCGACTTCACTCCGGATTACGATCGGTACAAAAGAGCAAAATGAAGAAATTCTTGCAACTTTAGCTGAAATTTTATAAGAGGTGATCAAATATCACCTCTTTAGTCTATAAACCAGGTGATGACGTATGAATCAAATGAAAGATACAATATTGCTCGCCGGTCTCGGATTGATAGGCGGTTCGATTGCGTTAGCGATCAAAAAAATGCATCCCGGCAAACGGATTATCGGAATCGACATCTCTGATGAACAGGTGGTAGCCGCATTAAAATTAGGTGTAATTGACGAGCGTGCTGATTCGTTTATTAGCGGTGCGAAAGAGGCAGCTACAGTAATTATTGCGACACCTGTCGCGCAAACGCTTCTTATGCTTGATGAGCTGGCCCAATCGGGAATTGAACATCAGCTTTTGATTACCGACGTAGGGAGCACAAAGCAAAAAGTGGTTCATTACGCTGATCAAGTGCTGCCCAGCCGCTATCAATTTGTCGGAGGGCATCCGATGGCAGGCTCACACAAATCAGGAGTGACAGCTGCGAAGGAGTTCCTGTTTGAGAATGCATTTTATATTTTAACGCCAGGCCAGAAAACGGACAAACAAGCTGTAGAACAGTTAAAAAACCTGCTGAAGGGAACCAATGCCCACTTTGTAGAAATGTCGCCGGAAGAGCATGATGGCGTGACAAGCGTGATCAGCCATTTTCCGCATATTGTCGCAGCAAGCCTTGTTCACCAAACCCATCAGTCGGAAGAGCTTTATCCGTTTGTTAAGCGCTTTGCTGCCGGCGGGTTTAGAGATATTACAAGGATTGCATCAAGCAGTCCGGCAATGTGGCGGGATATTCTATTACATAATAAAGATAAAATTCTGGATCGTTTTAATGAGTGGACTTGTGAAATTGAGAAGATCCGTACATATGTAGAACAAGAAGATGCGGTAAATTTATTTCGTTATTTTAAAGCGGCCAAGGATTATCGCGATGGGCTGCCGCTTCGGCAGAAGGGCGCCATACCTGCGTTTTATGACTTATACGTTGATGTTCCCGATCATCCGGGTGTGATTTCCGAGATAACGGCTATCTTAGCTGCGGAGCGCATCAGTATCACGAATATCCGCATTATTGAAACACGAGAAGATATTAACGGGATTTTAAGGATCAGTTTTCAGTCTGATGACGACCGCAAACGGGCTGAACAATGCATTGAAGCCCGGGCGGAATATGAAACTTTTTATGCTGATTGAGGTGGAAAATGATGAAAAGAGAAAAGGTGCAGGCCTTAAACGGAGAAATACACATTCCTGGTGATAAATCGATTTCTCACCGCTCCGTCATGTTTGGTGCGCTGGCGAAAGGCACAACAACTGTTAAAAACTTTCTGCCGGGAGCAGATTGTCTGAGCACGATCGATTGCTTTAGAAAAATGGGTGTTCAAATTGAGCAAGACGGCAGCGATGTAGTGATTCATGGAAAAGGAATCGATTCCCTGAAGGAGCCAGAAAGCCTGTTAGATGTCGGAAATTCAGGTACAACGATTCGCCTGATGCTCGGAATTTTGGCAGGCCGCCCTTTTTATAGTGCGGTAGCTGGAGATGAGAGCATTGCGAAGCGTCCGATGAAACGTGTAACGGAGCCTTTGAAGCAAATGGGAGCTAAAATTGACGGCAGAGCCGGCGGAGAGTTTACACCGCTGTCAGTGAGCGGCGCTTCACTAAAAGGGATTGATTTTGTATCACCTGTTGCGAGCGCGCAAATTAAATCTGCTGTTTTGCTGGCGGGTTTACAGGCTGAGGGTACAACAACCGTTACAGAGCCTCATAAATCTCGGGATCATACTGAGCGAATGCTTTCGGCTTTTGGCGTAAAGCTTTCTGAAGATCAAACAAGCGTTTCCATTGAAGGCGGCCAAAAGCTGACAGCTGCCGATATTTTTGTTCCCGGAGACATATCTTCAGCGGCGTTTTTCCTTGCTGCGGGCGCAATGGTTCCAAACAGCAGCATTGTATTGAAAAACGTAGGGTTAAATCCGACTCGGACAGGTATCATTGACGTCCTTCAAAATATGGGGGCAACACTTGAGATTAAACCGTCTGCTCACAGCAGTGCAGAGCCTTATGGAGATTTGGTCATAAAAACATCATCTCTAAAAGCAGTTGAAATCGGTGGTGATATCATTCCGCGTTTAATTGATGAAATCCCTATCATCGCGCTTCTTGCGACTCAAGCGGAGGGAACCACCGTTATTAAGGACGCGGCAGAGCTTAAAGTAAAAGAAACAAACCGCATTGATACCGTGGTTTCTGAGCTTCGTAAGCTAGGTGCTGAGATTGAACCGACAGCAGATGGAATGAAGGTTTATGGAAAACAAACACTGAAAGGCGGCACAGCTGTGTCAAGCCATGGGGATCATCGGATCGGTATGATGCTTGGCATCGCTTCCTGTATAACAGAGGAGCCAATTGAAATCGAGCAGACAGATGCCATTCACGTTTCTTATCCAACCTTCTTCGAGCATTTAAATAAGCTTTCAAACAAATCCTGAAGTTTTTGCTTCAGGTTTTTTTATGCAGATTGACTGTAAGAATCATAATTTGACGCAAAAAAACATAGCTTGTCTTATAGACGGAAAAGAAAAACGAAAAGGGGGGATGCGCTTTACTTACAAGCCGGCAGGTCTGAGAGCTGCTTTACTGTACAGAGGGCGATCTTCCTTTTTTCATTTTCTATCTCAAGATCTTTTGGTAAACTAATAAGACTCAATAATTCCCTGCCGTACAGCAAGCATCTTATTTGCCGAGGGCATTCGTCTGAATTATGATAAGATTAACCCGAACAAATAAAGCTTTTTTGTATGGTTGATGTTGTATAGGAAAAGAAAGGACCGGTCCGATTTGAATACATTGATTCAAGAAGCCATAAAATTAGTTGAAGCAGGAGAAACAGAAAAGGGTCTCAATACTCTCTCGAAGGCCGAAAAACAGCTGCATGATGAAGATAAAGCCATTGCAGCCCAGCTTTATTACGAGTGGGGCAATGTGGAAAAAGCAATATCACTGATCAGTGATTTACATGACTTATATCCAAATGAAACAGAACTGACGAATTTTTACGCTGAACTTTTAATAGATATTGACGAAGAAGAAAAAGCTCTCGCTGTGCTGGAAACCATTCCGGAAACAGATCCATCATATCCGGAAAGTTTGCTGCTGATGGCGGATCTTTATCAGATGCAGGGGCTATTCGAAGTCAGTGAACAAAAGCTTTTACAGGCTAAGTCCATTCTGGACAATGAACCCGTTATTGACTTTGCGCTGGGCGAACTTTACTTTACTCAGGGAGCCTATGCAAAAGCGGTTCAATATTTTAAATCAACGGCTGAGGAGCAGAGTGAGATCGGAGGCGTTAATGTCCATCAAAGATTGGCAGAATCGTTAAGTGCCTCAGGTGAATTTGAAGATGCCATTCCATGGTACGAGAAAGCGGTTGATGAGAATCCTGAACCTAATACGATTTTCGGCTATGGGTTTACAGCCTTACAGGCGGGGCTTGTTAAAACAGCGATTAAGCAGCTGTCTGATTTAAAAGGGCTGGATCCATCTTATTCTTCACTTTATATGCCGCTTTCGAAAAGCTATGAAGCTGAAGGAATGTATGAAGAGGCATTAGAAACGGCAAAAGAGGGTATCAGATATGATGAATATAACAAAGAACTTTTCCTCTATGCTGCAAAAATGGCCTTAAAAATCGGAAAGTCAGAAGATGGGAAGAAGCTGCTCCAAGAGGCGCTTGCGCTTGATCCGGGTTTCGTCGAGGCACTTCATACGCTTCTTGCCGTGTATCATAAAGAAGAGGATTATGAACAGATCATTGATCTTATTCAAGAGGTGCGCGGCTATGGAGAAGAAGATCCGAAATACAATTGGTATCTTGCGAGCGCATATACCGAATTAGAGCAGTACGAAAAAGCAAAACAATCCTTTGAGGCTGCCTTTCTTCACTACCGGGAGGACAGAGATTTCTTATATGAATACGCAAGCTTCCTATTAGAAGAAGGCCTTCAGCAAGAAGCACTGCCGCTTTTGAAAAAGGTTCTGGAAATGGACGGAGCCAATGAAGAGCTGGAAGAAACGATTTTGCGAATCGAGGATGAATTTTCTAGATAAGCAGGAATATTCACCTTTCATGTGGAACATATAAGTATATAGATTATACGAACGATAGAGGAGGGAATTACATGCAGACCCCTGTTTCTGTCAATGAGAAAAAGGATTTTATCCGTTGGTTTTTAAACCATTATCAGTTAAAGCGCCGAGAGTGCGTTTGGATCTTGAACTACTTAATGAGCCATGATTCTCTCATGGAGAAGGTTCATTTTGTAGAGCAGGCAGAATTTTGCCCGAGAGGCATTATCATGTCAACACATTGTGTTGAAGAAGTTCCGTTTCGGTTCTATAAAGAGAATGTCATGACAACCGACGCGGAAAAATCTTTTCATGATATTCGATTAAATAAACAGCAGGATTTGTTTATCCAGCTTAATTTCCGATCAGCATACAGCTCTCCTGAGTATGCCGCAGTGCTGGAGTCCAACCCTCATATTCCGAAGGATCTGTTTGAAAACAAAAAAGATCAGGGCTTGGCTGAACAAATTTTAGAGCACGCTATTTCCACATTCCAAAGAGAAAAATTATTAAAAGACATTGACGATGCGCTTGATCGTCATGATAAAGAAGCATTTGAACAATTATCGCGGCAATTGAATCAGCTCACATAATATAACCAGCCTTGCAATGTATTGCAAGGCTTGCTGTCGTAAAGGGGGAGAACAATGAGGTGGAGAATCACTGATGCCAAGGACTATTTACAAGCTAAAGATTACATTGATACCGCTGTCATTCCATTAATTAACATAAGGGCGGGGAGCCATTTCAAAATGGCTGCGGAGAAAGGCGAATTTACGCAGCTTCTGTCAGAAGAACTGGAAAGGCAGTTAAAGGGACGGGTATATTTACTGCCCCCTTATACATATGTTGATAGAAATGAAAATACCGTTCAAGGGCTTAAAGATTTGTGGGAAGAGCTTATATCAGAATTTCCGCATGTTGTGATGCTCACGTCTGATGATAGTTGGAATCGTGAGGATGCGTTAGGCAAAATCATTGTTACACCGTCTGTTCCGTTAGAGCATTTAAATGACTCTTTAAAAAGAAAAATATTAGATGAACGCACTGCTGAAATTTTGAACGTTTTGTTACAGTTGTGGAGCACATCATAAAAACACTTACATTTCCTTATGAACAATATTTTGGCTATATTGACCTTGCTGAGAGATTCATATATTATGAGGGTGTCTAGAGTTATTGTAATATTTTCTATTTTAGTCAGTTTGCAGGGGTGACCTAGAGGGGGGAGAAGAGATGGGCGGAAAACATGATATATCCAGACGTCAATTTTTAAATTATACGCTTACAGGCGTAGGGGGTTTTATGGCGGCTAGTATGCTCATGCCTATGGTTCGCTTTGCACTCGACCCGGTATTAAAATCGACTGGAAAGCAGGATATGGTTCAGGTTGTCAGCGTAGATGAGTTGACAAAAGAGCCTCAGCGCTTTGATTTCAAAATTAATCAAGTCGATGCCTGGTATGAGTCGGAAGAGTCGAGATCAGCCTGGGTCTTCAAAAACGGGGATGAAATTGTAGCACTTTCGCCAATTTGTAAACATTTGGGATGTACGGTGAACTGGAATAGTGATCCTAAAAATCCGAATAAATTCTTTTGTCCATGCCATTACGGACTGTATGAAAAGGACGGCACCAATGTCCCTGGCACGCCGCCGCTTTCGCCTCTTGATCATTATGAGCAAGAAGTAAAAGACGGCTTCCTGTATCTTGGAAAAGCAAAGCCTAAGGGGGAAGGGTGACATGCTGAACAAAATTTATGATTGGGTAGATGAGCGGCTTGATATTACACCGATGTGGAGGGATATTGCCGATCACGAAGTGCCGGAACATGTAAATCCCGCCCATCATTTCTCTGCGTTTGTGTATTGCTTTGGGGGACTGACGTTTTTTGTAACCGTTATCCAAGTGTTATCTGGAATGTTTTTAACGATGTATTATGTGCCTGATATCAAAAATGCCTGGGAATCAGTCTATTATCTGCAAAATGAAGTGGCTTTCGGCCAGATTGTCAGGGGAATGCACCACTGGGGTGCGAGTCTGGTCATTGTAATGATGTTTTTACATACGCTGAGGGTCTTTTTCCAGGGGGCGTATAAAAAGCCGCGCGAGCTGAACTGGATTGTCGGTGTGCTGATCTTTTTTGTCATGCTCGGGCTTGGCTTTACAGGCTATTTGCTTCCTTGGGACATGAAGGCTCTGTTTGCAACAAAAGTCGGGCTGCAGATCGCTGAAGCCACGCCTTTGATCGGGACGCAAGTCAAAACACTCCTTGCGGGGCACCCGGATATTGTAGGCGCCCAAACGCTGACTCGGTTTTTTGCGATCCATGTATTCTTTCTTCCTGCCGCATTGTTCGGGCTGATGGCTGCACATTTTATTATGATTCGGAAGCAGGGGATTTCAGGACCGCTTTAAACTCTTGATCTGCGAATAAAAGGGAGGGGATGACATGCACCGGGGCAAAGGGATGAAATTTGTAGGCGACTCAAGGATACCGGCTGAAAAAAAGCCGAATATACCAAAGGATTATTCGGAGTATCCCGGTAAAACAGAGGCTTTCTGGCCGAATTTCTTGTTGAAGGAATGGATGGTTGGAGCTGTCTTTTTAATCGGTTTTCTTGTTTTGACAATTGTGCATCAGCCGCCTTTGGAGCGGATGGCGGACCCGACTGATACTGGTTATATTCCGCTGCCGGATTGGTATTTTCTATTCTTATACCAGCTGTTGAAGTATGAATACGCCGCTGGAAGTTTTACGGTGGTCGGTGCCATGATTATGCCGGGGCTCGCTTTTGGCGCCCTGCTTTTGGCGCCGTTCCTTGACAGAGGAACAGAAAGAAGGCCGTGGAAGCGTCCTGTCGCTGTCGGTATGATGCTTCTGGCCATTTCCGCCGCTGTGTTTTTAACATGGCAGTCAGTTGCTACTCACGATTGGGCGAAGGCAGAAGAACAAGGGAAAATCACAAAAGAAGCTGACATTGATACCAGTGCAGAGGGATATAAGATTTTTAAGGAGCAGGGCTGTATTTCTTGCCATGGGGATAACCTTCAGGGAGGAGCGGCTGGTCCTTCATTGGTTGACAGCGGACTGAAACCGGAAGAAATTAAAAAAATTGCTGTTGAAGGGAAAGGCCAAATGCCGGCGGGTGTGTTTAAAGGGAATGATAAGCAGCTCGAAGAACTTGCGAAATTTATTTCTGAAACAACCGCAAAATAACGTATTGTGAATTGTGAATTGGAAGGATATACTTTTATTATCAAAAGCTGACCAGGCGTCAGCTTTTTTATATGGACACATTATTTTTTACAGACTGAGAGTTGATATGATGTGAAATGGTTTCAATATGTGTTAGGACAGCGGCCGATGCTTATTCTAGTCTTAGCCATTAATTTTCTGGGAACGGTTTACGGATACTATTGGTACATGCCGCAGCTTCTGGAGACACCGGCCCGTTACCTTATTTTTGTTCCGGACAGCCCGACAGCAACGTTTTTCTTTCTGTTTGTGCTGCTCGCCTTTATCATGAAACGGAATGTACGATTGTTTGAGGCGCTAGCGCTAGTCACCCTCGTAAAGTATGGCCTGTGGGCGGTCGTAATGAATGTTCTTGTGCTGGCTGTAACAGGTGACCTGCCGTGGGAGGGCTATATGCTGATTGCCTCGCATTTTGCAATGGCAGTCCAAGGGGTGTTGTACAGTCCGTATTTTCGTTTTTCATTTTGGCATCTTGCAATTGCGGCCGTCTGGACGCTGCATAACGATGTGATTGATTACTTGTTTGGAATGATGCCGCGGTACTCCATGCTTTCAGATTATATGACTGACATCGGGTACGGAACATTTTGGCTGAGCATCTTTTCAATCGGGCTGGCTTACTTTCTTGTCGTTTCGAAAAAGCGAACGAAGCTTGATCTGATGTAAGGACAATGTTGGTCTATCCTTGTCCCTTTCTTCATATTCTGTAAGGAGAGAGAGTGGGAGGGACCTGCATGAAACGAAAGCTGACGATCTGTTTGTTGCTTGCTCTTATTTTTTATAATGGAAATGCCAAGGCTGCAGAGCGGGGAAGCCTCGAGGAATTGAATGATTTATCCGATACGGTCTTTCAAATGACCCGCCAGTCGAAATACGAAGAGGCGCTGCAAGTCCTTGCTTACTTTGAAAAAACTTTAAAATCCGCTGAAAAAAAACAGCAAGACCCCACACTAACCGGAGCCCAAATCCGTCAAATCACGCTGGGCTATAACGATATGGTACGGAGTTTGAAACAGGCTGACACGTCTGATACACAGAAACTCAGAGCAGCTGCGCAGTTTAGGATGCTGATGGATGCGGTTGACAATCAGTCCGATCCGCTTTGGGGCTCATTGGAAAAACCGATTATGGAAGCCTTTGCTGAACTGAAGAAGGATGTTCAAAAGAATGAAAGCATGAGCTTTCATGAAAAGTGGAATGAGTTTATCAGTTTATATGACTTGATTTATCCGAGTCTTACAATCGATGTATCAGAGGAGCAGCTTGAAACAGTCGGAAAACATATAGACGTCATTGAGCAAGATGAATTTCAGCAAATGACTGAGAGCACGAAGCTTGAACGGCTGTCCCTTCTTCAGCATGATCTAAAAAATCTTTTTGACAGGGTGGAGGAGGATGATGCCGATCCGTCTTTACTCTGGGTGATGATCACAACCGGCAGTATCATCATTACAGCTCTCTCCTATGTCGGCTACAGAAAATACAAAGCGGAGAAAAAAAAGCAGAAAAAACGGGACTACCCTAAATAAGCATGAGGGGCGGCAGCAGCCGCCTTTTTTCTCATGTCAGCGAGGAAGCGGATTCTTATTTTCATCAAGCGTAAATCCTTCTCCGAGCACATCGTGGACATCGCTTACCGCTACAAAGGCATGAGGATCAATGGAGTTAATCACACTTTTCAGCATCACCAATTCGTTTTTCGGCACCACACAATAAAGGACATCTATATTCTCTTTTGTATAGGAACCCTGCCCTTTCAAAATGGTGACGCCCCGTTCCATCTCTTCAAGAATCTTTTTCTGGATCAGGTCATTTTTCGAAGAAATAATGGTCGCCCCTTTAGCAGCGTATCCGCCTTCCTGAATAAAATCAATTAACCTTGCCGCTACAAATACTGCCACCAGAGTATACATCGCTTCTTTATAGGAGAGGTAAGTAAGCAAAGACAAAATGATGACGCAAGCATCAAAAGCAAACATCGTTCTGCCCATCGGAATCCCCAAATACTTATTGACCAAACGGGCGATGATATCAACTCCGCCTGTCGTACCGCCATACTTAAAAATAATGCCCAATCCGGCTCCGATAAACACGCCGGCAAATAAAGCAGCGAGCGCTAAGTCATGCTGAAGAGGCATATGTATTTCATATCGCTGAAAAATGCTGAGGAACACGGACAAGGCTACAGTGCCAACAAGGGTATAAACAAACATTGTCCTGCCAAGCAAACGCCAGCCAATAAAAAAGATCGGAATATTCAAAACCAGGTTCGAGATAGAGGGACTGATGTGGAAAAGGGCATAAAGCAAAAGTGTGATACCTGTAAAACCGCCCTCAGCCAGATTATTTTGCATATTGAAATGAACCAAGCCAAATGAAAAAACCGCCGCTCCGATTAAAATAAAAAATATGTTTTTTAATTTAATTTCTCCAAGCATCACACAAAACCCCTTTTCCTTCCATTAGATAGCATTTATATTATAGTGAATGAAAAAGAAAACAGCAAACGTGCTTAAACATTTGTCAAACGTATCTGAATTAGCTAACATGTAAGAGGATGATAGGAGGTTTCGTGCAGTGAGTGATAAAACAATGAAAGATATACAGGCTGAAGTAGACCGTTACATCGGGCAATTTAAAGAAGGATATTTCAGCCCGCTTGCCATGATGGCGAGGCTGACTGAAGAACTGGGCGAGCTTGCCCGGGAAGTCAATCATCGTTATGGAGAAAAACCAAAAAAAGCGACTGAAGATGATAAAAGCATGGAAGAGGAAATGGGAGATGTGCTGTTTGTACTGGTTTGTTTAGCCAACTCTTTGGATATTTCTTTAGAGGAAGCCCACGACCGAGTCATGCATAAATTTAATACAAGAGATAAAGATCGCTGGACCAGAAAAGAAGAAGGAAAGTAGAGGAGATCAAGATGTCAAACGAAACAATTAAAGTAGTCATTGCAGGACCGCGTGGTAGAATGGGGCAGGAAGCTGTTAAATTGGCGGAACGAACACCTCATTTTGACCTTGTTGGGGCCATAGATCATACATACGACCAGCAAAAATTATCTGATGTGATGTCTGTTGATTCAGATGCCCTGATATACACAGATATCCACGCCTGTTTTACTGAAACACAGCCGGATGTCTTGATTGATTTAACAACGCCTGAAATCGGAAAAGTACATACGAAAATTGCATTAGAGCACGGAGTTCGTCCAGTTGTCGGGACAACCGGTTTCTCCGAAGCAGATTTAAAAGAGCTCACCTCTTTAACAGAAGAGAAGGGAATCGGCGCCATCATCGCTCCAAACTTTGCGCTTGGTGCGGTGCTAATGATGAAATTTTCAAAAATGGCTGCCAACTACTTTGAGGATGTTGAGATTATTGAGCTTCACCATGACCAGAAGCTTGACGCACCAAGCGGAACGGCGCTTAAAACAGCGGAAATGATTTCAGAAGTTCGTAAAGAAAAGCAGCAAGGACATCCGGATGAAAAAGAAATTCTCCCAGGAGCACGTGGAGCGGAGCAAAATGGTATCCGTTTACACAGCGTCCGTCTTCCGGGACTGATTGCTCACCAGGAGGTTATGTTCGGCATGGATGGCCAAACGCTTCAAATCCGCCATGATTCCTATAACCGTGCTTCATTCATGTCAGGTGTTAAACTGTCAGTCGAGCAAGTCATGAAGATTGATCAGCTTGTATACGGATTGGAAAATATCATTGATTAGATGAGACAGGGGGATAAATGATGAAAATTGCTCTGATCGCGCATGACAAGAAAAAACAGGATATGGTTCAATTCACAACTGCCTATCGGGATATTTTAAGTCATCATGATCTATACGCAACCGGAACAACAGGGTTGAAAATTCAAGAGGCGACAGGTCTTCACATTGAACGTTTTCAATCCGGCCCTTTAGGGGGAGACCAGCAAATCGGGGCGCTGATCGCAGCCAATGCACTCGATCTTGTCATCTTTTTGCGCGACCCGCTGACCGCGCAGCCGCATGAACCGGATGTCTCGGCATTAATCCGGTTATGTGATGTGTATTCCATTCCGCTCGCCACAAATATGGGTACTGCGGAGATCCTTGTCCGCACACTTGATGAAGGTGCTTTTGAATTCCGCAATCTTCTTCGGGGAGAAGAGCCGAATGTATAATACTGACGTTCTTGCTTTTGGTGCCCACAGTGATGATGTCGAGATTGGAATGGGCGGCACAATTGCGAAGTTTGTCAAACAGGAAAAAAAAGTAATCATATGCGACTTAACAGAAGCGGAACTCTCTTCAAACGGAACAGTCAGTTTACGTAAAGAAGAAGCAGCGGAAGCAGCCCGTATATTAGGTGCAGATAAAAGAATTCAGCTGACGCTTCCTGACCGCGGCCTGATAATGAGTGATCAGGCAATTCGGGAGATTGTCGGTGTCATCAGAACCTGCCGGCCAAAAGCAGTCTTTATGCCATATAAAAAGGATCGCCATCCGGATCACGGAAATGCAGCTGCACTGGTTGAAGAAGCGGTTTTTTCCGCCGGAATCCATAAATATAAAGACAAAAATAGCCTTTCTGCGCATAAAGTAAGTAAGGTTTACTACTATATGATAAATGGTTTTCATCAGCCTGATTTTGTGATTGATATCTCGGAAACAATAGAGGCAAAGAAACAAAGCCTCAATGCCTATAAAAGCCAGTTTATACCTTCAAAGAATTCAGTTTCAACGCCTTTGACAAATGGCTATATCGAGATCATTGAAGCGAGAGAAAAGCTTTACGGCAAAGAAGCGGGTGTGGAGTATGCCGAAGGTTTCTTTTCCAAACGGATGCTAATGCTCGATCATGATGTGCTTGGGGGCGAACAATGAAAAAACTTAAAATAGGGATCACATGCTATCCGAGCGTCGGAGGCTCAGGTATCATTGCGACAGAACTGGGGAAGCAGCTTGCTGAAAAGGGACATGAAATCCATTTTATCACGTCAAGCATTCCGTTTAGACTGAATACATATCACCCCAATATTCATTTTCATGAAGTTGAGGTTAATCAATATGCTGTTTTTAAGTATCCTCCGTATGATTTGTCGTTGGCCAGCAAAATTGCTGAGGTGGCGGAGCGGGAGAATTTAGACATTATTCATGCACATTACGCTCTCCCGCATGCAGTTTGCGCTTATCTTGCAAAGCAGATGCTGAAACGCAATATCGGCATTGTGACAACTTTGCACGGCACGGATATCACGGTGTTAGGGTATGACCCGTCCTTAAAAGATCTTATCCGTTTTGCCATTGAGGCATCAGACAGGGTAACCGCTGTCTCCTCAGCGCTTGCAGCTGAAACGTACGATTTAATTAAACCGGAGAAAAAAATCGAAACGATTTATAACTTTATAGACGAGCGCGTGTATCTGAAGAAAAATACAGAGGCGATAAAAGAGAAACATGGTATTTTACCGGATGAGAAAGTTGTCATCCACGTGTCCAACTTCAGAAAGGTTAAACGTGTACAGGATGTCATCCGTGTATTCCGTAATATCGCCGGCAAGACGAAAGCAAAATTGCTTTTAGTCGGAGACGGTCCGGAGAAGTCGACAGCCTGTGAGCTTGTCAGAAAATATGGATTGGAAAACCAGGTCTTAATGCTTGGAAATCAAGACCGTGTTGAGGAGCTTTATTCCATTAGTGATTTGAAGCTGCTGCTGTCTGAAAAAGAAAGCTTCGGCCTTGTCCTGCTTGAAGCGATGGCTTGCGGGGTGCCTTGTATCGGAACGAACACTGGCGGTATCCCGGAGGTTATTAAGAACAATGTGAGCGGGTTTTTGGTGGATGTCGGCGATGTTGCAGCTGCAACAGCCTGCGCGATGCATATTTTAGAAGATGAACAGCTAAGCAAGCGGTTTACAGAGGCGGCAATGGAAATGCTGAAAAATGAATTTTCCTCACAAAAAATTGTCAGCCAGTATGAACAGATTTATGCCGATTTAGCAGAACCGGAGTGATCACATGGAACAAGTTTTTATCAAAGCGCTTCCCGTGCTCCGCACCTTAATCGAAGCGGGCCACCAGGCTTATTTTGTCGGAGGCGCAGTTCGTGACAGCTATATGAAACGAACGATCGGAGATGTCGATATCGCGACTGATGCAGCACCGGATCGAGTAGAACGGCTGTTTCAGCGGACAGTTGATGTAGGCAAAGAGCACGGGACCATCATTGTGCTCTGGGAAGATGAAACCTATGAAGTCACGACATTCCGGACTGAATCGGAGTATGAAGATTATAGAAGGCCGTCAGACGTACAATTTATCACATCTTTAGAAGAGGATTTAAAACGCAGAGATTTGACGATTAATGCGATGGCCATGACAGCGGACGGACAGGTGCTTGATTATTTTGGCGGCAAGAAAGATATTGATCAGAAGCTGATTCGAACTGTCGGAAAGCCTGAGGACAGATTTCAAGAGGATGCGCTTCGCATGCTGAGAGCCGTACGCTTTATGAGCCAGCTTGGCTTCACGCTTTCACGAGAAACACAAGAAGCGATCACGAAGGAAAAAGCACTCTTATCCCATGTTTCAGTTGAACGGAAAACAATAGAGTTCGAGAAGCTGCTGCAGGGAAGAGCGTCCCGTCAGGCGCTCCAAACACTGATTCAAACAGGGCTGTATGAGGAACTGCCTGGTTTTTACCATAAACGAGAAAACCTGATGGCTGCGAGCAGCTTTCCATTTTATGATTTAACATCCCGTGAGGAGCTTTGGGCTGCGCTTTTAATTGATCTGAACGTAGAATTAAAAGATGCGCCGCTTTTCCTGAAAGCCTGGAAGCTCCCAGGAAAAGTAATGAAGGAAGCCATTCACATTGTCCATACATTTGGCCAAAGCCTTGACGAAATGTCAATGTACAGAGCCGGGGAAAGAGCACTGCTTTCAGCGGCCAAAATATCGCAGCTGCGGCGAAACGAAAAACTGGATGAAGAAAAATTGAAGGACATTCAAAACGCTTATCAAAGCCTGCCGATCAAAAGCCTTAAGGATCTTGATTTCACGGGTAAGGATTTGCTTGCGCTGCGAAACCGGCCCGCCGGAAAATGGGTGTCGGAAGAATTACAGCGGATTGAGCAGGCTGTTGTGACAGGAAAGCTCTCCAATCAAAAGAACCACATAGAGGAGTGGCTGAAGACATGCGATCAACATTAAGAAAAGATCTTATTGAATTATTTTCTCAGGCCGGGAATGAATTTATTTCCGGCCAAAAAATCAGTGATGCCCTCGGCTGTTCCAGAACTGCTGTGTGGAAGCATATTGAAGAGCTTCGGAAAGAGGGCTATGAAGTAGAAGCCGTCAGAAGAAAAGGATACCGGCTCATCAAAAAACCCGGGAAACTCAGTGAAAGTGAAATTCGCTTTGGACTGAAAACGGAAGTGATGGGGCAGCATCTTATTTATCATGACGTTCTATCAAGCACGCAAAAAACAGCTCATGAGCTGGCGAATGATAACGCACCGGAAGGCACTCTCGTGGTGGCTGACAAACAAACGTCCGGCAGGGGACGAATGTCAAGGGTGTGGCATTCTCAAGAAGGAAACGGCATTTGGATGAGCCTGATTTTGCGGCCAGACATACCGCTTCAAAAAACACCGCAGCTCACCCTGCTTGCTGCAGTAGCTGTTGTGCAGGGAATAGAAGAGGCAGCAGGCATCCAGACGGATATAAAATGGCCTAATGATATTTTGATCAACGGAAAAAAAACAGTTGGCATCTTAACAGAAATGCAGGCCGAGGAAGACCGCGTACGCTCAGTCATCATTGGCATCGGCATTAACGTTAACCAGCAGCCGGAGGATTTCCCTGATGAACTGAGGGACATCGCCACAAGCCTCGGCCAAGCTGCCGGAGAAAAAATTGACCGGGCCGGCATCATCCAGCATATCCTGCTTTCCTTTGAAAAACGGTACCGGGATTATATGACGCACGGTTTTACACCGATTAAGCTTTTATGGGAAAGCTATGCGTTGGGAATCGGCACTCATATGAGGGCCAGAACATTAAACGGAACATTTTATGGGAAGGCGTTAGGTATAGATGATGAAGGCGTTCTTTTGCTAGAAACAAATGAAGGCATTAAAAAAATCTATTCTGCCGATATTGAATTGGGCTAATGTGTTGGTACAAGCCCGTTGATTTTGGTATACTTCCATTGGGCAGTATCGCCTGCGAACTGCACCTATTATAAATAGATAGACATTGCAGCAGTCTGCCTTGATCCAAAAAAGGACTGGGACAGAGGGATGAAACTCGCCGAACTTTAGAAAGTGAAGAATCCTTCTCGTTGTAACGGAAGGTTTTTTTGGCTTGCAGAAGAGAACGGCAGATCATCTCCTCTAAACTTGAGGAGGAGAAAACATGAAAACAAAACTGGATTTTCTAAAAATGAAGGAGTCTGAAGAACCGATTGTCATGCTGACCGCTTATGATTATCCGGCGGCTAAGCTTGCTGAACAAGCGGGAGTTGACATGATTTTAGTCGGTGATTCACTCGGAATGGTCGTCCTCGGCCTCGATTCAACTGTCGGTGTAACGGTTGCGGACATGATCCATCATACAAAAGCGGTTAAAAGAGGCGCACCGAATACATTTATCGTAACCGATATGCCGTTTATGTCTTATCACCTGTCCAAGGAAGATACACTGAAAAATGCAGCCGCTATCGTTCAGGAAAGCGGAGCTGACGCACTGAAGCTTGAGGGCGGGGAAGGCGTGTTTGAATCCATTCGCGCATTGACGCTCGGAGGCATTCCGGTTGTCAGTCACTTAGGCTTAACACCGCAGTCAGTCGGTGTATTAGGCGGATATAAAGTGCAGGGCAAAGACGAGCAAAGCGCCAAAAAATTAATAGAAGACAGTATAAAATGCGAAGAAGCAGGAGCAATGATGCTTGTGCTGGAATGTGTGCCTGCAGAACTCACAGCCAAAATTGCCGAGATGCTAAGCATACCGGTCATCGGAATCGGGGCTGGTGTGAAAGCCGACGGACAAGTTCTCGTTTATCATGATATTATCGGCCACGGTGTTGAGAGAACACCTAAATTTGTAAAACAATATACGCAAATTGACGAAACAATAGGAACAGCAATCAGCGGATATGTCCATGATGTAAGACATCGTGCTTTCCCTGAACAAAAGCATTCCTTTCAAATGAATCAGACAGTGCTGGACGGCTTGTACGGAGGAAAATAGGATGAGACAGATTACAGATATTTCACAGCTCAAAGAAGCCATAAGACAATATCAGTCAGAGGGAAAGTCAATCGGATTTGTGCCGACGATGGGGTTTCTGCATGAGGGGCATTTAACCCTGGCAGACAAAGCGAGACAAGAAAATGACGCAGTCGTTATGAGCATTTTTGTGAATCCTGCCCAATTTGGCCCTAATGAAGATTTTGAAGCTTATCCTCGCGATATTGAGCGGGATGCGGCTCTTGCAGAAAAGGCCGGAGTAGATATTCTTTTTACACCAGATGCTCGTGATATGTATCCTGAGAAGAATGTCACGATTCACGTTGAAAGGCGCACAGACGTTTTATGCGGCCGATCAAGAGAAGGACATTTTGACGGGGTTGCGATCGTACTGACGAAGCTTTTCAACCTTGTGCAGCCGACTCGCGCCTATTTCGGTTTAAAGGATGCACAGCAGGTGGCAGTTGTTGATGGCTTAATCAGCGATTTCTTCATGGATATTGAATTGGTTGCTGTCGATACGGTCAGGGAGGAAGACGGCTTAGCCAAAAGCTCCCGCAATGTATACTTAACTGCTGAGGAAAGAAAAGAAGCCCCTAAGCTGTATCAGGCCCTTCAATCAAGTGCAGAGTTGGTCAGAGCCGGTGAAAGAGACCCTGAAGCGGTGATAAACGCCGCTAAAGAAATCATTGAAACGACAAGCGGCACCATTGACTATGTGGAGCTTTATTCCTATCCGGAACTTGAGCCTGTGACCATCATAGAAGGTAAAATGATTCTGGCTGTTGCAGTTGCTTTTTCAAAGGCGCGTTTAATAGATAATATCATTATTGATATTCGAGAAATGGAGAGAATATAATATGTATCGCACGATGATGAGCGGCAAGCTTCACAGGGCAACTGTTACGGAAGCAAACTTAAACTATGTGGGAAGCATTACGATTGATGAAGATCTCATTGATGCGGTAGGAATGCTTCCTAATGAAAAAGTGCAAATTGTGAATAATAATAATGGAGCGCGCTTGGAAACGTATATAATCCCGGGCAAACGCGGAAGCGGCATCATCTGCTTAAACGGTGCAGCCGCACGCCTTGTGCAGGAAGGCGATAAAGTCATTATTATTTCCTACAAAATGATGTCTGATCAAGAAGCGGCAAGCCATGTGCCGAAGGTAGCTGTTCTGAATGATCAGAACAAAATTGAACAAATGCTGGGGAACGAACCGGCCGGCACAGTTTTGTAAAAGAAAAGCCCCCTTTATCGGGGGTTTTCTTTTAAGATTTTGAGAGTAAAACGGTTTTACCGCTCCATTTCCGCACAAAACGTGTTACACTTTTGTCGTATGCAAGAATTGAGGTGTCCATTTTAATGAAAAAGCAACGGTTCGTTGTTATAGATGTAGAAACAACAGGGAATTCGCCAAAGAAAGGCGATAAAATCATACAAATCGCAGCGGTTGTAATCGAAAATGGACAAATTACTGAGCGGTTTTCAAAATATATTAATCCAAATAAATCCATTCCTGCTTTTATTGAGCAGCTTACTGGAATCTCCAATCAAATGGTAGAGCATGAACAGCCGTTTGAAGCAGTGGCTGAAGACGTGTTCCATTTGCTTGACGGCGCTTATTTTGTCGCCCACAATATCCATTTCGATCTTGGATTTGTCAAGTATGAGTTACATAAGGCGGGCTTTCAGCTCCCGGATTGTGAAGTGTTGGATACTGTTGAGCTCTCCCGGATTGTTTTTCCGGGATTTGAGGGATATAAGCTGACCGAATTAAGCGAGGAGCTTCAGCTTCGGCATGATCAGCCGCATCGGGCTGACAGCGATGCTGAAGTCACAGGGCTTATTTTTTTGGAAATCCTTGAAAAGCTGCGGCAGCTGCCTTATCCGACATTAAAGCAGTTAAGAAGGCTTTCGCAGCATTTTATCAGTGATCTGACGCATTTGTTGGATATGTTCATTTATGAAAACAGACATACCGACATACCGGGTTATGTGCGTTTTTCTTCCTTTTCTGTCAGAGAGCCTGAATCGTTCAATGAACGTGTCAATGAAGACAGTGACTTCTCATTTGAGATTGAAAATTGGGAAGCGGGAAATGAAAAAGCTTTGTCTGAGTTAATGCCTGGGTATGAAAAAAGAGACGGCCAAATAATGATGATGAAAGAAGTGGCTGAAGCGTTTGACAATCGTGAGCACGCGTTGATTGAAGCTCCTCCGGGAATCGGAAAAACGATTGGCTACCTTATTCCGGCTGCGCTTTTTGCCAAGAAATCAAAAAAGCCGGTCATCATCAGCACGTATTCAACGCTCTTGCAGCAGCAGATTCTGACAAAGGATTTGCCGATTGTCCAAGACCTGTTTCCATTTCCGGTAACAGCGGCGATTTTAAAAGGGCAATCGCATTATTTATGCCTGTATAAATTTGAACAGGTGCTTCATGAAGATGATGATAATTATGATGCTGTACTGACAAAGGCACAGCTCCTTGTTTGGCTGACAGAGACAAACACAGGAGATGTAGCTGAACTGAATTTACCCTCAGGCGGAAAATTGCTGTGGGATAGGTTGGCTTATGACGATGAATCCAATAAAAGAAGTCGCAATGAGAGTGTGACCGGCTTTTATGAACGGGCTAAACAGATTGCCATGCATTCCGATTTGGTCATCACCAACCACTCTCTTTTGCTGACCGATGAAGGCAGCCGGAAAAAGAGACTCCCTGACAGCGGAACATTTATTATTGATGAAGCACATCATTTTGAACGGGCTGCAAGCGAACATTTAGGAAAAAGAGCCACCTACATAGAATTGCACTCTAAATTGAGCAGAATCGGCACCCTGAAGGAGCATGGGCTTCTAAAAAAAATGAGACAGCTATTCCAGCGAAACAGCCTGCCGGTTGATTCGTTTTTCGAATTGGAAGAGTGGATTCAGCATATTCAATTAGAAAGTGATGCTTTCTTCAGCTCTGTGCACTCTTTTGTCAAACGAAGAAAACCTAAAGAAGACTTAAACCGTCTAGTCTTTAAGGTGAACAAAGAAAGCCAGGATAAAAGCTGGCCGATTTTAACGGATGGAGCAGAGAGGCTTTGTTCCATGCTGGCACATTTACAGCAGCTCTTTGAGGCACAGTCTGCCCTCATGGAAAAACACCTTACCAGTATGAAGAGCAAAACTGCCTTTTTAACTGATGAATATCAAAGAAGCATGAAAGACTTACAGCGTTACTGTCAAACTTTACAGCAGCTGTTTTTTGAGTCTGATGACGATGAAGCGGTTTGGATTGAAATAGACGCGAAGGGAGCAAAAAATGCGGTGGCCATTTACGCACAGCCGCTTGAACCTGGTGAACTTCTGGCTGATCAGTTTTTCGCGCGCAAAAACAGTGTGGTGTTAACATCTGCAACCCTTACAGTCGAAGATTCTTTTCAATATATGATCGAACGGCTGGGGCTCGGTGACTTTTTCCCGCGGACCATGAGAATTGAGTCGCCTATTTCTTACGATGAGCGCATGCGGGTAATGATTCCAAAAGAAATGAAATCAATCCAAGATACGGGGCAAACTGAATTTATACAGGATACTGCCCGTTATATCGAACTGATGGCAAAAGAAAAACAGCCCAAAATCCTTGTGCTGTTTACATCGCATGATATGCTGAAAAAGGTTCATCAGGAGCTTAAGCACGGAATGAGTGCTACCGGCATTCAGCTATTAGCGCAAGGAATAACAGGCGGAAGCCCCGGCAAACTGATGAAAACTTTTAAAACATCCAATCAGGCAATCCTGCTTGGCACAAATCATTTTTGGGAAGGCGTTGATTTCCCAGGTGATGAGCTGACAACAGTCATGATCGTGAGGCTTCCATTCCGGTCTCCTGATCACCCGCTTCATGCTGCGAAATGTGAGCTTGCCCGCAAAAAAGGCCGGAATCCGTTTCAAACAGTTTCACTTCCGGAAGCGGTGCTGACCTTCCGGCAAGGAATCGGCCGCTTGCTGCGGACAGCAGGTGACAAAGGGACGATTGTCATATTGGACAGACGGATTAAAACCGCTGGTTACGGCAGGCTGTTTCTCGATGCCCTGCCGACAACCTCCGTATCCGAAATGACTGACAGTGAGCTTGAGGATTACGTTGCGGGGAAAAAAGAGTAAAAGCCGCATAAAGCGGCTTTTGCGGTGTGGGAGTAGGATGGTGTTTTATTTTAAAAGCGGTTTTGCCGCTCTGTGATACTAGTATGGCGTGTCCTGAAATGGAGTATGACTAACAATATTTGTTCAAAATGGAGGATGAAAAAATGGAAAGCAAAATCGAAATTCTTTCAACAATTAATGTAGAGCATTCTGATGATCTGTATAAAATTGTAGACACACTGAATCGCACACTGAAAAGAGACAATCTGATGTTCGGCCTTGCGCTGGATGAGGAAAACAAAAACCAAGCCGTTTTTACCATTTATCGTACGTAGGTGAGAAGATGAGAAAAAAAGCATTAATATTTACCGTCATTTTTGGTATTATTTTTTTAGCAGTACTTCTTGTCTCGGCAAGCATTTATAAATCAGCCATGGCACAAAAGGAAGAGGGGCACGAAGCAGCAGCTGCTGAAGCTAAAAAAGAAACCGATCTCACCAGCGTTGATCAAGTCGAAACATTTGTCGGAAAAGAAAAATATTATGTTGTAAAGGGAACAGACAAAAAAGGCAGCAAATTATATGTCTGGGTTCCTGCTGATAAAAAAGCAAAAATTCTCTCAAAAGAAGCAAAAGAGGGAATATCGGAAGACAAAGCGGCGAAAATCATACAGGATGAAGGGCTGGTTTCAAAGCAAAAAGAGGTTCACCTGGCAAGAGAAGGAAACGTCCTGCTTTGGGAAGTAACGTACTTAAACAAAGAAGGCCAATACAGTTTAAGTTATGTGGACTTTACAACTGGAAAGATTCTCAAAAATATCACGCCTTAAGACGAATTAGGGGGAGTTCAAGTTGAAACTGGCAAAAAGAGTATCCGCATTAACACCGTCTACTACACTGGCAATCACAGCGAAAGCAAAAGAACTGAAAGCAGCGGGCCATGACGTCATTGGTCTAGGGGCTGGGGAACCAGACTTCAATACACCGCAGCACATTATTGATGCCGCTGTACGTTCAATGAATGAAGGCCACACAAAGTACACGCCTTCAGGGGGTCTCGCTGAACTAAAAAACAGTATTGCAGAGAAATTTAAACGCGACCAGAAGATTGAATACAAACCGTCTCAAATTATTGTCTGCACTGGTGCCAAGCATGCTCTGTACACCCTTTTCCAAGTGATTTTGGATGAAGGAGATGAAGTCATTATTCCAACACCTTACTGGGTAAGCTATCCTGAGCAGGTGAAACTCGCTGGCGGAACGCCTGTTTATGTAGAAGGGCTTGAGGAAAATCATTTCAAAATTTCTCCTGAACAGCTGAAAAATGCGATCACAGAAAAAACAAAAGCGATCGTCATTAACTCTCCAAGCAACCCGACTGGTGTCATGTATACTGAAGAAGAGCTGGCAGCGCTTGGTGAAGTGTGCCTCCAACATGACATCCTGATTGTGTCTGACGAAATTTATGAAAAACTTACATATGGCGGAAAGAAACATGTTTCCATTGCACAGCTGTCTGACAGACTGAAAGAGCAAACGGTCATTATAAACGGCGTATCAAAGTCACACAGCATGACGGGCTGGAGAATCGGCTATGCAGCTGGAGCAGAAGACATTATAAAAGCGATGACGAACCTTGCAAGCCACAGCACGTCAAATCCGACATCCATCGCACAGTACGGAGCAATTGCTGCTTATAACGGGCCTTCTGAGCCGCTGGAAGAAATGAGAGAAGCATTTGAACATAGATTGAACACAATCTATGCAAAGCTCGTAGAAATCCCTGGATTCAGCTGTGTGAAACCAGAAGGCGCTTTTTACTTGTTCCCGAATGCAAAAGAAGCAGCTCAATCTTGCGGTTTTAAAGATGTAGATGAATTTGTTAAAGCGCTTCTCGAGGAGGAAAAAGTTGCGATTGTTCCAGGGTCCGGATTCGGCTCTCCTGAAAATGTCCGTCTTTCTTACGCAACCTCGTTAGATCTTCTTGAAAAAGCGATTGAAAGAATCAAGCGTTTTGTAGAAAAACATAGCTAACAGATCAAAAAGCGGCTGACAAAAAAGCCGCTTTTTATCTGCATTGACCCGGTTAGTTAAGAGCGGGTATAATAAAGTGATGATAAAAGAGTTCGCGGGGCAATAAGCTTCCGAATGTCTTTCTTGTTTTGGAGGGAAATATGTTGAAAACAACAATCAACCAAGTGTACAAGCACGTAGGTGAGGAAGTAACGATCGGAGCTTGGGTCGCTAATAAGCGTTCAAGCGGGAAAATTGCGTTTTTACAGCTGCGGGACGGTACCGGCTTTATTCAAGGTGTCGTAGTAAAAGCGGAAGTGGAAGAAAGCATCTTCCAAACAGCTAAATCAGTGACACAGGAAACGTCACTCTATATAAAAGGGATTGTCAAAGAGGACGAGCGTTCTCCGCTTGGATATGAACTAGCCGTGACAGATATTGAAGTTATTCACGAAGCGACTGATTATCCAATTACGCCAAAAGAACACGGTACGGAGTTCTTGATGGATCACAGACATTTATGGCTTCGGTCAAAACGCCAGCATGCGATCATGAAAATCCGTAATGAAATCATTCGCGCGACGTACGAATTCTTTAATAACGAAGGCTTCGTAAAAGTTGATCCGCCAATTCTGACTGGAAGCGCACCTGAAGGGACAACAGAGCTCTTTGCGACAAAGTACTTCGATGAAGATGCTTACCTGTCTCAAAGCGGCCAGCTCTACATGGAGGCTGCAGCTATGGCGTTAGGAAAAGTATTTTCTTTCGGCCCGACCTTCAGAGCGGAAAAATCTAAAACAAAACGCCACTTGATCGAATTCTGGATGATCGAACCGGAAATGGCGTTTGTCGAATTTGAAGAAAACCTTCAAGTACAGGAAAATTACGTTTCTTTCATCGTGCAATCGGTTCTTAAGAATTGCAAGATTGAATTAAACACATTGGGTAGAGACACGTCAAAACTCGAGCAAATCAAAGCTCCTTTCCCAAGAATTACGTATGATGAGGCGATTGAGTTCCTGAAAGAAAAAGGCTTTGACGATATCGAGTGGGGGGACGACTTTGGGGCGCCTCATGAAACAGCGATTGCTGAACACTATGACAAACCGGTATTCATCACCCGCTATCCAACGTCCTTAAAACCGTTCTATATGCAGCCTGCTTCTGACCGTGAAGATGTCGTGCTTTGTGCAGATCTCATTGCGCCGGAAGGCTATGGTGAAATCATCGGCGGATCTGAGCGAATTCACGATATGGAACTTTTGGAAGCGCGTCTTAAAGAACACGGACTGGATTCTGACGCATATAAATGGTATGCTGAACTTAGAAAATATGGATCAGTTCCTCATTCCGGCTTCGGCCTTGGATTAGAGCGGACAGTAGCTTGGATCAGCGGAGCGCCTCACGTTCGTGAAACCATTCCGTTCCCAAGACTGTTAAACCGTCTATATCCGTAATACATTCAAATGAAACAAGAAAAAGAGTCTCCTGCAAGGGAGACTTTTTACAGTAAAGGGGAAATCACAATCCTTTACAGTAAGAGGTGTGACGATGAAAAAACATCAGTTTATTGATATGCAGGAACAGGGAACGTCAACAATCCCTAATCTCCTGCTCACGCATTACAAACAGCTCGGGCTGAATGAAACAGAGCTTATTCTCCTGCTGAAAATCAAAATGCATTTAGAAAGAGGATCTTATTTTCCTACACCGAATCAGCTGCAGGAAGGTATGTCAATCTCTGTTGAGGAATGCACAAACAGACTGCGGATGTTTATTCAGAAAGGCTTTCTGTTTATTGAAGAATGTGAAGACCAAAACGGCATCAAGTTTGAGAAATACTCTCTACAGCCTTTATGGGGCAAGCTGTACGAGTATATACAGCTTGCACAGACTCAAACACAGGAAAGAAAAGCAGAAGGGGAACAAAAAAGCCTTTATACCATTTTTGAGGAAGAGTTCGCCAGACCCTTATCACCTTTGGAGTGTGAAACACTGGCCATTTGGCAGGACCAAGATCAGCATGACGCGCAGCTGATCAAACACGCGTTAAAAGAGGCTGTACTATCAGGGAAACTCAGCTTCCGTTACATTGACCGCATTTTATTTGAATGGAAGAAAAACGGGCTGAAAACTGTAGAGCAAGCTAAAGTTCACAGCCAAAAATTCCGGAAGGTACAACAAAAGCAGAATGAACCGCAAAAAGAGTATAAAAGGCAGGTTCCTTTTTACAATTGGCTTGAACAATAAAGTGAAAAGGTGACAATCGTGTTAAATCTAAAACAAATTGAATTCTGTTTAGACAAGATAGGCGACATGTTTCCCCACGCAGAGTGTGAACTGGTTCATTCCAATCCTTTTGAATTAGTGGTGGCAGTCGCTTTATCTGCGCAATGTACAGACGCACTTGTAAACAGAGTGACCAAAACATTATTTCAAAAATATAAAAGGCCGGAAGACTATTTGGCTGTTTCGCTGGAAGAGCTTCAGCAGGATATAAAATCAATCGGTTTGTATCGCAATAAAGCGAAAAACATCCAAAAACTGAGCAAAATGATTATTGAAGATTACGGTGGAGAAGTACCGAGAGACCGTGATGAGCTTGTCAAACTGCCAGGTGTCGGAAGAAAGACAGCCAACGTCGTGGTGTCTGTTGCTTTTGGCGTGCCGGCCATTGCCGTAGATACCCATGTGGAGAGAGTCAGCAAGCGTTTAGGAATCTGCCGTTGGAAGGACTCAGTCTTGGAAGTGGAAAAGACGCTGATGCGCAAAGTTCCAAAAGAAGACTGGTCCGTTACCCATCACCGGCTTATCTTCTTCGGCAGATATCACTGTAAAGCCCAATCTCCGCGCTGTGCGGAATGTCCGCTGCTTTCTCTGTGTAGGGAAGGGCAGAAGAGAGATAAAAAAGGACTGGTGAAACGATGATGCAAGCAAAAGAAGTGTTGGCTTCCTATGAAAAAGACTTGCGCAGTATCGGCCAGCTGAGCTTCTCGGATATGAAAGAGGCATTGCGGATCAACCCCCTGTATTTTGATTATTGCACTAAATCTGAAGGCGTTTTGCCATGGAAGGAAAGCGGCAAGTACGTTCCGATTTTATTTGAAGTGTGGGATGACATCAAAGCATCACTTCTCCCAGTCTTTCAAACACGAAAATCGAGATGTGACCAAAACGAAATGCTAAAGGGCATTGTATGTTTGCTGGCTTCGTTTCACTGGACAGCAGGTGAACGGGTAAGAACGCTTGATTGGCCAGAACTGACGAAGAAAACATTTCCCGCAAAGCCGATCAATTGGGCTGAACGAGTGGAATTTATTCTTCTAAAGCCGACCCAATACCATTGTTTTATTCAGCTTGATGAGCTGTTTACTGAAATGCAAAAGCATTTTTATAAATATCATGCGATGAATCGATAAAATCCTCCCCCTTAAAAGGGGAGGGTTTTTATTATGAAGAAAAAAGCCATCACCGATAAGGGACTGACCCCATAAGATG
>NZ_JALAMO010000017.1 GCF_026790065.1 Bacillus sp. N13C7 | reverse complement strand
TAGGACGCCGCCAAGCAATTGAAAAAAAGGGCAGCTCATATGAGCTGCCCTTTTTGTATTCTGGTTTATTGGTATCATAAAACTTCATTTAATTGTATAATATAATAACTTTACACTCAATTTTAAATCGGCAATCAGGTTTTATGGGCCGGGAAAATGGAAATAATAAAGGATAGAGCGAGAAAGTTGAAAATTCTCGAGAAACGCCTTATAGTAAGATTAAAGTCAAATATAGTCAAAGTCAGTAAAGGAGGGGGTTGAGTGGGACATAATATTTCTGACATCATTGAACAATATTTAAAACAAGTGTTAGATCAAAACGGTAAGGAAATTTTAGAAATTAAACGAAGTGAAATTGCAGATAAATTTCAATGCGTTCCTTCCCAAATAAATTATGTCATCAACACCAGATTTACAAGCGAGAGAGGATATATTGTTGAAAGTAAACGCGGGGGCGGCGGTTACATCAGAATCATTAAAATTAAAATGAACAATGAAGTTGTCCTGATCAATAATATTATTTCTCAAATTAATACCCATTTATCTCAAGCAGCCTCTGACGACATTATTTTAAGGCTATTAGAAGACAAGGTGATTTCAGAAAGAGAAGCAAAAATGATGGTCAGCGTGATGGACCGCTCTGTATTACACATTGACTTGCCTGAACGTGATGAATTAAGAGCGAGAATGATGAAGGCTATGCTGACTTCTTTAAAATTAAAATAAGCGGGTGAAAAGATTGATTTGTCAAGAGTGCCACGAGAGACCAGCCACTTTTCACTTTACAAAGGTTGTTAACGGAGAAAAAATAGAAGTTCATATTTGTGAACAATGTGCCAAAGAAAATAGTGATTCATATGGTATAAGTGCAAATCAAGGTTTCTCTATTCATAATTTACTTTCGGGTTTGCTGAACATGGATTCTTCATTCCAAAAAGCAGGAACTCAAATGTTCAGTCACTCGGAGCAAATATCTGCGTGTCCGAAATGCGGAATGACCTTTCAGCAATTTAGGAAAATCGGCCGTTTTGGATGTTCTGAATGTTATAAAACATTTCAGACCAACATTACACCTATCTTACGCAAAGTGCACAGCGGAAACACTGTGCATGCTGGAAAAATACCAAAACGTATAGGCGGTAATCTCCATGTCAGACGGCAGATTGACATGCTGAAAAGAGAATTAGAATCCTTAATCCATCAAGAAGAATTTGAAACCGCAGCTCATGTGAGAGATCAAATCCGTTCATTAGAACAATCACTCAAAAGTACAGATAGTGAGGAGGAACAGGAGTAATGTCGCTCAAGCATTTTATTCAGGACGCACTAAGCAGTTGGATGAAGCAGAAAGGACCTGAAAGTGACATTGTACTCAGCAGCCGCATACGTTTAGCTAGGAACTTTGAACATATAAGATTTCCTACGCGGTATTCCAATGAAGAAGCCTCATCCATCATACAACAATTTGAAGATCAGTTTTCTGAACAAGAAATTCCCGGAATCGGCAAATTTGTTTTGATTAGAATGAATGATGCACAGCCTTTAGAAAAGCGTGTACTTGTTGAAAAGCATCTCATCAGTCCGAATCTGACAGAGTCTCCTTTCGGCGGCTGTTTGCTTTCTGAAAATGAGGAAGTAAGCGTCATGTTAAATGAGGAGGATCATATTAGAATTCAATGTCTTTTTCCTGGGTTTCAGCTCTTAGAGGCAATGAAGGCCGCAAATCAGGTCGATGACTGGATTGAAGAAAAAGTTGATTATGCATTCAATGAGCAAAGAGGATACTTAACCAGTTGTCCTACAAATGTAGGTACGGGTCTAAGGGCTTCAGTCATGATGCATCTGCCGGCACTGGTTTTAACTAGGCAAATAAATCGAATTATACCGGCAATTAATCAATTAGGCTTAGTTGTTAGAGGAATTTATGGGGAAGGCAGCGAAGCAGTAGGGAATATCTTTCAAATTTCAAATCAGATCACGCTTGGCAAGTCAGAGCAGGATATTGTGGATGACCTTAACAGTGTTGCTGCCCAGCTGATTGAACAAGAACGATCTGCCCGAGAAGCGCTTTATCAAACCTCTAAGATTGAGCTTGAGGATAAGGTGTATCGGTCTTATGGGGTCTTGTCCAATTGCCGGATGATAGAATCGAAAGAAACTGCAAAGTGCCTTTCAGATGTCCGGTTAGGCATAGATCTAGGAATTATTAAAGGACTTTCAAGCAATATACTTAACGAACTAATGATTTTGACACAGCCAGGATTTTTACAGCAGTACTCGGGAGGCGCTTTGCGTCCGAATGAAAGGGACATTCGAAGAGCGGCTCTCATCAGAGAACGGCTTCACTTAGAAATGAACGGGAAAAGACAGGAGGATGAATCGATATGATGTTTGGAAGATTTACAGAACGAGCTCAAAAAGTATTGGCGCTTGCACAGGAAGAAGCACTTCGTCTCGGTCATAATAACATTGGCACTGAGCATATTTTATTAGGACTGGTACGAGAAGGAGAAGGAATTGCTGCTAAAGCTCTTCAAGCGCTTGGGCTTGGTTCAGATAAAATTCAAAAAGAAGTTGAAAGTTTAATCGGCCGCGGACAGGAAATGTCTCAAACGATTCATTATACTCCAAGAGCTAAAAAAGTCATTGAGCTTTCAATGGATGAGGCAAGAAAACTCGGTCATTCTTATGTAGGAACAGAACATATTCTTCTTGGCCTGATTCGCGAGGGTGAAGGCGTTGCTGCAAGAGTTCTGAATAACCTCGGTGTCAGCTTAAATAAGGCAAGACAGCAAGTGCTCCAGCTTCTTGGAAGCAATGAAACAGGTTCATCAGCGGCAGGAACAAACAGCAATGCGAATACGCCTACGCTTGACAGCTTGGCAAGAGACTTAACTGCTATTGCGAAGGAAGACAGTCTTGACCCTGTTATCGGCAGAAGCAAGGAAATCCAGCGTGTAATCGAAGTGCTAAGCCGCAGAACGAAAAACAATCCTGTTCTCATTGGTGAACCAGGTGTAGGTAAAACAGCTATCGCAGAGGGTTTGGCACAGCAAATTATTAATAATGAAGTTCCGGAAATCTTGCGCGATAAACGCGTGATGACGTTAGACATGGGAACAGTAGTTGCCGGCACAAAATATCGCGGGGAATTTGAGGACCGCCTGAAGAAGGTCATGGATGAAATTCGCCAGGCAGGAAACATCATACTCTTCATTGATGAGCTTCATACATTGATTGGAGCGGGCGGAGCAGAAGGTGCAATTGATGCATCTAACATTTTAAAACCTTCACTTGCTCGCGGCGAACTTCAATGTATCGGAGCGACAACTCTTGACGAGTACCGTAAATATATTGAAAAAGATGCTGCGTTGGAACGGCGTTTTCAGCCGATCCAGGTTGATCAGCCATCTGTAGATGAAAGTATTCAAATTTTAAAAGGTCTGCGTGACAGATACGAAGCTCATCACCGCGTTTCAATTACTGATGATGCCATTGAAGCTGCGGTTAAGCTTTCTGACAGATATATTTCTGATCGCTTCCTTCCGGACAAAGCCATTGACTTGATCGATGAAGCGGGCTCAAAGGTGAGACTTCGCTCCTTTACAACGCCTCCTAATTTAAAAGAGCTTGAACAGAAGCTTGATGAGGTTCGCAAAGAGAAGGACGCGGCAGTACAAAGCCAGGAGTTTGAAAAAGCTGCTTCCCTGCGTGATACTGAGCAGCGTCTGCGCGAGCAAGTAGAGGATACGAAGAAATCATGGAAAGAGAAGCAAGGGCAGGAAAACTCAGAGGTTACTGTTGATGATATTGCGATGGTTGTCTCCAGCTGGACTGGGGTGCCTGTATCGAAAATCGCTCAAACTGAAACAGATAAGCTTCTCAATATGGAAAGCATTCTTCACTCCCGTGTTATCGGCCAGGATGAAGCAGTTGTAGCTGTTGCAAAAGCAGTCAGACGTGCAAGAGCAGGGTTAAAAGACCCTAAACGCCCAATCGGCTCATTCATTTTCTTAGGCCCTACAGGCGTAGGTAAAACAGAGCTTGCGCGCGCACTTGCTGAATCTATTTTCGGCGATGAAGAATCCATGATTAGAATTGATATGTCTGAATACATGGAAAAACACTCCACTTCAAGACTTGTCGGTTCACCTCCGGGATATGTGGGATACGACGAAGGCGGCCAGTTAACAGAGAAAGTCAGAAGAAAACCTTACTCTGTTGTGCTTCTTGATGAGATTGAGAAAGCGCACCCTGATGTCTTCAATATTTTATTGCAAGTTCTTGAAGACGGACGATTGACTGATTCTAAAGGGCGTACAGTCGATTTCCGCAATACCATTCTGATCATGACGTCAAACGTCGGAGCAAGTGAGCTGAAACGCAATAAATATGTCGGCTTTAACGTTCAGGATGAGACGCAAAATCATAAAGACATGAAAGATAAAGTGATGGGTGAGCTGAAACGTGCATTCAGACCGGAGTTCATCAACCGTATCGATGAAATCATCGTCTTCCATTCACTTGAGAAAAAACATCTCACTGAAATCGTGTCATTAATGTCTGATCAATTAACGAAACGCCTGAAAGAACAGGATCTTTCTATCGAATTGACAGATGCTGCAAAAGCGAAAGTCGCGGAAGAGGGCGTAGACTTGGAATACGGTGCCCGTCCGTTAAGAAGAGCGATCCAAAAACATGTCGAGGATCGTTTATCTGAAGAACTCCTTAGAGGAAATATTCATAAAGGACAGCATATTGTTCTCGATGTAGAAGATGGCGAATTTGTCGTAAAAACGACTGCTAAAACGAATTAATATAGAAGACGGAAATGAGGCATACAGCATGTAAGTGTATGCCTCACTTTCATATCAAGAAATAGAACAAGGGAGAGGTCTTACACTATATATGGCTAAAACAAAATCGAAATTCATCTGCCAATCCTGCGGTTACGAGTCTCCAAAATGGATGGGGAAATGTCCGGGCTGCGGTGCTTGGAATACCATGGTGGAAGAAATGATTAAAAAAGCACCGGCCAATCGGAGAGCGGCTTTTTCTCATTCTGTTCAAACTGTACAGAAACCTTCACCTATTACATCAATCGAAACATCAGAAGAACCCCGAGTAAAAACCCAGCTTGGCGAATTTAACAGAGTGCTCGGCGGGGGCGTTGTTAAAGGGTCCCTCGTTTTAATCGGCGGCGATCCCGGTATCGGAAAGTCAACGTTATTACTGCAGGTTTCCGCTCAATTATCAGATTCATCGAATAGTGTACTGTATATTTCGGGAGAAGAATCGGTCAAACAAACGAAACTGAGAGCAGACCGTCTCGGCATAAATAATGCGTCGCTGCACGTTTTATCTGAAACCGATATGGAGTATATTTCGTCTGCTATACAAGAGATGAATCCATCATTTGTTGTTGTTGACTCTATTCAAACGGTTTACCAAAGCGATATCACATCAGCTCCGGGCAGTGTGTCACAGGTCAGAGAATGTACGGCTGAGCTGATGAAAATTGCAAAAACAAAAGGCATTCCGATTTTTATCGTAGGGCACGTGACGAAAGAAGGGTCTATTGCAGGTCCGAGACTGTTGGAGCATATGGTTGACACTGTTTTATATTTTGAAGGTGAACGTCATCATACGTTCCGTATTTTGCGGGCTGTAAAAAACCGTTTCGGATCAACAAACGAAATGGGCATTTTCGAAATGCGGGAAGAGGGGCTCACAGAGGTTTTGAATCCTTCAGAAATTTTCTTGGAAGAACGCTCTGCGGGTTCCGCAGGCTCGAGCATAACAGCTTCTATGGAAGGCACAAGACCGATTCTCGTTGAAATCCAGGCGCTCATCTCGCCAACAAGCTTTGGCAATCCGCGGCGTATGGCAACGGGAATAGACCATAACAGGGTTTCACTGTTAATGGCTGTATTAGAAAAAAGAGTCGGGCTGCTGCTGCAAAATCAGGATGCTTATTTGAAAGTGGCCGGCGGCGTTAAGCTTGATGAACCGGCAATTGACCTTGCTATCGCGATCAGTATCGCGTCAAGCTTTAGAGATACACCTCCAAATCCTGCAGATTGTTTTATAGGAGAAGTGGGATTAACCGGAGAGGTCCGGCGGGTTTCAAGAATTGAACAGCGTGTAAAAGAAGCGGCTAAGCTTGGTTTTAAACGCATGATCATACCCGCGGCAAATCTGGATGGATGGACAAAACCAAAAGGGATTGAGGTTATCGGAGTAGCAAATGTTGCAGAGGCGCTTCGTACTTCATTAGGAGGATAATAGATGGAAAAAGAGAAAAAAGGGGCGAAACACGAGTTAGACCTGTCATCTATATTGCAGTTTGTTGCTCCGGGTACACCGCTCAGAGCGGGAATGGAAAACGTCTTGAGAGCAAATACAGGCGGTCTGATTGTTGTTGGATATAACGATAAAGTAAAAGAAGTGGTCGACGGCGGCTTTCACATCAACACGGCTTTTTCTCCGGCCCATTTATATGAGCTGGCTAAAATGGATGGGGCGATCATTTTAAGTGATTCAGGCCAAAAAATCCTCTACGCCAATACACAACTGATGCCGGATGCCACAATTTCTTCGTCAGAAACAGGAATGCGGCACCGCACTGCCGAAAGAGTAGCTAAGCAAACTGGCTGTCTCGTGATCGCTATTTCAGAAAGAAGAAATGTTATAACGTTATATCAGGAAAACATGAAGTATACACTAAAAGATATAGGCTTTATTTTAACCAAAGCGAACCAAGCCATTCAAACACTTGAAAAATATAAAACAATCCTCGACAAAACAATTAACGCACTGAATGCATTAGAGTTTGAGGAGCTTGTCACCTTCAGCGATGTCTTGTCTGTCATGCACCGTTATGAAATGGTGCTGCGAATCAAAAACGAAATCAACATGTATATCAAAGAACTGGGGACAGAAGGCCATCTGATCAAACTGCAAGTCATTGAATTGATTACGGATATGGAAGAAGAGGCCGCATTATTTATTAAGGATTATGTGAAAGAAAAAATCAAAGATCCATTTGTTCTCTTGAAAGAGCTGCAGGACATGTCCAGTTATGATCTGCTTGATGATTCCATTGTTTATAAGCTGCTCGGTTATCCAGCTTCTACAAATCTTGATGATTATGTATTGCCTAGAGGATACAGGCTGTTAAATAAAATACCGCGTCTTCCAATGCCGATTGTTGAAAATGTTGTAGAAGCATTCGGAGTCCTTCCAAGGATTATTGAGGCGAGTGCAGAAGAATTAGATGAAGTAGAGGGAATCGGTGAAGTACGAGCCCAAAAGATCAAAAAAGGACTAAAACGCCTGCAAGAGAAGCATTATTTAGACAGACAGCTGTGATTTCGGTTAAAACCTTATGAATACGGGTATATTAATGATGGTTTTTGTTTATTCTGATATTCGTAGGATGCATAAAACCTTGTGAAATAAAATGTTAAAAAAGGAGGTGGGGGGTATGTTAAAACGAATAGTTCAGGCGTTCTTCATTATCTTTGGCGGCGTTGTTGGTATATTTTTAATACCTGAATTGTTTGTACTGTTAAGTTTACAGGACATACCTTTAATAACAAACGCATATACGTCTGCGGCAATAGGTGCAATTATCTTTTTTCTCATCAGTATATGGGGTACAGATTACGTTGTGAACTGGGTGAAGTGGATAGAGGATTCATTGTTAAAAGCGCCGGTTCCAGATTTGTTATTTGGAAGTCTTGGCCTAGTTTTTGGACTTATAATCGCTTATCTTATTGTAAATGTTATTCCTTTAGACAATATACCTTACCGCATATTCAGTACAATTATCCCTGTATTTTTAGCATTCTTCCTCGGTTATCTCGGCTTCCAGGTGGGCTTTAAGAAAAAGGATGAACTGATCAACCTGTTCTCTATTTCCTCCAGAATGCAAAAGAAAAAAGGAACAGCCGATGAAGAACACGAGGTTCAGGACAAGAAGCTGAAAATTTTGGACACAAGTGTTATTATTGATGGAAGAATAGCAGATATTTGTCAGACTGGTTTTTTAGAAGGAGTTATCGTGATTCCGCAGTTTGTCCTTGAGGAATTGCAGCATATTGCTGACTCTTCAGATGTTTTAAAACGAAACAGAGGACGCCGCGGCCTTGATATCCTGAATCGCATTCAAAAGGAATTAGACATTGAAGTCGAGATTTACGAAGGCGACTTTGAAGATATACAGGAGGTTGACAGCAAGCTCGTCAAACTCGCTAAGCTGACTTCCGGGGTCGTCGTGACAAATGATTTTAATTTAAATAAAGTATGCGAGCTTCAGAAGGTAGCAGTATTAAACATTAATGACCTTGCCAATGCAGTTAAGCCTGTTGTGCTTCCTGGCGAGGAAATGAATGTTCAGGTCATTAAGGACGGGAAAGAGCATAATCAGGGAGTTGCCTACTTGGATGACGGTACGATGATTGTCGTTGAAGAAGGACGCAATTATATCGGCAAGCATATTGATGTACTCGTTACAAGTGTGCTGCAGACAGCAGCGGGACGAATGATTTTTGCTAAGCCTAAGCTGTTGGAGAAGGCGCTGTAAAGGGAGAAAAAACAATGAGTTATGATGTGGTCATTCCTGCAGCCGGACAGGGAAAACGGATGAAAGCAGGGAGAAATAAACTGTTCATTGAGCTGAAAGGAGATCCGGTGATCATTCACACGTTAAGAGTGTTTGACAGCCACCGGCCGTGTGAAAAAATCATTTTGGTGATAAACGAGCGCGAGCGGGAGCACTTTCAGCAATTGCTCACCGACTATCCGTTTCAAACCGCTATTGAGCTTGTGGCAGGCGGAGATGAACGCCAGCACAGTGTGTATAAGGGGCTGAAAGCCGTGAAACAAGAAAAGATAGTCCTTGTTCACGACGGCGCCCGGCCTTTTATAAAGCATAAACAAATTGACGAACTAATCGCTGAAGCGGAACAGACAGGAGCGGCTATCCTCGCTGTCCCGGTAAAAGATACGATTAAACGCGTTCAAGATCTCCAAGTCAGTGAGACGATTGAACGTTCAAGCTTGTGGGCTGTCCAAACGCCACAAGCTTTTCGTCTTTCTTTATTGATGAAGGCACATGCTGAGGCCGAGCACAAGGGATTTTTAGGGACGGATGACGCCAGTCTCGTTGAACAGATGGAAGGCGGTTCGGTCCGTGTTGTAGAAGGCAGCTATACAAATATTAAGCTGACGACACCAGACGATTTGACGTCAGCTGAAGCTATCATGGAATCAGAAAGTGGGAATAAACATGTTTAGAATTGGACAAGGATTTGATGTGCATCAATTAGTGGAGGGCCGTCCTTTGATTATTGGCGGAATTGAAATCCCTTATGAAAAAGGGCTGCTCGGCCATTCTGATGCGGACGTATTGCTGCATACCGTCGCTGACGCCTGCCTCGGAGCTGTGGGAGAAGGCGACATCGGCAAGCATTTTCCTGATACGGATCCTGAGTTCAAGGACGCTGACTCTTTCAAATTACTTCAGCATGTCTGGGGGATTGTGAAACAGAAGGGATATGTCCTTGGAAACATTGACTGCACCATCATTGCGCAGAAGCCGAAGATGCTGCCGTATATAGAAGATATGAGAAAAAGAATTGCTGAAGGGCTTGAGGCAGAGGTTTCTCAAGTGAATGTAAAAGCAACAACGACAGAAAAGCTTGGATTTACAGGCCGAGCGGAAGGAATAGCGGCTCAGGCGACAGTGCTGATACAAAAAGGCTAACTTGTTTTGATGCCGGGTCTATTTGGTGGTAGAATAGATTCATACATTTTTGCATGAGGCCATACATGACATGAAAGGAAGTATTTGAAAATGGGAAACGAAGTACGCGTCCGTTATGCACCGAGTCCAACCGGACATTTGCATATTGGAAATGCCAGAACGGCGCTTTTTAATTATTTATTTGCCCGCAATCAAGGCGGTAAGTTCATTATTCGTGTTGAGGACACTGATAAAAAGCGCAACATTGAGGGCGGAGAACAAAGCCAGCTGAATTATCTGAAGTGGCTTGGTATCGACTGGGATGAGAGTGTGGATGTCGGCGGTGAGTACGGCCCATACCGTCAGTCAGAGCGTAATGATATCTACAAAGTGTACTATGAAGAGCTTCTTGAAAAAGGGCTTGCTTATAAATGTTACTGTACGGAAGAAGAGCTTGAAAAAGAGCGTGAAGAACAGATTGCCCGCGGAGAAATGCCGCGTTATTCCGGAAAACACAGAAATCTGACTCAGGAAGAACAGGAGAAGTTTATTGCTGAAGGCAGAAAACCAAGTATTCGTTTCCGCGTGCCGGAAGGAAAAGTGATTGCCTTTAACGATATCGTAAAAGGTGAAATTTCTTTCGAATCAGATGGCATTGGCGACTTTGTTATTGTGAAAAAGGACGGAACGCCGACTTACAACTTCGCGGTAGCTATTGATGACTACTTAATGAAAATGACACACGTGCTGCGCGGTGAGGATCATATTTCTAACACACCGAAACAGATTATGATTTATCAAGCATTCGGATGGGATATTCCTCAGTTCGGACACATGACGCTGATCGTAAATGAAAGCCGTAAAAAGCTCAGCAAACGCGATGAGTCCATTATTCAATTCATTGAGCAGTATAAAGAGCTTGGCTACTTGCCAGAAGCGCTGTTCAACTTTATCGGCCTGCTTGGCTGGTCACCGGTTGGAGAAGAAGAGCTTTTCACTAAAGAACAGTTTATTGACATTTTTGATGTAAACCGTTTATCTAAATCACCAGCTTTGTTTGATATGCATAAGCTAAAATGGGTTAACAACCAATACGTGAAGAAGCTGGATCTTGATCAGGTTGTTGAACTTACTCTGCCGCATTTGCAAAAAGCCGGCAAAGTAGGCACTGAGCTTTCTGCTGAAGAACAAGAATGGGTTCGTAAACTGATTTCCCTGTATCATGAGCAATTAAGCTACGGTGCGGAAATTGTTGAGTTGACTGATTTGTTCTTTACGGATGAGATCGAGTATAATCAAGAGGCGAAAGCTGTTCTGGAAGAAGAACAGGTTCCTGAAGTGCTCAGCGCATTCGCTGCAAAGCTTGAAGAGCTTGAGGAGTTCACTCCGGATAACATCAAAGCAGCAATCAAAGCAGTGCAGAAAGAAACTGGCCATAAAGGGAAAAAACTGTTTATGCCGATCCGTGTCGCTGTAACAGGGCAAACTCACGGTCCGGAACTGCCGCAATCAATTGAATTGATCGGTAAAGAGACTGCAATTCAGCGTTTAAAAAACATCTAAATAGATGATTGTTGACAGGGAAGAGTATAAAGCTTAAGGCCATTACAGAAAGGATCTTCATTGGCTGAGAGAGATCCATGAGCCGGGTTTTAGAAGTGCGCCCTTAAGACCTTTGAAGAACGTTTTTTCAAAATCAGTATTCAAAGGCGGCCGCCGCCGTTACAGGCTGAAGTTGGGAGAGCAGAAGTCTGCTTTTCAAACAGAGTGGAACCGCGCGGTTAAAGCGTCTCTGTCATGTTTTCATGCAGAGGCGCTTTTTTTATTGGGTGAAGAGGAAATCAGATAGAGAAATGGGGGGAAGCATGTGTTTTTTAGAATGCTCAAAGAAGACATTGATACTGTGTTCGATCAAGATCCTGCAGCAAGAAGCTATTTTGAAGTGATTTTAACTTATTCCGGTTTACATGCTATATGGGCGCATCGGATTGCACATGCTTTATATAAACGAAAATTTTATTTCCTTGCACGCCTTATATCTCAGGTAAGCCGATTTTTTACCGGAATAGAAATACACCCCGGCGCTACAATCGGGAGAAGATTTTTCATAGACCATGGTATGGGGGTTGTCATTGGGGAGACATGTGAAATCGGCAATAACGTAACCGTTTTTCAGGGGGTTACCCTCGGGGGAACGGGGAAAGAAAAGGGAAAAAGGCACCCAACCATTAAAGATGACGCATTGATAGCCACAGGTGCTAAAGTGCTCGGTTCAATTACTGTCGGTGAGGGCTCAAAGATTGGCGCTGGATCAGTAGTGCTGCACGATGTTCCTGATTTTTCAACAGTTGTCGGCATCCCTGGACGGGTCGTTGTACAAAATGGGAAAAAAGTAAGACGCGATTTAAACCACCAGGATTTGCCCGATCCGGTTGCTGATCGCTTTAAGTCTTTGGAACAGCAGATTTTAGAGCTGAAGGCAGAACTTGAAGACAGAAAAGAAAGGATCAATCAAAAATGACAATCACACTTTATAATACATTGACTAGACAGAAGGAAACGTTTGTTCCTCTTGAAGAGGGGAAAGTAAAAATGTACGTGTGCGGACCGACGGTTTACAATTACATTCACATTGGGAACGCACGTCCGGCTATCGTTTACGATACGATTCGAAACTATCTGGAGTATAAAGGCTATGATGTGCAATACGTCTCTAACTTTACTGATGTAGACGATAAATTAATTAAAGCGGCAAATGAACTTGGTGAGGATGTACCTACCATTTCAGAGCGTTTTATTAAAGCATACTTTGAAGATGTAGGTGCGCTCGGCTGCCGAAAAGCCGATCTTCATCCGCGAGTGATGGAAAACATGGATGCGATTATCGAATTCGTAGATCAGCTCGTGAAAAAGGGTTACGCTTATGAATCAGAAGGCGACGTTTATTTCAAAACAAGAGCATTTGAAGGATACGGAAAGCTTTCTCAGCAATCAATTGATGAACTGAGATCAGGTGCACGCATCCGGGTCGGCGAGAAAAAAGAAGATGCTCTTGATTTCGCGCTGTGGAAAGCGGCGAAAGAAGGAGAAATCTCTTGGGATAGCCCTTGGGGAAAAGGACGTCCGGGCTGGCACATTGAATGCTCAGCGATGGTGAAAAAGTATCTGGGTGACCAGATTGATATCCATGCGGGCGGACAGGATTTAACCTTCCCGCACCATGAAAACGAAATTGCACAATCTGAGGCGCTGACAGGCAAAACGTTTGCGAAATACTGGCTCCATAATGGCTATATCAATATTGATAACGAAAAAATGTCAAAATCACTAGGCAACTTTGTGCTTGTGCATGACATCATTAAACAGCATGATCCGCAGCTTTTGAGATTCTTTATGCTTTCGGTTCATTATCGTCATCCGATTAACTATTCTGAAGAACTTCTGGAGAATACAAAAAGCGCGTTTAACCGTTTAAAAACGGCGTACAGCAACCTTCAGCACCGTCTGAACAGCAGTACGAATTTAACGGAAGATGACGATCAATGGCTGGAGAAGGTCGAAGAGCACCGCAAAGCATTCGAAGAAGCGATGGACGATGATTTTAATACGGCGAATGCCATTTCTGTCTTGTTCGACTTAGCGAAGCATGCCAATTACTATCTTCAGAAAGATCATACGGCTGATCATGTGATTAAGGCGTTTATTGAAATGTTTGACCGCATTGTTTCTGTCCTCGGGTTTTCATTGGGTGAGCAGGAGCTGCTCGATCAAGAGATTGAAGACTTAATCGAAAAAAGAAATGAAGCGCGCCGGAATCGCGATTTTGCATTGTCAGATCAGATCCGCGACCAGCTGAAAAGCATGAATATCATTCTTGAAGATACGGCTCAAGGCACTCGCTGGAAACGGGGAGAATAACGAATGCTTGATTTTGAGACGATAAAAGATTCAAAGCAGCTTAACGGTCTTGCACTTGCTTATATAGGTGATGCCATTTTTGAAGTGTATGTCAGGCATCACCTGCTTAAGCAGGGTTTTACCAAACCAAATGATCTTCATAAGAAATCTAGCCGGATCGTTTCGGCAAAGTCACAGGCTGAGATCCTTTTCTTTCTGCAGGATCAATCATTTTTTACGGAAGAAGAGGAAGCGGTGCTGAAAAGAGGCAGAAATGCCAAGTCGGGAACAACACCTAAAAATACAGATGTTCAGACGTACCGCTATAGTACAGCATTTGAAGCGCTGCTGGGCTACCTTTTTCTAGAGAAAAAAGAGGAAAGACTTAGTCAGCTCGTTGCCGAAGCCATACAATTCGGGACGTCAGGGAGGAAAACTAATGAGTCAGCAACATGATTACGTCATAGGGAAAAATGCAGTGATCGAGACGTTAAAGTCAGATCGTAAGCTGTATAAGCTGTGGATGGCGGAAAACACCGTAAAGGGGCAAGCACAGCAGGTGATTGAACTTGCGAAAAAGCAGGGAATTACAATTCAATATGTCCCGAGAAAAAAACTCGACCAAATGGTGACAGGGCAGCATCAAGGCGTAGTGGCACAGGTTGCAGCGTATGAATATGCGGAGCTGGATGATTTATATAAAGCAGCCGAAGAAAGAAATGAACAGCCTTTCATCCTCATTCTGGACGAGCTTGAAGACCCTCATAATCTTGGCTCCATTATGAGAACAGCTGATGCGGTCGGCGCCCATGGCATCGTGATTCCAAAACGGAGAGCTGTCGGGCTGACAACAACAGTGGCAAAAGCTTCAACAGGGGCAATTGAGCACATTCCTGTAGCAAGAGTCACTAATTTAGCACGGACGTTAGAAGAGATGAAAGAGCGGGGAATCTGGGTTGTCGGAACGGATGCATCCGCGCGTGAAGATTACCGCAATATGGACGGCAATATGCCTTTGGCTTTAGTCATTGGAAGTGAAGGAAAAGGGATGGGCCGTCTCGTTAAAGAAAAATGTGATTTTCTCATTAAACTCCCGATGGCCGGGAAGGTAACTTCACTGAATGCATCTGTCGCGGCTGGTCTATTGATGTATGAAGTCTACCGGAAACGAAACCCTTTGGGAGAATAAAGACCCATGGATATCCTGTTAGTAGACGGATACAACATGATTGGAGCCTGGCCGCAGCTGAAGGATTTAAAAGCGAACAGTTTTGAAGAGGCGCGAGACGTACTGATTCAGAAAATGGCGGAATATCAATCGTATACAGGAAACAGGGTGATTGTTGTTTTTGACGCACATCTCGTTAAAGGGCTTGAGAAAAAACAGACCAACCACAGAGTTGAAGTGATTTTCACAAAAGAAAATGAGACGGCTGATGAGCGGATAGAAAAGCTTGCTCAGGCTTTGAATAATGTGGCGACTCAAATTCATGTTGCGACCTCTGACTACACTGAGCAGTGGGCGATTTTCGGACAAGGGGCATTGCGGAAATCGGCCCGGGAGCTTTTGAGAGAGGTAGAAGCAATTGAAAGGCGAATAGAGAGACGAGTAAGGAAAATCACTTCCGAAAAGCCGGCGGGTAAAATTGCTTTATCGGAAGAGGTTTTGAAAACGTTTGAAAAGTGGAGGCGTGGGGACTTAGATTAAGTTGACGCTTTTTTGCCCAATACTGTATAATATTTCTATCTACGTGCGCCGGGGGGATCGGAGTGAATCTACAGAACAACAAGGGAAAATTCAACAAAGAGCAGTTTTGCCAGTTGGAGGACGAGCAGGTCATTGAAAAGGTTCATGTTGGGGACAGTGATGCGTTAGATTACTTGATTACGAAGTACCGAAACTTTGTTCGGGCAAAAGCAAGATCCTATTTTTTAATAGGAGCGGACAGAGAGGATATTGTTCAGGAAGGTATGATAGGCCTCTATAAGTCTATTCGTGACTTCAAAGAGGACAAGCTTACCTCATTCAAAGCTTTCGCAGAATTATGTATTACCCGCCAAATTATTACCGCAATAAAGACAGCTACTCGCCAGAAACACATTCCTTTGAATTCCTACGTCTCATTAGATAAGCCGATTTTTGATGAAGAATCGGACCGAACGCTGCTTGATGTCATTTCAGGAGCGAAAACCTTAAATCCTGAAGAAATGATTATCAATCAAGAAGAATTTGATGATATTGAAATGAAAATGGGAGAACTATTAAGTGATTTAGAGAGAAAAGTACTCGTCTTATATCTTGATGGAAGAAGTTACCAGGAGATTTCCGATGAACTGAACAGGCATGTGAAATCAATCGACAATGCCCTTCAGCGGGTGAAACGCAAGCTGGAGAAGTACTTGGAAATTCGCGAAATCAGTTTGTAATAGGGATTTATGCTATATTGACAGTATTTTTCTGACTATGATATGTTACTAAAGATAAACTAATGTCTATTTAGAAAAAGGTGTAATGACATGAGAAAAAAGATTACGCTAGCATGCAAGACATGCGGAAACCGTAATTATACGACAATGAAGAGCTCTGCATCAGCGGCTGAGCGATTAGAAGTAAAGAAATACTGCAGTACTTGCAATTCACATACAGCTCATCTTGAAACAAAATAGTTTTTGCGCTTTTAAATTGTGGAGGTCTTTTACATGCGTATTATGAGATTCTTTAAAGATGTTGGGAAAGAAATGAAAAAGGTAAGCTGGCCTAAAGGAAAAGAGTTAACGCGTTATACCGTTACGGTGATTTCAACAGTTATCTTTTTTGTTATCTTTTTTGCCCTCCTTGACACAGGAATTTCTCAATTAATTCGTTTAATAGTTGAATAATGATCAGCAATACGTGCTATAATAGATCATAATATCACTTGCCAAAACCCGTTCAGCGGGTTTTTTATTGTGGCTTAAAATGAAAGTTATCATAGGCTTGCCGCCTATTTTTTGCTTGAAGCGTTATGGTCATTCACTAAAACCAAATGCGGGGAGGGAAGGACTGGACAGTCCTGAAGAGAATGGAAAAGAATTGGTATGTTGTTCACACGTACTCTGGTTATGAGAATAAAGTAAAAGCCAACTTGGAAAAACGTGTTGAATCAATGGGGATGCAGGATAAAATTTTCCGTGTAGTCGTACCTGAAGAAGAAGAAACGGATATCAAAAACGGCAAGAAGAAAGTCGTGAAAAAGAAAGTATTCCCTGGTTATGTGCTTGTTGAAATTGTAATGACAGACGACTCTTGGTATGTTGTGCGCAACACGCCGGGCGTTACTGGATTCGTAGGATCTGCCGGCTCTGGTTCAAAACCGACGCCGCTGCTTCCTGGCGAAGCAGAAACCATTCTGAAGAGAATGGGCATGGATGAACGCAAAACTGATATTGACTTTGAACTGAAAGAAACAGTGAAAGTAATAGACGGGCCTTTTGCGAACTTTACCGGATCAATTGAAGAGATTGATTATGATAAAAGCAAGGTCAAAGTTTTCGTTAATATGTTCGGCCGTGAAACCCCGGTTGAGCTGGAATTTACCCAAATCGATAAATTGTAATGTGAAAAAACTTGAAATTGCTATATATAAATGATAATATAGCAAAGGTACGTCTTGGACTTATCCAAGGCAACTAGCTTGATATTTCGTCATTCATATAAAGAATGAAACCTTGAGTGGGAGGGTTTACCCTATTACCACATCACGGACTTAAGGAGGTGTGTCTCGTGGCTAAAAAAGTAGTAAAAGTTGTAAAATTGCAAATTCCTGCTGGAAAAGCTAACCCAGCGCCACCAGTTGGACCTGCACTTGGTCAAGCCGGTGTTAACATCATGGGATTCTGTAAGGAGTTTAACGCTCGTACAGCTGACCAAGCTGGTTTAATCATTCCTGTTGAAATTTCGGTTTACGAAGACCGTTCATTTACATTTATTACAAAAACTCCACCTGCTGCAGTATTGCTTAAAAAAGCAGCTGGAATTGAGTCTGGTTCTGGTGAACCAAACCGTAATAAAGTGGCAACCGTTAAGCGCGATAAAGTACGCGAAATCGCTGAAACGAAAATGCCTGACTTAAACGCAGCAGACGTTGAAGCGGCAATGCGCATGGTTGAAGGTACTGCCCGCAGTATGGGTATTGTAATCGAGGATTAATTTGTTTCTTGTCGGGTTGCGAGTTTTCACAAGTTCGCAACCCTTATTCGTGGGAGGTTATTCCGCTATAACCACATAAGGAGGAAATTTTAAAATGGCTAAAAAAGGTAAAAAGTACGTTGAAGCTGCTAAGCTTGTAGACCGTTCAAAAGCTTACGACGTTTCTGAAGCAGTAGCTCTCGTTAAAAAAACAAACACAGCTAAATTCGACGCTACAGTTGAAGTAGCTTTCCGTCTAGGGGTTGACCCTCGTAAAAACGACCAGCAAATCCGTGGAGCAGTTGTTCTTCCAAACGGAACTGGTAAAACTCAGCGCGTTCTCGTTTTCGCAAAAGGCGAAAAAGCGAAAGAAGCTGAAGCTGCTGGTGCAGATTTCGTTGGCGATACTGACTACATCAACAAAATTCAACAAGGCTGGTTCGATTTTGATGTAATCGTAGCTACACCTGACATGATGGGTGAAGTTGGTAAAATCGGTCGTGTACTTGGACCAAAAGGTTTAATGCCAAACCCTAAAACTGGTACAGTTACTTTCGAAGTTGAAAAAGCTGTTAATGAAATCAAAGCTGGTAAAGTTGAATACCGTGTTGATAAAGCTGGAAACATCCATGTTCCTATCGGTAAAGTTTCTTTCGAGGATGAAAAACTTGTTGAGAACTTCACAACAATGTACGATACAATCCTGAAAGCTAAACCTGCTGCAGCAAAAGGCGTATACGTGAAAAACGTTGCTGTAACTTCTACTATGGGACCTGGTGTTAAAGTAGACGCTTCAACTTTCAACGTAAAATAATATTGACATGACATCAACATTCTGATATGATTCAAAATGTTGTAAAATAGAATATCATTTATACCGTAGACAGTAGGGGCCTAACCGCTTAATCATCCTACCGAGGTGTATATTATCACAGCTATTACGTTACGTATGCTTGTATATACAGCCTCCATGTCTCATGGAGGCTTTTTATATGGAATCCGTCGTCTCAGTCGTGATCACCTAACGGTATAAGTGTTACACAAGAATCTACAGGAGGTGTAACCATGAGCAGCGCAATTGAAACAAAAAAAGTTGTTGTTGAAGAAATTGCTTCTAAACTGAAAGAAAGTAAATCAACGATCATCGTTGACTATCGCGGACTTAACGTTTCTGAAGTAACAGAACTTCGTAAACAGCTTCGCGAAGCTAACGTTGAGTTCAAAGTTTACAAAAATACGATGACTCGCCGTGCGGTTGAACAAGCTGAGCTTAATGGTTTGAATGATTTTCTAACTGGACCGAACGCGATCGCATTCAGCACTGAAGATGTTGTCGCTCCGGCTAAAGTTCTTAATGACTTCGCTAAAAATCACGAAGCTCTTGAAATCAAAGCTGGCGTTATCGAAGGTAAAGTTTCTACTGTTGAAGAAGTGAAAGCTCTTGCTGAACTTCCATCACGCGAAGGCTTGCTTTCTATGTTGCTTAGCGTACTTCAAGCTCCAGTTCGCAACTTTGCTCTTGCTGCAAAAGCTGTGGCAGAACAAAAGGAAGAACAAGGCGCTTAATCTAATCAGTTTTTCATAAATTAAAACAAAATGGAGGAATTACAAATGGCTTTAAATATCGAAGAAATCATTGCTTCCGTTAAAGAAGCAACTGTACTTGAATTGAACGACCTAGTAAAAGCAATCGAAGAAGAATTTGGCGTAACTGCTGCTGCACCTGTAGCTGTAGCTGGCGGAGCTGCTGCAGGCGGCGCTGCTGAAGAGCAAAGCGAATTCGACCTTATCCTTGCTGGTGCAGGTTCTCAAAAAATCAAAGTTATCAAAGTTGTACGTGAAATCACTGGTCTTGGCTTGAAAGAAGCTAAAGAACTTGTTGACAACACTCCAAAACCACTTAAAGAAGGTATTGCTAAAGAAGAAGCTGAAGAGCTTAAAGCTAAACTTGAAGAAGTTGGCGCTTCTGTAGAAGTTAAGTAATCTTCACTTACCTGTAGGGGAAGCTCGCTTTTATGAGGCGGGCTTTTTCTTTGCCATTCTTTAAGCCATAAAAAAGGAGGTTCTAATAATGAGTGAGCATTATTATTCAGAAAAACCTTCAGTACAAAGCAACAGGCAAACCTGGTCTTTCCGGCTTCGTAATAAAGATTTCACGTTTACCAGCGACAGCGGGGTTTTTTCGAAAAAGGAAGTTGATTTCGGCTCCCGTCTGCTGATCGATTCTTTTGAAGAGCCTGAAGTTGAGGGCAGCTTTCTGGATGTAGGCTGCGGATACGGCCCAATTGGTTTATCACTGGCTAGCGACTTTAAAGACCGGACCATCCACATGATTGACGTTAATGAGAGAGCCGTAGAGCTATCAAATGAAAATGCGGAACAAAACGGAATAACAAACGTTAAGATTTATCAGAGTGATTTGTTTTCGAACGTTGATTCTGCTCAAACATTTGCTTCTATTCTTACAAATCCCCCAATCCGAGCCGGAAAAAAAGTTGTCCATGCTATCTTTGAGAAAAGCGCTGAACACTTAAAAGCTTCAGGTGAGTTGTGGATCGTCATACAGAAAAAGCAAGGCGCGCCTTCTGCCATTGAAAAGCTCGAGGAATTGTTCGATGAAGTTTCAGTCTTTCAAAAAAAGAAAGGCTATTATATCATAAAAGCAAAAAAAGTTTGACTCGGTATTTTAGCTATGTTAATATTATAAAATGCCAATGTATATATTTTGCTTGATATGATGAAATGTCAATATCTATGTATAAATTATACAAGTATGGAAATGCTAATAAAATCGGTATTTGTTTTTGGATGTGGTTTTCTTAATTAGAAACCCTTTTTTCTTTTGTCTTGTAAAAGTATTTTCTTTCTTAGAAAGAAGAAAATGCTTATTACACATATAATACGCATGATTTGAGGGGTGAATCAGTTGACAGGTCAACTAGTTCAGTATGGACGACACCGCCAGCGCAGAAGCTATGCTCGCATTAGCGAAGTGTTAGAATTACCAAATCTCATTGAAATTCAAACCTCTTCTTATCAGTGGTTTCTTGATGAGGGTCTTAGAGAGATGTTTCAAGACATATCGCCAATTGAGGATTTCACTGGTAACCTCTCTCTTGAGTTCATTGATTATAGTTTAGGTGAGCCTAAATATCCTGTAGAGGAATCAAAAGAACGTGATGTGACTTACTCAGCTCCGCTAAGAGTGAAGGTTCGTTTAATTAACAAAGAAACTGGAGAGGTAAAAGACCAAGATGTCTTCATGGGAGATTTCCCTATTATGACAGACACAGGTACTTTTATCATTAACGGTGCGGAACGCGTTATCGTTTCCCAGCTTGTACGGTCTCCAAGTGTATATTTCAGTGGTAAAGTAGACAAAAACGGTAAAAAAGGTTTTACCGCAACTGTCATTCCAAACCGTGGCGCATGGTTAGAATACGAAACTGATGCGAAAGATGTTGTTTATGTCCGCATTGATCGCACACGTAAGTTGCCGGTTACGGTTCTTTTGCGTGCTCTCGGCTTCGGCTCCGATCAAGAGATTCTTGATCTCATAGGAGAAAATGAATACCTGCGAAATACGCTTGATAAAGATAACACAGAAAACAGCGACAAAGCGCTGCTTGAAATTTACGAGCGCCTCCGTCCTGGAGAGCCGCCTACAGTAGAAAATGCGAAAAGCTTGCTTGATTCTCGTTTCTTTGATCCGAAACGATACGATCTTGCCAATGTAGGACGCTATAAAATTAATAAAAAACTTCATATTAAGAATCGCCTCTTTAATCAGAGACTTGCTGAAACGCTTGTTGACCCAGAAACAGGAGAAATCCTGGCTGAAAAAGGTCAGATTCTTGATAGAAGAACACTTGATAAAGTACTGCCATACTTAGAAAACGGAATCGGTTTCAGAAAGCTGTATCCGAATGGCGGCGTTGTTGAAGATGAAGTAACCCTTCAATCAATTAAAATCTTTGCTCCGACTGATCAAGAAGGAGAACAGGTTATTAATGTAATCGGCAATGCTTACATTGAAGAAGAGATTAAAAACATTACACCTGCTGATATTATTTCTTCTATCAGCTACTTCTTCAATCTGCTGCACGGAGTAGGCGACACTGATGATATTGATCATCTTGGAAACCGCCGTTTACGTTCTGTAGGCGAGCTTCTCCAGAACCAATTCCGTATCGGTTTAAGCCGTATGGAGCGTGTGGTTCGTGAGAGAATGTCAATTCAAGATACGAATACAATTACGCCTCAGCAGCTGATCAATATTCGTCCTGTTATTGCGTCCATTAAAGAGTTCTTTGGAAGCTCTCAGCTTTCTCAATTCATGGATCAGACGAACCCGCTTGCTGAATTAACGCACAAGCGCCGTCTGTCAGCATTAGGACCGGGCGGATTGACACGTGAGCGTGCCGGAATGGAAGTGCGTGACGTTCACTACTCCCACTATGGCCGTATGTGTCCGATTGAAACGCCTGAGGGCCCGAACATCGGTTTGATCAACTCACTTTCATCTTATGCAAAAGTAAACCGTTTTGGCTTCATTGAAACGCCGTATCGCCGCGTTGACCCAGAAACAGGGAAGGTAACGGGCAGAATCGATTACTTAACTGCTGATGAAGAGGATAACTACGTTGTCGCTCAAGCGAACGCTCGTCTTGATGACGAAGGCGGATTTATTGATGACAGTATCGTAGCCCGTTTCCGCGGGGAGAACACCGTTGTTTCCAGAAACCGTGTGGACTACATGGATGTATCGCCTAAGCAGGTTGTTTCTGCTGCGACAGCATGTATCCCGTTCTTAGAAAACGATGACTCCAACCGTGCCCTCATGGGAGCGAACATGCAGCGTCAGGCTGTGCCTTTGATGCAGCCGGAAGCGCCATTCGTTGGAACTGGTATGGAATACGTATCAGGTAAAGACTCTGGTGCCGCTGTTATTTGTAAACACCCTGGTATCGTTGAACGCGTAGAAGCGAAAAACGTTTGGGTTCGCCGTTATGAAGAAGTAGACGGTCAAAAAGTTAAAGGAAACCTGGATAAATACAGCCTGCTGAAATTTGTCCGCTCTAACCAAGGTACGTGCTACAACCAGCGCCCGATCGTAAGTGTCGGCGATGAAGTGGTAAAAGGAGAAATCCTTGCTGACGGTCCTTCTATGGAGCTTGGTGAACTTGCACTTGGCCGTAACGTAATGGTCGGCTTCATGACATGGGATGGCTACAACTATGAGGATGCCATCATCATGAGTGAACGCCTTGTGAAGGATGATGTTTATACATCTATCCACATTGAAGAATATGAATCAGAAGCACGTGATACGAAACTTGGACCTGAAGAAATCACTCGTGATATACCAAACGTCGGTGAAGATGCGCTTCGCAATCTTGATGACCGCGGAATCATCCGTATTGGGGCAGAAGTAAAAGACGGAGATCTTCTTGTTGGTAAAGTAACGCCTAAAGGCGTAACTGAACTGACTGCAGAAGAACGCCTGCTTCACGCCATCTTTGGTGAAAAAGCCCGCGAGGTTCGTGATACTTCTCTTCGTGTGCCTCACGGCGGCGGCGGAATTATTCACGACGTTAAAGTCTTCAACCGTGAAGACGGAGATGAACTTCCTCCAGGTGTTAACCAGTTGGTGCGCGTATATATCGTTCAGAAACGTAAGATTTCTGAAGGGGATAAAATGGCCGGTCGTCACGGTAACAAAGGTGTTATCTCTAAGATTCTTCCTGAAGAGGATATGCCTTACCTTCCTGACGGCACACCAATTGATATCATGCTTAACCCGCTGGGCGTACCATCTCGTATGAACATCGGGCAGGTATTGGAGCTTCATATGGGTATGGCCGCTCGTTATCTCGGCATTCACATCGCATCTCCTGTATTTGACGGAGCGCGTGAAGAGGATGTCTGGGAAACACTTGAAGAGGCCGGCATGTCTCGTGACGCCAAAACAGTGCTTTACGACGGACGTACTGGTGAACCGTTTGATAACCGTGTATCTGTCGGTATCATGTACATGATCAAACTGGCCCACATGGTTGACGATAAACTTCATGCACGTTCTACTGGTCCTTACTCACTTGTTACGCAGCAGCCTCTTGGCGGTAAAGCGCAATTTGGCGGACAGCGTTTCGGTGAGATGGAGGTTTGGGCACTTGAAGCTTACGGTGCGGCTTACACTCTTCAAGAAATTCTGACTGTTAAGTCTGATGACGTGGTTGGACGTGTGAAAACATATGAAGCCATCGTTAAAGGCGACAACGTTCCTGAACCAGGTGTTCCGGAATCATTCAAAGTATTAATCAAAGAACTTCAAAGCTTAGGTATGGATGTCAAAATCCTCTCCAGTGATGAAGAAGAAATAGAAATGAGAGATTTAGAAGACGAAGAAGATGCGAAACAAGCTGACGGCCTGGCATTATCAGGTGATGAAGAGCCGGAAGAAACAGCATCTGCAGACGTTGAACGCGATGTAGTAACAAAAGAATAATCTCTAGTTATAAAGGCAAGTGACATCGGTTAATCCGAAGATAAAAAGGGAGGTAGGCCCCTTGCTAGATGTGAACAATTTTGAGTATATGAACATCGGTCTTGCTTCACCGGATAAAATCCGTTCATGGTCTTTTGGTGAAGTGAAAAAGCCTGAAACGATAAACTATCGTACGTTAAAACCTGAAAAGGACGGTCTATTCTGCGAACGCATTTTCGGACCGACTAAGGACTGGGAATGTCATTGCGGGAAGTACAAGCGAGTTCGTTATAAAGGCGTAGTTTGTGACCGCTGCGGAGTCGAAGTAACACGGGCTAAAGTCCGTCGTGAGAGAATGGGGCACATTGAACTGGCTGCCCCAGTTTCCCACATTTGGTATTTCAAAGGTATTCCAAGCCGTATGGGTCTTGTGCTGGATATGTCACCTCGTGCTTTAGAGGAAGTCATTTACTTTGCTTCTTACGTTGTAACTGATCCGGCAAACACACCGCTTGAAAAGAAACAGCTTCTGTCTGAGAAGGAATACCGTGCTTATCTTGATAAATACGGTAATAAATTCCAAGCGTCTATGGGTGCAGAAGCGATTCACAAACTTCTTCAAGATATCGATCTTGTAAAAGAAGTGGATATGTTAAAAGAAGAGCTGAAAACATCACAAGGTCAGCGTCGTACTCGTGCGATCAAACGCCTTGAAGTTTTAGAAGCCTTCCGTAACTCAGGAAACAAGCCTTCTTGGATGATCCTTGATGTGCTGCCTGTTATTCCTCCTGAGCTTAGACCGATGGTTCAGCTAGATGGCGGACGTTTTGCGACTTCTGATTTGAACGACCTTTATCGTCGTGTCATCAACCGTAACAATCGTTTGAAACGCCTTCTGGACCTTGGTGCGCCTAGCATCATCGTTCAAAACGAAAAACGTATGCTTCAAGAGGCTGTCGATGCCCTAATTGACAACGGCCGCCGCGGACGTCCTGTAACAGGTCCTGGTAACAGACCGTTAAAATCTCTTTCTCACATGCTGAAAGGGAAGCAAGGTCGTTTCCGTCAAAACCTTCTTGGTAAACGTGTCGATTACTCCGGACGTTCTGTAATCGTTGTTGGTCCTCATTTAAAAATGTACCAATGCGGATTACCGAAGGAAATGGCGCTTGAACTTTTCAAACCTTTCGTTATGAAAGAGCTTGTTGAAAAAGGTCTTGCTCACAACATTAAGAGTGCGAAACGCAAAATTGAGCGCGTACAGCCTGAAGTATGGGATGTACTGGAATCAGTTATTAAGGAGCATCCGGTACTTCTGAACCGTGCCCCTACACTTCACAGATTGGGTATCCAAGCGTTTGAACCAACACTTGTTGAAGGACGCGCAATCCGTCTTCACCCGCTCGTATGTACAGCTTATAACGCTGACTTTGACGGTGACCAAATGGCGGTACACGTACCATTATCTGCTGAAGCACAAGCTGAGGCACGCATCTTGATGCTTGCTGCCCAAAACATCTTGAACCCTAAAGATGGTAAACCGGTTGTAACGCCGTCTCAGGATATGGTACTGGGTAACTACTACCTGACTCTTGAGCGTGCCGGTGCTGTCGGTGAAGGTATGGTCTTCAAGAATACTGATGAAGCGCTTCTCGCGTATCAAAACGGATATGTTCACCTTCATACGAGAGTGGCTGTTGCAGCGAACTCCCTTAAGAATGTGACATTTACCGAAGAACAGCGCTCAAAATTGTTAATTACAACTGTCGGTAAGCTGATCTTCAATGAAATTCTTCCGGAATCATTCCCTTACATGAATGAACCAACGAAGAGCAATATTGAAGAGAAAACACCTGACCGTTTCTTCTTAGAAAAAGGTGCTGATGTTAAAGCTATCATTGCACAGCAGCCAATCAATGCACCATTTAAAAAAGGTATTCTGGGTAAAATCATCGCGGAAATCTTTAAACGATTCCATATCACGGAAACGTCTAAAATGCTTGACCGCATGAAAAACCTAGGTTTCAAATATTCAACAAAAGCTGGTATTACAGTTGGGGTTTCTGACATCGTCGTACTCGATGATAAACAAGAAATTCTTGAGGAAGCGCAAAGCAAAGTTGATAACGTTATGAAGCAGTTCCGCCGCGGTCTTATTACAGAAGAAGAGCGCTATGAGAGAGTCATCTCTATCTGGAGTGCTGCAAAAGACGTTATCCAAGGCAAACTGATGAAATCACTTGATGAACTCAACCCGATCTACATGATGAGTGACTCTGGTGCCCGTGGTAACGCGTCTAACTTTACGCAGCTTGCCGGAATGCGCGGTCTGATGGCCAACCCGGCTGGACGTATCATTGAGTTGCCGATCAAATCAAGTTTCCGTGAAGGTCTGACAGTATTGGAGTACTTTATCTCCACTCACGGTGCGCGTAAAGGTCTTGCCGATACCGCCCTTAAAACTGCTGACTCAGGTTACCTTACACGCCGTCTCGTTGACGTTGCGCAAGATGTTATCATTCGTGAAACTGATTGTGGAACTGACCGAGGCATCCTTGCTAAGCCTCTTAAAGAAGGAACTGAAACCATTGAGCGTTTAGAAGAACGCTTAGTCGGCCGTTTTGCACGAAAACAAGTGAAGCACCCTGAAACAGGTGAAGTGCTTGTTAATGAAAACGAACTGATCGATGAAGATAAGGCTTTAGAAATTGTGGAAGCTGGAATTGAAGAAGTGTGGATCCGTTCTGCCTTCACATGTAATACGCCTCATGGTGTATGTAAACGATGCTATGGCCGAAATCTTGCAACTGGATCCGATGTTGAAGTCGGTGAAGCTGTCGGTATCATTGCTGCCCAATCAATCGGTGAGCCTGGTACGCAGTTAACAATGCGTACATTCCATACAGGCGGGGTTGCCGGAGACGATATCACACAGGGTCTTCCGCGTATTCAAGAGCTTTTCGAAGCACGTAATCCGAAAGGTCAGGCAACAATTACAGAGATCGACGGTACAGTCGTTGAGATCAATGAAGTTCGTGATAAGCAACAGGAAATTGTGGTTCAAGGCGCAGTAGAAACACGTTCTTATACGGCACCTTATAACTCCCGCTTGAAAGTAGCGGAAGGAGATAAAATTACTCGAGGCCAAGTACTGACAGAAGGTTCAATCGATCCGAAAGAGCTTCTCAAAGTGACTGACCTGACTACTGTTCAAGAGTATCTTCTCCATGAGGTTCAAAAGGTTTACCGTATGCAGGGTGTTGAAATTGGTGATAAACACGTAGAGGTAATGGTTCGCCAGATGCTTCGCAAAGTCCGCGTGATTGACGCTGGTGACACTGATGTGCTTCCAGGTACATTGCTTGATATTCACCAATTTACTGAAGCGAACAAAAAGGTATTGCTTGAAGGCAATCGTCCTGCTACAGGGCGTCCTGTCTTACTCGGTATTACAAAAGCATCTCTTGAGACAGATTCATTCTTATCTGCTGCTTCCTTCCAGGAAACCACACGTGTCCTTACAGATGCAGCAATTAAAGGTAAGCGTGACGAGCTTCTCGGCTTGAAAGAGAATGTTATCATCGGTAAGCTTGTTCCAGCTGGTACAGGTATGATGAAATACCGTAAAGTAAAGCCAGTTTCAAATGTTCAGCCAACTGAAGACATGGTTCCGGTTGAATAATTGATTTAAAACTGCTGAAAGACTGCCAAAACAGTCTTTCAGCAGATATATTTAATGAAAAAATCACTCTATGAGATGAGCGAAACTAAAAAATGTCATACCTTGTTGACATTCGTCTCCTAGAATGATAATATAACCAAGGTGCTCGAAATAAACCTGTTACTTTGGAGGATATGTTTATGTCTTATGATAAAGTATCACAGGCCAAATCAATTATTATTGGTACGAAGCAAACAGTGAAAGCTCTAAAACGAGGTTCAGTAAAGGAAGTAGTCGTTGCAAAAGATGCAGATCCGGTACTCACGTCAAGTGTAGTTTCACTTGCGGAAGATCAAGGGATCTCTGTCTCAATGGTTGAATCCATGAAAAAGCTCGGCAAAGCCTGCGGAATTGAGGTAGGAGCAGCCGCTGTTGCCATTATTTTATAACGTACTTTTGTTTTTGCGTAAGATTTCATCTTGTGTAAAGACATTGTTTTTTGCCTTTTGATGAACCACCTGGGTATGTGGGTTATAAAACGCAATGAAGGGAGGAAAATAATATGCCTACAATTAATCAGCTAATTCGCAAAGGACGCGTGAGTAAAGTAGAAAACTCAAAGTCTCCTGCACTTAACAAAGGATACAACAGCTTTAAAAAAGAGCACACTAACGTATCTTCTCCACAAAAACGCGGGGTATGTACTCGTGTTGGTACAATGACACCGAAAAAACCGAACTCAGCACTTCGTAAATATGCTCGTGTTCGTTTAACTAACGGAATCGAGGTTACTGCTTACATTCCTGGTATCGGTCACAACCTGCAAGAGCACAGTGTTGTACTTATCCGCGGCGGACGTGTAAAGGACTTACCAGGGGTACGTTACCACATCGTTCGTGGTGCGCTTGACACTGCTGGAGTTGAAAACCGTGCGCAAGGCCGTTCTAAATACGGTACGAAAAAACCTAAAGCAAAATAATAAACGAAAATACGCATAATTGATGAAGGGAGGATATTCAGATGCCACGTAAAGGTCCTGTAGCAAAAAGAGACGTTTTACCTGATCCGATTTACAACTCTAAGCTTGTATCTCGTCTAATCAACAAAATGATGATCGATGGTAAAAAAGGTAAGTCTCAAACAATCCTATACAAGTCATTCGATATCATTAAAGAACGTACTGGCAATGATGCAATGGAGGTTTTCGAACAAGCATTGAAAAACATCATGCCTGTACTTGAAGTAAAAGCACGCCGTGTAGGTGGTGCGAACTACCAAGTTCCTGTAGAAGTTCGTCCTGAACGTCGTACGACTCTTGGACTTCGCTGGTTAGTTAACTACGCTCGTCTTCGCGGTGAAAAAACGATGGAAGAGCGTTTAGCTAACGAAATCCTTGACGCAGCTAACAACACTGGTGCTGCTGTTAAGAAACGTGAAGACACTCACAAGATGGCTGAAGCAAACAAAGCATTTGCTCACTATCGCTGGTAGGATTTATATATTAACAAAACACAATTTCCTAATAAGGAAGGAGAAATTACCCAATGGCAAGAGAGTTCTCCTTAGAAAAAACTCGTAATATCGGAATCATGGCTCACATCGATGCCGGTAAAACGACTACTACAGAACGTATCTTGTTCTATACTGGTCGTATCCACAAGATTGGTGAAACTCACGAAGGAGCTTCACAAATGGACTGGATGGAGCAGGAACAAGAACGTGGTATCACAATCACTTCCGCTGCGACAACTGCACAGTGGAAAGGATACCGCGTAAACATCATCGATACTCCAGGACACGTAGACTTCACAGTTGAAGTTGAACGTTCTCTTCGTGTACTTGATGGTGCTGTTGCTGTACTTGACGCTCAATCAGGCGTTGAGCCTCAAACAGAAACTGTTTGGCGTCAGGCAACAACTTACGGAGTACCTCGTATCGTTTTTGTTAACAAAATGGACAAAATAGGTGCGGACTTCCTTTACTCTGTAGGAACTTTAAGAGACCGTCTTCAAGCAAACGCTCATGCAATTCAATTGCCGATCGGTGCTGAAGATAACTTCGAAGGTATCATCGACCTTGTAGAAAACGTTGCGTATTTCTATGAAGATGACCTTGGAACTCGCTCTGATGCGAAAGAAATCCCTGAAGAGTACAAAGAGCAAGCTGAAGAGCTTCGCAACAGTCTTATTGAAGCTGTATGTGAGCTTGATGAAGAGCTTATGGATAAATACCTTGAGGGTGAAGAAATCACGATTGACGAGTTAAAAGCAGGTATTCGTAAAGGTACATTAAATGTTGAGTTCTACCCTGTTCTTGTTGGTTCTGCCTTCAAAAACAAAGGTGTTCAACTAGTACTTGATGCTGTTCTTGACTACCTTCCTGCACCAACTGACGTTGCTGCAATCAAAGGTGTTCGTCCTGATACAAATGAAGAGATTGAGCGTCATTCTTCTGATGAAGAGCCATTCTCTGCATTAGCATTTAAAGTTATGACTGACCCTTACGTTGGTAAGCTGACGTTCTTCCGTGTGTACTCTGGAACACTTGATTCCGGTTCATACGTGAAAAACTCTACTAAAGGCAAACGTGAGCGTGTTGGACGTATTCTTCAAATGCACGCTAACAGCCGTGAAGAAATCTCTACTGTTTACGCAGGGGATATCGCAGCTGCTGTAGGTCTAAAAGATACTACTACTGGAGATACTCTATGTGATGAGAAGGATCTTGTTATCCTTGAGTCAATGGAATTCCCAGAACCAGTTATCGACGTCGCTATTGAGCCTAAATCAAAAGCTGACCAAGATAAAATGGGTATCGCTTTAGCGAAACTTGCTGAAGAAGACCCTACATTCCGTACTCAAACAAACCCAGAAACTGGCCAAACGATCATCTCTGGTATGGGTGAACTTCACCTTGATATCATTGTTGACCGTATGAAACGCGAATTTAAAGTAGAAGCCAATGTTGGTGCTCCTCAGGTTGCGTACCGTGAAACATTCCGTACCGGTGCAAAAGTTGAAGGTAAATTCGTACGTCAGTCTGGTGGACGCGGTCAGTTCGGACACGTTTGGATCGAATTCGAACCAAACGAAGAAGGCGCTGGCTTTGAATTTGAAAATGCGATTGTCGGTGGGGTTGTTCCTCGTGAATACATCCCAGCTGTTCAAGCAGGTCTGGAAGATGCACTTGAAAATGGTGTACTAGCAGGCTTCCCGCTTATCGACATTAAAGCTAAACTTTTCGACGGTTCTTACCATGATGTTGACTCAAACGAAATGGCATTTAAAGTTGCTGCTTCTATGGCATTGAAAAATGCAGTCAGCAAATGTAACCCAGTTCTTCTTGAACCAATCATGAAAGTAGAAGTGGTTATTCCAGAAGAATACATGGGAGATATCATGGGTGATATCACTTCACGTCGCGGACGCGTAGAAGGTATGGAAGCACGCGGTAACGCTCAAGTTGTTCGTGCTATGGTTCCTCTTGCTGAAATGTTCGGTTACGCTACTGCACTTCGTTCTAACACGCAAGGTCGCGGTACGTTCACTATGCACATGGATCACTACGAAGAAGTGCCGAAGAGCGTCGCAGAAGAAATTATCAAAAAAAATAAAGGCGAATAATTGATTTTGCCGCTTAACTCAAGTATAACTACTATTGTAAGATGAGGAAGTGAAAGCTTTCTTTCACTTCCTATCACTCTATACATTACTAATTAAAAGCTCTTAAGGAGGATTTTAGAATGGCTAAAGAAAAATTCGACCGTTCCAAATCACATGCCAATATTGGTACAATTGGACACGTTGACCATGGTAAAACAACTTTAACTGCTGCTATCACAACAGTACTTCATAAGAAATCTGGTAAAGGTACAGCTATGGCGTACGATCAAATTGATGGTGCACCAGAAGAACGCGAGCGCGGTATCACAATCTCTACTGCACACGTTGAGTACGAAACTGAAACTCGTCACTATGCACACGTTGACTGCCCAGGACACGCTGACTATGTTAAAAACATGATCACTGGTGCTGCGCAAATGGACGGAGCTATCCTTGTAGTATCTGCTGCTGATGGCCCAATGCCACAAACTCGTGAGCACATCCTTCTTTCTAAAAACGTTGGTGTGCCATACATCGTTGTATTCTTAAACAAATGCGACATGGTAGACGACGAAGAGCTTCTTGAACTAGTTGAAATGGAAGTTCGCGATCTTCTTAGCGAATATGACTTCCCTGGTGATGATGTACCAGTTGTTAAAGGTTCTGCTCTTAAAGCTCTTGAAGGAGATGCTGAGTGGGAAGCAAAAATCTTCGAACTTATGGATGCAGTTGATGAGTACATCCCAACTCCAGAACGTGACACTGAAAAACCATTCATGATGCCAGTTGAGGACGTATTCTCAATCACTGGTCGTGGTACAGTTGCTACTGGCCGTGTAGAACGCGGACAAGTTAAAGTCGGTGACGAAGTTGAAATCATCGGTCTTCAAGATGAGAACAAGAAAACAACTGTTACAGGTGTTGAAATGTTCCGTAAGCTTCTTGATTACGCTGAAGCTGGTGACAACATTGGTGCCCTTCTTCGCGGTGTATCTCGTGAAGAAATCCAACGTGGTCAAGTACTTGCTAAACCAGGTACAATCACTCCACACAGCAAATTCAAAGCTGAAGTTTACGTTCTTTCTAAAGAAGAGGGTGGACGTCATACTCCATTCTTCTCTAACTACCGTCCTCAGTTCTACTTCCGTACAACTGACGTAACTGGTATCATCCAACTTCCAGAAGGCGTAGAAATGGTTATGCCTGGAGACAACACTGAAATGAACGTTGAACTTATCTCTACAATCGCTATCGAAGAAGGAACTCGTTTCTCTATTCGTGAAGGCGGACGTACTGTTGGTTCAGGCGTTGTTTCTACAATCACTGAGTAATAGTATCATGATAAACGAGACCCCTGCGGGTCTCGTTTTTTGTTTACTTATCTTTTTCTTGTATAATAAGAGCTATCATATTTGAGGGGCTAATTTTTATGATTCCTGAAAAGAGATCAATCGCTATCATGAAAGAACTGAACATTGAAAATACCAAGCAAATGCTGATGATTAATGGAACTGATGTGAAGAATCCATTGCTGCTTTTTTTACATGGCGGTCCGGGGACACCCCAAATCGGATATGTTAGGCATTATCAAAAAGAACTGGAACAGCATTTTACAGTAGTACATTGGGATCAAAGAGGTTCAGGGCTTTCTTATTCAAAGAGAATTCCCCATCACTCCATGAACATTCAACATTTTATTAATGATGCAATTCATGTCACTCAATGGCTTCTAGCTCATTTTTCAAAAACAAAATTATATCTTGTCGGCCATTCGTGGGGCTCCCTGCTAGCACTTTATGTACTGCAGCAGCGTCCGGATTTGTTTTACGCGTACTATGGAATTAGCCAGGTTGTTAACCCTCTCTATGAAGAATCAGCTTCCTACCAATATCTACGCGAAATCTCTGATGCAAAGAGTGCAAGTATAATTTCTCCGCTCATACGCTTCATCGGCCCCCCGCCTTGGGAAAAGGATATCCAGCATCTTATTTATCGGTTTTGTATCGAGGTGAGCAGGGGAGGATTCACTTACCATCGTCGTCATATCTTTTCCGTATTTTTTCAAATGCTCACTGGCAGTGAGTATGGAATAAAAAACATGCACAAATTCCTGAAAGGACAGCGATTTGCCAAAAAACATTTAACTGATGAGTTGTACAGGTTTAATGCATTCACATCAGTTCCTTCTATTAAAGTACCATGTTATTTTATTTCGGGAAGACACGATTTAATTGTTCCTGCAGAAATTTCGAAACAGTATTATCGAAGGCTTGAGGCACCTGAAAAGCGCTGGCTTCAATTTGAGAATTCTGCTCATGCGCCGCATATCGAGGAGCCGTCATTATTTGCGAGCACACTAAATCTCCACGCATTGCACCACTTATGTTAGAGCCTTGATAAATAAGAAAAACACCTGTATAATAAAAAAAGTGTGCAAACCATGCATATATTAAATAAGTCTTGCAACATACGTCTATTTTCTGTATAATGGTGTATGTTGGTCTTTGACTGCGATGAAGTGAGAGGTTGCTGACACACCCGGCCGCTTTGCCATGGCAAGGTGTTCAGGTTTTTCTCACGGAGAACTGTCTAACGTGATGTAGGCGAAAAGGAGGGAAAATAATGGCAAAACAAAAAATTCGTATTCGTTTGAAAGCATATGATCATAGAATCCTTGATCAATCTGCAGAGAAGATTGTTGAAACGGCAAAACGTTCTGGTGCCAGCGTATCTGGTCCGATCCCATTGCCAACTGAAAAATCAGTTTACACAATCCTTCGTGCGGTGCACAAATACAAAGATTCTCGTGAGCAATTTGAAATGCGTACACATAAACGTTTAATCGACATTGTGAACCCAACACCACAAACTGTTGATGCTCTCATGCGATTAGATTTACCATCTGGTGTCGATATCGAAATTAAACTTTAATTCTAAAATATAGAATGATCTTAATAGGAGGTGTGACGAATGACCAAAGGAATCTTAGGAAGAAAAATTGGTATGACGCAAGTATTCGCTGAAAATGGTGATCTTATTCCGGTAACTGTTATTGAAGCTGCTCCAAACGTTGTTCTTCAAAAGAAAACAACTGAAAACGACGGTTATGAAGCAGTCCAGCTTGGTTTTGATGACAAGCGTGAAAAGCTTTCTAACAAACCTGAAAAAGGACACGTTGCAAAAGCGGAAACTGCTCCTAAGCGCTTCGTTAAAGAATTACGCGGAGTGGAAATGGATGCGTATGAAGTTGGTCAGGAAGTCAAGGTTGAAATTTTCTCTGCTGGAGAAATCGTAGATGTAACAGGAGTATCTAAAGGTAAAGGTTTCCAAGGTGCAATCAAGCGCCACGGACAATCTCGCGGACCTATGTCTCACGGTTCACGCTACCACCGTCGTCCTGGTTCAATGGGACCTGTAGATCCTAACCGTGTATTCAAAGGTAAATTATTACCTGGACGTATGGGCGGAGATCAAATCACTGTTCAAAACCTTGAAGTCGTAAAAGTTGATGCAGAACGCAATCTTCTTTTGATCAAAGGTAACGTACCTGGTGCGAAGAAATCTTTAATCACTGTTAAAAGTGCTGTTAAATCTAAATAACTCTCTTAGGAAAGGAGGAAATTGATCATGCCAAAAGTAGCATTATACAACCAAAACGGTTCTACTGCTGGTGACATCGAATTAAACGCTTCTGTATTTGGTATCGAGCCAAATGAGAGTGTTGTATTCGACGCTATTCTTATGCAAAGAGCTTCCTTACGTCAAGGAACTCACAAAGTAAAAAATCGTTCTGAAGTACGCGGCGGAGGTCGTAAACCATGGCGTCAAAAAGGTACTGGACGTGCCCGTCAAGGTTCTATCCGTTCACCGCAATGGCGCGGAGGTGGTGTCGTATTCGGCCCAACACCACGCAGCTATTCTTATAAATTACCTAAAAAAGTTCGCCGCTTGGCAATCAAATCAGTATTGTCTTCTAAAGTGATCGACAACAACATCATCGTTCTTGAAGATCTTACTCTTGATACGGCTAAAACAAAAGAAATGGCAGCTATCCTTAAAGGATTATCTGTTGAGAAAAAAGCTTTAATCGTAACTGCGGATGCTAACGAAGCAGTAGCTTTATCTGCTCGCAACATTCCTGGAGTTACTGTAGTTGAAGCTAACGGAATCAACGTTTTAGACGTTGTCAACCACGAGAAGCTTCTGATTACAAAAGCAGCGGTTGAAAAAGTAGAGGAGGTGCTTGCATAATGAAAGATCCTCGTGATGTTCTAAAGCGCCCCGTCATTACTGAACGTTCTGCTGATTTAATGACTGAAAAGAAATATACTTTTGAAGTCGATGTTAGAGCTAACAAAACAGAAGTGAAAGACGCTGTTGAAAGCATCTTTGGAGTGAAAGTTGACAAAGTCAACATCATGAACTACAAAGGTAAATCAAAACGTGTCGGACGCTACACTGGTATGACTAGCCGTCGCAGAAAAGCGATCGTAAAACTTACTGCAGACAGCAAAGAAATCGAAATTTTTGAAGCTTAATTATCTGTAAAAAGAAGGAGGGAAATTCAAAATGGCGATTAAAAAGTATAAACCGACCTCTAATGGACGTCGTGGCATGACAACTTCAGATTTTGCTGAAATCACGACTGACAAGCCGGAAAAATCCTTGCTTGCTCCCCTTCACAAAAAAGGCGGACGTAACAACCAAGGTAAATTGACTGTACGTCACCAAGGTGGCGGACATAAACGCCAATACCGTGTTATCGACTTCAAACGCGATAAAGATGGTATACCTGGACGCGTTGCTACAGTTGAATACGATCCAAACCGTTCAGCTAACATCGCTCTAATCAACTATGCAGACGGAGAAAAACGTTACATTCTTGCTCCTAAAGGAATTCAAGTGGGTACTGAAATCATGTCAGGTCCTGAAGCTGACATTAAAGTAGGTAATGCACTTCCACTTATCAACATCCCTGTTGGTACAGTTGTGCATAACATTGAATTAAAACCTGGTAAAGGCGGACAGCTTGTACGTTCAGCTGGTACATCTGCTCAGGTTCTTGGTAAAGAAGGTAAATACGTTCTTGTACGTCTTAACTCTGGTGAAGTTCGCATGATTCTTTCTGCTTGCCGTGCTTCTATCGGTCAAGTAGGTAACGAACAGCACGAACTTATCAACATTGGTAAAGCTGGACGTTCTCGCTGGAAAGGCATCCGCCCTACAGTTCGTGGTTCTGTAATGAACCCTAACGATCACCCACACGGTGGTGGTGAAGGACGTGCGCCAATCGGACGTAAATCACCAATGTCTCCATGGGGTAAACCAACTCTTGGATTCAAGACACGTAAGAAAAAGAACAAATCTGATAAATTTATCGTACGTCGTCGTAAAAATAAATAACGGGGTTGTCTACGGTTCTCTTCGGACCGTAGTGCAATCACGAAGGGAGGTTCCAAAATGGCTCGCAGCTTGAAAAAAGGACCATTTGTTGATGGACACTTGATGACAAAAATCGAGAAATTAAATGAAGCAGACAAGAAACAAGTCGTAAAAACTTGGTCTCGTCGTTCTACTATTTTCCCACAGTTTATTGGTCACACAATTGCAGTCTATGACGGACGTAAACACGTGCCTGTATTCATCTCTGAAGATATGGTAGGGCACAAGTTGGGTGAATTCGCTCCAACTCGTACGTACAAAGGTCATGCTAGTGATGACAAAAAAACAAGACGCTAAGAGAGGAGGCTTTTAAATGCAAGCTAAAGCTGTTGCAAGAACAGTCCGTATTGCTCCTCGTAAAGCACGTCTAGTAATGGACCTGATTCGAGGCAAGCAAGTAGGTGAGGCAGTATCAATCTTGAACCTTACACCAAGAGCTGCTTCTCCAATTATTGAGAAAGTATTAAAATCCGCTATTGCAAATGCTGAGCATAACTATGAAATGGACGCTAACAACCTGGTTATTTCTCAAGCATTCGTTGACGAAGGCCCTACGTTAAAAAGATTCCGCCCACGTGCTATGGGACGTGCGAGCCAAATCAACAAACGTACGAGCCACATTACAATCGTTGTATCAGAAAAGAAGGAGGGATAAGTAGTGGGTCAAAAGGTAAATCCAGTCGGTCTTCGTATCGGAGTCATTCGTGATTGGGAATCTAAGTGGTACGCTGGTAAAGATTACGCTGACTTCCTGCACGAAGATTTAAAAATTCGTGAATACATTAGCAAACGCCTTTCTGACGCTTCTGTTTCTAAAGTAGAAATCGAGCGTGCAGCAAACCGCGTTAACATTACGATCCACACAGCTAAGCCTGGTATGGTTATCGGTAAAGGCGGTTCAGAAGTTGAAGCACTTCGCAAAGCCCTTAACAGCCTTACTGGCAAGCGTGTACACATTAACATTCTTGAAATCAAAAGAGCAGATCTTGATGCACAGCTAGTTGCTGACAACATCGCTCGTCAATTAGAAAACCGTGTTTCTTTCCGCCGTGCGCAGAAACAACAAATCCAACGTACTATGCGTGCTGGAGCACAAGGTGTGAAAACAATGGTTTCTGGTCGTCTTGGCGGTGCAGATATCGCTCGTTCTGAATATTACAGTGAAGGAACTGTTCCATTGCACACATTGCGTGCGGACATTGACTATGCAACATCTGAAGCTGACACTACTTACGGTAAGCTTGGTGTAAAAGTCTGGATCTATCGTGGAGAGGTTCTTCCTACTAAGAAGAAAACTGAGGAAGGAGGAAAATAATATGTTATTACCAAAACGCGTTAAATATCGCAGAGAGCATCGCGGAAAAATGCGTGGCCGTGCGAAAGGCGGTACTGAAGTACATTTCGGTGAATTCGGTATCCAAGCTCTAGAGGCTTCATGGATCACTAACCGTCAAATCGAAGCTGCACGTATTGCGATGACTCGTTACATGAAACGTGGCGGTAAAGTTTGGATCAAAATTTTCCCTTCTAAACCTTACACTGCTAAACCGCTTGAGGTACGTATGGGATCCGGTAAAGGGGCTCCAGAAGGTTGGGTAGCTGTTGTAAAACCGGGCAAAGTTTTATTTGAAATTTCTGGTGTGTCTGAAGAGGTTGCTCGTGAAGCGCTTCGTCTTGCATCTCACAAATTGCCAATTAAAACGAAGTTCGTAAAACGTGAAGAAATTGGTGGTGAATCAAATGAAAGCTAATGAAATTCGTGACCTTACCACTGCTGAAATTGAACAAAAAGTAAAGTCTCTTAAAGAAGAACTTTTCAATCTTCGCTTTCAATTAGCGACAGGACAACTTGAAAATACTGCTCGCATTCGTGAAGTGCGCAAAGCTATCGCGCGCATGAAAACTGTGATTCGTGAAAGAGAAATTGCTGCTAATAAATAATCACTGAGGGGAGGTCGTGAGCATGAGCGAACGTAACCAGCGCAAAGTTTACCAAGGCCGTGTTGTTTCTGACAAAATGGATAAAACCATCACTGTTGTTGTTGAAACATACAAAAAACATACACTTTACGGTAAACGCGTAAAATACTCAAAAAAATTCAAAGCACATGATGAAAATAATCAAGCTAAAATCGGTGACATCGTAAAGATCATGGAAACTCGTCCATTGTCTGCAACTAAGCGTTTCCGTCTAGTTGAAGTTGTCGAAGAAGCTGTTATTATCTAATAAAGTTCGGAATTCTTTTTCCGAAGGGAGGTAACAAATAATGATTCAACAAGAGACTCGTTTAAAAGTAGCTGACAACTCTGGCGCACGTGAAGTACTTACTATTAAAGTTCTTGGTGGTTCTGGACGTAAAACAGCTAACATTGGTGATGTAATTGTTTGCACGGTTAAACAAGCAACACCAGGAGGCGTTGTCAAAAAAGGTGAAGTCGTAAAAGCTGTTATCGTTCGCACGAAAAGCGGAGCGCGCAGAAGTGACGGTTCATACATCAGCTTCGATGAGAATGCATGTGTTATCATCCGTGACGACAAGAGCCCACGCGGAACTCGTATCTTCGGACCAGTTGCTCGTGAATTGCGTGAAAACAACTTTATGAAAATTGTTTCTCTAGCTCCAGAAGTTATCTAATGAAATAAATGCCTTAGTCAAGGAGGTGCGATCAGGATGCATGTAAAAAAAGGCGATAAAGTTATGGTTATCTCTGGTAAAGATAAAGGCAAACAAGGAACAATCCTTGCTGCTTTCCCTAAAAAGGACCGCGTTTTAGTTGAAGGTGTTAACATGGTGAAGAAACACTCTAAACCAACTCAAGCTAACCCTCAAGGCGGTATTTCTAATCAAGAGGCGCCAATTCATGTATCAAACGTTATGCCGCTCGATCCTAAAACAGGTGAAGTGACTCGCGTAGGATACAAAGTGGAAGATGGCAAAAAAGTTCGTGTAGCAAAAAAATCTGGGCAAGTTCTAGATAAATAGTATTAAAAGGAAGGGAGGTCTATCTCATGAACCGCCTTAAAGAAAAGTACAATAAAGAAATTGCACCTGCTTTAATGACTAAATTCAACTATGATTCAGTCATGCAAGTGCCTAAAATCGAAAAAATCGTAATCAACATGGGTGTTGGTGACGCTGTTCAAAACGCGAAAGCAATCGACAGTGCTGTTGAAGAATTAACGTTTATCGCAGGTCAAAAACCTGTCGTTACTCGTGCGAAGAAATCAATTGCTGGATTCCGTCTTCGTGAGGGAATGCCTATCGGTGCGAAAGTAACTCTTCGCGGAGAGCGCATGTATGATTTCCTTGATAAACTTATTTCTGTATCTTTACCGCGTGTACGTGACTTCCGCGGGGTTTCTAAAAAATCTTTCGACGGTCGCGGTAACTACACACTTGGTATCAAAGAACAGTTAATCTTCCCTGAAATTGACTACGATAAAGTAACAAAGGTTCGAGGAATGGACATCGTTATCGTAACAACTGCTAATACTGACGAAGAAGCTCGTGAGCTATTAACTCAAGTAGGTATGCCGTTCCAGAAATAATCAATGAAAGGGAGGCGAAATCGTGGCTAAAAAGTCTATGATTGCGAAACAACAACGTACACCAAAGTTTAAAGTACAAGAGTACACACGCTGTGAACGCTGCGGACGTCCGCATTCAGTCATTCGTAAATTTAAACTTTGCCGTATTTGTTTCCGTGAGCTTGCATATAAAGGACAAATTCCTGGCGTGAAAAAAGCCAGCTGGTAATCCCCAAGAAAGGGAAGGAGGTAATTATATAATGGTTATGACAGATCCAATTGCAGATATGCTAACTCGTATTCGCAATGCAAACATGGTACGTCATGAGAAGCTTGAAATTCCTGCTTCTAAATTGAAAAGAGAAATTGCTGAAATTTTAAAGCGTGAAGGTTTCATTCGTGACGTTGAGTTCGTAGAAGACAGCAAACAAGGTATCATCCGCGTTTTCTTGAAATACGGACAAAACAACGAGCGCGTTATCACTGGTCTTAAAAGAATCAGCAAGCCTGGTTTGCGTGTTTATGCTAAATCTAATGAAGTACCTCGCGTACTTAACGGTCTTGGAATCGCGATTATTTCTACATCACAAGGTGTTTTAACGGACAAAGAAGCCCGTGCAAAACAAGCTGGTGGAGAAGTTCTAGCATACGTTTGGTAAGAAGTTTAACATGAATGGAGGTGTTTGGTATGTCTCGTGTAGGTAAGAAGCTACTTGAGATTCCTTCTGATGTTACAGTAACGTTAAACGATAACAATACTGTAGCTGTGAAAGGACCAAAAGGAGAATTAACTCGTACGTTTCACCCTGATATGGAGATTAAAGTAGAGGACAATGTGCTTACAGTCGCTCGTCCTTCTGATCAGAAAGAGCACCGTGCACTGCATGGTACGACTCGCAGTCTGCTTGGCAACATGGTTGAAGGTGTATCTAAAGGATTTGAAAGAGGTTTGGAATTAGTCGGTGTCGGTTACCGTGCGTCTAAATCCGGAAATAAACTTGTTTTAAACGTTGGATACTCTCACCCTGTTGAGATCGTTCCTGAAGAAGGCATCGAAATCGAAGTTCCTTCTCAAACTAAAGTAGTTGTAAAAGGTACAGACAAAGAACGTGTAGGAGCTATTGCTGCTAACATCCGCGCTGTACGTTCTCCAGAGCCTTACAAAGGTAAAGGAATCCGCTACGAAGGTGAAGTTGTTCGCCGTAAAGAAGGTAAATCTGCTAAGTAAGATCGCTTAAAGTGAAGAAAGGAGTGACCTAGATGATTACGAAAACTAGCAAAAATGCTGCTCGTCTTAAAAGACACGCTCGTGTTCGCGCTAAACTTTCCGGTACTGCTGAAAGACCGCGTCTGAACGTTTTCCGTTCTAACAAGCACATTTACGCTCAAATCATCGATGATGTAAATGGTGTTACACTTGCTAGTGCATCTACTCTCGATAAAGACTTGAACGTTGAAAGCACTGGAGATACTTCTGCTGCTACTAAAGTTGGAGAATTAGTTGCAAAACGCGCCGCTGAAAAAGGCATCTCTGACGTAGTATTTGACCGTGGCGGATACTTATACCATGGACGTGTAAAAGCTTTGGCTGATGCCGCTCGTGAAGCTGGACTTAAATTTTAATAAAAGAAGGAGGGACACATGATTATGCGTCGTATTGACCCAAGCAAATTAGAGTTAGAAGAACGCTTAGTTACGGTTAACCGCGTAGCGAAAGTTGTTAAAGGTGGTCGTCGTTTCCGCTTCGCAGCTCTAGTCGTTGTCGGTGACAAAAACGGACACGTAGGATTCGGTACTGGTAAAGCACAAGAAGTACCAGAAGCGATCCGCAAAGCTGTTGAAGATGCGAAAAAGAATTTGATTGAAGTACCAATGGTTGGAACTACAATTCCACATGAAATCATCGGACGTTTCGGTGCAGGTAACATCTTGTTAAAACCTGCTTCTGAAGGTACTGGAGTTATCGCTGGAGGCCCTGTACGTGCGGTACTTGAGCTTGCTGGTGTATCTGACATCCTTTCTAAGTCTTTAGGTTCTAACACACCGATCAACATGATTCGTGCAACACTTCAAGGCTTAAGTGAACTTAAGCGTGCTGAAGACGTTGCGAAGCTTCGTGGAAAATCTGTAGAAGAACTGTTAGGATAAGGAGGGAACATTAATGGCTAAATTAGAAATTACCCTCAAACGAAGTGTAATCGGTCGCCCGGAAGATCAACGCGTTACTGTAAGAACACTTGGTTTAAAGAAAACAAACCAAACTGTTGTACATGAAGACAACGCTGCGATCCGTGGCATGATTAATAAAGTATCTCATTTAGTTTCTGTTAAAGAACAATAAAAATATTTGATCGGATAAGGAGGTGTCCTAATGAAACTTCATGAATTAAAACCTTCAGAAGGTTCACGCAAAACGCGTAATCGCGTAGGTCGTGGTATTGGTTCTGGCAACGGTAAAACAGCTGGTAAAGGTCACAAAGGTCAAAACGCTCGTTCTGGCGGCGGTGTACGTCCAGGATTCGAGGGGGGACAAATGCCTTTATTCCAACGTCTTCCTAAACGCGGTTTCACTAACATCAACCGCAAGGAATACGCTGTAGTCAACCTAGACAAATTGAACGGTTTTGCAGAAGGAACGGAAGTCACTCCTGAACTTCTTCTTGAGACTGGTGTAATTAGCAAACTTAATGCAGGAGTAAAGATTCTTGGCAACGGTAAATTAGAGAAAAAATTAACTGTAAAAGCCAATAAATTCTCTGCTTCTGCGAAAGAAGCTGTTGAAGCTGCTGGCGGTACAGCTGAGGTGATCTAACTTGTTTAAAACAATCTCCAACTTTATGCGTGTGAGTGATATCAGGAATAAAATCATATTCACTTTACTCATGCTTATCGTCTTTCGCATAGGTGCGTTTATTCCTGTGCCATATGTTAACGCTGAGGTGTTACAGGCACAGTCTCAAATGGGTGTTTTTGATCTCCTTAATACATTTGGCGGCGGTGCGCTTTACCAATTTTCCATTTTTGCAATGGGAATCACTCCTTATATCACGGCTTCAATCATCATTCAGCTGCTTCAGATGGATGTTGTGCCGAAGTTTACCGAGTGGTCTAAGCAAGGTGAAGTTGGCCGCCGTAAATTAGCTCAGTTCACAAGGTACTTTACGATTGTGCTTGGTTTTATCCAGGCGTTAGGTATGTCTTACGGATTTAACAATCTGGCAAACGGTATGCTGATCGAAAAATCCGGTGTATCCACATATCTCATCATTGCTTTAGTGCTCACTGGCGGAACTGCCTTTTTAATGTGGCTTGGAGAACAAATTACGTCTCATGGAGTAGGCAACGGAATATCGATCATTATCTTCGCGGGGATTGTGGCTAGTATTCCAAAAACGATTGGACAAATATATGAGACTCAATTTGTTGGCAGCAACGATCAGTTGTTTATTCATATTGTGAAAGTCGCACTTCTTGTGATTGCGATTTTAGCAGTTATTGTTGGAGTTATTTTCATTCAGCAAGCCGTACGGAAAATTGCGATTCAATATGCTAAAGGAACAGGTCGTTCACCTGCTGGCGGAGGTCAGTCTACACACCTTCCATTGAAAGTGAACCCTGCAGGGGTTATTCCGGTAATCTTTGCGGTTGCGTTTTTGATAACGCCGCGGACGATCGCGTCATTCTTTGGAACAAACGATGTGACGAAGTGGATTCAAAACTACTTTGATAATACGCATCCGGTGGGTATGGCGATATATGTTGCATTGATTATTGCCTTTACGTACTTTTATGCTTTTGTACAGGTGAATCCTGAACAAATGGCTGATAACCTTAAAAAACAGGGTGGCTATATCCCGGGGGTTCGTCCAGGGAAAATGACTCAAGATAGAATTACGAGCATTTTGTATCGACTTACGTTTGTGGGTTCTATATTCTTAGCCGTGATTTCCATTCTTCCTATCTTTTTCATTCAATTCGCTGGATTGCCTCAAAGTGCACAAATTGGCGGAACATCTTTGTTAATTGTTGTCGGGGTAGCCTTGGAGACAATGAAACAACTAGAAAGCCAGTTGGTGAAACGAAACTACCGTGGATTTATGAAAAACTAGAGGAAATGGATTTATCCATTCCCTCTTAATAAAGAGAGGACGGGGGAAATCCGAATGAACTTAGTCTTAATGGGGCTTCCTGGTGCCGGTAAAGGTACACAGGGCGAACGAATTGTTGAGGATTATGGGATTCCTCATATCTCAACAGGAGATATGTTCCGTGCTGCTATGAAAGAAGAGACACCACTCGGACTCGAAGCAAAATCTTATATTGATAAGGGAGAGCTCGTACCTGACGAAGTCACAATCGGAATTGTAAAAGAAAGACTTGGCAAAGACGATTGTGAAAGAGGTTTTCTTCTGGACGGATTTCCGCGAACAGTCGCTCAAGCCGAAGCTCTTGAAGAAATTCTTGAGGAATACGGCAAGCCGATTGATTATGTCATTAACATTGAAGTCGACAAAGATGTTCTGATGGAACGTCTGACTGGACGCAGAATTTGCAGTGTTTGCGGCACAACCTATCATTTAGTCTTTAATCCGCCAAAAACGCCGGGTGTTTGTGATAAAGACGGAGGCGAACTCTATCAACGGGCAGATGATAATGAGGAAACAGTCTCTAAACGGCTTGAGGTAAACATGAAGCAAACTCAGCCTTTACTCGATTTCTATTCTGAGAAAGGTTATCTTGTAAACGTGAATGGCCAACAGGACATTCAAGACGTTTATGCAGATGTGAAGGATCTTCTTGGAGGATTAAAAAAATGATTATCTGTAAAACCCCACGTGAACTTGGTATCATGCGGGAAGCAGGGCGAATCGTGGCTTTAACTCATGAAGAGCTAAAAAAGCACATTAAACCAGGAATCTCGACAAAAGAATTGGATCAAATTGCCGAACGTTTTATTAAGAAGCAGGGTGCAATCCCATCTTTTAAGGGGTATAATGGGTTTCGCGGGAGCATTTGCGTATCAGTTAATGAAGAACTCGTTCATGGCATTCCTGGCAGCAGGGTTCTGAAGGACGGTGACATCATCAGTATTGATATCGGTGCTAAATTAAATGGTTATCATGGTGACTCTGCATGGACATATCCGGTAGGAAACATCAGCGATGATGACAAAAAACTTCTGGAAGTGACAGAGGAGTCTTTATATAAAGGCTTGCAGGAAGCAAAACCAGGTGAACGTTTGTCGAATATTTCCCACGCAATACAAACGTATGTCGAAAATGAGCAGTTTTCAGTTGTTAGGGAGTATGTCGGACATGGTGTTGGTCAAGACTTGCATGAGGACCCGCAAATTCCTCATTACGGTCCGCCCAACAAAGGACCACGGCTCAAACCTGGCATGGTTCTCGCTATTGAACCTATGGTGAACGCTGGCAGCCGCTACGTGAAAACATTGGCTGATAACTGGACGGTTGTAACGGTAGATGGGAAAAAGTGTGCTCATTTTGAACATACAATTGCGATTACGGAAACGGGTTTTGATATACTGACGAGAGTCTAGGTGATGTAAACGTTCCGAAGGCAGGTGTTTTTCCGGCTTGATAGGGCAGAAAGTTTGGATGAACATTGGCAGGACCGAATTCATCTTGCCGTTGTCATAGGAATTGTTGACCATCATCAATGTACTAACAGCAGACGGAGAAATGCGTACATTACATTCTCCTAAGAATAAGAATATCAATCATTTAACCCTTTATGATTGCGTATCTCCGGAAGTTCAGAACAGTATAAACGAAACAGGGCGTGTGACAAACTTCTTTTGAAATTTGTCAGAAAGCAAGTTACTGATTTGAAGAAGGGAGAACACTTGAATGGCGAAAGACGATGTAATTGAAGTGGAAGGTACTATAGTCGAAACACTGCCAAACGCGATGTTCAAAGTTGAACTTGAAAATGGCCACACTGTTTTGGCTCACGTATCTGGTAAAATCCGCATGCACTTCATTCGCATTTTACCTGGAGACAAAGTTACGGTAGAATTATCTCCATATGACTTAACTCGTGGCAGGATTACGTACCGTTACAAATAAAGCACTCCGGAAACTGAAGGAGGTTGGAAACACATGAAAGTGAGACCATCAGTTAAACCAATCTGCGAAAAATGTAAAGTTATTCGCAGAAAAGGAAAAGTAATGGTGATCTGTGAAAATCCAAAGCATAAACAAAAACAAGGATAATTTATAAGGAGGTGCCCAGAGAATGGCTCGTATTGCTGGTGTAGATATCCCACGTGACAAACGTGTTGTTATTTCTTTAACATACATCTTCGGAATTGGCCGCACAACGGCTCAGCAAGTTTTAAAAGAAGCTGGAGTTTCAGAAGATACTCGTGTGCGCGATCTTACTGAAGAAGAACTTGGTAAAATCCGTGATATTATTGACAAACTGAAAGTAGAAGGTGACCTTCGCCGTGAAGTTTCTCTTAATATCAAACGTCTGATTGAAATCGGAAGCTACCGCGGAATCCGTCATCGCAGAGGATTACCTGTTCGCGGACAAAACTCTAAAAACAACGCGCGTACTCGTAAAGGTCCGCGTCGTACTGTAGCTAACAAGAAAAAATAAGTAAGGGAGGTTCTTAAACAATGGCTGCTGCTCGTAAATCTAACACGCGTAAACGTCGCGTGAAAAAGAATATTGAGTCTGGAATTGCTCATATTCGTTCAACTTTCAATAACACGATCGTTACGATCACTGATACTCATGGTAATGCTATTTCTTGGTCTAGTGCCGGAGCTTTAGGATTCAGAGGTTCTCGTAAATCTACTCCTTTTGCTGCGCAAATGGCTGCAGAAACAGCTGCTAAAGGTTCAATCGAACATGGTCTTAAAACTCTAGAGGTTACTGTTAAAGGACCTGGTTCAGGCCGTGAAGCTGCAATCCGTGCACTTCAAGCTGCTGGACTAGAAGTCACTGCTATCAGAGACGTAACTCCTGTTCCTCATAACGGATGCCGTCCACCAAAACGTCGCCGCGTGTAATTTGTTTGTATAGATTTTGTGTCCCTGTCAATAATGGGTTATGATACAGTTATTTATGAAACGAATGCACCGACTCGTTGCCTGAGCACATACGGGACTAAACAATGGGGAATTTCGGATGGAATCTCATATGATTCTATTCGAGGTTTCGACGTTTTGAAGGAGGGTTTTAAGTAATGATCGAGATTGAAAAACCAAAAATCGAAACGGTTGAAATCAGCGACGATGCCAAATTTGGTAAGTTTGTCGTAGAGCCACTTGAGCGTGGATATGGTACAACTCTGGGTAACTCCTTACGTCGTATCCTCTTATCCTCACTCCCTGGTGCCGCTGTAACATCAATCCAGATAGATGGTGTACTGCACGAATTCTCGACAATTGAAGGCGTTGTGGAAGATGTTACAACGATTATCTTACACATTAAAAAGCTTGCATTGAAAATCTACTCTGATGAAGAGAAGACGCTAGAAATTGATGTACAGGGTGAAGGAACTGTAACGGCAGCTGATATTACACACGATAGTGATGTAGAGATCTTAAATCCTGATCTTCATATCGCGACTCTTGGTGAGAATGCGAGTTTCCGAGTTCGCCTTACTGCTCAAAGAGGACGTGGGTATACGCCTGCTGACGCAAACAAGAGAGACGATCAGCCAATCGGCGTGATTCCGATCGATTCTATCTATACGCCAGTTTCTCGTGTATCTTATCAGGTAGAGAACACTCGTGTAGGCCAAGTTGCAAACTATGATAAACTTACACTTGATGTTTGGACTGATGGAAGCACTGGACCGAAAGAAGCCATTGCGCTTGGTTCAAAGATTTTAACTGAACACCTTAATATATTCGTTGGTTTAACTGACGAAGCTCAACATGCTGAAATCATGGTTGAAAAAGAAGAAGATCAAAAAGAGAAAGTTCTTGAAATGACAATTGAAGAATTAGATCTTTCTGTTCGTTCTTACAACTGTTTAAAGCGTGCGGGCATTAACACGGTTCAAGAGCTTGCGAATAAGACGGAAGAAGATATGATGAAAGTTCGTAACCTAGGACGCAAATCACTTGAAGAAGTGAAAGCAAAACTAGAAGAACTTGGACTCGGACTTCGCAAAGACGATTGACTAGTTTCCCTTGTGAACTAGGATTTTCGTGTGTTTATTATTCAGAAACAGCATTCCAATAAAGGAGGGGACATCACATGTCATACAGAAAACTAGGACGTACGAGTGCACAGCGTAAAGCTATGCTTCGTGATCTTACAACTGATTTGATCATCAACGAAAGAATCGAAACAACTGAAACACGTGCGAAAGAACTTCGCTCTGTAGTTGAAAAAATGATCACGCTTGGCAAACGCGGTGATCTTCACGCTCGCCGTCAAGCTGCTGCATACATCCGCAACGAGGTTGCAAACGAAGAAAATAACCAAGATGCACTTCAAAAATTATTCTCTGACATTGCAACTCGTTACGAGGAGCGCCAAGGTGGATACACACGTATTATGAAGCTTGGTCCTCGCCGTGGTGACGGAGCACCAATGGCAATTATCGAATTGGTTTAATCACATATTTTTGTGTATCTAAAGAAGGGCGGGACAGTTTCTAACTGGATCTATGCCCTTTTTTTAGATACTGCAACTTTTTAGATAGAGAGAAAAGCAGAGCATGAGCTGAGAGGAGGCCGGTTTTCCATGAATCAAAATCAGTTGATATCGGTAGAGGATATCGTATTTCGATATCGGAAAGACGCAGAAAGACGAGCACTAGACGGCGTCTCCCTGCAGGTGTATGAGGGTGAATGGCTTGCAATTGTAGGTCATAACGGTTCTGGGAAATCAACACTGGCACGGGCATTGAACGGTTTAATCCTTCCTGAATCAGGCGACATCAAGGTTGCCGGGATTCAATTAACAGAGGAATCGGTTTGGGAAGTGCGTAAGAAGATAGGTATGGTCTTTCAAAATCCGGATAACCAATTTGTCGGAACGACTGTTCGCGATGATGTGGCTTTTGGTTTAGAAAACAATGGTGTACCGCGGGAAGAAATGATTGAGAGAGTAGACTGGGCAGTAAAACAGGTGAATATGCAAGATTTTCTCGATCAAGAGCCGCACCATCTCTCCGGAGGCCAAAAGCAGAGAGTTGCGATTGCGGGGGTTATTGCCGCACGTCCTGATATTATTATCTTAGATGAAGCAACATCTATGCTTGACCCGATCGGGCGAGAAGAAGTGCTTGAAACGGTAAGACATTTAAAGGGGCATGGCATGGCGACTGTCATTTCCATCACTCATGATCTGGATGAGGCTGCAAAAGCAGACAGAATCATTGTCATGAATGGCGGTAAAAAATACGCCGAAGGGCCGCCTGAAGAGATTTTTAAATTGAATAGGGAACTTGTTCAAATCGGGCTTGATTTACCCTTCTCATTCCAGCTAAGCCAGCTTTTAAGAGAAAATGGACTAGCTTTAGAAGAAAATCATCTGACTCAGGAAGGGCTGGTGAAAGAGCTATGGACATTACAATCAAAGATGTAGAGCATCGTTATCAGATGAAGACGCCTTTTGAGCGCCTTGCACTGTATGATATCAATGCATCGATTAAAGAAGGCAGCTATGTAGCCGTTGTTGGGCATACAGGCTCCGGCAAGTCCACTCTTCTTCAGCACCTGAATGGTCTCCTGAAGCCGACGAAGGGGCAGATATCACTAGGCAGCACTGTCATTCAGGCAGGGAAAAAGAATAAAGAGCTAAAAGCCCTTCGTAAAAAAGTCGGAATCGTTTTCCAATTTCCTGAGCATCAATTATTCGAAGAAACAGTTCTTAAAGATATCTCGTTCGGACCGATGAACTTTGGTGTAAAAAAAGAAGATGCAGAACGAAAGGCGAGAGAGATGCTGAAGCTTGTAGGTTTATCTGAAGAGCTTCTGGACAGATCACCTTTTGAATTAAGCGGGGGGCAAATGCGCAGAGTTGCAATTGCCGGCGTACTTGCAATGGATCCTGAAGTGCTTGTTCTTGATGAACCGACTGCAGGATTGGATCCAAGAGGGCGAAAAGAGATTATGGACATGTTCTATGAGCTTCATCAACGGGGGAACCTGACGACGATCCTTGTGACACACAGCATGGAGGATGCGGCTGCATACGCTGATGAAATGATTGTCATGCATAAAGGCACGATCCAAGCATCAGGCAGTCCGCGTGATTTGTTTTTAAAAGGCGAAGAGATGGCCGGCTGGGGGCTGGATCTTCCGGAAACGATAAAATTCCAAAAGCAGCTGGAAGCTGCGCTTGGTGTCAGATTCAAAGAGCCGATGCTTACAATTGAAGATGCCGCAGCTGAAATCCATGCTCTTTTTCAGGGGGAGAAAACCTTATGATGGACAGCATGATTATCGGCAAGTATGTACCGGGCTCCTCACTTGTGCACCGGCTTGACCCCAGAACAAAACTCATCACGATCTTTTTATTTGTCTGCATTGTATTCTTAGCCAATAATGTTCAGACATATGCGTTGCTTGGTTTATTTACAATTGGCGTCGTTTCTTTAACAAGAGTCTCCTTTTCTTTTTTAATGAAAGGGTTAAAGCCTATCATCTGGATTGTCCTCTTTACGTTCCTTCTTCATATTTTCATGACACATGAAGGGCCGGTTATCTTTACTTTAGGTGTTTTCAAAGTCTATGAGGGCGGTTTGGTTCAAGGGATATTCATTTCTCTTAGATTCGTCTATCTGATTTTAATTACAACGTTATTAACGTTGACAACAACTCCGATTGAAATTACTGATGGAATGGAACAGCTGCTGAATCCGCTGAAAAAATTAAAACTTCCTGTTCACGAGCTGGCGCTTATGATGTCAATTTCTTTAAGGTTTATTCCGACCTTGATGGAGGAGACAGATAAGATTATGAAGGCTCAGATGGCCCGAGGCGTTGATTTTACAAGCGGACCTGTCAAAGACAGAGTGAAGGCTATTGTCCCGCTTCTTGTTCCTCTCTTCGTCAGTGCATTCAAACGCGCTGAGGAGCTCGCAGTGGCAATGGAAGCCAGAGGCTATCAAGGCGGAGAGGGACGTACGAAATACAGAAAGCTTGTTTGGACAGGAAAAGACACTTCTGTCATTGTCAGCTTGGTGATATTAGCTGCTTTGCTATTTTTCTTAAGAGCTTAGAGGTGCTGTATGAGACTGAAATGCACGATTTCTTATGACGGACATTTGTTTAATGGTTATCAGGTTCAGCCAGGTAAAAGAACGGTTCAGGATGAACTGGAGAAGGCTTTGGCTGTCCTGCATAAGTCGAAAGACAGAGTTCCGGTCGTTTCGTCAGGAAGAACAGACAGCGGGGTTCACGCAGCCGGACAGGTGATTCATTTTGACACTCCGCTGTCTATCCCTGTTGAGAGATGGCCGTATGCCTTAAATGCACTGCTTCCGGACGATATCGCAGTTAAAAAGGCAGAAATTGCGGATGATGGGTTCCATGCACGATTTAGCGCAGTCAAAAAAGAATATCGCTATTTTGTATACACGGAGAAATACCCGGACGTATTTAAACGGCATTACGCTTACCATTTTTCATATCGCCTTAATGTGCAGAACATGAGAGAAGCGGCAAAGCATCTTTTAGGGACACATGATTTTACGAGCTTTTGCGCGGCTAAAACAGAGGTGCAGGACAAGGTAAGGACGATTTACGAACTTGATTGGACTGAGACGGCTGACGGCCTGCAAATGCGGATCACAGGCAGCGGTTTCTTATATAATATGGTCAGAATTATTGCGGGCACTTTGCTGGATGCAGGTATTGGAAAAATTTCTCCCGATGACGTGAAATGGATGCTGGAAGCGAAGGACCGCGAAGCGGCAGGGCGCACAGCACCGGGGCACGGGCTATATTTATGGAACGTTTACTATGACAACTAAACCAGGTGTATAATATTTTCTTGACAGAGTCTGCATAAAGTTATAAGATATCATATGGTATGTATTTCAACCCCACGATAAGCCCCGGAACTTATTGTGTTGTGAAATAGAACGTAATCGAAGTTTATTGAAAATGACAGATCATTTAGGAGGGAAATTCAATGCGTACAACACCTATGGCTAACGCAAGTACTATTGAACGCAAGTGGTTAGTTGTTGATGCTGCTGGCAAGACTTTAGGTCGTCTTTCTTCAGAAGTTGCAGCTATCCTTCGCGGAAAACACAAACCAACTTACACACCACACGTTGATACTGGAGATCATGTGATCATCATCAACGCTGAAAAAATCGAGTTAACTGGTAAAAAGTTAACTGACAAAATCTACTACCGTCATACTCAACATCCAGGCGGATTAAAATCAAGAACTGCTCTTGAAATGCGTACAAACTACCCTGAGAAAATGCTTGAGCTTGCTATCAAAGGCATGCTTCCAAAAGGTTCTCTAGGTCGTCAAATGTTCAAAAAATTGAACGTATACCGTGGTTCTGAGCATCCACACGAAGCACAAAAACCTGAAGTTTACGAACTTCGCGGTTAATTAAAAAGGAGGTTACCAATTTGGCACAGGTTCAATATTACGGTACTGGCCGTCGTAAAAGCTCTGTAGCGCGTGTGCGTTTAGTTCCAGGAGAAGGTCGTATCGTCGTTAATAATCGTGAAATCAGCGAACACATCCCATCTGCAGCTTTAATCGAAGATATCAAACAACCATTAACTTTGACTGAAACAGCTGGCACTTATGATGTTTTAGTAAACGTACATGGAGGCGGCTTATCTGGTCAAGCTGGAGCAATCCGTCACGGTATCGCTCGTGCTTTGCTTGAAGCAGATCCAGAATACCGTACAACTCTTAAACGTGCAGGTCTTCTGACTCGTGACGCTCGTATGAAAGAACGTAAAAAATACGGTCTTAAAGGCGCTCGTCGTGCACCTCAGTTCTCAAAACGTTAATTTTGCGTTTTCAAAAAGCTCTCGACCTTGTGTTGGGAGCTTTTTTGTGTTTTAATATAACGCCGATATACAATTTCTTGGTACACTGCATACATCTAAACAAATTGCTTGCTTCTAAACAGTCCTGTTGTAATAATCATTGTATCTTTCATTTCTTTACCAGCTCATTTAATTGAATGAAGCTTGGAAAGCTGGTCAAAGTGTTTTAATAGGCATGTCGTCAATCCAGTTCAATTAAAAACTGATCACCTACCTGTTAAATCTCACAGCTGATTTTCCAACTGTCCGGATGACATTATTTATGAGATCTGTTGACGTAAATCACATATTTCCTTTGTGGTTTTTTTGCGTTTTTATGAATTTCTTCTAAATACGCAGAGGGAAAGCGATTTCAATCTAGAAATATTTGTTATACTCTATACATTAAAGTAAGGAGAACGATTAATGAATGTATTAGTAGATCATAATAGCAAAGCCTGGGATCAAAAAGTAGAAACAGGCAATGAATGGACTGTTGCTGTTGAGCAGCCTGTCATCGAACAAGCGAAAAAAGGTAATTGGGATATAAGGGTGACACCAATGAAAAATGTACCGAAGGATTGGTTTCCCCCTATCAAAGGGCTGAAGGTGCTCTGTTTAGCATCAGGTGGCGGTCAACAAGGCCCGATTTTGGCGGCTGCAGGCGCTGATGTCACTGTATTAGATAACTCAGAAAGACAGCTGGATCAGGACAGAATGGTTGCTGAGCGCGACGGTCTCACAATACATACTGTCAAAGGAAGCATGGATGATCTCAGTCAGTTTAATGATGAATCTTTTGATGTCATTGTACATCCTGTTGCCAATGTTTTTGTTGAGAATGTCCTCCCGGTCTGGAAGGAAGCGTACCGTGTGCTGAAAACAAACGGCGTTCTCATTTCCGGGTTTGTCAATCCAGTCGTGTTCCTGTTTGATGTAGAATTGGAACAGCAAGGCATTTTAAAAGTAAAACACTCCATTCCATATGCCGACTCAGAGGATCTTCCAAAACATAAAGTGAAAAAATTGATTGAAAATCAGGAGGCTCTGGAATTCGGACATTCTCTAGAAGACCAAATCAAAGGCCAAATTGATGCCGGTTTTGTCGTCACAGGTTTTTATGAAGATAAAGGCGGATTTGTATTGGACCAGTATATTCATACATATTCTGCAACAAGAAGCGTGAAATTATGAAATAGCAGCGACCTATTAAAGGGGCTGCTTTTTTAATTATTGTCTGCAGAACATTTGTTCCTTCCCTGTGTTATCAGTCTCTGCACCTTCATTTGGGCGAATTTCCATCCGAATTCGGGCATGGTTTCACCATCCAAACCTCAAAATATCGGTAAAAGGAGAGTGAATTTGTATGGCAGAGGTACTGTCTTTTATGGATGTGAAACGCCAAAAGGATTTTGAATTAGAAAAGAACTTGCTTAAAGAACTCTCGCTAAGGCAAATTATTCAGTCTGTTAAGGACTGTCTGGAACCATTATTCCCGTTTTTACACGATGAAAGAGATATTATTAGCGAAGGCTGTATTGATTTTGCTATAGAGGCTTATTTGTTAGGCGGACGTTTTGGGATATTCGGCTATTACGGAGAATCCATGCAGAGCATCAGTGCCCGCTCTGCAAGAGAAGAAGAAGAGCTTCGTCTGGAGTTTTTTGATTATCTCTATAATTGGATACATGAGCAATACGCAACATTTGATAAAAACACGGTTTACGAAGCAGCACACAAGTTTATTAAAGATTGGTGGACAGCAGGATTTGTCCAAAGAGAAAAACAATGTAAGCTACGCATGCGATAATCATATTTCCCGGCCCTGTCCCATAGTTATGTAATAACGGACAAGCGGGAGGGGAAGGGATGAGGAAAAAGCTTAAATGGCTCAGTTTTTTGCTAGGCTTCATCGTATTACTGTTTCTATTCAAGTATCAATTCAGCAATAATGATTCTTGGAAGCCATGGAGTCTGCCTTTGAGCGGGAAAATTATATATTTAGATCCAGGTCATGGCGGGCCAGACGGCGGGGCAGTCGGCGGAAAGCTGTTAGAGAAGGATGTAACCTTGGAAGTGGCCTTTAGAGTCAGGGATTACCTTCAGGAACAAGGAGCGCTTGTCATTATGACCAGGGAAAGTGATACCGATCTCGCTCCAGAAGGAACGAAGGGCTATAGCAGACGAAAAGCCGAAGACTTAAGACAGCGGGTTAAATTAATCAACCATTCAGAGGCTGAACTCTATCTTAGCATTCATCTCAATGCGATTCCGTCGCAAAAGTGGAGCGGAGCGCAAAGCTTTTACTACGGAAAATATGCGGAAAATGAGAAAGTCGCAAAATATATTCAGGATGAATTGAGAAGAAATCTAGAAAATACGACCCGGAAGGCAAAGCGGATTCATGGTATCTATTTAATGCAAAACGTCACCAAACCGGGAGCGCTTGTAGAAGTCGGATTTTTATCCAATCCTAACGAAGCGAGGATGCTCGGGAAGCCGAAATATCAGGACAAGGTGGCATCCTCCATATATAAGGGCATTTTGCGATATTTCACAGAAAAAGGAGACCCTCCGGAGTAAGGAGGGTTTTCTTATGGTTCTAAGCATAAGACACCCGCCATTTATGTATGATATAATAATAATTGTAAACGAATACACAAAAGGGTGAGGTTCGATGATAAGAGAAGATGAAGTAAGAAAACTAATCGGTGAAATGCGCGAACCTTTTCTTCAAAGACCTCTGGGAGAATTGGATGCCGTTAAGGAAATTAAAATAAAGCCTGAAAAACGGCATGTTAGTGTAAAAATAGCACTTGCAAAAACCGGAACTGCAGAACAAATGCAGATTCAGCAAGAGATCGTAAACGTGTTAAAAGGGGCAGGTGCTGAGACAGTTGGCCTTCGATTTGAAGAGCTGCCTGAAGAAACGGTTGCTAAATTCCGGGCGCCTTCAGCTGAGCACAAAACATTGTTAAATATGGATAACCCGCCAGTCTTTCTTGCTGTAGCAAGCGGTAAAGGCGGCGTAGGCAAGTCAACTGTGTCAGTAAACCTTGCTATTTCTCTGGCTCGTCTTGGGAAAAAGGTCGGTTTAATTGATGCAGATATTTATGGCTTCAGTGTGCCGGATATGATGGGTATCACTGTACGACCAACCATTGAAGGGGAGAAACTTCTTCCTGTTGAACGCTTCGGGGTAAAGGTGATGTCAATGGGCTTTTTCGTAGAAGAGAATGCGCCGGTTGTATGGAGAGGCCCGATGCTTGGCAAAATGCTGAATAATTTTTTCCATGAAGTAGAGTGGGGAGAAGTAGACTATATCGTTCTCGATCTACCGCCTGGAACAGGGGACGTTGCTCTAGATGTACATACAATGCTTCCGAGCTGTAAAGAAATCATCGTATCAACGCCGCATCCCACAGCTGCTTTTGTAGCAGCCAGAGCGGGTTCTATGGCAATTAAAACCGATCACGAGGTCGTTGGTGTCATAGAGAACATGGCTTACTATGAGAGCGCAAAGACAGGAGAAAGAGAATATGTGTTTGGGAAGGGCGGCGGAGATAAACTGGCTGAGGAATTGAATGTGCCTTTACTCGGACGAATCCCGCTGAAACAGCCAGATTGGGATAAGGACCAATTTGCTCCGTCTGTTTATGACAAAAGCCATCCTATAGGAGAAATATATCAAGACATCGCAAAAAAAATTGTTGCAAAAATGTCAGTGCAAGTATAAAAAAGGTAAACCGGGATTCTCTGCATCCCGGCTTCCTTCTTATTCACTTTCCTTGGCAGTGTCTTTTGCTGCTTTTTTCAGTTCATCTTCGAACTGTTTTTTGTAAAGCGGGCTTGAAAGTGTTTCGTTAATAACCTCTTCTAAATAACTGCGGAATTCTTGGCTTTTTGCCAGTTCGCTGTACTTTTTATTCATGCCCGGATCCTGCATAACGCCCATCAGCATCTTCTGGTAATCCGGATCCTTCATCAGTTTTTTAATCACTTTTTCATGTTCTGTCTGAAGAGTTTTCGCAAAGCCTTCGGCAAAATCAGTGTCTTCAAAGATGTTTTTCCAAAATTCTTCACCCTTTTTAGAGGTGAGTGTTTTCTCTATTGTTCCTTTAATCGCATCTTGGTCAATCACCAGCGCTTCATTCATCGCATCATCGTTTAATAATTCCTTAATGGCTTTCTTTCCATCATCAGTTTTTAATATATCAACAACCATTTTTTTGGTCTGATCATAGTCCATATCCGCTGCTTGGTCTTTTGGAGCACAAGCTGTTACAGATAATAACAAAAAACAGCTCATCAATAGCGTTTTGGCTTTTGACATGCTTAAGCTCCTTTCACATACTTGTCTTACTTTTAATATGATTCATCTGTTTGGAATTATACATAACAAAATATCGCGGTTAGCGATTTTTGAGGGGTTGAATAAAGAAATGAAAAGCCGTGGTTTAGTTCGTTTTTTCTTTTCTATTTTAGCTGTCGGAGCGCTTATCACGAGTATCGTGGGTTTTGCTTTAAAGTGGGGAGAATATAAGGGGCTGTTTCTTGCTTTTGAAGCGGGACAGATTTTCTCTGTATTATTTTGGTTTATCGGTGTTGGCATGATATTCAGTGTGATCAGCCAAATGGGTTTTTTCGTGTTTCTAACCGTTCACCGGTTTGCGCTTGAGATATTAAGATCCTCATCATTATGGAATCTGCTTCAGCTGTTTTTCATCCTGTTTGTTGCTTTTGATCTCATGTACGTGCGTTTTTTATTTTTTGGAGATAGCGGAGAATCGATGGCTGGCTATGCGTGGTTACCAGTATTTTTATTGATCTTTGGAGTGATTACAGCTTATATTAAGCAAAAGCAGTCCTCTAAGAAAACGTTTGTGTCATCGTTGTTTTTAATGGTTGTGATTACTGCACTAGAATGGTTCCCTGCATTAAGAGTAAATGATGAGGACTGGCTTTATTTAATGCTTTTTCCGTTAATGGCGTGTAATGCTTTCCAATTGCTGATGCTGCCGAAGTTTGCAGCGAAATAATTACTTTACTTCTGCAGACTTGGCATCTGAATTTGCGATGAGATCACCCACGGTAACATTATTTAATCCTTTTTCTTTCAGTTGATGGATGATATCAGGCAACGCTTCTTCTGTTTGTTTTGCCGAGTCGGATGCGTGTAATAGAATGATGTCCCCTCCGGAAACTTGCTTGGTCACATTGTCGATGATTTTTTCAACTCCGGGATTTGTCCAATCCTGAGAGTTCACGCTGTAATGAACGACTGTATAATTGTATTGCTTTGCGACCGTTAGAACATTCTTATTAAACTGTCCGGTTGGGGGTCTTAATAGGTGTATGTCTTTGAGCCCTAACTTTTCAAAGGCAGTTTGAGCACGGTTAATATCCTTTTTTATTTCGCTGCTCTCTAAATTGGCATAGTTTTTATAGGCGTATCCCATGCTCCCGATTTGATGCCCATCCTTTACAATACGTGCCACTGTGTCAGGGTGACGTTCGGCCCAAGAAGCGGAAAGAAAAAATGTCGCATTTTTAATTCCGTTCGCTTTCAAGGTATCAAGAATGGGTTCTGCTCTCTCATCCCCCCAGCTGATATCAAAAGTAAGTGAGATGTCTTTCGAATCCGTTTCTCCTTTATAAATAGCTTTAGGTCCGGTGTCAGTTGAAAACACGGGAAGCGGGACAGCTCTTTGGATATAAAAAAAGCTGGCTGCTGCAAATGCGGCGATAAGTATAATAATAAATTGTTTCACGCGTTTAATGTGCCACACATAGAAGTGATTCACTGATGATGCCTCCTTATCTTGTCCATCATTCTTGTATTACATCTTATGAGCATGGCCAATTGAATATAACCGATAAAATGCCTCTTCACTTATAGCTTAAATTAGGTGTTGACCTTTTGATAATATCCGTGATATATTATTATTCGTCGCTGATAAACAGCTGACATCAACTAAAAGCTTCATTAAATACTTCGAAAAAAGTTGTTGACTTAAAGGAAGCTAAATGTTATAGTAATAAAGCTGCTTCGTTAAGCGGCAGTAATGATCTTTGAAAACTAAA
>NZ_JALAMO010000016.1 GCF_026790065.1 Bacillus sp. N13C7 | reverse complement strand
AGAGTAGGACGCCGCCAAGCTTTTATCTTAAATTATATCATCGCGGGGTGGAGCAGTTCGGTAGCTCGTCGGGCTCATAACCCGAAGGTCGCAGGTTCAAATCCTGCCCCCGCAACCAAATATATAAATGAAATAAGGAGTGCCCAAAGGGTGCAACCAAAATCATTTTATACAAATATGGTCCGGTAGTTCAGTTGGTTAGAATGCCTGCCTGTCACGCAGGAGGTCGCGGGTTCGAGTCCCGTCCGGACCGCCATTATTGTAAACGAAACGATCATGTTTTCGTTTTTTTTGTGTTTTCTTTTACTGTATTTTCTGCTTGGTGTCATAGCCAAGCTTTCTTTATATCGGCAGCATCTTGGATATTTCAGCAAAATTCGATACACTAGGAAGAGCAATATAGGCGTAAGTAGGTTGAAAGGAGGTTTTGGTTCATGGATGAATTTGATTTGATACATAGCATTACTCCGCGGACCATTCACCATTCTTCCGTTGATGTAGGAATAGGTGATGATGCAGCGCTCTACACTGCGAAACACGGCGTTCAGGAAATTGTTTGTGTTGATACTATGGTAGAAGACGTGCACTTCAAATTACACTATTCCTCACCTGAAGATATCGGGTATAAGGCGTTAGCCGTTAATATAAGTGATATTGCCGCGATGGGAGGCATTCCGAAATTTTATTTGGTATCAATTGCGGTACCTTCAAAATGGACGGCATCCGAAATCAAGGCGATGTATGAAGGAATGAATGAACTGGCGAAACTATATCAGATGGATCTAATTGGCGGTGATACAGTCTCTACCTCTGACAAATTAGTCGTGACAGTCACTGTAATCGGTGAAGTTGAAAAGGGACGTGCCTGTTTGCGCAGTCTGGCAAGACCGAATGATGTTGTGTTTGTAACCGGTGAAATCGGTTCATCTGCAGCAGGACTTTCTTTATTATTAGAGGAGACTCATCCTCAAAACTCTGCTATTGACACGGATTGCTTTATCAACAGGCATAAACGGCCTCAGCCAAGAGTAAGTGTCGGCAGATTATGTTCGAATGTTCAGCGTGCAGCTTTAAATGATATCAGTGACGGCTTAGCTAGTGAACTGAATGAGATTGCTGAAGCCAGCTGTGTTTCAATTGAAATTGATGAAAGCATGCTACCAATTCATTCTGATTTACCTAGGCTTCATCCCAACTGGAAAGATTGGGCTTTGTTTGGCGGAGAGGATTTTGAGTTGACTGGGACGGTTTCACAGGAGGAGTGGGAAGTGTTGAAGCAGGAGTGTGAAATACGTCAACTGCCCATTACAAAGATTGGCCATGTCAGGGAAAAAACGGAATCAAACGTGATCCTAAAAACAGATCAAACATCAATGATTTTAGAGAAAAAAGGATATAATCATTTTAAATAAGACAGGTGACTCGTGTGAAGCAATTAAAGTGGAGAACTGTAAATCCTGAAGAAACAAAAGCGATTGCTAAGCTGACAGCATCGTTTGCTAAACCGGGAGACGTCCTGACATTAGAGGGCGATTTAGGTGCTGGAAAAACGACTTTTACAAAAGGTTTTGCGGAAGGACTTGGAATTACGCGTGTTGTTAACAGTCCGACTTTTACGATTATAAAAGAATATAACGATGGCGTGTTTCCTCTATATCATATGGATGTGTATAGAATGGAAGACGAAAGTGAAGATTTAGGACTTGATGAATATTTTCACGGACAAGGTGTCTGTCTCGTTGAATGGGCCCATTTAATTGAAGAACAGCTGCCGCAGGAGCGACTGCAAATTGTCATCAAAAGAGCTGGTGATGATGAGCGTGAAATCACCTTTACTGCTGTCGGGAACCGGTATGAAATGCTTTGTGAGGAGATAAGTAGACATGACAATATTAGCAATTGATACATCAAATTATACATTGGGCATTGCGCTGCTTCGAGGAGACACCGTCATAGCAGAATACGTTACATACTTGAAAAAAAACCATTCGGTAAGAGCGATGCCAGCTGTTCATTCATTGCTGAATGATTGTGATATGACACCGCAGGATCTTTCTAAAATTGTCGTTGCAAAAGGTCCTGGTTCATACACAGGAGTAAGAATAGGTGTGACGCTCGCTAAAACGCTTGCCTGGTCTTTACACATTCCGATTGCTGCTGTCTCAAGCCTTGAGGCACTTGCGGCAAATGGGCGGCATTTCGACGGTCTGATCAGCCCTATCTTTGATGCAAGACGGGGACAGGTGTATACAGGTCTTTATGAATACAAGAACGGGCTTTTGGAGCAAGTGGTTCATGATCAAAATGTGATGCTGGCAGAATGGCTGGACATGCTAAAAGAAAAGGATCGCCCTGTTTTGTTTTTAGGTCATGATACTTCTATTCACAGGCAGATGATAGAGGAAGAGCTTGGGACAAACGGAATTATTGGAGCTGCTGCTCAGCATAACCCGCGTCCTTCAGAATTGGCTTTTTTAGGCGCCGAAAAGGAAGTAGCTGATGTTCACGGGCTTGTCCCGGATTACTTGCGGCTGGCAGAAGCTGAAGCGAAATGGATTGAAAGTCAAAAGTAGGGTGATAGGATGAAAACAAAAGCAGCGGTCAGAAACATGCGGCTTGATGATATTGATCACGTATACGAAATTGAAACATCCTCCTTTACGTCTCCTTGGACGAAGGATTCGTTTTATCATGAGCTGCTGGAAAATCCGTATGCTCATTATCTCGTGATTGAAAAGGACGGCCATGTTGCTGGGTATTGTGGGATTTGGATCGTAATGGACGATGCCCAAATTACAAATATAGCGATAAAACCGGAGTATCGCGGCCAGTCTTTAGGAGAAACGCTTTTTCGCTCAGCGATTGAATTATGCAAAGAAAAAGACGCAAGGCGGCTTTCGCTTGAAGTAAGGGTTTCTAATCATCCTGCTCAAGGCTTATATAAAAAGTTCGGGATGCAGCCCGGCGGAATTAGAAAGAACTATTATACTGATAACGGGGAAGATGCGTTAATTATGTGGGTGACGATAAATGAGTGAGCAAAAAGCAATTTACATATTAGGGATTGAAACAAGCTGTGACGAGACAGCGGCAGCTATCGTAAAAAACGGGAAAGAAATCATTTCGAACGTAGTGGCCTCTCAAATTGAAAGCCATAAGCGCTTCGGAGGCGTTGTTCCGGAAATTGCTTCCAGACATCATGTTGAGCAAATCACTTTGGTTATAGAAGAGGCGTTTCGTAAAGCTGATATGACGTATAGTGATATTGACGCGATTGCAGTAACCGAAGGGCCGGGACTGGTGGGGGCACTTCTTATCGGAGTGAACGCTGCTAAAGCATTGAGCTTTGCGCATAATATTCCGTTAGTTGGCGTCCATCATATAGCCGGTCATATCTATGCGAATCGTTTGGTAGAAGAAATCGTGTTTCCGGCACTGGCATTGGTCGTTTCAGGAGGCCATACAGAATTGGTGTATATGAGGGAACATGGATCATTTGAAGTCATTGGGGAAACGCTTGATGATGCTGCAGGTGAGGCTTACGACAAAGTGGCGCGGACAATGGGACTGCCGTATCCGGGTGGACCGCAAATTGACAAGCTAGCTGAAAAAGGGAATGACAATATTCCGCTTCCTCGCGCATGGCTCGAAGAAGGCTCTTACAATTTCAGCTTCAGCGGGTTGAAGTCTGCGGTAATCAATACGCTTCATAATGCGTCTCAAAAAGGGCAAGAGATTGCTCCTGAAGATTTATCTGCAAGCTTTCAAAATAGCGTGATTGATGTCTTAGTGACCAAAACAGCGCGTGCGGCAAAGGAATATGGTGTTAAACAGGTCCTATTAGCCGGAGGAGTAGCTGCTAACAAAGGCCTCAGAGCTGCATTAGAAAAGGAATTTGCCCAGCATGAAGAGATTAAGCTTGTCATTCCTCCGTTAGCGTTATGTACTGATAATGCTGCGATGATCGCTGCTGCTGGCACAATTGCTTTTGAGAAGGGCATTCGCGGTGCCTATGATATGAACGGCCAGCCTGGCCTTGAATTGACTTCTTATCAAAGTCTCACGACATAATGGCGTGAGACTTTTTATCTGTTATTAACAGATAATTCACAATTTATCCACACATCTGTGAATAATTATGGAGACATAGATGGATAAAGGACTGAAGACACTGTTAGTAAAGTGGATAAATTCAGAATATTTTGTGGATAATGTGCATAAAGCGCTTACTTTGTTTGCTTGTAAGGTTATTTTCTGTGGATAAAAAGCACCTCTAAAAAAGAGGTGCTTGACTTTTTTAAGCTTCTTCTGTGGATAGTTCTTCCCATTCGGACAAAAGAGATTCCAGCTCCAGATTGAGTTTCTCGTTGTCTGCATGGATGGCTTGTACCTTTTCATGGTCTTGATAGACTTCAGGGTCACATAGCAATTCATCGTTGTGACTGATGTTTTCTTCAATGGTTTGAACAGCGGCTTCTATTTCTTCAATCCGCCGGAGTCGTTGGCGTTCTTTCTTTTTCCATTCTTTTTCTTCTTCATATGAACGTTTGGAGTCGGACTTTACCGCAGCTGGCGTTTTTTCAGTTTCCTCTTGCTGATTCATTTTCTCCAATTCCAACTGCTCTGCTTTTTTCTCGGTATAATAATCGTAATCTCCCAGATACTCCTCTATATGGTTTGGAGAAAGCTCCAATACTCTTGTGGCGATTCTGTTAATAAAATATCTGTCATGTGAGACAAATAACAGTGTGCCTGGATAATCAATCAGCGCGTTTTCGAGAACTTCCTTGCTGTCCAAGTCCAGATGGTTTGTCGGTTCATCAAGGATAAGAAAATTGGCTTTTTGAAGCATCAGCTTAGCAAGGGCCAATCTTGCTTTTTCGCCCCCGCTCAATGAATGGACGGGTTTCAGTACATCATCTCCGGAGAATAAGAAATTTCCGAGACAAGTTCTGATTTCTTTCTCAGGAAGACCGGGGTACTCATCCCACAGCTCATCAAGGACACGCTTAGAAGAAGTTAACTCAGCCTGCTCCTGGTCATAGTAGCCGACACTGACATTTGAGCCGTAAGAAATTGTTCCCTGATCTGGCTTTAGGGTGTCCATTAATGTTTTCAGCAATGTCGATTTACCGATTCCGTTAGGGCCGACAAGCGCAGCGCTTTCTCCTCTTGTGAGCATGAACGATACCTCTGTTAAAAGCGGCGGCTGGTTTTCATAGCTGATTGTGAGATCCTGAACGCGTAGGACCTCATTTCCGCTCTGTTTTGTAATATCAAAATGAAAGCTTGCGGATTTTTCATCGCCGAGCGGTTTTGACATGACTTCCATTCGTTCAAGCTGCTTTCGGCGGCTTTGCGCTCTTTTTGTGGTAGAGGCTCTCGCCAAATTTCGATCCACGAAGTCCTGAAGCTTTGCGATTTCATCCTGCTGCTTTTCATACATTTTCAGATCTTTTTCATACTGCGCGGCTTTTTGGTCGAGATAAGCGCTGTAGTTGCCGTGATACTTTTTGCTTTCAGCTCTTGATACCTCGTATACTTGGTTCACCACTTTGTCCAAAAAGTAACGGTCATGCGATACGATGAGAATGGCGCCTGAATAGCCTTGCAAATAATGTTCTAGCCAGGTTAGCGTATCAATATCCAGATGGTTTGTCGGCTCATCGAGAATGAGCAAATCAGGCTGTGTTAATAGAAGCTTCCCCAGGGCCAGCCTTGTTTTCTGGCCTCCGCTGAGGCTTTGCACCTGTGTTGAATCGTCAAAATGGCTGAAGCCGAGGCCGTGAAGAACAGATCTGACATCCGCTTCATATTGGTAGCCTCCTTTATCCTTGAATTCCTGCTGAAGCCGGTCGTAGGTTTTCATGATGCTTTCCAATTCACCGGGATCAGCTGCCGCCATGTTTTCTTCCATAGCCCGCATCTCTTTTTCCATTGCTTTTAAGTGGTCAAAAACGGTCAGCAGCTCTTCTTTTATGGTAAGCTTAGAATCCAAGCCCGTATGCTGGGCAAGATATCCCATTGTAATATCTTTCGGTTTAATGATTTCGCCCTTTTCATACGAAAGCTGGCCTGCGATAATTTTAAGAAGCGTGGATTTTCCCGCGCCATTTCTTCCGACAATGGCGATGCGATCACGATTTCTGACTTCCAGCTTTATATTGTTTAAAATAGTATCAGCACCAAACGATTTGGACAGCTGATTAACTTGTAAGATCATCATATTATTTCACCTCTGCTATAATAAGTTAAGTGTAGCTTATCAATCAGAAGTCAGCAAACAATACATTGGCCATATAAGACATAGAGAAGAAAATAGTGTATGATCTGTTTAAGGAGCGTTTTAATATGAATGGATTTTCTCATTTTAATGAACAGGGCAGAGCCCAGATGGTGGATATTAGCGAAAAATCTTCGACTGTCCGTACTGCGGCGGCTGTTTCGAGCGTACACATGAAGAATGAGGTGTACGAGAAAATACAAAGTCACGATATCGGCAAAGGAGATGTACTGGCTGTCGCGCAGGTGGCAGGCATTATGGCGGCAAAGCAAACGTCGAATATCATTCCGATGTGCCATCCGCTTTCACTGAGCGGGGTAGATATATCGTTTGACTGGAAAATAAAAGAAGCAGAAGTTATACTTCATATAAAAGCACAGGTCAAAACGAAAGGGAGTACAGGTGTGGAAATGGAAGCGCTCACTTCTGCATCGGTGTGCGCTCTTGCCGTTTACGATATGTGCAAGGCCCTTGATAAGGGAATGGTCATCGGCCCTACTTTCTTGCTGGAGAAGACAGGCGGGAAAAACGGTGATTTCAAAAGAGAACTATCCGAGTATAATTTGGAGGACCAAAAATGAATAAGGATCAATCAAAAATTCCGCAGGCGACGGCAAAACGGCTGCCGCTTTACTATCGCTTTTTAAAGAATCTGCATGCGTCAGGAAAACAGCGTGTATCATCCGCTGAACTCAGTGATGCCGTAAAGGTTGATTCTGCCACGATTCGCAGGGATTTTTCCTATTTTGGAGCTCTTGGCAAAAAAGGATACGGATATAATGTGGATTATTTGCTGTCTTTTTTCCGAAAAACCCTTGATCAGGATGAGATGACAGACGTCATCTTGATCGGTGTCGGGAACTTGGGAACGGCATTTCTTCACTATAATTTCACAAAAAATAATAACACAAAAATTTCTATGGCTTTTGATATAAATGAGAGTAAAATAGGAACTGAGGTAGGCGGCGTGCCCGTCTATAACCTTGATGACCTTGAACAACACGTGAAAGATGAATCAGTTGCCATTCTTACAGTGCCAGCAGTTGCCGCTCAATCGATTACAGACAGATTGGTCGCATTAGGAATCAAGGGCATTCTTAATTTTACGCCGGCCCGTTTGAATGTGCCGGAACACATTCGAATTCATCATATAGATTTAGCAGTTGAGCTTCAGTCACTGGTTTATTTCTTGAAGCATTATTCAGTTTTAGAGGAAATCGAATAGAGGGAAAGGAGGAGCCCACATATGCCGATCGGTCCTGGAAGCCTTGCTGTTATCGCAATCGTTGCTCTGATTATCTTCGGCCCTAAAAAGCTGCCTGAACTGGGGAAAGCTGCGGGAGACACACTCCGTGAATTCAAAAACGCTACTAAAGGATTAACGAGTGATGAAGAGGAAAAAAAGAAAGAAGATCAGTAAGTTAGGATGACTCGAATGAAAGTGAATCAAATGTCGCTGCTGGAGCATATTGCTGAGCTTCGAAAACGGTTGCTGATTGTAGCGCTGGCGTTTGTCGTTTTCTTTATCGCGGGATTCTTTTTAGCGAAGCCGATTATTGTGTATCTGCAAGAAACAGATGAAGCGAAGCAGCTTACGCTTAACGCGTTTAACCTGACAGACCCGCTTTATGTGTTTATGCAGTTTGCGTTTATCATCGGCATTGTCCTGACCTCGCCGGTTATTCTTTATCAGCTTTGGGCTTTTGTGAGCCCGGGCCTCTATGAGAAAGAGCGCAAAGTAACGCTCAGCTACATTCCGATCTCTATTTTGCTGTTTTTAGCGGGCTTATCTTTTTCATATTATATTTTATTTCCTTTTGTTGTTGATTTTATGAAGCGGATCTCTCAGGACTTGAATGTCAATCAGGTGATCGGAATTAATGAATATTTTCATTTTCTGCTGCAGCTGACGATTCCGTTTGGACTGCTGTTTCAAATGCCGGTCATCCTCATGTTTTTGACTAGGCTCGGAATTGTGACACCGATGTTCTTGGCGAAAATCAGAAAGTATGCGTATTTTACGCTCTTGGTGATCGCAGCCCTGATTACACCGCCTGAGCTTCTGTCCCATATGATGGTCACAGTCCCGCTTTTGATTTTATATGAAATCAGTATTCTGATATCGAAGGCCGCCTATCGGAAAGCGCAGAAAAGCAGTACAGCCGATCAGGATGTGTCTTCGGGGCAATAATAAAAAATCCATTTCTCTTGCGAGAAATGGATTTTCTTTATTTCTGGTTCTTTTTGATTTTAAATGAAAAGGCGAACATCTTAAAAGAAATGCTGATGTTGTAAGCGGCGAACACCATCAGCAGGATGGAGTAAAATGACCACATGCTGCCTGGTGAGCTTGCGGCAAGATAAGTAAAGATGCACCCTACGGCAAAGTAGATCATTCCCCAAACTACCGGGTTTCTCATAAACAGAATCCTCCAATAATCAATTGCATTTGTGTGCTCTGCTGTTCAAGGTAATTCCGAACAGGCTCAAGTTGCATGATGACGACGAATGTATTCATCATTAAATGGGCGAAAATCGGCACCCATATCCGTTTTGTTCTCGCATATAAAAAGGCAAAGGTGAAGCCCATCGCTGTATATAGAAGAAGATGCTTCAAATCAGCGTGAACAATACCGAAAATAACCGAGCTGATCAGTCCGGCGAAGAAGAAATTCGTTTTTTCGTACAGCGCGCCGAAAATGATTTTTCTGAAGATGATTTCTTCTAATATAGGCCCGACGACAGAAGAAACGATAATCATGAGCGGGACTGCCTGAATGACATCCAGAATCGCTTGTGTATTTTCTGATTCTCTTCCGATGCCAAATACATAATATTCAATAGAGCCTGCTATTCCTTGAGAGAAAAGGGCAATGAAAAAACCGGCTATCGCCCAAAGGATAGAAAGTCCGATTGAGTCCTTCTGTCCGTTTCGCAGCGTTTCTTTCGGAACGGTTCTCAGAATGAGCAGAACAATAACGAGACAGGCGATAAAGCTGATAACGGACCATAATCCTTGTGCATGCAGCATATTTTCATCTGTAGGCTGTCCTCCGGCATAACCGAATTTAAATAACAAGGGAATCGCGATTAATGCGGAAAACTGCATGATGATATATGTCAAAATAATAAACCAATACTGTTTTCTCAAATGGTATGTACTCCTTTGTTAAGTGGGTTTCGTTCATCTACAGCTATTGTAACATAATCGATACGGGGGTGAAAAAGCTAACGGAAAAGGGAGCGGAAAAGAATGATGTAAGCGTGAAAAATTTTTTATCTTATCACTTGAAATTGGAAGGGAGATTCTTTATTATAAGAATTGTGTTAGCACTCTTTAGTGCTGAGTGCTAAAATTACATATTCATACTATTGAGGAGGTTATTACATTGTTAAAGCCATTAGGTGATCGCGTTGTCATTGAACTCGTAGAATCTGAAGAAAAAACTGCCAGCGGAATTGTGTTGCCGGATTCTGCAAAAGAAAAACCGCAAGAAGGCAAGATCGTGGCAGCTGGTTCAGGTCGCGTGTTAGAAAGCGGAGAGCGCGTTGCTTTAGAAGTAAAAGAGGGCGACCGCATTATCTTCTCAAAATACGCAGGTACTGAAGTGAAATACGAAGGTACTGAATACTTAATCTTACGTGAAAGCGACATTTTAGCTGTTATCGGCTAATTCTTAAATAAACAATACTTAAAACATTTGAGGAGGTCTTGTAAACATGGCAAAAGAAATTAAGTTTAGTGAAGAAGCTCGCCGCGCAATGCTTCGCGGTGTCGATGCACTTGCTGATGCTGTTAAAGTAACTTTAGGACCAAAAGGACGCAACGTGGTTCTAGAGAAAAAATTCGGTTCTCCGTTAATCACAAATGACGGTGTAACAATCGCTAAAGAAATCGAGCTAGAAGACGCGTTTGAAAACATGGGTGCTAAGCTTGTTGCTGAAGTAGCCAGCAAAACAAACGACGTTGCCGGTGACGGTACAACAACTGCAACAGTTCTTGCGCAAGCAATGATCCGTGAAGGCCTTAAAAACGTAACAGCAGGCGCTAACCCTGTAGGCGTGCGTAAAGGGATGGAACAAGCTGTAGCGGTTGCGATCGAAAACTTAAAAGAAATTTCTAAGCCAATCGAAGGCAAAGAGTCTATCGCTCAGGTTGCTGCGATCTCTGCTGCTGATGAGGAAGTCGGAAGCCTTATCGCTGAAGCAATGGAGCGCGTAGGAAACGACGGCGTTATCACAATCGAAGAGTCTAAAGGCTTCACAACTGAGCTTGAAGTTGTTGAAGGTATGCAATTCGACCGCGGATATGCGTCTCCTTACATGGTAACTGACTCTGATAAGATGGAAGCGGTTCTTGACAATCCTTACATCTTAATCACAGACAAAAAAATCACAAACATTCAAGAAATCCTTCCTGTGCTTGAGCAGGTTGTTCAGCAAGGCAAGCCATTGCTTCTGATCGCTGAGGATGTTGAAGGTGAAGCACTTGCAACACTTGTTGTGAACAAACTTCGCGGCACATTCAACGCAGTTGCTGTTAAAGCTCCTGGCTTCGGTGACCGCCGTAAAGCAATGCTTGAAGACATCGCTGTCCTTACTGGCGGAGAAGTCATCACAGAAGATCTTGGCCTTGACCTGAAATCTACTCAAATCGCTCAATTGGGACGCGCTTCTAAAGTTGTCGTTACTAAAGAAAACACAACAATCGTTGAAGGCGCTGGCGAAACAGACAAAATTTCTGCCCGCGTGACTCAAATCCGCGCTCAAGTGGAAGAAACAACTTCTGAATTCGACAGAGAAAAATTACAAGAGCGTCTTGCGAAACTTGCTGGCGGCGTAGCTGTCATCAAAGTCGGCGCTGCGACTGAAACTGAGCTGAAAGAGCGTAAACTTCGCATCGAAGACGCCTTGAACTCAACTCGCGCAGCTGTTGAAGAAGGCATCGTATCCGGTGGTGGTACAGCGCTTGTAAACGTATATAACAAAGTGGCTGCAGTTGAAGCTGAAGGCGATGCGCAAACAGGTATCAACATCGTGCTTCGCGCGCTTGAAGAGCCAATCCGTCAAATCGCACACAATGCTGGTCTTGAAGGATCTGTCATCGTTGAGCGCCTCAAAAACGAAGAAATCGGCGTAGGCTTCAACGCTGCAACTGGTGAATGGGTAAACATGATCGAAAAAGGTATCGTTGACCCAACAAAAGTTACACGCTCAGCTCTTCAAAACGCTGCGTCTGTAGCTGCAATGTTCTTAACAACTGAAGCCGTTGTCGCTGACAAGCCAGAAGAAAACGCTGGCGGCGGAATGCCTGATATGGGCGGCATGGGCGGTATGGGCGGCATGATGTAATACCGACAAAAACCCCTTAATTTATAAGGGTTTGTCGGCAACGGACGTCATTTTTGATGCCCTTTTGATGCCATTTGTAAATTTCGAGGCTTCTCATGAGTTCATTGAACTTGTGAGAAGCTTCTTTTTTTCTGTCTTTTTTGATGTGTAAATAAACCTGTGTAGTATGTACGGGCATACATGGCATTTATGGACCGAAAACCAAAGCAAAAAAGGACTACTGAGTCCTTTTAAAAAATCGAAGCAGACTTTTTTGCCAAACACGTCATCTGCAATTGATATTATTTAATCTGGCATTTTACCGTCTCGATAACGATTAGAAACGTTTACTATATATGACTCGCTTTCTTTATGGAAGCTATGTAAGTATCCGAATGCAATTTCTTCCCTATCTTCAAGATCAAAAGTTTCAGGAGAGGGGGTAGCGCCGAATAGATTTTGACATATTCTAAATAATCTTTTGGGAACTTTACTTGTAATGTGTCTTCTACTTCATTAATTTCCTTGTTACTAACAGGTTGCTCTCCGAAATCCCATTCAATCATATGAAATCTCCGCCTCGATATGTAAAACCCTTCTTTATGTAAGAAGGGTTTTAATTTTATTCAGCCTTTAAATATGTCCGGAATTTTATCTCGCCATATTAATAGCAATTCTCTAAATTGATCGGTTTCAATTGAGTTTTCATAGGGTTCTTCTATCCTAAAAGAGTTTTCAACAATTGTCACATCTTTTTTAATGAGAACACTTGTAGCATTTAACTCAATCTCAAAATCTTCATATATCCCTTCTAAAACCTTCTCAATGTAATCTATATACTCGTTGGCTTGTTCTTCTGTAGCGATGTTTTCAATGAAATCAGAGAAAATACTGATTTCTTCTGGCAATACTATTCCTAAATCACCAAATGGATCTTCTTCAAATTTATATGGATATTTCATATGTTATTTCACCTTCAAGATTATTTTTTATATAACAGGTATTCGGTTGCTATTGTTCTATCCTTATTTAAATGCAATTCTTTTTTAATACCCGCACAGAGATGCCCCATTTTTTTATAGAGAAGTTTTTTTATTTTGAAGTTATCAAGGAGATTCAACTAATAAAGAAGTACGAGTAGTTTATAAGTAATAGAGTAGAGATTAAAACATCTAAAGATTACTTTATAAAAATAGAAGTTGTAGAAGAATAAAAATCCTATTAAATTTACAAAATGCATTTACAAAAATAAGGAATATAAGTTATTATATTATTTGAATGGAAGGTTATGTAATTAAAGGGGGAAAACTAATGCAAGCTTATTATAATTCTTTACTGATATCTATTTATAATAGTTTTTTATTAATTACATCTGATCTTAAAAGAGGCTTGAACATTAATAAAAGTGCAAAAAAATCATATTTATGTGTTGGTCCTCTTGTTTTTATAATTGTTGTATTGTCGGTTATTTTTGTTACTTGGGCAATTGGTCAAACAATTTGTTGGGCACAGCTAGGAAAGTCTTTTGAAATGTCTGTTAAGCTTAAAGAGGGAGTTTTTAAATTAGGTTGTCGTTAGAATAAATACTATTACATAACCTTCTATTCAAGCTAGCTAACGAAAGGAATTATTATGAAAAGAGTTAGTCTTTTAATTCAAATTTTATTTTGTCGTATCAAAAATAGACTATTTATATTTGCGTCTCAAAGAACCGAAGTCTTTTTCTCGGTATTATTAATTGGAATAGCAAGTATTTCGGCAGCTGTATTTTTACCTTCACTGTTAGAATACGAAGTTGAGATAAATATAAGTTTATTTCCAAGTGTGTCTTATATATTTATCACTGCTTCAATTTTTCCATTTTTGATATGGTTTCTAAAGAAAAATGAATCTGATAATAATACCTCTTATTCAATAATTGATTACATATATAAAGAATATTTAAAATATTTAAAATCAATCACCTTCTATATTATTCCTGCTGTACTTTCTTTTTTGTTTCTTTATATTGTTTTATCAATTTATAATAATATAATGATCATGTACTCAGTTATTTTTTGGCAGACTGTTAGTCTTTTGATTTTCTTAATAAGCTACATAATTGTAATGTTAATAAATAAATATATTGTAAAAATGAATATAGTAAGCAATAGCTTTACTTTATTTAAAACACTATTTATATTGTTTTTTTTGTTATTGATAACACTTCCGATTCATAAGTTTATTGGTGTTCACTGGTTGAGAATGACTGTATCTCCCTCTTTATTATATGTGTTTTATATTGCAATTGTTATAATATATATATACACAATGTCAATGAGAATACATTATGGAGAGGTTATGCAGGAAAATGAGAAATCTAGATGTAAAAATTATAATGTCTACTTCTTTTTGTTGATTTTTGATATAAGAAAGAACATTATTTTTTTTATAATGACCATGATGTTTTTGATAGTACTATCATATATAACAAAACAATTTTATGTTATGGTAGAGCTCTTTCAAGTAATAGCTATAATAGGTAATATAGGATTTGTATTCAATAAAGTAATGAAAACAGCAAAACCATTATTTATGTTGAGAGCGTCAAATTTCAAGTTCTCTATATGGTTACTACATTGTTATTTTATAACTTCAATATTTTTCATGATCATATTTTGCTTTGTGATATCTATACTTGGAAACTCTGGGTTTATAGCTATTATAGAGAACTCTAGTTTTTTTATTTTTTGTTTTGTACTTTATTTTAGTATCTATATTTCAATTATTATTAGCTATCTGTTTGGAGAATACTTAGGAGCAATAACCCAATCAATTTCAAGTGGTATTATTTTGATTATTAGCTATAAAGTAATCCCAGAAATCATTACACGAGTATCAATGATAGAAATACCACTTCTGAAAATAATCGTTTTTATATTCTTTATATTTGTATTATTCGTAATTAAATGGGTAACTGTAAAGGATTATAAGATAAATGAAATTAGTTAATATCTTTTTTTATTTGTACTTTAGTTATTTGTTTAAAGCAAAATATTTGCTTGTTTTCATTTCAATTACTTTGTACTTGATTACTAGTTCTTTTGTGATTTCTTTGCAATTAACTTTGTTATTAGTATTATATGTTTGTGTTCATGAGATAGGTCATATTCTTTTTTTAAAAACTAATAATTTAAATTATGAAGTTTATATTTCTAGCTATTTAATAAGCGTCTCTTTTGATTCGTTAGATTACAGCAAATTAAATAAAATAAATAAGTTAACAATAGTTTTGGGAGGACCGTTTCTTAGTTATTCATTATTAATGGTCATACTATTTCTTTTTTCTTCTATTGATTATATCTTCAATATGGTAATCTTACTTCTTTTTTGTGAGACTCTAAATCTCTTTTGTGCACAGGATGGCAGAATGTTAATGAATATTATTAAGGAGGAGGAAGAAATATGAAAAATATAAGGATGTTTTTTATATCGATTTTGATTAATATATTGATATTATTCTTTGGGAGTTTTTATTTCTTTGGGGGAAATTTGAAGAATCCGGTTGACTCTGACACTTACCTGCCAATAAAACAATTTCCTATTTATGAATTATATAAAAATGGAGAAGTCTCGTTAAATATTATAAATATTATTATTTATTCTATTATTTTTGCAATACCGATTTTTCTCATTTTGAAATTAATAAGCCGAATATTTACAAATATATTATTAAAAAAAGGGAAAATATAATATGCTAGAAACCATAAAAGTAGTTGCCTTATCGAAACAATTTGGAAGTGTAAGTGCTTTAAATGAAGTCAGTATAGAATTCAAAAAGAATAAAATATATGCAATTTTAGGTCATAATGGTGCAGGGAAGACCACTTTAATTAAAGAAATTTTGGGTTTGAACGATCAAGTAAATTCATCGATTAACTTCTATGATGGCGGACGAAATATAATTCATTCTCCTAAATATATGATGTCTTTTTCACCTGAAAAATATATCTTACTAGAAGATTTAACTGTTATAGAGTACCTCACTTTTGTATCTAAGTTGTACAATAAGTTTAATAATAAATTAAAGCAAAAGATGCAAAATCTATTAAAATTATTTGATCTGTGGGATTATAAGAATAAATTTATATTTACACTATCAAATGGCATGAAAAAAAAGGTAGCTCACATTGCTGCACTACAACTGAATACAGAATTTACTTTTCTAGATGAACCTTTTTCTGCTCTTGATCCTGTTTCAATATTTAATTTGAAAAAATATTTAATTAATAATCTAAATGAAAATAGTTTTGTTATCTGTACTCATCAATTAGATTTGCTTAAAAACCTAGACATAGGTGAAGATAAATTAGAACTTGTTCTATTTAATAAAGGAAACCTTGTATTTAAAGGTACTAGGAATGAGTTATTCTGCAAAACAAAAAGCAAATCTATTGAAGATGCTTATCTTTACTATTATACTGATAAACAATACTGATTACTTTTCAATTGCTTGTTTAATGTTTCAATATTTTAATCTTCAGACGTCTTATCCCATAAAAATAATATTATTTTTTATGGGATAAGGCCTATAGCTTTTTATTACTGATTATATATGCAAGTTGCAAAATTACTTTATAGTATTTATCTTACAAATACTAACAATAAATGTTTTCTTAATTTCTTTTAAAAACCATATCAAATCGTTCCGCCTCTCCCCGAATCCCAATCGCAGGCTCCCACGAATCAATCAAACGAATGGCCTTCTGATTAGCTTCCATCGCTTTCGTTTTCTCTCCTTTACGGTTCAACAGCTGCGCCATCCCGTAAAAATAATAGATCAACTCAACCTGATTGGCGTTATGTTTGTCATAGAGCATCTGCTCAAAGGCTTCTTCCGCTTTCCCAAACCGACCACACTTCACGTAAGCGACACCCAGATTGAAATAGGCTTCTATCGTTTTTTCGCCGCCGTACGTGGAGCTAATTTCATTTGCCGTTTCGTATAATTGAATGGCTTCTTCATCATGACCTCTCGCAAAGCTTAAGTCACCGCGAACCAATAGAACTCTGTGTTGAATGGTAGGGGAAATCGGTTGATTTTCGATTTCGTTTAAAATGGTCTCTGCTTTTTCCTGTTGCCCAGCTTTTAAAAAAAGTCTTGCTTTGAGTGCGTGTCCCCAAACCTTTAGATCATAGGCATCGTGAGCGTCTGATTGTTCCAGAATCCTCAGCCCGGCTTCAATTTGCTGTAAGGCCCCGTCTAAATCATTGACTTCCATCAGTGCCCAGCCTGCTGTGTCGATTCGGAAGAATGCTTCTCGTGTGTGTTTGCCTAATTGATGGGCGGCGTCGGCGGCTTTGCATCCGTATTCGATACGCAGGGGCAGGTTGATTCTGCTGAGAAAATGGCTGATGCGGGTGATGAGTTCGATTAGGATTTCTTTTTGATCGGTTTTACTTGCCCATTGGATGACCTTTAAGATGTTTGGCCATTCTAGTTTCATTTGGTCTAAGTTCCGTCCCAGCAGATAGCTCCAATAGATGGAGTTGGGCTGTTCCCGCTTTAAATGGGTTTCGGCATACTCAATATAATAGTGCGCCCAGCGGCTGCGGGCTTCTTTTTCATATTCGTGCTGTTCGGACAAGTGCTGTTCTCCGTAAGCGACAACGGTTTGGTGCGCTAAGTATTGCGTCCTGCCTTCGCTTCGTTCTGGCTGAATCAGCGCATATGACCGCATTTGCTCCATAGCGTAATGAAAACGGCGGGCGTCTAATTCGGCTGCTGCCGCCAGGCTTTTCTCATCTGGCGGCTTGCTGAAAAAGCAAAGCGTCTGCCATAGCTTTCGTGTATCTTCATTGCATCTGTCCCAGGTGCGGCCAAAGAGGAATTCAAACAATTCCAGCAGTGAGTAGCCTGCTTTTCCAAGCTCATGAATCAGCTGCTGAGCGGGAATGTCATCGTCTGACATATAGGCGATGCTGAGTGCCATGGCTTTCGGGTTTCCGGCAGTCGCTGAAATGAATTCGTTCTTCAAGTCAGGTGATAGGTGTAACAGCTGCTCCAGCTTTTCCCGTTTATTTTGAATGTTGCATGTTTGTAAGCAGCGGTGCACTTCTTGATGAAAAAATTCAAGGGCATCTGTTTGGTCAAGGCCGCTCAGCTGGATGGCTGCCATTTCTCCGAAGCCTTCCCGATAGTTTTGCTTTACGTTTTCCCGCGCTGTGAGGAGAACTTTCACGCCTTGCGGAAGGCTGGTGATAAATTCATGAATGTCACGTTCTGCAGTATCAATGCTGTCAACGATAAGCAGGATCGGTTTTTCTCTAGTGTAATTAGCTAACGCATTGCGGACGACGAATCGTTTTTCATTGATTGATTTATCGATTTGTTCTGTGCGTCCGAGCTGATAGGCGATCGTATTTAAAAAATCGCTAAAGCTCAATCCTTTCCAATCAGCGCTGACCCAAATGATGCTGTTGAATGCCGGCCAATCTGAAGTATCATCGACACAGGAATAGGCGGCTTCAAGAGCGATTGTGGTTTTTCCCATGCCGGCCCAGCCGGTGATTAAACAGGCTGGTGACGGAGAAAGCATCCATTGCCGTATCGCTTCCATATCAAAGCTGCGTCCGATAAAGTGTCCGGACCAGCGTGACGGTAGGTTATGCGTGATAGGCTGTTCTATAAGCGCATTCGTTTCTTGGACGGGGATATCATGAAACAGCCGCTTTACTGCTTTTTCAATATCGTTATCACTCGGAGCTCCGAATGATCCGTCTTTTCGCAGCGTTTTCGCTTTTTTCAAACAAGACGCTGCCCATACAGGCAATGCGGGTTTGATAACAGGGATGGTGGTGGTTTCCAGCAGGTTGGTCAACCACTCGATATCCAAGTCGGTCTTTTCGAGAATGATCCAGATCATCCCGAACAGTTTTCCGTCGTCAATTCTTCCGGGAATGTAGTTAATCCCCATCTGTCCGATCCAGCTTTTGATCGTGTTAGAGGAGACACCCAGCTGGAGTGCGATTTTATCTATATAAGACTGTCCTGTTTTTTCGTTCTTTTTCCTTCTGACTTTATAATCAGGATGGAGCTTGAGCGATTTTACGCCAGGTGCCAGCAGTTGTGCAAATTGTTTCCGGTTTTCAAGTTCAGCCATAAGCCTGCACCTCCTATTATTACTATTTTATCAATCCAGCGTTTTTTGTATATGAAAAAATAAAAGGACAGTGCCGCTGTCCTTTTATACAGCAGAAAAGGCTGTTGAACGTCTTGAAAAGCAGATAAAATGGGGGCAGTAACAGAGAAAACAAAAATGTATGCACTTACATTTTATTTTCTGAAGAAAGGAATTTGCCAAATGACTCACATAGTACCTCAAAACATGAAAGCGGCTGTTATGCACAACACAAGAGAGATCAAAATTGAAACAGTGCCTGTGCCTGACATCAACCATGATGAAGTGTTGATTAAGGTGATGGCTGTCGGAATTTGCGGATCGGATCTGCATTACTATACGAATGGCCGAATCGGCAACTACGTTGTGGAAAAACCATTTATTCTTGGCCATGAATGCGCGGGTGAAATTGCCGCTGTCGGGTCGTCTGTCGATCGATTTAAGGTGGGAGATCGCGTCGCTGTTGAGCCGGGTGTCACATGCGGACGCTGTGAGGCGTGCAAGGAAGGGCGCTATAACCTTTGTCCGGATGTACAGTTTTTGGCTACACCGCCGGTAGACGGCGCGTTTGTTCAATATATCAAAATGCGTCAGGACTTTGTTTTTTTGATCCCAGACTCACTTTCCTATGAAGATGCGGCTTTGATTGAACCGTTTTCTGTCGGCATTCATGCAGCGGCGAGAACGAAGCTTCAGCCCGGATCAACGATTGCGATTATGGGGATGGGCCCTGTTGGGTTAATGGCTGTTGCGGCAGCTAAAGCATTTGGGGCAAGCACAATTATCGTGACCGACTTAGAGCCGCTGCGGTTAGAAGCTGCGAAAAAAATGGGAGCGACTCATGTCATCAATATTCGTGAACAGGACGTGCTTGAAGAAATTAAAACGATCACGAATGATAGAGGCGTTGATGTTGCTTGGGAAACAGCGGGGAATCCAGCGGCATTGCAATCCGCATTGGTTTCTGTGCGCAGGGGCGGAAAACTGGCGATTGTCGGTTTGCCTTCTCAGAACGAGATCCCGCTCAATGTGCCGTTTATTGCGGACAATGAAATTGATATCTACGGGATCTTCCGTTATGCCAATACGTATCCAAAGGGAATCGAGTTTCTCGCTTCCGGCATTGTGGACACGAAGCATCTTGTAACGGACCAATATTCACTGGAGCAGACACAAGAGGCGATGGAGCGGGCGCTTCAATTTAAGAATGAATGTTTAAAAGTGATGGTGTATCCAAATCGCTGAGTGAACAGGGAGGATCTTTGTATTCTCCCTCTTGTTTACTGGAAATGAAAACGGATTCTTGGGGTGGGAAATGATGATTGAAACAGAAAAAGTAACGGCAATGAAAGTGAAGCAACAGTCAAAATCCAGCACCGGCCTGTCCTGGTTTGAACGAATCGGCTATGGATTCGGCGATATGTCGTATAATATTATCTTTCAGTTTGTAAACGCATACCTATTATTTTATTATACAGACGTCGGCGGCATTCAGCCTGCAGTGATCGCAACTTTGTTTCTTGTTGTGCGGGTGCTGGATGCTATTTTTGACCCGATCATGGGGTTGATTTTAGACAAAACGAATACAAGGTGGGGAAAAGCAAGGCCATATTTGCTGTGGGTGGCATTTCCTTTTGCGTTATTTACATTCTTATGTTTCACGACGCCTCATTTCGGTGAGACCGGGAATATGGTATATGCGTACGTCACCTATATTCTGCTTGGGATGTCCTTTAGTATGCAAACAATCCCGGTGAACAGCTTAACGGGGCGGATGACGAATTCTGTGGAGGAGCGGACGGTTCTGACCACAACCCGGATGATTTTGGTGTATATCGGCATTCTTTTATCTATTTCTTGTGCGACACCGCTTGCAACTGCTATCGGAGGAGAGAATCAGGCGTTTGGGTTTCAGATGACAGCGCTTATCTATGCGGCGGTCAGCATTATTTTGAATTTATTTAGTTTCTTTACTGTACGGGAGCGGATTCAGCCTAAAAAGAGAAAAAAACAAGGGATCAAAAAGACGTTATCCGTTTTATTCCGAAACAAGCCCTTGCTTATGTTAATTTCATCATTTTTGGCTTTTGCGATCGGGTTTAATATTAAGCTCAGCACGATGGTGTACTATTTTACGTATAACGTAAACCATAAAGAGTTCGTGTTTTTGGGTACGGTTTTATTTTTCGGAGCAGCACTGATCAGCAATCTGTTTATTCCTTACTTTTCTGAGAAGTGGGGCAGAAAACAAGTCATGATCATCACGGCAGCTCTATCGCTTATTTCTTATGCCGGCCTGCATTTTACGCCGTATTCTTCCATTACACTCATTTTCATTTGGCTTTTCGTTTCAGGATTTTTCACAACGCCTTTAAACACACTTGCTTGGGGGATGGTTGCCGATTGTGTCGATTATGCGGAATGGAAGACAGGGGTTCGTGCCGACGGAGTAGTGATTTCGAGCATGAGCTTTATCAATAAGCTGGGCGTTGCGTTAGCCGGGTCATTTTCGGCCATCTATTTAGGAATCGCAGGATATGTAGCGAATGCAGACCAGACAGTTACGTCATTGAATGCGATTAAAAACATGAATGCTTTGATTCCGGGATTTTTCATTTTGCTTTCTATTATTCTCATCGCCTTCTATCCTTTAACTGAAAAGAGATATAAGCATATCATTTCAGAGCAGGAGAAAAAGTCTGCAAAATAAATATATGTAAAATTTTTAATATTCAATGTTGTATTTATGGCAGAAAGTAATATACTGAGACTGTAATCTAGACTTTATAAATGAGTGTGATAATATGCGTAGTTATTCTGTTATTTGTATTGGAGAATTGTTAATTGATTTCTTTTGTACCGATGTTGATGTTGATTTAATGGAAGGGCGCCATTTCTTAAAAAGTGCCGGCGGTGCACCGGCGAATGTGTCAGCAGCCATTGCCAAGCTGGGCGGACAAGCTGCTTTCAGCGGAAAAGTAGGCAAGGATCCGTTTGGGTATTTTCTAAAGCAAACATTAGACGCTGTACACGTTGATACCTCTATGCTGGTCATGGATGAGAAAGCGCCTACAACGCTTGCTTTTGTTTCATTAAAGCAAAATGGAGAGCGCGACTTTGTTTTTAATAGAGGCGCGGACGCTTTGTTTACGCTGGAGGACATTGACCAGGAAAAACTAAACGAAGCGAAAATCCTTCATTTCGGCTCTGCAACGGCACTGTTATCAGATCCGTTTTGCTCAGCCTATTTACGGCTTATGTCGATTGCGAAACACAATGGGCAGTTTATTTCGTTTGATCCTAACTATCGTGAAGATTTATGGAAGGGAAGGGTCTCAGAGTTTGTAAGTGTCGCAAAAAAAGCGATCGCTGTAAGTGATTTTGTGAAAGTCAGTGACGAGGAGCTTGAGATTATCAGCGGTGTGAAGAATCATGAAAAGGGCGTTGCGATCCTTCATGAGATCGGGGCCAACATTGTCGCTGTGACACTTGGGAAAAGCGGGACTCTTCTTTCGAATGGGAAAGACCATGAAATCATTCCGAGCATTCCGGTTACATCAATCGACTCAACAGGAGCGGGAGATGCTTTTGTCGGTGCGGCTTTATATCAATTGGCAAACACGGATCACATTCAATCAGTAGAAGCTGATTTTGAGAAGCTGCGTGAAATTGTGGCGTTTGCCAATAAGGTAGGAGCCGTTGTGTGCACTAAAATTGGAGCCATTGATGCACTGCCCAGCATGGATGAGATTGAAGTTACTTTGTAAAGAGCATGGATGTTTCTTGAAAGTCTTTGGACTTTTGGGGGGCATCTTTTTTTATTTGCCTACTCTCGTATAGGCCATTTTCGAGCACCCGCTTGGATAATTCCCAGCAGCAATTGACGACGTTCCTTTATAGAATGGACGGCCATTTGAAATGTTTGCTTTGATAAAGCCGGTATGCCTGATTGTTGAAGCTTTGAGATGTCTGGTTCCGGCGGCGCTTGTTCTGCAGGATGGATATAGGCAGTATGAACGGTATCCAGGTAGTTTTTGATGCTTGAGCGTGCTTCTTTGATATGAAGCTGATTTGGCTGATATTGTTCAGGAATGCCGTATTTGAAAATGGTTAGAGCCTCATCCAATACAGCAACAGCTATAATGGATGATTCCTGATGCTGCGTGCTGTGGTAAAAATGAAGGATGGGGAAGGCGTTATGCTGAGCGGTCAGCTTTCCCAGCTCTGATGAGGCAGTGGCAAGAAGGAAATCAATGTCGTGAAAATCCTTGCCGTTCCATGCGTTCTGGACGATTTCTGTTCCGTCATGCCCTAGACTTAATACACTTTGGGCAAAGGAGCGCTTTTGATTAACTGCACTCAAGACCGAAATCAAATACGTGACAGAAAACGTGATGGTAAGCAATCCTTGAGCTGTTTCAATCACTGTGACAAGCCTCCATAGGCCTCCGTTTGGAGCGAGGTCGCCATTTCCTAATGTAAACATGACATAGCCGGAAAAATAAATTCGGTCTGACCAGGAAGCCGGTTCTTTCGATTGAGTTTCCATCAGTGAGTGAGGGTCGCTCGAGTAAATCAAAACCCACCCGCTCCAAAATAGACTGATCCATATCACTAACGTCAGGCATAGCAGCAGTGGGCCTGCCATACTTAGCACCTTTGCGTGGTCTCCGCTGATTTTGCGGCAGCCTTTCCACAGCCAAGCAGACAGACATCTAGTAATCGGGCCTGCACCGCTCTCTAACCATAACGTGGTCCATAAAAAATCAATCATCCCCGCTGTCAACAATAAAAGGCCTGCAATGACATAAACCTCGTTCAATATTGTTGCCTCCCCTATGCCAGCCATCTTTATTTTCCTTTTCTATTTCCTTTTATCTTGATTCTGAAACAATTGTATATGTTTGATAAAGGGTGATTGCTAAAATTAATAGGAGAAGTTACCCAACACTTACTCATTGTGGCGAAATTAGCAAATAAACAGAAACTCACAGGGATTTTGACTTGATTTACTCATTATTATAAAGAAAAAAGTTCATTTTCCCCTTGAATTGGTGATTTTACTTTTTTTGAGTTGAAAATTTTCAGAAATTTTTATTGACTGAAAGCGCTTTTGTAATTATGATAATATCAGATGTAACAAAAATGTCACTATCATATTACTATAATAGAACTATTAAGTGACTATAAGATAACAATACATCATGTATATGCACAAAGAATTACCCACTGTTCGTTTAGCGATAAATGAAATCGCTTCCAAAGAAATTGACATGCTGGAAAGAAGGGTAGGTTATGAGGCCATTGGAGAAAAACATAATGAACTTTTTTCTGAAGCCTGCTTACGAAATGTGAGGAAGGCAGCAGCCCTGGAATAAGTTTTTGAAATACGCATTGATTGATTTTGAAAAAGACTGGGGGAAACAGTATGAATCAACAAGGCAATCAAATGTCATTTTTACGTACCGTTATTTTAATCTCGACTTTTGGCGGGCTTCTCTTCGGTTATGATACCGGAGTGCTCAATGGCGCGTTGCCATATATGGGAGAGCCGGATCAGCTTAACCTCAATGCCTTCACTGAAGGGCTTGTCACCAGTTCACTTCTTTTTGGAGCTGCGCTGGGTGCTGTGTTTGGCGGCAGGATGTCTGATTTTAACGGCCGCCGCAAAAATATCTTGTTTCTCGCTGTTATATTTTTTATTTCAACGATCGGGTGTACGTTTGCTCCAAATGTAACGATCATGATTATCTCCCGTTTTGTGCTTGGAATTGCTGTCGGGGGAGCATCAGTAACGGTGCCTGCCTATTTAGCAGAGATGTCTCCTGTGGAAAGCAGAGGGCGGATGGTGACGCAGAATGAATTGATGATAGTATCGGGACAGCTTTTGGCCTTTGTTTTTAACGCAATCCTTGGAACAACAATGGGAGACAACTCTCATGTGTGGAGGTTTATGCTGGTCATTGCCTCACTTCCAGCCGTGTTCCTGTTTTTCGGCATGATCAGAATGCCTGAGAGCCCACGCTGGCTTGTTTCTAAAGGAAGAAAAGAAGATGCTTTGCGTGTATTGAAAAAAATCAGGGACGAAAAGCGGGCAGCAGCTGAGCTGCAAGAAATTGAATTCGCTTTCAAAAAAGAAGACCAGCTTGAAAAAGCAACGTTTAAAGATCTTTCAGTCCCATGGGTGCGCCGTATTGTGTTTATTGGGTTAGGAATTGCGATTGTACAGCAAATTACAGGTGTTAACTCCATCATGTATTATGGTACAGAAATTTTGAGAGATTCAGGATTCGAAACGGAAGCTGCGCTGATTGGGAATATTGCCAATGGTGTGATTTCTGTGCTCGCGACATTCGTCGGCATCTGGCTGCTGGGGAGAGTGGGGCGCCGGCCGATGCTGATGACAGGCTTGATCGGTACGACAACGGCATTATTGCTGATTGGGATATTTTCACTTGTACTTCAAGGATCACCGGCGCTTCCATATGTGGTTCTGTCACTAACGGTTACATTCCTAGCTTTCCAGCAGGGGGCGATTTCACCAGTGACCTGGCTGATGCTTTCTGAGATTTTCCCGCTTCGCCTTCGCGGCCTGGGAATGGGCGTCACGGTGTTCTGTCTGTGGATGGTGAATTTTGCAGTCAGTTTCACCTTCCCGATATTGCTGGCCGGCATCGGGCTGTCCACAACGTTCTTTATCTTCGTTGGATTAGGAATTTGCTCTGTTCTATTTGTGAAGAAATTTTTGCCGGAAACGAAAGGTCTTTCGCTTGAGCAGCTTGAGGAAAACTTCCGCTCTTATGATCGCGGCGAGGAGAAGAAAGAGCCCGGTGCTGAAGTGATTGGATAAATAAAAAAAGAATCCGCACCCGAGTGCGGATTCTTTTTGGTTTCAAACTAGTTAGGTCTGACAAGAATTTTGACTTGGTTTTTCTCTTTAATCAGGGCCTCGAAGCCTTCCTCGATCAAATCGTCTAACACGATTTTTTTCGTTACGAGTTTGTCAGCTGAGAAATACCCTTCTTTCATCAATGACAAGACAGCCGGGAAGATGTCACGGTATCCGATAATTCCTTTTACTGTGCGTTCTTTGATGACGATATCGTTCGGATGGATTTCAGCGCCTTTTTCCCAAATGCTGACGATAACGGTTTCACCGGCGATTGTAGTGGATTGGATCGCTTGGCGTAATACCACTGGAACGCCTGTGACTTCGAATGCTACGTCAACACCGCCGCCTGTGCGCTCTGCAATTTCAGCGACTACATCGTCTGTTTTGGACGGATCAACGATAATGGCTCCAAGCTCTTCCGCTTTTTGCTGGCGTTCAGGTGAAAGCTCAACAGCGTAAATATCAGTTGCACCGGCAGCCTTCAGCGCTTCAATGACAAGAAGCCCGATCGGGCCGCAGCCGAATACAGCCGCTTTGTCGCCGGCTTTGATTTTGCTTGAGCGGACAGCATATAAAGCGACCGCAGAAGGTTCAACGAGCGCGCCTTGTTCATATGATAATTCATCAGGCAGTTTGAACAACAGCTCTTCATCCACAGAGACGTATTCAGAGAAACCGCCGCCTCCGCCGGCTAAGCCGAGGAATCCCATTTGTTCATCAAGGTTGTAGGCGCCCTGGTGGCCGTGAGTGGCAAAAATCGGTTCGACCACAACGCGGTCTCCAACTTTATAGTTTTCAACGCCTTCTCCGACTTCAACAACTTCACCGGAGAATTCATGGCCCATTGTGACAGGTGCTGTTTCTTTCGTTAACGGATGCGGTTTGTCAACCGGAATAAAGATCGGGCCGCCCAGATATTCGTGTAAATCACTGCCGCAGATGCCGCACCATTTGACTTTGATCTTTACTTTTCCCGGTTCCGTTTTTGGCTCTTCGATATGTTCAATACGGATATCCTTTTGGTTATGCCATCTTGCTGCCTTCATGGATTACCACTCCTATAACTTTTGATGTGAGTAATTCCGCACCGGTCAATATGAACTGTTCACAAAATCGCCATTTTTAAAACCAAAAAAGAAGTAAAATTTTTATATAATATAATCTACGTTTTTTGAAAAAAGAAACTTTGGAGAAAAAAGAGTCTCGCACACTCTTTTTTCTTTATATGAGAGTATGATTCGTTTACATAGCTATGAATTTGGTTTGAACAATACGGTAATGGTTCGTTCATATTGAATGCGACAACTACTCTATCAACAATTATAACGCTAATACTGCATTTGTAATAGGATAATTTTCCATGGTTTATTTTAGCAAAGGTAACTTTCCTGACTTTGTAACATTACTGTAAGGATATTGAAATAAAAAATCCCTGGTTGATCGTGTATAATCTTCCTAGATGTTAACAAACAGGGGGACGAAATGTTGAAAAAAGTCATTTTAGCCGCTTTTATCTTAGCAGGAAGTACTTTGGGAGCTTTCAGTTTTTCATCAGATGCCAGTGCGAAACATGTGAACGGAAATATTACTTGGTATAATGGAGTCGGGAAAAAAGGCTCTTCAGGTAAGAAACTTGGACATTGGGATTGTGCGACCAAGATCGGATTTGACGTTCCTAAAAACGGAACGAAAATCAGAGCTTATGCAAAAGCGAAACCTAAAAAGGTGATTACGGTTTACAAAAATGATGTTGGCAGAATGCCTAATGCGGTATTGGATGTAAGCCCTAAAGCGTTTAAAGCGCTTGGATACCCATTAAGCAAAGGAAAAGTAGCGGGACATTACAGCTATTAATCTACATATATAATCTGTAAAGCAAGAAGTCACATTCTTGCTTTTTCTATTGGTGGAGATAAGAGATGAAAAAAAGAATCATATTAATGTTAGGAGTTATAATAGCAGCCGCTGCGGCGGGCATTGCATTTTACGTGACAAAGGATAAAGGCCATGAGAGGGCTGCTGATGTTTCAGTCAATACGGAGAGCGGTGATAAGCTGCTGGTTTCAATTACAGATACGGATTTGCTGACGAAGTATTATGAAAATGACAAGGTGATTCATGAGGAGAAGCTGACCAGCTATCCGGCATTTGTCTTGGATCAAAAAAAGCAGGTGCTCTATTATACGGGCAATAATGATCAAAATGAAATGAGGCTTTTTAAGCTGGATCTTAAGTCTCATAAAAAGACGATGCTTTATAAAGGTCCGGAGAGTGCTGACAGCCTGTTTTTATCAAAGGACCGTTCAACCATCTATTTCCGTTTAGGAAAAGCGGACGAAAGCAATTTTCGGATCGCAGCTTTTGATCTGAAAACGAAGAAGTACAAGAACCTTTATCCTGCCGCTAATGATCAGGATGACACCGTCAGCAGCTTCTTTTATAATCGAAAAAACGATTCATTTGCCTTGCTTCATTATTCTGTAGAAGAAGATTACAAGAAAACAGATGAAGCGAACGAAAAGGGAATCGATCCTGAACCGACAACGATTCATTTTGCGGCAGGAAAGCAAAACCAACTTGATGAACTGAAGAGCCTCGACCAGTTCATCAGCGATATTGCTGTTTCTGATGATGATAAACGGATTTTGTTTACATCATATACGCAGAAAGGTACAAACCAAACCGCTTCTATTCAGATGCTCAATGCGGATACGAAAAAATATGAAACCATCATTTCAAATCAAAAAGCATGTAAGCTGTTAATTGACGCACAGCCGCAGTTCTCTAAGGACGGCAAGAACATTTATTTTCTAGCCGAAGCCAAGGGGGCTAAAAAGCTGAAGGATGAAACAGGGCGTGAAGCTAAGGTGCGGACGATTTATTCCTATAATCTTGAAGATAAGACGTTCAAAAAAGTGTGGGAAAATCCAAACGGCATCATTAACAGCTTTTCTGTCATCAACTAATAAAAACCACTCGGCATGGGCTGAGTGGTTTTTTTAATGGACGAGGTGCAGGGCTAATGATCCGAGCCACTTAAAGAAATGAATCAGAGGTATCGATAAAAACAGAAGTTCAACATATGAGTTCATTGCAAGGTTCAGCTTTTTGAACGCAGCTCTTTTTTTCAGGTCACTTTGCTGCTGGTTTGAGATCACATTATCAATCCTCTCGCATCCATATTATACCATTGTAAGCAAGAAAAGCCCTAAACATTTACAGTTTTGGGCTTCTTTCTAATTTACGGCCTCTTGCAATCCAGAGGCTTATTCTGAAATATAGAATTTTGTCTCCGTTCGGGGATTGTATGTTTGAAGGAGACTGTATTTGTTATTGGGAAGAACTAGCTTGTTTTCGTTTGGCTGTTGTTTTGGAGATTCACTAATGAACGGATGCCGTCGACCATTTTACTTCCGCACAAAGGGCACAATGGCGTATCACTGCTGGCAAAGTTTTTTCGAGTCCAGCCGTTACAGTCTTCTTTTGTGCATTCCCAAGTACTCACATCTTCTTTTGGCAGCGGTTCTTGATTTCGTTTGTTATAGTAAGACATAAAGTCACTTCTTCCCTCATGTATTTTACTGCACATTTCTTATTGTCTCATACTTTTCCCTAATCTCCTAATTCCTTTTTCTTTATGACTTTCCAATCAGCCCATCTAAAAAGGAGAGGAGGGTGCTGTTAAAAGCGTCCGGTTCTTCTAAAAACGGGCAATGGCTGCTTTTAGAAAAGGTAACGAGCGTCGAGTTTGGAATATGGCTGCGCAAGTGTTCTCCAGCTGCTATAGAGAAAAATTTGCGGTCTTCCCCGAAGCACAGCAATGTCGGCACATTGATGTTTTGGAGGGTGCCGCGGTAATCAGCAGCCGTTTGGTTAAATAAAATCGTGCTTGAAATGGCAGCCGGCTGTTTGAGGATTTCTGCCAGCATCCATTCTGTTTCTGTCTCGGCAGGCGGTTCGGCGAACATATTATGGATGAAGTCCTTGTAGAATGGCAGCGGGTTGGTCTGAATGGCGTGCATTGCCGTTTTTAAGCCGTCAAAATCAAATGGGCCGTGCTCCCAGCCCTCCCATTGATAATCGGAAGCTGATTGATCGATGATCACAGCGGCTTGTATGTTATCATACCCAAATTGATTGAGATAATCCCATACGACGAAAGCGCCCATTGACCAGCCGGCAAGAACGGCGCGATCGAGCTCCATTGTGTTCAGAAATTCCCTTACGTCACGGGCATATTGGGAAATAGTGTGTCCGTGAAGGACCTTGTCGGATTCGCCGTGTCCTCTAAGATCGAGACGAATACACTGGTAATTGGCAGAGAGTGCTGAGAGTTGTTTGTGGAAAAACTGTCCGCTCATCAGCACCCCATGTATAAATAGGATCGGTGTACCGCTGCCGTGCGTTTCATAGTATAGGCGCGTCTGATCTTCCAATGTGATGTATGGCATGTTTCTCCTCCTCTAGTTTCCGTCATGAGAATGGCTGGCTGCTGTTGAGCTGATAATGGCAGCTGTCGCGGCTGCCTGCTGTGCCTGGATGGCGGTTTCTATGGCTGTGTACAGTCCTGATTCCATCAGCAGATTTTTCTCCATATGTTCACTGAGATATAGGCTGACAGCGATTTTGAAGTTCAATTCTTTTTTCCATTTGAATTGTTTTTCTTGGTTCAGCTCGTGTGTGATGGCCAGAACGGTTTTGATATCTGGCTCTTCCAGAAATGTGAGCAGAGCCAGATCAGGGTAATGGACATCCTTGGGTTTTTTGTGAGATTCAGTGATGGTTTGAAATAGCTTTCTGCATTGCAAAACAAGCGTTTCAGCGTCTTTTTCGGCATGCAGGGCAAGAATATGGCTGGTTTGGTGTAAATGCTGGCCTTTGCGAAATCCGTCTTTCGACAGCTGCTGGTAACACGCTTCCGCTTTATTCAGCGCCTCTAATCCCTTCCCATTCCCGGCCAGCAATACAGCAAGCGGGATATTATGAGTTGACGTGAGGAAATAGTGCTGTTTTTTCATCTGCTGATAAACAGAGAGGCCCAAGCTCATCTGTTCTTTTTGATTGATCGCTTCGGACTTGCCGGTGAGTAGGATAAGAGCGGATAGGTAAGTGAAAATGTCCCGTTTGTATCCAAGCCTCACCATCTCGTTGTATCTGTCGATAAAAGCGAGAAATGCTTGTTTGGCTTCCTGCTGAAAATGAATGTCCAGAAAGGAAGCGACGGTAAAACGATGGTGTGAATTGAGTGTTGAGAAGCTGCCGATGTTTGATTTGATATAGCTGCTCAAATCATAAAAGCGCTGAAAATCAAACTCTCTTTTATTCACAATATATGCAGAAGAAATGAGCATTAATATCTGATCGTGTAAAACTTTCCACTTTAATTTTGATTTTAATTCAGCATAAATGGAAATGTATTGCTTTGTTTTTTCATGTAGGCCGTGTGTCAGCATAACAAGCAGCTCCTTTTTGCTGTTTTTACGTAATACGATAAATAGGGCCAAAAGTTTCATAAAGAAAAACTTGCCTGCAAGAGGCAAGTTTTGTCGGGTTATTTATGAGGATCTATTATATCCATCGGCCTCATCATGTCATAGTCTTCATGCTCAAGAATATGGCAGTGCCATACGTACCGTCCGCTGTACGGCCCGAATGTTGCCGCAATTCTCAGGACTTCACCGGCATGGGATTGAATGGTGTCTTTCCAGCCCTTTTCATTTGGCGGCGGCGGAACAGCCGGGCCGGTGTAGGACAATTCCCCGCTTTCTTGATAGCGCGCGATATCAAACGGACGCCGGTCTAGCACACGGAAGGAGACCAGGTGCAGGTGGATCGGATGTGTTCCGCGCGTCGGATTGATGATGGACCATATTTCAGTTGTGCCGACTTTTGGTGCTTCTGTGACGGGATCGTGCCAGCGTTTGTTATTGAGGAGGAGGACGGGTCTGCCGTATTCGTCTTGGGTGCCTGCCAGTTTCAGTGTTCTGATGTTTTGTATTCTTTCATTCTGCACTGAAGGGTATGAGGCGAGGTACTTCGGCTTTCTGCTTTCGTCTTTTTGCGTCAATGGTTTTGTGACTCTGAATTGCATAATATTCGCATCTGTTTCTGGATTAACGTCACCGTCACAGCCCTCGCTGTTTGCCAAAATGATCGATTGCCCTTCATAGGCTGTGAAGTCAATGATGATGTCATAACGTTCAGCAGGCGCAAGACTGAAAGAGTTCAGTTTAACAGAGCGAGGCAGGAGCCCTCCGTCTGAACCGATCTGAATAAATTCTCCGCCGTTATCTAGTGACAGGTTATAGGTTCTTGTATTGGAGGCATTGATGACGCGGAAGCGGTATTTCCTCGGTTCGACCTCAAAGTATGGCCATACCTTCCCGTTCACAAGTATGGTTTCTCCGCAAAAAGCCGGAACGATTGAAGGGTTAGGCACTGACGAGGAAGGGTTTTCAGGCCCGCTTGGATAAAACAAAGAACCGTCCTCATTGATCGTGCGGTCAGTGATAAGGAGCGGCACGTCGTATTCGCCGGAAGGCAGCTTTAGGCGTTTTTCTTTTGGATCATGAATGATATAGGCGCCGACAAGCCCGGCATAGACATTCAGCCTGGTGAGCGCCATGGCATGATCGTGATACCACAAAATCGCACCGCGCTGCTGATTCGGATAATGATAAACCTCTCGTTTAAAATAAGGGCCTGTTTGTTCAAAGTCTTTAGAGAACCAAGCCTCTGGATACCCGTCACTATCATCTGGCGTGACGCCTCCGTGTAAATGAACGACAGTCTTTACTTCTGGCTCTTCATGCTGGCTGTCACTGTGATGAATGGTGTGATCAATCGGTAGGAAATGCTCTGAAGGAAGGTTATTCATCCATTTCACATAAACGTTTTCATTTCTGTTGGCTTCAATGGTAGGCCCGGGAAATAAGCCGTTGTAGCCCCACAAGCGGGTTGGAGGGAGATCGCGGTGAAGCTGATGGGCGCATTCTTCCATGGTGACTTCGTAGTATGTTTTTTCTTTTGATTGCTGCACTGGCTTTAGTGTATCTGGGATTGGGAGAGCATCCACAAATTTTTCAAGTGTCATTTTCATCTGTCCTTATTTAAATTTTCCAAATTGGTACTATAGTTAATGACAATAAGGACGTGATGGTTACAAAAAAATCTGTGTGCCGCTGCCTGCAGAAGAAATAAAACATCCTAAACGGCAGACCGTTTAGGATGTGATCGGCATTAAGGCAGGATGTCGGGCTGCTGCTGTGTGACTGGTTTGGCTGCTGCTTTCTCCCTCACCTTGCGTTTTCTGAACACAAGGTAAGAAATCAGAACAATGCCCGTGATGACGCCTGTCAGAAGCAGTTCATCCCTCATGGAATCAATAAATGCCATAGATACTAAAATTCCGCAGATGGCGATGATAGTCAAGTAGGTTAGGAAAGGGAAGAGCCACATTTTGATCTTCAATGCTTCCGGGTTTGTTTTTTCGAGTTTTTTTCGCATTCTCAGCTGCGACACAGCGATGACTAGATAGACGAGCAAAGCAATTGCGCCTGATGAATTGACCAAGAATAAAAAGACAGTATCCGGTGAAAAGTAGTTCATTACAACTGCGATATAGGAGAAAAAGGTTCCGGCGACAATTGCCTGTACGGGAACACCTTTTTTGCTCAATTTCATAAAACGGCGCGGCGCCTCGTTTCTTTCTGCGAGTGAATACAGCATTCTGGATGTGGTGTACAAACCTGAATTCAGGCAAGAGAGTACGGCTGTGAGGACGATAAAGTTCATAATCTGCGCTGCGGCCGGCACGCCAATATGCTCAAGTACAGCGACGAAAGGGCTTTCTAATATATTTGCTGAATTCCAAGGCAAAAGTGCCACAACAATGGCGATAGAGCCAACGTAAAAGACGATGATGCGCCATACAACGGATCGGGTCGCTTTTGTCACGGATTCAACCGGGTTGGATGTTTCACCTGCTGCAATGGCGACAATTTCTGTACCCATAAAGGAGAAGATGACAACGACAATCCCGAGCAATACGGAGCCGACGCCTTCCGGAAAAAAACCGCCTTTGCCTGTGATATTTGAAAAACCGACTGGTTCACTGCCAGGAGCAATGCCAAAAATAAAGGCAAAACCAACGATTAAAAAAGCGATGATGGTCACAACTTTAATGAGGGAGAACCAATATTCAAACTCACCGAATGACTTAACAGAGTAGATGTTTGTCAGGGTAAGCACGATCGTCAAAATCAAACTTGTCAGCCACAGCGGAATATCGTGGTACCAGTATTGAATAATGCCGGCGCCGGCGATGGCTTCGATCGCGATGACAATCACCCAGAAAAACCAATACAGCCATCCGATTGTAAATCCTGCCCACGGTCCGATGGCATCATGGGCGTATTGAGAAAACGATCCGCTCGTCGGGTTTACCGCAGACATCTCTCCGAGCATTCTCATGATAAAAATCACCAATAATCCGGCTAACGCGTAAGAAACTATGGCACCGGGCCCGGTCGAGTGAATCACTGAACCGCTGCCTACAAATAGTCCGGCTCCGATTACGCCGGCAATCGAAATCATTGTCATATGGCGGGTCTTTAATTCTTTTTTCAATCCTGGTTGAGTCTGGTTCATAAATTACCTCCTTTAAAAATGTAATCATTACTGAATATTATGATAATTGAAACTCTATCATAAATATACAGTTTGTCGAAAATTCGTGTAAGAAAATATAACATATTATTTCAAATTTGTAGTGTTTTGTTGGGGGTATTTTCAGCGAGACGCTGGAATAAAAGAAAAAATGTTCCGTTAATTATTCATTTTTGTGGTTTGTCATGATTTTGAAAATATGGAAGATCGTCAGAAGCATTGGTATCATTGAAGTTGAAGCGGTTTTCGGATGAGAAAATAAATTGGTTTAGAGAAAGAGTGTTCTATTGTCACTATTTTTCTGTGGTTGGTGAATCATGTTTCTGTAGACCCACTGCGTTTCAGCTTTGTATCATAATAATAGGAAAACACGAACGGAGAGGAGGTTTTGTATGGAGAGATATGATGAACTGAAAAAGGGAGAATCCGGGGCGCTGGTCAGTATTGCCGCGTATCTTGTTCTGTCCGCGATGAAGCTGATCATCGGTTATCTTTTTCACTCTGAAGCACTGACGGCAGACGGGTTGAATAACACAACTGACATTATTGCTTCTGTTGCTGTACTGATCGGCCTCCGCATCTCACAAAAGCCTCCTGACGAAGATCATCCATACGGCCACTTCCGTGCAGAAACAATTGCATCACTTATTGCATCGTTTATTATGATGGTTGTCGGGCTGCAAGTGCTGTTCAGCGCCGGTGAGTCTATTTTTTCTGCTAAGCAGGAGACACCGGATATGATTGCGGCTTGGACGGCAGCGGGCGGGGCAGCCCTGATGCTGCTGGTCTACCAATACAATAAAAGGCTGGCCAAAAAGGTAAAGAGTCAAGCGCTCCTTGCCGCGGCCGCTGATAATAAATCAGATGCGTTCGTCAGCATCGGCACATTTATCGGAATTATGGCCGCGCAATTCCACCTGGCTTGGATTGATACGGTAACGGCGTTTGTAATCGGCCTTCTCATTTGCAAAACGGCATGGGATATTTTTAAAGAATCATCTCACTCATTGACAGATGGCTTTGACGTAAAGGACATGTCAGCTTATAAACAGACGATCGAAAAGGTCTCCGGTGTGAGCCGTTTAAAAGACATTAAAGCGAGATACTTGGGCAGTACGGTTTACGTTGATGTGGTGGTTGAGGTATCGGCAGATTTAAATATTACGGAAAGCCACGATATTGCCAATGAAATTGAGCGGAGAATGAAGGAGGAGCATGCGATTGATTATTCACATGTTCATATGGAGCCTTTAGAACACAAATAATAAAGCTTCCTGCCATAGGAAGCTTTTTTGTGTGTTTTGGCCTGCTTTATTGGAAACAATTTGCTAGAATCGTTTTTTTATACAGATTGCTTTTTGTGGTAAAGTTAGGTTACATTATGATGAATTTTGTAGATGACTAGGAGGAAAAGAATGGCATATCAAGAAGACCTGCATCCTTTGCTGGGGAAAGCAGTTGACCATATTAATAGAGTAATGGTTGGAAAGCGAGACATCGCCATACTCAGTTTAGCAGCCATTCTTGCCAAAGGGCATGTGCTGCTTGAGGATGTGCCTGGAGTCGGTAAAACGATGATGGTCCGCGCGCTGGCAAAGTCAATCGGCGCCGACTTCAAAAGAATCCAGTTCACTCCGGATTTGCTGCCATCTGATGTCACAGGCGTATCCATCTATAATGCGAAAACGATGGAATTTGAATACCGTCCCGGCCCGATTATGGGAAACATCGTACTTGCCGATGAAATCAACCGGACCTCTCCGAAGACACAGTCTGCTTTGCTTGAAGCGATGGAAGAGGGAAGTGTAACGGTAGATGGACATACGATGCCGCTTGCCGCTCCGTTTTTTGTGATGGCAACGCAAAACCCGGTCGAATATGAAGGGACCTATCCTTTGCCGGAAGCCCAGCTTGACCGTTTTTTATTTAAGCTTCGCATGGGCTATCCGTCCTTTAATGAGGAGCTGGATGTTTTATCTCTTCAGGAAAAAAGCCATCCGATTGAGACACTTGAGCCGGTTATTACAAGAGAAGACTTCATCCGATTGCAGCAGGAAGTGCAACATGTCCGTGCCGATGACAGCATAAAAGAATATATTGTTGAACTCGTGCAGAAAACGAGACATCATGCCTCTGTTCAATTAGGCGTCAGTCCGCGCGGATCAATCGCTCTGATGAAAGCGGCCCAAGCATACGCGCTGCTGCATCATCGCGACTATGTCATTCCGGATGATATTCAATATTTGGCTCCTTTTGCGCTGCCGCACCGGATGCTGCTGCAGCCGGAGGCGAAATTTGAAGGGGTACAGGCAGAAGCGATAGTACAGGAGATCATGTCCACCGTGAAGGTGCCGGTTCAAAGGTCGTCGATCCGCTGATGAAGAAGAAATGGCAATGGCTCGTTTATGGATGGAAGCTGATTGTATTAACGTTATTGACGGCTGCTGTTTTTTCTTATGCAATGTTTCAGGGCGGCTTTGTCAGCTGGTTTTTGTTTTATGCATTTCTCCCTTTTGTGGTGTATGCCGGGCTGCTTGCGCTGTACCCGCTCCGCTCTTTTCAGGCTTCACGGCAAATGGCCAAAACACAATTGCATGCGGGGGACAGGCTGGCCGTGTTGATTACACTGAGGAGAACGCTGCCGTTTCCCCTGATGTATATGGTGATTGAAGATTGCCTGCCAGAAGGAATCGGGTCATTGAACCGAGGGGAGGCCCCGGGCAAACGGCTCGTTTTTCCTTGGTTTAAACAGAGCATGACGATGTCGTATGAATTAGCTCGGGTACCGCGCGGGGAGCATCATTTTCATGCTGTCAGGGTGCGGACCGGGGATGTTCTTGGCTTGATTGAAAAAACAGCTTTTTATGAGCTGAAAGATACTCTGTTTGTTTATCCGTCTTTTCAGCGTCTTCCTTATCAGGTGAATGAGAGGCATCAGGAAGATGGTGTAAGCGGTTCTTCTCCAGTTCATCAGCACCATTCTGCAGTCGCAGCGAGTGTGCGCAATTATGAGCCGGGAGACAGGTTTGCTGCACTAGACTGGAAGACTTCTGCACGGCGGAGCCAGCTGATGACAAAGGAATTTGAACCGTCTCGAAGCAAAAACCTGTTTCTTCTGATGGACCGTTTTCCCTCTGAAGCATTTGAAGAGGTCATTTCTGTGACAGCTTCGATTCTTCATTCTGTTTTGAAAAACGGCGCGGGGGCAGGCTTGGCCTCAGTCGGAAAGGAAAAAACAATTTTTCCTGTTCAGGAGGGTGAGCAGCATTTTAAGCACATGCTTCATCATTTAGCCGTCGCTCATTGTGATGCGGCTGACCCGGTAAGCCGCTATGTACGTGAGGAGCTGGGGAAACCGTCTGTTCGCCAGGCTGATAGAGTGCTCGTCACGGGGCAGTTCACGGAGGATTTGCTGAACATAGCAGAAATTGGGGGCGGCCGAGTTACAGTGATACTGGCAAAAGAGAAAGATGCTGAGCTTTCTCAAGCTGAAAATGTCATGATCGAACGCATGTTGAAACGCCAAATCAGAGTTCAGGTCATGAGGGGCGGCCGAGTTTCGCGTGTTGTTTAGAAAGAGAGGTGACGGGTGCACATGCCGCACGATGATCAGAAAGGAAGCCGTTTGAGCTTGCTGTTATTTTATTTTTTGGCATTTTTATTGCTGTGGGAGTGGCTCAGGCCGCTTGACAGTTTTACAGATACGAAACATACAGGCTTTTTTATTGTCTTTATCGGCTTGACGTTTCTGCTGACCTTTTTCAGGATGAGGTGGTTTGTCACCGTTCCTTTTTGTGTCTTATTTACGTTGATCTCGATACACATCCTGTTTTATCAAGGATCTCTATTTGACTTGAGCTGGGTCGGCTCTTTTTTGCAGGATGTTTATTTGAATATCATGCTGATTCAAACAGGGCAATGGAATGATATGATTCCTTCGTTTCGGACCCTACTCTTTTTTGTGCTGCTGTGGCTGCTGGTTTATCTCCTTCATTATTGGGTGATTTACCAGAGAAGAATCTTGTTTTTCTTTATGATGACAGTAGCGTATATTACGATTCTTGATACCTTTACGCCATATGACGCCACTTTTGCCGTCATCCGTATTGTGCTGATCGGCTTTTTTATGCTGGGCCTTTTATACTTAGAACGCATCAGGCTGATGGAAAGAATTACGCTGCCAAAAGCGTCTGTTCTGAAATGGTTTCTTCCTCTATCTGTATTCATTTTGGCTGCAGTGGGATTCGGACTTGCCGCTCCGAAATCAGATCCAGCTTGGCCTGATCCCGTGCCTTTTCTCAAAAAAATCACCAATCAGGACCGTGTGCCGGCTGGAGAAAGCAAAATCGGATACGGGAACCATGATGAATCGCTCGGCGGCCCGTTTCAGCAGGATGATACCCCTGTTTTTACATGGCAGGGAAAAGAGCGCACGTATTTCCGGGTGGAAACGAAGGATACGTATACAGGAAAAGGCTGGATTGAAACAGACACAGGCATGTCCTATCAGCTTAGCGGAGGAAAAGTTGAAAATCTGTGGTTTGACCACAAGGTTTCGACAGAGCGCAGCACTGTTCGTGTAAAGGTCGATGATCACTATGGATATAACCATGTGATGTATCCGATCGGTGCTGAAGCCATTCAGCCAAAGCGGGCTGTCTCACTCGAGATGAACGGGAATACGGAACAAATTTCTCCGATCAGTGAACAAGCTGGTAAGGTCAGAAATATGGGGAGCTATACAGTATCGTACAACTCCCCGGTCTATAAGCTGGATGAGCTGAGAAAGGTGAAAGTCAGAAACAGTGAGGAATACACATTCAGCGACCGCTATATGCAGCTGCCGGATACACTGCCTGAGCGGGTGAAAACCCTTGCGATCAAGCTGACTCAGGATCACGACAATATGTTTGATAAGGTGAAAGCGGTTGAGGACTATTTAGGATCAGATGAGTTCACATATGAGACCGAAAACGTGACCATCCCAAAGAATGATGAGGATTATGTCGATCAGTTTCTGTTTGAAACAAAGATGGGCTACTGTGATAACTTTTCTTCCTCAATGGTCGTGCTCCTGCGCTCGGCCGGCATTCCGGCCCGCTGGGTAAAGGGTTATACGTCCGGTGAATATAAAGAAGCAGGGAACAAAAACGGCAGCATCTACGAAGTGACAAATAACAACGCCCATTCCTGGGTAGAGGTGTATTTCCCGGAACAGGGCTGGGTCACATTTGAGCCGACTAAAGGGTTTACAAATCCGGCTGAATTTACTTCCTCTAATGACACAAAGGATTCCGGCAGCGAAAGCAGCTCGCAGGAGAAAACGAAGAAAGAACAGAAAGAAGAAAAAAAACAGCCGGAAAAAGAGGAGAAACAAAAGGAAAAACGGGAGCCAGCTGTTTCTAAAAAATCGACCGCTCCACACGCAAATGCCGGTGCAGGCTGGTATGCAGCACTTTCAGTCCTTATAGTCCTCCTGTTAGCAGCGGTATTGCTGTATGTTTTCCGTTCGTTATGGATGCCAGCTTTCGTTGTGAGAAAATTGAAGCGGCGCAGCGATCAGCACGTGTTTTTTGAGGCGTACGGCGCCCTCCTGAAACAGATGAAGAGAAGGGGACTGCCGAAACAAGACAGTGAAACGCTGCGTGATTATGCGAAACGAATCGATGAAAAATACGACATGGAAGACATGTCAAAGCTGACATTACGCTATGAACGGGCGTTGTACAGAAATGAAGATTCAGCGTCGCTTTGGAATGAATCAAGAGAGTTATGGGAAAATTTAATTAAAAGAAGATGGTCTTGACCGCTTATCAACGTGTTGTTAGAATTAGTGAATATTATCGGAGTCTGGGAGCGAGTTGCCTGACTCCGGCAAACGGCCTTGCCAAAGAGGGCGGAGCGTGCTTCATATCTGTCCTCGTTTTTTTCTGTGTCAAAAAACTTAGAGGAGATTAGGTGACAACCATGACAAAGTTAGTGAATGAAATGATTCTTGTCCTTGATTTCGGCAGTCAGTATAACCAGCTGATTACACGCCGTATCCGTGAATTCGGTGTATACAGCGAGCTGCATCCACATACATTGACGGCTGAAGAAATTAAAGAAATGAATCCAAAAGGAATTATTTTATCCGGCGGTCCAAACAGTGTGTATGATGAAAACTCTTTCCGCTGTGACGAGAAAATTTTCGAGCTTGATATTCCTGTTTTGGGAATTTGCTACGGCATGCAGCTGATGACTCATTACCTTGGCGGTAAAGTTGAAGCGGCAAGCCAGCGTGAATACGGAAAAGCAAACATCCGCATCGAAGGCACACCTGATTTGTTCAAAGATCTTCCGAACGAACAAGTGGTTTGGATGAGCCATGGTGATTTGGTTGTAGAAGTTCCTGAAGGCTTCACTGTTGACGCGACAAGCCATCACTGCCCGAATTCAGCGATGAGCAAAGCGGACAAAAAATGGTACGGCGTTCAGTTCCACCCGGAAGTGCGCCACTCTGAATACGGCAATGATCTTCTGAAAAACTTTGTATTCGGCGTTTGCGAATGCGAAGGCGAATGGTCAATGGAGAACTTTATCGAAATTGAAATGCAAAAAATCCGTGAAACGGTCGGAGACAAGCAGGTTCTTTGCGCGCTAAGCGGCGGCGTTGATTCCTCTGTTGTTGCTGTTTTGATTCATAAAGCGATCGGCGACCAGCTGACTTGTATCTTTGTAGATCATGGTCTTCTCCGTAAAGGCGAGGCTGAAGGTGTTATGAAAACATTCAGCGAAGGCTTTAACATGAACGTAATTAAAGTAGACGCGAAAGACAGATTCTTAAATAAACTAAAAGGCGTTTCTGACCCTGAGCAAAAACGCAAAATCATCGGTAATGAATTCATTTACGTGTTCGATGATGAAGCGGACAAGCTCAAAGGCATCGACTACCTTGCCCAAGGAACGCTTTACACAGATATCATCGAGAGCGGTACAGCAACGGCGCAAACGATCAAATCTCACCACAATGTCGGCGGGCTTCCTGAAGACATGCAGTTTGAACTGATCGAACCGTTAAACACGCTCTTCAAAGACGAAGTGCGCGCGCTTGGCACAGAGCTCGGCATTCCGGATGAAATCGTGTGGCGCCAGCCATTCCCAGGACCGGGACTCGGAATCCGTGTTCTTGGCGAAGTAACAGAAGAGAAACTTGAAATCGTTCGTGAATCAGATGCGATTTTGCGTGAAGAAATTGCAAATCACGGATTAGAGCGTGATATCTGGCAATACTTCACTGTTCTTCCTGACATCCGCAGCGTCGGTGTTATGGGTGACGCAAGAACATATGATTACACAATTGGAATCCGCGCCGTTACATCAATCGACGGCATGACATCTGACTGGGCGCGTATCCCGTGGGATGTGCTTGAAGTCATTTCGACACGTATCGTAAACGAAGTGAAGCACATTAACCGCGTGGTGTACGATATTACAAGTAAGCCGCCTGCGACGATTGAGTGGGAATAAGTAAATAACAACAATGAAAAAACGTCCCTTTTATAAAAGGGACGTTTTTTTGTTAACTTTTTGAAACCGTTTCGACAATTTTCGTATCTAACAACATAGGAGGTGGATAAGGTGAAGGAAGAAAGATTGATTACAAAGGCGAGAAAAGGAAATGCTCGGGCCTTTGAAAAGCTTATGCTGGCACATCAGGAGACTTTATATAAAACAGCTTATCTCTATTTAAGAAATAAAGAAGATGCACTTGATGCTGTACAGGAAACAGCTTATAAAGCTTTTATCAGTATAGAAAAACTAAAAGAGCCAAAGTATTTTTTAACGTGGCTTACTCGAATATTGATTAATTCCATTTTTGCCATGACTAAAAAGAAAGGAGAATTGGTTCCGTTTGAGAAACATCACGACACTGGAATCGCTCAAGGTAATATTGAGGAATATATAGACCTGCGAAATGCACTTGATACACTTGATGAACATGTTCAGCTCACGATTCAGCTATATTATTTTCAAGATTATTCAATATCAATGATAGCTGAACAAACAGGTATGGCAGAAGGCACAATTAAAACACATTTACATAGAGCGAGAAAAGCATTGAAACAGGAGCTGGAAAAGGAGGATCAAAACAAATGGACAAACACCAAGTGAAGCAGATGTATGATGACATAGCAGTGCCAAAGAAAGCACTCAAAAAGGCAATACATCAAGCTGTCGTTCGTGCTGAAAATGAAAGTAACACAAGGCGCCGTTTTAAATGGGCACGACCTATTACAAATGGAATGGCTATTGCTGCTGTGGTATGTATATTGTATTTATCATCTGGTCTTTTTCTTCCCTCTGTAAACAAAGCGATGGGAAGCATCCCCATTGTCGGACAAATTTATAAAGATTTTCAAGATAAAGTTGGTCTATCATTGTTTAAAAGCAATTTGGTCACAGCTTTAAATGAAAAAGCAGAGTCCAGGGGAATCACTGTTTCTGTAAACAGCTCCTATTACGATGCCGGACAGCTTGTTTATAACTTCACTGTTGATAACTTCCAGTCTGATGAAAAAGAGATCATGTATGATGTCGACGAAACGAGTTATAACGACAACTTTTCAATCAACTACGATTCTTTAATGCTTAAAAAATTAAATAATAAGCAATACGCAGGACAATTAAGGATTTATACAAATGGTACTGAAATAAAAAATGGGGATACCGTGCCTTTTGTGATTACTCATATTAATGAAATACAGGGGAATTGGAGATTTAAACTGCCTATTGCCAAAAGCAAAACTAGTTATTTAGAAAGCGCAAAAATTGTATCGGCTTATCATAATCGTTATCAATTTTCCAATATTCAAGTGGAGAACGGGAAACTTGGATCTGTCCTTCAATTTACAATTGATTATCAAGGTTTAGCAAAGCATGATACGGTTGAAATTAACGAAGTCAAAGATGATTTAGGAAACACATATGAGATGACATCGTCAAACATTGAACTTGGAGACCGGAAAAAAATAAATGGGAGAACGGTAAGAGCAAAAGGACAAACACAGCTAGAATCACCAATCAATCCAAAAGCGAAAAAGCTAACATTAATAGCAGATATTAGATCTGAGGCTGAGGACAGTGAAATCGTTCCGCTAAATGCAGAGATGCCGTATCGTCTTTCGGAAACAAAGCATCAAAACATAGGGATAGAAATCAATAACATTAAACAAGAAGGGAGGAAAGTATTGGTTCATTACCGTTTCACTGGAGTTGATACTTCAAATATGTCAAAAGATGACTTAGTGAATATAGGCGAAATGATTGGCCTTGGTGATATGAAAAAAATGCAATCATGGTCTGATCCAATGGCTTATTATGAAGAAGGTTATTATTTAAAATGGAATAAAGCTGAAGTGAAGAATATGGACACAGCCGAAATGGTATCAACTTTTGAATTGAATGACGCTTATCTTGATAAGCTGTCTTTAAAGCATTTTGAGTTTAATGAATACGGTCTGTATATTGATAAAGGCATTTTAAATGACCTGATTCAACTAAAGCCATTCTCGTTTACTGTACCAGTGCATCAGGTGAATCAGCCTGTAACATAAAATCATTAGTAAGTTGAAAAGCCGTATGAAGCCATGCATACGGTTTTTATCATTGTTGCCAATTTAGTCAATAGACGAATAAACCAATTTTTTTAATAAGTAATGTTCGTTATTTATATTGTCATTTCAAAATGAACTTGGTACAATAGACACAGAAATCAAATAAGATGAATTCGTATAATCGCGGGAATATGGCTCGCAAGTTTCTACCAAGCTACCGTAAATGGCTTGACTACGTAAACATTTCTTTCGTTTGATATAAATAAAACACGTTTATTTATTCAAGCTGGAATCCGTCTGTAGTCAAGCGTCCCAATATAATTGGGGCGTTTTTTATTTGGCGTTTTCAGGACAGAATAAATAGCAAAGAGTGAAGGGAGTCAAATAGCTTGAAAAAGTTTTTTCAGTTTGATGAGCTGGGCACCAGCTATCGCAATGAAATCATTGGCGGATTAACGACTTTTTTGTCTATGGCATATATTCTGTTCGTCAATCCGATTACGCTTGCTTTGGAGAGCGTGAAAGATTTTCCGGAGGCGCTGAGAATTGACCAGGGTGCGGTCTTTACAGCGACAGCGCTGGCGTCTGCAGCAGGCTGTATCTTAATGGGATTGATAGCGAGATATCCGATTGCCATCGCGCCCGGTATGGGACTGAACGCGTTTTTTGCGTTTTCTGTCGTCCTCGGTATGGGCATTTCATGGCAGGCAGCTTTGTCTGGTGTTTTTATTTCAGGTCTTATTTTCGTTGCTCTTTCTTTAACAGGTTTTCGTGAAAAAATCATCAACGCCATTCCGCCTGAGCTGAAATTGGCAGTCGGCGCGGGAATCGGACTGTTTATTACATTCGTTGGCTTACAAGGTTCAGGGATTATTACAGCGAACTCTTCTACACTTGTCACAATCGGAAACATTCACAGCGGCCCTGTGCTGTTAACGATTTTCGGTGTGATTGTAACAGTTATTTTAATGGTGCTTCGCGTGAACGCAGGCGTGTTTATCGGGATGCTGTTAACAGCGGTGGCCGGCATGATTTTCGGATTGGTTCCGGTTCCGTCTCAAATTATCGGCAGTGTGCCGAGCCTTGCGCCGACTTTCGGACAAGCGTGGATACACCTGCCGGATATTTTCTCCGTCCAAATGCTGATCGTCATTTTAACGTTCTTGTTTGTCGGATTTTTTGATACAGCGGGTACACTTGTTGCTGTGGCGACTCAAGCTGGTTTAATGAAGGAAAACAAATTGCCGCGTGCGGGCCGTGCGCTTTTAGCTGATTCATCTTCCATTGTAATCGGTGCCGTGCTTGGTACGTCTACTACAACTTCTTATGTGGAATCAAGCTCAGGTGTTGCTGCGGGTGCCCGTTCAGGATTTGCGGCTATTGTAACTGGGATTCTCTTTTTATTGGCTACATTTTTCTCACCGCTTCTATCCGTTGTTACTTCAAACGTAACAGCTCCGGCGCTGATCATTGTTGGCGCACTGATGGTGGCGCCGCTTGGCAAAATCGCTTGGGATAAGTTCGAAGTGGCCGTTCCTGCTTTCCTTACCATGATCATGATGCCGTTAACGTACAGCATTGCGACTGGGATTGCCATCGGGTTTATTTTCTACCCGATTACGATGGTGTGCAAAGGAAAAGCCAAAGAGGTTCATCCAATCATGTACGGGCTGTTTGTCATATTTATCCTGTACTTTATCTTCTTAAAATAAAGAATGAAAACCAGCTGCGGGCGCAGCTGGTTTTTTTGTTGCAAAAGGTAAAACCATTTCATACGATATACCGTCATGTAGATGTGCCGCCATGCTTTACTTAAATGGAAATGACTTGACTGTTCAGGAAGGCTTCGGTACCTTATATAAGTGTTTTATTTTCTTGCTGAATGGTATTCCGCCGTATTTTTTTGATAGGAGTTGCTGACATGACGGAAGAAAGAAAAGAAACGTTTGAGGAAGAAGTTAACCAGAGTGAAAGAATAGATGCAGATGAAGAGCCGTTATCGAGAATGTCCAGGACTGCGAGCCGGCAAAGCAAGCAGAAGCAAAAACAAAAGCAGAAACCGCACAAAGAACGCGGTGAATCAATTGCTAAAGACAAGCTTGCGTCGGTATGGGCAGCGATTAACAGATATTGCGGCTTTGCGTTCTCGATTTTAAAATCACCGGCGAAAACCGTCGTAACGGATGGTTTTTCACATTATAAGTATGGCCTGATTTCAATGCTTATCTTTAGTATCATCTTTTCAATCGGGAACTGGTTTCAGTTAAAGGCGAGCTGGAATCGGCCGCTCGGTTTCGGAGAACGACATCATGCTTTCTATGACGGGTTTTTAGTTGTTCTTGTGTATTTGCTGATCTTTTTTGCGGTAATGGTCTTTGCTATATGGGCTGTCTCCCGCTATATGATGAAGCAGAAGGTGACGTTCAGAGAAGCGGCAGCCGGTTTGGGTTCCTTGCTTGTACCGGTGATTGCTGTTTCAATCCTTTGGCTGATCTTTGCGATCGTGAATATCCCGATGCTGACAGTTCTGTTTACAGTGCTGATTTTGTTTTCAATCTTTTTTATGATGGCGCTGTATGTGCAGCGTGAGTACCAGGCGGCACAGGATGCACCGATTGACTATATCTATTGTGTATTTGCTGTGGTAGCGGTAGCGCTGCTGTTTACGGCGGTGACGTGGCCGTTTATTTCTGAATATTTCACGGCGTCGCTGATTCCGCTTTAATGAAAAAACCGGCTGCTCTTAGCCGGTTTTTTTAATGTCACACTTTTTACAAATATATCTAAAAAACATAGTTGATTTGTAGGATTAATCCATGTATGATGGGGAAAATGCTGTAAACGTCCAGCGCACAAACCTTTATGTTTAAGGAGGATGATGGACATGGCTGATGTACTTCGCCGCGCGATTAATCAAAAGAAACAATTTTTAAAAACCAAATTACTGCTTTCGGAGTTTTATCAGGGAAGAGGGGAACAACTGGCTGATTATACGCTGAGTGAGCTTGAAAAAGAATACAAGTCCCTTCAGAAAATGAAAAAAGAGATCTGACAATAGATGAGAAGAGGTAAGTCTGCTGATAAGCGGGCTTTTTTGTTTTGATTTTGAAAAGGCGAGAAAGAGGGTAAACTACTACTGTTCAACCTGTTAAAGCATGTCGAAATATTTTGCTTAAGCTTACGTGCGAAGCTGATTGTAAACGGCTCATTTCTCTAGTAGAATATGAATGCTTTGAGCAAGCTGAAGAGTAGGGGGATGAAATAAAATGATGCAAACCATCTTATCAAATGGGATAGCTATGGTACTCATAATTCTCATTATTAATATTGTCTATGTATCATTTTTTACAATAAGAATGATTTTAACACTGAAAGGCCAACGGTATTTAGCAGCGGGCATCAGTACGATTGAAATACTGGTTTATGTGACAGGATTGAGTCTGGTCCTCGATAATTTAGACCAGATTCAAAATGTGATTGCGTATGCGCTCGGTTACGGTCTTGGCGTCATTGTCGGCATGAAAATAGAAGAAAAATTGGCGCTTGGCTATATTATGGTCAATGTGATTACGAAAGAGCTCGATCTTGATCTTCCGAAGCAGCTTCGGGAAAAAGGCTACGGCGTGACGAATTGGGTGGCCGGCGGTCTTGAAGGCGACCGCACAGCTCTTCAGATTCTGACGCCGAGAAGATATGAACTCCAGTTGTATGATACGATTAAAACATTAGATTCAAAAGCATTTATTATTGCGTATGAACCAAAAACAATCCACGGCGGCTTCTGGGTCAAAGCGGTGAAGAAGAGGAGAATTAAAGAATAATGGCAAAGCCGAAGAAGAAAAAGTTTGAAGTGACAGAGCAGCAAACGATTGATGCGGTCCTTCAGCAAATGAAAGAAGAAGGATATCTGCCTGTACGGCGGATGGAAGAGCCTGTTTTTATGGAAAAGAAGGAAAATGGGTCAATTCAGATCGTTCCGTGCGGGAAAAAAATCGTATTTGAAGGGAAATTGATCTAAAACACGAACATTAGTAGAATGAATTTTTGTATCGTTCGATAATATCGTTGACATTATCCATGTCCGTTGTTAAGATAAACATGAAATCAAAACACGACCTCATATAATCTTGGGAATATGGCCCATAAGTTTCTACCCGGCAACCGTAAATTGCCGGACTATGCAGGAAAGTGATCGATAAAACTGACATGGATATATCGCAGAAGCGAACGACTGACGATACATGTACCATGCCCGGTTTGTATTGCTTCCTCATAAGTGCAATGCAGAGCGGGTATTTTTTATTTTCTGAAAACAAAAGCAGTAGAAGGTGGGGAACAGAATGCAGCCGCTAGTAGGAATCATCATGGGAAGCACTTCCGACTGGGAGACAATGAAAAACGCATGCGACATACTTGACGAACTTAATGTTCCGTACGAAAAAAAGGTCGTTTCCGCTCATCGGACGCCTGATTTGATGTTTGAATACGCTGAAACTGCCAGAGATAGAGGCATCAAGGTGATTATTGCCGGTGCCGGAGGGGCGGCACATCTGCCAGGGATGACGGCGGCGAAAACCACACTGCCGGTCATCGGAGTTCCGGTTCAGTCAAAGGCGCTGAACGGAATGGATTCGCTTCTTTCCATCGTCCAAATGCCTGGGGGCGTGCCTGTTGCGACAACAGCCATCGGCAAAGCGGGCGCTGTGAACGCAGGCCTGTTAGCGGCGCAAATTTTGTCAGCTTTTGACGAAAATCTTGCCCATCAGCTGGAAGAGAGAAGAGAAAATATAAAACAGACGGTGTTAGAAAGCAGTGATCAGCTTGTCTAAACAAATCATCAATCCGGGAGCTGTAATCGGCATTATCGGCGGCGGGCAGCTTGGAAAAATGATGGCTGTGTCCGCCAAACAAATGGGGTATAAAGTCGCAGTCGTTGATCCGGTGAAAGATTCGCCTTGCGGGCAGGTTGCGGATGTCGAAATTACCGCTCATTATAATGACCGTAAAGCGATTCGAAAATTGGCAGAAATCAGCGATATCATCACGTATGAGTTTGAAAACATCGACTATGATGCGCTGCATTGGCTAAAAGATCATGCGTATCTCCCGCAAGGAAGTGAGCTGCTGCTCATTACCCAAAACCGTGAAACAGAGAAAAAAGCAATTCAAGCCGCGGGCTGTGAAGTCGCGCCGTACAGCATCGTCAAAACAAAGGATGAACTGAAACAGGCGGTACAGGAGCTGGGGCTTCCCGCAGTACTGAAAACATGCCGCGGCGGATACGACGGCAAAGGCCAATTTGTGATCAAGGAAGAGCTGCAAATTGAGCAGGCTGCCGCTCTTTTAGAGCACGGCACTTGCATTCTTGAAAGCTGGGTTTCTTTTAAAATGGAACTGTCGGTCATCGTTGTCAGATCGGTAAACGGTGAAATTTCAACATTTCCGGCAGCTGAAAACATTCACCACAACAATATTCTTTTCCAAAGCATCGTGCCTGCACGGGTGGAGGAAGGAATTCAGCAGAAGGCTGCTGAGCTGGCCGTTAAGCTTGCAGCCGAGCTTAACCTTGTCGGACCGCTTGCTGTTGAGATGTTCCTGACAGAGGACGGAGCGCTTTTGGTCAATGAACTGGCGCCAAGACCGCACAATTCAGGCCATTATACGCTGGACCTTTGCGAGACGAGCCAGTTTGAACAGCATATCAGAGCGGTATGCGGCCTTCCGCTCGGGAAGACAGATTTGCTGAAGCCGGGCATGATGGTGAATCTTCTCGGTGATGAAGTGAAGCTTGTTGAGGAAGAACAGGAGCTTTTAAAAGAGGCAAAGCTCTATCTATATGGAAAACATGAGATCAAAAAAGGCCGCAAAATGGGGCATATTACATTTATGAAGCAGCCTGAAGACCAGTGGATTCAGGAGATCACAAATAAATGGATGAATAGAGACGGAGGACAAGCAGAATGATCGAACGTTATTCAAGACCCGAAATGTCCGCGATTTGGACGGATGAAAACAGATTTCAAGCATGGCTAGAGGTGGAGATTCTTGCCTGTGAAGCGTGGGCGGAGCTTGGCGTCATTCCAAAAGAAGACGTAAAGGCCATGCGCGAGAACGCGTCATTTGACATCAACCGCATTTTTGAAATCGAAAAGGACACGCGCCATGACGTTGTCGCTTTTACACGCGCCGTTTCCGAATCATTGGGCGAAGAAAGAAAATGGGTGCACTACGGCTTAACATCAACTGACGTTGTAGATACTGCTCTTTCTTACTTATTAAAACAGGCAAACGATATTCTGCTCAAGGACCTTGAGAGATTTGTTGACATTATAAAAGAAAAAGCGAAAGAACATAAATACACAGTCATGATGGGGCGCACACACGGCGTGCACGCTGAGCCTACAACATTCGGCTTAAAACTTGCACTTTGGCATGAAGAAATGAAACGCAATCTTGAGCGTTTCAAACAAGCGAAGGAAGGCATTGAGGTTGGGAAGATTTCCGGAGCTGTCGGCACATATGCGAACATTGACCCGTTTGTTGAGCAATATGTCTGTGAGAAGCTCGGATTGAAAGCAGCACCGATTTCAACTCAAACCCTTCAGCGTGACCGCCATGCTGACTATATGGCGACACTTGCTTTAATCGCGACAAGCATCGAGAAATTCGCAGTGGAAATCCGCGGACTGCAAAAGAGTGAAACACGCGAAGTAGAAGAATTTTTCGCGAAAGGCCAAAAGGGTTCATCTGCAATGCCGCACAAACGCAACCCGATCGGCTCTGAAAATATGACAGGCATGGCGCGCGTCATCCGCGGATACATGATGACAGCTTACGAAAATGTTCCATTATGGCATGAGCGCGATATTTCCCACTCATCAGCTGAACGGATTATTCTTCCCGATGCGACAATCGCGTTGAACTACATGCTGAACCGCTTCTCTAACATCGTGAAGAACTTAACGGTCTTCCCTGAAAACATGAAGCGCAACATGGACCGCACGCTCGGCCTTATCTACTCTCAGCGCGTGCTGCTTGCTTTGATTGACACAGGCATGACGCGTGAAGAAGCCTACGATACAGTGCAGCCAAAAGCAATGGAAGCGTGGGAAAAACAAGTGCCGTTCCGTGAGCTTGTGGAAGCGGAAGAGAAAATCACTTCCCGTCTTTCTCCTGAAAAAATTGCCGACTGTTTTGACTACAACTACCATCTGAAAAATGTTGATCTGATCTTTGAACGTTTAGGTTTGGCATAGAAGAAGCTGTTAGGCGGCTTCTTCTATGCCGCCATCGTTTGAAAATTCCCAACATTCGGGTTAGGAGGCCTTCCGTGAATATTGTGAAGAATGAACTTTTATATGAAGGAAAAGCAAAAAAGATCTACAAAACCGATGACGAAAGCACGCTGTATGTCGTGTATAAAGACTCCGCCACTGCCTTTAACGGCGAGAAAAAAGCAGAAATCAGAGGAAAAGGGCGCTTAAATAACGAAATTTCAAGCTTAATTTTCAAACACCTTCATGCTAAGGGCATTAACAATCACTTTATTGAGCGCATTTCAGAAACGGAGCAGCTCATTAAAAAGGTAACGATTGTGCCGCTTGAAGTCGTCGTCAGAAATGTGGTGGCAGGAAGCATGTCCAAGCGTCTCGGCATTCCAGAAGGCACAGAGCTTGAACAGCCCATAATCGAGTTTTACTACAAAGATGACGCGCTGGGTGATCCGCTCATCACAGAAGATCATATTTGGCTGTTGAAAGCGGCGACTCCTGAGCAGGTAGAAGCCATTAAGTCTATTACAAAAACAGTAAATGAAGAGCTTCAAAGCATTTTTGACGATTGTCATGTCAAATTAATAGATTTCAAGCTTGAATTCGGTTTAGATGCAGAAGGGCAAGTGCTTTTGGCGGATGAAATTTCTCCTGACACGTGCCGCTTGTGGGATAAAGACACGAACGAAAAGCTGGATAAAGATTTATTCAGGCGCAATCTGGGAAGCTTAACCGACGCATATGAAGAGATTTTCAAAAGACTGGGAGGCATTCATCATGTATAAAGTAAAAGTTTATGTCAGTTTAAAAGAAAGTGTACTAGATCCACAAGGGAGCGCTGTCCAGCATGCCTTGCACAGTATGACTTATAACGAAGTTCAAGATGTGCGCATCGGAAAATACATGGAGCTAACCATTGAAAAATCTGACCGTGATCTGGACGCTCTAGTAAAAGAAATGTGCGAAAAACTTCTTGCAAACACAGTGATTGAAGATTACAGATATGAAGTTGAGGAGGTAGTCGCACAGTGAAATTTGCGGTGATTGTGTTACCCGGCTCCAACTGTGATATCGATATGTATCATGCTGTAAAGGATGAGCTCGGCCATGAAGTCGAATATGTCTGGCATGAGGAAACAAGCCTTGACGGCTTCGACGGCGTGTTAATTCCGGGAGGATTTTCTTACGGCGATTACTTAAGATGCGGCGCTATCGCCCGATTTGCGAATATTATGCCAGCTGTCAAACAGGCGGCGGCCGAAGGAAAACCTGTTCTCGGCGTCTGCAACGGATTCCAGATTTTACAGGAGCTTGGCCTACTGCCAGGCGCAATGAGACGCAACAAAGATTTGAAATTTATTTGCCGTCCGGTTGAATTAATTGTGCAGAACGATGAAACCTTATTCACATCTTCCTACGAAAAGGGCCAATCGATTACCATCCCGGTTGCCCATGGTGAAGGGAATTTCTACTGTGATGAAGAGACGCTTGCTTCATTAAAGGAAAACAATCAAATTGCTTTCACATACGGCTCTAATATTAATGGAAGTGTCAGCGACATTGCCGGTGTCGTGAATGAGAAAGGCAATGTATTAGGCATGATGCCTCACCCTGAGCGCGCGGTCGATGAACTGCTTGGAAGCGCCGACGGTCTTAAATTGTTCCAGTCTATCGTGAAAAATTGGAGGGAAACTCATGTCACTACTGCTTGAACCAAGTAAAGAACAAATAAAAGAAGAGAAACTGTATCAGCAAATGGGTGTCAGTGATGATGAGTTTGCATTGATAGAATCCATTCTTGGAAGATTGCCGAACTACACAGAAATCGGAATTTTTTCTGTCATGTGGTCTGAGCATTGCAGTTATAAAAACTCAAAGCCGATTCTGCGTAAATTCCCGACAAGCGGCGAGCGTGTGCTGCAGGGGCCGGGGGAAGGCGCCGGAATCGTTGATATCGGTGATAACCAAGCGGTTGTGTTCAAAATTGAATCACATAACCACCCATCAGCTCTAGAGCCTTACCAAGGCGCTGCTACTGGCGTAGGCGGCATTATCCGTGATGTATTCTCAATGGGTGCACGCCCAATCGCTGTATTGAACTCTCTTCGATTTGGTGAACTGACTTCACCCCGCGTGAAGTACTTGTTTGAAGAAGTAGTAGCGGGTATCGCCGGATACGGCAACTGTATCGGCATCCCGACAGTCGGCGGAGAAGTGCAGTTTGACAGCAGCTATGAAGGAAATCCGCTCGTCAACGCCATGTGCGTCGGTTTAATCAACCATGAAGACATCAAAAAAGGCCAGGCGAAGGGTGTCGGCAACACAGTGATGTACGTAGGAGCGAAAACAGGGCGTGACGGAATCCACGGCGCTACGTTTGCTTCTGAAGAAATGTCAGACTCGTCTGAAGAAAAGCGTTCTGCTGTCCAAGTCGGCGATCCGTTTATGGAGAAGCTTTTGCTTGAAGCATGTCTGGAAGTCATCCAATGCGACGCCTTAGTCGGCATTCAGGATATGGGAGCTGCCGGTTTAACAAGCTCAAGTGCAGAAATGGCAAGTAAAGCCGGCTCCGGCATTGAAATGAATCTTGACCTGATTCCTCAGCGTGAAACCGGCATGACTGCTTATGAAATGATGCTTTCTGAATCACAGGAACGGATGCTTTTGGTCATCGAGCGCGGACGTGAGCAGGAAATCATCGATATTTTTGACAAGTACGATCTTGAAGCGGTTTCTGTCGGACGTGTGACAGATGATAAAATGCTTCGCCTCACACACAAAGGTGAGATTGTATGTGAGCTGCCTGTTGATGCTTTGGCAGAAGAAGCTCCGGTTTACCACAAGCCATCTCAAGAGCCCGCTTACTACCGTGAGTTTTTAGAAACGGACGTTCCGGCTCCGCAAATTGATGATGCGAATGAAACGCTGAAGGCCCTTCTCCAGCAGCCAACGATCGCAAGCAAAGAATGGGTTTACGATCAGTATGACTACATGGTGCGGACGAATACAGTTGTCGCTCCTGGGTCTGACGCAGGTGTTCTCAGAATCCGCGGAACGAAAAAAGCGCTGGCGATGACAACAGACTGTAACGCCCGTTATCTCTATCTCGATCCTGAAGTCGGCGGGAAAATCGCTGTCGCTGAAGCGGCGCGCAACATCATTTGCTCAGGTGCAGAACCGCTTGCAGTCACGGATAACCTGAACTTCGGAAACCCGGAGAAACCAGAAATCTTCTGGCAGATCGAAAAAGCCGCTGACGGCATCAGCGAGGCGTGCAGTGTTCTCAGCACTCCGGTGATCGGCGGCAACGTATCGCTATATAACGAATCAAACGGCACGGCGATCTACCCGACACCTGTTATCGGCATGGTCGGCTTAATTGAAGATACGGCACACATTACAACACAGTATTTCAAACAAGCGGGAGATCTCGTATACGTGATCGGCGAAACAAAACCAGAGTTTGCTGGTAGCGAGCTGCAAAAAATGACAGAAGGCCGCATCTACGGCAAAGCGCCGCAAATCGATCTTGATGTAGAGCTGTCACGCCAAAAAGCATTGCTTGACGCGATTAAAAAAGGCTTTGTTCAATCTGCGCATGATGTGTCTGAAGGCGGCCTAGGCGTAGCGATTGCGGAAAGTGTCATGACGACGGAAAACCTTGGTGCTAGCGTGACTGTAGAAGGGGAAGCAGCGTTATTATTCTCTGAATCTCAATCCCGCTTCGTCGTATCTGTGAAAAAAGAGCATCAAGCAGCGTTTGAAGCAGCTGTGAAAGATGCGGTTCATATCGGTGAGGTAACGGCTGACGGAATGTTGGCGATTCAAAACCAAGACGGACAACAATTGATTCATGCGCAAACGAAAGAGCTTGAGCGCGCATGGAAAGGAGCTATCCCATGCTTGCTGAAATCAAAGGCTTAAATGAAGAATGCGGCGTTTTTGGGATTTGGGGACATGAAGAAGCCCCGCAAATCACGTATTACGGCCTCCACAGCCTTCAGCACAGAGGACAGGAGGGCGCGGGTATTGTAGCAACTGACGGTGAAAAGCTGACAGCGCACAAAGGCCAAGGGCTGATTACTGAAGTGTTTCAAAATGGCGAGCTCAGCAAAGTAAAGGGGAAAGGCGCAATCGGGCACGTTCGGTACGCAACGGCTGGAGGCGGCGGATACGAAAATGTTCAGCCGCTCCTCTTCCGTTCCCAAAACAACGGCAGCCTGGCGCTTGCTCATAATGGAAATCTTGTCAATGCCACTCAGCTGAAGCAGCAGCTTGAAAACCAAGGAAGCATCTTCCAGACCTCTTCAGATACAGAGGTTTTGGCTCACTTAATCAAAAGAAGCGGCCACTTCACGCTGAAGGATCAAATTAAAAACTCGCTTTCCATGCTGAAAGGCGCCTACGCGTTTCTGATCATGACCGAAACCGAAATGATTGTCGCACTTGACCCGAACGGGCTTAGACCGCTGTCAATCGGCATGATGGGCGACGCTTATGTGGTCGCATCAGAAACATGCGCATTTGATGTTGTCGGTGCAACGTACCTTCGTGAGGTAGAACCGGGCGAAATGCTGATTATCAATGATGAAGGCATGAAATCAGAGCGTTTTTCCATGAATATTAACCGTTCCATCTGCAGCATGGAGTACATTTATTTCTCAAGGCCTGACAGCAACATTGATGGCATTAACGTGCACAGTGCCCGTAAAAACCTTGGGAAAATGCTTGCTCAGGAATCTGCAGTGGAAGCTGACGTTGTAACAGGAGTTCCGGATTCCAGTATTTCTGCGGCAATCGGCTATGCAGAAGCCACAGGCATCCCGTATGAGCTTGGCTTAATCAAAAACCGCTATGTAGGCAGAACGTTTATTCAGCCGTCTCAGGCACTGCGTGAGCAAGGCGTCAGAATGAAGCTGTCTGCTGTGCGCGGGGTTGTGGAAGGCAAACGCGTCGTCATGGTAGATGACTCTATCGTGCGCGGAACAACAAGCCGCCGGATTGTCACTATGCTCAGAGAAGCGGGTGCGACCGAGGTGCATGTGAAAATCAGTTCACCGCCGATCGCCCATCCGTGCTTTTACGGCATTGATACGTCCACACATGAAGAACTGATCGCGTCTTCGCATTCTGTTGAAGAAATCCGTCAGGAAATCGGAGCCGACACTCTCTCATTTTTAAGTGTGGAAGGGCTGTTGAAAGGCATCGGCAGAAAATACGATGACTCGAATTGCGGACAGTGTCTCGCATGCTTTACAGGAAAATATCCGACTGAAATTTACCAGGATACAGTGCTTCCTCATGTGAAAGAAGCAGTGTTAACCAAATAAAACTTGAAAATGACATAAAGGCAGCGCAGTTCGGCTGCCTTTCTCTTTCTGCCCTCGTTTGGGGAGATATTTTGAAAAGCGCCTTAAAGGAGTGAATAGGATGTCTGAAGCATATAAAAACGCAGGAGTTGACATCGAAGCCGGATATGAAGCTGTAAAACGAATGAAAAAACATGTGGAGCGCACAAAACGGCTTGGCGTTATGGGCAGCCTTGGCGGTTTTGGCGGCATGTTTGACCTGTCTGAGCTTTCTTATCAAAAACCTGTTTTAATTTCGGGGACGGACGGTGTCGGCACAAAAATAAAGCTCGCTTTTACTATGGATAAGCATGACACAATTGGCGTTGACGCTGTTGCGATGTGTGTTAATGACGTGCTGGCACAAGGTGCAGAGCCGCTGTTTTTCCTCGATTATTTAGCGGTCGGCAAAGCGGACCCTGTGAAAATTGAGCAGATCGTACAAGGTGTGGCAGACGGCTGTGAGCAGTCAGGTTCAGCCTTAGTCGGCGGCGAGACGGCTGAAATGCCGGGACTATATACAGCTGATGAATACGATATTGCCGGTTTCTCAGTCGGGGTGGCGGAAAAAGACAAAATCGTGACTGGAGAAAACATTGAGGAGGGCCATCTTTTGATCGGCCTGAGCTCCAGCGGCCTTCACAGCAACGGGTTTTCCCTTGTGAGAAAGGTACTTCTGGACGATGCGGAGCTGGATCTTGAAACAACATACGAGCCGTTTGACCGCCCGCTTGGCGAGGAGCTGCTTGAGCCGACAAGAATTTACGTGAAGCCCGTGCTAGCTGCGGTGAAAAGCGGAAAAGTCGACGGCATGGCGCATGTAACAGGCGGAGGATTCATCGAAAATATCCCGCGTATGCTTCCAGAAGGCTTAAGTGCGGAAATCGATAACGGCTCATGGCCGATCCCGCCGATTTTCTCTTTCCTGCAAGAATACGGCAAGCTGAAGGAAGAAGACATGTTCAACGTCTTTAATATGGGCATCGGCTTTGTGTTGGCTGTCAAAGAAGAGCACCTGACAGATGTGATTGGCACGCTTGAAAGCCATGGCGAAAAAGCCTATTTGATCGGGCGTGTGAAACAAGGCGAAGGCGTCACATTCGGCGGTGCGGCACTTTCATGAAAAAATTTGCGGTATTTGCATCAGGAAACGGTTCGAACTTCGAAGCCATTGTCACGCGCTTGAAAGAGGAGAAATGGGATGCGTCCGTATCGCTCCTCGTTTGCGACAAACCGCAGGCGAAAGTCATCGAACGGGCGGAATCATTCCACATTCCATCCTTTGCATTTGAGCCGAAGTCTTATGAAAACAAGGCCGCATTTGAACGGGCGATTATCGAACAGCTTCATCTTCATGATGTTGAATTGATTGTTCTTGCCGGTTATATGAGGCTGATCGGTGATACGCTGCTTCAGGCATACGGAGGAAAAATCATCAATATTCACCCATCACTTCTTCCCGCGTTTCCGGGGATCGACGCAGTCGGACAGGCGTACCGCGCGGGTGTGAAGGTTGCAGGAATCACTGTGCATTATGTTGATGAAGGAATGGATACAGGCCCGATCATTGCTCAAAAGGCAATCGAAATTAACGAACATGATACATTGGAAACAATTGAACAGCGGATTCACGAGCTTGAGCATAAATGGTATCCAAGTGTAATTAAACAGCTATTAGGATTAAATAACAGAGGTGAAAAGGCATGACCATTAAACGTGCATTAATCAGTGTTTCAGATAAAACAAATCTCGTTCCTTTCGTAAAAGAACTAACAGAGCTTGGCGTTGAAGTGATTTCAACAGGCGGAACGAAAAAGCTTCTTCAAGAAAACGGTGTGAATGTCATCGGAATTTCTGAAGTGACAGGCTTTCCTGAGATTATGGACGGACGGCTAAAAACACTTCATCCGAATATTCACGGCGGTCTTCTAGCGGTTCGCGGCAATGAAGAGCATATGGCGCAGATCAATGAACACGGGATTCAGCCGATTGACCTTGTTGTTGTTAACCTTTATCCATTTAAAGAAACGATTTCAAAAGAAGATGTCACATATGAAGAAGCGATTGAAAATATCGACATCGGCGGCCCGGGCATGCTGCGTGCGGCCTCAAAAAACCATCAGGATGTGACGGTTATCGTTGATCCAGCGGATTACAGCCCGGTGCTGAATCAAATCAAAGAAGAAGGCGGCGTATCACTTCAGAAAAAACGCGAGCTGGCGGCAAAAGTATTCCGTCATACTGCGGCATATGATGCTTTGATTGCTGACTATTTGACAAACGTTGCCGGTGAAAAAGAACCAGAACAATTCACTGTTACATTTGAGAAAAAACAATCGCTTCGCTACGGAGAAAACCCACATCAGGAAGCAACATTCTATCAAACTGCAATTCCTGTTAAAGGATCCATTGCGCAAGCAGAACAGCTCCACGGCAAAGAGCTTTCGTACAACAACATTAAGGATGCAGATGCGGCAGTTCAAATCGTCCGTGAATTCACTGAGCCGGCTGCGGTTGCCGTGAAGCATATGAATCCATGCGGCGTCGGAACAGGAGAATCAATTTCAGAAGCCTTCGACAGAGCATTTGAAGCGGATAAAACATCTATTTTCGGCGGCATTATCGCGCTGAATCGTGAAGTGGACAAGGCAACTGCCGAAGTGCTTCACAACATTTTCTTAGAAATCATCATTGCGCCTTCATTCAGCCAAGAAGCGCTTGAGATCCTGACTGCGAAGAAAAACCTTCGTCTGCTGACGCTTGATGTGACAGCTGCCGTTCAAAAAGAAAAACAGCTGACATCCGTTCAAGGCGGGCTGCTGATTCAAGATTTAGATATGCACGGGTTTGATGATGCGGAGATCAGCATTCCGACAGAAAGAGAACCGAACGAGCAAGAGTGGGAAGACTTGAAGCTTGCTTGGAAAGTCGTGAAGCATGTGAAATCAAATGCGATCGTTCTCGCGAAAGACAACATGACAGTCGGTGTGGGAGCGGGTCAAATGAACCGCGTCGGATCAGCGAAAATTGCCATTGAACAAGCAGGAGAAAAAGCGAAAGGCAGCGCACTTGGATCTGATGCATTTTTCCCAATGCCGGACACTGTTGAAGAAGCGGCAAAAGCGGGCGTTACGGCTATCATTCAGCCGGGGGGATCTGTACGTGATGAGGATTCCATCAAAAAAGCGGATGAGTACGGCATTGCCATGGTGTTCACCGGCATCAGACACTTCAAACATTAAGGGGATGAAAACGACGTGAATGTATTAATTATCGGTAAAGGCGGAAGAGAGCATACGCTGGCATGGAAGGTGGCGCAAAGCAGCCTCGTTGAAACGGTATTTGCGGCTCCGGGAAATGACGGCATGTCAGCTTCCGCACAGCTTGTAAACATTGAGGAAAGCGACCACGCCGGGCTTGTCTCGTTTGCAAAAGAAAATCAGGTCGGCCTGACCATTGTCGGCCCCGAGGTTCCTTTAATTGAAGGTCTGGTGGATGAATTTGAAAAAGCGGGTCTGCGCGTGTTCGGCCCGTCAAAAGCCGCGGCGATCATCGAAGGAAGCAAACAGTTCGCTAAGGATTTAATGAAGAAATACGACATTCCGACTGCAGAATACGATACGTTTACATCTTTTGAAAAGGCAAAGGCATATGTGCAGGAAAAAGGCGCTCCAATTGTGATAAAGGCAGATGGGCTTGCAGCTGGAAAAGGCGTAACGGTTGCCATGACTGAGGAAGAAGCGATCGCATGTCTGCATGACTTTCTTGAGGATGAAAAGTTCGGTGATGCGAGTGCGTCCGTTGTCATTGAAGAATACCTTTCTGGTGAAGAATTTTCTTTGATGGCCTTCGTCAAAGGAGAAAAAGTGTATCCAATGGTGATTGCCCAGGATCATAAACGGGCGTTTGACGGAGACAAAGGCCCGAATACAGGCGGAATGGGCGCTTACTCGCCAGTTCCGCAAATTTCGGAAGAAACGGTCCGCCATGCTGTAGAAACCATCGTCAAGCCCGCCGCAAAAGCAATGGTACAAGAAGGCCGTTCCTTCACTGGTGTTTTGTACGCTGGATTGATGCTTACTGAAAACGGCTCGAAGGTCATCGAATTTAATGCCCGCTTCGGCGATCCGGAAACACAGGTCGTGCTTCCGCGCATGGAATCTGATCTGGTACAGGTGCTTCTTGATCTTTTAGATGATAAAGAAGTCGGCTTAAAATGGAAGGATACCGCTGCAGTAAGTGTGGTGCTTGCTTCAGAAGGATATCCGGAAAGCTATGCAAAAGGCACGCTGATCGGCAGCCTTGCAGCGGAAACTGACCAAGTTGTGGTCTTCCATGCCGGAACGAAAGCAGAAGGCGGAGAGTTTGTTACAAATGGCGGCCGCGTCGCCAACGTGACGGCTTTTGATGAAACGTTTGAAGCAGCGAGAGACCGAGTGTACAAGGCCGTTGATGAGATCATCAAGCCGGGACTCTTTTTCAGAACAGACATTGGGGCACGCGCTTTAAAGGCTGCCCAAAAATAAGTGAAGAAAACCCGCAGATTGAGCTGCGGGTTTTTTTGTTATACAAAAGCGGGATGCTGGGCAGAAGAAGAAAGCACAACGAGCGTGGTCGGTTTTCCATGGGCCATCGAAGCGTCAATAAAATCCTCAAGCGTATGGACTGATTCTGTCACTACTTTTGTCACATAGCTGTACATCCCTGTGATGCGGTGGTTTTCTGCCACATCCGGGTGCGCTATGGCAAAGGCGGCATAGTGTTTACAGCTTTTCGGCTCCATCAGGATAAAAGCCGTGACGTGCTTATTTAGTTTTTCGTAACAGATATTCGCGCTGTAGCCGGTAATCACTCCTTTGTCTTCCAGCTTCCTGACACGTTCCGCCGCGCTTGGCGAGCTGAGTCCAACAAGCTTTCCCAGCTCAACCATCGTTAATCTGCCATTTCTCTGCAAATGCGATAGATTCTGAAGGTCTGTATCGTCCATTTGTCTGCCTCCTTTGCATGTTTAGGTAAATGAATGAAAATTCCTTTGATCATAAGGTGATGCTGTTGATTTAGCTTCATTGTAGCGTATGGATGCACACTTATTTTTTCTATAATAAAGCCATCAATCAGAGAGGGGGCATCATATTGCCAGAATTACAGCGTTCTATCACTTGGATACAAGGGACGGCATTAACGGTTGGGGCCGTTTTAGGCTGCGGGATATTAATCCTGCCGTCTGTCACCGCTGACGCAGCTGGTCCGGGTTCTTTATTCGTCTGGGTATTCATGTCTTTTTTATCTTTTCTTCTTGTCGGCACACTGGCCCGGCTTGTGAAAATAGCGCCCAGCGCGGGAGGAATCACGGCTTACGTGCAGCTGGCTTTTCAGAAAAAAGCCGGAGCGGTTTTGGGCTGGATTATGTTAGGCTCCGTTCCGATTGGCGTCCCTATTATTGCTTTGACTGGCGCGCATTACGTTAGTTACGTCACAGAGGCTTCGGATTGGCAGATTACATGGATTGCAGGGTGTATGCTGGTTGTTTCTATTTTGCTGCATATGAGAGGCATTCAACTTTCCGCAAACATCAGTACACTCGTTATTTGTATCATCGTATTTCTGCTTGTTACTTCTATTGCCGTGTCATTGCCTCACGTTAAGATAACGGAATTCAAGCTGTTTCTCCCGCATGGCTGGTCTGCCGCGGGATCTGTTTCTGTTATGATTTTTTTCTCCTTTGTAGGCTGGGAAATGATTACCCCATTGGCTGAGGAGTTTCATCGGCCTGAAAAAGACGTCCCAATCAGCTTGTTTTTGGGGGCGGCTTGTGTGGCAGGGCTGTATATCATGCTGTCATTTGTGACGATAGGGACTCATTCCTACGGAGAGAATGGAGAAATCGCATCGCTTGCGATACTCATCTCAAAAGGAGCCGGGGAGAGCGGAGTATATGTAACGGTTTGTTTAGCACTGTTTATCACATTCGCCACTGTTCATGCCAATATTGCGGGTTTTTCCAGAATGGTGTACGCATTAGCGAGGGAGGGGCACATTCCTGTATATTTCGGGAAACTCAGTGAGACAAAACATACGCCAATCCGTGTATTATCAGCGCTGGCTGCAGTGTTTGGCTTAGTGCTTGCGGTGCATGGCCTGTTTCAAATCGATTTGACGACACTGTTAAAAGGGCCGAGTGCGGCATTCATCGCATCTTACCTATGTACAATGGCAGCAGCTTTGAAGATGCTGAGCTGGAGAGATTCAGGGTGGTGGATGGCGCTCGGAGCGTTTGCGGCGTGCGCAGTGATTTACTCGTTCAGCGGCTGGGCACTTCTTTATCCGACAGCACTCGCAGCCGCAGGGTATCTCTATATGAAGACAAAGGGATGTCATGAGAAAAAGCTTGATCACGTTTCGTGATCAAGCTTTTTTGTTTACCTGTCTTGGTGGTCCTGTTGGCTATTTTCGAAAGCGCCGTTTTGAAACATGTAGGTTACAGGACAGAAGCGCAAGATCCCCGAACCTGCTTTCAAGGCTCCCATAAAGATGTAAAAGAGGTTCATTCTGCACCAGGGCTTTTTCGTAAACTTTGCGCTGGCTGCTGACATAATCGTCAGTCCGCAGGCGATTCTGAAGACGGCATTGATGAGACTGATGTTTGGCTTCATGAAAATTTGCTCCTTTTATTAAAAAAGTTTTTTAATTGAACCTTCAAAAATTTGTAACGTTTTTATCGTGCGTGATGAGGAAGGATGTGATAACATGAGTCTAATACATGTAAAGGAGAGTATGTGAATGTCCGAACGCACCTTTAACTGGAAAAACAAAGACATCAGGGCACAGGTTGATGTTGTAGACTCAAAGCTGCTTCCAACGCTCCTTTTACGGAATGCTCTCGTCTTAAATCCATATGTAAAACAATGGCTGAAAAAAAACATTTGGATTTATCAGGACCGCATTGTTTATGTGGGTCATGAACTTCCGAATAGAGCCGAAGAAATTTATACGATTGATTGTGAAGGAAAATACATTGTGCCAGGGTATATTGAACCGCACGCACATCCTTTTCAAATATATAATCCCCAAACACTGGCTGAATATGTGTCTCAATACGGAACAACGACATTTGTGAACGATAACTTATTTTTGCTTTTACAAAGCGGAAAAAAGAAAGCGCTTACGATTTTGAACGAACTCAAAAAGCAGCCTGTTCAATATTTTTGGTGGTCACGCTATGACCTCCAGACTGAGGTTCTGAACGAGGATCACGTCCTTCCGTTTGACGTCAGAAAACAGTGGATTGAACATCCGGATGTCATCCAAGGCGGAGAAATGACAGGATGGCCTCGTCTGGTAGATGGTGATGATTTAATGCTTCACTGCATGCAAGCTACAAAGAAACAGCGAAAACGCATTGAAGGGCATTTTCCCGGTGCATCAGATAAAACGCTTACAAAAATGAAGCTCTTCGGAGCGGACTGTGATCATGAAGCGATGACAGGTGAGGAAGTGATGAGAAGGCTGGAACTTGGATACTATGTTTCCCTTCGGAACTCTTCCATTCGTCCTGATGTCAGAAACATATTGCAGGAGCTACATGAGAAAGGCTTCCGCTATTATGACCACTTCTTTTATACAACAGACGGCGCGACGCCGAATTTCTATAAAGGAGGCATGACAAACGAGCTGATCCGCATCGCGTTAGAAGAAGGCGTACCGGCAATCGACGCCTACAATATGGCATCATTTAATATCGCAAAGTATTATCAAATGGATGATTATTTAGGAGTTGTCGGTCCGGGAAGACTGGCGTCGCTGAACATACTTGAAGATCCGTTAAATCCAAATCCCGTGACCGTTCTGTCAAAAGGGATCATCCTTCGTGAAGAAGGCTGTGATATGAAGGCGTTTACAAAGACGGACTGGAACAAAGGCGGTCTTGTCCCGCTTGAGCTTTCATATGATATGACGATGGATGATTTGCAGTTTTCCATGCCGATGGGCGTAAAAATGCGAAATGCGGTGATTATGGAGCCGTATATGATTGAGATCGACAATTCGCTGGAACAGCTTTCGTTTGACCATGATGAAAGTTACTTGACGATGCTTGACAAACACGGGAATTGGCGTGTTAATACAATGATAAAAGGGTTTGCCTCAAGCGTGCAGGGATTTGTAAGCTCCTTTACGACGACGGGCGATATTGTCGCGATTGGAAAAAATAAAGCGGATATGCTACTCGCTTTCGCTCGTATGAAAGAAATTGGAGGAGGAATTGTTCTTGCGGAAAACGGGAACATACTGCATGAAATTCCGCTAGCACTGTGCGGGTGCGCCTCTTCGGAAGCGTATGAAGATGTGCTAGAGAAGGAACAAAAACTGAGAGATCTTTTGACTGAAAGAGGCTATGAGTTTTGCGATCCGATCTATACGCTGCTCTTTTTGCAAAGTACGCATCTTCCGTATATACGCATTACGCCGAGAGGAATCTTCGACGTCATGAAAAAAACTGTACTCTTTCCATCGATAATGCGTTAAAATATAAAAGAGCGGGGAGCCGACATATGAAAAAATGGATGACAGTTTGCGTGCTGTGTTTCGTGTTTTTTCTGCTGGTATCCTGCCAGCAGAAGGATGCTGTCCCGATTTCTGCAAAGAAGCCGAAAGCTCCTTTGACGGGACTTGCGACTGAACAGAAGGTGACTGAACGCCGGCCTGTTGCTGTAGTGGTGAACAATCACCCGAAGGCGAGGCCGCAGTCAGGACTGTCTAAAGCCGACATTGTCATAGAGGCGCTTGCCGAAGGACAAATTACAAGATTTCTGGCTATTTTTCAAAGCCAGATGCCTGAAACTGTCGGCCCTGTGCGGAGCGCGCGGGAATATTTCGTCACTCTCAGCAATGGCTTTGACAGCATATTTGTCCATCATGGATGGAGTCCCGGCGCTAAAGAGCAGCTGGAATCCGGAGCTGCCGATTATATGAACGGATTGGATTTTGACGGAAGCTTATTTTGGAGAGCTGATTTCAGCAAACCGCCCCACAATTCCTACACGTCCTATGATTACATAAAACAGGCGGCGGAACAAAAGGGATATAAGCTAAAGCAAAAAACAGATCCGCTGCTGTTTCAAACATCAGAAGCAAAACCTGCAAATGAATCCTACAATGTTCGGGTAGATTATGGAACAAAGAACGTTACAAATCTTGTCGAATACAACTATGATAAAAAAGCTGAAGCTTATACAAGAAGCTCTGATGGTGTCATAACGACAGACCGGGAAACCGGAAAGCCGGTTGCAATGCAAAATATTTTCATTGTTGAAGCCAGCCATCAAACTATTGATCAAGATGGAAGGCGGGACATCGACCTGGAATCAGGGGGAAAAGGTCTGTTGTTTCAGCACGGAAACGTCATTGAAACAGACTGGAAACAAGTAAACGGAAGAATTGTGCCGGTGAAAGACGGCAAATGGCTGCCGTTTGTGCCAGGAAAGACTTGGATGAATATCGTGCCTGATCTCGATGCGGCTTCCATTAGTAAAGGAGAAGGTGTGTAACGATGCAAATCGATAAATTACGCGGCAAAGAACTGGACCAGTTATTCAACTCGATCTTATCGCTGAAAGACCTGGAGGAATGTTACCGGTTCTTCGATGATCTTTGCACAATTAACGAAATTCAATCGCTGGCTCAGCGCCTTGAAGTGGCGCGCATGCTTCGCGAAGGAAACACATACCATAAGATTGAAACAGAAACAGGCGCTTCCACGGCTACGATTTCCCGTGTGAAACGCTGCTTAAATTACGGAAATGACGCTTATGAAATGGCGCTTGACCGTGTGAAGGAGACGGAAACCGAGTCTTCTTCAAAATAACAGAGACCGCCCTGCCGTTCGGCAAGGGCGGTTTCTTTATGAAACAAATTGGTGAATCAGGTGGTCGATGTCGACGATGCTGCCGTCTTCTTTTCGATAGACAACGTGCTCCTTGGAAAAGCGGACCGGCGAATTGATCCCGGCTGCAGCAGCGAGGTTAAACAGCCCCTCGCGCAGCGAAATAACGTAGTTGCAGACACGATGCTGTTTTTCCTCAACGCTCAGTGCTTTTTGCAATTTTGGATCTGTTGTCGCCACGCCTGCCGGGCATGTGTTCGTGTGGCAGACGAGAGCACGGATGCAGCCGACCGAAAACATCATCCCGCGTGCAATGTTGACAAAGTCAGCGCCGAGGGCTAAGGCGACCGCAATTTTGTCAGGAGTCAGGAGCTTTCCGGAAGCAAAGATTTTCAGCTGGCTGCGCAAGCCATATTGTCTAAGCAGCGTATCAACGATAGGCAGCGCTGTCATAATCGGAAGGCCGACTGTGTCAGCAAGCTCGTAAAAGGAAGCGCCGGTACCGCCTTCGCTCCCATCGATCGTGATAAAATCCGGATGCTTTCCGCTTTTCTGCATATAAGAGAAAAGCTCGTGCAATTCATCAGGGTGCCCTGCGACAAGTTTGATCCCGACTGGCTTTTGGCCGACATCTCTAAGTGCTTCAATAAAGTCGAGCATCTCAGGGGCGCTTGAAAATTCATGAAAGCGGTTCGGGCTGTCAATCGATTTTCCGGGTTCGACATTCCGGATGTCTGCCACTTCTTCAGATACTTTGGCGCCATCCACATGGCCGCCGCGTGTTTTCGCGCCTTGCGCCAGCTTCAGCTCAAACGCTTTAATTTGGTCGAGCCTGCTTTTGCGTTTAAACTCCTCCAACGAAAATTCCCCGTTTCTTTTGCGCACGCCAAAAAGACCAGGCCCGATTTGGCAAATGATATCAGCACCGCCTTTTAAGTGATACTCAGATAATCCCCCTTCACCGGTATTCATCCAAGTGCCGCCTGCCTGATGAAGCCCTTTTGATAGCGCCGTAATCGCCCGTTCTCCAAGAGAACCGTAGCTCATGGCAGACTGGCCGACTAATCCTTTCACATAAAAAGGCTTCTCGCATGTATGCTCACCGATTACCTGTACATCATCAGGATGGAGAAAAAATGGATCTGCCTTGATGCGTTCGGCGTGCTCCTTGCGTTTGAACAGATTGTCAGCATCTAGTTTATAGATTTTGGTTTCAATTTTAGGCGTTTGATTGACGTGCATTTCTTCTTTTAGTTTTGGAAACATAGCGTTACGGATATAGTAGCCCGGTTTATCAAAATCTTTTACAGAACCAAAGCCTATCATTCTGCTTTTGTATTTGCCCGAGATAACCGTTTGCTCATATTCCTTTCGTGAAAAAGGCTGCTCTTCATTATCATTGCTGTATAAATACTGCCTGAGCTCCGGCCCGATTTTTTCCAGGATATATCGAAACCTTCCGATGACGGGATAGTTGCGGAGAATCGAATGCTCCTGCTGTTTTTCATCCTTAATGTAGATCCAGACAAACAAAATGATGGGAATGGCAATGATCCCAATGATAATTGCGATGAGTGCGATGATGATGGTTTCCATCTGTCAGCCTCCCTTTTTTATGTAACCATTTCCACACTTGAACGCTTTCCAAACAATAACAGTTTGTGCGGGAGGAAATATGACGAAAATTGGGTTTTTTTGAAGAACTTAATGTGCGAGTGCATCAGCATGTTAGACCTAACGCTTTCTTTTTTATGAAAAAAGAATCAAAACACCTTTTTCAGTGAATAACGAGATTAACGGCTTTTTCCGTTTTTCCGTGCTATGTGAATTTGTTATAATGTTTAAATGGTAACAAACGAATGGAGGAACGTATGACGTGTACGATGTAACAGAGTGGAAGCATGTCTTTAAACTCGATCCAAATAAAGATTTGCCTGATGAACAGCTGGAGATTCTTTGCGAATCAGGAACGGATGCGGTCATTATCGGAGGAAGCGATGGTGTGACAGAGGACAATGTCCTGCGGATGATGTCTAAGGTGAGACGGTTTTTGGTGCCGTGTGTCCTTGAGGTGTCAGCAATTGAAGCAATCGTTCCCGGCTTTGACTTATATTTTATTCCAAGTGTATTAAACAGCAAAAACGCGGACTGGATTGTTGGCATGCACCAGAAAGCCATGAAGGAATACGGAGAACTGATGTCTGTGGAAGAAATCGTGGCGGAAGGCTACTGCATCGCTAATCCTGATTGCAAAGCGGCGGCACTGACTGAAGCGGATGCCGATCTGAGTATTGACGATATTGTCGCCTATGCGCGTGTGTCTGAGCTGCTTCATCTTCCCATTTTTTATTTGGAATACAGCGGCATGCTTGGAGACATAGAAGCCGTGAAGAAAACGAAGGCTGTATTGGAAACGTCCACCTTGTTTTACGGCGGCGGCATCAAGGATGCGGAAACGGCCAAACAGTATGCAGAGCATGCGGACGTGATCGTTGTAGGCAATGCGGTATATGAAGATTTTGACCGTGCTTTGAAAACAGTAGCGGCTGTGAAAGGCGAGTAGTAAATTGTACGGATTTGGTTTATGATAGAACATATGTTTTGTATAGGCGGGTGAACAAATTTTGAATTATATTAGCAATCAATTACTAAGCGGTTTAAATCCCGTTCAGCAGGAAGCTGTCAAAACAACGGACGGGCCTCTTTTGCTGATGGCGGGAGCGGGAAGCGGAAAGACGCGTGTCCTGACACACAGGATCGCTTATTTAATGGCAGAAAAGCATGTGGCGCCGTGGAACATTTTGGCGATCACATTTACAAATAAAGCGGCACGGGAAATGAAAGAACGTGTAGAAAGCATTCTCGGACCGGGCGCGGACGATATCTGGATTTCCACATTCCACAGCATGTGCGTGCGGATTTTGCGCAGAGATATCGACCGGATCGGGATCAACCGCAATTTCTCCATCCTTGATACAGCGGACCAGCTTTCGGTCATCAAAGGGATTTTGAAGGAACGCAATCTTGATCCGAAAAAATTTGATCCGAGAAGCATCCTCGGCACGATCAGCAGTGCGAAAAACGAATTGACCGAACCGGAGGAATTCTCTAAAGTTGCGGGCGGCTACTACGATCAAGTGGTCAGCGATGTATATGCTGATTATCAGAAGAAGCTATTGAAAAACCAATCGCTCGATTTCGACGATTTAATTATGACGACGATTAAACTTTTTGAACGTGTGCCGGAAGTGCTCGAATTTTATCAGCGCAAATTCCAGTACATCCACGTCGATGAGTATCAGGATACAAACAGGGCACAATACATGCTCGTTAAGCAGCTTGCAGAGCGTTTCCAGAACCTTTGCGTTGTCGGGGACTCTGACCAGTCGATCTACAGATGGCGCGGGGCGGATATCACCAACATCCTTTCTTTCGAAAAAGATTATCCGAATGCTAGTGTCATTTTGCTGGAACAAAACTACCGTTCAACTAAACGGATTTTGCGCGCGGCTAACGAGGTCATCAAAAACAACTCTAACCGCAAACCGAAAAATTTATGGACGGAAAACGACGAAGGCATCAAGATTTCCTATTACCGCGGAGATAATGAGTTCGGCGAAGGGCAGTTTGTGGCCGGTAAAATCCATCAACTTTACAGCTCAGGCAAGCGGAAGCTGTCGGATATCGCCATTTTGTACCGGACAAATGCACAGTCCCGTGTGATTGAGGAAACGCTTCTCAAAGCGGGCTTGAACTATAACATTGTCGGCGGCACAAAGTTCTATGACAGAAAAGAAATTAAAGACATTCTCGCCTATCTTCGACTCGTATCCAATCCGGATGACGATATCAGTTTCACGCGCATTGTCAATGTGCCGAAACGCGGAGTCGGCGCGACATCACTTGAAAAAATCGCTTCATATGCGGCGATGAACGGCCTGTCATTTTTCCAAGCGATTCAACAGGTTGATTTTATCGGCGTCAGCGCCAAGGCAGCCAATGCGCTTGACAGCTTCAGGCAGATGATTGAGAACCTGACCAATATGCAGGATTACTTATCCATTACAGAGCTGACGGAAGAAATTCTGGATAAGACGGAATACAGGGAAATGCTGAAGGCTGAGAAATCAATCGAGGCCCAAAGCCGTTTAGAAAACATCGACGAGTTTCTGTCTGTCACGAAAAACTTTGAACAGAAAAGCGAAGATAAGACACTCGTTGCGTTCCTGACAGACTTGGCACTGATTGCAGATATCGATCAGCTTGACCAGCAGGAGGAAGAGTCCGGCGGCAAGGATGCAATCACCCTGATGACACTGCACGCCGCAAAAGGACTGGAGTTCCCGGTTGTTTTCTTGATGGGGCTTGAAGAAGGCGTCTTCCCGCATAGCCGTTCTCTCATGGAGGAAGCGGAAATGGAAGAAGAACGCCGCCTTGCGTACGTTGGGATTACAAGGGCAGAGCAGGAACTTTATCTGACAAACGCTAAAATGCGCACTTTGTTTGGCCGAACGAATATGAACCCGGAATCTCGCTTTATAGCTGAAATACCGAATGATTTATTGGAAAACCTAAATGAGAAAAAAGAAACGAGAGCGCCGTCTGCGAGAAAAATGCAGCCGAGACGCGGCCCTGTTTCACGTCCGGTATCCTACGCCAGCAAAACAGGCGGCGACACTTTAAATTGGGCAGTCGGAGATAAGGCTGGCCATAAAAAATGGGGAACAGGAACTGTCGTCAGTGTGAAAGGCGAAGGAGAAGGGACAGAGCTCGATATTGCCTTCCCGAGCCCTATCGGCGTGAAACGCCTGTTAGCGGCCTTCGCTCCTATTGAAAAGCAGTAATTGAAGAGGAAAGGAAGAAGCAGATGGACAAAGAAACAGCGAAGCAGCGGGCAGAAGAACTGCGCCGCACCATCAATAAGTATAGCTATGAATATTACACCTTAGATGAACCGAGCGTCCCTGATGCCGAATACGACAGATTGATGCAGGAGCTGATTGCGATTGAGGAGGAGCATCCAGACCTCAGAACGCCTGACTCTCCTACGCAGCGTGTCGGCGGAGCCGTGCTTGAAGCGTTTCAGAAAGTCACCCACGGCACGCCGATGCTCAGTCTGGGCAACGCCTTTAATGCTGATGATCTCCGTGATTTCGACCGCCGGGTGCGTCAGGCCGTCGGCGACGATGTGGCGTATAATGTGGAGCTGAAAATAGACGGTCTTGCTGTTTCTCTCCGTTATGAAGACGGCTATTTTGTCAGAGGAGCCACAAGAGGTGACGGAACGACGGGAGAGGATATTACGGAGAATCTGAAGACGATCCGCAATATCCCGCTGAAAATGAAACGTGATTTGTCGATCGAAGTGCGCGGCGAGGCGTATATGCCAAAGCGTTCGTTTGAAAAGCTCAATGAGGAACGGATCAAAAACGAGGAAGAACCGTTCGCCAATCCGCGAAATGCCGCCGCGGGATCACTCAGACAGCTCGATCCGAAAATTGCTGCGAAACGAAATCTTGATATCTTCGTCTACAGTATAGCGGAGCTTGACGAGATGGGTGTGGAGACGCAAAGCCAAGGGCTTGATTTTCTCGACGAAATCGGATTTAAAACGAACCAGGAACGAAAAAAATGCGGCAGCATAGAAGAAGTCATAGAGCTGATTGACGAGTTTCAGTCAAAGCGCGCTGACCTTCCGTATGAAATTGACGGCATCGTGATTAAAGTTGATTCTCTTGATCAGCAGGAGGAGCTTGGTTTTACGGCGAAAAGCCCGCGCTGGGCCATCGCATATAAATTTCCTGCTGAAGAGGTTGTCACGAAGCTTCTCGATATCGAATTAAATGTCGGCAGAACGGGTGTGATTACGCCGACCGCGATTCTTGAGCCGGTAAAAGTTGCCGGCACAACGGTCTCAAGAGCATCCCTTCATAACGAAGATTTAATTAGAGAGAAGGACATTCGGATCTTGGATAAAGTTGTCGTCAAAAAAGCGGGCGATATCATTCCGGAAGTCGTGAACGTCCTCGTTGAACAGCGCACAGGGGAAGAAAAGGAATTCAGTATGCCGACGGAATGTCCTGAATGCGGCAGTGAACTCGTCCGTATTGAAGGAGAAGTGGCGCTGCGCTGCATTAACCCTGAATGCCCGGCGCAAATCCGGGAAGGGCTGATCCATTTTGTTTCCCGCAATGCCATGAACATTGACGGGCTTGGTGAACGAGTCATCACACAGCTGTTCGAGGAGAATCTTGTCCGCAATGTGGCAGATTTATATAAACTGACAAAGGAACAGGTCATCCAGCTTGAACGCATGGGCGAAAAGTCCACTGAAAACCTGATCAGCTCCATCCAAAAATCAAAAGAAAATTCGTTAGAGCGCCTGCTGTTCGGACTCGGCATTCGCTTTATCGGATCAAAGGCTGCAAAGACGCTTGCCATGCATTTTGAAAGCCTGGAGAACCTGAAAAAAGCCTCTAAAGAGGAGCTTCTCGCGGTAGATGAAATCGGTGAAAAAATGGCTGACGCGGTCATTACTTATTTTCATAAAGAAGAAATGCTGGAACTCCTGGATGAACTGCAGGAGCTGGGCGTAAACACACTCTACAAGGGCCCGAAAAAAGTAAAAGCAGAGGACAGCGATTCTTACTTTGCCGGTAAAACAATTGTTCTGACAGGAAAGCTGGAAGAACTGTCAAGAAACGAAGCCAAAGCGCAGATCGAAGCGCTCGGCGGAAAGCTGACTGGAAGCGTCAGCAAAAACACAGACTTGGTCATCGCCGGAGAAGCGGCGGGAAGCAAGCTGGCAAAAGCACAAGAGCTGAACATTGAAGTGTGGAATGAAGAACAGTTAATGGGAGAGCTAAAGAAATAAGAGGAGTGTTTTCTATTGAAAAAGACGTTGGCATTGGCGGCAACGGCGGCAGTGTTAATGCTGTCTGCCTGCTCGTCAGGTTTTGGGGGGGAGAAGGAGGAAGAGATTACGCAAAAGACGGCGAAATCGTCAGAAAAAGCGATTGTCCCGAAATATAATATCTCTGATTCCTATTATAAAATGGTGCTGCCGTTTAAGGCGGGAAAAGCGCGCGGCTTGACAACGGAACAGCTGAATACAAGATTGGACATTGATGAGTTCGAAACAGGGCTGATGCGTCTTGCCCAGGACTCCTTCTCGACTGACGATTATCTGTTCCAAGAAGGGCAATATTTAGATGAAGATACAGTATTAAGCTGGCTGGCACGGAAAAAAACAGGCTCTGATCTGAAAAAAGCCGAAAAAGAAGATAAAAACTTCAAAAATGAAGGCTTGAACCCGGCGCTCCCGAGCTCCGGCTCAACAGAAGAAAAGAACGAAAGCAGCCCGGTTTATTTAGCTTCCATGCTGGAGCACGATTATTTAGTCAGAAAAGACAAGAATTCCATCCAGCTTGGCGGCGTGATGATCGGATTGGCGTTAAACTCCGTGTATTACTATCGTGAAAAAACAGGCGACCCTCAAAAAGAAGTGGAGATTAAGGACAGCACGCTCCGCCAGCAGGGAGAAAAAATCGCACAGGAGGTCATTAACCGTCTCCGTAAAAAAGACAACCTGAAGAATGTGCCAATTACGGTCGCACTCTACAAGCAGGCGTCAAAAACTTCGATTGTGCCTGGGAACTTCATCGCCAAAACAGAAGTCAAGGCTGGTTCCACGGATATCTCAAACTGGGATGACATAAATGAAAAGTATGTATTCTACCCGGCGGATACAGCCACAGCGGAAAAATACCCGGATGACACCGAGGTCTTTAAGCGGTTTAAAAACTCAATTGAAGAGTATTTCCCGAACTATACAGGTGTTGTAGGTACAGCGCTATATGAAAATAATGAAATGACGAAAATGAAGATTGACATTCCAATGCAATTCTACGGAAAAAGTGAAGTCGTCGCGTTTACCCAGTTCTTAACGGGTGAAGTGATGGACTACTACTCCAAGAGCTCAGTTGATGTTGAAGTCAATATCACGTCCTCAGACGGGCAGGAAGCGGTCATTATCCGCAATGCCGGAGATAAAGAACCGACTGTCCACATTTATGACTGATAAACAAAGCAGAACCCTTGTGCCATATTGGCACAAGGGTTTTTTATGTTACAATTAACAGGAAAAGGAAAAACAATTTCGCTTCTGCCGAAACACAAAACAAAGGGAGGTATGTTGATGCTGGCACTCGTGTGAAAATAATCCATTTCAAATCGATAGCAAAGAAAGGGAGTTTGTTATGCATAAAGAAATCAAAGGCATATTTCGTGAAAACCAGGTTTTGGCAGAGGCTGCAGTGAGATATGGTTTTGCAAAAAATCAGGTTCGTTTTCTGGCTGATGCGGAAAACTATGTATATGAATGTATGAAAGACAATTACTCTTACATTTTAAAGATCACCCATACGATTCGGAGATCTTCTGATTACATTATGGGAGAGATGGATTGGCTCCGTCACCTGGCAGAAGGCGGAATGTCAGTTGCCAAACCGCTCCTGTCGCTGAGCGGGAAAGAGGTTGAAGAGGTGCCCGACGGAAACGGCGGGGCATTTTTATTGAGAGTGTATGAGAAAGCACCGGGACAAAAAGTGAATGAATCGGACTGGAATGAAACACTATTTTATGAGCTTGGCAGGTACACAGGCAGCATGCACAGCCTCACAAAAAGCTATACACTAAGCAATCCCGCTTTTAAAAGACAGGAATGGGATGAAGAGGAGCAATTAAAGCTGAGAAAGTATGTTCCTGAAGATCAGGAAAAGGTGTTTCAGCAAGTTGATTTGCTGATGAATAAATTGCAGCGGCTGCCGAAGAACCCGGACAGCTACGGCTTGGTGCACGCGGATCTGCATCATGGCAATTTTCATTGGGACCATGGCAAAATTACAGCATTTGATTTTGATGATATCGGCTACAATTGGTTCATTAACGATATCAGCATTCTTCTTTACAATGTGCTGTGGTATCCGGTTGTTCCATATGAAGATAAAGCTGCGTTTACAAAAGAATTTATGACGCACTTTATGAAAGGGTACCGGGAGGAAAATGATCTTGATCCTGAGTGGCTGTTGTGGATACCTGATTTTCTCCGCCTTCGCCACATGCTGATTTACGGGTTGCTGCATCAGATGTTTGATCTTAACACAATAGGAGAAGAGGAAAAAGAAATGCTGGCCGGTTTCAGAAGAGATATAGAACATGGCGCACCGATTACAGCATTTGATTTTTCTTCACTGGTTAGATAGAAAAAAGCCAATGGGGTTCAATCCCATTGGCTTTTATAATGTATCACACTTCACGCCGACTACGCCTTCAATGTCTTTAATGTCATAGTAGACATCGGTTGTATATCTGTTTTTATGGACGCGGACCTTCACTTCCATAATTGGAAAATCCTTTTCGCCCAGATCATCGATTCGGACGGAGTGTGCTTTGATATCTCTTCTTTTCATTTCTTTTAAAATCTCTGTCATTTTGTCTTTATCAGAAAGCGACATTCTGATGCGGATGTCTTTTTCCTGCAGGCGGTCAGGGCCGATCTTTCTGACTACCCATGGCAGAAATTCCACGCTGATCAGGATGAACAGAAGACTGGCAAATGCTTCCTTATAAAATCCGGCTCCTGTTGCCAGCCCGAGCCCCGCAGCCCCCCAGATCATCGCCGAAGTCGTCAGGCCGGAAATGACATCGTTGCTTTTCCGCAGGATGACACCAGCTCCGATAAATCCGACGCCGGAAATGATTTGTGCCGGCAGACGCAGCGGGTCCATCATGATGCGGTAGTATTTAGGGAAATGATATGCCGCATTAATGCTGACGATCGTCAGCATGCATGAGCTGACGGCGATAACGATGCAGGTTTTTAATCCGAGCGGCTTATTTTTCAGCTCGCGCTCCAGCCCAATGACCATGCCAATCAACGTGGCAATGCCCAATTTTAATAAAATATCAGGATCAATATACCAGCTCAACAGCAAATTCCCCCTTCTCTAAGGTGTTTTTAAATAAATATGATTTTCTCACAGTATTTATAGCAAAACAAGGGCACAAAAGCCACCAAGCGGTGCTTGATGGCTTATTAATTACTTTTTGCGCTTTAACAGCTTCTCCATAACACCGAATAATCGGTAAGAGGCTTTTGCAGGACGTTTAGTGATCATGCTGACAATGATGCCGGCAATCATACTGAGAATAAACCCAGGGATGATTTCGTACACGCCGGTTGATTTTGCCAGGCCGGTTGTAATCCAGATCAACACGGTCGCAGCCCCGACAATCATCGCAGCAAGCGCGCCCCATTCGTTCATCCGCTTCCAATAGAGGCTGAGCAGAATCGCAGGACCGAAAGCTGAACCGAAGCCGGCCCAAGCATATCCGACTAAATCAAGAATGGTGCTGCTCGGATTCAATGATAAGAGAACCGCGATAACGGCAATCACTAATACAGACAGACGCCCGATCATGACCAATTCTTTATCGGAAGCCTTTCGTCTGAAATACGTCCGGTATAAATCCTCTGTCACAGCACTTGCTGTTACCAAGAGCTGTGAGGAGATGGAACTCATGATCGCAGCTAAAATAGCTGACAATAGGAATCCTGTAATTAAAGGGTGAAACAAGATTTTAGAGAAGATAATGAATATCATCTCCGGATCTTTTACAGCAACTCCGAATTTATGGGCATAAGCAACACCGATCAAACCTGTCAGCACGGAACCGAGAACTGAAATGATCATCCAGCTCATGCCGATTCTGCGTGCAGGCTTTAAATCTTTAATGTTTTTAATCGCCATAAATCGGACGATAATATGAGGCTGGCCGTAGTAGCCCAAGCCCCAGGCTAAATAGGAAATAATGCTAATGACGCTCGCGCCTTTAAAGATATCCAATAAGTGTGGGTTAACAGCGCTGATTTCATGGAAAGTCGGAGCAACGCCGCCCACGTGGGTAAAAGCAACGATCGGCACAAGCACTAGTGCTGCAAACATGATCGCACCCTGCACAAAGTCAGTCAGACTGACAGCAAGGAAACCGCCAAACAGTGTATATAACACGACTACTGCGGTAGTCAGAAACAAGCCTAATTTGTAATCCGCGCCAAAAGCAGATTCAAACAGCCGTCCGCCAGATACCATACCCGAAGAGGTATATAATGTGAAAAAGATCATGATAACCAAAGCAGATACGATTTTCAGCAGTGATGAAGAATGCTGGAATCGTTTATCAAAGAAATCAGGAATTGTAATCGCATCATCCGCCGCTTCCGTATAAGCTCGCAGTCTTGGAGCCAGCAGCAAGTAGTTTGAGTACGCCCCGATTGTAAGCCCTAAAGCAAGCCATAAGGTGGACAGCCCTGTCGCAAACATCGCGCCGGGAACACCCATCAGCATCCATCCGCTCATATCCGCCGCGCCGGCAGACAAAGCAGTGACAAACGGTCCGAGACCTCTTCCGCCAAGCATGTAATCGTTGATGTCAGTGGTTTTCTTAAATGCATACCAGCCGATTAACAGCATGGCAATAAAGTAAATTCCTAACGATATAATAATTTCAATACTCACGTTTTACCCTCTCTTCATTTCTAATAATGTTGCATCACCTCTCAAATTGATGGTGCCAGTTAAGCAGCCTGGCGCAAGTGCAAACCGAGAGAAATTTTTCTGCGGGTGCACTTGGTAACTTAACCTAACAAAGTATTCCCAGCCATTCAAGCGATGAAACATGGATCATTAGCGGGAAATACCGCTGCTAACCTAGAAGGGAATAAGAAGTAAAACGCTTTCAAAAAATAATTAAAGTAAAAATTTTCAGAAAAATATTTCGTTTCTCCTTTGCCTCTTTTTAGTATAAAATATATAGGGTATTGTCTCGAAAACACAGGCCTGTCCTAAGGCGATTTGTTGCTTTAAAGGGCTTGTTTTTGATATGATCAGTATTATATGACTTAACGGAGAAATATGTGGAGGTGGATCATATGTCACGAATTTCAATAGAAGAAGTAAAGCACGTTGCGCACCTTGCAAGACTTGCAATTACGGAAGAAGAAGCAAAAATGTTCACTGAACAGCTCGACAGCATCATTTCATTTGCCGAGGAGCTTAATGAGGTTAACACAGACAATGTGGAGCCTACAACTCACGTGCTGAAAATGAAAAATGTCATGAGAGAAGATGAAGCGGGTAAAGGCCTTCCGGTTGAGGATGTCATGAAAAATGCGCCTGACCATAAAGACGGCTATATTCGTGTGCCATCAATTCTGGACTAAAGGAGGGACACAAGAATGTCATTATTTGATCACAAAATCACAGAATTAAAACAGCTCATACATAAAAAAGAGATTAAGATTTCTGATCTGGTTGACGAATCTTATAAACGCATTCAAGCGGTTGATGATAAGGTACAAGCCTTTTTGGCATTAGATGAAGAAAGAGCGCGCGCGTACGCGAAGGAGCTTGATGAGGCGGTTGACGGCCGCTCTGAGCACGGCCTTCTCTTCGGTATGCCGATCGGCGTAAAAGATAATATCGTAACAAAAGGGCTGCGCACGACATGCTCCAGCAAAATTCTCGAAAACTTTGATCCGATTTACGACGCTACTGTGGTTCAGCGCCTTCAAGATGCTGAAGCAGTTACAATCGGAAAACTGAACATGGACGAATTCGCCATGGGATCATCTACGGAAAACTCAGCCTACAAGCTGACGAAAAACCCTTGGAACTTGGATACAGTTCCCGGCGGTTCAAGCGGCGGATCAGCGGCTGCGGTTGCTGCGGGAGAAGTTCCGTTTTCTCTTGGATCTGACACAGGCGGTTCCATCCGTCAGCCTGCATCCTTCTGCGGCGTTGTCGGATTGAAACCTACATACGGACGCGTATCCCGTTACGGGCTGGTCGCATTTGCGTCTTCATTAGACCAAATCGGGCCAATTACACGTACAGTTGAGGACAACGCATTCTTGCTACAAGCGATTTCCGGCGTAGACAAAATGGACTCTACAAGCGCAAATGTGGACGTGCCTGATTATCTTTCTTCATTAACTGGCGATATCAAAGGACTGAAAATCGCAGTTCCGAAAGAATACCTTGGTGAAGGTGTCGGCAAAGAAGCAAGAGAATCTGTTCTTGCCGCGCTGAAAGTTCTTGAAGGCCTCGGCGCTACATGGGAAGAAGTATCTCTTCCGCACAGCAAATATGCGCTTGCAACATATTACCTGCTGTCATCTTCTGAAGCGTCAGCCAACCTTGCACGCTTTGACGGCATCCGCTACGGTTACCGCACGGACAACGCGGACAACCTGATCGATCTTTATAAGCAAACGCGCGCTGAAGGTTTCGGAAATGAAGTGAAACGCCGCATTATGCTCGGAACATTCGCTTTAAGCTCAGGCTACTACGATGCATACTACAAAAAAGCGCAAAAAGTGCGTACGTTGATTAAGAAGGACTTTGAAGACGTATTTGAGAAGTATGATGTCATTGTCGGACCGACTACACCGACACCTGCATTTAAAATCGGTGAAAACACGAAAGATCCGCTCACGATGTATGCGAACGATATCTTGACGATTCCGGTCAACCTTGCCGGCGTACCGGGAATCAGCGTGCCATGCGGATTTGCTGACGGACTTCCGCTCGGCCTGCAAATCATCGGAAAACACTTTGATGAAAGCACTGTATACCGTGTTGCTCATGCATTTGAACAAGCGACAGACCATCATAAAGCAAAACCTGAACTGTAAGGGGTGAAAAGAATTGAACTTTGAAACGGTAATCGGACTTGAAGTCCACGTTGAGTTAAAAACAAAATCTAAAATTTTCTCAAGCTCTCCAACGCCATTCGGCGCGGAGGCGAACACGCAGACTAGCGTCATTGACCTCGGATATCCGGGCGTCCTGCCTGTTCTGAATAAAGAAGCTGTTGAATTCGCAATGAAAGCGGCTATGGCGCTCAACTGTGAAATCGCAACAGATACGAAGTTTGACCGCAAAAACTATTTCTATCCGGACAACCCGAAAGCGTATCAGATTTCTCAATTTGATAAGCCAATCGGCGAAAACGGCTGGATCGAAATTGAAGTCGGCGGAAAAACAAAACGCATCGGCATCACACGCCTTCACCTTGAAGAAGATGCCGGAAAACTGACACACACAGGCGACGGCTATTCTCTTGTTGACTTCAACCGCCAAGGAACGCCGCTTGTTGAGATCGTATCAGAGCCGGATATCCGCACGCCGGAAGAAGCGTATGCGTATCTTGAAAAGCTGAAATCCATCATCCAATATACAGGCGTTTCTGACTGTAAAATGGAAGAAGGCTCACTTCGCTGTGACGCCAATATTTCTCTTCGTCCGATCGGCCAAGAGGAATTCGGCACAAAAACAGAATTGAAAAACTTGAACTCCTTTGCGTTTGTTCAAAAAGGCCTTGAGCATGAAGAAAAACGCCAGGAGCAGATTCTTCTCTCCGGCGGCGTTATCCAGCAGGAAACGCGCCGTTATGATGAAGCAACGAAGAAAACCATTCTCATGCGTGTCAAAGAGGGATCTGACGACTACCGTTACTTCCCTGAGCCAGACCTCGTCGAGCTTTACATTGACGACGAATGGAAGGAACGCGTAAGAGCAAGCATTCCTGAGCTTCCGGATGAGCGCCGCAAGCGCTATATCGAAGAGCTCGGCTTGCCTGCATATGATGCGATGGTTCTGACGCTGACAAAAGAAATGGCTGATTTCTTCGAAGAAACCGTTCAAAAAGGCGCTGAAGCCAAACAAGCATCTAACTGGCTAATGGGTGAAGTGTCAGCTTACTTAAATGCAGAACAAAAAGAGCTTGCTGATGTTGCGCTGACACCTGAAGGCCTTGCCGGCATGATCAAATTGATAGAAAAAGGAACCATTTCTTCTAAGATCGCGAAGAAAGTGTTCAAGGAATTGATTGAAAAAGGCGGCGACGCTGAGAAGATTGTGAAAGAAAAAGGCCTCGTTCAGATTTCTGATGAAGGCGTGCTTCTGAAGCTTGTCACAGAGGCGCTTGACAACAATCCACAATCCATCGAAGACTTTAAAAACGGGAAAGACCGTGCGATCGGCTTCCTTGTCGGACAAATTATGAAAGCGTCCAAAGGACAAGCCAACCCGCCGATGGTCAACAAAATCCTGCTTGAAGAAATTAAAAAACGATAAGAAAAAAGCAGCCCGCAGCGGCTGCTTTTTTTGGTTAAATTGAGATAAAGACAGAAATCAGAGCCCGAAGCTTTTCAATTTTTTCGTCATTGGTTCCGGTTAAATTCGAGAGCATGCCTTTAATAATCGGCTTGCGCGGTTTATCCTGAGTCAGTTCTTCCTCAATGACATCCAGCGACACGATGATATCCTCAGTAAGCGTGCTGTTTTCTTTCACTTTCTGAATGTCCTTAAGCAGCTGGTCTTTCCCCGCAGGCATCGGGCTGAAAATGTCTTTAGGCACAATCGGATTGAGGGATGAACGGCTCAGCCCCTGTACAAGATCATCCAGTCTCTCAATGATAAAGGCCGAGATCTCTTCTGCATCGATGTTGAGCTCTCCGTTAAAAACCATCACATTCATATAGGAATGCACAATGCCTCTTGCCATGATGGAGAGGTCTGCGACGTACCGCTCGATTCCTTCGCCATAGGACGCCAGCAAGGCGTTCCGGTACAGTTTATCCGTCTCCATGGTTACTTTGTAAAAGTATTGCTTGATTTCTTGATTTTCCGGAATGATATTTTCGGTAAGCAAAAGAACGATAAAATCTTTATGATCACGGAAATCATTAAATTGAGCGCCAATTTGCTTTTTCAATACTTCCTTAGGCGGTTTTCCGGCGAGATCTTCTTCTATCTTCTTCATTTTTGTCATAGACATGCCAATGTAATATTCACAAGCAGATAACAGCAGCGCTTCCTTCGATTTAAAGTGCAAATAAAAAGCGCCCTTGGAGATGCCGCATTCACTGGCGATTTCCTGGATCGTCGTAGCAGCGAATCCTTTTTTCGCAAATAAATGAATGCTGGTTTTTATGATTCTCTCTTTTTTTTCATTCATGACGTGCTTCCCCTTAATCCTTGAAAAATTTAGTAAAATTTTCTGGTATATGAGTTGACGTTGTTGCGTTATAACGTTTAGTATTATATAGAATGACCAGTCAGTCAATAAAAATTGTAATGGAGGATATGATGAATCACGTTATTAATTTCGTTCTGAAAAACAAATTCGCCGTATGGCTGATGACGATTATTGTAACGGCAGCCGGCTTGTATGCGGGTATGAATATGAAGCAAGAATCCATTCCTGATGTGAATATGCCTTACTTGACGATCAGCACGACATATCCGGGCGCGACGCCAAGCCAAGTGGCTGATGAGGTGACCAAACCGGTTGAACAAGCGGTGCAGAATTTGGACGGAGTCAGCGTTGTGACGTCGACGTCCTATGAAAATGCATCGTCGGTCATGATTGAATATGACTATGAGAAAGATATGGACAAAGCGAAAACAGAAGCGGCTGAAGCATTAGAAAACGTCAGCCTGCCTGAGGACGCGAAGGATCCGGAGATTTCACGCTACAGCTTGAATTCCTTCCCGATTCTGACGCTTAGCGTGTCCAGTGATAAAGAGAATCTGCAAGAGCTGACAAAACAAGTGGAAGACAGCCTCGTTTCTAAGCTTGAAGGCATAGAAGGCGTTGCTTCAGTCCAAGTTTCAGGCCAGCAGGTGGAAGAGGTTGAATTCTCTTTCAAAGAAGACAAACTGAAAGAATACGGCCTTGATGAAGATACAGTCAAGCAAGTGATTCAAGGTTCAGATGTGACAACTCCGCTTGGATTGTACACATTCGGAAATGAAGAAAAATCTGTCGTCGTCAGCGGCGATATTGAAACAATTAAAGATTTGAAGAATATGAGAATCCCGACGGCATCTGCTTCAAGTGCAGGCAGCGGTGCGGCATCTCAAGCGGCGGCGCAGAGTGCACAAGCAGCCCAAAGCGCGCAAGCGGCAGCACAGGCGCAGCAAAGTGCAAGCACAGGTGTGCCGACGGTTAAGCTTTCTGATATTGCCACAATAAAAGATGTGAAAAAAGCTGAATCTGTTTCACGCACAAATGGCAAAGACAGCATCGGCATTAACATCGTCAAAGCAAACGATGCGAATACGGTAGAGGTGGCTGACGATGTCAAATCTGAACTGAAGAAGTTTAAAGAAGACCATAAAGGCTTCGACTACAGTGCAACTCTCGATATGGCAGAGCCGATCACACAGTCAGTTGAAACGATGTTAAGCAAAGCCATTTTCGGCGCGATTTTTGCGATTGTGATTATTCTCTTATTCTTAAGAGATATCAAATCAACATTAATTTCGGTAGTTTCAATCCCATTATCATTGCTGATCGCACTCCTTGTGCTGCAGCAGCTTGATATCACATTGAATATCATGACGCTCGGGGCAATGACCGTGGCCATCGGACGTGTGGTCGATGATTCCATCGTTGTGATCGAGAACATTTACCGCCGCATGAGACTTAAAGATGAGCCGCTTCGCGGAAAAGCATTGGTTCGTGAAGCGACGAAGGAAATGTTTAAACCGATCATGTCATCAACGATTGTGACAATTGCGGTATTCCTGCCGCTCGCACTTGTAGGCGGACAAATCGGTGAATTATTTATTCCATTTGCCTTAACGATCGTATTTGCGCTTGCCGCATCCCTGTTGATTTCGATCACGCTTGTGCCGATGCTCGCACACAGCCTGTTCAAAAAATCATTATCGGGCGCGCCGGTCAAAGCGAAAGAACATAAACCTGGCAGACTTGCAAATACCTATAAAAAAGTATTGAACTGGGCGCTGAGCCACAAGTGGATCACGTCTATCGTCGCTGTTCTGATGCTCCTTGGAAGCTTGTTCCTCGTACCGTTAATCGGTGCCAGCTACCTGCCGTCCGAGGAAGAGAAAACGATGCAGCTCACATACAGCCCAGAACCGGGTGAAACGAAAAAAGAAGCCGAAGATGAAGCTGAAAAAGCAGAAAAAATCCTGCTTGACCGCAAGCATGTCGATACAGTTCAGTATTCCTTAGGCTCTGGCAGCCCGCTTGCCGGGGGAGATTCAAACGGTGCGTTATTCTATATCAAATATGAAAGCGACACGCCTGATTTTGATAAAGAAAAAGACAACGTGCTGAAGGAAATCCAAAAGCAATCTGACCGCGGAGAATGGAAGTCACAGGACTTCAGCTCTTCAGGCAATAACAACGAATTAACATACTATGTGTATGGCGATTCTGAAAACGACATTAAAGACACGGTCAAAGACATTGAAAAAATCATGAAAGATGAAAAGGATCTGAAAAATGTAAACTCAGGCCTTTCCAGCACATATGATGAGTACACATTTGTCGCTGACCAAGAGAAGTTAAGCAAGCTCGGTTTAACTGCGTCTCAAATTTCTCAGGCCTTAATGTCACAAACATCACAAGAACCGCTCACAACCGTGAAAAAAGACGGCAAAGAGCTTGATGTGAACATTAAGACAGAAAAAGACGAGTATAAGAGTGTAAAAGATTTAGAGAACAAAAAGATCACTTCTGCGACTGGCCAGGAAGTCAAAATCGGAGATGTGGCCAAAGTAAAAGAAGGATCAACATCTGATACTGTGTCAAAACGTGACGGAAAAGTCTATGCGGATGTCACTGGTGAAGTGACATCTGACAACGTGACAGCTGTATCAGTTGATGTTCAGAAGAAAATCGATAAGCTTGACCTGCCTGATAACGTATCGATTGACACAGGCGGCGTATCGGCAGATATCGCTGATTCCTTCACGAAGCTTGGTTTAGCGATGCTGGCAGCAATAGCGATCGTTTACCTCGTGCTCGTCATTACATTCGGCGGGGCACTAGCGCCATTTGCGATCCTGTTCTCATTGCCGTTCACGGTCATCGGTGCCCTGGTCGGACTTTATGTATCAGGTGAAACGATCAGTCTGAACGCAATGATCGGTATGCTCATGCTGATCGGTATCGTTGTCACGAATGCGATTGTCTTAATTGACCGCGTCATCCATAAGGAAGCGGAAGGACTGTCTACGAGAGAAGCGCTCCTGGAAGCCGGCTCTACACGTCTCCGTCCGATCCTGATGACAGCCATTGCGACAATCGGCGCCTTGATTCCATTAGCACTCGGCTTCGAAGGCGGAAGCCAGGTCATTTCAAAAGGACTCGGCGTCACGGTTATCGGCGGTTTAATCAGTTCAACGCTTCTGACGCTCCTGATCGTGCCAATCGTATATGAAGTATTGGCGAAGTTCCGCAAGAAAAAACCGGGAACAGAAGAAGAGTAAAAAACAAAAAGCCTCAGCTCTGCTGAGGCTTTCAGCTTGTTGAAAAACCCTCGCATTCGTTGTCAGGTCTGCGCGTCGGTGCTCACGAATTCTACATTCGCTCCGCTCCAATGCTCCCCCTTCCTAGACTACAAAGGTTTTCAATCAAGCTGAAAGAATGTTAAGGATGACAAAAGCTCAAAACAAGAATCAGTTTTGAGCTTTTGTACGTTTTCACCTGTAAGATTATGTACATTTTGTTGCGATTTTTTTAACTCATAGTATAATTAAAGGTTGTTAGTGTAAAAATGGATCGGATACTCTTAAGTAGGATGATGAGATAATGAAACGTGCACGCATAATATACAATCCGACTTCAGGACGGGAGATCTTTAAAAAGCATCTTGCCCAGGTCCTGCAAAAATTTGAACAAGCCGGCTATGAAACCTCCACCCATGCCACGACATGCGCAGGAGACGCAACGCACGCCGCCAAGGAAGCGGCATTGCGTGAGTTTGACTTGATCGTTGCAGCGGGCGGAGACGGAACGATCAACGAGGTCGTCAACGGGCTTGCGCCTTTAGACAACCGTCCGACACTCGGTGTGATTCCTGTCGGCACAACGAACGACTTCGCCAGAGCGCTCAATATTCCGCGCGAGGATATTTTAAAAGCGGCAGATACGGTCATTAACGGCGTTGCCCGCCCGATTGATATCGGACAGGTGAACGGCCAGTATTTTATCAATATCGCCGGCGGAGGCCGTCTGACGGAGCTGACGTACGATGTGCCAAGCAAACTCAAAACGATGCTCGGCCAGCTTGCTTATTATTTAAAGGGAATGGAAATGCTGCCTTCACTTCGTCCGACAGAAGTCGAGATTGAATATGACGGCAAGCTGTTTCAAGGTGAAATCATGCTGTTTTTGGTCACGCTGACAAATTCCGTCGGCGGGTTCGAAAAACTCGCGCCGGATTCCAGCCTGAATGACGGCATGTTTGATTTGATGATACTAAAGAAAGCAAACCTTGCTGAATTTATCAGGGTCGCAACGATGGCGCTCCGCGGCGAACACATCAACGACCAGCACATTATTTATACAAAAGCGAACCGCGTGAAAGTCAATGTATCAGAAAAGATGCAGCTGAACCTGGACGGCGAGTACGGCGGCATGCTGCCGGGCGAATTCGTGAATCTGTATCGACACATTCACGTCGTCATGCCGAAGGAGAAAGCGGAACAGCTGGATGACTAAAAACTTGGCTTGTACAGGCCAAGTTTTTCTTTCGCTTAAAACTAGAGGTGATTATAGATGAAAATGAAACCCCCAGTAGAAAAAAACGAATACTACGATGTGACATTTGAGGATTTGACACATGAAGGAGCGGGCGTCGCAAAGGTCCAAGGCTTCCCGATCTTCGTGCCGAACGCCCTGCCGGAGGAAAAAGCCCAAATCAAAGTCACACGTGTCAAAAAAGGCTTCGCCTTCGGCCGCCTGATTGAGCTGAAGGAAGAGAGCCCGCACAGAACCAACGCCCCGTGTCCGATTTACAAACAATGCGGAGGCTGCCAGCTTCAGCACATGACCTACGAAGGCCAGCTCTTGTTTAAACAGAAACAAGTCAAAGACGTCTTAGAACGCATCGGCAAGCTGGACCTGTCAAACGTCACCGTGCACCCGACTCTCGGCATGGAAGACCCGTGGAATTACAGAAACAAAGCGCAGGTGCCGGTAGGAGAACGGGAAGGCGGACTCGTCGCCGGATTCTATCAGCAAAGAAGCCATGACATCATCGACATGAGCGCCTGCCTGATCCAGCAATCCAAAAACGACGAAGCCGTTCAAGCCGTCAAAGACATATGCGCCAAATACGGTGTCAAAGCGTACAACGAAGAACGCCACAAAGGCTGGCTCCGCCATATCATGGTCAGATACGGCGTGGTTACAGGTGAAATGATGATCGTCTTTATCACAAGAACAATCGACTTCCCGCACAAAGCGAAGATCATCGAAGACATCACAGCGCAATTCCCGCACGTCAAATCCATCGTGCAAAACATCAACCCGAACAAAACAAACGTCATCTTCGGGAACGAAACAAACGTCATCTGGGGCGAAGAATACATCTACGACCTCATCGGAGACGTCAAATTCGCCATCTCCGCCAGATCGTTTTATCAGGTCAACCCGGAGCAAACCAAAGTGCTCTACGACAAAGCGCTGGAGTACGCAGAGCTTCAAGGGGAAGAAACCGTCATCGACGCCTACTGCGGCATCGGAACGATTTCTCTCTTCCTGGCAAAGCAAGCGAAAAAAGTGTACGGAGTAGAAATTGTACCGGAGGCAATTGAGGATGCGAAACGCAACGCCGAGCTCAACGGCATCACAAACGCAGAGTTCGCGGTCGGTGAAGCGGAAACCGTGATTCCAAAATGGTATGAAGAAGGCATCACGGCCGATACGCTAGTTGTAGACCCGCCAAGAAAAGGCTGCGACGAAGCCCTCCTGCGGACGATTGTGGAGATGAAACCGAAGCGGGTGGTGTACGTGTCCTGTAATCCTGGGACGCTTGCGAGAGACCTGCGGGTGCTTGAGGATGGCGGGTATCAGACGCTCGAAGTGCAGCCTGTGGATATGTTTCCGCATACGAATCATGTGGAGTGTTGTTCACTACTCGAGCTGAAAAATTAATAAGGATGTAACAGTGAGTAAAGAGCCTTTTCGTTTAAAAGGGCTCAGGCTGTCTAGAAAGTTTCGAGAGCCTTTTAATTTTTTAAAAACCAGGGTTTACCCTGGTTTTTTTCTTGATTATATTAAACCTTTTGAATCAATAGATTATCCTGGATAAGGAAGTCGTCCCTTAATCTCCTGTGTAAAAGTACGTAGTTTTTTGATACTTTCATAGAATTCAGTCCAATTCCCAATTTCTCGATGTTTATAGGCATGGATAGCATTACGACGTTGTTGCACCAATGAAATAAAAGGGAACCATTTTTTTTCGAAGATATTTTCTTTCTGTAAAAATACTTTTAACTTTTCTAGTGGTAAGACATCAGGTTCAATTAGATTGCCTTTTTGGTCCTGTAAGCGGTGTTGGCTATTTTGGTATTGATTAACATGAACCGATAAGAACAGCTTAATCCCACCTTCTAACAGAGCTCCTAGGTTCGCCCAAGCAAGGATTAGTTTGCCTTCATTGTCTGTAGAGGTTCTATAGACTTCAGTCCATGTGAATAAGGATTCTGATAATGCGTGCAACCAATCTAATCTGGACCGGGTTAGAATCTTTTCGGCCTCTTCTGGAGCCCATCCCGCCGTATTTCCCCAAAAATACTGATGGTCTCTGTAGATTTCTACGATTTCGTTTATAGCTCGTCTTACTTCTTCTAATACTTCTTTTTCAAAAACTTCTACATGGCTCATTTCTCTTTTCCCCATTCTACTTTGTCTTTTATGGATGATTATCCTCTATCCATATAGAAAACCTCTAAATTTATATTTCTATTTTTTAGATTGTTTTATAAAAAATAGCTCAGCAGAGTAGGGCTGAGCCATTTTTAAATTATAGACCGAGGTAGTTAATTACAAATTCTTTATCATCCTCATCTTCAGGCAAAATACCAAGGTTTTTATATTCCCATATTGCGATTCTCTCATATCCATCTAATTCTGATGCTAAAATATCATCATAATTATAATCTAATTGGAATTCTCCACTACGATCCAATGTTAGTGTAAGGTTAGTCCAAACATCATCGTTATTATTTCTGTGTTCAGTTCTTAATTCTTCAAAAAGTTCTCTTAGTTCTCTTAACAACGTCTTGAAAATATCCTTGCTTACGTTGTAATGGCTAGGTATATCTTGTGAATAAATAATTTGATTATTTTCTGGTGTCTTGAAGTGAAAGAGAACCATGGTAGAGTCATTTAGTACTTCTGCATAAAGATAAATTTTTGTCCATTCACAAGGTATGATGTTATTTAATTTCTGACTAATAAGCTGATACAAATCTTGCATTTTTTTTGTTTCCAATCTTTTCACCTTCAATCGTCGAGAAATCTTAATTATCAAAAATAGCTCAGCAGAGAAGGGCTGAGCCATTTTTGATTTATAGACCGAAGTAGTTTATTACAAATTCTTTGTCGTCCTCATCTTTAGGCAATATCCCTAAATTTTGATATTTCCAAACATCTCGTCTTTGAAGGTCATCAAGTTCAGACGATAAAACATCGTCATAATTATAATCAATTGAAAACTTTCCGGTGTTTTCTAATTTTAAAGTGAGATTTGTCCAAATATCTTGATTGCCTAGCTTAAATTCTTCTTTTAGTTCTTCAAATAGCTCTTGAAGTTCAATTAGCAGTTGATCGTAAATCTCTTCGCTCACATCAAAGTGTTCAGGTATATAATGAGAAAATAAATAATCGCTGTTATTTGGTGTTGTAAAATAAAAGTATATATCTGCTGAGTCATCAAGTATTTCAGCATATAAAACGATCTTTTCCCATTGAGATGGAATCATTTCATTTAGATGTTCAGCAATCTTTTGATATAGTTCACCCATTTTTTGAGTTTCCATTAGATTAACCCCCAGCTTTATTCTTAATGATTGTTCTAACAGGTTCTTTGTCCCCAACTTTATATACAACAATAAATTTAGAAGGTCTTAAAGAATCACCCTCATAAATGTTGTTAATTTTAACTGTCACCTGCTTCGGTGGTTTTTGACTTAAAGCTTTAGACCAAACTTGCTCCATGTTGTACCATTTCCCACCGCTCCTATTAATCTGAGAATTCATCGGCACGATATTGTCGAACTGGCCTGAGCCTTTGAATTGGGTGGCGATTAAATGGCCTCCGTCATCGTCAGGCTTTCGGTCTTGGGGCTTTCCAGCATTCGTCTGTGCATATTGGTTTCGTTTTGCTTCTCCCAGCTGCAAGTCTGCTTTGACACTTGTAATTCTACCATAGTTGTCAGTCGTGTACGTGTAGCCTTCTTTTGTTTTGTAGATGATATTAGGCTTCAGCACTTTCTTTCTGCTCCATTTTGCGTAGTGCTCGCCGTATTTGACGGTTACCGGCGGTACATGTGGCGCTGGAGTTCGTCTTCCGCTTGATGACGTTCCGTACGGTTTCGGCAGGATGACCTTGGCGAATTTCTGAAGTCCCTCTTTAAGTGTGACCCCATTGACTGCGTTGTAAGGAACGCCTGCCGGCACTAAATCATGACGGGGATGGTAAGGGAGAATATCCGCAAGTGTGAGATCTCCGATTTGATTTAACTTGGTTTTGACGTGTTTTTTTGCTACTTCAATGCCTGTGTTTACTTTTTGTTTGATGTGATCAACGGTTTGTTTTGAGACTGTTATGGCTTTTTGGGCTGTTGCAGATTTGTTTGCTGTTGTTTTGACTTTGGCCGTCACTTTGGCGGCTGTGCCTGTTTTAGAGACGGCGCCAACACCTTTTGTGCCGACAATTGATGTGACAACAGTGCCAACCGCGTATGACACCCATCTTGCTCGTGAGTAGGTGTCACCATTCACCATGTCTTTTTGGTACGATTCTTCGATTGCCGCTGAAATGGCTTCATACGTTTTGATCGGGTGAGCCACAGCTCCTGTAATGGCTTCAACGGTTCCGCCCGGATCTGTGACCATATCCCACAGGCCTACGACCGCGTCTTTTCCTGAATCGTAAAGGCCGACGGCAACCCCTTTGAAGCCTGCTTCAAGCTCACGCGTGTTTTCAATTTGGGTGAAGTATCTTTGCTGTTCTGCTGTCAGATCTTCATAGCCGATCGTTTTTGCCATTGTGTAAAATTCATCGGCATCCGCATAATCGTAGTTTTTCAGTCTTTCTTTTAATTTTTCAATCTCGCGTTTCTTCGCTTCCTCTTTCTTAATCTTCAAGTAAGCATCCGTCCGCGTTTCAATGTCGCCTTTTTTCTTATGTATGTCACTCTTACGATACGCTTTGGCGTTGTAGTGGATGGGTGTGGCATTTTTGCCTTTGCCCGTTGCTTCTTGGAGCTTTTGGAAGTCGGACTTAATGAATTGTTCGTTTGGTTCTGACAGGGCGTATTCTGTCTTCAGGTCTTCGTCCAAGACGTCCAATTTTTCCAGTGTTTTTTTTCGTTTGTCGTTGGCATCTGCCAGCTCGTCTTTGAAGGTTTCTGTTGAAAACAGGTCGAGCGGGAGGATGTCGTCGATATCGTTTAGGATGTCTTTCATCGCTTTTTTCTGTTCGGACATGATGTATTTTGATTTTTTATGGGCATTTGCCAGTTCGTGCTCCAGGAAGGATTCTTCGATGTATGCGTCAGAGAGGCCTTTGTCCTCGGCGGCTCCGGCGATGCTGTTGAAAAATGCGATTTTCATATCGATGTAGTCGATCCATTGGTCGGTGACGCCGACGTGGTCGTGATAGAAGGCTTTGATGTTGCTGGCGCCTTTTCCTGAGAATTCGCTGTCACTGAGATCAGCGACGCTTTTTAACGCTTTTCTCAAGTTGACCATTTGCGTTCTTAGTTCTTTGTACTCTTTTGCACGGTCTGTCGCTTCCGAAAGCAGTGTTTTCGCTTCAAATACTTTCATGACCATTTCCCTTCTTTTGTTCGCTCAATATCAAAATTTTACCACGGGGCGGGATGGGGGTGGGGGTGAGAACGTGTTTTGGTAGAAAAATGAGCTATTAGGCATGTGCCTATATACACAGATTTGATATGATGATGATAAATCAATAAAAAGGGGAAGAGCTCATTTGGGTAAAGATTTCTTAATCATAAAGATCAAGGATAATCAAAAAGGCGACACGCTAACGAACCGCGCCTGCGGGAACTGGGATATGAAATTGTCCAGAGCAAAGGAATGTAAACGGGCAATTGTTGTTCGGAGCAGTGTGATTTTAAATGTTTACAAGATCGTTGACGCTTGGGAATCTGATGAACCTGCCAAAATCACTAAAACGAATAATAGAGTCCGTTTTCAATTGGCAAAGTGCCGTGACTATTCTTATTTGATTGGCGGTACGCTGAAAACGAAAACGCAAAATCCGGTTTCGAGTCTATCCTTAGAAACTTTAATGGAATTAGTAAAATAAAAGGAGCCCAACATGTATCTCTATAAAGTAAACAGCCAAAACCAAATCGAAGGTATTCGCGAGAAACCGTTTAAAAAAGAAAAAGAGATTCAGGATTTATGTGAGACAAATCTTCAGCAGATGTTAGGTCTCAGGTTTGTAAAATCCGAATTCAGGATTAACAATTTCCGCATTGATACGTTAGCGTTTGATGATGAGACAAATGCTTTCGTGATTATCGAGTATAAAAATACGAAAAACTTCAGTGTTGTTGATCAGGGCTACGCCTATTTAGCGGCTATGCTCAATCATAAAGCTGATTTCATTCTTGAGTACAATGAAAATCATGATCGTCAGTTAAAGCGGGATGACGTGGACTGGTCGCAGTCGAAGGTTATTTTTATTTCACCTGTTTTTACGGTGTATCAAAAGCAATCCATCCATTTTAAAGATCTGCCAATTGAATTATGGGAGATGAAAAGATACGAAAATGATCTGATCCAGTTGAATCAAATGAAGGCTGATGGCGTCTCTGAGTCGATAAAGACCATTTCACGGCAAAGTGAGACCATTCAAGAGGTCAGCAAAGAAATTAAAGTGTTTTCTGAAGAGGATCATCTTGCAGATAAGCCGTTTGACATCATAGAGCTTTATCAGCAGCTAAAGGAATTCATTTTTAATTTGGACGATCATATTTCAATCAAACCGACAAAGCTTTATATTGCGTTTACATCAAATAAGCGAAATTTCACTGACATTCTTCTTTTAAAAAGCGGACTTAAGGTGTGGGTGAATATGAAAAAGGGAGAATTGCTTGATCCCGAAGATAGAATGCGAGATGTCTCTGAGACCGGCCACTGGGGGAATGGCGACTATGAGATTTTCATAAAAGATGATGAACACATTGAATATATTATGGGGTTGATCAAACAATCCTATGAGAAAAATAAGTGAGAACTTCCATTGAGAAGTTCTTTTTTTATTGGATTACAAGGGATATGTACAGGGCATGTTGAAAACGATATAGAGTTTTTAACCATTTACTGGGGGTTGTTTGTGTGAAAAAGCGTTTTATACTATTGGGTTTGTTCGCAAGTGTTTTTATGTTGGCTGTATATATTTCCTTTCAAAATAAAAATACGCATCCTGTCCAATCTTCCGCTATCCACCCCGAAGAAGACCGCATCTTCTTTATTTACTCCAATCCTCTCATAAAAGAAAGCACGTTGCTCTCAACCTCAACAGGCGAACGGTTTAACAGGCGTACATTCAAGGTGGCGGATGTTCCTTATATTCAAATGAAGTCATACAAATCCACAGACCTTGTCTTATTAGCGGAACACGAGCCTTTTTACTACACGCTGGAGAAGGATGCGATCAGAGAGCATCCGCTGTCAGATCCATTTGCGTTTTGGTATGAGGGGAAGGATGTGTCTGTTAAGGCCTATAATGTTGATACGACGGGAAATGAGATCCACATAAACGACAGAAAAACGAAAAAGGAATATAGCCTTGCCTTGCCTTGCCTTCGCTTGTCACGATGGGGGCCAGTGATGAGAACTATATTTATATCATTCAAGGCATGGCTATTTACGTGATTGACAGAAAAACAGAGGAAATCATTAAGACCCTGAGTTTAGCCTCATACGCTGATCAATTCGCAGAATCGGAGGAATTTATTGTCGCGAGCTCGGATCATAAATTGACTGTGATTGAAAAAGGGACATGGAAAACGACATATATTCCGTATCCTGATGATCTTGAATACGCTGATACCGTATACTATGACAGAGAAAGCGGCAGTTTTTACGTGACGTACGAAGACAAAGAGGGGGAGGCGAACTTGCTGGAGTATGGGAAGGAATTTTCTTTTCATTCATATCATTTGAATTTCCCTTATATGGAAGCGGAGTTTAAGGGGAATCTATTGTATATTGTCGCCCAGGAAGAGCATAAAAAGGGCATCGGCGGGTATGTAGGTGTGTTTGATATCCATTCTAAGAAGATGCTTTATCAGTTTGATTTGCCTGAGGAACGGGTGAAGGTTCAGGATTTTGTTGTGGTTGACAATAAGTGAATACTATATGAAATAAGATTGACATGGACCCTTGCGTAAAGGGTCTTTTTTGCGAAAAAAAACAAATTGACAGGATGAAAAAACAATTTCTTCCTTCCGTATTGTTTTCAAAATTTGGGATTGATAGAATATGACATATCTCATAGAGAAGGAGGGAAGCCGTTGAGTCAAGCCATACCGTCTTCGCGTGTAGGTGTTAAGATTAATGAATGGTATAAAATGATTCGCCAGTTCAGTGTTCCGGATGCTGAGGTTCTGAAAGCGGAGGTGGAGCAGGACATTCAGCAGATGGAAGAGGACCAGGATTTGCTGATCTATTATTCTCTGATGTGTTTTCGGCACCAGCTGATGCTTGATTATTTGGAGCCGGGACAAACATACGGGAATCGCCCTACAGTGACAGAGCTTCTTGAAACGATTGAGACCCCTCAGAAAAAACTCACAGGCCTTTTGAAATACTACTCTTTGTTTTTCCGCGGCATGTATGAATTTGATCAGAAAGAATATGTGGAAGCGATCGGGTATTATCGCGAGGCGGAGAAAGAGCTGCCGTTTGTGTCAGATGAAATTGAGATAGCGGAATTCCATTTTAAAGTGGCCGAAGCGTATTATCACATGAAGCAAACCCATGTGTCGATGCATCATATTCTTCAAGCCTTAGACATTTATCAAAACTATCCCCTATACAGCATTAGAACCATACAAAGCTTGTTTGTGATCGCCGGCAACTATGATGATTTCAAACATTATGATAAAGCGCTCCCGCATTTAGAAAAGGCGCTGGAATTGGCCATGGACATTCAAAACGACCGATTTATCGCCATTTCTCTGTTGAACATCGCGAACAGCTATGACAGATCAGGAGACGATCATAAGGCTGTAGAACATTTCCAAAAAGCGGCGAAGGTAAGCAGAGAGAAAGTTCCTGATTTGCTTCCGAACGTCTTGTTTGGATTAAGCTGGACATTATGTAAAGCGGACCAAACAGAGAAGGCGTTTCAGTTCATAGAGGAAGGATTAGAACATATGGGAACATATCCAAATGCGGGTTCTCACAAACTTTATAAAGAATTGTATCTGTTCTTGCAGGCCGTCTACAAAGAGAGAGCTGATGAAACCAAAATCCTTGAAATGCTAGCCTATTTCGAAAAAAAGAATCTGTACGCTTACATTGAGGCATGTGCCCGCAGCGCTGCCGCAGTTTTTGAAAGCCGCTGTCGTTTTGAGCACGCTGCTGCGTTTTATCGGAAAGTGTTGAAAGCCCAGGAAGATATGTTAAAAGGAGAGTGTTTATATGCTTATTAAGAAAAAAGTGATGATGTGCCTTGCTGTTACGTTAGTTTTCGGAAGCATGTCGTTTCCATTCCTGACAAAGTCCGGCGGATTTAAGGAATCAACAGATCGAAACACGACGTATCTCGATCATTCCTCTCATCATCTCATGAGTGATCAGGAGAAAAAAGCCCTTAGCTAGGGCTTTTTTTCTTGCTTTACGGAAGCTGGATGGCCTTTAACTCTGCGGCATTCCTTCTATTTCTAACGCAAGACACTCGAAACAACCAAACCATTTGAGGTATAATGGATAAAGTGAATAACAATATACAGATTGATATATATGAAAGAGAGTGGAGCATCATGGGCCGTAAGTGGAACAATATTAAAGAGAAGAAGGCGTCTAAGGACGCGAATACGAGTCGGATTTATGCGAAGTTTGGCCGTGAGATTTATGTGGCGGCGAAGCAGGGCGAGCCTGATCCGGAATCCAACCAGGCGCTGAAGGTTGTGCTTGAGCGCGCGAAGACTTACAGCGTGCCGAAAAATATCATTGAACGTGCGATCGAGAAGGCGAAGGGCGGAGCGGAAGAGAATTACGATGAGCTTCGTTATGAGGGCTTCGGGCCGAACGGATCAATGATTATCGTTGATGCGCTGACGAATAATGTAAACCGCACGGCGCCGGAAGTGCGGGCGGCGTTCGGGAAAAACGGCGGAAACATGGGTGTGAGCGGATCTGTTGCTTACATGTTTGACGCAACGGCTGTAATCGGTGTAGAAGGCAAAACAGCTGATGAAGCGCTTGAAATCCTGATGGAAGCGGATGTCGACGTCCGTGACATTTTAGAGGAGGATGACAGCGTGATCGTATATGCTGAGCCTGATCAATTCCATGCGGTGCAGGAGGCGTTTAAAAACGCGGGCGTTGAGGAATTTACTGTAGCGGAGCTGACCATGCTTGCGCAAAGCGAAGTAACGCTTCCGGATGATGCGAAGGAACAGTTTGAAAAATTGATTGATGCATTAGAGGATTTGGAAGATGTTCAGCAGGTGTATCATAACGTTGATTTAGGTGAATAAGAAGTGAGCAGACTGTCATGGTCTGCTTTTTTCTTTTTAGCTGGTTTAGGCGGCCGCCCATACGATCTATAAGATCCTCTCATACTCTGGACTGTAACCTATGCGAAGGAGAGAGTGGATGAATATGACTGATATTAGACATATGTATGGCGGACCCGGTTTTGGTTATCCGGGCTGTGGTATTGGCCATCAGGGATATGGCATGCAAGGTGCAGGCTATCCGGGATACGGTATGCCAGATGCAGGCTACCCGGGACACGGCATGTATGGAGGAGCCAGCGGGTTTCCGGGCTATGGCGCACACGGGGGCTATGGCGGTTATCCGAGCGGCGGATATGCTGGGTATCCGGGAACTGGAGGTGATCCGAGCTACGGCATGCATCATGAGAATGTTGGGCATCATCACTATTATCACCATCATCATGATGGAAAAGATCATCATCATCACGACGGTAATTATGGCCACCATCACCACCATATGGGCCATTGGGGACAAGACGGCTATAAATAAAGAGATTATAAAAAGAGGCACTCTTGCAGCTCAAGAGTGTTTTTTTATCTTCTTTCTTGACTGATCAGTCTGGAAACTGGTAACATTTGTTTCAGGAGGTGATCGTCTTTTGGGGAGGAATAAAGAATTTGATACGGCCCTTGTTCTTCACAGAGCGATAGAGGTTTTTGGAGAGTATGGCTACGAAGGAACGTCTCTTCAGGATCTGCTCTCTCATTTAGGCATTGCGCGCCAGAGTTTGTATGATACGTATGGCACGAAGCGTGATTTGTTTTTGTCCGCTGTGAAATCGTATCTTGACGGGAAAAACACTGCTGTTATGGAAAGGCTTGAAGCGCCAGGATCTGTAAAGGAAGCCATTCGTGATATTTTTCAGGAGGGTGTCAATGCCCTGAGAGATCCGGAACGTGCGAAGGCGTGCTACATCATAAACAGCGCGATTGAACAAATCCCGCATGACCCTGAGCTTGCCCGGTATTTTGAGGGACAGTCGAAGCAGCTTGAGGACGCTTTTTATCAAGCACTTTTAAGAGCGAGGGAACAAGGAGAATTGACTGGCGAAGACAATGATATATTGGCGCTTGCCCGGTATTTGAATCAGAGCAGGCTGTCTCTGACGTTTGTCGCCAAAGTGACGGCTGATATGGACCGGCTTCAGGACCATGTTGACGTAAGTTTATCAGTGCTTGATTAACATGTGGTAAAGGATTCTTTGCCCATGTATGCATTTTTCGGACTGAACGGTCTAAAAACAAATCATGAGGTGATGATAAATGCTGACGACTGAATTTGAAAAGGCATGTGGCACATTGAAAAAGTTCATGGCGTATATGCTTGAGAAGGACATGAAGAGCTGGATGGAGCTTTGGGATGAGAATGCTGTATTTGAGTTTCCTTATGCGCCGGAGGGATCACCAAAAAGAATAGAAGGAAAAGCGGCCATTTACAACTATATTAAGGATTATCCTAAGCAGATCCATCTTTCTTCATTTACCACTCCGACAGTGTACCGTTCAGCAGACTCGAATACGGTGATTGCGGAGTTTCAATGTGACGGCCATGTGATTAAGACCGGGCTGCCTTATCGCCAAAGCTATATCAGTGTCATCGAAACAAATGATGGCCGCATAATGCGTTACAAGGATTATTGGAATCCGCTTGTTGTACAAGAGGCGTTTGGGGGATCATTTTTGCAAACAGGGGAGAGTGGAAAATGATGAAACAGCAGCCAATTTTAATCACTGGCGGGACCGGCACAGTCGGAAGCCGAATCGCCAGCCGTTTAATAGATCTCGGGTACAGGGTGCGGATTGCAAGCCGGAAAAAGGGTGAGCTTGCTGATGCTGAATATGTGTATTTTGATTGGAAAGACGTCTCCAGTTTCACGCCAGCTTTGGAACAGATAAAACAGATCTATCTTGTTGCCCCGGTTGGTGAGCTTGACCCGGCCCCTTATGTGCTTCCCTTTTTAAAGGAGGCAAAGCGTCTCGGTGCAAAGCGTGTCGTGATGCAAAGTGCGTCTGTTGTCCCTGAGGATGGCCATGTGTTTGGTGAGCTTCATCAGGCAGTACGCGATTTTCCTGAATGGACGGTGCTCCGCCCTTCTTACTTTATGCAAAACTTCATCAATGTCCAGCATCGCATGTCTATTCAAACCGAGGGGCGCATCATAACGGCTTCGGGTGAAGGAAAACTTGGGTTTATTGATGCTGATGACATCGCAGAAACAGCCGTCAGGGCTTTGATTGATGATGTTCCTCATCAAACACATCATATTCTGACAGGTCCCGAGGCGCTGAGCTATGCCGAAGCGGCGGAGATCATCGGAGCTGCGGCGGGACGCCGGGTGGAGCACGTCAGCATTTCTCGTTCCGAGCTGCAGCATAAAATGGAGGCAGGAGGTTTGCCTGCGGATTATGCCCATTTTATGGCGGAGCTTGATGAAGCAATCAGCCATGGTGCGGAACATCGGGTAACAGATACAGTGAAGCGTGTGACGGGAAAAGAACCCCGTTCGCTGACTGAGTTTGCGGCCGCTCATGCTGCATACTGGAAACGCTGACCTTATTTTGGACTGATTGATCTAGAAAGACCTTCGGCGATGCCGAAGGTCTTCTTTTTATTTATTGAATTGAAAAAGCTTAGCCGCATTTTCAGTGCCGATTTTGTATCGGTCTGTTTCACTGATTGGACATTGGTCAAACCAAGAAGAGATTTCTTCCATCGTTTCGTACGGATAGTCGACAGAGAATAGGATGCGGTCTGAGCCGACCTCCAGCAATGTATCAATTAAAGCCTGGGTTCTGAACACGCCGCTTGTTGTGAGATAAAAGTTTTTGCGGAGGTATTCAGTTGGCGCTTTCTTATGGCTGCCGTGGGTTTCAGGACGCTGATGGCGGAGCCTGTGTTCAACCCGCGGCAATGTAAACGGCAGGCCCTCCCCTAAGTGGCCGAGGATGACAGTCAAATCAGGGTATTCGTCGAAAAGGCCGCTGAGCATCAGGCGGATGGCATGTGTTGCTGTTTCAAAACCAAAGCCCCACGCTGAACCGAGGAGGCCCTCGTAGCCTTCATAGATGCGCTGCTGATGCGGCAGCGGGATACGCGGATGCAGATAGACGGGAACCTGCAGCTGTGCGGCTTTTTCCCAGAAAGGGCGCACCTGGGGCTCGTCCAAATATTGAGCGGTGTTTTCGTCCCCGATGTTGCTGTAGCCGTTGACCAAGGCACCTACAAAGCCGAGCTCGTTTACGGCCCGTTCAAGTTCCTTCGCGGCTTCTTCAGGATCTTGAAGCGGAACTGCCGCAAATGCTTTAAAGCGGTCAGGATGCTTAGAAACGAAGAATTCCGCAGCGTGATCGTTCATTTGCCTTGCGAGTTTCACAGCTCTGTCAGGATCTGTGATACCTTCAATACCAGGCTGTGTCAATGAGAGAATTGAGGTTTGAATGCCGCTTCGATCCATGTCTTCAATCCGTTTCTCGAATTCCTGCAATCGTTTTTGGACAGCGCTGAAATATTCATCGTCAGTAAAATTGTGGCTTCCTGTAGCCGAAAAATCAGGAGATTCCCAATGCTCTTCTAATGCGATTTTTCCATTCATGCCAAAGACTCCTCTCTATATGCTGATGAGTTCAGATGGAGTGCACTCAATATACGCGACGAAGCTTCGTTTAATTAATTATTGAACATAATGTTCATTACTTTACATCATGTACAAGATGTACGTTCATGGTACAGTAGATTTTGGAAAAAGGTCAATAAACAGAGAACGCTCAAATGTGCAGAAGTAGACATCTGAGGATGATTTGTCCAGAAGAAAATGGAAGTTAGACAAGGAGGAGAAAAATGTCTAAAAAGCATAGAGTAGATCCGAGAATCAGACGAACAAACAAATATTTAAGAGACGCTTTAATTGCCCTTTTGAAAGTAAAAGATGCCAATTCGATTACGATTCAAGAGATTACCGAAAAAGCGGATCTGACCCGGGGCACCTTTTATCTGCATTATCAGGATAAACAGGATTTTCTGTTTCAAAGCATGACGGAGGTTCTCGATGATTTAATCCAGCAGGTAAAGCCGGAAGCGCCGGTCGTCGAACCGGTCAGTATTGATGAAGATCATCCGCCTGTATCTTTTGTAAAGCTGTTTGAGTACATCCATGAACATGCCGAATACTTCCAAGTGATGCTGAGCGACAGAGGTCTGCCGCAATTCAGAAGTCTTATGGCGGAGTTCGTTCAGAAACGGATTTACGAGGAATTGCTTTCTTCGATTGAGGAATCAGAGAACACGCTGCAGGTGCCGAAAGAGATACTCGTCAGCTATATCACGTCCGCCCATATCGGGGTGATTTGTTCCTGGCTTGAGAACGGCATGAAGTACAGCCCGTTGTTTATGGCGAATCAATTAACACGTTTAACGCTGCTGGGTCCGCTCCGTATCGCAGGGATCGAGGAACAGGTCAAGCTCCCTTATTAAAGCTTCCAGTCATAATCATGCCCCCTGCCTCATACCTATTAGGGTCATTGTTTCTGAGAAAGGAGGAGCCGGAATGAAGGATATGCAGCCGTTTACGCCTGTCAAATCATACACGCCCTTTCACAGCCGTTTTGATCCCTGTCCGCCCATAGGGAAGAAATATTACCGAACGCCGCCTAACCTCTATATGACCTTTCAGCCTGAGCATATGGAGCAGTTTTCGCCAATGGAGGCTTTAAGGAAAGGCACCCTTTGGAAGGATCTCTATGATTTTTATGAAAACCCTTATCGAGGGGGAGACGTACATGGCAAAAAAGATTGATGCCGAATACTACCGTCAGCTTGAGCAAATACAAGCAGCTGATTTTGTGCTTGTTGAGCTGAGCCTTTATTTAAATACACATCCTCATGATGAAGACGCGCTCAAGCAATTCAATCAATACTCCGGCTATTCGAGGCACCTTAAACGGCAATTTGAATCCTCTTACGGACCGCTTCTGCAGTTCGGCAACAGCCCCGCGGGCGAGGATTGGGATTGGGGTAAAGGGCCTTGGCCGTGGCAAGTATAAGGAGGAATGCCTGAATGTGGGTGTATGAAAAGAAGCTGCAGTACCCTGTCAAGGTCAGTACGTGCAATCCGACACTGGCGAAATATTTGATTGAGCAGTATGGCGGAGCGGACGGCGAGCTGGCCGCGGCTCTCCGGTATTTGAACCAGCGGTATACGATTCCTGATAAGGTCATCGGCCTTTTAACGGATATCGGCACGGAGGAATTTGCCCATCTGGAAATGATTGCGACCATGGTCTATAAGCTGACGAAAGATGCCACGCCGGAGCAACTGCGTGAAGCGGGGCTCGGGGATCACTACGCTAATCATGACAGTGCGCTTTTCTATCACAATGCGGCGGGCGTGCCGTTTACGGCAAGCTATATCCAGGCGAAGGGCGACCCGATTGCCGATTTATACGAAGACATTGCGGCAGAGGAAAAAGCGCGGGCGACGTATCAATGGCTGATCGATATATCGGATGATCCTGATTTGAACGATTCCCTGCGTTTTTTGCGTGAACGTGAAATCGTGCATTCTATGCGCTTCAGAGAAGCAGTTGAGATTTTAAAAGAAGAACGGGATAAAAAGAAGTTTTTCTAATGGGCAGATCGGCCTCTCTTTCATGCACCCCTTTTACATACAGAGAAAATGTCTGTTTTTGCTGTTGGGTCTGCATTATAATCAAGGTGTGAGCAAGCTTACTTTTTGATTGGGAGGCCTTTATGTCATCTTTTAAGATTCAGAGTGAAACGATTGCTGATGGATTTTACGCGTGTCCGGCCGTATATGAGGATGCAGAATCAATTACCGGGCTGCTCGTCCGAACAGCTGAATGGCTCCGGGATCGGGGCTCTACTCAATGGAGCGGGCTGCTGGAAGGGCAAGATACACATGATATCACGGGTTCCATTGAAAATGGACATGTGTTTGTGTTTAAAAAAGACGAAGAGCTTGCGGCTGTCGTAATGCTGCTGCCGGAACCAAGCGAGTGGGACCGGACGCTTTGGGGTGATGATGGGCATGAGGAGTCCATTTATTTGCACCGCCTCGCAGTAAGCCGCCGATTTGCAGGGCAGGGACTTGGCGCGCGAGTTCTTCATTGGGCAGAAACAGGTGTTGACTTTCCGGGAAAAACACGGATCCGGCTTGACTGCGTCGCTGATAATGATGCCTTGCACTCCTTTTATCGGCGTATGGGGTATGAATTCATGGGTGCTGATCCATCCGGATATCATTTATTTGAGAAAGAGATTACGGCAGAATAAGCGTCCTTTGCAGGAGGCTTTTTTGTCTTTTTCTAAAAGGGAGGGCAGGCGATGTGGCCAATTTTTTTGTAATAGGGATTGTGACGGCTTGTCTGTTCGCTGGCGTATCCGTTTTGATGCGGAGGAAGTTTCCTGACAGAAGACGGCCTGAATGGATATTGGCCGGGCTGATCGTCCTTGGTGTGTTTGCGATCTGGTACAGCCTCGTGTATGTACGCGGCTGGGAAGGGGCTGCCCTCGGAATGGTTGGATTCAATGTCATTTTCGGAGCCATTGCCGGATATTTGATCGAAAAGGTTATCTGGCGATACAGGAACAGATAACGGGCTGCTGTCTCTGGATCATGTCGAATTGTTCACAGGCAGCAGGAATTTTCTTTCGGAAGGAGAAATACATATTACTTTAAATTGAAAGCGTTTTCCATGACAGGAAGGTGATGTTGATGCTACACAGTGTGACGAATGGGCTGAATCGTTTTTGTACATGGGTGATGAGATTAGCCTATTTGAATGTGCTTTGGATTTTGTTTTCCCTTGCAGGTCTGCTTGTATTTGGGCTGATGCCCGCTACTGCGGCGATGTTTTCGGTGGCGAGAGAATGGGCGAAGGGAAACACGGATGCCCCGGTGTTTTCTGTCTTTTTTCGAGCGTTTCAAAAGGAGTGGAAGGCAGCACAGCTCCTCGGGCTTATCCTTGTATCGGCGGGCCTGTTTCTGTTTGCGGATATGCGGATTGTGGCTCAGATGAATCAGCCTGTGCTTGTCAATGTGTTCCTGAGCATCAGCTTGATTTTTGCATTTGTTGTGCTGTATGTGTTCCCGGTGTTTTCTCATTTTGATGTAAAAATCAGAGAGGTATTGAGCATCAGCTTTTTGATTGCTTTCAGCCGTCCGGCGGTGACGCTTCTCATGGCGGCAGGCGCTGTCGGTGTATTGTTTCTCGTGCTGCTTCATGTCACGTTTCTGCTGTTCTTCAGCGGAAGTTTACTTAGCCTGATCTTAATGAAACTATCCTTTAAAGCGTTTCGGTCAATGGATCAGCGCCAGGAGAAAGAAAAGGCGGCATGATAAAAAGAATTGCTGGCTGGTACAGGCGGATGAAGATTAAGGATAAGCTGTTTGTGTTCCTTTCACTGATTATGGCCGTGTCCTTTCTGTTTGTATACAGCGGGGTGCAATACGCCTTTCATGTGTATGATGAGCAGATTTACCGCAAGTCGTCGGAAGTGCTGCGGATGTCTTCTGAAAGGATCGAAGACGAGCTGAAGAAAATAGAGGATGTGTCATATGAAATCATTACGGACGAACAGATTCAGCGCATCCTGAGCATGCAAAATCGCGATGATACGTACGATCAGTATCAAATGAAGCAGGAGCTCTGGGATCAGCTGGCTGGATATGCCAGTGATGAAAAGTACATCGATTCCATTCATTTGATCGATGCCCGCGGCTCAGAGTATTCAGCCGGAAGCAGTTCTTCAGATCTTTTGGAGCAGGAGCAGGAAGAGGTGTTTAAACGAGCCAAAGCGAAAAATGGCAGAAATCTTTGGATGACGCTCGGCGGCTCAGATCCTGTCCTGATTTCAGCGCGGCAGATCAGATCCTATCACCAGCTGAGGTTAAACGGCTTGGGCATGGTGCTGATCCAAGTCAATGTGAAACAGATGATCCGTGATTTGCCAAAGGATTGGGGGGATTCAGTCGGAGACATCATGATCGCTGACCAAGGCGGGCATTTGGTGTATTCGGCACATGGTTCGGTGCTTGCGCCTGAGGCGGCAAAGGACACGCTAAAGCACCCCGGTTATGACTTGATAAAAAAGAATGGCAAACGGTATTTTATTTCTTTCCTTCAATCATCCTATCAAAATTGGAGCTACTATAATGTCATCCCCTTTGACCAGATGTTCGAAAAAATTTCCTTTATGAAAACGGTGATCGGCACGTGTTTTCTGCTGTTTTTCTGTGTGGTTTTGCTTTTCGGACGGAAAATTGCCAACAGCATTACAGAGCCGATCGAGCAGCTTGTGTCTGCGATGAAATCGGTGCAGGACGGCGGCATTGAGGCGGGCGTATCGCTTTCTCTGCCGGAACATACACAGGATGAGGCTGGCATGCTGAACCGCCATTTTACTGTCATGATGAAACGGATTAACGAGCTTATGGAAGAAAATGTGGAAAAACAGCTCATCATTAAAGAAACCGAGTTGAAGGCACTGCAAGCCCAGATCAACCCGCATTTTTTATATAACACGCTCGAGTCCATCAATTGGCTCGCAAAGGCGAATCAGCAAAAGCAAATCTCAAAAATGGTGGAATCACTCGGTTTTCTTCTTCGAAACAGCATTCATATGAAGAAAGATATCGTAACCATTCAGGAGGAGGCGGACATCGTTCTTCACTATATGACCATTCAGCGGTTTCGATTTGAGGAGCGCCTGAACTTCACGTTAGATATTGACGATGAGGTGAAGCATTGTCTCATTCCGAAACTGACGCTCCAGCCGCTAGCGGAAAATGCGATACAATACGCGCTTGAGCCTTTTACAAGGCCGTGCGCCATCCGCCTTCAGGCGCAAAAGATGAAGGACTGTGTCTGTATTACGGTCGAAGATAACGGCCCCGGCATGGATGAACGGATGCTTGAAACATCGGGCGGAAGAGGAATCGGACTTTGGAATATCCGTGAACGCATCCGGCTGACGTACGGAGAGCCGTACGGCTTGCGCATTCAAAGCGGGCAAGACAAGGGAACAAGAATTGTGATCACAATACCGTACCGAAATGAGGTGGCGTGATGTATAAAATATTGCTGGCTGATGATGAGAGGATTATTCTTGACGGAATGGCAGGAATCATTGAGTGGGATGCGCTTGGCGCTTCATTAATCGGCAAAGCGCAGAATGGGAATGAAGCATATGACAAGATATTAGATAAGCAGCCGCATATTGTTATTACAGATATCAAAATGCCCGGCATGGATGGGCTTGAGCTGATTAAAAAGGTGTCAGCCGAAAGTCCGTCGGTTCAATTTATCGTCCTGTCCGGGTTTGGAGAGTTTGAGTACGCGAAGGAAGCCATGAAATATGGGGTAAAGCATTATTTGCTGAAGCCCTGTAATGAACAGCAGATTATCAGCTCGCTGGAGGAAATCATTGCTGAGCTGAAGCAGCATGAGGTGCGGAAAAAGAAAACCTCTCATCTGAAACATGAACTCAATCATATTCGTTCTTTCGCTGCTGATCAATACTTGGAGGGGTTGATCGCCGGTGTGGCCCAGCTGTCTCCGCCGCCTTCACTTGCCGAAAAAAAGGTTCGCCTCATGATTTTAAAAGGGGAACAATCTGTTGATGCCGCGGCCAGAGAGGCATTCGGTCCAGCGCTGACAGCGGTTTGCAGCAGCGGAGAATGGACCGTGCTGGCCGTGGAGGAGAGCGCTGCTGATAAGGCGGCGGCCGTTTTTGCGGACCGCCAGATCGCCATCAGTCAGGCGGGAGAACTCCGGAATGCAGGGCAGCTCTTTCGTGACACAGCCGAAGCATCTGGAGACTTACGCGGAAGCGCAGTGATTTCAAAAATGACCAGGCTTGTTGCCGACGAACTCGGAAACCCGAATCTATCCTTGAAGTGGGCAGCGAAGGATATGCTGTTTATGAATCCTGATTATCTCGGGAAATTATTTAAGCAGGAAACAGGCGAGAAATTTTCCCAATACGTTACGCGAGTGCGGCTTGAGCATGCGATGAAGCAGATGAAAATAAGGAGGGACGTGAGCGTTTCAGAAATTGCCGAAGAAATCGGGTTTGGCGATAATCCGAAGTATTTCAGTCTCGTTTTTAAAAAATATACCGGTCTGACACCGTCAGAATTCAGAAGAAAACAGGGAGGCGCTTCCGCTGGATAGCCATCTCTGTTTTTTTTACTTTCGCCACTGTTTTTTGAGTGTTTCGCCCCATCTGAACGCTTTAAAATAAAATGTAAGCACTTACATTAAAGGGGGGATTGGCTTGAAGAAGGTTTGTTATGTGCTGTTATCGCTTGTCTGCGTCTTTTTATTCAGCGGATGTTCTTCAGGGGAAGAGGCATCGGGGAAAAAAGAGGACATTACGCTCAGAATCGCATGGTGGGGCGGGCAGCCACGGCATGATTATACAACCAAGGTGATTGAACTTTACGAGAAAAAGAATCCGCACGTCCATATTGAAGCGGAATTTGCGAACTGGGATGACTACTGGAAAAAGCTTGCGCCGATGTCTGCCGCTGGCCAGCTTCCTGATATCATTCAAATGGATACCGCGTATTTGGCACAATACGGCAAGAAGAACCAGCTGGAGGATTTAACGCCTTATACAAAGGATGGAACGATTGATGTCAGTTCAATCGAAGAGAATATGCTGTCGGGTGGAAAAATTGACAATAAGCTCTATGGGTTTACGCTAGGCGTCAACGTGCTGTCTGTGATTGCGAATGATGATTTGCTAAAGAAAGCGGGTGTGTCCATCAATCAGGACAACTGGACATGGGAGGATTATGAGAAGCTGGCGTATGATCTTCAGGATAAAGCTGGTGTCTACGGCTCCAACGGTATGCATCCGCCTGATATTTTCTTCCCGTATTACTTGCGCACGAAGGGTGAGCGTTTTTATAAAGAAGACGGCACAGGCCTCGCGTATCAGGATGATCAGCTGTTTGTCGATTATTTTAAAAGGCAGCTGAGGCTGGTCAAAGCAAAAACATCTCCAACGCCTGATGAAAGCGCACAGATTAAAGGGATGGAGGACGACTTTATCGTCAAAGGCAAATCAGCCATTACGTGGAACTACTCTAATCAATACTTGGGCTTTGCCCGGCTGACAGACTCGCCGCTGTCTCTCTATCTGCCGCCGGAGCAAATGAAGGAAAAGGCGCTGACGCTGAAGCCGAGTATGCTGTTTTCGATTCCGAAAAGCTCTGAGCATAAAAAAGAGGCCGCAAAGTTTATCGACTTCTTCGTCAACAATAGGGAAGCCAACATGCTGATCAAAGGCGAGCGGGGAGTACCGGTATCCGGCAAGGTGGCGGATGCGATTAAACCGAAGCTGAATGAGGAAGAAGCCAACATCGTGGAATATGTAGAAACCGCGTCAAAAAACATCAGCAAAGCCGATCCGCCGGAGCCTGTGGGAAGTGCGGAGGTCATCAAGCTGCTGAAGGATACGTCTGATCAGATTCTGTATCAGAAGGTATCGCCGGAAAAAGCCGCCAAAACATTCCGGAAGCAGGCCAATGAAATTTTAGAAAGGAATAATTAACGGGAAATGGGGCTGACGCAATGAAAACAAGCCGGAGTATGAGAAAAGACAATCTGGCGGGATATGCTTTTATTTCTCCGTTCATTATCGGGTTCCTTTGTTTTACGGTGATTCCAATGGGGGCGTCCCTGTTTCTGTCCTTCACAAGCTATGACTTGTTTACGGCGCCGAAGTGGATCGGGCTCGACAACTACAAGGAAATGTTTACGGGTGATGAAAAGTATTGGCAGTCGCTGAAGGTGACGTTTACGTATGTGCTTGCCGGGGTTCCGCTCCGCCTCGGCTTCGCGCTTTTTATCGCTGTCATTTTAACCAATGCATCCAAAGGAACGGCCTTGTACAGAACGCTTTTTTACCTCCCTTCCATCATCGGCGGGAGCGTGGCCGTGGCGATTATGTGGCGCAATATTTTCGGCAATGACGGGGTCATTAATGCGCTTCTGTTTTTTGTCGGGATTGATCAAAAAATTCTTTGGTATCAGGACCCGACAAGTGCGCTGTGGACATTGATTCTGCTGTCTGTCTGGCAGTTCGGGTCGTCAATGCTGATTTTTCTGGCCGGGCTGAAAAACATCCCGTCTTCGTATTTGGAAGCGGCCAGCGTGGATGGGGCAAATCGGGTGCAGCGTTTCTTTCAGATCACGCTTCCGATCCTCACGCCGATTATTTTCTTCAATCTGGTCATGCAGACGATTTCTGCCTTTATGACGTTTACACCTGCCTATATCATCTCGAAGGGCGAGGGCGGGCCGCTTGACGGGACGCTTTTGTATTCGCTCTATTTGTTCCAGCGGGCGTTTAACTATTTTCAAATGGGCTACGCATCGGCGATGGCGTGGGTCATGCTTATCATTGTCGGGCTGATTACGCTGATTCTGTTTAAAACATCGTCTTATTGGGTTCATTACGAGTCAAAGGAGGAATGACGGATGGAGCCGGTCAACCAGCCTGTCAAAGAAGCTCCGGTTTTTGAGAGAAAAAAAGCCGGGCGCGTCAGGCCCAAGCGCATACTGTTCCATGTTTTTACGGCCTCGCTGGCGGTGTTATTGCTGTACCCGGTCATTTGGCTGTTTGTCAGCTCGTTTAAGGAAAGCGCCAGTATTTTTACAACCTCTCATTCTCTCATTCCCGATCCTTTTATTCTCAGCAACTATGTTGAAGGCTGGAAGGGGATTGCGGGGCAGCCGTTTCTGACCTTTATTAAGAACTCGGCGATCATTGTCGGGCTGTCAACAATCGGAGCCGTCCTGTCATCGGCTGTCATTGCGTATGGATTTGCCCGTATTCCGTTTAAGGGAAAAAAATTTTGGTTCGCCTGCATGATGGGGACGTTAATGCTGCCACATGAAGTGCTGATGATTCCGCAGTACATTTTGTTTGCGAAATTAGACTGGCTGAATTCTTTTAAACCGATTGTTGTTCCGCAGTTTTTCGGGCATGCGTTTTTTATTTTTCTGATGATCCAGTTTATCCGGACGATACCCGAGGAGCTGGATGAAGCCGCGCGAATCGACGGCTGCGGGCGCTTTGCCTGCTTTTGGCGGATCATTCTGCCGCTGATTGCCCCGGCGCTTGCGACGTCCGCGATTTTCTCCTTCTATTGGAAGTGGGAGGAGCTGATTCAGCCGCTCTTGTATTTGAATAAGCCGGAGCTTTATCCAGTTTCACTTGCGCTGAAGCTTTTCCTCGATACGGAATCAGCTTCGAACTGGGGCGCGATGTTTGCGATGTCGGCTGTCTCGTTATTGCCTGTGATTCTCGTATTCTTTTTGTTTCAGAAATATATCGTTCAGGGGATCAGTACGACAGGATTAAAATAAAAAGGAGTGTTGCAGATGGCACAGCTAATCTTTGATGAAGAAAAGGTGACGTCCGTCATTGACCGGATCGTGAAACGGACATTTCAGATGGATTTTGCGTGGGATTGGCCGGGCGGCGTCGCATTTTACGGCGTGGCGGAGGCTTATGAAGCAACGGAAAACGAGGAATATATCAATCTGCTAAAAACATGGGTGGATGAACAGCTGGAGGATGGGCTTCCCCCGCTTTCGATCAACGGGGTTTCTATTGGGCATACGCTTTTATTTCTCCATAAAGTGACGGGGGATCACGTATATTTAGAAACGGCCGGCGAGATGGCGGAATATGTGCTGCATAAGGCGCCGCGCTTTGGTGAGGGCATCCTTCAGCATACAGTGAATTCAGCAGAATATGTGTTTCCTGAGCAGGCATGGGCGGATACGCTGATGATGGCGGGGCTGTTTATGCTGAGAATCGGGCGGGTGATGGAGCGCGAGGATTATTTTGAAGACGGTCTGCGCCAGTTTCACGGACATGAAGACGTGCTTCAGGACCCTGTCACGAATTTGTACTACCACGCCTGGGATAACAAAGCGCAAAATCATCTGTCGGGCATTTACTGGGGCAGGGCGAACGGCTGGGCAGCACTCACGATGGCAAAGGCGCTCCCGCTCATTGAGGTGACGCATCCCTCCTTTATGATCATCGACGGTTCGCTCAGAGACCAGCTGAGCGCGCTTGTCCGGCTTCAGGATGAATCAGGATTGTGGCATACCATTTTGGATGACCCGGATTCGTATCTGGAGGTATCGGCATCGGCGGGCATTGCCTCTGCTCTGCTGTCGAGCGGGAAGCTCTATACGAAATATGTGCAAAAATCGCTTGGCGCCATTTTGGATGCGGTAGAAGAGGACGGACGGGTCAGCAAGGTATCGGCCGGAACAGCCGTCATGAAAAATGCCGAAGGATACAAGCAGGTGCCTTATAAACGAATACAAGGATGGGGACAGGGACTTGCGCTGACGTTTCTTGCTGATGTGTTAAGAACAAAAAAACGCGTGTATCAGTAAGACGGCGGCGGGGGGAAAGGGATGAAAAAACAGCCTCAACAGAAGGAACGGGTTTCTCGCTGGAAGGGAACGTATTTCAAAAGAAACTTTGTCTTCATTTTGCTGATTGCCTGTATTCCTGGATTGCTGACTGGCGGCGCTATCTACTTTCTTTCGATCGACAAGGTAGAGAAAGAGCTGCAGAGATCGCATGAAACACAGGTGGCGCGTGAGGTCAGCCGGATGGATGAAAAGCTTGGAGTATTGGAGCTGGCTCTTACCCAGATGGCAAACGATTCTTCGCTGATGAACGGATTGGCCGAAAGGGATTTGGAGAAAGACTTTACGTTCTCCTATCAACTGACGAAAAGGCTGTTTCTTTTACGGGATCAGCAGCCGCTGATCGAGCAGGCTTCCATCTTTCTGAACAGCCCCCGGCCTCTTGTGCTGAGCCCCGAATACAGCGCTTTGACCGAACAGGAGGCGCTTCGCAAGTATCGCTCGCTGCTCGCCTCTGACAACAGTATTTATTGGAAACAGTCTGGAGATCAAGCGATGCTGATCCAGCTCATTCCGGGCGCGGCGGAGAAACCGTTTGGCGCGGTCATGCTGGCGGTTGATCCGAAAGAAATGGAATCGATCCTGCAAAGTCTGTCCCCCTATCCTGATGGCAGTGCCCTGCTTTTGGATCAGAATCAAGAGGTGTTATTTCATGAGGGGGAAAAAGATTTTAAAAAGGCTTTACTACAAGAGGTAAAAAAACAGCCTGCTGAGAAAGGCCATTTTCAGATGGAATGGGACGGCAAGGTGTATTCCGTCTCCTTTGGAGAAATGAACCGAATGCATCAGCAATGGACGTTTGTTTCGGCGGCACCTCTTTCTGCCATTACAGCGTCGATGGTGTTTTTATCAAAAGTGATCATTGTGATGCTTGTCATTTGCATCGGCTTAGCCGTGTGCATGACGTGGTACGCCTCGAAAAAAATCTATCGTCCTATTCAGCATTTGCTTGGCCTGTTTACCGGCGGAGAGAAGAAAACATGGCAGGCATCCGGGCAGGATGAATTCAAGTGGATTGAAAAGAGATGGCATGATCTATCCCTTGAAAGCCGGAAGCTTCAAGAGCAGCTCCTGCGGCAGACACCCCACATGAAAAAGAGTTTTTTGCAGCACCTCCTGCAGGGCGATTTTTACTATGACAACGAGGAAAGCCTCAGATCGAGGATGGAGGAGGCTGGGTGGAACATCGGAGGAAACGTGTTTCATGTCCTTGATCTTCAGGTGACGGGGCTCCGCTGCGAAAAAAGCATCTTCCGTGAAGGTGATGAACAGCTCGCTGTGTTTACACTGACTAATATCGCTGAGGAGCTAGCGGCAAAAAGCTGTTTGCAGATCTCCATATTTGATATCGGCCGGCTTTCCGTGACCGTGCTAGTGATGAAAACAAACAGCTCTGATCTGAGGGCGTATGTAACGGAGCTTGCACGCCAATTTGGTGATGTCACCGGATTGAGCCTGACCGGAACGATGAGCAGGAGGACGGAGCGCGTCACGGAGATCCCCTCTTTATTTAAAGATGTGAAAAGCGGCAAATCACGCAGGCAGTTTGCCAACCGGCATCAGGTGATTGATTTGCAGGCAGACAGCCTTCACGATGAGCAAACAGCCCCCTATTATCCTTTTGAGCTGGAAAAACAAATTGTTCAGGCCATCCGGCTGGAGAGAAAACAGGATGCCGGGGAACTGATTCGTGTATGCATGGAGGAACTGGCGGAAAAGGCGGCCATAGACAGGCATGTGCACTCCGCCCTGATTCAGCTGTTTTCCCGCATTCAGGAGGATATTCTGCATTCCGGGCTCAATCCGAGTGAACTGCTTCAGCATCGGGATCTGCTTCTTGACATTTCAGAACTGCGCGAACCCGGTGAAGCGGCGGCCTGGCTGATGGATGCTGTCGTGACGCCTTACCTTTCCAAGCTTGAGGGCAGAAAAAACCGACAGCAAAAGCAGCTGGTAGAACGTGTGATTGCGATGATTCACAAACAGTATATGGCGGACATTTCATTGGAAAGCTGTGCCGATGCGCTTGGCATGAATTCATATACGTTAAGCAAGGCATTTAAGCAAGTGACCGGCATTAATTTTATCGATTATGTGACCCACATCAGAATCGAAAAGGCGAAAGAACTGCTGGTGAATACGAATAAAAAAATTCATGATGTGTCAGAAGCAGTCGGCTACCGTCACAATTACTTCAATCGGATTTTTAAAAAACAGGTCGGCATGCCGCCGGGTGTCTTCAGGCAAATGTATCAGGAAACGCCATGAAAGGAGAGAACGTGTGATGGAGAAACCGATTCAAGTGTTTTTAGCGGGGGATTCCACCGTGAGTGACTGCCCGCCTCATGAAGCGCCGATGGCGGGGTGGGGGCAGGTATTCGGGCAATTGTTTTCTGAAGATGTGAAGGTGCGCAATCACGCCAAAGGAGGGGCGAGCACCAATTCTTTTGTGGAGGAAGGAAGGCTTCAGTCGATTGCTGAGCGCATCACGCAAGGCGATTATTTGTTTATTCAATTCGGCCACAATGACCAGAAACCGCGCGGGACGAAGCCGTACTCCACGTTTCAGCAATTTCTCACCCTGTTTGCAGATACGGCACGCGGAAAGGGAGCGCACCCCGTATTCGTCACATCGGTGCAGCGCCGCCGCTTTGACGAAAACGGTCGGATTGAGCATACACTCGGCGAGTACCCTGATGCGATGAAAGCACTGGCGAAGGAGCTTGATGTGCCCGTGATTGATCTGCTTGCAAAAACAAAGGAGCTCTATGAAGCATACGGACCGGAGGAGTCGAAGCGATTGTTCGTTTGGTTTCAGCCGAATGAACATCCGAATTATCCGGACGGCATTGAGGACAATACGCATTTTTCGGAAGAAGGGGCAATGGAGGTTGCGAAGCTTGTGGCAGAAGGCATTGAAGAGCTCGGCCTTCCGCTGAAGGACCACCTTGTGAGCCGGGAGGGAAAAGAATATGTATAAGGAAGGCGCGTGCCTGTACCGCAATCCGCTCCGGTCAGTAAGCGATGTGAAGGACTGGCGGATGGAGGGCGGCGGACAGATCTCATTTGACGATCACCGCTTGCACCTGTCGCATGTTCAAGACGAAGCACACTTTGTCTATTGGTGCCCGGAAACCTTTCCAGACGGCATCATTGTGACGTGGGACTTCTTCCCGATGGAGCAGCCGGGCTTGTGTATGCTGTTTTTTTCCGCTGCGGGAATGGGAGGCGAGGATTTGTTTGATCCAAGTCTCCAGAAAAGAACGGGAAAATACCCCGAGTATCATTCGGGGGACATCAACGCGCTCCATCTGTCGTATTTCCGTAGAAAATACGCGGAGGAAAGAGCGTTCCGCACCTGCAATTTAAGAAAAAGCCGCGGTTTCCACCTCACCGCGATGGGAGCCGATCCGCTGCCTTCTCCAGATGACGCTGACGCCCCTTATCATATGAAGCTTATTAAAGACAAAGGCTATGTGCACTTTTCAATCAATGATCTGCCCATTCTTGAGTGGATGGACGACGGCAGCACATATGGGCCCGTGTTAACAAAAGGTAAAATCGGGATCCGGCAGATGGCGCCCATGAAAGCCGCTTATCGAGATTTTGCTGTGCATCAAGCGGTGAGAAGATGAAGACGACGGTAACGGATGCGCTTTATGCAGGCTGTGAAGCGGTGGTGAAAATTGCGTGGCTCAACGGGCTGTGGCTGTTGTTTACGCTTTTGGGCGGCGTCCTTTTCGGATGGGCGCCGAGCACAGCTGCGATGTGTGCCGTCATACGGAAATGGCTGATGGGGCAAAAGGATGTCCCGGTGTTTCCATTATTTTTAGCCACCTACAAAAAAGAGTTTCTCAAGGTCAATGCGATCGGATTGGCGTTTGCGGCTCTTTTGCTCATATTGTCCGCGAACTATCATTACTTTTCTGCAAATGCGGATTGGCTGTCCTTTACCGTGACGAGCTGCACGCTGCTTGCAGGGCTTTTGTATATCATTGCGCTGATGTATGTGTTTCCCCTTTATGTGCACTACCAGCTCCCGCTTCGCAAATATATTCCGCAAGCGCTGCTGTTTGGCGCCATGCAGCCTCTGACGACGGGCTGTATGCTGATGGGCTGCGGATTTGTCCTTTATTTGCTGTATACGCTTCCGGGACTGATCCCATTTTACGGTCCATGTTTATTTGGGCTTGTGTCGATGTTTTTTGCTTTCAGAGGATTTCAAAAGACGGAGGCCCGGCACCGCCAAGCTGGGTAGCAAAAAAATGACAATCATGCAAAAAAGTGCAATGTCCCAAAAAGGCAGTTGCAAAAAAGTGAAATTGAAGACAGCCCTCACAGCGCATAAAATCCAATATAAGTAAGCGCTTACAGATAAAAGAGAAGGAGCTGTCTGATGATTACACGAAGGAAACGCATGTTTACCGCTGTTACGTTGCTGGTCTTGTTGATGATGGGTGCCTCTTTATTTCCTGTGAAAGCAGAAGGAGCAGCGCGGCAGATGGAAGCGCTGAACCGCGGACTTGTGGCGGTCAGGACGGACAGCGGCATTTTTGTCAGCTGGCGGTTTCTTGGCACTGAAAACGCATCGGTTTCGTTCAATGTGTACAGAGACGGGCAAAAGCTGAATGCTGCGCCTGTCAAAACCACGAACTATGTGGATAAAAACGGATCGGCGGGCTCTGCGTATACGGTTCGGGCTATCGTAAACGGAACCGAACAGGCGGCTTCTGAAAAAGCCTCCGTATGGGCGCAGCCGTATCATTCTGTCCGGCTGGATAAACCGGCTGGCGGCACGATGCCAAAGGGTGAAGCTTACACCTACAGCGCCAATGACGCAAGTGTTGGCGATGTGGATGGAGACGGGCAATACGAGCTGATCCTGAAATGGGACCCGTCTCATTCAAAGGACAATTCACAGGATGGCTATACGGGTGACGTGCTGATTGACGCGTATAAACTGGACGGAACGAAATTATGGCGGATCAATCTCGGCAAAAACATCAGAGCGGGCGCGCACTACACCCAGTTTATGGTGTATGACCTTGATGGTGACGGAAAGGCGGAAGTGGCGATGAAAACGGCAGACGGGACAAAAGACGGCACGGGCAAAGTGATTGGAAATGCCAATGCTGATTACAGAAATGAACAGGGGCGTGTGCTTTCAGGGCCTGAATATCTCACTGTGTTTCAAGGTGCAACCGGGAAAGAGCTTGTCACCGCAAACTTTGAACCGGCGCGCGGCAATGTGTCGGATTGGGGAGACAGCTACGGCAACCGGGTGGACCGGTTTCTAGCTGGGATTGCCTACCTCGACGGACAGCGGCCGAGCTTGATCATGACTAGAGGGTATTATGCCAAAACCATGCTTGTCGCCTATAACTTCAGAGACGGAAAGCTGTCAAAGCTTTGGACGCTTGATTCTTCGAAGTCGGGAAATGAAGCGTTTGCCGGACAGGGGAATCACAACCTGAGCATCGCGGATGTTGACGGAGACGGTAAAGATGAGATCATTTTTGGCTCAATGGCTGTTGATCAAGATGGCAAAGGCATGTACTCGACTGGCTTAGGCCACGGAGATGCCCTCCATACCGGGGATCTTGATCCAAGCCGGCCTGGGCTTGAGGTGTTTCAAGTACATGAGGACAAAAATGCAAAATACGGCTTATCCTTCCGGGATGCAGCAACCGGTAAAATCCTTTGGGGCGTTTATGCCGGCAAGGATGTAGGCCGCGGGATGGCTGCTGATATCGACCCGCGTTATCCGGGACAGGAGGTGTGGGCAAACGGTTCCCTTTACTCAGCAAAAGGGGTCAAAATCGGAAGCAGCGTTCCATCCTCGACCAACTTCGGCATCTGGTGGGACGGCGACTTGCTGCGGGAACAGCTGGACAGCAACCGAATCGATAAGTGGGATTATCAAAACGGCGTATCGAAAAATGTGTTGACTGCGTCAGGCGCAGCCGCCAACAACGGCACAAAAGCAACACCGGCACTTCAGGCTGATCTGCTCGGTGACTGGCGTGAGGAAGTGGTGTGGCGAACAGAGGACAGCAGTGCGCTCCGCATTTACACCACGACCATTCCGACTGAGCACAGGCTGTACACGCTGATGCACGATCCTGTGTACCGGCTTGGCATCGCCTGGCAAAATGTCGCGTATAACCAGCCGCCGCACACAAGCTTCTTTTTAGGAGAGGGCATGGCGGAACAGCCAAAACCGAATATGTATACACCTTAATAGAAAGGGGGAAGGAACGGGCTGCGCGCAGCCCGTTCCCATCAAATGAAACCAAAAAAGAGGCAGATGGAATACTTGACCAGAGGCTTAATTGCGGTCAAGACAGAGCAGGGCGTGTTTGTCAGCTGGCGTTTTCTGGGAACAGATCATGAGACGACGGCTTTTCACCTTTATCGGGATGGGAAGCGAATCACTCGCGAGCCGATCGCGGACAGCACCAATTTTCTTGATCAAAACGGGACGGCGGACTCTGTTTATCAGGTGGCGGCCGTCAATAAAGGACGGGAAGAAAAGCTTTCCAAAGAAGCTCCCGTCTGGCGGGAAAATGTCCTAGAGGTTCCGCTTAACAAACCGGAAGGCGGTGTGACGCCGGATGGAAAGCCGTACACCTACAGCGCCAATGATGCCAGTGTCGGGGATGTGGACGGGGATGGAGAATATGAAATCATCCTGAAGTGGGACCCGTCCAATTCAAAAGACAACGCCCATGACGGATATACCGGGGAGGTTCTCATAGATGCCTATAAACTGGACGGCACCTTTTTGTGGCGCATCAACCTCGGCAGAAACATCAGAGCGGGCGCGCATTATACCCAGTTTATGGTTTATGACCTGGACGGTGACGGAAAAGCAGAAATCGCCATGAAAACAGCCGACGGCACAACAGACGGGAAAGGAAACATCATCGGCGATGAACATGCCGATTTTAGAAATGAACAGGGAAGGATTCTGTCCGGACCGGAATATTTGACGGTGTTTAAAGGAGAAACAGGTGAAGCGCTCACGACCGTGGAATATGAACCGCCCCGCGGCAAGCTGGAGGACTGGGGAGACCGCTACGGAAACCGCATGGACCGTTTTCTCGCCGGAATCGCTTATTTGGATGGGGAACGGCCGAGCCTCGTGATGGCGCGCGGCTACTATACGAGAGCGGTGCTCGTGGCATACGATTTCAGAAACGGGAGGCTTAAAAAGCGCTGGCTATTTGATTCCAATCAGCCGGGTAATGAAGCGTACGCAGGGCAGGGCAACCACAGCTTGAGCGTGGCGGATGTTGACGGCGACGGGAAGGATGAAATCATTTACGGCGCCATGGCGGTCGATCATGACGGTACCGGCCTGTACACAACGGGACTCGGGCACGGAGATGCGATGCATGTAGGGGATCTGGATCCGTCCCGAAAAGGGCTTGAAGTGTTTCAGGTGCATGAGGATGCCACAAAGCCGTACGGACTGTCACTGCGAGATGCCGGAACCGGCGAGATATTATGGGGCGTCCATGCCGGGACAGATGTCGGCAGAGGCATGGCGGCTCATATCGATCCAAACTGCAAAGGGTCGCTTGTCTGGGGAATTGATCCGCCGGGCAATGACGGAATGTCATACGGCCTTTTTACGAGCAAAGGAGAAAAAATCAGCGACAAAGCGCCTGCCTCAGCCAATTTCGCCATCTGGTGGGACGGTGATTTGGTCAGAGAACTGCTTGATCATGACTGGAACGGAACGATCGGCAGGCCAAAGATTGAAAAATGGGATGCTGAAAACCGCTGTCTGAAGACGATATTTCAGCCGTACGGCGTGCTGTCCAACAACGGCACGAAAGGAAACCCGGTTCTTCAGGCCAATCTGTTTGGAGATTGGCGGGAAGAAGTGATATGGAGAACGGAAGACAGCAGTGCGCTCCGCATCTATACAACGACACATCTCACCCGCCACCGCTTTTACACACTCATGCACGATCCGGTCTACAGGCTCGGCATCGCTTGGCAGAATACCGCCTACAACCAGCCGCCGCACACGGGCTTTTATCTTGGAACAGGGATGAAAAAACCGCCGAAGCCCGCCCTGTATATAGCGGGCAGCAAAGAGGAGGCGCCTCTATAGGTGGAATCAGGGATACGAAGCAAAGGCTGAACGCTGCGACAAGAAGATTAACCAACGGGCAGGACGAACCAATGTTTAAGCGCTCCACACACCGGTTTTATCAAGGGAAGAGCTGTCCTGGATTGAAGCCGTACTAAACAAAAAAACGAGGGGGAATGAAAAATGGCAAATCATATTTATCTTGCCGGCGATTCGACTGTTCAAACATATGGAGACAGCACCAATCAAGGGGGATGGGGGCAGTTTCTCGGCTCGCATCTGCCGGAGCATATTCAAGTGATCAACAGGGCGATCGGGGGAAGAAGCTCGAAAACATTTGTGGAAGAGGGCAGGCTTCAGGCAATCCTTGATGTGATCGAACCGGATGACTGGCTGTTTGTGCAGATGGGCCATAACGATGCGTCAAAAAATAAGCCGGAGCGCTACACCGAGCCCTATACAACCTATAAACACTATTTAAAGCAGTATATCGCAGGTGCGCGGGAAAAAGGCGCCCATCCGCTTCTCATCACCCCCGTAGCCCGCTTTCATTACGAAAACGGCGAGTTTTTGAACGATTTTCCTGATTATTGCATTGCCATGAAACAAGCGGCTGAAGAGGAGAATGTCCCGCTCATTGATCTAATGGAGAAAAGCCTCGCTTTCTTTTCTGAGAAGGGCGAGGAAAAAGTGTACACCTATTTTATGATTTCAGAAGGGATTAACGATTACACGCACTTTACCAAAAAAGGCGCAAATGAAATGGCGAAACTTGTGGCAAAAGGCATAAAGGAGCTCGGCCTGCCACTGACAGAATCGATCATCAAAGAAGGGTGAAAAATGTGAGCAGAAAACTATATCACGGCGCTTGCTATTACCCGGAATTATGGGATGAAGAGACGATTCAGCAGGACATTGACATGATGCGCGAAGCTGGCATTAATGTGGTGCGGATCGGTGAATTTGCCTGGTCCGTCATGGAGCCGGAGGAAGGAAAAATTGACGTCGGTTTTTTCAAAGAGATTATCACCAGGCTGTATGAAAACGGCATCGAAACGATCATGTGCACGCCGACGCCTACACCGCCAATTTGGCTGTCGCACGGCCGGCCGGAACGCATGCATGTCAATGAAAAAAGAGAGGTCATGGGGCATGGCTCCCGTCAGCATGCTTGTACGAACAACCCGTATTTCCGAAAAAAAGCCGCCATCATCACCACAAGCATTGCCAAGGACCTTGGCCAGCTTCCGGGATTGATTGGCTGGCAGCTCGATAATGAGTTTAAATGCCATGTGGCTGAATGCATGTGTGAGACGTGCCTGCGCCTATGGCACGACTGGCTCAAAAATCGTTACGGTGTGATAGAGCGATTAAACGAGGCATGGGGAACCGATGTGTGGAGTGAAACCTACCAGACATTTGAGCAGGTGCCACAGCCGGGACCGGCACCGTTTCTGCATCACGCCTCTCTAAGCACCATATATCAGCTGTTTTCAATGGAGATGATCGCTTCATTTGCGGATGAACAGGCCAAAATCATCCGCTGCTATTCGGATGCGCCGATCACGCATAACGGATCTGTCATGTTCAGCGTGAACAATGAGCGGATGTTTCGGAATCTCGATTTTGCCTCCTTTGATACCTACGCATCACAGGAAAATACCTCTGCCTTTTTATTGAACTGTGATTTATGGAGAAATGTAAAACAAGGACGCCCGTTTTGGATTTTGGAAACGAGTCCGTCATATGCTGCCTCGCTCGAAAGCTCCGCTTTTCCGCATGCCGACGGGTATTTACAGGCCGAGGCCGTATCTTCTTACGCCTTAGGAAGCGAGGGCTTTTGCTATTGGCTGTGGCGCCAGCAGCGTTCGGGCAGCGAGATTTCCCACGGCTCGGTTCTCAGTGCCTGGGGCGAACCCACCATTGGCTACCAAAATGTGCTGGCGGTTGAGCGGGCCAGAAAGGAAATCGAGCCTGTTATTCTATCGACTGAACCCGTTCAAGCTGAGGCGGCGCTGACTTACTCTGACAGAGCAAAAGCATTTATTAAAACTGAGCCTCACCGGGGACTCCATCACCGTACGCTTGTGACCCATTTTTATGAACGCATTCTCAACACGGGGATTCACCGTGACCTTATTCCGGAAGGTGCTCCGCTGGACGGCTACCGCTTGCTGTTTACGCCATTTGTGCCGTATCTGTCTTCGGATTTTATCACAAAAGCTTCGGCATTCGCTGAAGCGGGCGGCATCTGGATCGCCGGTCCGCTGACAGGAGGACGCACAAGCGAACATACCATTCATACCGATTGCGGGCTTGGAGAACTTGAGAAAACAGCCGGGATCAAAACGTTGTTTACCTTTCCAATGAACGAGGACGTGAATACAGGAAAAGCGTTTGGCATCACGGCGCCGCTCGGGCTGTGGAGCGCGGTGTTTGATACAAAGAACGGAAACACCCTCGGCACGGTTGAATCAGGACCGGGAGCAGGCCATGCTTTTCTGGCAGAACAGAAGCACGGCAAAGGGAAAATCGTCATGCTCGGCTCGCTTCCATCCGGGAAAGAAGGGGATGTAATGCTGGAAGCGCTCGTCAGGCATTACGCGGCTGAAGCAGCCATTTCTGTCCGATCGGATGTGACACCCGGCACGATCGTTGCCCCGCGTATAGGCGAAAACGGCCTTGTGTGGATCGTTGTGAATATGGATGGAAAAGGCGGGAGCGTGACATTGCCGGAAGCGGGAACGGATTTGTTGACGAACCGTTTGACCAAAGCGGGGAGACTGGCAGTCGGACCGCACGAATACCGTGTGATTCAGTTTGAACATCACAGCTGATTCTTGCATCGAATCAGCTTTTTTCTATGGAAGGAGAGGACCGATGAAAAAGACCAAATGGTTATCAGAACAGCCGAAGGTGACAAGCGGTGTAACGTGGGGCGTGCCATGGAAAAGAGGAGAATTGAGAAAAGGAGACCCTCTGGCGCTTGTAAATGAAAAGGCGGAAAGCCGATATGTGCAAAGCGAACCGTCGGCCTATTGGCCGGACGGGAGCGTCAAGTGGACGAAGCATGCAGCGGTATTCACGGGACAGGAACATCAAACCTTTACAGTGCAAAAAGGAGAAGCCACGCAGCCAGCCGAAACGCTCAGCATCAATGAGTCAGAGCATGACATCCAAGTGGATACAGGAGCGATCATCTGTAGCATCCATAAAACAGGCTCTGATCTCATTCAATCATTGCAGGTCAACGGAAAGCCGATCGCCGCAGGCGGGAGGCTCATTGCCATAAGAGAAACGAGAAAAGAGACGGCGGCCGAAACGGTTCTTTTCCATGAAGCGTCTGTCAGCCTCATCAAACGAGCAGTGATTGAGAAGAGCGGACCTGTCAAAGCGGTGGTCAAAATAGAGGGCGTGCACATGCTCCAAAAAACGAATGAAGAATGGCTGCCGTTTGTCATCCGATTGACGTTTTATGCCGGGCTGCCTGAGGTCGGTCTTGTACACACGCAGCTGATTGACAGGAACGGAAAACTAGAATTCATTAAGGGGCTCGGCATTGAATTTGACCTTTTTGTGGAAGGAGAGCCGTACAACCGGCATTTTCGTTTTGCGGGAGAGAAAGGGATGTACAAAGAACCGGCCCAGCTGTTTGGCACACGTAAATTCAATGAACGGTATCCGCTTTATCAAGACCAAATCAATGGCGACACGCTGTCCCCAAGTGAAGAGCATAATGAATGGTTTGCTCATGGCACACAGAATGCGGTTTGGAACGATGTAAAGCTTGTCCAGGATTCCAGCGATCATTACAGCCTGTCAAAACGGACAGGAAAAGATTATGCATGGATCAGCATGCTGCATGGCAGCCGGGCGAAGGGGCTCTGCTATGCGGGAGGCGAAAATGGCGGCCTAGCACTCGGCCTGCGGTATTTTTTTGAGAAATATCCGTCTGCACTTGAAATCACAGGTCTTGCCGGCACCCATCCCAAAATGACCGTCTGGCTTTGGCCCCCGGACGGAGAAGCGATGGATTTGCGGCATTATACAGGAAACACTCATGTAGCCAGCGCGTATGAGGGATTTGATGAAATGGGTTCTGATCCGACCGGTATTGCCAATACAAATGAAATCAGCTTGGCATGCTTTTCATACATGCCGTCTGAAGAGGTCCTCAATGCGCTCGCTGACAAATGGCAGGCGCCGCCGCTGCTTGTATGCGAGCCGGACGTCTATTACGAGTCAAAGGCGCTGGGGGTTTGGAGTGTCATTGACACATCCGATCCGCTCAAAAAAGAGCTGGAGGAGCAGCTCGCCGCCGCCTTTCTATTTTATAAAAAGGAAGTAGAGCAGCGCAGATGGTACGGGTTTTGGGATTATGGCGATGTCATGCATACGTATGATCCGATTCGGCATATGTGGCGGTATGATCTCGGCGGATACGCATGGCAAAACAATGAGCTCGTTCCGACCCTATGGCTGTGGCAGGCGTTTTTCCGCTCAGGCAGAGAGGATATCTTTCGCATGGCAGAAGCCATGACCCGCCATACGAGCGAAACGGACAGCTTTCACCTCGGTGAATATGCCGGGCTTGGCTCACGGCATAACGTGGTGCACTGGGGGTGCGGCTGCAAGGAAGCGAGAATCAGCATGGCCGGGCTTTATAAATTCTATTATTATCTGACGGGAGATGAGCGGACGGGCGATCTTTTGACAGAAGTGAAGGATGCCGATTATGCCCTCGTCAAAACCAATCCGATGCGCGCTTTTTACGAGAAAGGCAAACACCCGACTCACGCCAGAACCGGACCGGACTGGGCTGCGTTTTGTTCCAACTGGCTGGCGGAATGGGAGCGGACCGAAAACCCCGAATATCTTAACAAAATCCAAACAGGCATCAATTGTCTGAAGCAGCTGCCGCTCCGCTTATTATCCGGGCCGACATTTGAATATGACCCGGAGACTTCGATGCTTCATCACAAGGGAGACGGCACCGCGGGCGGATATCACATGATCATTGCCTTTGGTGCGCCGCAAGTGTGGATGGAGCTGGCTGAGCTTCTTGATGACCGGGAATGGGAGGATATGCTGAGTGAATTCGGCGAATTTTACACACTCAGTGATGAGGAAAAACGGAAAAAAAGCGGAGGCGCTCTTCATGACGGGCATTTTCACTGGCCAATGTTCGCCGCCGGTATGACAGCCTACGCCGCGAGAAAAAAACAAGATCCTCATCTCGCCGCCAAAGCGTGGAACCTTTTGCTTGATGATAAGCTTAGCCATACGCCGCTTCCGATCAAACCGGAGCGCATCGAGACATGGACACAGCTGGAGGAGCTCCCGTGGGTGACAACGAACACTGTCTCTCAATGGTGTTTAAATGTCATAGCGGCGCTGGAATTGATCGGAGATTCCCTTCCTGCAAAAAAAGATACATCTGGCAAAAAAGGATAACAGCCTGAATTTCATAGGAGAAATGATGCAAAAAATGAAGATTGCAAGCATTTATGTAAGCGCTTTATATTGAGAGGGGCAAAGGGGAAATGCAAATTGAAAAAAGGGGGACTTACGCAACATGAAAATAAGAATGCGAAAAAAATGGATGGCCTTGCCGCTTGCTGCCATGATGATCGCCGGATGCAGCCATTCGGAAACATCCAATTCAGCAAGCGATTCGAAAGACACGATCAAAATTATGGCGCCGCTTTTATCGCCGGAAAGCCCGAGTGATAAGAGCCCTTCATTAAAAGCGCTCGAAAAATACACAGGCAAAGAGATTAAGGTCACATGGGTGCCGGATTCATCCTATAACGATAAATTCAACATCGTCATGGCTTCCGGAGAGATGCCTCATGCGATTGTGATTAAGGATAAGTCAGCCGGTTTTATCAAGTCTGTCAAAGCGGGGGCGTTTTGGGAGCTGTCTCCTTATTTGAAAGATTACAAGAATATAAGCCAGGCAGATGAAAAGATTTTGAAGAACAGCTCGGTAAACGGCGAGGTGTACGGCATCTACAGAACGAGAGATCTGATCAGGGCGTGTATGATCATCAGAACCGACTGGCTGAAAAACGTCGGACTGGATATGCCGGAAACGCTTGATGATTTCTATGAAGTGCTCAAAGCCTTTAAGGAAAAAGATCCTGACGGAAACGGCAAGGATGATACGTACGGCATGGTCGTGCCGAAATGGATGGGACTTGGAAACGGAAGCCCATGGGATGTTCTGCAAATCTGGTTCGGCGCTCCGAACCGCTACGGCGTTGAAAACGGAAAGCTGATTCCTGATTTTACAACGAAGGAATACATGGATGCGCTCAAGTTTTTTAAAAAGCTGTATGATGAAGGCTTGATCAATAAGGACTTTGCGGTCATGGATTCAGCGAAGTGGAATGATCCGGTTGTGAAAGGAAAAGCAGGTGTCATCGTTGATACAGGCTCCAGAGCGTCTCAAATCCAAAGCGCAATGGAAGAAGCGGATGAGTCGAACAAGGATATCATTGATATCGTCGGCACAGTAGAAGGGCCAAAAGGCAAGCGCACTTTCCCGACATCCGGTTATTCAGGCATGATCGCGATCCCAAAATCAAGCGTCAAAACCGAAAAAGAGCTGAAAAAGGTGCTGTCCTTCCTCGATAAAATGAATGATAAGGAAGCGCAGATTCTCACGAACAACGGGGTAGAGGGCCGCAATTACGAGCTCAAGGACGGTAAATTCACCTCGCTTGAAAAAAACAACAAATCTCTCCTGTATGAGCATGAAGGTCTGGCCCAGTTCAGCATGTCGATTCCAAAAAGCGAATATTACATCGAAGACCAGAAAACAAAGCTCTTTCAGCATCGCAAGGACATCATAACAGAAGGAGAAAAGATCGCTGTTTTTAACCCGGCCGAGTCGCTTGTATCAGATGTCTATACCCAAAAAGGAGCCCAGCTTGACAACATCATTCTCGACGCGAGGACGCAATTTATCATAGGAGAAATTGATGAACAAGGGTTCGAGGATGCGGTGGAGCTTTGGAAAAAAAGCGGCGGTAATGAACTGATGAGGGACTTGAACAAATTGTATCAATCGACAAAATAAACCGATGCGCCTGCCGTTCGGCGGGCGCCCCGGTATTCCGAAAGGAGAACAGTTATGGAAACAGTGCCGAAGAAGGGAGATTCACCTGGTCTCACTGCTGGTAGAGGCATCAGCTGGATGGCTGCGCTCAAACGGGACAAATGGCTTTATCTCCTTCTTATTCCCGGGCTGCTTTATTTTTTGATTTTCAAATACTTGCCGATGTGGGGCGTACTCATCGCATTTAAAGACTACTCGCCATACCTCGGCTTCTGGAAAAGCGAATGGGTCGGGTTTGATTATTTCAGAGACTTTTTTATGAATCCGGATTTTTTTAGGCTGCTGCGCAACACGCTCATGCTGGCGAGCCTTGATCTTTTGTTTGCCTTTCCTGCGCCTCTTATTTTGGCCTTGCTTTTGAATGAACTGAGAAAGGCCGTGTATAAAAGATGCATCCAAACCTTTATTTACGTGCCCCATTTTGTGTCATGGACAATCGTGGTCAGCATCACCTTTGTTTTCTTTACTGTTGATACAGGTGTAATCAACAAAATGGTCATGAGTTTGACAGGTGAGCAGATTTCCTTCTTATCGGATGCGGACTGGTTCCGGCCGATGATCGTGATGCAAAGCATCTGGAAGGAGACAGGCTGGGGAACGATTTTATTTCTGGCCGCGCTGGCGACGGTTGACCAGGAGCAGTATGAAGCCGCCATTATGGACGGTGCGGGCCGGTTCAGGCGGATGTGGCACATTACGCTGCCGGCCATCAGAAGCACCATTATCGTTTTGTTGATTTTAAGAATCGGCAGCTTTTTGAACCTCGGTTTTGAACAGGTGTATTTGATGACGAACTCGCTCAACCGCAGCGTGGCTGACATTTTTGACACGTACGTGTACATGATGGGGATTACCCAAGGCGCGTATAGCTACAGTACAGCGGTCGGTTTGTTTAAATCGGTTGTCGGGATTATCTTGATTTTCGGCGCCAATTACATTGCGAAAAAGTTTGATCAGGAAGGACTGTTTTAGAGGAGGGAGAGTATGGCTGAAATTCACACGATGCACAACACAAAAGCCGGACGGGTGTTTGACGTCTGCAACATTCTGTTTCTCGGCGGCGTTGGCGCGATTACCATTTTGCCTTTTTTGTACATTATTGCAGGTTCTTTTGCAACAGAAGCGGAGCTCGCCCAGCGCAGCTTCTTTATAATCCCGGAAACCTTTACACTCGATGCTTACAAGTACGTGTTTTCGACACCGACATTCATCCGAAGCATGGGCGTATCTATTTTCATCACCGTGGTCGGGACGGCTGTGCAGCTGTTTTTTACCTTCACGATGGCTTACCCGCTGGCGAAGCGGCATGTGAAGGGACGGAATTTGCTGTTGAACCTGGTGATTTTCTCCATGCTGTTTTCCGGCGGCATGATTCCGACGTATCTTGTCGTGAAATCACTTGGCCTTTTGGATACGTATTGGGCATTGATTCTGCCAATGGCGATCAATCCGTTCAATCTAATTATTATCAAAAACTTCTTTCAGCAGCTGCCGCGCGAGCTGGAGGAATCAGCAAAGATTGACGGCTGTTCCGAAATCGGGGTTTTCTGGCGGATCGCCCTGCCGCTTTCAAAGCCGGTCATTGCGACCTTTGCGCTGTTTTATGCGGTCGGGATTTGGAATGATTTCTTCCACGCCCTCTTATATATCAATGACAGCGCAAAATGGCCGCTGCAAATGGTGCTTCGCCAAGTCACAATCTTATCGGATTTAACGGCGACCAATGGCGATACAATGCAAAATACCGTTCCGCCGGAGCAGGGAATAAAACTCGCTGTCATTGTCATTGCGACGCTTCCAATTTTGGCTGTCTATCCATTTTTACAAAAACACTTTGCGAAGGGGATGCTGATCGGTTCGGTAAAAGGCTGAGAAAGGGAGTGTTTCATATCGGTACGTTAGATCACATTAAAATTGCCTATATCGGCGGGGGATCCCAAGGCTGGGCCAGAAGCCTGATGAGTGATCTGTCGGTCGATGAACGGATGTCAGGCACGGTGGCGCTCTATGATCTTGATTTTGAAGCGGCTCAGAAAAATGAAGTGATCGGCAATCACAGCGGAGACGGCAGATGGAGGTACGAAGCGGTTTCTACTTTGAAAAAGGCGTTATCGGGCGCGGATATCGTCATTATTTCGATTTTGCCGGGTTCACTGGAGGATATGGAAATCGATGTCCATCTCCCTGAGCGCTGCGGCATTTATCAATCTGTGGGTGATACTGTCGGGCCGGGCGGAATCATCAGAGGCTTAAGAGCAGCCCAGCTGTTTGCGGAAATTGCCCGGGCAATAAGAGACTATGCACCCGAATCATGGGTGATTAATTATACAAATCCAATGTCTGTCTGTACAAGAGTCCTCTATAAAGTCTTTCCCGGCATCAAAGCGATTGGCTGCTGCCACGAAGTATTCGGGACGCAAAAGCTGCTGGCGGAAATGGTCACAGAAAGGCTTGGCGTGGAGGTGCTGCGGCGCGAAGAGATCCGCGTCAATGTACTTGGCATTAACCATTTTACATGGATCACAGAAGCCTCTTACCGCCATATTGACCTGCTGCCTATATTCCATGAATTCAGCGCACATTATGGGGAATCGGGATATGAGCTGGAGGGCGAGAGCTGGAGGGACAGCGTCTTTCGTTCGGCACACCGTGTTGCATTTGATTTATTTGAAACGTATGGCGCCATCCCTGCTGCGGGTGACAGGCATCTGGCAGAGTTTCTTCCCGGTCCATACCTCAAACAGCCTGAAGCATGGAAATTTCATCTCACACCTATATCTTTCAGAAAACAAGACAGAGATGAGAAACGAAAAGAAACAGAACGATTAATTGTACAAAAACAGGGCGCTGCCGGGAAAGCCTCGGGAGAAGAAGGCGTGAACATCATAGCGGCTCTCCTCGGATTGGGTGAACTCGTCACGAATCTCAATATGCCGAATCAAGGGCAAGTCTCGAACCTACCTTTACAGGCCATTGTCGAAACAAACGCATTCATCACACGGAACCGTGTTCAGCCGATTTGTTCCGGAGCGCTGCCGAAGGGTGTGGAAATGCTGGCGGCCAGGCACGTATCCAATCAGGAGGCAGTGGCGGAGGCCGCTTTAACAAAGGATCGCCGCCTTGCGTTACAGGCCTTCCTCAATGATCCGCTTGTCACGATTGACCCCAGTGATGCAGCGCAGCTATTTCATGACATGCTGGCAAAGCACCAAACGATGTAAAAAGAAAGCCGATGGGCCGCTTTTTTTTCGAAATCTGAAGTTCCGGTTTAGAAAGAGTGCAGTTGACCATAATGATAGTAGCTTTTAAGAAGTAGGTGCTATCAACGTGGAAGATTATCTGAATGTAGCAATAGAATTAGTTTGCGGTCTTGGCATTTTATTTATCATTTTAAAATTTCTGGGGAAAACGCAATTCTCTCAAATTACGCCGTTCGACTTTATTTCTGCTTTAATTTTAGGAGAACTGGTCGGAAACGCCGTCTATGATCATGAAATCAAGATAAAAGAAATTATTTTTTCTTCTCTTTTATGGGGCCTTCTTATTTTTTTGATTGAATTAATCACACAAAAACTCAAAGGAACCAGAAAATTTCTGGAAGGCGAACCGAATATAGTGATTCATAAAGGAAAGCTGAAATACAAGATGCTGAAGAAAAATAAGCTCGATATTAATCAGCTGCAAAGCCTCCTGAGGCAAGCCGGCTGTTTTTCGATTCAGGAAGTGGAATATGCGATTTTGGAAACAAACGGGATGATCAGTGTGCTCCCGAAGGCTGATTTTGGCAAACCGACCAGAAAAGATATGAACCTTCCGCCTAAGGACGTATCTTTGCCGATTACGTTAATTCTTGATGGGGAGATTGTGTTTGACAACCTGGTGGAGGCGGGCGTGGATGAACAATGGCTAAAGCAATCGCTGCAAAAGCACGGAGTTGAAAAGGCTGAGGATATCTTATACGCGGAATGGCATGCCAACCAGCCGCTTTATGTCGTCACATATGAAGAAAGCAGTTCATCTTGACCCAAAAAAGAGCTTGCAGCAGGTGCAAGCTCTTTTTATTATTCGTGAGTTCCTTGTTTAACAGCTCTTACGTGGTACATGCTCACTTCAGTGCTGATTAGATAGTCAGGCTTTGGTTTCCCCTTGTTCGCTTTATGGCCGGCGATATGCGCATCGCTCTTTTCCCATTGCTTCCAGTGATCCTCAGATTCCCAGCGAATCATGACAACAACTTCCTCATCACCGCGGCGGACGTTTTTCTCAAGCACTGTTACATCAATTAAGCCTTCTTGTTTTTCAATGATTCCTTCAGCGCTGAAACGTTCTATGACTTGATCTGCATGGCCTTCTTTTACCGTCATTTTTCTCAATTGAACAAACATCGTCTCTCTCCAATCATTCTCATATATTATGATTGTAAATGAAATTCATTCTCAATGTCAAAGAAAGCGCATGGCGGCATAGCCGCCGCATCGTTATTCTTTCAATAAAAACACATTGCCGTCTTCGTCCTTAAATTGAACGAAGGTGCCCCACTCCATTTGATTGGGCTCTCCGAGAAATTCTACACCGTTTGCTTTCATTTTCTCGTATGTACCAAAAATGTCTTCACATTCAAACACGATAGAAGCCTTCATTTGTTCAGAGCCTTTCATCATGGCTTTCGGGTAAATCACTAAACGGGTCTGGGCTCCTTTTGGTGCAACCTCCAGCCAGCTTGCCTCAGGCCCCATCGGGTGGTCTGCCGCAATATCAAAGCCAACCTTCTCCGCCCAAAATTGCTTCGCTTTCTGTTGATCCTCAACATAGACAGCGACAGTGCCAATTTGTTTGATCATAGGAAAACCTTAATGATACTATAACCTGTTTACGGCTGAAGTAACATAAAAAAATCAGCCGGAAAACCCGGCTGATTGTCGATTAATACGAGCAGCTCACAACATCTATCAGATTTGTGTCTAAGGCGAAATAAACCCAGCGGCGCCGTGAAGAATCCCAATAAAAGCCGCCGACGGATCTTCTGCCAAGAATGATCGGGAAGAACCAAAATGAGCGGCCGTTGGTTAACCAAACATAGGTAAACCGGAAGAGGCAAGGCCGAATGGTGATGGGTTCAACTAAAAAAGCAGCTCCTTGAGCACCCTGCGGCTTTTGTGGCTTCGCTGGTATTTGGGAAGGCGGGGGGCCCTGTGGCGCACCGCCAAAGCCAGGCACAGCCCCGCCGCCAATACCAGGGCCGGCCCCGCCGCCGAAGCCAGGCACAGCCCCGCCGCCAATACCAGGGCCGGACCCGCCGCCGAAGCCAGGTACAGCCCCGCTGCCAATACCAGGGCCGGACCCGCCGCCGAAGCCAGGCACAGCCCCGCTGCCAATGCCAGGGCCGGCCCCGCCGCCGATGCCAGGGCCGGATCCGCCGCCAGTACCAGGCACAGCCCCGCCGCCGATGCCCGACCATGGGTAACCATTTGGATAGCGGTATTCATATTCAAAAGCAGGCCAAGGATCATAAAAATGCCCGGCAAACATATAAGGATCAACATAATACATGTGATAACGTCCTTTCTCATTGTAAACTGTACATTTGCAGTCTATGCATGCGGGCATTTATTGGTGTATTCGCCTATGGTTGAAATTGGAATGTGTTCAGAATGCAGAATCATTTGATTTTTCACTAGTCCCATTCACAATTCCGATTTATCATTTTATAATGAAAGAGCTTCTATTATGAAAAAGGAGACAGACCGTGAATATCGATCAATTATTATATCAATATATCATAGACCACACTGCGGATATTACTGAGAAATGGTTCAGCTTGCGATGTCAGCTGAAAGGAGAGCTATATTCCGCCAGCCATTTAAGTGAAGAAACGAAAAAGCTCTTAACCGAGCAGCATACGTTTACCAATATAACAATCGCAAGCGCATTTCTGGAGGATCAAACCGAGTTTCAAGAACATATGGCAAAATGGGCGCAAAGCGTTGCGAAAAACAGGGTTGAGCAAGATGTTCAGGTTCATGAGGTTGTAGAAGCCATATCAAACTCTAGAATCTCATTCTGGGATGCTGTCGTTGCGTTTATCAAAGAGCATCAAGATATCGTCACCAATGATGATGCCGACCGATGGAACCGCATAGTGAATCAGTCGTTCGATAAGCTGATTATTGAGTTTTCTGAGCAGTACCAAAAATTTATGCTGATGAGGCTCACATCTCAGCAGGAACTGATTTCTGAGCTGGGCTGCCCTGTGATTTCCATTGCTGATGGAATCGGGATATTGCCGCTTATCGGTTCCATTGATACAAAACGGGCCCAGATCATTTTAGAAACAGTGCCAGTCCGCTGTGTCGAGAGAAAAATTACAAGCCTTGTCGTTGATCTTTCGGGTGTTCCGATTGTGGATACCATGGTGGCGCAGCAACTGTACAACCTGTCTAAAACGCTTTTCTTACTGGGTGTCAAAGCTGTCTTTTCAGGGATTCGTCCAGATGTGGCACAAACATCAATTCAATTGGGGCTTGATTTCAGTGAATATGAAACGTACGGCACGCTGAAGCAGGCATTAGAAAACATGGGTGTCCGCTGTATTGTTGAGGAATTGGAAGAAAACAAATAGAAAGTTCAATGAGGCATATGATTGTCCGGCGTCGGATGATCATATGCCTTTTTCATTCAAACAGAAATCACCATTGATTTATCAAAAAAAACATAATATTATAATTCTTATAAGAATACTGTGAATTAAAACATATTCGAACAGGGGGAAGGTCTATTGGTTTCAAAATCAACGATTGATCCTGAAGTGATTGAAAAGATAATCAGCTCGCTGGAAACGCTCGATTTCGGCACCGTTCAGATTACGGTTCATGATTCTCAGGTGACCCAAATTGAGAAAATAGAAAAGCACCGTTTTTCGCTGAAAAGGAAAGAAACGAAGTGAGGGCGTAAAGGGTTTGTTTTCATTAAATTCTCCTTAAAACATATACATATTTCATCCAGTTTTTATATAATAGACCTTTAAGATCATTTTTTGGGAGGATTTTTGACATGCAAGCTACGGTTCACGAGAGTAAGCAATCGATCATGCAACGCATTTTGACAGTCTTTGTCTTCACATTGCTGATCGCGACTGTCGGCCTTTTTATCGGCCAATTTGTTCCTGTCGCTTTGATGCTGCCGCTTTCTATTCTTGAAGTGGCGATGATTATCCTGGCCTTCTGGATGCGCAGAAGAAAAGCGGTCGGATATGCGTTTGTCTATACATTCGCGTTCGTTTCCGGCATTACCTTATTTCCGATCGTCAGCCACTATGCTTCCATCGCCGGCGCCTATGTCGTGCTTGAAGCTTTTGGCTCTACATTTGTCATTTTTGCTGTTTTGGGCACAATCGGCGCAAAAATGAAGAAGGATTTATCCTTCCTGTGGTCATTTCTGCTGGTAGCGGTGCTCGCGCTGATGGTGGTGGGTATTTTCAACATTTTCAGCCCATTAAACTCAGCGGCGATGATGGCGTATTCCGTGATCGGAACCATCGTCTTTTCTCTTTACATTTTGTATGATTTAAACCAAATCAAACACCGCCACATTACGGAAGACTTAATCCCCGTAATGGCATTATCGCTGTACCTTGACTTTATCAACTTGTTCATCAACCTGCTTCGCTTCTTTGGCATTTTGAGCAGTGATGATTAATGAAAAAGCGCCTGTCTTTGGATAGGCGCTTTTTTTCATACACAACAAGGCAGGTGAAGGTGGGCGGCTGTCATTTTGTTAGGTGTGGCGCCTGTGCATTTGGTGAGATGGGTTTTTTAGTCCTTAAACACGCTGAGCCTTTCAAAAAGATCACCCAGCATCTTCACGAACATGTCTTTTTCCTCATCGCTGTAGTTTTCCATCACCGCGGAGATTTTGCTGAAATGGCCAGGCAGAAATTGCTCCAGCCGTTCTTTGCCTTCCTTTGTCAGTTCAATGCTGATTTTTCGTTTATCCTCTGTGTGGTGCCTGCGGCTGACAAAACCGTCCCTCGCCAGCCCGTCCAGCAGGCCTGTAATCGTTGCTTTCGTGACGTTGGATTGGTTGGCAAGCTCTGTCGGACTTAACGTATGGTCCTTGGCATCAAAGAGCAGCATCAGGATTTTGAATTTTCCTTCTGACAGCCCGCGGCCTGCGAAGTAATGCTCCATCACATGATTCATTTTTTTAGAGATATCAAAAAGAGATAAAAACAATTCAAGAGAGCCGGCGTCTATATTGGCATACGTCTCGGCGTGCTCTGTTATATGCTTATATTTCGGTAAATGTTTTAATTCCATTGCAATGAGCTCCTGTACATTAGTAGTGACACGATTATAAAGGAGCGGAAATCGTAACGCAACCTGGATTGACAGCTTTTCACTCAACATAGTAAGGTAATGTAGTTAGGTGCCTAACTACTTATAAAGCTGAAAAGGTGGTATTACATATGAAACATATTTTGATAGCAGGAGGCGGAATCGGCGGCTTATCAGCAGCCATATCCCTCAGTAAAGCAGGGTTTTCTGTCACCTTGTGTGAAGCGGCTTCAGAAAACCGCAAAACGGGTGCGGGAATTCTTCAGCCGCAAAACGCAATGGCCGTCTTGAAAGAATTGGGCGTGTTCGAGGAGTGCTGTAAGCATGGCTTTCAAACAGAGTGGTTTAAAACGTTTGATGCACAGGGGAATCTCCTGTTTACAGTCAGCGAATCCTTTTTAGACGATACACTGCCGGGACGCAATAATATCCTGCGCAAAACGCTAAATGACATTCTCAAGAAGCATGCCGAGGCGGCGGGTGTAGACATCAAGTGGGGGAAAAAGGTTGTCTCCTATGAAGAAACAGCTGAAGCGGTCACTGCCGTATGTGAAGATGGAGAAAAGCTGCAGGCTGACATTCTGGCGGGTTTTGACGGGATTCACTCCGTTGTTCGCGATAGAATGCTGCAAAAGGAAACAGAAAAAGAGTACCTTGGCATGGGGGCGTGGCGCTTTTATATCGAACTTCCTGATTTTACATTTGAGGACGCGACATTAATGTATAGAAGCGGGGATACACAAATTGGCGTCGTTCCATTGGCGGAACACGCCGGCTATGTCTTCGTCCTCCAGCCTTGCACGAGTGATTACTGGGATGAGGAAGATACCCGGTTTGATAGAGTAAAAGAGATTCTTTCTGGTTTTCCGGGGCTGGATTTTGTCACAAAGCACATGTCAAAACAGCATCCTGTCATCTTTAACAAACTGGAGCAGGTCGCCGTGCAGGAGCCATGGCACAAAGGCCGCGTCGTCATCGGAGGAGACGCCGCCCACGCTGGAGCGCCGACCCTGGCGCAAGGAGCGGCAATGGCGATCGAGGATGCCATCGTCCTCGCCGAAGAACTCAAAAACCATGAAGGCCACGAAACAGCATTTCAGGCGTACTACAAAAGAAGAGCCCCACGAGCGCTCAAAGTCCAGAACCTTTCCTCAGAAATCGTCCGCCGCGGGCTGAAAGGAGAGCCGGGAGCGGAAGAATTGATTGGGGAGTGCTATGCGGTGTTGAGAGAGAGGTATTAAATAGGAAAAGTCCAGAAAGTGATTTCTGGACTTTTTTTATTCTTGCTCTGTTTTATTACGTATCCGCTCAATCACCTCATGCAGCCCCTCAGGCTTATAAAACTCCACCGGCGAACTGCCCTTCTCAAACGAAATCGTCTCGGCTTCAATCAGCGCGACATAGCGCCCGTTCACTTTTGCGAGATGAATTGAATCGCCAAAATCCGCTAGCAATCCCTTAATCTCGGTGTCTCCGACTTTCATTTTCAGCTCGGCCTCGGGCGTGTGCTCAATGATTTGGGCGGAGGCTTCGATCACTTGATGGGTGTCGAGGCGCTCTTGGATTTCCCGTTTTTCGCTCGCTTCCCAAATCTCAATGTCCTGCTCGAACTGCTTGAGCTCCTCGCTGTTGTCTTCGAATGTCTCGTAGACGTGCTCCTGCACCATGTTCATAACCTGGGTTTTCATGATTTCCGGCATCGATTCTCCGTATTCGACGAATTTCAGAAAGTCCTCAAAATAGCGGGCGTGCGAGGCCTGGTGGATTTTCAGCTCGCCTTCCTCGATCATTCCTTCCTCCGGCATGTACGGGTATTGGATGCTTTTCATGTTTTTTGTCGTGATCGCCATTTCGACTTTTTTAATGAGAGAAGACGCGTCAGAGATGCGGGCGACCTTCGGCTCAAAATCACATTTCATAATGAAGACAAATGACTCGTCAAAGTATTTTCTCGGTACGGCTGAAGCAACGAGGAACACGCCGCCGCGAACCGCGCTCGTGTCGAGGTACGTGCGGACGAACTGCTCGCTCAGCTCGTTGAAGTCTTCTTTTGTTTCCGCCAGACGCGCACGGTTGAACATGTTGTAGTTTGGGTTGGAATCGAGCTCATGGCCGGGCTCGACGATAAAATGGCCGATTTTCGTCGGGACCTGCTCGGACTGCGGATGGCGGTCTGCTTTCCGTTTGACGATTTTTTTCAGCTCCCCGTCGAGAAAGTCCTTCAGCTCGCTTTCTTCAAATTCACCCGTATCAAGGGTCTGGAAGTGCTTGAACTGTTTGTTCGCCTGCTCATCTTTGCCTTCCACCTGTATGACATAAAAGGATAAAAACCGAATTTCAAAATCCATATATGAACTCACCTTATTAACGTATTGTACAGCTTCTCAAGTATAGAAAAAACAGCGATCATGCGTCAATTGGGAGAACAGAATAATCATGGCCATGAAAGGGAAATGTAGTCAGATAGAAGGCATTTCATACGGAAAGGAATGGTTCGATGAAGAAAGCAAGCCCGATTCCTCAGCCGAAGACGTTTGGGCCGCTCGGAAATCTGCCTTTAATTGATAAGGACAAACCAACACTGTCGCTGATCAAACTGGCGGAAGAGCAGGGCCCGATTTTTCAAATCCATACACCCGCGGGCACGACGATTGTGGTGTCCGGCCATGAATTGGTGAAAGAGGTTTGTGATGAAGAGCGGTTCGACAAAAGCATTGAAGGCGCCTTGGAAAAGGTTCGCGCGTTTTCCGGTGACGGATTGTTTACAAGCTGGACGCACGAGCCTAACTGGAGAAAAGCGCACAACATTCTGATGCCGACGTTCAGCCAGCGGGCCATGAAGGACTACCATGAGAAAATGGTTGATATCGCCGTTCAGCTCATTCAAAAATGGGCCAGGCTCAACCCAAATGAAGCAGTCGATGTCCCAGCAGATATGACCCGGCTGACGCTCGACACCATTGGACTGTGCGGATTTAACTATCGTTTTAACAGCTACTACAGAGAAACGCCCCACCCGTTTATCAACAGCATGGTGCGGGCGCTTGATGAAGCGATGCACCAGATGCAGCGGCTCGATGTTCAAGATAAACTCATGGTCAGAACAAAACGGCAATTTCATCATGATATTCAAACGATGTTTTCGCTAGTTGACAGCATTATAGCGGAGCGCAGGTCGAATGGAGACCAGGATGAAAAAGATTTGCTCGCCCGCATGCTGAATGTGGAAGATCCGGAAACGGGCGACAAGCTTGACGATGAAAATATTCGTTTTCAAATCATTACGTTTTTGATAGCCGGACATGAAACAACGAGCGGCCTGCTATCCTTTGCGATCTACTTTTTATTGAACCATCCTGACAAACTGAAAAAGGCATATGAAGAGGTTGACCGGGTACTGACGGATGCAGCGCCGACCTATAAACAAGTGCTCGAGCTGAAATACATACGGATGATTTTAAATGAATCACTGCGCTTATGGCCGACGGCTCCGGCTTTCAGCCTTTATCCAAAGGAAGACACAGTCATTGGCGGAAAGTACCCGATTACGACGAAAGACAGAATTTCTGTGCTGATTCCGCAGCTTCACCGTGATCGGGACGCTTGGGGAGAGGATGCCGAGGAATTTCGGCCGGAACGGTTTGAACACCAGGACCAAGTGCCTCATCATGCGTACAAACCTTTTGGGAATGGACAGCGGGCCTGTATCGGCATGCAGTTTGCCCTTCATGAAGCCACACTTGTGCTGGGCATGATCTTAAAATATTTCACGCTGATTGATCATGAAAATTATGAGCTTGATATTAAACAAACCTTGACACTCAAGCCGGGCGATTTTCACATTAGGGTTCAAACCAGGCATCAGGAAGCCATTCATGCGGATGTCCCGGCAGCTGAAAAGGCCGCGCCTGATAAGCAAAAAGAGAAAACAGAAACAAAGGGCGCATCTGTCATTGGCCTCAACAACCGGCCGCTTCTCGTCCTGTATGGCTCTGATACTGGCACCGCAGAAGGCGTCGCCCAGGAACTTGCTGATACAGCCAGTCTTCACGGCGTAAGGACGGAGACGGCACCTCTGAATGACCAAATTGGAAAGCTGCCGAAAGAGGGAGCGGTTGTCATTGTGACCTCTTCCTATAACGGAAAACCGCCAAGCAATGCGGGACAGTTTGTGCAGTGGATTCAAGAAATCAAACCGGGGGAGCTTGAGGGCGTCCATTATGCGGTATTTGGCTGCGGCGACCACAACTGGGCGAGCACGTATCAGTACGTACCAAGATTCATTGATGAACAGCTTGCGAAGAAAGGCGCGACTCGGTTTTCTGCGCGCGGAGAAGGTGATGTCAGCGGTGATTTTGAAGGGCAGCTTGACGAGTGGAAAGAAAGCATGTGGGCGGACGCCATCAAAGCATTCGGACTAGAGCTTAATGAAAACGCCGATAAGGAACGAAGCACCCTGAGCCTTCAGTTTGTGAGAGGGCTTGGAGAGTCCCCGCTGGCCCGATCGTACGAAGCGGCTCATGCATCCATTGCCGAAAATCGTGAACTCCAGTCCGCAGACAGCGATCGCAGCACTCGCCATATCGAAATTGCATTGCCGCCGGATGTTGAATATCGGGAGGGCGATCACCTTGGCATATTGCCGAGGAACAGCCAAACCAATGTCAGCCGGATTCTTAACAGATTCGGTCTGAAGGGTACCGACCAAGTGACATTGTCAGCAAGCGGGCGCAGTGCGGGGCATCTGCCTTTGGAGCGGCCTGTCAGCCTGCAAGATCTTCTCAGCTACAGTGTCGAGGTGCAGGAAGCGGCTACAAGGGCACAAATACGGGAGCTGGCGGCATATACAGTTTGCCCGCCGCATAAACGGGAATTAGAAGAGCTTGCGGCAGAGGGTGTCTATCAGGAACAAATATTGAAAAAACGGATTTCCATGCTTGATCTGCTTGAAAAGTATGAAGCGTGCGACATGCCGTTTGAACGATTTTTAGAGCTTTTACGGCCGTTAAAACCGAGATATTATTCAATTTCAAGCTCTCCAAGGGTGAATCCGGAGCGCGCATCCATTACAGTCGGTGTTGTGCGCGGTCCTGCTTGGAGCGGCCTTGGCGAATACAGGGGCGTGGCTTCTAACGACTTGGCTGAACGCAAGGCGGGTGATGATGTTGTGATGTTTGTCCGCACACCGGAATCCCGGTTTCAGCTTCCGGAAGACCCTCAAACTCCAATTATTATGGTTGGTCCGGGCACAGGAGTAGCGCCATTCCGCGGTTTTCTCCAAGCCCGTACAGCTTTAAAGCGGGAGGGGAAAACGCTCGGTGAAGCCCATCTCTATTTTGGGTGCAGAAACGATCAGGATTTTATTTACCGAGAAGAGCTTGAGCAGTTTGAAAAAGACGGAATCGTCACTGTCCACACAGCCTTTTCCCGAAAAGAAGGCATGCCGAAAACGTATGTCCAGCACCTCATGGCTGGCCATGCAGAAACATTAATCTCAATTCTTGACCGCGGAGGCAGGCTCTATGTATGCGGTGACGGCAGCAAAATGGCCCCAGATGTGGAGGTCGCGCTGCAAAAAGCGCATGCGTCTGTTCATGGCACCAGCGAACAAGAAGCGGAAAACTGGCTGAAACATCTGCAGGATACCGGTATATATGCAAAAGATGTTTGGTCGGGGCTGTAAAGACTGGAGACATCCAGTCTTTTTTTGTCCTTTAAAAAAATGGTGATGTAGCTAAATGTAAGTGCATACAATAACCACAGTCCGCGGAAGGGCGGGCTGTCTGAAAAACCTATTTTTCGTTTTTGCTAGTTTATGTTATTCTTATACTCGGTATCTATTTCTTTTTTCCACGGCAGACATGACAAAAGAAACCCTTTTTTATTTTCTGAGAAAAAAAGTGAAACGAAATGAAGGCTTCTTTCGTCCAGTGTTTGGTTTGAAATAGGTGTAACAAAAAAATGGTATGGTGCAAAACATAACTATTCCGGGGGTTACCGCGGTGTATTTATTGTTGTGTGATGCCTTGATTTTGTTTGGAAAGAAGGAATAGGAAGACAGGATAAAGAGCAGGTAAATATGAATAAAGAACTTAAAGTGTTTAAGAAAGTAGAGGTTGCCATGAAGAAACTTTTTTCTTACAAACTTAGCTTTTTTGTGCTGGCTGTTATACTGTTTTGGGCAAAAACGTATTTATCCTACAAGACTGAATTTAATCTTGGGGTAAAAGGCACAACTCAGGAGATCCTCCTGATATTTAACCCGTTCTCAAGCGCCGTCTTCTTTTTAGGACTGGCTTTGCTGGCGAAAGGGCGTAAATCAGCCATTATCATGCTGATTATCGATTTTGTGATGACATTTGTGTTATATGCTAATATTTTATTCTATCGTTTCTTTGATGATTTCTTGACGTTCCCGAACATTAAACAGTCCGGCAATGTCGGAAACATGGGAGACGGGATTTTCAGTATCATGGCCGGTCATGATATTTTCTATTTCTTAGATATCATTATTTTGATTGCGGTATTGATCTGGAGACCTGAATTAAAAGAATACAAAATGAAAAAACGTTTTGCGTCACTGGTGATCCTTTCCGGGGTCGCACTGTTTTTCATCAACCTGCACTATGCGGAAAAAGACCGTCCGCAGCTGCTGACAAGAACGTTTGACCGCAATTATATCGTGAAATATTTAGGTCTTTACAATTACACTATTTATGACGGCGTGCAGACGGCTCAAACGGAAACACAAAGAGCCTATGCGAGCAGCGATGATTTAACAAGCGTTGAGAACTACACAACGTCTCATTATGCAAAACCGAATGCCGAATACTTCGGTGCTGCCAAAGGGAAAAACATCATTAAGATTCACCTCGAAAGCTTCCAGTCATTCTTGATTGATTACAAGCTGAATGGTGAAGAGGTGACGCCTTTCCTAAATAAACTCGCACACGGCGGAGAAGATGTGACGTATTTTGATAACTTCTTCCATCAGACAGGCCAAGGAAAAACATCTGATGCCGAGCTGACAATGGATAACTCCATCTTCGGCCTTCCTGAAGGCTCCGCGTTTGTGACGAAAGGCGAAAACACCTATCAGTCGCTTCCGGCGATTTTGAATCAGAAGGAAGGCTACACAAGCGCCGTCCTGCATGGTGACTACAAATCGTTCTGGAACCGTGACCAGATTTACAAACATATCGGTTATGACAAGTTCTTTGACGCAAGCACTTATGATATGTCAGATGAAAACGTCATTAATATGGGACTCAAGGATAAACCGTTCTTTACAGAATCGATTCCAAAACTTGAATCTCTCAAACAGCCGTTTTATGCGCATTTGATTACATTAACAAACCATTATCCGTTTAATCTGGATGAAAAGGACGCGTCCATTAAGAAAGCAACAACTGGCGATAACACAGTTGACAGCTACTTCCAGACTGCCCGTTACCTTGACGAGTCGCTTGAGCAATTCTTCAAGGAGCTGAAGGAAGCCGGTCTGTATGACAACTCAGTCATCATGATTTACGGTGACCATAACGGTATTTCTGAAAACCATAACCGCGCGATGAAAGAGATTCTTGGAAAAGAAATCACAGATTATCAAAACGCGCAGAACCAGCGTGTGCCGCTGATGATCCGTATTCCTGGCAAAAAAGGCGGAGTGAACCATACGTATGGCGGGGAAATTGACGTCATGCCGACACTTCTGCACTTACAGGGAATTGATTCTCAGAAATACATTAACTTCGGTACTGATTTATTCTCTAAAGACCACGATGATACAGTGGCGTTCAGAAACGGAGACTTCGTGACGCCGAAGTACACATCTGTCGACAATGTCATTTACGATACGAAGACTGGTAAAAAACTGAAAGCGAATGAAGAAACGAAGAATCTAAAAACAAGAGTGAATCAGCAGCTGAGCCTGTCAGACAGTGTCCTGTACAAAGACTTGCTGAGATTCCACAAACTCAGCGACTTTACAGCTGTTGACCCATCTGAATATCATTACGGCAAGGAAAAAGAAATCAAATAAGACGAGAAAGAGCCTTGAGCGGGCATAGTGCCTTCGCTCAAGGCTCTTTTTTTTGGTTACATAACCAACTTGAAAAAATAGATTCCATTTGGTCACCAAGGCCGCCTTTCTCTCATATCATTACAGTAGATTTTGAAACCGGTATTGATATCGGACAAATTATCGGGGAAACGCCTTGATAGATTGTAAAGATGTACCAGGTTTCGAACTCAATATTCATAGAGATGAGGGGTAGAGATGAAAGCGGTCATTCTCTGCGGCGGAAAAGGAACGAGAATGAGTGAAGTCACGAATGACATTCCTAAACCGCTCGCCATGATAGGCGGCAAACCGATTCTATGGCATATTATGAAAATCTATCAGTACTACGGAGTAAACGAGTTTATTCTGCTTTTGGGCTATAAAGGCGAAAAAATCAAGGAATACTTTCTTGACTATGAATGGAAGCACAACAGCCTGACACTCGACAGCTCTACAGGAGAGGTGCAGATGCTGGGGCAGCCTGAAACGTGGAAAATTACGTTTTTGGAGACAGGGGAAGACACGCTGACAGCCGGGAGAATCCTGCAGGCGAAAGACTATATCGGCGATGAAACGTTTCTGCTCACCTATGGGGACGGGCTGGCCAATATCAATCTATTTCATCTCATCAGCTATCATCAGACAAAAGGTGCTGCCGCGACTGTCACCGGCATTGACAAAACCACGCAGTTCGGCACCTTGACGGTTGTAGACGGCATGGCGAAAACATTTTCGGAGAAGACATCGAGTGACGGAATCATCAACGGCGGATTCTTCGTTCTTGACCCCAAGGTTTTCGATTATTTGCCGAAAGACGGGAACATGATGTTCGAAGATGAACCGCTGAAGAACCTTGCCAAAGACGGAGAACTTGCCGTGTACCGCCATTACGGATTTTGGACGGCCATCGATACGTATAAAAATCTCTTAGAAGTCAACAAAATGTGGGATCAAGGACAACAAGTATGGAAGGTATGGTGAACTGATTTGAGTTTCTGGAAAAATAAAAACGTATTTGTCACGGGGTGTACAGGTCTTTTAGGAAGCTACTTGGTGAAAGAGCTGATTGAGCAGGGCGCAAATGTTACGGGGCTTGTCAGAGATCATGTGCCGCAATCCAACCTTTATCAGGGAGACCATATCAAGAAAATGAACATCGTGCGTGGCTCTCTTGAAGACTTGCCTGTGATTGAACGAGCGCTTGGCGAGTATGAAATTGATACAGTCTTTCACCTCGCTGCACAAGCGATTGTCGGCGTGGCAAACCGCAATCCGATTTCTACCTTTGAAGCGAATATCCTTGGCACGTGGAATATTCTCGAAGCCTGCCGGAAGCATCCATTAATTAAGCGGGTGATTGTCGCATCAAGTGATAAAGCTTATGGCGATCAAGAAAACCTTCCGTACGATGAGAATATGCCGTTGCAAGGCAAGCATCCGTATGATGTCTCAAAAAGCTGTGCAGATTTGATTAGCCACACCTATTTCCACACGTACGGGCTTCCGGTCTGCATTACGCGCTGCGGGAACCTGTACGGCGGCGGGGATTTGAACTTCAACCGCATCATTCCGCAGACGATTCAGCTTGTGCTGAACGGCGAAGCGCCGGAAATCCGCAGTGACGGCACCTTTGTCCGTGACTACTTCTATATTGAGGATGCTGTTCAGGCTTATTTGCTTCTGGCAGAAAAAATGGAAGAAAACAACCTTGCCGGAGAGGCCTTTAACTTCAGCAATGAAATCCAGCTGACTGTCCTTGAGCTGGTAGAAAAAATATTGAAGAAAATGAACAGCAGCCTAAAGCCAAAGGTGCTGAACCAGGGAAGCAATGAAATCAAACATCAGTATTTATCCGCGGAAAAAGCAAGAAAGCTGCTGAATTGGGCACCCGCTTACACCATTGATGAAGGACTTGAAAAAACGATTGAGTGGTATACGGAATTCTTCAAAAAGTAATGTGAAACGAGGTGAACATGACTGTGACCAGCGCATATTGCACCGTTTTATCAAAAGGGAGATTATATCAGGCAGTCGCCCTATTTAAGTCATTAGAGCAGGTGGATCAAGATAGTCCCATTTTTATCCTGTGCATGGATGAAGATACGCACCGCGTCTTACAGAAGCTGAAGATGAAGCAGCTGAACCTTGTGCCGGTGTCTGCGCTTGAAAATGAAATGCTTCAGAAGCTGAAGGGATCAAGAGATCAAAGCGAGTACTGCTGGACGATGAAGCCGATTTTTCTGCAAGCTGTGCTGAACAGCAATCCCGAGCTGGAGCGTGTGACGTATATTGACGGAGATTTATTTTTCTACGCCGATCCATCGCCGATTTTTGAAAACCAGCCAGATTGCTCGGTGCTGCTTTCACGGGGGGATATCGTAATCCCATCCTTTGAGAAAGAGCAGATTGACATGCTCCAGCGGCTTTTGGGCAGGTATAACTCCGGTTTTATCAGCTTTAAGCATGATGAAGCCGGCACGGATTGCTTGGAGTGGTGGAAGGAACGCTGTCTTGAGGAGTGCAAAAATGCACCTGGTGAAGGGAAATTCGGTGATCAGGGCTATTTGGATTATATGTCTGAGCTGTTTCCGAATGTGTGTGACATTACGACACCCGGTGTGAACATCGGCCACTGGAACTACGGGCAGCATACGTTTTCCTGGAATGATGGCCGAATCGTGCTTGAGGATGGCAGCCCGCTGATTTTTTACCATTTCAGCGGATACCGAATCGTCAGCATGAATGAAATCAAACAGATTCATGAAACAACCCGCACAGACCTGCCGTTTGTCCATGAGCTGTATCAAGAGACACTCCCGCATATCATTCAGCACATCAAAACGTTAGACCCTGAATTTAACGGTTTTGCTTCAAAAGATGATAACAAATAAATGATTTAATACAGGAAGTGAATATGAAGTGAAAGCAAGCGTTATTATTCCTGCATATAATTCAAAGGAGCGTCTTTATAACAGCCTTCTGTCTTTAAACCAGCAGGAGTGCGATGAAGAATTTGAAGTCATTGTAGCGGACAATGGCTCTGAGGACGGGACGCTCTCGATGCTTGAGTCGTTTCAAGCGGATTTTCCGCTGATCTTTACACGTATTAAAGAAAACAGAGGCATTGCGTACGGGCGAAATCAGGCGCTTCGCAATGCCAGAGGAGATATCCTGATTTTCCATGACAGCGATATGCTTGCGGCAAAGGACCTTGTGGCAAAGCATATCAAAGCCCATGAGAACGTAGAGAATCTCGTCGTGTGCGGTTTGTTTTGGAAACGGATCTATAGCTTTTATTATGAACGCTTTGAAGATGAACATAAAGAACAGCTCGCAAAGCTTGTAGACGAAATGCCGAAGAAAGACAAACAAAAGCTGCTGATGGAAGAGGAGATCAAAAACGGGAGCTTCCTGGACAAAAGCTTTGACCTCGATACCGAGTTTATTGACGTGCTCAAGCGGATTCTAGATGAGTACGGCGATGACCTGAAAGGCTATCATATGCCATGGCGCTTTTTTATCACGAATAATTCCTCTGTTAGACGCAACCATGTGGTTGATCTCGGTTTATTTGATGAAGGTATTGTGCGGTACGGGTTTGAGGATTATGACCTCGGGATCAGGCTTCATCAGGCCGGACTGACCTTCAGGCTGCATCGCGATATTGTCAGTGTTCATCAGGAGCACCCGAGCAATTGTAAGTCTGTAGACGATATTCGGGCAAACATTGCCTATATGTGCGATAAATACAATAACATCCGCTCCTTAGGTGTTCATCTCGCTTTTAACGGGCCGTTTCCTCCTGACATGACGAACAGAATCATGGCTGATATTCATAAGCTGCTGGAATCTCAAAAATATGACATGCTGCTGAATCTGTTTCTTGAGCTGCTTCATGTTGTCAAAGAGCGCAACATTGACCCGGATTGGCAAAAGAAAGCCCCAAGGATGACGGCGAACAGCTTTGATTTACAAACCGTTCGCAAGCTTCTCCCAAAAGCGAAGAAAAAGCTAGGCGTGAATGATTTTGCCAACGCATTGTATGCGCTTGTCAACGATTTGCTGCACGTGGATCTTAGATAATTGGATGTGGTATGGTGAGTACATTTCATTTTTCAACGATAGTGTCAAGGACGCATATCTTTAAGCTTATGCCCATGATTCATTCTCTCCATGAGCATTGTGATAATTTTCATTTGTATGTGTTATGTGTCGATCAGAAGGCATATGAATTGCTTCAGCACGTCCCATGGGAGCATGTAACCTTTGTGCAGCTGCATGAAATGGAAGATCCGGAGCTGCTGAAAGCGAAAAGCAACAGAACGTTTCATGAATATTGCTGGACATTGAAGCCTGCTTTTTTATTCCATGTCATGAGCAAATGGAATGAGGCTGACTACTTTGCCCATATGGATACCGATCTGTTTTTCTTTGCTGATCCGGCATGTATTTTTGCGGAGAACCCAACAGCTTCTCTGTATTTGACCGATCACCGCAACTCACTGCGTTTCATGTCCTACTATGAACGGACCGGCCGCTATAACACAGGATTTGTCGGTGCCGGAAATACGAAGGAAGCCTATGAAGCGGTGTGGCAGTGGAGACAAGACTGCATTGCATTTTGCACGGTAGAAATGGATACAGAACGCAAGACGTACGGCGATCAACGATATGTGGAGAAATGGCCGGCGCAGTATAAGAGTGTGCATGTTGTCAAATCAATCGGAGCCAATACAGCGCTTTGGAATATCGAGAACTATAAGGTCGCGCAAAAGGACGGCCGCGTGTATGTAGATGAAACGCCCCTGATTTTCTACCATTTCTCCGGGTTTACACTGGTAACGGAAAATGAGTTTAATCTTTGCTGGTATTACCGGATTGAAGATGAAGCGACAATTGAAATGATTTATATACCGTATGTGTTGAATCTGAAAAGATGGATTGACGAAATACAGTCTGCATTCCCGGACTTTGCGGACGGCTTTATCCCGAAGCACGCAGTGCCTGACACTCATTTTATCCAGCTGGATTAAATAAGACCCCTGCCGCATGGCGAGGGGTTTTTCAGCTATGCCATTCTCTCAGCTTCTGATCGCTCGGCAATAGGAAGGCAAGGATGCCGAGAACAGGGAGAAAGGCAATGGCAATCATTGTCGGAGTCAGTCCCGCGGCGTCAATCAGAGCGCCCAGCGCAACAGCGCCAATCGCGCCCATTCCGAAGGCGAGCCCGACAGTCAAACCGGACATTGTGCCGATTTTTCCAGGAACTAGCTCTTGTGCGTAGACAACTGTTACGGAAAAGCTTGACATCAGAATCAAGCCAATCAAGGCAAGCACGCCATAGGCGAGAACAGGGCCGGCAAATGGCAGCAAAATCGCCAGCGGCGCAGAGCACAGCAGCGAACCGAGGATTACGAAGCGTTTTCCAAAACGGTCTGCGAGCGGGCCGCCGAGAAACGTGCCGACAGCGCCGAACAGCAAAAAGACAAAAATATAGCTTTGTGCCTGCTGAATGCTTACGTGATATGTATCCATCGCGTAAAACGTGTAAAAGTTGCCGATCGCACTCGTATACCAGGAACGCGCAAAAATGAGAAATATAATAATGATAAGAGCAGATACTACAGATTTGGTGATGGCTGTGTTTTCAGCCGTTTTCTTTTGTTTGCCGGACTGCTGGGCAAGGCTTCCGAGACGTACAGCATACCATTTCGCAATATACAGCAGAAACATAACAGCGAGCGCGGCGACAAGCGTGAACCAAACGGCACCGAATTGTCCGAGCGGCACAAGGATCAGCGCGGTGATCAGAGGCGCCATCGCCTGGCCTGAGTTTCCGCCTACCTGATAGATCGACTGGGCGAGCCCGCGTTTTGTGCCGGCGGCCATATACGCCACACGGGAGCCTTCCGGATGGAAAATGGCCGAGCCTAATCCGATGAAAAACACACAGCATAAAATCGTTACAAATGACGGGGCAAATGCCAGGCCCAAAATACCGAGCATGCTGGCGGTCAGACCGATTGGCAGCGCGTACGGCCGCGGCCGTTTATCGGTATACCAGCCGACGACAGGCTGCATGACGGATGATACCATGTTTAATGTAAAAGCGATGATGCCGAGCTGTGTAAATGTCAGGCTCATGGAGCGTTCCAAAATAGGGAACATGGCCGGAATTACGGCTTGCAGCGAATCGTTGAGCATGTGGCAGATTCCGATGATAATCAAAATCGGATACACCGTGGTGCCGGGTTTTTGAACTGTTTTTTCTTTTAGCGGGGCGGCAATAGCCAAATGAGTCTCCTCCTTACATCTATAACCAAAGCATATCACCATATTATTCATAAGGTGAAGAATTTATCAAGAGGAAAAAAGACTCTTCTAAAAGCGTCGTCAGCTTGATTAGCAGCTGACGGGATTTTCGATCTTTAAAATGGGGTACAGTTCTTCAAGCTTGCGAATCTCATAGGTTGGCAGGATCTCTGGCTCGTTTGGCTTATTGCCAGGGTTAATCCAGCAAGTATCAAGCCCGGCGAGCTGTCCGCCTTTGATATCAGCTGTCAGTGAATCTCCGATGATTAATGTGTACTCCGCGGAAAATTGGGGAATCCGTTCAAATACGTAATTAAAATACTCCTTCATCGGCTTTTGGAAGCCTGTGTCTTCAGAAACGAAAATATTCTTGAAGAACGGAAATAATCCTGCATCACGGAGGCGCTTGTATTGTGTCTTTGACACGCCGTTTGTCACGATATACAAATCAAACTGATGCTGCAGATTTGAGATGAGATCAAAGGCGCCGTCAATAAGATGATGCCCTTCTTCGAGAAAGCTGCGATACTTTTGCTCAAGCAAAGTGCCGTCCGCTTCATAACCGCACTCCTTGAACAAAGCGGAAAAACGGGTATTCACGACTTCATCCCGAGTCATCTTACCTTCTTCAAAGGCTCTCCAGAGACCTTGATTAATCGTTTTATACTGCGCCTTCATGTCATTTGTTAAAGGAATGTTCTGATCCTCAAACAGCAAACGCAGCGCTAAAGCTTCTGCCGCTTGAAAATCGAGGATGGTATCATCTACATCAAATAATAAAGTGCGGTATTGTTTCATCTGTGTATCTCCCTTTTCATGAAGTACTCAAAGTATAGCACATAAAAAAAGGAAAAAGCCGGCAGGTGAGGCACCGCCGGCTAAAAGAGATTATTTGTTTAATAAGCTGTGTTTTCTTGAATACAGAAAATAAACCAGCGTTCCGACAGCGATCCAAATCACAAATGAAAGCCATGTGACGCCGGGAAGGCTGTACATGAACCATAGGCAGATGCCCGCGCTGATAATCGGCACTACCGGAACAAACGGCACTCTGAAGGACGCTTTGATGTCTGGATGTTTCTTTCTTAACACAATGACTGCAATCGAAATGACGGTAAACGCGGCAAGCGTTCCCATGTTCACCAGATGAGCCAGCGTTCCGAGATTAATAAAGCCGGCGATCCCCGCTGCAACGATACCTGTCAGCCATGTGTTGCGGAACGGGGTTTTAAAGGACGGATGAACCTTTGCGAACAACCCGGGCAGAAGACCGTCTCTGCTCATGGCAAATGTCAAACGGACCTGAGCGTACAGCAAAGCAAGCATAACCGTTGTAATCCCAATAATGGCGCCGACAGAAATGATTCCGGCAACCGCGTCCTGGCCGACGAATTTCAGTGCAAAGGACACCGGATCTCCGACATTCAATTTTGTATAAGGCATCATGCCTGTCAGCACAAGGGATACCGTGATGTACAGAACCGTGCAGACGGCAAGGGCTGAAATAATGCCGACGGGCATGTTTTTTTTCGGATTTTTCACTTCCTCTGAAGCGTTAGAAACCGCGTCAAACCCAAGATACGCGAAGAACACAGTTGCCGCGCTCAGAATGACGCCTTTCATCCCGAATGGCATAAAAGGAGACCAGTTGTCCGGTTTGACATAGCCGATGCCGACAATAATGAACAATAAAATGATCCCGATTTTCATCAGTACGATGACGTTGTTAAAGCGAGTGCTTTCCTTGACGCCTCTGCTGACAATCGCAGTGATGATGAGAATGATCACTGCAGCCGGAAGGTTAAATACGGCGCCCGGGGTGCTCCCCGGCGCTCCTGTCAATGCGGCCGGAATATGAAGGTTGAAGCCGGCAAGCAGTGATTGAAAGTATGACGACCAGCCGGTAGCAACCGCCGACAGTGCAATGACATATTCAAGCATGAGATCCCATCCGATCAAAAAGGCGAGCAGTTCTCCGAGTGTTACGTAGGAGTATGAATACACGCTTCCCGATATCGGAATCGAAGACGAAAACTCAGCATAGCAGAAGGCAGCAAGCGCACAGGCGAGCCCCGCTAAAATAAACGATATGATGAGAGCGGGACCTGCACCGGTCGCTGCCACTGTTCCTGTAATGACAAAAATCCCTGTGCCGATGACACAACCGATGCCAAGCAAGGTTAAATCAAATGCGCTTAACGTACGGGCAAGGCTTTTTGACTTGCTCTGCGCACTCAATGTTTCAAGCGGTTTTTTTCTAAATAATGAACTCATCAAAAGTTCCTCCTGGAAAATTCAAAATATTCTAATCATTATATACAGTTCTTGTTGTATTATATTGTCGAAATTTGGCGCAGTCAATCATATATTTTTCTGCTTTAAAAGATAGAAACAAAAAAGCGTTGGCGTATCATAGTATAGTAATTTTTACTAATCATATATTCAATTTTATGCAGGGTGAACCGATAGAAAAAATAGAATCGCCCATATTTCGACTTGCGGTTAAAAAGGAGATGCTGACCATGTTTCAATATGAAGAATTGAATAAACAGTTTATCGGCGGAAAATGGCAGGAGGGCAGCAGCCCAAATGTACTGGAAAACAAAAATCCTTATACTCAAAAAACATTCACAACCTTTCAAAAAGCGACTGCTGACGATGTAGATGAAGCGTACAGGGCAGCGGCGCTGGCGAAGAAAAAATGGGATGCGGTCAATCCGTTCGAGAAAAGAACCATTTTAGAAAAAGCCGTCACGTATATCGAAGAGAACGAAGAAGCCATCATTTATTTGATTATGGAAGAGCTTGGCGGAACAAGGCTCAAAGCAGCTTTTGAAATCGGTCTTGTCAAAAACATCATAAAAGAAGCGGCAACGTTCCCTGTCCGCATGGAAGGCAAAATTCTTCCGTCAACAATAGACGGAAAGGAAAACAGATTATATCGCGTGCCTGCAGGTGTAGTCGGTGTCATCAGTCCATTTAACTTCCCATTCTTTTTATCTATGAAATCAGTGGCGCCCGCGCTTGGAGCCGGGAATGGCGTCGTATTAAAGCCGCATGAGGAAACGCCGATTTGCGGCGGTACGCTGATTGCGAAAATTTTTGAGAACGCGGGAATTCCAGAGGGGCTGCTGAATGTTGTTGTCACAGACATTGCAGAAATCGGAGACAGCTTTGTTGAACACCCAGTGCCGCGGATCATTTCATTTACAGGTTCTACGAAAGTCGGCAGTTACATCGGCCAGCTTGCGATGAAGCATTTTAAAAAGCCGCTTCTTGAACTCGGCGGCAACAGCGCCTTCATCGTACTTGAGGATGCAGATATAGAATATGCGGTCAATGCGGCGGTGTTCAGCCGATTTACACACCAGGGACAGATTTGCATGTCAGCCAACCGCGTACTGGTTCACTCATCAATTTATGATAAGTTCCTTGAACTGTATCAGGCAAAAGTGGAATCGCTGAAGGTCGGCGACCCGATGGATCCTGATACGATTATCGGGCCTTTAATCAACAGCAGACAGACGGACGGACTGATGAAATCTGTCGAGAAAGCGATTGAAGAAGGCGCTGTTCCAGTGAAGCTTGGGGGATTTAACGGGACGATCGTAGAACCGACGATCTTAAAAGACGTTAAACCGTTCATGAGCATTGCCAAGGAAGAGCTGTTCGGACCTGTCGTTTCCTTTATGAAGTTTGATTCAGAAGATGAAGCGGTAGATATCGCAAACGAAACCCCGTTTGGTTTGAGCGGTGCCGTACATACGTCAAATCTTGAGCGCGGCGTTGCTTTTGCGAAACGCATTGAAACAGGCATGATTCACGTCAATGACACGACCATTAATGATGAACCGAATGTTGCCTTCGGCGGTGAAAAGCAATCAGGCCTCGGCCGTTTGAATGGCGAGTGGAGCCTCGAAGAATTTACAACGCTGAAATGGATCTCAGTTCAGCAAGAAAAACGAAGCTTTCCTTACTAATAAAAAAGGAGTGAATGGAATTGAGCATTAAAACGGAAAAAGAAACCGCAGATCTTCTGGATGCATTTATCAAAGTAGCCCCTTATTTAAACAGCCTGGTCCAAGATGATATTACAATCGGCATTTACGATACGGAAAAACTGCTCGTGAATATACCGGCCAAAACCTTCTCGCTGAACGTAAAAGCCGGCGATCCGCTGCAGGAAGGGGATATTATCACAGATGCCATCCGCAGCAACCAGAAGAAGACGAGCATGGTGCCGAAAGAATTGTTCGGTTTCCCATTGATTGCCCGTGCCATCCCGCTTCACGACGAGAATGGAAGAGTCATTGGGGGCGTCGGCCTCGGAACGAGCCTTGAGGAGTCGTCTAAGCTTCATGATGTGGCAGAAAGCTTATCGGCTGTTGTTGAACAAACGGCTGCTGCCATTTCCGACATTTCTGAATCTATCAACGGGTTTTCAACCCAAATGTCGGGCATTTCCTCTCAGGCGAAAAAGGTAAGCGAAAGTGCCGGTGAAATCGCCGATATTTCAGTAACCGTGAAAGGCATCTCTGACCAAAGCAACCTGCTCGGCTTGAACGCTGCGATCGAAGCGGCGAGAGCTGGAGAGTCCGGAAAAGGCTTCTCTGTCGTGGCAGATGAGATCAGAAAGCTAGCAACACACTCGAAAGAAAATGTCGGCCAAATTGATCAAATCACGAAAAAAATCCACAGCCTGCTGAAAGGGCTGGAGGAATCAATAGAGTCAATCAACCAGCATACGGATGGACAAGCCGCTGCCGTTGAACAAATTTCCGCTACGATGCAGGAGATTTCAGGAAGCGCGCAGCATCTTGCAAAAATGGCAGAAAAAGCGCTTGAGGAAGAGTAAGAGACCGGGGACAACTGTCCCCGGTCTTTTTCTTATCCCGCATTTCCATGAAATTTGCCTGACGTTTTACTAGTTTTATTCCAGCAGCTGATTTAAAATGTACACATGAACTTACGTGAGGATTGATAGGAACCATGAGCATATTAAAAGCAGAACATCTTTATAAAACATACGGAGATAAAACATTATTTGACCACATCTCCTTTCATATTGAAGAGAATGAGAGAATCGGATTAATCGGGCCGAACGGAACAGGAAAATCAACGCTGCTGAAAGTGATCGCCGGCTTGGAATCTATCGAAGAGGGAGAAATCATGAAATCGGGCAGCGTGCGCGTCGAATTTCTTCATCAAGACCCGGAGCTGCCTGCGGGACAAACTGTGCTTGAGCACATCTATTCCGGTGAATCGGCTGTGATGAAAACCATGCGTGAATATGAAAAAGCGCTGTATGAACTTGGGAAAGATCCTGAAAATGAACAGCGCCAGAAGCACCTGCTTGCGGCACAGGCGAAAATGGACGCAAACAACGCGTGGGATGCGAACACCCTGGCAAAAACCGTATTGTCTAAGCTAGGCGTCAACGACGTTACAAAGCCGGTCAACGAGCTCTCAGGCGGCCAGAAAAAACGGGTGGCCATTGCCAAAAACTTAATTCAGCCCGCTGACCTGCTGATCTTAGACGAGCCGACGAACCATTTGGATAATGAAACAATTGAGTGGCTTGAAGGATATTTAAGCCAATATCCCGGCGCCGTCATGCTGGTGACGCATGACAGGTATTTCTTAAACCGTGTCACGAACCGCATTTATGAGCTCGAACGAGGCAGCCTCTACACATACAAAGGCAACTATGAAGTGTTTTTAGAAAAACGCGCGGAACGGGAAGCGCAGGCTGAGCAAAAGGAAACGAAGCGGCAAAACCTGCTGCGCCGTGAACTGGCTTGGCTCAGACGGGGAGCAAAAGCACGCTCCACAAAGCAAAAGGCGAGAATTGACCGAGTGGAGGCGCTTAAGGAGCAGAAAGGCCCTCAGTCATCGGGCTCACTCGACTTTGCGATTGGCTCCCACCGTCTAGGCAAACAGGTCATTGTAGCGGAAAACATCATGATCGCTTATGACGGCCGCATGCTTGTCGACCGCTTTAATGAATTGGTCATACCGGGTGAACGGATCGGGATTATCGGACCGAACGGCATCGGAAAAACAACCCTGTTAAACACCCTTGCCGGCCGTCATACGCCTGACGGCGGCCATATTACGATCGGACAGACTGTGAGAATCGGCTACTATACCCAGGATCATAGTGAAATGAATGGCGAGTTAAAGGTTATTGACTATATAAAAGAAACGGCGGAGGTCGTAAAAACGGCGGATGGCGATATCATTACAGCTGAACAAATGCTGGAGCGTTTCCTCTTCCCGCGTTCGATGCAACAGACGTATATCCGCAAGCTGTCCGGCGGGGAAAAACGCCGTTTATACTTGCTTCAGGTTCTCATGCAGGAGCCGAATGTCCTGTTTCTTGATGAGCCGACGAACGATTTGGATACTGAAACATTAAGCGTCCTCGAGGATTATATCGACCAGTTCCCTGGCGTCGTCATCACCGTATCCCATGACCGCTACTTCCTTGACCGTGTCGTCGACCGTTTAATTGTGTTTGAAGGAAATGGCGTCATTTCCCGCTTCCAAGGCTCCTACAGCGACTATATGGAGGAGTCAAAAGCGAAAAAAGCGGCCCAAAAACCGGCAGCTGATGAAAAACCGGCTGAAGCTGAGCCGAAGAAAAAACGGAAAAAGCTTTCTTACAAAGATCAGCTCGAATGGGACGGCATTGAGGATAAAATTGCCCAGCTGGAAGAAAAGCATGAGCAGCTCGAAGCTGACATCGCTGCAGCAGGCAGCGATTTCGGAAAAATCCAAGAGCTGATGGCCGAGCAGGCGAAAACGGCGGAAGAGCTTGAGGCTGCTATGGACCGCTGGACAGAATTGTCTCTTATGATAGAAGAGCTGGAAAGCTAAAAAACGTGGCCCGCAGAAGGCCGCGTTTTTTTCACATAATGGACAAAAACGAAGCGCCCTGCTTATGATAGGATGAAATTGTGTGTCAGCGGCACATGGAAAACTAACGGAGATGATGAAGTATGACATGGACGATCGTGATGTTAATTCTCATGAGTCTGGTAAAAATCGTATTAACCTGTCTTCCAACAGGCGTCATGGAATGGCTGCTCGGAAAATTCGAGGTACACGCCAAGCTGAGTGACGAACATGCTGTTCTCTCTATAGATGGAAAACGTCTCGAGGGTGAAGAGAAGCAGAAAGTGATTGAACAATTTAACGAAGCTGTTTTTCTGGAAAAATATTATATTTATCCAGGTGACGAAGAGCGTTATTTACATCCGAAAAACGGCGGTACGCCGCTGGTGATAGATACGAAAAAAGGCAAAAAAGATGTAAAGCTGTTTGTATACCGCTACGGCGACCATATCGACGTCGTGAAACAGTACAAGAAGAAAGTCATTGCGTATCAATTGCTTTCTGATAGCCTTCAAAAGCAGACTCTGTCAGTGACAGGAAGTTTAGCTTAAACAAGAAAGTGCAAGACGGGTGCTTTATGACGCTCGTCTTGCACTTTCTTGTTTTTCAAAACTTTACGTTTACGTTAAGGTTCAAAAGGTGTATAATGGGAACAGAAACGGCGAAGGGGGATTTACCTTGGAATGGATGAAGATTGATCAAGTAGCCAAACGAAGCGGGCTGACAAAGCGGACCATCCGTTTTTATGAAGAAATCGGCTTGATTCCGGCGCCGAAACGGACAGACGGCGGCGTAAGGCTTTATTCAGAGGATGATATGGAGGAGCTTGAGAAAGTCATCAGCACAAAAGAGGTGCTCGGTTTTTCCCTTCAGGAGCTTCAGCATTTCATGGAAACCAGCCGCCAGCTAGAGTTAAACAAAGAGGGGTATTTGTTGTCACTGGATCCTAAGGAACGGAAAGAAAAACTGGAGGAAATTCAGGAAACCCTGAATCACCAGCTGAATTTGATTGATGAGAAAATCCGCACATTCCAAAGCTTTAAAGAACGCCTGCAAGGCATGAAAAATAAAGCGGAACGTGCCATTCAATCAATCGAATGAAACGTTTGTTAAACGCTATTTTTTGTAGCGTTTCTTTTAATGGAATAAAGATGGAGGTCAGGTCAAATGGATAAGACGAAACAAGTGAATCAGAAAACAGGCTTGCTCAGCCAGCCGAAAGCGGTATGGGCTGTGGCATTTGCCTGTGTGATTTCCTTTATGGGAATCGGGCTGGTCGATCCAATTCTTCCGGCCATTGCCGCACAATTACATGCTTCACCTAGTGAAGTATCACTCTTGTTTACAAGTTATTTGCTCGTTACCGGATTTATGATGTTTTTCTCAGGAGCCATTTCCAGCCGCATCGGCGCGAAATGGACGTTAATTCTAGGACTCATTTTTATTATTGTGTTTGCGGGGCTTGGCGGCAGCTCAAGCTCAATCGCTCAGTTAGTCGGGTATCGCGGCGGCTGGGGATTAGGTAATGCTTTGTTTATTTCAACAGCGCTTGCAGTTATCGTCGGCGTATCAGTCGGAGGAAGTGCCCAAGCGATTATTTTGTATGAGGCTGCGCTCGGTCTCGGGATTTCTGTCGGGCCGCTAGCAGGAGGAGAGCTTGGAAGCATTTCATGGCGAGCACCGTTTTTCGGAGTATCTGTCCTGATGTTTATTGCGTTAATCGCGATTTCTTTCATGCTTCCGAAGTTGCAGAAACCGGCGAAACGCGTCGGAGTGTTTGATGCGATGAAGGCACTCAAATATAAAGGCCTTCTGACAATGGCGGTATCGGCGTTCTTATACAACTTTGGATTTTTTATTTTGCTCGCTTATTCTCCGTTCGTTCTGGATTTAGATGAGCACGGTCTCGGATATGTCTTCTTCGGCTGGGGCCTTCTGCTGGCCATTACATCAGTCTTTACGGCGCCGCTCGTGCACAAAGCGTTAGGCACAGTGCGTTCCTTGGTTGTTCTCTTTATCGCCTTTGCGGTCATTCTGATCATCATGGGCATCTGGACAGAGCATCAGACGTTGATTATTACATGTATCGTTGTCGCCGGTGCTGTCCTCGGTATGGTCAACACGATCATGACAACAGCTGTGATGGGTTCTGCGCCGGTTGAACGTTCAATCGCGTCTTCAGCCTACAGCTCAGTCCGCTTCATCGGCGGCGCGCTCGCTCCGTGGATTGCGGGAATGCTGTCAGAACACTTTACCGCAAGCACACCATATACAGTAGGCGGTATCGTCGTTTTTGTCGGCATGCTTGTCCTTCTCATGGGACGTAAACACCATGCCGGAATTAAGGCGGGACATTAATGGCGAAAGACACTGCACAGATGCAGTGTCTTTTTTTAATCGTGGAATCTCCCCATTACTACCGTATTGTAGTAATTTCCGTCAGAAAGCAATTTCTCCTTTTTTAAGATTCCTTCTGCTTCAAATCCGTATGTTTTATATAGTGAAAGGACGTTGGTATCCGGCCAAGAGAGACTGCTGTAAAAGATGTTTCTTGATGCCATAGCCCCAAAATTCTTTTAACACGCATATCCATCAATTTTCCAATGTTAAAGCAGACAGCTTATATGCATCCTCTGCACGAGCTGATCAAATAATGTAATGAAGTTCATCTACATTGAATTCTTTTTTTGCCGTTGATCATGTTAGTACCCTTTACGGTCAGTATGTATTATTCGTTATAATGGCATCATAATCGAATTGGTGCAGGAAAGGAAAGTCTTTATGACACAATTTTACTATTTAACAGCTAAAACCCCTTTAGAACCCGGTTTTTTCGGTCAGCAAGAACGACGTTCACGGAAAGGGCATCCGCTTCGGTCTGGCATTGATGCGCCGGGTATTTATCTAGAAGAGGCCGATAATGTATCCGTTCATTTACGATTGCCATATCAAGTGATGGTTCATGCTGTAGAGGGGACGTTTGCCATGGATACGACAAAGCCAGACGAATATGATCTGAAGTGTTTGGAAACGCTCTATCAATACATACACAGCGTCATGAAAAACAGCTTTTCGGTTGAATGGTTCACCGCTTGGGCTGATGAGGAGGACTTTGAACTGTCTGCCAAAAGAGAGCTGACACTTGATGAATTCACATCGCCATCGCAGCTCATTTTAAAAGACAGAGAGCTTTTGAGAATCGTTCAGAAAAAATGGCAGTAAAAAACCCGCCCTTCAGCAGGCGGGTTTTCTTCAATTTAAAGCACTTTCGTCGTCCAAGACTCGCAGTTCCATGTTTCTGTCGCGATATCCATATAAAAGTCGGGCTCGTGGGAAATGAGCAGAATGGAGCCTTTGTATTCTTTGAGGGCGCGCTTGAGCTCTTCCTTGGCATCGACATCCAAGTGGTTTGTCGGCTCATCGAGCACCAGCAGATTTGTTTCTGAATTGATCAGCTTGCATAATCTGACTTTCGCTTTCTCTCCTCCGCTTAATACGGAGACGCGGCTTTCGATATGCTTTGTTGTCAGCCCGCATTTTGCCAGTGCGGCACGGATTTCATACTGCGTATAAGAAGGGAATTCGCTCCATACCTCTTCGATGCACGTATTGTTGTTTGTTTCCTTAACCTCTTGCTCAAAATAGCCGGTAAAGAGATGCTCGCCGCGTTCAACAGAGCCCTCAAGCGGCTGGATTTCGCCAAGCAGGCTCTTCAGCAACGTCGTTTTTCCGATTCCGTTTGCGCCGTAAAGGGCGATTTTTTGGCCGCGCTCCATGCGGAGGTTGAGCGGACGGGACAGCGGGGAATCGTAACCGATCACGAGATCCTTCGTTTCAAAAATCAGCTTGCCTGACGTTCTCGCCGGCTTAAAGTGGAATTCCGGCTTTGGCTTTTCTGCCGCCAGCTCGATCATATCCATCTTATCGAGTTTCTTTTGGCGGGACATCGCCATGTTTCTCGTGCTGACACGGGCTTTGTTGCGGGCAACGAAATCCTTCAGCTCTGCGACTTCCTGCTGCTGCTTTTTGTAGGCCGCTTCAAGCTGCTGTTTCTTCACCTCGTAGACTTCCATAAACTGATGGTAGTCGCCAACATAGCGAGTCAGCTCTTGATTTTCTACGTGATAAATCAGGTTGATGACGCTGTTTAAGAACGGAATGTCATGGGAAATCAGGATGAACGCGTTCTCGTATTCCTGCAGATAGCGTTTCAGCCATTCAATATGCTGTTCATCAAGATAGTTGGTCGGCTCATCGAGAAGCAGAATTTCCGGCTTTTCAAGGAGCAGCTTGGCGAGAAGGACCTTTGTGCGCTGTCCGCCGCTCAAATCAGTGACATCACGCTCTAATCCGATATCGCTCAAGCCGAGGCCGCGGGCGATTTCCTCCACCTTGGAATCAATGACATAAAAATCATTGTTTGTCAGCGCGTCTTGAATTACGCCGACTTCTTCAAGCAGCTTTTCGAGCTCGTCGGGATCAGCCTCGCCCATTTTGTTGTAAATCTCGTTCATTTCCTCTTCCATCGCAAATAAATAATGGAACGCGTCTTTCAGGACGTCACGGATGGATTTTCCTTTTTCCAGCACGGTATGCTGATCGAGATAGCCGACACGGACATTTTTTGACCACTCGACTTTTCCCTCATCAGGTTCAAGTTTTCCGGTAATAATATTCATGAAGGTTGATTTTCCTTCACCATTTGCGCCGATCAAGCCGACGTGCTCGCCTTTTAACAGGCGGAAGGAAACGTTATTAAAAATAGCCCGGTCCCCGAAGCCGTGGCTTAAATCCTTTACAGATAAAATACTCATGTTTACACCTCTATCGTTATCAAACACGCACAATCGGCGTGTAATATTCACCCTTTTGATTATAAAGGAGGATTCGGAATGTTGAAAGGTATAGGAAAGAAAAAGAAAATTGCGTTCCGGGCGAGGTTTTGAGATACTATGGAATAGATTTCAGGAATTGAGGAGAACAAAATGACGCAAACTTGGCCATTTTTACATAATGCACAATCATTTATACAAGAGAATTGGAATGCTTCCGGCTTTCAAAAGCCGACCCCTGTTCAGGAGCAGGCAGCCCAGCTGATTATGGACGGAAAGGATGTTATTGCGGAATCGCCGACAGGCACAGGCAAGACGCTGGCGTATGCGCTGCCGGTCTTAGAGCGGATCAAGCCGGACCAGAAGCATCCGCAGGCAGTCATTTTAGCGCCTTCGCGTGAGCTGGTGATGCAGATTTTTCAGGTGATTCAGGATTGGAAAGCGGGCTCAGAGCTGCGCGCGGCTTCCTTAATCGGCGGGGCGAATGTGAAGAAGCAGGTCGAAAAGCTGAAAAAACACCCGCATATCATCGTCGGTACGCCAGGCAGGGTATTTGAGCTGATTAAAGCAAAGAAACTCAAAATGCATGAAGTGAAAACGATCGTGCTTGATGAAACGGATCAGCTTATCCTGCCGGAGCATCGCGAAACGATCAAGCAAATCATTAAAACGACATTGAGAGACCGGCAGCTTCTTTGTTTCTCAGCCACCCTCAAAAAGGAAACAGAGGATGTGCTTCGCGAACTGGCGCAAGAGCCTGAGGTATTGAAGGTACAGCGAAGCAAGGCGGAAGCTGGAAAAGTGAAGCATCAATATCTGATTTGCGACCAGCGCGACAAAGTGAAGCTGCTGCAAAAGCTGTCAAGGCTCGAAGGCATGCAGGCGCTCGTATTTGTGAGAGACATCGGCAACCTGAGTGTATATGCGGAAAAGCTGGCCTATCACCACGTTGATCTCGGCGTTTTGCACAGTGAGGCGAAAAAAATGGAGCGGGCTAAAATCATTGCTGCATTCGAAGACGGAGCGTTTCCGCTTTTATTGGCGACTGACATTGCTGCACGCGGTTTAGACATTGAAAACCTGCCATACGTAATTCATGCAGATATTCCTGACGAAGACGGCTACGTTCACAGATCAGGTCGAACAGGCCGTGCCGGAAAAGAGGGCAATGTGCTGAGCCTCGTTACAAAACTGGAGGAATCAAAGCTGAAAAAAATGGCGAAGAAGCTTGGCGTGGAGCTGAGTGAAGCTGTGTATGCCGGCGGAAAATTGAAGACGAAATAAAAAGGAGGGCGAAAAGCCCCAGCTTGTAGAGAAAACGATG
>NZ_JALAMO010000015.1 GCF_026790065.1 Bacillus sp. N13C7 | reverse complement strand
CAGGAAATCTAACCGTAGACAAGAATTTGAATATTACAGGACAGACCCAAGAACAAAAGAATTTTAAACCTGCAGATGCTGAAATCCTTAAATGCAAAGGGAAAACTACCAAAAGCAAAACCTATTGGTGGGGCTATTCAAGAAAATTGAACAGCTGCGACAGTAAAAAAGTTGCAACATCTTTCAGCAGCGCATCATCAGTTGCAGCCGGAATCGCTGTAGCTGCAGCATGGTTTGGTATAATTCCATCTGTTCCTCCTGGTCTCAGTGCAGCTTACTTCGGTCTCGTTGCATCAAGAATAAATGCCAATAATAACGGGAAAGGTGTAATAGCTGATATGACTTGGGCTGTAGTCTTTAACATCAAACCTCAGAAATAACATAAAGTAGCCAGAGGGGTGATAAAGCGTGTGGGATTTTATAGTCAGCTACACAATACCCATTTTCATGGTTTTATTTCTAGCTGTGACTTGGATCAGAGTTGCTAGACAAAACAAAAAAGACGGGAAGTCGAATAAATCATTCGCCAAACATTTAGCTCTGGCTGTAGTTGTTACAGTTATTGTAGTCTCAGCACTTTCGTACATGATCATTAATATGACAGTATAAGCAGACATTCAATTGTCTGCTTTTTTTATTACGAATCTCTTTCGTTTTTTGCGCCCCACCGAAAACTTACCGCAATAAAGTTTCTAGCGTTTCTCATATGCTACCATTTACATAAAAAGGATTTTAATAGGGGGTATGGGAACGAATGAATCTTATTCCATCTGCTAGCGTGGGTGTAAAGATTAATGAGTGGTATCACTACATAAACACATTTGACCATGAAAACGCAGATAAACTGAAATCTGAAATCACGGAAATGATAGAGTCTATGGAGGAAGACCAGGACCTTCTCATATATTATCAGCTCATGTTATTTAGACATTATCTTATGATGTCATATTTATTTCCTTCGGACTCAACAAAAAAGTTAGAAAAATGGCAATATTTAAAAGAAAGCGAAGGCAAATCTCAAAAGATCACCAAACTTATGGAGTATTACGCCAACTTCTTCGAGGGAATGTACTACTTTTCAGAAGGAGATTACATAAGGGCTATTCAAAGTTATAAAAAAGCAGAAAAACGAATTTACAAAGTTCGTGACCGGATAGAAAAAGCCGAATTTTATTACAAGTTAGCAGAAGTTTATTACCACATGAAACAAACTCATGTCTCTATGTTTTATGTACAAAAAGCATTTGAAATTTACTCAAAAGAAGACACTTATTCAATCCGAAAAATTCACTGTCTGTTTGTTATTGCAGGTAATTACGTTGATTTAGAAACTCATGAAAAAGCTTTGCCACACATTAAAAAATGCTTAGCAACAGCAAGACTGATTGATAACAAACCAATCATCGCAAAAGCGCTGATAAATATGGGCTTGTGCTACAACAAAATGAACGATCCAGAGACAGCTTCAGATTATTTTCTTCAAGCTGCAGATGTAGCCAGGGAGATTAAAGCAAAAGAATTAACCCAGGCTTATTATGATCTTGCCCTGATTAAGTTTAGACAAGGCAAAAGCTTTCCTGCATTGGAATTTTTCGAACGTGCTTTAGAAAGCGCCAAAGCCTTTAAAGATGATTTTTTTATGACTTTACTTAATGTCCTTAAAGCTATATTTATTGATCGATCAAACAGGGAAGACATTATGTTAGCGTTAGAACCTCTCAGAAATGAAAGAGGATATCCTTATTTTGAAGAATTGGCTTTAGAAGCCGCTGAATTTTATACTAGGAAAGAGCGTATGGATGATTCTGTATATTTCTTTCGACAAATGGTTGACGCTCAAAAACAAATTCAAAGGGGCGATTTCCTGTATGAAATTTAAGTTGCTTTGTTCTTTGGCCATTATCACAGGGTTGTTATTTGTATCCGGTCATGAATTAGTGCAGCAACAACATGACGATTTTAAAGTGGCTTCTCGATTTGCAACTTGATTTAAGCCTTTTTTAAGACCTCACAGCACTTTTGATTCGATCATGTATTCAAAGTCGGCTTTCTTTTTAAAGACGCTCAGAAACGAATCTGAGCATCCTCAGGGGGGGTTTGACTTCCCACTCCCACATATTTTTACAAAGAAGAAGACGGATTGCTCAGCATCCGTCTTTTTGTATAGCCAGCTATCTGATTTTTACGTGGGCTACTGGTAACGCCACCTCATGCCTCTATTATGACAAAAACAAACCGAACAGATCAAATAGCCGGCAGCTCTATAGGACCCGCTTTTTATTCCACGGTTCGATTGACAACGAGCCTCCGCACCCTCAAACTCCCAAAGGCGACCCCGTCGGGCGAAAAACGCCCTCTGGGGCACCTCCGGCAGTTTGCTTGAAGGTGCCTCTCATTGTAAATCGACTTTCGCGGCATAAACGCTCGTTTACTGGTTCACCCCAAGAAACGCCGTCAAATCAAGGTTCGTTGGGATGTCCGTTTTCAAGTCCCCAAATTTCATTCCTCAGAATAAGACAGCTCCAGCGCTTTTTTCATGTACTCTTCTTCTGTGATTTCTTCATGAAAACGTCTTTCTAAGAGCTTTTCCTCTTCTTCCGTCAGCACTAATCCTTCAAAACCAAGAGTTGCCCTTACGTATCTCATAGCCTTTTCAAAATCATTCATGTCAGCCACGTCACTACACCTCTCATTCATTTTACCCCATTAGCAAAGGATGTTCCCGCCGTCACATCCAGCACTCAATGCACCCTTTTACAAAACAACTTAAATAAAGGGTGCAGCACGAAAGGGCTTTGACCTCACCATAGCGAACCCTTTTTATGGGGTGATTCGATATGGAAGTAGGAGTTAAATTATCATCAAAAGACGTTGCAAAGCGTCTTGGTATAGAGCCTGTGACTGTACGAAAATATTCAAGCAAGCTTGAAGAACAAGGATATTCCTTCAAGAAAGACTCCAAGGGATGGCGACTCTATAGCGAAGATGATGTAAAGGCTCTAGAGTATCTATGTACAATGACCAAAATCAATGGACACTCACTCGATGAAACCGTAAAACATATAGCAGGTTTGTATCGATCAAATCTGTCCATATCGAATACCGATACATCGCTACAAGACAATCCGTTGATTGAATTCATCAAGCGACAAGAGGAATTCAATCGAAGCATGCTGGAACGCATGGAGGCATTCGAAAAAAGACAAAGCGAAAGACACGAACTTCTCACACAAGCCTTACGAGAGTCGCTGGAGACACAAAAAATGATTGCAGCCACCCGCCAAAAAAAGTGGTGGCAGTTTTGGAAACCGTAATAGAATTTCCTTCTGAAAAAGTGGGGGTGTAATTTTTACATCCCTCCCCCCGGCGGACTATGTCCGCATGTCAGGCGGGCGAATAAAATCGCCCATTGCCTGCCATAAAACCCAAGAGGACTGAACAGGGTGAGCCTCGTTACTCTTCCCTGTTCAGTCCTCTTTTTTGCTTCCATTTCGGGTGCGAGACTCCCTATCGGATCGTCCCGCAGCCCTTCATTTCAGCAAGCCATTTTGTCCTCGCTCGGAACCTGCCCGAGCTGTGGAAAATGGCATTCCCCGCACCCTGTGGGTGGGAGAGGCGGAGTTAAAAGTGTCGGACACAATGTGTCCAACCCACTCCGCAAAAGGGATGGCACGCCCTCCCCCTTGACCCCCACCGTCCGACACTCTAAAATTGAGCTAATCACTCAATTTTTGGAGGTCGAAAAAACCATGGTCGCACGTCAAAAAGAATCCGTCCGACTCGATCCCGAAGTTGTTTCGCTCGGTCGCAAGCTCGCGAAAAAAGACTTCGGATCGGAAACCAAATTTGGACTGCTGATCGAACACGCCATCCGGGCGTATCACGCTCATCAAGTCCAACCTGTCGAAGCAAGCTCGTTGCTATCCGCAACCGAGCAAGCTCTCATCGACAGGATCGAAAAAAGAGTCGAAGACATGGGAACACAAACAGTCGAAAGAATCGCCAATCTCACTGCAAAATCCAGTTTTGAAACCACATACAACTCCATCATCATGGAACAGATTTACGACTTCATTTTTTCTAAAAATGAACCGAAGCAACGCCGCGAACAAATCCGAAGTGCTGCTGCTCAAAGAATGCGGAAACGCTTTGATAAAGAAGGCGCTGAAAGAGTCAGCTCTCTAATCCAAGAAAACAAGAAATTAGAAACTGAACTAGCCGAAACCAAGAACGTATTGAACATGCTGACTCAGGAATTCGAAGATCTAGATTCCCGACATGATTCTCTAAAAGCAGACCTCGAAAAACAGAAAAACGAAACACAAAGAATAACCCGTACAGCTCTTCAATATCAGAACGAGAACGCACAGCTTCACCAGCAACTAAATAAACAAAAAGCAGAAATGAATGAGCTTCAAAAGAAACTGACACATCTCTTAGAAAATCACAGTCGGATTCATAACAACAAAAAGCTTCTGGAGATGTACGAGGAGGAGCGACGTTAATGGTCGCCCATGTAAAATCACTCGGCTTCGCCAGTCATAGCAAAGGCGGAAAACCAATCACGCACATCAAAGAGCATATCAAATACATACAGCTCGACAGAGAGCATCACCGGACACCGCCGGAACTATTTACAGCTACACAAAACAGCATTGAACGAATTGAATTTTTCAAAAAGCTGAATGAACAGCCAAAGCGTGGAGTGGTCGGGCATAAACTTGTTATCTCATTGAGCGAAGATGAACACGAACGATATGCCACCGATCTGAAAGAACTCGTCAGAGACACCATGAACCGGTTCGAGGGAAAACACAACGTTAAACTGGATTGGGTCGCAGCCGTCCATGATGACAAAGGGCATCCCCACGCTCACGTTGTTATCCGAGGATACAACGAAGACGGTAAACAAGTCGGACTGTATCCGTCACACTTAAAAGACCTACAAGCCTTCGCCGAACAGGAAAAAGAACGACAGTTTGAGAGATCAAAAGGCAAAAACAAAACCCGCGATTTTTTTAAAGAGCTTTCTGAAGAAAGAGAACATGAGCCAGCTCTTCAGCCTGCCGAATTAATACGAGAACAACGGAACAAAGAAGCTCAGCGAGAAATAGAAAAAGAACAGCAGCGAGCACAAAGCCGCCGCAGCCATGATCATGGAATTGACCGTTAAAAAAGAGCAGACCCTCGGGCCTGCTCTTTTCATGTGATTATGTAATTTTTGATTCCCGGATGCCAGTAAGCCATGACTTCGAATGCACCATTAGCAACCTCGTCATCTTCTTCCTCTATCTTGACCAGATCGCCGTCTTCCGCATCACCAAGGTTCAGCTCTTTATGTATCTCTTTCAAAATGCCGCCGTACCCGATCAGCCTTCGGGCAGCCAGTGCATCATCCAAATAAAAAACCGTGTTCAGATTGTCTTCCGTAACCTTATTGCCGCGCACAACATCTGTATCTTTGACCGGATACTTGGAGATTTCAAGAACTGCTTTCTGCTCCATCATCGCTTCCCGCACATCACTCTCAATCTGCTCCGCATCAATCTTAGCTTTACCTTTCACTCGACGAATATCGACAATCGGGGTGTAATCCAATTTCATTGCCTTTTTCCAAAGGCTTGTCCAATCCGCTTGTTTGATATAGTTCTTGCCAGTAAAATAACTTTTCTTTACGGGTATCAACACATGGAAATGCGGATGATATGTATCTTCTTCATGATTTTTAGTAATCTCTAACGCTCGGAAAAATCCAAGAACCGAAGTCTTCACTTTCTTGTACTGGAAGAGCTTCCGAAAGCCTTCCATCATCTCTGAAATTTGTGGCTTCAGCCTTTCTCCCTTCACATTCCGAACTGTTAACGTGAGAAAAATCCATCCGCAGCCATACTGCCGATTGGCTTCCTCAACAATCAACTTATTGTGATAAGCAATTTTCAAAGACCTGCGCCACGCGCACATTGGGCATAACCTCACTTTACAAAAATGGGCTTGATACAACTTTAGTTTGTCCGTCTCCGGATCTCTTTTAAACGAAAGGTATTCTGCACATCCATTCAGCTTTTCAGCTTTTTTGCCATAGTAAGGTGCTCCAATCTTGCTTTTTAACGCTTCATAATGCTCTGCCATAAGATTAGTCCGTCTCTTTTTCCCTTTCCAATCCCGCTTTTTACCTGTTGCGGTCCTGTCATCGAGGATGCTATAATTATGTTCAACTGAATTCAAACGAAACGAAACTCCTTTCTGTGCTAGTAATCTAGCGTTCTATTATTGCTGTGTGGTAACTCAATAATAGCAGAAGGAGTTTTGTACTGTCAAAATTAACTTAAACCCTTGACACACAAGGCTTTAACCCGATTTTCAAAAATGATGTTGTTTCTATATAGTATCAAGATAAGAAAAGACCCGATTTCGGCTTTGCCAAAATCGAAAAAGACCGGCTGAAAACAGCCGGCTTTTTTTAAACCCAAAAACCTCTCTCCCCCCGAAGGGGGAGATTTTTTTTGATTTTTAAAGATGATTGCGCTTTTTATTCGGTTTTTGTTCGGCTGACCTTCGGTTACAGACAAGCCTATTTATGATTTATTTGGTAATTGTAGAATACATTTACAGGAGGTCTTTTTGATGAAAAGAGTCGTTACCGTTTTATTAGCCCTGTGTTTATTGATTTCTTTGGCTCCAAATGTTTTCGCTCAAGAATCAGCCCCAAGTAATCTACCACCTATGAAAAAGTACAGTGAAGAGCAATATGACAAAGAGGACATTCTAGCGCTAGAAAAGTATGTTTCCGTAAAAGATGGGTATTTTGTTTTGGATTCTTCCAAAGCTAAATCAGACGGCTTTAAAAATGATCTGGTTGACGGACAACAAAAATACTTCGAATT
>NZ_JALAMO010000014.1:110693-120715 GCF_026790065.1 Bacillus sp. N13C7 | reverse complement strand
TTTTGAAGTCTTTCTTTTATTTTATTACAGGAGAATGGATATTTTAAGAAAAAATAAAGGCTGTCGAGATTTTCTCGACAGCCTGGGGCGAAAAGCCCTTCTTTTTTATTGTAAAATAATAGAAAAAGTTTCGCGCGGGGGTGGGAAGATGGTTTCAATAGACAGATTTCAAGCAGTGAAGGAGCCAGAGCTGAAGATCCTTGAACACTGGTTTGAACATGAGGATACCAGGCGGAGAATGGATGGCATGCTGCCATTAGATGACTGGTATGCACGAGTAAGTAAAGATGAACAGGATACTGTCATCATGGCATATGATGGACAGCTGCCGGCAGGGATGGCCGTTATTGAGTTCGGGGAGGAGCGGACGTATATTGGATTAATCGTTAATCCTTTGTACCGGCTTCAAGGGTATGGAAAACGGATATTGCAAAAACTGCTGGCTGATCAGGATTTTACTAGCGTGCGGGAATGGGTGGCATGCATCGAAGAAGACAATCGAGTCAGTTTAGCCTGCTTTCAAGCAGCAGGATTCACTTTAGAAGATACAGAACCTGATGAAGATGGTTTTCTTACGCTGATTCTTCGCAGCTGACCTCATCCCAACACAAAAGGAGGGCAAAAAGCCCTCCCATTTTCATCTTCAGCTCGGATCGCTGACCTTGATCAGCTGTTTTCCTTTATTTTCTCCCTTAAATAAGCCGAGAAACGCGTCAGGAATGTTTTCGAAGCCTTCTGTGATGGTTTCCTCGTAATGAAGTTTACCAGCCTTCAGCCATTCGGCCAGCTGTTTTGCCCCCTCAGAAAAACGATCGGAGTAGTCGCTTACGATAAACCCTTGCATCAGCGACTTCGTTTTAATGAGTTTTGATTGAACACGAGGGCCCATGTCATCTGCTTCGCTTTCTGCGTTATAGGAAGATATGGCGCCGCACACCGGAATGCGGGCAAATTCATTGAGCAGGTTCATGACCGCGTCTGAAATCGGTCCGCCTACATTGTCAAAATACACATCGACACCGTTAGGACAAGCGTCTTCAAGCGCTTTTTGGATATCATCAGCTGTTTTGTAATTGATGGCTTCATCAAACTGCAGCTCCTGCTTTAAATAGGAGACTTTTTCATCAGAGCCCGCGATGCCGACAACTCGCGCGCCTTTGATTTTTGCAATCTGCCCGACTGTTGAACCGACGGCTCCCGCAGCTCCGGAGACCACTACGGTTTCGCCTTCTTTCGGACGCCCGATATCCAGCAATCCAAAGTATGCCGTCAAGCCGGTCATCCCCAAAATGCCGAGATAGGCAGAAGCGGGAGCAAGGCTTGTATCAATGTTTCGCAAGGCAGACTCGCTTACCGAGGAAAATTCCTGCCAGCTGAGGTTTCCGATGACGATATCGCCTTTTTTCAGATGATTCCCGTCTGATACAACTTCAGCGATGACCCCGCCAGAAAGCGCTTCATTCAAGGCGAACGGCTCAACATATGACTTCGTATCCTGCATACGGCCGCGCATATAAGGGTCAACCGATACATAAAGCGTTTTGACAAGCACTTCCCCTTGCTTCGGTTCAGGAACCGGAATGGTTTCAAAGCGAAAATCTTCATGAACGGGAACACCTTGCGGACGTCTTGCTAATTGAATTTGCTGCTGAGATGCTGTCATTTTCATCCTCCTATCACTTGGTTGACACCACTGTAACATGGACAGGAGAGGAAATACAAAAGGTATGCTGGCATACAAAAAAGGAGAGGGGTTCCTCTCCTTTTTATTTGGCCCGTAATTTCGGGCACAGTCCCGTCGGCAGGCACATTGGCTTCTGGTCGATCGGGCTTCTCATAATGCAGCATTCCAAGCCGAAGACTTCACGGAAAAACGGCTGGGTAAATACGTCTTCCGGTGTTCCGGCATTGTATATTTTTCCGTCCAGTACACTGATCAAATAGTCGGCATATTGAGCGGCTTGGTTTAAATCATGGAGCACCATGACAACGGTGCGGCCATGATCGCGGTTCAGCTTTTTCAGAAGCTCAAGCACTTCAATCTGGTGTGAGATGTCTAAATATGTGGTCGGTTCATCAAGCAAAAGCAAATCAGTGCCTTGTGCAAGCGCCATGGAAATCCATGCTCTTTGTCTTTGGCCGCCTGAGAGGGCATCCAGTGTCCGATCCTTCAGCTCAATCATGCCCGTTGCTTCCAGCGCCCACTCTACCATGTCGTGATCCTCTTGGGTATGCTTGGATAACAGCTTTTTGTGAGGATGTCTGCCGAAATAGCATAATTCTTCTACCGTCAATCCTTCAGGCGCCTGAGGAGATTGAGGTAGAATGGCCAGTTTTTTTGCGACTTCTTTTGATGGCTGGCGGTGTATATCTTTTCCCTCTAATAGAACAGTACCGCTTTTTGGAGCCATCAGCCTGGCGAGCGATTTGAGGATCGTTGATTTCCCGCAGCCATTGGCGCCGATAAGCGCAGTGATTTTGCCTTCTTCTATCTTTAAATCGACTCCGTCTATAATCACTGTGCTGTCATATGAAAGAGTGAGTTGGTCTGCAGCCAGTTTTCCCATGGTATCCTCTCCCTACTGTTTCCTCGCTTCGAATTTCAATAAATATAAGAAATAAGGCGCACCGATCACGGCCGTCAGTATGCCAGCCGGTATTTCAACCGGGGGCATGATGCCGCGCCCTAATGTATCTGCAATTAATAATATAATAGCACCAATCAATGCCGATGCAGGCAGTAAATATTTAGCTTTTTCTCCAGTAAGCCGTCTGGCGATATGCGGAGCAAGCAAACCGATAAAACCGATTGAGCCGACGACGGCTACACAGCTTCCCGCAAGTGCAACCGCGGTGAAAATCAGGATGAATCTCAGCCGGTTTGCGTTTTCGCCCAGACCCTGTGCAAGCTCATCACCGAGAGACATCAGGTCCAGCTTCGGTATGAGAATGCAGACGATCGGCAAAAGAATCAATAGCCATGGCGCAAGCAGCTTGACTTCTTCCCAGTTTCTTCCCCAGAGGCTGCCTGTCAGCCAAATGAGTGCAGCATTCACGTCGCCCGGAAACTTGACCATCATATATTGCATCCCGGCGTGGCAGACCGCGCCTAAGGCGATGCCTGATAAAGCCAGTGAAGAGGGCTGAATGCTTTTTTTGCGGGCTATCATTAATAATAGTACAGCAATAATGGCGGCGCCGGCAAATGCGGAGAACGGAAGCACGTATACCGGTGATTCAGGAAAGATCAGAATCACAGTCATCGCCGCAAGTCCGGAACCTTTTGAAATGCCGACAACGTCCGGAGAAGCGAGCGGGTTGCGAATCACACCCTGTAAAATTGCTCCGGCTGCGGCAAGCCCGGCACCAGCCAAAATCGCTAATACAATCCGTGGGAGGCGATATTGCTGAATGATAAATTCAAAGGAATGATCCAATCCCAGCAAATTCGTCACTACCGCAGCTGGTGAAATGTATAAGGCGCCGAAGCCGATGCTGATGACGGACAGAACGATCAGAATCACGGCCAATAGAAGTATCGCCAGCAAGGGGCGTTTTTGTTTTCTGGTTGTTTTCTTCATTTCAGATTTCGCCCTTTCCTCGCCAAGTATAAGAAGAACGGTGTTCCGATAATTGCTGTGACAATGCCAACCGGTGATTCATAGGGAAATGCAATCCATCTGGCCAGAACATCGGCGTACACCAGCAAAATGGCACCGAACAGCGCCGAAAACGGAAGCACGTATTGGTAATGTTCTCCGATCAGCTTGCGGACAATATGCGGAACAAGCAGTCCGACAAATCCAATCGGCCCGGCGACGGCTACGGAAGCGCCGGAAAGAATTAAAATGATCAAACTGATCAGAATTCGGATGCCGTTCATATTTTGCCCAAGCCCTTTTGCTGTTTCGTCTCCGAGACCAAGAACAGAAACAGAGCCGGAAAACACGAGGGCCAGCCCGATGCCGATCACAGAAAACGGAGCGATGGTCATGACGTCCTGCCAATTGCTCCCATCTATCGCGCCTGTCATCCAGTACAGGACATCCTCTCCCGACTCATTTAAAATAATAATAGCCTGTGTCATGGAAGAGAGGAACAAATGCACCGCCATTCCTGACAGGGCCAGCTTGACAGGTGTCATTCCGCCGGATGAGGCAATCATGTATACAATCGCACCGCCTGCTGCCGCACCCGCAAAAGCGAATACAACGGAGGAGTAGGGCGATGCCGGCAGAACGACGAGCGCAGCAACGACAAAAAGCGATGCACCCGCATTCACGCCGAAAATTTGAGGTGAAGCCAGAGGGTTTCTCGTCATGGCCTGCATCAGCGCCCCTGCTACGGCCAGGCTGGCGCCGACGAAAACGCCGATTAATGTGCGGGGAAGGCGAAGAGTAGAGATGATGAGCTGTTCCTTAGAACCGTCCCATACAAAAAGATATTTCAATGCATCGATGATGCCGATATCTGAGGCGCCTACTGAAAGATTCAGCCCAAGCCCGAATATTAATATGATCAGTGCGATGATGAACATCATCAGTCTTGATGATGAGCGCCGTTTGGCTGAATGATACAACTGTCTCACTTCCTTACTGCGTCTGATTGCAAAAACGAAGAAGCAAGGATTTCCCCTCGCTTCTTTTTTGTCCTACTTATTATACACTTTTTTGAGGACGTCTTTGGCGCTTGTTTCACTAGACTTGATCCCTCTGAATCTTGTCCAAGTGTCACGGTCCGCATCATAGATTTGTCCGTTTTTCACCGCTTTGAGATTTTTCCAGAGCGGGTTCTTTTTCCACTCGTCTACAATTGTCTTGCCTTCATTCGCTGAGATGAACAATATATCAGGATCGATTTTGCTCAATTGCTCAAGGCTGACCTCTTGATAGGCTTCATTTGATTTCACAGCGTGTGTAAAGCCGAGCATGTTAAAGATTTCTCCGTCATAAGATGATGACGTATGAAGCTGGAATGAATCTGCTCTCGCAACCCCGAGAACGATGCTGCGATTTTCATCTTTAGGAAGTTCCGCTTTCAGATCGTTGATCACTTTTTTGTGATCGGCAAGCTTCTCTTTTCCTTCATTTTCTTTATTTAATGCTTTAGCAATCGTTGTAAAGCTGTCGATCGTTTCGTCATAAGTCGCTTCCCGGCTTTTTAATTCAATTGTCGGGGCGATTTGTTTCAGCTGTTTATAAATGTTTTTATGGCGCTCAGCGTCAGCGATGATTAAATCAGGCTTCAAGGAACTGATGACTTCAAGATTCGGTTCGCTGCGTGTGCCTACAGATGTATAATCGATTGAACTGCCGACAAGCTTTTTAATCATATCTTTTTTGTTGTCATCGGCGATGCCCACTGGCGTAATGCCGAGATTGTAGACAGCATCCAAGAATGATAGCTCTAGGACAACCACCCGCTTAGGTGTGCCGCTTACTGTCGTTTTTCCTTCTTCGTCATGGATCACTCTGGAATCCTTAGACTCGCTTTTGCCGCTTCCGTTGTTATTCTGGCTTGATGAACAGCCAGATACAATGAGGCAGGCGAGCAATAAAACACTCATGATGGCAATCAACTTGTTAGAATAGGTGCGCATGTCATTCTTCCTTCTTTTAGATTTAGTAATGAGAATCATTATCACATGTAAACACTATAATAGCATGGCTCATCATGTCAATATTTTTTTAATAAAGAAAGCTGCGGTTTATTGCTTTTTCATGAAAGCATCATCAGACACAAATAAGTGGTATGCAACGTTACCGTGTCTTCGAGACAAAAACGCATGGGCGTTGGCTTTAGAGGTTTCGAACATATCAGCAGTGACATAAGGAAGGAGAGTGCTGAGATAACCGGACAATTTCTTTTCTATTTCATCTGTTAGTGCAAATTCAATGTCGCCGATATTCATGATAATCGAGAAAACAAAGTCGATATCGATATGAAAATGTTTCTCGGCAAAAACCGCAAGCTCGTGAATTCCTGGTGAACATCCGGCGCGCTTATAGAAAATCTGTTTGACTAAATCACTCACAATCCAAGCATTGTATTGCTGTTCTGGTGAAAAGTATTGCATTAGACATACCTCCTGCTCGTACGGATAAAGGCAGCATTTCATGGTCGTGTGCTCCGTGCAGCGGCTTCTCTTTAATTTTGATTTTTCTGAAAATGGGTCCCGTTCCTATCACTTTACCATGGGCGGAAAATAAAAGGCTACTATCATTCTTCCTGTTTTTCTCTCCAATGTTCTGAAATCTGTTTCATCAATATGCGAACGGGTATAAAAGAAACATAGATATCATGAAGGAGGAATTCGAAATGAAACCAGTTGTAAAAGAGTATACAAACGACGAACAGCTCATGAAGGATGTAGAAGAATTACAGAAAATGGGTGTTGCGAAAGAGGATGTATACGTCTTAGCTCACGATGATGACAGAACGGAACGCCTGGCAGGCAACACGAATGCCAACACGATCGGAGCAAAAGAAACAGGTTTCAAGCACGCGGTAGGAAATATCTTTAATAAAAAAGGAGACGAGCTCCGCAATAAAATTCACGAAATCGGCTTTTCTGAAGATGAAGCCGCTCAATTCGAAAAACGTTTAGATGAAGGGAAAGTGCTTCTCTTTGTGACAGATAATGAAAAAGTGAAATCCTGGGCATAATGCAGGGATATAGCCCAAAAGGCAAACTACGGCCTTTTGGGTTTTTTTGCGGTCTTTGCGGTATATGCGTTGCAGTATGCCGCAATCAGATAGCGGAACATTTTCGGTTCTGAATGTCCCTCAATTTGCTATTATATTTTTGTGATAAATTGGAATAAAATCTCACAAAATAGAAAATGGGGGTACATAGTGAATGAAAAAAGTAATGTTAGCTACGGCTCTGTTTTTAGGATTGACTCCAGCTGGCGCGAACGCAGCTGATTTAGGCCATCAGACGTTGGGATCCAATGATGGCTGGGGCGCGTATTCAACCGGCACAACAGGCGGATCAAAAGCATCGTCCTCGAATGTGTATACCGTCAGCAACAGAAACCAGCTTGTCTCGGCACTAGGAAAGGAAACCAACACAACGCCAAAAATCATTTATATCAAGGGAACGATTGACATGAATGTGGATGACAATCTAAAGCCGCTTGGTCTAAATGACTATAAAGATCCGGAGTACGATTTGGATAAATATTTGAAAGCCTATGACCCAAGCACATGGGGTAAAAAAGAGCCGTCTGGAACTCAAGAAGAGGCGAGAGCACGCTCACAGAAAAACCAAAAAGCACGGGTTATGGTGGATATTCCTGCTAACACGACCATCGTCGGTTCAGGGACAAATGCCAAAATCGTGGGCGGAAACTTCCAAATCAAAAGTGATAACGTCATTATCCGCAATCTCGAATTCCAGGACGCTTATGATTATTTTCCGCAGTGGGATCCGACTGACGGCAGCTCAGGAAACTGGAACTCACAATACGACAACATCACGATAAACGGCGGCACGCACATATGGATTGACCATTGCACATTTAATGACGGTTCCCGGCCAGACAGCACATCGCCTAAGTATTTCGGCAGAAAATATCAGCATCATGACGGGCAAACTGATGCTTCTAACGGTGCTAACTATATCACGATGTCTTACAACTATTATCACGATCATGATAAAAGCTCCATCTTCGGATCAAGCGACAGCAAAACATCTGATGACGGAAAATTAAAAATTACGCTTCACCACAACCGCTACAAGAATATCGTTCAGCGCGCACCGAGAGTCCGCTTCGGACAAGTGCATGTATACAACAACTATTATGAAGGCAGTACAAGCTCCTCAGATTATGCCTTCAGTTATGCGTGGGGAATCGGAAAGTCCTCTAAAATCTATGCTCAGAACAATGTCTTTGACGTACCTGGACTGACAGCTGCTAAAACGATCAGCGTATTTAGCGGGGGAACAGCCTTATATGACTCAGGCACATTGCTGAACGGGGCACAAATCAACGCATCGGCTGCAAACGGGCTGAGCTCTTCTGTCGGCTGGACGCCGTCTCTGCACGGCACAATTGGTGCTTCCGCCAATGTGAAAACAACTGTTATATCCCAAGCGGGTGCGGGTAAACTAAATTAAGAAAATGAAAAACACAAAGGGATGTTCACCTTTGTGTTTTTTAATTAATTAAAATGTTTATTAACTTAGTTAAGGAGTAGAATGGGAAAGGGGATCGGAAAACAAGTATATAGGAGGAGACCTATTTATGGCTTCAGAAAAAGACGCAGGAAAACAGTCAGCAGTAAAGCTTGTCCCATTGCTTATTACTGTCGCTGTGGGACTAATCATTTGGTTTATTCCCGCTCCGTCCGGACTTGAACCTAAAGCTTGGCATTTGTTTGCGATCTTTGTCGCGACAATTATCGGCTTTATCTCCAAGCCCTTGCCAATGGGTGCAATTGCAATCTTTGCATTGGCGGTTACTGCACTAACTGGAACACTATCAATTGAGGATACATTAAGCGGATTCGGGAATAAGACCATTTGGCTTATCGTGATCGCATTCTTCATTTCCCGGGGATTTATCAAAACCGGGCTCGGTGCGAGAATTTCGTATGTATTCGTTCAGAAATTCGGGAAAAAAACCCTTGGACTTTCTTATTCACTGTTGTTCAGTGATTTAATACTTTCACCTGCCATTCCAAGTAATACGGCGCGTGCAGGAGGCATTATCTTTCCTATTATCAGATCGTTATCCGAAACATTCGGATCAAGCCCGGCAAACGGAACAGAAAGAAAAATCGGCGCATTTTTATTGAAAACCGGTTTTCAGGGAAACCTGATCACTTCTGCTATGTTCTTAACGGCGATGGCGGCAAACCCGCTGATTGCCAAGCTGGCCCATGATGTCGCAGGGGTGGACTTAACATGGACAAGCTGGGCAATTGCCGCGATTGTACCGGGACTTGTAAGCTTAATCATTACGCCGCTTGTGATTTACAAGCTGTATCCGCCGGAAATCAAAGAAACACCGGATGCGGCAAAAATCGCAACAGAAAAACTGAAAGAAATGGGGCCATTCAAAAAATCAGAGCTTTCCATGGTTATCGTGTTTCTTTTAGTGCTCGTGCTGTGGATTTTTGGCGGCAATTTCAATATCGACGCAACCACAACTGCATTGATCGGTTTGGCCGTTCTCTTATTATCACAGGTTCTGACTTGGGATGATGTCAAAAAAGAACAGGGCGCTTGGGATACGCTCACTTGGTTTGCGGCGCTTGTCATGCTCGCCAACTTCTTGAATGAATTAGGCATGGTGTCTTGGTTCAGTAATGCCATGAAATCATCCGTATCAGGATTCTCATGGATTGTGGCATTCATCATTTTAATTGTTGTGTATTATTACTCTCACTATTTCTTTGCAAGTGCGACAGCCCACATCAGTGCGATGTATTCAGCATTCTTGGCTGTGGTCGTAGCAGCGGGCGCACCGCCGCTTTTAGCAGCGCTGAGCCTTGCATTCATCAGCAACCTGTTCGGGTCAACGACCCACTACGGTTCTGGAGCGGCTCCAGTCTTCTTCGGAGCAGGCTACATTCCGCAAGGCAAATGGTGGTCCATCGGATTTATCCTGTCGATTGTCCATATTATCGTATGGCTTGGGATCGGCGGATTATGGTGGAAAGTTCTAGGAATATGGTAAAGTCTAAGCTTGAAAAGAGAAGATTATTTTCTCTCTTCAAGCTTTTTTACTATTAAAACAAAAATAACAGAATATTTACAAAAATATTAAAAAAGAGAAATTTAAAGTATTTACACAAATTCCAGCTCATGATATTATTTACTCAATTAGTTCATATAAACCTTAGGTGTAATTTCATGTAAATATACATATGAGGTTTTTTGTGAGGAGTTATTATTTTGCAATATTAAATAAAGAGAATTCGTTTTCAAATGTAATAAACGAAGACAAAACAAATAATATTTAGTCTTCAAAGGAGGTGATTTCATGTTGGAGCTTCTATTAGACTTGTTTGTC
>NZ_JALAMO010000014.1:0-110595 GCF_026790065.1 Bacillus sp. N13C7 | reverse complement strand
GATGACATGTTGGACCTTCTTTTAAATCTATTTATCTCAATCAACTAAACCTTTTATGGGTTACATAATCGCTTCACTTAAGACAATTCACTTATATATACTACTTCATTGATAAATGTTAATTTCCGTTCCAATGGCGCGTTAGAACTTATTTTCTTATTGCTATAGTGACATCAAAAAATGTAATAGGTTTTACTCAGATTGTAGAGAAAGGCTATGTTTTCTCTACAATCTTTTTTGTGTTGGAAAACTTTCTTTGTGATTTACTTGAAAACTAAAATTGAAAGGCCGCTAACGAATCTTTGTGAGGTTCGTAATATTTAAGAGCTATAACTTTTTCAATAGGTAATGGTCTCAGAAAGAATTTCGTTTGTTTACGCAATCAATACCAAAAAACAAAAAATTCTGAACGAAAAATGATATGATCTAGGTAGAAAGGACGGCTGGTGCTGTGGTGAAAAAGCGGTTCCATTTTTCCCTGCAAACAAAAATAATGGGGCTCATTGCGGCTCTGCTGGTCTTTGTCATTGGTGTGCTGACCATTACGTTAGCCGTTCAGCATACACAGGAGGAACGGAGACAGGCAGAGCAGCTGGCGGTTCAAACGGCGAGAACCATTTCCTACATGCCGCCGGCTAAAGGGCTCATTGAGAGAAAAGGCGGACATGCGGCTGAGACGCAAGAGGTCATTGAACAAATGAAAGAACAGACTGGCGCGTATGCCATTTATGTGTTGGATGAAAAAGGAGACATTCGCAGCGCCTCTGGAAAAAGCGGTCTAAAGAAGCTGGAGCGCAGCAGAGAAATTTTGTTTGGCGGCTCCCATGTTTCTGAAACAAAAGCGGATGGACGAAGAGTGATTAGAGGGAGCGCGCCGATTATAAAAGAACAAAAGGGATACAGACAAGTGATCGGCAGCGTGTCTGTTGATTTTCTGCAAACGGAGACAGAGCAAAGCATCAAAAAGCATTTGAGAAATTTGAGTGTGATTGCTGTGCTTGTGCTGCTGCTTGGATTTGCCGGTGCCGCCGCATTGGCGAAAAGCATCAGGAAGGATACGCTTGGCCTTGAGCCTCATGAGATCGCGGCTCTATATCGTGAGAGAAATGCAATGCTTTTCGCAATTCGAGAAGGAATCATTGCCACCAATCGTGAAGGCGTTGTCACCATGATGAACGTGTCGGCGGCCGAAATGCTGAAGCTGCCAAAGCCTGTGATCCATCTTCCCATAGATGACGTCATGCCGGGCGCAGGGCTGATGTCTGTGCTTGAACAAGGAGAAATGCTGCCGAACCAGGAGGTAAGTGTCAACGATCAAGTGTTTATTATCAATACGAAAGTGATGAATCAAGGCGGGCAGGCGTATGGGATTGTCGTCAGCTTCAGGGAGAAAACAGAGCTGAAGAAGCTGATCGACACATTGACAGAGGTTCGCAAATATTCAGAGGATCTCAGGGCGCAGACTCATGAATTTTCAAATAAGCTTTATGCGATTTTAGGGCTGCTTGAACTTGGAGAATGCGATGAAGCCATTGATCTGATTAAAGAGGAATACGCGATACAAAATGAACAGCATGATCTTTTATTCCAAAACATTCATTCGCAGCAGGTGCAGGCCATTTTGTTAGGGAAAATCAGCAAGGCATCGGAAAAGAAGGTCAAGCTGGTTATTGATGAGAACAGCTCACTCGCGCCTCTTCCTGCACATATCGGCTTGTCTCATCTTATTACGATTATCGGCAATTTAATTGATAACGCTTTCGAAGCTGTAGCGAAGCAAAGCGTGAAGGAGGTTTTGTTTTTTATCACGGATATGGGTTGTGACATTGTCATTGAAGTATCAGACACAGGACCCGGTGTGCCGCCAGATAAGATGGAAGCTGTGTTTGAAAGAGGCTATTCTTCAAAGGGGATGGAGAGAGGCTACGGTCTGGCCAATGTGAAAGACTCAGTAGATGAACTGGGCGGCTGGATCGAACTGGCGAATCAAAAAACTGGCGGTGCGGTATTCACTGTATTTATACCAAAGGAGAAACAAAGGGGGAATCCATTTGATTCACATCGCGATTGCGGAGGATGATTTTCGGGTTGCGCAAATCCATGAGAGATTGATTGAACAGCTTGATGGATTCAAGATTATCGGCAAAGCAGCAAACGCTAAAGAGACAATGGCGCTTTTAGAGGAACGAAAGGCTGATTTGCTTCTGCTGGATATTTATATGCCGGACGAGCTTGGGACCACATTGATTCCTGAGATACGAAGCCGATTTCCTGAAGTGGATATTATGATTATCACAGCGGCAACAGAAACCCGTCATTTACAGGAAGCGCTCAGGGCAGGGATTGCCCACTATTTGATCAAACCCGTCACGGCTGACAAGTTCAGGCGGGTGCTGCTTCAGTATAAAGAAAAAAGAAAGCTGCTCCTGTCTCAGCCGGAGGTCAGCCAATCCATGATCGATCATATTTTTGGGAACGGTGTAAAAACATCCTTGCCGGCAGAGGATTTGCCGACAGGCATTAATTCGATTACACTGCGAAAAATTAAGGAAGCGCTTCGGACTGCGTCAGAAGGATTAACAGCGGAAGAACTTGGAGAAAAAATGGGGGCGTCACGAACGACTGCCCGCCGCTATGCCGAGTACCTTGTATCAAAGGAAGAAGCAAGAGCGGAGCTTGAATACGGGATTATCGGCAGGCCGGAGAGAAAATATTATTTGGCGGCGGACTAGATATGAAAAAATCGATAATCCTATTGATTTCTTTATTGATCTTTATGCAGGGTGATATCAGGCAGGCGGCTGCGCCGCGCCTGCCTGAGGGGCCGATAGAAATTGTCGTCCCCGCTGAGCCTTCTGGCGGCTGGGATGTCACAGCCAAGGCGATCCAATCTGTTTTGAAGCAGAAGCAGATTGTGAAGGGTGATGTTCATATTGTCTATAAACCCGGAGGAGGGGGAGAGAAAGGCTGGAAATACGTTAACGAAAGCAGCAAACAGACCATCAGCATGACGTCCAGCCTAATATTGAGCAATGACCTTCTTGGGCAAAGCAAATTAAAAATGGCCGATTTTACTCCGCTCGCCATTCTCTCCAAGGAATGGCAGACGGTTGCATTGCCAAAAGGATCGGTGTTATCAAACGCCAAGGATGTTCTGAATGAGATCAAAAGGCATCCCGGCAAGGTGAAAATCGGCTTTGCTCCGGGATTTGGCAATGATGATCAGCTCTCGTTCGTCAGAGCGGCAGATATGTACGGCATTGACCCTTTTGACATTCAATTTTTACAGTATGACAGCAGTGAACAGCTCATTCAGGCGCTGATGAGACATGAGATAGAAGCGGCTTCCATGACACTTTCTGAAGCGAAGCCATATGAACGGCAAGGCGATATCACGTTAGCCGCTGTCACGTCTGATAAAAGACTTCCCGGCTTTCCAAATGTACCGACGTGGAAGGAGCAGGGGATCCCGTTTGTGTTTTCTCATTGGCGAGGGATTTTGGGCCCGAAAAACATGTCTGAGGAAGAGATTTCTTACTGGGATCAAGCGCTAAAAAAGGTCACATCCTCACCTGAGTGGAAGCAAAAAATAAACGAACAGGACTGGGAAAGCTTTTATTTAAACAGCAGCGAAACGAAACGGTTTCTTGAACAGCAATCCGCTTTTTATCAAAGCATTATGACAGGACATTAAGATCCCGGCATCCCGGGATTTTTTTCATGACGGAAAATGGTCAAAAAGAACAAAACGGTTTTAAAAAATTAAAAATACAAAAAAACCAAATTATTTACTTGCGAATGGTTTTCTCATACGATGGCAAAAAGGCAAGACAAAAAGGGAGTAAGGGAGACAAAAAAATGTAAGCGGATTCATTTAAGGGGGAATGGATGTGTTAGCAATCTTAGGCTTTCTCATGATGCTTGTGTTTATGGCGTTGATCATGACAAAACGGCTTTCTGTTTTAACAGCATTAGTTTTGACGCCGATTGTGTTTGCGCTGATCGCCGGATTTGGATTTACTGAAGTCGGCGATATGATGATTTCGGGGATTCAGCAGGTAGCGCCGACTGCGGTCATGATTATGTTTGCGATCTTATATTTTGGGATAATGATTGATACAGGACTGTTTGATCCGATGGTTGGCAAAATTCTAAGCATGGTCAAAGGTGACCCGTTAAAAATCGTTGTGGGGACAGCGATTCTTACGATGCTTGTTGCCTTGGACGGAGATGGCTCGACTACGTATATGATTACGACAAGCGCCATGCTTCCGCTCTACCTGCTGCTTGGCATCCGGCCGATTATCCTGGCGGGAATCGCGGGAGTCGGCATGGGGATCATGAACACGATTCCATGGGGAGGCGCGACGCCGCGGGCGGCGAGCGCGCTGGGGGTTGATCCGGCTGAGCTTACTGGGCCGATGATACCTGTCATTGCAAGCGGGATGCTTTGTATGGTAGCGGTTGCGTATGTGCTTGGAAAGGCGGAACGAAAGCGCCTTGGCGTGATTGAACTGAAACAGCCGGCCAATGCCAATGAACCGGCGGCCGCGGTTGAAGATGAGTGGAAGCGGCCGAAACTTTGGTGGTTCAATTTATTGTTAACGCTTTCTTTAATAGGATGTTTGGTATCTGGGAAAATCAGTTTAACCGTACTGTTTGTCATTGCGTTCTGTATTGCACTCATTGTGAATTATCCAAATCTTGAGCATCAAAGACAGCGCATCTCGGCGCATTCGAGCAACGTGCTGGCTATTGGATCCATGATTTTTGCGGCGGGGGTTTTTACGGGGATTTTGACAGGCACCAAAATGGTTGATGAAATGGCGATTTCGCTCGTGTCTATGATTCCTGAACAATTGGGCGGATTGATTCCGGCGATTGTGGCCTTAACAAGCGGCATTTTCACATTCTTGATGCCGAATGACGCGTATTTCTACGGGGTGCTTCCGATTTTATCAGAAACAGCTGTCGCATACGGTGTGGATAAAGTGGAAATTGCCAGAGCCTCCATCATCGGCCAGCCGATTCATATGCTGAGCCCGCTTGTGCCATCCACGCATCTGCTTGTCGGACTTGTCGGGGTTTCCATTGATGACCATCAAAAGTTCGCATTGAAGTGGGCGGTTCTGGCTGTGATTGTCATGACGGCTATCGCTCTATTAATTGGTTCGATCTCTATTTCCTTTTGATAATTCAGGCGGAATGACACACACTAACGGCATACAACATACCGGAGGTGTCATCATGAGTGATCCTTACATGCCGCTGACTTCAGTCAGAAGCGGAACGGGGTTCGAAGCGGCAAAAGGGGTGCACGGCCTGACCGTGCAAATTGCGAATGTCTATTTTATTCAGCTGCCTGCTGAACCTCACTCATTTGTTTTGGTCGATGCCGGCATGCCTCAATCAGCCGGCATGATTATCAATGAAGCCAAACAAAGATTTGGTGAGGATTTTCAGCTGAAGGCGATGATCCTCACACACGGGCACTTTGATCATATCGGGGCAATCGAAGAGATTCTTGAGCATTGGGACGTTCCTGTTTATGTCCACTCTCGGGAAATGCCTTATGTAACAGGGAAAGAGGATTATCCTCCGGCTCGTCCTGACAGCAAGAGCGGGCTGGTCGCCAAGCTGTCACCGCTGTTTCCGCGGCATTCCATCAATATTTCCTCATATGTGCAGGCACTGCCGGAAGACGGCTCCGTTCCGTTTCTTGACGAGTGGATGTGGATTGCGACACCGGGACATACGCCCGGCCATATTTCATTATTCCGCGAGGACGGACGCGTGCTTGTGGCAGGCGATGCTGTCATTACAGTCGAACAGGAGAAAATGGCTGACGTCTTGATTCAAAAACAGGAGCTTCACGGGCCGCCAGCTTATTTCACGCCTGACCCAGAGACGGCTGCCGAGTCCATTCAGAAGCTGGCCGGCCTTGAACCGGAAGCGCTGCTGACCGGGCACGGCATACCGATGACCGGCAAAAACTTTCACAGTGACTTAACTGAATTGGCAAATCGCTTGTTGTCTCTTTGACACCCACAGACGTGGGTGTTTTTTATTGTTTTATTCCAAGAAGATGCAGAAAAATCATTTGTCTTCCCGCTTAAAAACGATACAATGAAAAGCATGAATGTGATGTGAAGGGGAGAGTTTGTTGGAAGAAAAAGAAATACTCTGGAACGAAGCGAAAGCGTTTATTGCCGCATGCTATCAGGAATTGGGAAAGGAGGATGAAATAAAAGGCCGTCTTGATGGCATCAAAAGTGAAATTGACCGGACCGGAAGCTATGTACATACGAAGGAAGAGCTGGAGCACGGAGCGAAAATGGCTTGGAGAAACAGCAACCGCTGCATCGGCAGATTGTTCTGGAACTCGCTGAATGTCATCGACAGACGTGACGTCCGGACGAAGGAGGAAGTGCGTGACGCGCTCTTTCATCATATTGAAACCGCCACCAATAACGGGAAAATCAGGCCGACCATTACGATTTTCCCTCCGGAAGAGAAGGGTGAAAAACAAGTCGAGATCTGGAATCATCAGCTGATCCGGTACGCTGGATATGAATCAGACGGAGAAAGAATCGGCGACCCGGCTTCCCTTTCTCTGACCGCAGCCTGCGAAGAGCTCGGCTGGCGCGGAGAACGAACGGATTTTGACCTGCTGCCGCTTATCTTTCGCATGAAAGGCGACGAACAGCCGGTCTGGTATGACCTGCCGCGTTCACTTGTGATTGAGGTTCCAATCACACATCCGGACATCGAAGCGTTTTCAGATCTGGAGCTGAAATGGTACGGCGTGCCGATTATTTCTGATATGAAGCTTGAGGTCGGGGGCATTCATTATAATGCCGCGCCGTTTAACGGCTGGTATATGGGCACGGAGATCGGAGCGAGAAACCTGGCGGATGAAAAGCGGTACGACAAGCTGAAAAAAGTGGCATCCGTGATCGGCATCGCCTCTGATTACAATACGGATTTATGGAAGGATCAAGCGCTTGTTGAATTGAATAAAGCTGTGCTGCACTCGTTTAAAAAGCAAGGTGTCAGCATCGTTGACCATCATACGGCCGCAAGCCAGTTTAAACGGTTTGAAGAACAGGAGGAAGAAGCGGGCAGAAAGCTGACGGGAGACTGGACGTGGCTGATACCGCCGATTTCACCCGCGGCAACCCATATCTTCCACCGTTCCTATGACAACGCAATCGTTAAGCCGAACTACTTTTATCAAGATAAGCCTTATGAGTAAACAATGGAAAAGCGATGATGGCCGTTAAGGCTGCGGGATTCAGTAACAGAGACGTCGGTAACCTTTGAGAAAGGGCTGCCTTTCTTTACAGCCTCAACAAACGATTGCAAGGCGTTTTCCGGGCCTTCTGCCAAAATCTCGACACGGCCGTCATCCCGGTTTTTGACCCAGCCGGCCAGTTTTCGCTTATCGGCTTCCATTTGAACAAAATAGCGAAAGCCCACACCTTGAACCCGGCCGTCTACAACGATTCGGTATTGAAGCATGTCAAAACCACCTTTTCTTTTTATGATAATCAAATATTTTGCGACCAGTAAAGGGGATGTGTTCGTATGAAACCAGCGCACTATTCAGTTCTTTCTCTTAATCTCGGAATGCCGCAGACGCTTGAATATGACGGAAAGAAGATCGAAACCGGCATCATGAAGCGGCCGGCTGATTCCGCTGTTATGCTGTATCGGGAGAATTTTGAAGGAGACGGACAGGCGGATCTCGTCAATCACGGCGGGCCTGATAAGGCTGTCTGTGTTTATCAGGCAGAGCATTATCCGTTTTGGGAAGAGTTCCTCTCAAGACCGCTGCCAAGCGCCGCATTTGGTGAAAATCTGACGGTCGCGGGTCTGACCGAGGAGAATGTTTGCATCGGGGATGTGTTTAAGCTTGATGAAGCTGTTGTTCAGGTCAGCCAGCCGCGCCAGCCGTGTGTAAAGCTGGCGAAAAAGTTTGGCGTAAAGGAAATGGTACTGAAGGTCCAGCAAACCGGCTATACCGGTTTTTATTTTCGCGTATTGGAAGAGGGCAGGGTGTCTCCAGGCGCCAAACTTGAATTGCTGTCCAGAGGAGAGAAAGGCATATCCGTCCAGTTCGCCAACCGCATCAACTACCATGATGCAAAAAATCTCGCAGCCATTGAACTGATATTAAGTGAAGATGCATTGTCGGAGAGCTGGAGAGCGTCTTTTATGAAAAAAAGAGACAGGCTGCAGCCGGCTGAATAGAAAAAAGCCGCGCATATCAACGTGCACGGCTTTATCATTCTTAAGATTGTTTTTTCTTTGTTTCAAGCAGGTTGGCAAGAAAATAGGTTTTATAGCTTTGAAGCTTTCTTCCTTCATGGTGCGTGATCCCCTGCTTTTTTAATTCTGCCACATACCAGCCTTTACTGCCGTAATGCATGTCAGAAAACTCCTTTCCCTATCTGATTTCTAAACGATTGGCATTGTAACATCCATAAAAAGATGCTGAAAAGAGATGCGGGAAAAACTGAGCCTTTCGAACTAGATGTACGAATGTTCTTCTGTATGTATATGCGGAGCAAAAGCCGAATATGATTTAATGGCCGGTCAATTTGAGCATGACAACGCCAAATGTCATAATGGCGAAAACAACGCCGATATATGTGAGCATCCCGTTTTTTTTCTTTACGCCGTAAACGGTCATAATGATGCCTTCAATGAAAAAAATAATGCCGAAAATAATAAACCACATGCAGATAAAGGCTCCTTTCACAGACATAATAGTAGTGTAGCATATCTGGAAGAGACGGGCTGTGACAATATCAAGAAAGCCAGGCAGCATATGCGCCCGGCTCATGTTTTATTGTTTATCAACCAATTTGACCAGCAGCTGTGCCAAATGTTTTTTCTCATCTTCGTCCGCAACGCTCCAAAGCTCTTGCAGCAGCATTTCTTCACTGTTTTGCGGCTCTTCATGCTTCGCGAGGTAGTCTCCCAGGATCGCGGCGCTTTTCACAAGCTTGCCGTCATCCAATCCCAGCTTTTTGCCTCGGTTCACTTGTTTTTTTAAGTAGTCCTTAAATTCCTCGAAGTCTTGTAAAATGTCTTCTTTTGTTATGCCATGCATTGCGTTCAATTCGTTTTCAATTTGGATTTTTTCTTGATCTCTGTTCATTGCAATACCTCCTCCTGCAGAATAGTGATGTTTTACCTGCAATTGGAGGAGGTTAAACATGCCGGCAGTCCGGAATATGTTTTACAGCTTTGTCAGGATAATCGGTTCGTCCTTTGTGATGACGATGGTGTGTTCCACTTGGGCAACCATGCTCTTGTCAGGTGTCTTGAACGTCCAGCCGTCTCCAGCTTCAACAATGGTTTCTGCTTTCGTTGAAATAAACGGTTCGAGCGCGATGACTGTGCCGTTTTTGAAAAGCGCGTTATCAAATGGATCATAATAGTTCATGATGTGATTTGGCGCTTCATGCAGGCTTCTGCCAATTCCGTGCCCGGTCAGGGTTTTGATGACGGTAAAGCCTTGAGAGCGTGCCTCATGATAAACGGCTCTTCCGATTTGGTTTTGGCGCTTACCCGCTTTTGCCTGCTGCAGCCCCTTTTGAAAAGCGTCTTCCGCACATTGGCAAAGCTTATGAAGGCGTTCTTCTCCTTCACCGAGCACAAATGAGACGCCTGTATCGGAATAGAAACCTCCAAATTCTGCTGAGATGTCAATGTTCACAAGATCTCCCGCTTTTAATATTTTGGAGGTGCTTGGTATGCCGTGAGCCACTTCATCATTTACGCTGATGCATGTCACACCCGGAAAGTCGTATTCCTTCTCAGGAGCGGAAACAGCGCCGTGCTCATCAAGCACCGCTTTTCCGATCAGGTCAAGGTCTTTAGTGCTCATGCCGGGCTCTGCTTTCCGTTTCATTTCTTCACGTGCAAGCGCCACAATTCTTCCGATTTTTTTCAGGCCTTCTAATTCTTGATCGTTTGTTACAATCATCTGTCATTCCCGCTTTCTTTTTAAATAATCTAGTTTAAGCTTACCACAATTGTCTTAAAAATAGGAAATACACGAACCTGGGAAAAAAGAAATACGGCCGGGAAAATTGGTATAGATCACTAGATATCCTATATGGTATATTTGAACAAAAAGGGTATGAGGGGGATGGGTATGCTTTCATTTTTACAAAAGCTCGGGAAGTCATTTATGCTCCCGATTGCGGTTCTGCCTGCGGTTGGAATTATCCTGGCGCTTGGCAGGGAGGATGTATTTAATATCCCGTTTATCTATCAAGCAGGGACGGCGGTTTTTGATCATCTTCCGCTTATTTTCGCGATCGGTATTGCCATTGGAATTTCAAAGGACAGCAATGGGGCCGCAGGTTTATCAGGGGCGATATCGTACTTGATGCTTGACGCGGCGACAAAGACAATTGATAAAACAAACAATATGGCGGTGTTTGGGGGAATCATTGCGGGGTTAATTGCCGGTTATACGTATAATCGCTTTAAGAATACAAAGCTGCCTGAATATCTCGGATTTTTCAGCGGCAGACGGCTTGTGCCAATTGTAACCGCTATTATCACGATCATTTTAGCCGGTATTTTCGGAATCGTCTGGCCTCCGATTCAATCGTGCATTAATGCGTTTGGAGAATGGATGCTGGGACTCGGCGGCATCGGGGCTGGCATATTCGGCCTATTCAACAGGCTGTTAATACCGCTTGGCCTTCACCACGTGCTGAACAATATTTTCTGGTTCCAATTTGGAGAATATAACGGAGTGACAGGGGATCTGGCACGCTTTTTCGCAAAAGATCCGACAGCGGGCACATACATGACCGGATTCTTCCCAATTATGATGTTCGGTCTTCCGGCGGCATGTCTGGCTATGGTTGTGACTGCCAAGCCGTCAAAGCGGAAAGCCACGGCGGGAATGATGATCGGGTTTGCCTTGACTGCGTTTATCACAGGGATTACGGAGCCGATTGAGTTTGCATTTATGTTTTTATCTCCGCTTTTATACGCTGTTCATGCGATCTTAACCGGGCTGTCTTTATTTATCGTCAACTGGCTCGGCATCCGTTCAGGTTTTTCTTTTTCAGCGGGAGCGATCGATTATGTGCTCAGCTACGGAATCGCAGAGAAACCGCTGCTTCTGCTTCTGGTAGGTATATGCTATGCGGCGGTATACTTTATCGTGTTCTATGTACTGATTAAAGCTTTGAACTTAAAAACGCCGGGACGGGAAGATGATGACGTGGATGAAGTGCTGGACGAAAATACGGTTCAGGATGTCAATGAAAACATCATGCTGAAAGGGCTCGGCGGAAAAGAAAACCTTCAAACCATTGACCATTGCGCCACAAGGCTGCGGCTGACTGTGAAGGATACCGCTTTAGTAAATGAAGCACTGCTCAAGAAAGCAGGCGCAAAAGGGGTGGTCAAATCAGGCGGGCAATCGGTTCAAGTGATCATTGGCCCGAATGTCGAATTTGCAGCGGAGGAATTGAGGGCTGCCATGAAATAAAAAAAGCAGAGAGGCTAGCCTCTCTGCTTTTTCTTATTTATCTTCATCATCTGTTGACGTTTCGGAAGAATCCTCGCCATGTTTTGTGTAATCATAATCAGAAGGGTTCACCTTCTTAAAGCCTTTCGGCTCGTAGAAACGCAGCAGGTCTCCATTTATGATTTTATCGGACATTTCAAGTTCCTTCTTGACGAGCGAGTCTTCTGATTTGTCGACTTCAGATTCATCAAGCTCTTTTCCGGTTTTCGTATCATAATACTTGCCGGATACTTTCGTATACTTCGGTGAAATAAAGTCTCCGTTACGGAACGGAATCACTTCACGATGTTCTTTCGATAAAATATCCGAACCGGACATCAGATAGTCTTTTGTATCCACTCCGAGCAAATGAAGAATGGTCGGAGCCACATCGACGTCTCCGGCATATTTATGAACCTTCTCGCCCTTCACACCGGCAGCGTGGATAAAGAGCGGCACCCGTTGAAGCTGGGCGTTGTCATAATCGGTGATTTCATCTTTGCCAAGCACTTTGGCCATCGCTTTATTGTGGTTTTCAGAGATGCCGTAGTGGTCTCCGTACATCACGATAATCGATTTATCATACAGCCCGTCTTTTTTCAGGTCATTGAAAAATTGTTCAATGGACTGATCAAGGTAATGGGCTGACTGGAAGTAGTTGTTGACGACAGAGTCACCAAAGTCTCCAGCCGGGAAGTCTGTATCCCCCTCATCCATTCCGAATGGGAAGTGGTTAGACAGGGTAATGAACTTCGTATAGAACGGCTGCGGCAGGCTTTCTAACAGCGGCATGGATTCCTTGAAGAACGGTTTGTCTTTCATGCCGTAGTTTTTCGTGTTTTCTTCGCTCATGTCATAGTAGGCAGAATCGAAGAACTTATCGATGCCTTCCGCTTTGTACATCTCGTTTCTGTTCCAGAACGTCTGCGTATTTCCGTGGAACGTAGCAGATGTGTAATCCTTAGACTTCAGAATCGCCGGAACAGATTGAAGCGTGTTTTGCGCTTTGTTGACGAAAACTGAACCTTGAGCCAGCGGGTACAGAGAGTTTTCCATCATAAATTCTGCATCGGATGTTTTACCTTGTCCCGTTTGGTGGAAAAAGTTATCAAAGTAGAACGTATCGTTATCATGTGCCAATTTATTTAAGAACGGTGTCACTTCTTTGCCGTTAATCTTATAGTCGATGACAAATGACTGAAGAGATTCAAGTGAAACGTAAATGACGTTTTTTCCTTCCGCTTTGCCGAAATACACATTATTCGGCACGTCGTAATTGGCTTTCATGTAGTTTTCAACTTCTGTTACGTCGCTTGAATCGGCAAGCGCACGCTGGCTGTTCGATTTGATATTCTGCACAGCGTCATAAATTGTAAAATTGTACGTTCCCAGGTATTTCACAAGATAATTTCGGTCGAATGATCTTGTCAGCAATTCAGGACGGTCTGATTCTGCAACTGCCAGGTTAATAAGGAAAACCAGAATCGAAGACGCAAGAACGATTCGGAACGATTTTTTGCTCGACGTTTCAACAGGCTTGTTCACTTTGATCGCCAAGATGATCAGAATAATCGTATCGATAAAGTAAAAGGCGTCAGTCGGTCTCATCAGCGAAAATGCGCTGTCACCGAGTTGGCCGCCGTTTGTTTTAGCCTGCATAATGACCGGAATTGTAATAAAATCATTGAAAAATCTGTAGTACACAATGTTTGCGTACAGTAAAAAAGACATTAAAAAATGAATCACTATAATGGCTGTCTGCTGTAATTTTTTCTTGAACAAGAGTCCAAAGCCAAGAAAGAACAAGCTTGAGCTGAGAGGATTCACAAAAAGCAATATTTTTTGTATCGTGTTGTCTATTCCTAAGTTGAAGTTAAGGACATAACCGACATACGTTTTGATCCATAACAGGACGACCGCAATTAAAAAGAAGGCCAGTCCTCTTTCTTTAATAAATGTTTTCATTGTTACACTCCTTTTTTCCGATCACAGTTCGAGCGAAACGATAGAAAAAACGAACGTATCAAATATAACACGAATCAGCTGATTAGAAAAGTGAAAATCGTACGATGGAGAAAGTGGCGAAAAACGCCGTCGAATCAACGTTTTCAGTACATATTGCCAAATGTAAAATAAGGTTTCTTCCTTGAAATAAAGGAATAAAATGGTACTTAAAGAACGATATGATAAAATATAAGCTATATTTGAAAAGAGGTGGAATGATGGATTTTTCCCATATTGTGTCTGAAGATAAAATTAAGCGCGCCATCAAAGACGGGGAATTTGAAAACCTGCCGGGGATGGGGAAGCCGCTGCCAAAAGATGACGCAGCACACTTGCCTGAATCGCTCCGCATGGGCTACCGTATATTGAAAAATGCAGGTATGGCAGAGGACGAGGGCGCACTCAAAAAAGAGCTTATGACGATCGACCATCTCATCGCAAAGTGCTATGACGAAAAAGAACGGGAGCAATTAATAAGAAAAAAAACTGAAAAGCAGATGATGCTCGATAAGCTTGTTGACAAAAAAGACATGTTTTCAAAACCTGCGTCGGCTTTTTATAAGAATAAAGTATATGATCGGCTTGGACGAAACAGACCTTCTTCCAGCTGATGTTTCCTGTCTGAAGGATGGCGATTGACTAAAGCCATCCTCTTTTTATATTCTAAGTTCTTTGTCAAAGGGTTTATGTTTTTTCATCTATGGGAAATGACCCATAAACGGAAAAAGGGTGATGGGATGGAACGATTATTGGAATGGTTAGAGCGTATATCTGATTGGCTGTGGGGACCGCCGCTGATCATCTTGCTGACGGGGACGGGGCTGTATTTTACTATTTTGCTGAAAGGCTTTCAATTTCGCTATCCTTTATACATTTTCAAACAGACCATCGGCAGCGTAGGGAAAAAGCCGAAGGGAGAGGGCACGGTCACACCTCTTCAGGCATTGACCTCAGCCCTCAGTTCAACAATCGGTGCAGCGAACATTGTCGGTGTCCCTGCCGCTATTATGTTTGGAGGCCCCGGAGCGGTTTTTTGGATGTGGCTGATTGCCTTATTTGCCATGGCGATTAAGTTTTCTGAAAGTGTGCTTGCTGTTCATTACAGAGAAAAAAATGAGCAGGGGGAATTTGTAGGGGGACCGATGTATTACATAACAAAAGGGCTGCGCATGAAATGGCTCGGCGTATTTTTTTCTGTTGCGCTGATTGTGGAGCTGATTCCAAGCATTATGGTTCAGGGACATTCAGTTTCGGTCTCTCTGGCCGAAACGTTTTCTTTCAATAAAATATACGCGGGAATCGGCATTGCGTTTTTGATCGGGTTAGTGGTGATAGGAGGGGTAAAGCGGATCGGAAAAGTAACAGAGTTTATCGTTCCTCTTATGGCAGGGGCATACGCGGGAGCCGGGCTCCTGATTGTTCTCATGAATCTATCCTCAGTGCCGGCGTTCTTCTCTCTCGTCTTTTCGAATGCGTTTACTTCTTCTTCAGCAGTTGGAGGATTCGCAGGTGCTGCACTGGCTGAAACCGTTCGCTGGGGATTTGCCCGCGGACTGTATTCGAATGAAGCCGGAATGGGAACAGCCCCGATTGCACATGCGGCGGCAATGACTGATCACCCTGTGAGGCAGGGGTTCTGGTCTGTAATTGGCATTGTCATTGACACCTTGATTATCTGCACCACGACGGCTTTTGTTGTTCTAGCATCCGGTGTCTGGACAGGGGAGAATGCTTCAAATGACCCGGCAGCACTGACGACGGCTGCATTTCAGCACTATTTTGGTTCTGGCGGAGGGTACTTCGTCTCGATTTCCCTCGTCTTCTTTGTTGTATCGACTATTATGGTAGTCATTTTTTACGGCGTGAAGCAAGCTGAATTTCTGTTTGGGCGGCTGGCAGGACATGTGATCAAATTCGCTTATTTGGCTGCTATCATCATAGGTGCCGCGGGCGGAGCAAAAGCCATCTGGGGCTTTCTGGACTTAGCATTGGCTTTTATCCTCGTTCCGAATGTGATTGCGCTGCTGTTATTAAGCAGAAAGGTAAAAGCGCTGTATACCGAATTTTTTACATCTGAACAGTATTATCTGAAAGATAAGGGAAAAACGAAACAAGATTCTGTGTATCAAACAAAAGAAGCCAAACATTCTTAGTGTTTTGCTTTAGCGCCGAACTTTGCTTTGCTTTTGATGATCAAATAGATGAATACAGGCAGCAAAAGAGAAATCACTACATTGATGAACGGTTTGATTCTGTTAAAGTCGATCAGCTGATTTGTATTTAGGAAAAACCAAAAGCTGCATACGAGCGAAAACATGCCGGTTGGTGTATACATGGCTTTCAGGTCGATTTTTGAGTGCAAGAAGGAAAGTCCGTATACCACAATATAAAGCGAACCGGCTATCTTCACCATAATGACCGGAATCCATAAGGCCGCGATGATGAGATCTGATCGATCCAGGAAATCCGTAATGCGGATCTGCCTGATCACCATATAGGCAGGATCAAAGAAAGTAGATGTCAGATTGGGACCGAAGACTGAAATTGAAGAAAATAACATCACGGCAAGGAATAAAGCGCCCAGCAGTATTGCAATAATGGTGTGTTTCAGCGGGACGCTTCTGTTTGAAAAGAGAAGTGGGAGGATGATCAATTCTCCCATTGTGCCGAACGCATAAAAGCTTGATTGAAGGTATTGGATCGGCCCTTCAAAGACCGGCGTTACATTTTGCAGCTCAATTTGTGTGGCCAGTGTAAGGGGAAGAAGCAAAATCAAGGTGCCGAATGGAAATAAAAAAATCTGCGCCATTCTTGTCAACGTTTCTTTTCCCTCTCTGGCAATACAGATCGCCACAAAGATAATAACGCCGCCAAGAACAGCCATTGGTGTTCTCGGCAGAAATAAAATGTTAATTAAATTGATGAAAAAACGTATATCATGAGCGTTGATTAACAGGAAATATAAAGAAAACAGGAAAATAATAAACCGGCCGGCGATTGGCGAAGAGCGGCTCAATAGCTGATAGATATTTTGATCCTGATGCTTTTTCATCAGCCTGTGCATAAGCCAGAGCGCCGGAAAGACCAAGATGACGCCTAGGATATAGCTGTGCCAGGCGTTTTGTTTTGCCGATTCGATCATGAGGATCGGGGCATGCTTCAGTCCAACCGCTAACGTATAAAGCGCTCCGAAAAATAACCCTTGGTATGCAGAGGTCTTATCCATAAAGCACATCCTTTCTGTCATGTTCAAAACGTTATATATTTAAACAGGTGACCCAGCCGCGGAAGCAGGGGATTCACTCTCAAATAAATCCACAGAAAAGCACTTCCTGCTATCAGCAAGCTGAAGGCCCATTTCGTTGCTGCGGTAGCGGAACGAAAATTCTTCCATTCATATACGTAAATGGCAATGCACACAATCACTGTCTGTACGATATAGCTGATCATGCTGGCGCACCTCCATTAATGGCTGATCGTTTTATACAAGACACCGCCTTGCTCAATCGTCACAATTGGGTTGACGTGAATCTCCATGTCCTTGTAGACCTCATCCCATTCCTTTCTCAGCAGATCCTTCGTGATGTCCATGCTTCTTATCGTTTGGTCTTGGAAGCCGGCCGGGTCCGCCTTTAGCTTTTGAAGCCGATGAACGGTGCTGATCACGTCTTTTTTAACAGCTCTGTTTAAAGCTTTTTGTATGATGTAAAAATGGTCATTCTCTCTCGTCTCATAAGTGGATTGGTTTTCCATAATAATTCCTTTGGCTCTGATCTCGATTGTCATCGACAGCTTTCCGTTTTTTTCAGCCGCATGAAAGGATGCATTGGACTTTTGAAGCTGAATGGACGCTTGCCCCATTTGATTGGGCAGGTCTAGGATGAATTCTGGCTGCCGTGCTTGATTCAGCAACATCAGGGCTGCTGTCATGTGTTCGTCTTTGAAAATATCCATCAATCTGTCCTTTTTAAAGATCGCAAGTCCGTCAATCTTCAAATTGGGCTTGCCTTTCCCTCCAGGCTTTGTTTTAGATGCGGAGATGACCGGTGCATATGGATCACTGCCTTTTTCTACTAGGTCAGACATGAATCTGCTTAAAAAAACGGGGCGGCTCGTTGCCATAATGGCCAGCTCCCGAATCATTTCCGCCGAAAACTGTTCAAGCTGAACATCGGTGTTTAAAATGTCCCGCGCTTCTCCCCGGCTGATTAAAAGAAGCGCCGTTAATCTGTTCTGCGGATTTCGCGTTAACATATCAAAGACTGGGGCGACGCCGTCCCTTGCCATATCCTCTCCAATCACGACCGTACGCCTGTGGGACGTATTGATCATCCGGGACAAGGAAGTTTGCAGCTTGCTGTTTGCTTCCTTAATCGTAGTGCCCGAAGCTGAATCCACATACCATGTCTTTGAACCGGCAGTTCCGCCTCCTCCACCTGTTTGTCCACCTAATTTGCCAACCAAGGGAATTTGCATGGCTACTCGGTACTGATCTTTTTTCTTATCAATTGCAGAGCTGACGACAAAGGCGATGTCATTGATTTCTGTACGGTCCCAGCACCCTGTTAGAAGGATACAAACGAGAAGCGGCACAACACACTTATATATTGTTTTCTTCATCTTGAGGATCCTCTCTTTTCGCTCCCTTCTGTCCATTGCCGCGCGAATACGTGCCCGGCCTTCTGGTCATCGTCCACCACGGCGCCCGAACAAAAATATCTTTCACTTCCTCTCGTTTAAACGGAGAAATCCCGGATAAATAAGGAATGCCGAAAGATTGCAGCTTGCATAAATGGAGCACTAAGAGAATTGTGCCGAGCATAATGCCGAATATCCCGAAAATACTCGCCAAAAACATAAATGGGAAACGAAGCATCCTGATGGAGATGGCTAAATTAAACCGCGGAATCGTAAAGGAGGCGATTCCTGTTAACGATACGATGATCACCATCGGAGCTGACACAATTCCCGCCTCAACTGCGGCTGTCCCGATGACCAGTGCGCCGAGAATGCTGACGGTCTGGCCGATGGTTTTCGGGAGGCGCACCCCCGCTTCACGGAGAGCCTCAAAGGAGATTTCCATAATCAATGCCTCCACGATGGCGGGGAAAGGAATCGGTTCACGCGCAGATGCCACGCTGAACATTAAGTTTGTCGGCATTAAGTCCTGATGGTATGTAATAACGGCAACATAAATAGCCGGCAAATATAAAGCAACGAATAAAAACATATAGCGAAGCCAGCGGATTAAGTTAGACATCAAATAACGCTCATAGTAGTCTTCACTGGCCTGCATCAGCTGCCAAAACGTAATTGGGCCTGTTAAGACAAAAGGCGTATTATCTGTAAAAATGGCAAAACGGCCTTCGAGCAGCTGGGCGGCAACGGTATCGGGCCTTTCCGTGTATTGCAGCTGGGGGAAAGGAGAGTACGTGTCGTCCTCGATAAACTCCTCAATATATCCGCTTTCTAACACGGAATCAATCTTGATGTTTTTGATTCTCTTTTTCACTTTGTCAATGACCTTTGGATCCGCAAGCCCGTCAATATAGGCCAAGACAATGTCGGTTTTGGTTTTGGTGCCGATTTTAAAAGAGAGCATTTTGAGCTGAAACGTTTTGACCCGAAAGCGCACAAGGGCTGTATTAACCCTGAGGCTTTCAGTGAAGCCCTCTCGCGATCCTCTGATGGTCGATTCCGTTATCGGTTCTTCGATGCTTCTTCTTTGCCCGCCTTTTATTTTTAAGATCAGGCATTTTGAATGTTTGTCGGCAAATAAAACCGCGTTTCCTTCAATGATGGATGAAGCCACTTTAGATAAGCTTGTTTCTGCCGTGACGCTTGAAATCGATAGTGTATTTTGCAGCGCTTCTTCATGTTCTTCTATCTGGTCTGTCAAATGCCTTAAGAAAGGACGGAGAGCGTGATCCTGTATGTGTTCAGATTTTACAATTCCTTCGATATAAACAATAAATCCACACAGTCCGCTTCCAAAATCAAATTGTCTAAAAACAATGTCTGAGCAGCCTTCTGTTAATAAAGTCAGATGATCGAGGTTTTCCTTCAAATCGGGAGAAATCGGCCTGTCCTGATTGTCTTCAAGCTCTTTGATGAGCTGCAGCGCTTTGTCGTGTTTATTCATGAGGGTCACCCTGCTTTTTCAATGTCTTTATTTAATAAGTGCTCGTGACTTTTAGGGTAACCTTGTCTGTTTCAGATATTCCGGACTAGGATGAAAGCGCTATAAAAAATTGTTGACTGCATGTATATACAAGAATACAATATAATCATAAGTTGTATATACAAGTTATCAACGAATACGGAGGGGTTGGCATGGGGGAACTGAACAGATCGGCACGGCAGATTGTCGAAGCAGTCGGCGGTGCTGAAAATATTGCAGCGGCAACTCATTGTGTGACACGTTTGCGTTTTGCATTAATAGATGAGAGCAAGGTTGACCAAGAGGAACTTGATCAAATTGACGTTGTAAAGGGGTCGTTTTCGACAAACGGGCAATTTCAGGTCGTAATCGGCCAGGGAACGGTCAACAAAGTATATGCTGAACTGGCCAAGGAAACGGGGATTGGCGAGTCAACAAAGGATGAAGTGAAGAAGGCTTCAGAAAAAAATATGAATCCTTTTCAGCGTGCTGTGAAAACGCTTGCAGATATTTTTATTCCCATATTGCCTGCGATTGTCACGGCGGGCCTCTTGATGGGGATCAACAACATTTTAACGGCTCAGGGCATTTTCTTCAGCACCAAATCGATTGTGCAGGTCTATCCGCAATGGGCTGATCTTGCTAATATGATTAACCTGATTGCGGGCACAGCCTTTACGTTTCTGCCTGCGCTAATCGGCTGGTCTGCGGTCAAACGGTTTGGCGGCAATCCGCTGCTTGGCATTGTGCTCGGCGTGATGCTCGTGCATCCTGATTTGCTGAACGCGTGGGGCTACGGGGCCGCAGAACAAAGCGGAAAGATTCCGGTATGGAATTTGTTCGGACTTGAGGTACAGAAAGTCGGATATCAGGGGCAGGTGCTTCCGATTTTGTTAGCCTCCTATATGCTGGCGAAGATTGAAGTATTTCTAACAAAGCGAACACCTGAAGGCATACAGCTGCTCGTCGTCGCACCGATAACGCTACTTGTAACAGGCTTTGCCTCTTTTATTATTATCGGTCCGGTTACATTTGCGATTGGAAATGTGCTGACTTCAGGGCTTATCTCGGTGTTTGGTTCTTTTGCCGCGCTGGGCGGTTTGTTATATGGCGGTTTCTACTCGGCGCTCGTAATTACCGGCATGCATCACACGTTTCTGGCAGTCGACCTGCAGCTCATCGGCTCAAAGCTTGGCGGCACATTTTTATGGCCGATGCTGGCGCTTTCTAATATCGCGCAAGGTTCGGCTGCACTGGCCATGATGTTTATTGTGAAGGATGAGAAACAAAAAGGCCTCTCCCTCACATCAGGGATTTCTGCATATTTAGGCATTACAGAGCCTGCCATTTTCGGGGTGAATCTTCGGTACAGGTTCCCGTTTATTATTGCGATGATCAGCTCAGGGCTGGCCGGAATGTATATTTCTTCTCAAGGTGTGCTGGCAAGCTCCGTCGGTGTCGGCGGCGTGCCGGGGATTTTCTCAATCATGAGCCAGTACTGGGGGGCGTTTGCTATCGGGATGGCTATTGTATTGATCGTGCCGTTTGCCGGAACATACGCGTATGCGAGATTCAAACATAAATAACCAATGGGGAGCGGGGCGTGTTGAACGTTCCCTTTTCCCGTTGTCAATTTAAATATGGTGGTGGAGACAGATGAAAACAGAACAAACGCCATGGTGGAAAAAAGCTGTGGTCTATCAAATTTATCCGAAAAGCTTTAACGATACGACAGGAAACGGTGTCGGAGATCTAAACGGCATTATTGAAAAGCTTGATTACTTAAAAACACTTCAGGTGGATGTGCTTTGGCTGACACCGATTTATGATTCACCGCAGCATGATAATGGATATGATATTCGTGATTATTACTCGATTTATCCTGAATACGGGACGATGGAGGATTTTGAGCGGCTAGTGTCCGAAGCGCATAAAAGAGACCTGAAAGTCGTCATGGATCTTGTTGTCAACCATACGTCAACAGAGCACAAATGGTTTCGAGAGGCAATTTCTTCAAAAAACAGCCCGTACCGTGACTTTTATATATGGAAAAACCCGCAGGAAAACGGTGCTGCCCCGACGAACTGGGAATCGAAATTCGGCGGCTCAGCCTGGGAGCTTGACGAAGCATCGGGCCAATACTATTTGCATCTGTTTGATGTGACGCAGGCTGATTTGAATTGGGAAAATGAAGAGGTCAGAAAGCATGTCTATGACATGATGCATTTTTGGTTTGAAAAGGGAATAGACGGCTTCAGGCTGGATGTCATCAACCTGATTTCTAAGGATCAGCGCTTTCCGAATGCGGAAGATGGTGGCGACGGCCGTTCCTTTTACACTGACGGCCCGCGGGTGCACGAATTTCTGCATGAAATGAACGAAAGGGTGTTTTCCCTTTATAACAGCATGACGGTTGGTGAGATGTCTTCAACCACGGTAGATCATTGCATCCGGTATACGAATCCCGACAATAAAGAACTTGATATGACGTTCAGCTTCCATCATCTCAAGGTTGACTATCCAAACGGTGAAAAATGGGCCTTGGCGCCGTTTGACTTTTTGAAGCTGAAGGAGATCCTCTCCGAGTGGCAGACGGGGATGCACGCTGGAGGAGGATGGAATGCTCTGTTCTGGTGCAACCACGATCAGCCGCGCGTTGTATCAAGATATGGAGATGACGGCGCATACAGGGTGAAATCAGCGAAAATGCTTGCGACCGCCATTCACATGATGCAGGGCACGCCTTATATTTATCAGGGCGAGGAGCTGGGGATGACAAATCCGAAGTTTACTGACATCAGCTCCTACCGGGATGTCGAATCGCTGAACATGTATCACGCCTTTAAGGAAAAGGGAATGGCTGAACAAGAGATCAATGCGATTTTACAGGCGAAGTCCCGAGACAATTCCAGAACGCCTGTTCAATGGGATGCTACGGAGAATGGCGGTTTTACAACGGGCACACCATGGATACCGGTTGCCGGCAACTATCGGGAAATCAATGCCGAAGCGGCGCTGAAGGACCAAAACTCGGTGTTTTACCATTATCAAAAGCTGATTCAGATTCGTAAAACGTATGACATAGTGACAGATGGGACGTATGAGTGCATTGCAAAGGATGACCCGAACATTTTTGCGTATCTCAGACACGGCAGCAATGAAAAGCTGCTTGTGATCAATAATTTTTACGGAAGAGAGGCAGCCTTTACACTGCCGGACTCTATAAAGCCTGACGAATGGAAGGCAGAGGTGCTGCTGACGAACGATGATGTGAGGGAACAGCTGCAGAACATGACGCTCCGTCCGTATGAGTCCATTGTTTATCGTTTAACGAAACCGTGTTAAACTAAGCTGGGTGGTCCATAATGAAGGTGAACAAATTCATCACAATCTATAAAGACATCGCACAGCAAATTGAAGGCGGCCGATGGAAAGCGGAGGAGATTCTTCCCTCTGAACACGAGTTGGCCGCACAATACAGTACATCGAGAGAAACGGTCCGAAAGGCGCTTCACATGCTTGCGCAAAACGGCTATATCCAGAAAATCAGAGGGAAGGGCTCCGTCGTCCTCAACCGTGAAAAAATGCAATTTCCCGTATCAGGCCTTGTCAGCTTCAAGGAGCTCGCGCAAACGCTTGGCAAAGAAACGAAAACAACTGTACACAAATTCGGGCTGGAGCCTCCGTCAGAGCTCATCCAAAAACAGCTTCGGGCTCAGCCGGAAGACGATATTTGGGAGGTCATCAGGTCAAGAAAAATTGACGGGGAACATGTGATTTTGGACAAGGATTACTTTTTTAGAAAGCATGTGCTGCACCTGACGAAAGAAATTTGTGAAAACTCTATATATGAATATATAGAAGGGGAACTGGGTCTTTCAATCAGTTATGCCCAAAAAGAAATTGTTGCCGAGCCGTGTACGGATGAAGACAGGGAGCTGCTTGATTTACGCGGCTATGACCATATGGTCGTGGTGAGAAACTACGTCTTTTTGGAGGATACGAGCCTGTTTCAATATACGGAAAGCAGACACCGCCTGGACAAATTCCGATTTGTCGATTTTGCTAGGCGGGGAAAATGAAAGTAGCGCCTGCCTGCGGCAGCGCGCTTTTTTTGTTGGTATCAAAATTGATACTATCCAACAAAAATGTGCGTACTTTTACTTTTTATCATAATGGCTACAATAGAGATGAGAGTAACCAAAAGGAGAGGTGTTTAACATGGCAGATCTAAAGAAACAAATTCTCGATGCATACCATTTCAGACATGCAACAAAGGAATTTGACCCGAATAAAAAAGTATCAGACAGTGATTTTGAATTTATTTTAGAAACAGGAAGACTGTCTCCGAGCTCACTTGGCCTTGAGCCTTGGAAATTTGTCGTCGTGCAAAATCCGGAATTCCGCGAGAAGCTTCGCGAATACACATGGGGCGCACAAAAGCAGCTTCCGACCGCAAGCCATTTCGTCCTGATTCTTGCGCGTACAGCGAAGGATATCAAATATAATGCGGATTACATCAAACGTCATTTAAAAGAAGTAAAACAAATGCCTCAGGACGTATACGAAGGCTATCTCAGCAAAACAGAAGATTTCCAGAAAAATGATTTGCATTTGCTTGAAAGTGATAGAACACTGTTTGACTGGGCATCCAAACAAACCTATATCGCGCTTGGCAACATGATGACTGCCGCTGCGCAAATCGGTGTTGATTCTTGCCCTATCGAAGGCTTCCAGTATGACCACATTCACCGCATTCTTGAAGAAGAAGGCCTGCTGGAAAACGGAAGCTTCGATATTTCTGTGATGGTGGCGTTCGGCTACCGTGTGAGAGACCCTCGCCCGAAAACAAGATCTGCTGTTGAAGATGTTGTGAAGTGGGTGTAATAAAGAAAGCTGCTCGATAACGAGCAGCTCTTTTTTATGCCTGATTCGCTTTATTCTGTTTTCTTCTCTGATGCCAGTACATAGCTGTTCCGAGTGCACTGATCAGAAATCCGGCCAAGAGGATCGAGTACGTGGAGGTGGCTGTGTCCGGTAGCAGGCCGCCAGCCGGGTCGTCTGCACCTGATCCGCCCGATCCGTTTCCTCCAGAGCCGTTTGTCGGTTCAGTGCCGGGCGGTGTATCATGTCCTCCGTTTCCATCAGTCGGCTGTTTTCCGCCGGGTTTGTCGGAGCCTCCGCCATTGTTGCCGTCATCACCGCCTGTCGGCTGATCGGTTGGGAATGCCGGCGGTTTGTTGTTTTCACCGGAATTTAAGATCGTGTATTCGCTGAAGTGGTTTGTATATCCTGTCACCATATCATTGTCAACTGATCCGTTTTCTGTCTTTGTGAATGCTTTCTTTTTCCGGTCAACATGGTAAATCGCAGGGTTATGGGCTTCTTCAATATCAAACATGCGAAGCGAAAGCTGCACAGGCTCCTTGAATGATTTTATTTCTTTTCCTTTTTGTTTCACTGTAAAGTCATATACATCTGCCAGTGAAACATTCAATTCTCCCGTAGATTTGATCCCAATTGCAGTATCGGCGGTTTTGAGATTTGCCATTGGCAGCTTCATGCTGTACCAGTAGTTGAACACCGTCAATGAAGGATCTGACTCTCTTTCTTTTAAACGTTTGACCTGGTCTTTTTTCACTTTTAGATTAATAGGCTTCTCTTGAGATCCTTCAGGTGTTTCATAATAGACAAACGGCGTATTTGCATTTTTAGCATAAATCTCAAATTTGTCCTCATCAAGTGTCCAGCTGCCGTCCTTCTGCTTTGTCGGCAGGAAGACTTCTTTGATGCGTCCTTCGATTTTAGGAGAGACCTTGTTTCCTAGTTTTTTCAGCTGTTCAGTGAAAATCTCATAATCCACGTAGCCAAGGTCTTCACCATGGGATGCCTTTGTGAAGACAGAGTATCCGTCTCCTCCAGCGCCGACAAAATTATTCGTTGCCACGCGGTAGGTATCATCCGTATTCAGATCAACTTTGTCTCCGTTAGGCGATTCGACTTTCGCGTCTAAAACACGGTGTCCAGGTTCGTTGTTTAAGGTAAAGGTATATTCGATTCCGGCCACCTGAGGGAAGGCGCCGCCTCCGTTTTCCACATTGCTTAAGCCTTGTTCAAGGGCTTCTTTGATTTGCTTTCCGGTCAAATCGGCCACGTAAAGCGTGTTGCCGAACGGCATCACGTTCAGCACCTCGCCGAGTGTGATGTCGCCTTTGTCAATGCCGGCTCTGATGCCGCCGCCATTTGTTATCGCGATTCTGGCGCCGGCTGCTTCTTTCGCTTTTGCCAGCATGCCGTCCGCAATGAAGTTTCCGAGATTGGTTTCCTTCGTGCGCACATGCTCACGCTGGCCGTCAAGCGCGACATCCGTGTAGCCGACTTTTTCATTTTTCACGTCCTCTAATTCAGTTTTGAACTGATCGAGCTCTTTTTTTGCTTCTGCGTTTTCTTCTGTATGTTCATCAATCGGCAGCACGCTCAGATTTGATTTGTCTGTTTGCACCACACCGTTTTCATCAAACGCGACATCAACACGTCCCAAGTATTGGCCGTATTCTTTGGCCTGCGCCACGATCGTCGGCTCTTCGTTGTCCACGACCTCCATTTTATCAACGAGGGTGTGGGTGTGTCCGCCGATGATCAAGTCAATGCCTTTAACTTTTTTGGCTAGCTCAAGGTCTCGGTTATGCCCGATATGGGTTAAAGCAATAATTTTGTTTACTTTTTCTTCTTCTTGAATCGCTTTGACGGTGTTTTGTGCTGTTTCAAAGGCATCATTGAAAACGATGCTTTTGCCCGGGCTTGATGTGGTGGCCGTATCTTCGGTTGTCAGTCCGAATACGGCGACCTTCTCACCGTCAACATCTAACAGAATGTAAGGGTGGATGCCGGGCTCTTTCTTTTCACCTGCCTTAAAGGTTTGCGGCTTTTTGACATACGATGCAAGCTTAGGCTCATTTGACACATCTACGTTAGCGCTGACGAACGGAAATTCAGGTGCTTCAAAGTGATAGCGGTTCGCCGGGTCGACGGTTGTGCTGTTTCCGCTGAGAAAATCAGAAAGCACTGCCGGCCCTTTATCAAACTCGTGGTTTCCGAAGGTCATGGCGTCATAGCCCATCATATTCATCATTTTCAAATCGGCTAAACCGTTCCATTTTGTGAAATACAGATCCCCGGAAAACACGTCTCCTGCATCAAGGAGAATGTGATGGTCTGTTTCATTTCGTACTTCGTTAATTTTCGTCATTCGTCTCGCTGCGTTATCGAGGTGGGCGTGCGTATCATTGGTGTGCATGACAGTCAGGTCCCACAGTCCGTCTTTAGGAGGATCAGGAGCTGGGTCATCATCGAATTGCAGCTTGTACACACCATAGCCATTATTTGCAGATTCGCCTACATAAGCGACATCGTCTGCTTTATCGGCAAACGGCTTGGCCAAAAGCGAGGATTCAAACGTCAAATTGGTTCCGGAAACAGGCGCGATTGACCAGTTATTGTCTGCTTTTGGATTAACTGTTTTTTGTTCGATAATATAATCCATCAGCACCTGCCTGTTTTCAACCGCAGAGCCGTGAACAATCTTATCGCTCGTCAGGTGAGGGAATCCGCCGCCTCCGGACGCACGATAATTATTGGTGACAACGAGAAATTCCTGGTTTGGGCTGATCGGTTTGCCTTCATAGAAAAGATTGATGATCCGGGATGAGTTCGCATTGATCACTTTTCCGTTCTCATCGTATTTCGCCGGTTTTGTGACATCTACCTGATAGGTGACGCCGTCCATCACGTCAAAATTATAGGAGCGGAAATTCTCATTCAGCAAGGCTTGATCCCCGCCTTTTGACGGATCAATTTGATTGAACTGGCCAGCTGCCATCTCCAGCCAGTCCTTGACTTCGCTTCCTGTCAGCTTGACGATCTGAACGGTATTATCGTACAAATACAAGTCACCGACGTTTTTAATGGCGAGATCACCGGCCGGAATGTTCGTATAGTAGTTGGCTCCGTTTCTGCCGCCTGCTTTAAACGGCGCTCCGGCGGATAAAATCGGCAGGTCCTTGTACTCGGTATCCTTCATCTCTTTTACGGCATACCATTTTTGCGCATCGGTCACAATCTGAATGGATGGGTCATCTTTGACCTGTGCAAAGAAGCTGTTAATATCTGCTTCTGTTTTGCCGACCGGTTTTCTGACATATTCCAATGTGTTTTGGTGTGTTTGCTGAATGGTGCTTGTGACGGTTTCATTTCGTGATGTGACATTGCCGGCAATGGATTCAATACTGCCTTTGGAATCTGCCACCTTCCATGAGCCGTCCGTCTTTTCAAGTTTGAGGTCTATCACGCCTAAGTATTTGCCCCAGCTGCTCGGCATGACGACAGGAATGCCGTTAATGGTCCCTTTTTCAACATCGAATTGGGCAGCACCCGCATACTCGGCGGATGGGAAGAGTCCGTGCTGATGGCCCGAGATGATGGCGTCAATGCCTTTCGTTTTGGTGGCAAGGTCAAACACGGCATTTTCTGCGCCTGACGATTGAGCCTGCTTTTCAATGCCGGTGTGGGCGAGGGCAATAATAACCTCTGCGCCTTCCGCCTTCATTTTCGGAATCGTTTCATTGGCGGATTCTACGATATCCTGCACCTGCACCTGACCTTCGAGATTCTTTCTATCCCACGTCATGATTTGCGGCGGGACGAAGCCTATGTAGCCAACCTTTACTTTCTGTTCTTGGCCGTTTTCGTCAGTGACGGTTTTTTCTTTAATGACATACGGCGTAAAACGATTTTCACCGTTTGTTGTTTTGACGTTGGCATTTACAATCGGGAAATCGGCTCCCTTGATCGTGCCGTCGAGAAAATCGAGCCCGTAGTTGAATTCATGATTGCCCAGTGTGCCGGCGTCGTATTTCAGCGCATTCATCACGCTGATGATCGGGTGGGTTTTCGAGCCGGAGATAATGTCGTTTTTTTCATATTTCACCGCGTATTCACCCAGCGGATTCCCTTGGATCAAGTCGCCATTATCAACGAGCAGGGTGTTTGGGTTTTCCTGGCGGTGCTTTTGGATCAGCTGGGCCGTCCTCGCCAGCCCGAAATCCGCCGTTTCTTTGTCGCTGTAGTAATCGTAATCCATCATGTTGGCATGAATATCAGTCGTGGCCAAAATACTCAGATGCACTTGAGGAGCCGCGCTTTCTTCTGCATGAATGGGTGGTGTTGGGAGGATTAGGCTAAGTATCATAATTGGGGGCAAAAGAATACGGAGAATGTTACCGACGTGTGTTCGTCTTTTCTGTATTCTCACCAGTTCTCCACCTTTCAACGAAATTTGTGTTACAGCTCCTATTGTAAGAATATTTTGTAACTATTTGTAGGTGTTTCTTTATGATTATTGTAAAAGGGAGAAAAATGAGTATTATGTAATGGCATCTATCGATGAATTTTGGGTATTTATGCTTAGTGTATGCCGGATCTGAAGAATGTTTATTTTAGTGTGGCTGGGGTAGAGTGTTTTATGTAGTCATATTAAGCGGGAGGTTATGAATCATGGGGAAAAAAATTGCAGTTGTTTTGACAGATTATTTTGAGGACAGCGAGTACACGGAACCAGCGAAAGCTTTTAAAGAAGCGGGACATGAACTGACTGTCATCGAAAACGAAAAAGGAAAAACAGTAAAAGGCAAGCAGGGGAACGCGGAAGTGACAGTTGACGCGTCCATTGACGATGTCAACCCTTCAGACTTTGATGCGCTTTTGATTCCAGGAGGATTTTCACCAGACCAGCTTCGCGCAGATGACCGTTTCGTCCAATTTACGAAAGCGTTTATGACTGACAAAAAACCGGTATTTGCGATTTGCCACGGCCCGCAGCTCTTAATCAACGCAAAAGCGCTCGATGGCCGAAAAGCGACAGGCTATACGTCTATTCGTGTTGACATGGAAAACGCGGGTGCCGACGTTGTGGACCAGGAAGTGGTCGTTTGCCAAAATCAATTGGTCACAAGCCGCACACCGGACGACATTCCGGCATTTAACCGCGAATCTCTCGCATTGCTTGAGAAATAAGAAAAACGGACGCCCAGGGCGTCCGTTTTTTATGAATGACAGCGTGGAGCAGCCGTCAGTTTTTTGTATCTGTAATACAGGAAGGCGGCTGCAGCTGTACCGATGACTGCTATGCCGAAGTCGAACATAAAGATATGGGCGGTGCCTCCCGCTTGTGCGATAAGCCCGGTGGCAATCGGCAGCAGAATCGACGCGAGGCTTGAAGCGGTAGCAACAATGCCGGTAACGGTTCCTTTTCGCTTCCAAAAAAGCTCTGTCATTAATGTAATGGTAATCTGAAACACACCCGCGGTTGAAAATCCTAAGAAAAAGGCGGTGATGTCCAGCACCAATGGCACATGAACCGTCAGCATAACCGCAAGCGTACATAACGTAATAACAGGATACAAGAGCGTAATCATGACTGGCTTAACCCATCTGTTCAGCAGAAGGGCTAATAATAAAACGGATGTCAGAGATCCTATACTGTAATAGCTCAGCAATTGCACGGATGCTGTTTCAGCTAAACCGGCAGCCTTTTGCGCGTAGCTCGGGAGCCAGATTTGAGAAACGGTAAATAAAGCCGTTGATGTAAAACCGATAATGATCAGTGCAGTGCCTTCTTTCTGAAAAACAGGTTCAGACAAGAAGGCGGGAGAATCCTGGTGGCCGCTGTTAGTTGGCTTCTCCTGTTTCTTAGGAAACGAAAGCGTTGATAAATAAACGATATTCAGCGCATACACTGCTGCCGGGAGATAAAAAGCAAATCCGTAAAACATGCTGTGGTCTGCTAAAAATGTGATCAAAAGCGGCAAAAGTGCGGCCCCGACAGACATAAAGGCTTTGACCAAAACATTCGCCGAGCCGGAAGCTTTCGGGAAGAGCTCGGTTAAAGCCGGATATGTTCCGGCGTCCATTGCTGAATTAGCGATTCCGGCTAATAAGGCGAACACAAACGCCAGTTCATAGCTCGGTGATAAAGGAATACCGACTAAAAAGACGGCCATAATTCCCGCAGAAGCGACAACAAGCGGCTTTCTTCCAATCTTATCTGACAAAACACCGGAAATGCCGTATGTCAGAAGCTTGCCGAACCCGATAGCGGCAATGACATAACTGATGCCGGTCGGATCGGTATTCCACTGTTTTGTTAAAGAGGACATATTGGATGCGAGAATGATGTTGACCATCCCCAGAAAGAAGTAGTTGATATACATTCCGGATGCAGTTTTAATAGATGTCGTTTTCATGCTTGTACTCCTTCAAATCTTTTTCGGGCATGACTGTTTTTTGATGTTATAGACGTTATGTCTTGGCCAGTCAATGTGTTTTCCTTATTAAACATGACGCCTGTCTTTAGGAAATTTGGTTTTGGGGCAATGATAAAAAAGACTCGCCGAGTTTTCGGCCAGTCTCCATTATTTACGAAGTGAGGCAAGTTCTTGAGCAATCGCCTGCATTTCACTTGGGCTGAATGAGTCCTTTCTCATCACCATGCTGTGGAGGTACGTGAGGTCTTCGATCTTTTCATCACTGAAATCCTCCGCTTTGATCACGCCGACATTCAGCATGTTCAGTTTTTGGGAAATGTCTTCAATCATTTGAGTTAACGTTTCTGTATTTGGGCTGGACAAATGGCTCCATCCTTTCTTTACGCGAGATTCGGTATGTTTTATTCTAACAGAATTCGTTCAGAAAAAAACCCTATTCTAAAAGCTGCCCGTTGATTTCAAAAAAGTGGAGACATCAGTTGAAAAGAAAATGAACATCCTACTAAGATATTCATGAAGGTTTCTTTTAAGAGAAATATGGGCAAAGAATAGGGAGGTTGCACAACATGGTAAGCGTATTATTTGTTTGTTTGGGAAACATTTGCCGGTCTCCGATGGCGGAAGCGATTTTTCGGGACTTGGCAGCCCAAAAAGGTTTAGAGGGGAAAATCAAGACGGACTCAGCCGGTATCGGTGGGTGGCACATCGGCAAACCGCCGCATGAAGGAACGCAGGAGATATTGCGCAGAGAAGGAATCAGCTTTGAGGGCATGCTGGCGCGTCAAGTCAGCGAACAGGATCTGTCTGATTTTGATTACATCATTGCGATGGATGCAGAAAATATCGGGAGCCTCAGAAGCATGGCGGGTTTTAAGAACACCCCGCATATCAAAAGGCTTTTGGACTATGTTGAAGATTCAGATCTTGCCGACGTTCCCGATCCTTACTACACAGGGAACTTTGAAGAGGTCTCCCAATTAATCAAATCGGGTTGTGAGCATCTGCTTGCATCCATTCAAAAAGAAAAACAATTGTGAGTGAAAGGAGAATTTGCATGAACAATGAACGTTTAATGCTGAAAGGTATATTTCTCGGAGCTGCGGCAGGCGCGGCGTTATCGCTGCTCCATAAGCCGACAAGACAGGCATGCGGCATGAGATGGCTGACATGCAAGCATAAACTTTCACTGTACAAAAGCAATCCAGAACTGCTGAAAAATACCATAATCACAAAAGTGGATAAGGCCAAGAAGCTCGCCCAAACGCTTTCAGATGAAGTCGGCTTTGTGAATCAGCAAGTGAAAGAGCTGAAGAAAACAACGCCGCAAGTGATGGAGCTTGTGCAAGAAACAAAAGAGCATTTTACAAAAAAATGATCAAACATGTGAGGTGAGACGGACATGAATTTTTTGAAAGAGCTTTTCAGCCGATACACCCTTCATGAGGGGCAAAGCAAATCAGCGGAGCTGGCGTATTTTTTTCTATTGTCACTGTTTCCGTTTTTAATTTTTATGCTGACGCTCACCGCATATCTTCCGCTTTCTACCGATGATGTGCTGGGAGTTGTCGAACAATATGCTCCCGACAGTGCGATGTCCCTCGTTGAATCCATTACCCATCAAACCTTAAATAATCGAAATGGCGGTTTGCTGTCATTCGGGATTATCGCGGCTTTATGGTCTGCGTCTAATGGAATGAACGCCATCGTCCGATCGTTAAATCATGCGTATGATGTGGAGGAAAACCGCTCTTTTATCATTGTTCGTCTAACCTCAATTTTTCTGACAATCGCCATGGTATTTACCATTTTAGTAGCCTTGCTTCTGCCGGTATTTGGCCGCCAGATCGGGATACTCGCTTCAGACTTTGTCGGCGCATCGGACCTGTTTTTATCCGTTTGGGAGGCGGTTCGCTGGGGTGTCAGCCCGCTTGTGCTGCTGATCGTCTTTTCCGCCCTGTATGTCATCGCGCCGAACAAAAAGCTGTCCCTCCGCTTTGTCATGCCGGGTGCGGTGTTTGCGACGATCGGCTGGATCGTTGTCAGCACCTTGTTTTCATTTTATGTCAGCACATTTGCGAACTACAGCGCCACATATGGAAGCATCGGGGGAATTATCGTCCTGATGATTTGGTTTTACTTGAGCGGCATCTTGATTATCCTGGGAGGAGAAATCAACGCTCTTTTACATAAACGTAAAAAGCTTCCTGATGAAAATCCCTATCAATAGCACACCCTATAAACGAACTGCGGTTCAAAAAGATGTCGGGGGGGCTATCGTAATGACCAAGCATACGAAAAAAGGCGGAAGCCACAACAAACAAAATTCGAAAAGCAAATCAAGCAATAAAACAAGCGGAAGCGCCAACGGACAAAACGGCTATCATTAGCATAAAAGCCTCCTGACACTATGTCAGGAGGCTTTTTAATTAGGAAGATGAAGAATAGGTTTCAGCCGGCGACCAGCTTTTCGGTTTACCCAGCACAAGGGCCAGCCACACAACGCTAAGCGTGAGCGTAATGAAATAAAATAAGTTTGCGCTTTCAAATGTCTGCATATACCAGCCTCCGGCAATCGGGCCAAGAATGCTGCCGAGACTGAATGTAATGCCGCAAAGCAGGTTCCCCGCCGGCAGCAGGTGCGGCGGAAGAAGATCTGTCATATAGCTGATGCCAAGTGTAAAGGTTGATCCGACTGCCATTCCCGCGATAAAAAAGCAGCAGCCGATGACGAAAGGCAAAGGGAATACGCCGGCGATGAAAAAGCAGAGCGCCCCTGTCAGTAAAATGACAAGCAGCACATTCCGCCGCCCGTATTTATCGCTGAGGATGCCGAGCGGAAACTGAAAAATAATGCTTCCAATCGCAAATGCGGGAAGGATCAGTGCCACCGCATCTACTGAGATCCCCAGCCGTAGCGCGTATACCGGAAAGCTTCCGTTTAGCGCCGTCTCCAGAAAGCCATAGCCAAATGTAGGCATAAAGGCAACCCATCCAAACAGCATGGCTTGATAAAACCGCCTGAAACTATTGTCTGATTTGGTTTCGCAAGGACTAGTTTCCGGGTATGCATTTTGTAGAAAGAAAACAAAAAGCCATGCAAACAGGCTGAAGCAGCCGGACACGATAAAAGGAAGCGCCGGGCTCAGCTTGACAAACGGAACCATGAACGGGCCCGCAGCAAAACCAAGGCCGAAGGAAAGCCCGTAAACAGACAGATTTCTTCCGCGGTTTTGTTTTGTTGACATGGAGGTCACCCACGTTTGTGTAGAAAAATGAAGCATGTGGTCGCCGATTCCGATGAACAGACGAAGCAGGAACCAGATCCAAACGGACTGAAGCCAAATAAATCCGAACAAGCTTACAATCACAATGCTTCCGCCAATAACAATCAGCGGCTTGAATCCGAGCTTTCTGAGCGGCGCTTCCATAAACGGCGAAGCCAAAAGCACGCCGATATACAGTCCGGTCGCGTGCAGGCCGTTGATGGCAGCCGATTCCCCATTTGTTTCAAAAATAATCGAGATGACAGGCAGCAGCATGCCTTGTGAAAATCCGGAAATGGAAACGAGCAAGACAAGGATAAAAAAATGAAATCGTGACATCGTGTTTGTTCTCCTTATATGGAATCTATGTTGATCGTACAACGATTTCCAAAACCAGGCAACCTGAAAAAAGCCTATATCACAGTAAACATTTGACCTCGTGTAATCATGATGATTTTTGTGAAGAATAAAAATAAAACAAGTCATACAAAAGGAGTTAACTCACCATGAATCGTATCTTTTTTATTTTAGTAGCAGCGGGGATACCGCTTTCTGTGATCGGCAGTTTCATGCATTGGCCTTCTGCCATTCTTTTTGCCGTCTATTGTGTAACGATTATCGCCCTTGCGAGCTATATGGGGAGAGCGACGGAAGCGCTGTCCATCATTGCCGGCCCGCGAATCGGCGGATTGTTGAACGCGACATTCGGAAATGCGGTTGAGCTGATCATTTCCATTTTTGCATTAAAGGAAGGTTTGACCGGGATCGTGCTTGCCTCTTTAACCGGGTCAGTGCTGGGGAACCTGCTGCTGGTCGCGGGCCTATCATTTTTTGTCGGCGGTTTAAAATATAAGCGTCAGGAATTTAACATCCATGATGCCCGCCATAATTCAGGACTTTTGATTTTTGCCATCATTGTCGCTTTTGTCATTCCGGAGGTATTTTCCGTTGGTATGGGCGACGTCAGCAAGCTCAATTTAAGCATTGGAATCAGCATCATTTTGATTCTGTTGTATGTAGCGGCTCTGTACTTTAAACTCGTCACGCACCGCGGTGTATATCAGCCGAACAATGCCGCCCAGCATGTGGAAGAGGAGGAGCCGGAATGGTCAGGGAAGATTGCCACAATTGTTTTGTTTGCAGCAACGATTGCCGTGGCATACATATCCGAAAACCTGGTCCACACCTTTCACTCGGTGGCAGAGCAGTTCGGATGGAGCGAGCTGTTTATCGGGGTCATTATCGTTGCGATTGTCGGTAATGCCGCGGAGCACGCGTCCGCGATTATTATGGCCTACAAAAATAAAATGGATATTGCAGTTGAAATCGCAGTCGGCTCGACGCTGCAGATTGCTATGTTTGTCGCGCCGGTTCTCGTCATTTGTTCCATCTTTTTCCCGGTAAGCATGCCGCTTGTCTTTACACTGCCGGAGCTTGTTGCGATGGTATCAGCCGTTCTCTTAATGATCGCCATTTCGAATGACGGCGATTCCAACTGGTTTGAAGGAGCAACCCTGCTTGCCGCCTATATCATTATGGCGATCGGCTTTTTCCTGCTTTAACCTGAAAAAATGATGGATAACAACAATGCGGGATGAAAAGACTAAGGGAAAATGCCATAGAAAGAGTGATATGATGAAAAAGCTATTTCATTCCACACTTATTGTGTTGTTATTCTTTAGTTTTTTCGGCGTTCAGCCTATCCACGCGAAAAAGCAGTTTAAGGTTCCTAATTCTGTAGCAAGCATTTCGAAGGAAAACACGTATCCAAATGCTTCACAGGATCAGCCGATGCTTCAGCCGAGTAAACTGGCAAAGGAATTGCTCGATCATTCTGAGGTGAAGATTGAAAACCCGCACCTTATCAAAATGCTGAATGAGTCCAACATATCCGGCACACCGCTTGCGGTTGGCTATCGGGCGACAATATTTCTCGGGAAATGGGCGCTCGGCTATGAATCAAATGAAACAGTCGCGAACTGGGAATATAAAAAAATCAATACAAACCGTGCGGATAACCGCGGCGGGAAAGAAACGGCTGAAATGCATTATGCCCAGGAACAGCAGTACAAAGTGAAGGGCGGACTCACAGCTAAGGTTCCAAATGCCGAAGATGTCAGAAGCATGATGATGCTGAAAGCGATGAAGAAAACGAATCTTCCGCTGGCATTTGAAACGGTCGTCGGAGCGGGCACGAAACGGGATCAAATTTATAAAGTAGCTCCTAAAAAATTAGGTTATCTAAACGCATATGCACCGGCTGTGAATGAAAAAGGAAAAGTGACTTACGGAGAAGTGTACTTAGTGCTGAAGGGGAATAAACGAAAACTTGTCGTGAAGAATGTCACATCACAGGGAATCGGCGCCTGGATTCCGGTTCAAGATCACGTCACGTTTGGCTTTCAGCTTTCCTCGCAGCCAAGATAAATAAAAAAACTGATTCCAACTCGGAATCAGTTTTTTTATTGCGTTCTCTCGATTCTGACCGCTTCCTCAAGCATTTGCACATTGTTTTGGTACAGCTGGCGAACGAGAACCCGTCTTGCTGCAAGGCTGGCGCTGAAATAATCATCATCTTTCACCATGCCTTTTACCGTAAATTCAACGCCGCGGTTGATTTTATTTAATGCGGTGATCCCGTGGATTTGAAACGGTTCTGTCGGATTGCCGAATTCATCGCGCTTCAATGAATCCTGAAGCTCTTCATTCAGCATGTCACATGCTTCTTCCAATACGCTGTACACGCGGTCCGGATCTTCCTTAAAGCTAATGAGAAAGGATTCGGTAATCCGCATAAAATCAATATTATAGTTCTCTATCTGTCTGACCTCACCGTTGCTGATGGTGAGCAGCTTCCCGCTCCATTCCCGGATCTGCAGTGAGCGAAGGCCGATTTCCTCTACAGTACCGTTAAACAAATTGTTGACGGTGACATAATCGCCTTTGTGCAGCTGGCGTTCATAAATTAAGAACACACCTGCCAGCACATCTTTAATCAGCGATTGGGCGCCAAAACCAATGACGATACCGGCCACGCCTGCCCCGGCTAAAATTTTGCCGAAATCATGCACAAATAAAGATATAACGTAAAAGATAAAACCAATCGTCGCCGTATACTGGGTGACAGAACGAACCAAGCTTTCAATTGTTTTTTCTTTTCTTTCTTCAATGAAATCCGTCCGTTTAAAAAATAGCTGTACCAGCCGGTTGATGATAAAAACACCAATCCAAAGGATAACGGCAACGAGGAGAATATCAACGATTTTATTTTGAAAAATCTCCGTAAGGGTTTCTTCCATCCGCATCTAACTCCTGGCTTGACGTTTTGTGAAATCTGTATCTTGATAATAACTGTTTTTGACGAGCACATTCGGCCCCAAGCATCGGACATTCGGGCAATGGCAATTCAGCTCTTTTGCAAGCTTCGTCTCTCTCCATTTTTCATAGGCGGAAGGGAGGCTGTCCGTTTGAATATTGCCAAGCGGCGGTGTATCACCGAAATCGGTCACGATAATGTTTCCGTCGAAAATGTTCACATTCAGGCGGGAACGCCCGTCAGGGTCATTTCTCACCGTAACATTTTTCGCCGCGCGAAGCCGGCGAAGCAGCTTTTGATCTTCTTCATCCGGGCTGCAGGCATAAAACGGCAGTGTCCCGAACAGCATCCACGTCTTTTCATCGCGAATATCCAGCAAGCGGTGAATGGCCTGTCTCATCTCTTTCAGGCTGAGAGAATCAAGAGCGCTTGCGAAATCGCTCGGATACATCGGATGGACTTCGTGGCGCTGACATTTCATATCTTCTGTGATTTGGCGGTGAATATGCTCAATATGTGGAAGTGTGCGTTTATTCAGCATTGTTTCCGCAGATACCATCACTCCGGCCTCTACGAGCGTGCGGCTGTTTTCGATCATTTTTTCAAAATAACGTGCGCGCTGCTCGAAGGTTGGTTTTCTGTCCATCATGGCAAAGCCAATTTCAGCGAAATCCTCAACTGTACCCCAGTTATGAGAAATATGTAGCACATCAAGATACGGAATGATCCATTCGTATCGTTCAATGTCGAGGGTCAGGTTTGAATTAATCTGCGTTCGTACGCCCCGCTCGTGTGCATATTTTAATAATGGAACGACGTATTCCTTTACTGATTTTAGCGAAAGCATCGGCTCTCCGCCTGTAATGCTGATGGACCGCAGGCGCGGAATTTCCTCCAGTCGTTTTAACAAAAGATCTATTGGCAGAGCATTCGGGTCTTTAGGCTGCAATGTATAGCCTACAGCGCAATGCTCACATCTCATATTGCACAGTGTCGTCGTTGTAAATTCAACGTTTGTCAGCTGCATGTCTCCATACTGGTCAACATCCATATAGGCTTCCCAAGGGTCAAACTCGGGTGTGATCGGACGCAGCTTCGTGTTTTGTGTCATGACTATCTAACTCCTTTATAAATGGGGCATACTAACGCTGCCAACAGTTAATTTTAGACCTGATTTGACAAGTTCGCAAGTAGCGAAGCAATTGAAAAAGGGCAAAAAATGAGCTACCATAATAAAAAATGAATGGAGGAGCAGAATGGGGAACGCAGTAAACAATAAGGACCAGCAGCTAGATTATTTAAAAAACAGACTTGATATGTTTATGAACGTCATCGATTCATTAGACCCTGAAGCAACCGACGTTGAAGATATAGACAGGCTCATCAGCATGCTTGATGACCTTGAAGCCAAATACGAACGCTTTAAAAAAGATTGGGAATAAAACCGCGCACGCCGCGGTTTTTTCTATTGGCATAAAGCGTCAGTATAAAACGAAGCGCCTTTCTGTAAAATAAGAAAAAATGCAGAAGGAGCGCTGGCCATGAAGTGGATGTGTTCAATATGCTGCGCCGCCGTTTTGCTTGCCGGCGGTGCAGCACAGGCGGGAGCGGTGCCGAATGAGCCAATCAATTGGGGCTTTAAACGCAGTGTCAATCATCAGCCGCCTGATGCCGGGAAGCAGCTGAACAGCTTAATTGATAAATATGACGCGTTTTATTTAGGGAATACAAAGGAAAAAACAATTTATTTAACGTTTGATAACGGCTATGAAAATGGCTATACGCCAAAGGTGCTTGATGTCTTAAAAAAACATCGCGTAACAGGAACATTTTTTGTCACTGGACATTTTGTGAAGGATCAGCCCCAGCTGATCAAGCGTATGTCAGATGAAGGCCATATTATCGGCAACCATTCCTTTCACCATCCGGATTTGACCACAAAAACAGCTGATCAGATCCAGGACGAGCTTGATTCCGTCAACGAAGAGGTCTATAAAATTACGGGAAAGCAGGATAACTTGTATTTGCGCCCGCCGCGCGGCGTGTTCAGTGAATACGTGCTGAAAGAAACAAAGCGCCTCGGCTATCAAACCGTTTTCTGGTCAGTCGCTTTTGTCGATTGGAAAATCAACAATCAGAAGGGAAAGAAATATGCCTACGATCATATGATCAAGCAGGCGCATCCAGGAGCTATTTACCTGCTTCACACTGTATCAAGAGACAATGCCGAAGCACTGGATGATGCGATTACAGATCTGAAAAAACAGGGCTACACATTTAAAAGCCTTGATGATTTGATGTTTGAGAAAGAGATGAAGCTGCCGTCTTTGTAAAAAGAAAGCCTCTCCTTAAAACGGAGAGGCTTTTCTCATTATTTTATACATTTAATTAGTGCGGCCCAATCCAGATCTCCGAAGCCTTGTTCAATCCCGCTTTCAAAATGGCTCTTGGCCAGCTCGGCAAGAGGAAGGTTTGCAGCGACTTGTTCTGCGGCGGCGAGTGCCAGATTGGTATCTTTCAGCCCTAAAGACATTTTGAAACCGGCCGGCTCAAATTTCTCCTCGGCCATGATGGTTCCGTAATTTTGATAGACTGGAGAGCCAAAGAGCGCGCTGGCAATTTCTAAAAATTGTTTTTGTTCTAAACCGTATTTCTCCATCAGTAAGAATGATTCAGATAACGCCTCCAACATGGACACAAGCAGGAAATTGATGCTGATTTTGGCCGCATTTGCTGTCTTGCTTTCTTCGCCGACATCAAATACCTGCTGGCTCAGGCTGTCGAGCAGAGGCTTGGCTGTTTGCTTCGCTTCCGCCGGTCCGGCTGTTATGATGCGGAGCGCAGCTTTGGCGGCGGCATCCGGTCTGCCGAGCACAGGAGCGGAGAGGAAGGATTGTCCTTTTTCTGCATGAGCTGCGGCGAGCTTTTCTGAGAACTCAACACTGATCGTGCTCATCGAGATGTGAATGCCGTTCTCCGCTAATCCTTTAATCAGCCCGTCCTCTCCGAATGTCACAGCACTGACAGAATCGTCATCCGAAAGCATCGTGATCACAATATCAGCGGATTCTGCCGCCTGTCGCGGTGTGTCAGCTGCCTGCGCGCCTTCTGATGCTAGTTCCTCTGCCTTTTGTTTCGTCCGGTTATATACAGTCAATTCGTAGCCTGCTTGAAGCACATTTCGGGCAATGGGCTGCCCCATATTGCCAAGTCCGATGACAGCAATTTTCAATCTGATCACTCCCTGAATATTTTTTCCATTATAAACAAAAGAACATGATATGCCAACAAAAAAAGAACAGCTTCACGCTGTCCTCATTTAAATATATTGAACCATCCTTTATGTACAAACCATATCAGCATCCCGATCACAAGTGCAGCCATCAGGCCAAGCACGGCGAAATACCCGTATTCCCAATGCAGCTCCGGCATGTTGTCGAAGTTCATGCCATATACGCCGGCGATAAAGGTAAGCGGGATGAAAATAGTCGATACGATCGTCAGTGTCATCATAATCGCGTTCATCCGATTTGAGTTCAGTGTCACGTAGCTGTCACGCAAGTCGGACGTCATGTCACGGTTGGATTCCACAATCTCAGATAATTTTAACAAATGATCGTATATGTCGCTGAAGTAGGCTTTCGTTTCGCGCTGCTCTTTCACATGGTCAAGGCTTAAAATCCGGTAGAGCAAATCACGCATCGGAATTATCGTCCGTCTCAAATGCAAAAGATCTGTCCTGAGATCAAATACCTCGTTCATCAGCGTTCCATAGGTTTTATGGGGACGGCTCTCTTCAATTTCGTTCAGCCGGTCTTCAATTTTGTATACGAGAGGAAAATATTCATCAACAAGCTGATCCATGATCATATAAGAAATGTGCCCAGGGCCTTTTTTAAATATGTCCGGTGAAGCATACAAACGCTCCCGGACTTTGGCAATACCGGGCGTTTCGTGTAAATGAAAGGTGACGACAAATTTGTCGCCTTGAAAGATATCGACTTCCTCCGTCTCAAGTGTTTCCTTATTCAGCGCATGAATCACGTAAAAGCGATAACCGTCATAATGGTCAAGCTTAGGCCGCTGCATATGCTGGAAGCAATCCTCAATGGCAAGCGGATGAAAATGAAAAAAATCTCTCAATAACGCCGTTTCCGTATCCTCCGGGCCGTAAAAATCAACCCAGTACCACGCAATATCAGGCTGTTCCACTCGTTCGATCGGTATATTTTTCAGCAGCTGATGCTCTGTTGTAATTGCGGTAATGTTGATCATAAACAACCCTCCACCTGCCATTATATCATGCGGCCTTTATGAGAAAAGTATACGGTGTTCTCTGCCTATTTCCAACGGCGTGTTATACTGAACAAAAAACGAAAAAAGGGTGAATGGCATGTGGAAGGAAAACGTAGCTGCTACGCCTCCGTACCATTTTGACCGCGTGTTAGACAGACTGTCTTTAGACCCTCTTAATGCGGCAGATCGAGAAGCACGGGAAATCCGCGTGCCGATCAGAAACCGGGCGGGGGACGTGTGTATTGTAAAGGTACAGGCGTTAGGCCATGCGGATGAACCTGAGTTTCTCGTCAGCGGAGAAGCGGATCAGGAAGAGATGATGCAGGAAATCAAACGGATTTTTCAATGGGAACATGATTTGCAGCACGTTCTCGATCATTTTTCGAAAACGAGTCTGTCAGCCATTTTTGAAGAGCATGCGGGCACGCCGCTTGTACTGGACTACAGCGTGTACAATTGCATCATGAAATGCATCATCCACCAGCAGCTCAATCTTTCCTTCGCTTACACGCTGACAGAACGGTTTGTCCATGCGTTTGGCGAGCAGAAGGACGGCGTGTGGTGCTATCCAAAGCCGGAAACGATTGCGGAACTAGATTATCAGGATTTGCGCGATCTGCAGTTCAGCATGAGAAAAGCGGAATACGCCATTGATACATCAAGGATGATCGCCGAAGGCACACTCAGCTTGTCAGAGCTGCCGCATATGACGGATGAAGACATTATGAAGAAACTGGTCAAAATCAGGGGCATCGGCCCGTGGACCGTGCAAAACGTCCTCATGTTCGGGCTTGGACGCCCTAATTTATTCCCGCTTGCCGATATCGGACTCCAGAACGCGATCAAACGCCATTTTCAGCTGGACGATAAACCGGCAAAGGACGTCATGCTGGCGATGAGCAAGGAGTGGGAGCCTTATTTAAGCTATGCGTCTTTGTATTTGTGGAGAAGTATAGAATAATTCGTCTGACAATGAAGGAAATCCTGCAAACGTGTTATACTAGAAAGATGTGAAAAAACCATTTCACTTTCTGCCATCTGCAGAAAGCTTCATATAGAAACGGAGAGAACAACGTGAACCAACAAAAGAAACAGGCGCCCGTCGAACTGAAGGTCGGACAAACCTTTCCGCTGACGATTAAGCGTCTCGGCATTAACGGAGAAGGTGTCGGCTATTTTAAGAAAAAAGTCGTCTTTGTGCCCGGCGCGCTTCCTGGTGAAGAGGTTGTCGTGCAGGCCACAAAGGTTCAGCCGAAGTTTTCGGAGGGCCGCATTAAAAAAATCCGCAAGGCGTCGGAGCACCGCGTGGCACCGCCTTGTCCTGTATACGAACAATGCGGCGGCTGCCAGCTTCAGCACCTTGCATACAGCCAGCAGCTTCGGGAAAAACGAGACATCGTCATTCAGTCGCTTGAGCGTCACACGAAGTTTAAAATAGAGAATATGGACATCAGAGAAACAATCGGCATGGACAATCCGTGGAATTACCGCAACAAAAGCCAATTCCAGATCGGGCGCTCGCAAAGCGGCAGCATTATCGCCGGCTTATACGGCCTTGATTCTCATGACATTGTGCCGATTAAAGACTGCATTGTTCAGCATCCGGCAACTAATAAAACAACAGGCATCGTCCGCCGCATTTTAGAGGACTTCAATGTGTCTGTTTATAATGAAAGAAAACGAAAAGGCGACGTCCGCACGATAGTGACGAGAGTCGGCTTTGAAACAGGCGAAGTGCAGGTCGTGCTTGTAACAGCAAAAGAAACGCTTCCCCACAAGGAAGAAATCGTCAAAGCGATCCAAAAGCGCCTGCCAGAGGTCAAATCCATTATCCAAAATGTAAACGGAGCGAAAACCTCTGTGATTTTTGGTGAGAAAACAAAACCGCTCGCCGGAAAAACAGTGATCCAAGAGGTGCTCGGAGACGTATCCTTTGAATTGAGCGCCCGCGCCTTCTTCCAGCTCAATCCGGAACAGACCGTCAAGCTGTATGATGAAGTGAAAAAAGCGGCGCAGCTGACCGGAAAAGAAAAAGTCGTTGATGCGTATTGCGGCGTCGGCACCATCGGCATGTGGGTTGCGGACGGAGCGAAGGAAGTCCGCGGCATGGACGTTATCAAGGAATCAATTGACGATGCCAAGAAAAACGCCAAAAAACACGGCATGACAAATGCCACATACGTAACAGGAACAGCCGAGCACTGGCTCCCGAAATGGACGAAAGAAGGCTTCCGACCTGACGTCGTCATCGTGGACCCGCCAAGAACCGGCTGTGACAGCACGTTCCTGGACACGATCAAAAAAGTCAAACCGAAACGCTTTGTCTACGTTTCCTGCAACCCATCCACGCTTGCGAAGGATTTGCAGGCGCTGTCAAAGGACTATCGCGTGGAATATATTCAGCCTATGGATATGTTTCCGCAGACAGCGCATGTTGAAGCGGTGGCCAAGCTTGTATTGAAATCGTCTAACTAAAATAAACAGCTTCTAATCAGGCCTGGACCTCGGTAAAATAAACAATTCCGATTTTCGGGTCTTTTCCTTGCGTTTTATTTGGGTAGTGACTCAGGAAACAAGGATGCGGCGTATTCCAGCTATTGTAAGAAAATTTTCAGAAACAACACTAGAAAACTGGCTCGTGTACCTAACCCTAAGACTCAAACTGCTTTTTCTTACTTGATTTACTGTGTCAATTTTTTATGTGTGTAAAGATATAAATGTTCAAAATTTACTATCGTTTGATAAGAACTGCTGAAGCATGCTATAAGTGTAAAAGAAGTATGGTCAGCTTGTTAATGTTGGGATAAAGGTTTTGAAATATCCCATAATGAAAGGATTTGAATGTATGATGACAGATAATTTCTGGCGTGAATTACCACGGCCATTTTTTGTACTGGCACCAATGGAAGATGTGACAGATGTTGTTTTCCGGCATGTAGTAAGTGAAGCAGGCAGACCGGATGTATTTTTTACAGAGTTTACAAACTCAGAGAGCTATTGTCACCCGGATGGAAAGGATAGCGTGCGCGGCCGTTTGACTTTTACAGAGGATGAACAGCCAATGGTAGCCCATATATGGGGAGATAAGCCTGAAAACTTCCGTAAAATGAGTATTGGCATGGCAGAGTTAGGATTTAAAGGACTAGATATCAATATGGGCTGCCCTGTGCCTAATGTGGCGGGGAATGGAAAGGGAAGCGGCCTTATTTGCCGTCCCGGTGTTGCGGCAGAATTAATACAAGCTGCAAAAGCAGGGGGATTGCCTGTAAGCGTGAAGACAAGGCTTGGATATACAGATGTAGACGAATGGCGCGACTGGCTGACACACATTTTGAAACAGGATATTGCCAATCTTTCTATTCATTTGCGTACAAGAGCAGAAATGAGCAAAGTAGATGCGCATTGGGAGCTAATACCTGAGATTAAAAAACTTCGTGACGAGGTGGCACCAGATACACTGTTGACAATCAACGGGGATATCCCTGACCGCCAAACCGGCTTGAAACTTGCTGAACAATACGGTGTTGATGGGATTATGATTGGGCGCGGTATCTTTACAAATCCATTTGCCTTTGAAAATGAGCCAAAAGAGCATAGCAGCAAGGAATTGCTTGATCTCTTAAGGCTGCATCTGGATCTTCATGATAAATATTCAGCATTAGAAGCGCGTCCGTACAAGCCTCTTCCTCGCTTTTTCAAGATTTATCTCCGCGGATTCAGAGGGGCAAGTGACTTAAGAAATCAATGCATGAACACAAAGTCAACAGATGAAGTGCGTGCATTGCTCGACGACTTTGAGAGAAAGATCTTGATGGGATAGAGTAACAGCAGTGCTTGATTCAAAAAAGGCTAACAAAATAAAGGGATTTTCACACAATTCTTGACTCAAATAAACCTGGATGTTCGGTAAAATAAACAATTCCGATTTCCGGGTTTTTTTCATTGCAGTCCTTGATCTGTCTGGGCTTTTGGTATTCCTTTTCCTACTTCCGAGATCTAGACTTTATATCGAGGGAAAAGGCAAAATAAATTAAGCCAGTGACAGTCAGTAAGGAAAATGAAGGGGCGGAAAATATACTGTTGAAGAGTCCATCATTTAGTAGTGGAACTTTTTTATCTAAACGATTTATTTGTTACTGACCTTTAGATCTACAAGTATAAATAACATCTTATTTTGACTTATTGACAAAATGTTTTAGTTTCATAAAAGGGACGTTATAGACAAAAATATTAGTAACTATGAATTAATGTAAAATAATCTCTTAATAAGGAATATAATTTTTTAGAGATAAAGTATCAGAAAAAAAGGAATAATATTTACATTTTTAATATATTATGCTAACATTTACTAGGTGTTGGTCATAGATTATAGTGTAGAAGTATAAAAGGGGAAGGATAGTTTATGGCAAAGGTAGTAGAAACAGTTATTAAAGTTAGTTTAGGTTTCCTTAAGGTTGAAAGAAAAGTAACAAAAAAAGTTCCTGATAAGAAGAAAAAGAAAAAGAAGAAAAAGTAATTACATAAAGTGTTATTTCTGTATTTGATATAATTAAATAAAAAATCTATACTATATCTATGACTAACCTGCATGGGGGAATACATCATATGTCTAAAAAAACAATTGTAGAAGTTATAAAATATACTTTACCAGTGAAAAGCAGAATCGCTTTGATGATAGCGTTCATTTTATCGTTGTTAAGTGCTGCTATTGGTTTGGTTTCTCCAATGATTGTAAAGGAGTTTGTTGATCAATTTTCAAATCAAGTTATAGATTGGACGTTAGTTGCCCTTGTTGTAGGATTGTTAATAGCAGATAGTGTATCTTCTACAGTTGCCTCCTCTATTATAAAGTTTACAGAAGAAAAAGTAGTATATTTATTAAGGGAAATTTTATGGAGCAAAATATTAAAACTGCCTGTTTCATATTTCCAAAAAAATAAGTCGGAGTCTTTAGTTAGTCGGCTAACTGAAGATGCCACGTTAATTTCATCTATCTTAACAAAAGACCTAATAGATTTTGTGATGGCTATTATCTCTGTGATTGGAGCCATTATAGTTTTAATGTTAACTGATTTTTGGTTAACTATATTAGTCATTGTGCTTGTTCCGTTAACTTTTGTTCTAGTTTTACCGCTTTTTAAAAGAATAGAGCATATTAATTATAGTCGGCAAGAAAAATTATCAGAGGTTACCGTGTTTTCTTCACAAATACTTAGGAATTTTAAAATTGTGAAGGCTTATGGTAGGGAAGCGGATGAACAAGCTAAAGGAAAGAACTTTTTTTCTAATATGTATCAATTGAGTATTAGAGAAGCGATTATAGATTCCGTAATCTATCCTTTATTGAGTGTAATTGGTTTTGTGATCGTTGTTATAGTTGTTGGATTTGGTTTCTGGCGTTTAGGTTCTGGAGACCTTACAATGGGTACGTTGGTTGCTTTTGTATTATACTTATTCCAGGTTATTGTTCACGTAGCGGGAATTGGGATGAACATTGGCTCTTATCATGAAGCGAAAGGTTCCTTAAAACAAGTGTTTGAAATATTGATGGAAAAAGAAGAAGAGAGCATAACAGAGAATGATAGAAAAATGAGATTTCCTTTTAGTGAAATCAGGCTAGAAAATGTTAATTTTTCTTACAATAAGAAGGAAAATGTTGTATCTAATCTATCTTTAAATGTTTGTCGTGGGGAAGTACTAGCATTGATTGGTGAGAGTGGTGCGGGGAAATCAACAATTATCAATTTGCTTGAGAGATTCTATGAACCAGACTCAGGCAACATGCTAATTGATAACGTTTCTTATAAAAATATTCCTCCACAAATTTGGCGAAAAGGGTTTAGCCTTGTTTCTCAAGATACATCTTTGTTTGACGGGACAATAAAGGATAATATCAAATATGCAAATCCAAATGCAACAGACGAAGAAGTCATATTTGCTGCAAAACAAGCGAGTGCTCACGAATTTATAATGAAATTAGACGATGGATATGATTCGGATATTGGTGACTACGGTAGTTATCTATCTGGAGGGCAAAAACAAAGAATAGCAATTGCTAGAGCCTTTTTAAGGAAAAGTTCATTCGTTTTGTTAGATGAGTATACTTCCAATGTTGACAGTGATACAGAACAGGAATTAATTAAAGCAGTTTCTCAGTTGAGAGGGGATATGGGGTTTATTATCATAGCTCACAGACTTTCCACTGTAAAAGGTGCCGATAAAATTGCTGTGATTAAAGATGGACAGTTAGAAGATATTGGAACACACGAAGAATTAATCAAGAGAAATGATTATTATGTAAGAGTAATTAGAGAACAAATGGATCGAGGCAATGATGTACTATGTAAGTTAAACGAACAAACTAATAATATAGGGTCAAGTTAATATACTCAATTAGGCTGCTATGTTACCAAATTCTATTGGTGTATGGTTGCCTAATTTTTTTATACATCTATCTTTTACTTGAATTAACATAGGATGAAAATAGCCGTAAATATGATAATATCCATATACGACTTTTTAAAGAAAAAACTACTTGAGGTGGAACATCCAGCTAAAGAGGTTTTTCTTCTCTAAAAGGCCATCCAAACAGGCTCAAGATGAAGTGAAGACACAAGCTACTGATCAAAAGAGTTCAGGAGCAATAAGGAAACGTATATGCTTATCGGCCGTACCGTATCATCATAAAAGTTCGATATTCAGGAGGACATTCTGCTAAAGTATCAACTGCTGTGAGAGGGTTACAATGAAGCTGTTGAGGTAGCGAAACCTCTCTTCTCTTGTTTAGTCATGCAGGAATAAGAAATAATGGTACATTGATACATTATAAAGGGGGAGAGGAAAATGAAACGACTATGCATCATCCCCTGCGGGAAGAAAAAAATTTGGGATGTCCAGCCTGATGCCGGGCCGGTAAGGGCGGAGGACGCTTATCTCAGCCCGTTTCATCAGGCATGCGAGCGGTATGCGAAAGCATTTTTCGATGAGTGGGTCATTTTATCGGCGAAGCACGGATTCCTTCGCCCTGATGATATCGTATCGGAAAATTACGATGTGACTTTTGGCACCGGTCATCCGGAGATCATGACTGCTGAGAACCTGCACCGCCAATTTTACGAAAAGGGCTTTTCAGATATCGAAGAGCTAGTCATGCTTGGCGGGAAAAAATATCGAAGCGTCCTAAACGCTGTCATCGGAGAGCATCAGCATATCAGCTGGCCGCTGTCATCGTACAAAGGCATTGGCTACATGCTTCAAGCGCTGAACCGGGCTGTTGAAGAAAAGCAAGAATTGTAGCACGTACATATGAAGAAAAGAGGGTGAACATGAAAAAACTTGTGTTTGGCTTGCTTGCCATGGCGGTATTCGGGTGCGGACTATATATCTATCATGTATGGTTCGGTGATCCATTTTCGAAAAATGCTGCTGAGCAGAAACTTACCTCTTATGTGAAGGAAACCTATCCAAAAAAAGAAATCAAGATCACGAATGGGGTATATAACGCTAAAACCTCTGAATATGTATTCCAAGCAAACACCCAATCTCATCATTATCCAATGTGTACGAAGGGATTTCTCCATCCTAAAGTAGCGTGCGATGGAATTGAAGAAGCGTACACCGAATCAGTAGCAAAACATGTAAATGAAGAAGCATCGAAGGCAATCGAAGCAGACCTGAAAAAAGCGGTTCCGCGAGTCATAAAGGCTGATGCTGTTTTGAGTATCGAAAACGGAGAGTTTACATTAGATACAAAATGGAACAAGCAGCTGGCTGAAAAAGTGTCTATGAACATGACGATTCAGTTAGATGCCAGCGGATTATCAAAAACAGATGCTGCAAAGATGGCGGAAACGGTCAGAAAAACGCTTAATGAAAAGGGATATACATATTTAAACGGCACGATAGACTGTATGCAGAAGGACGGTGACGGCGGTATCGGTTATGTCAAATATTCAATAGATTTTCTCCCAAAAACAGCTATTCAGCCAAACGATGCAGAAGAATTAGGCATTTAAAGAGATTTCCGAGGAAATAAATACGTCGATCATTGTCAGAAGACCAGATGTCCGGTCTTTTTTTATTGCCATAAAACGAGACAAATGGAACAAATCGAGACAAAATGAGACACCTGTCTCAAACTGTCTCCAGTATGAAAATGGAAAGATTGATTTTACGGGCCGAAAAGGCTGGCACACTTCTTGCATTTATAAATGTGAACCCTAAATAGAAGGAGGCACACAAAATGGAATTGTTAAAACGAGAAGGCTTGTCATTAACTGAGGAGAAAGCGCTGTGGATGTACCAAAAGATGCTGGAAATCAGGGGCTTTGAAGACAAAGTGCATGAGCTGTTCGCACAGGGAGTGCTTCCCGGATTCGTCCATTTGTATGCCGGTGAGGAAGCGGTGGCTGTAGGTGTGTGCGCTCATTTACATGATGGCGACAGCATTACAAGCACGCACAGGGGACATGGCCATTGTATTGCCAAGGGCTGTGATCTGGACGGCATGATGGCGGAAATTTTCGGGAAAGCGACCGGATTGTGCAAAGGCAAGGGCGGCTCTATGCACATTGCCGATCTCGATAAAGGCATGCTAGGGGCAAATGGAATTGTCGGGGGCGGATTTACACTCGCATGCGGATCAGCGCTCACCGCTAAATATAAACAAACTAAAAATGTAAGCGTTTGCTTTTTTGGAGACGGAGCAAATAACCAAGGCACCTTCCATGAAGGGCTGAACCTAGCGGCAGTATGGAACCTTCCTGTCGTATTTGTTGCTGAAAACAACGGCTACGGCGAAGCTACCCCATTTGAGTACGCGTCAGCCTGTGATTCAATCGCCGACCGGGCTGCTGCCTATAATATGCCGGGGGTCACAGTTGACGGAAAAGATATTTTAGCAGTTTACCAGGCAGCCGAGGAAGCGATAGAAAGAGCAAGAAACGGCGGAGGCCCATCTTTGATTGAATGTATGACCTACAGAAACTACGGACATTTCGAAGGGGATGCCCAGACCTATAAAACGAAGGATGAAAGAGTTGAGCACCTTGAAGAAAAGGATGCCATTCAAGGCTTTAAAAACTACCTGTTAAACGAAACAGATGCCAATAAGCTGTCAGCCATTGAACAGCGTGTCAGCGAATCGATTGAAAAAGCCGTTTCGTTTAGTGAAGACAGTCCATATCCAAAAGAATCAGAGCTGCTGACAGACGTCTACGTGTCATATGAAAAAGGGGGAATGTGAGATGGCCAGAGTCATAAGCATGTCAGACGCGATCAATGAAGCGATGAAGCTTGCGATGAGAAGAGACGAAAATGTGCTGTTGATCGGTGAGGATGTCGCCGGGGGAGCAGCGGTCGATCATTTGCAGGATGATGAGGCTTGGGGCGGCGTATTAGGGGTCACAAAGGGGCTTGTACAGGAATTCGGGCGTACAAGAGTGCTGGACACACCGATTTCTGAGGCGGGCTATATGGGTGCGGCAATGGCTGCGGCATCCACCGGGCTGAGACCGATTGCCGAGCTGATGTTTAATGATTTTATCGGCACATGCTTTGACCAGGTGATCAACCAAGGGGCGAAATTCCGTTATATGTTCGGCGGAAAAGCGCAAGTGCCGATTACAGTCCGCACCACGTACGGAGCGGGATTCCGGGCAGCTGCTCAGCACTCACAGGCGCTGTACGGTCTTTTCACCAGCATCCCGGGTCTGAAGACGGTTGTTCCGTCCAATCCGTATGACGCCAAAGGCCTCCTGCTGGCGGCAATAGAAGACAATGATCCGGTGTTCTTTTTTGAAGACAAAACGTCCTACAACATGAAAGGCGAGGTGCCGGAAGATTATTATACAATCCCGCTCGGAAAGGCGGACATCAAACGCGAAGGGAGCGATATCACGCTGTTTGCGGTCGGCAAGCAGGTCAATACCGCACTTGAAGCGGCTGCACAGCTTTCAGAAAAAGGCATCGAAGCCGAGGTGCTGGATCCCCGCAGTCTGTCTCCTCTGGATGAAGAAGCCATTTTTAGGTCGTTGGAAAAAACAAACCGATTGATCATCATTGATGAAGCCAATCCGCGCTGCAGCATTGCCACGGATATTGCTGCGATTGTTGCAGACAAGGGCTTTGATTTGCTTGATGCGCCGATTAAACGGATTACGGCACCGCATACACCAGTTCCGTTCTCGCCGGTGCTTGAAGATCAATATTTGCCGACACCAGATCAAATAGTCAGCGTCACGCTTAAATTGCTTGGCGAGCCGGCAATGAATTAAAGGGGGGACACAAATGGCGGTAAAAGTAGTGATGCCAAAATTGGGAATGGCCATGAAACAAGGGGAAGTATCAATATGGAATAAAAAAGTAGGCGATCCGGTTGAAAAAGGAGAAAGCATTGCCAGCATTCAATCGGAGAAAATTGAAATGGACATCGAGGCGCCCGAAAATGGAACGCTGATCGATATCAAAGTGAAAGAGGGAGAAGAGGTTCCGCCCGGAACAGCGATCTGCTACATCGGGGAAGCCAATGAATCGGTGCAGGAAGAGGTGGACGCGCCTGCTGCAGAAAACAGCGCATCGCCAGCCGTCCAGCCCATCAAACAAAACAACAAACCCGCAGCCGCTAAAAAAGAACGGATCAAAATATCTCCAGTCGCCAGGAAAATAGCAGAAAAAGCGGGATTAGACCTGAAACAGCTGAAGGGTACTGGACCAGGCGGGCGAATCGTGAAGGACGACGTCACAAAGGCGCTGGCTGAACCGAAAAAAGATCGGGCAGAGCCGGTTTCTGAGCAGAAAGCGCAGGAAACCCCAGTGACAGGCATGAGAAAAGTCATCGCAGCCAGAATGCAGGAAAGCCTGGCAAACAGTGCGCAGCTGACGATTACAATGAAGGCTGATATCACTAAGCTTGCCGCTCTTCAAAAACAGCTTTCGCCGACTGCTGAAGAACGGTACGGCACAAAGCTGACGATCACTCATTTTATCTCAAAAGCCGCCGTTCTCGCCCTGCAAGCTCATCCTGTACTGAACAGCGTTTATCAAAATGAGCGCATCATCACACATCCCCATGTGCACCTTGGTATGGCTGTGGCCTTGGAAAATGGCTTAGTGGTGCCAGTCATCCGCCATGCTGAAAAGCAATCGCTGATCGAACTGGCTCACTCCATCTCAGAAAAAGCCAACAAAGCACGCGAGGGACGCGCGGGAAGTGAAGAACTGCAAGGATCAACCTTCTCCATTACAAATCTTGGCGCTTTCGGAGTGGAGCATTTCACACCGATATTAAATCCGCCGGAAACAGGCATTCTTGGCATCGGAGCAAGCTATGATACGCCGGTGTATCAAGGGGAAGAAATTGTCAAAAGCACGATCCTGCCGCTCAGCCTGACATTTGATCACAGAGTCTGTGACGGCGCCCCTGCCGCCGCCTTTCTAAAGGCGATAAAAACATATTTAGAAGAACCGGCAGCATTAATTTTATAGGAAAAGCAGGTGAAAACGACATGACACTAGCCATTATCGGCGGCGGGCCTGCAGGCTATGCGGCTGCAGTCTCCGCGGCACAGCAGGGCAGAAACGTGCTGCTGATTGACAAAGGCCGCCTTGGGGGAACCTGCCTGAACGAAGGCTGCATCCCGACGAAGTCTTTGTTAGAAAGCGCAAACGTTCTTGATAAAATCAAGCATGCCGACCGCTTTGGGATTGAGCTTCCGCCCGGTGCAATCTCGATTGATTGGGGCAAAATGCAGGATCGAAAACAACAGGTAGTCAGACAGCTTGTCCAAGGCGTTCAGTACCTAATGAAGAAAAATCAAATACAGGCTGTGAAAGGGACGGCTTCCTTTCTTTCTGACAGAAAGCTCTTAATTGAAGGAGAAAACGGAAAAGAAATCAGAGAGGCGGACCAAGTATTGATTGCCTCCGGATCAGAGCCGATCGAGCTCCCATTTGCCCCGTTTGACGGCGAATGGATCATCGACAGCAAGGATGCGCTTTCTCTTTCTGAAATTCCGTCATCACTTGTCATTGTTGGCGGGGGTGTCATTGGCTGCGAGTACGCCGGGCTGTTTGCCAGACTGGGATCGAGGGTGACCATCATTGAAGCAGCCGGCCAGCTGATTCCGGCTGAAGATGAAGATATTGCCCGTCTCTTTCAGGAAAAGCTTGAGGAAGACGGTGTTGAAGTGCATACCTCATCCCGGTTAGAACGGGTGGATCAAGCGGACAAAACGGCCATTTGGAAAAGCGGGCAGCGGGAGTTTAAAACGAAGGCCGATTATGTGCTGGTCGCGATCGGCAGAAAACCCCGTCTTGACGGATTACAGCTGGAGCAGGCTGGAGTTGATTTTTCCCCAAAAGGCATTCCGGTGAACGACCACATGCAGACAAACATTCCTCATATTTATGCATGCGGGGACGCAATCGGAGGCATTCAGCTGGCGCATGCAGCTTTCCATGAGGGCATCATCGCTGCCTCTCACGCTTCCGGCAGGGATGTCAAAATCAATGAGAAACATGTACCGCGCTGCATCTATACATCACCGGAAATCGCGTGTATCGGAATGACAGAACAACAGGCAAGAAGCATATACGGGGATGTGAAGATTGGCGAATTTCCTTTTTCCGCAAACGGCAAGGCGCTCATTAAACAGCAAGCAGAAGGAAAGGTCAAAATCGTGGCCGAACCGGAATTCGGCGAAATCGTCGGTGTCTCGATGATTGGACCGGATGTGACCGAGCTCATCGGCCAAGCGGCTGCGATTATGAATAGCGAGATGACGGCTGACATGGCGGAGCACTTTATTGCCGCCCATCCGACACTGTCGGAAACATTGCACGAGGCGCTGTTAAGCACGATCGGGCTTGCAGTGCATGCGTAACAAGGAAAAAAGCAGGCGCAGGGAATATACGGCGTCTGCTTTTTTTATTGTTGAAAGCGCTTTATTTTTCCCCTACAATAGATGAAAACGGCGTGTAAGGGAGGAGCGATCAAGGAGATGAATTCGGTCCCAAACGATTTGCAAACCTGGAAACGTTTTGTGAAAGACGGTGTGCTTGACGAAGCCCGTTTAAGAAAACGGATCGCCGAGTCATGGCATCGCTGCAAAAAAGCTGAGGTCAATCCTTATTTAGAAAAAGGCCCAAAGGTTTTACAGCAAACCGAGCTGGATCAGCAGTCAAAAAAGCATTCATTTTTCCTGACGACCGCAAAGCCTTACCTTGAAAAACTGCTGCCTGCCATAAAAGAAATGGAAATGATGGCGCTGTTAATTGATTCAGACGGCGTTGTTTTGGCATTGGACGGACATCCCCGTGCACTTTATGAAGCCAAATGCATCAACTTTGTTGAAGGCGCATGCTGGACGGAAACGGCTGTCGGAACAAATGCGATTGGCACGGCGCTTCACATTAGCGAGCCGGTTGCGATACAAGGATCAGAGCATTATTCAATTGCTTCCCATCAATGGAACTGCTCAGCCGCTCCGATTCACCATGAGGATGGCAGTCTAGCGGGTGTGATTGACATATCGTGTCCGGCAGCAGGCGCGCATCCTCATATGCTCGGTATTGCAACAGCGATTGCCTATGCCGCGGAACGGGAACTGGCAGCTAAAAGCCGTGAGAAAGAGCTGGAGCTGATCAGCCGTTTTGGGGATAGGGCTGCATCCCGTGTGCCAATGGTGCTCTGCAATACCAAACAGCATATCATCAGCGCGAGTGAAGCAATTCGAACCTCAATGCCGGATTGGCAGGGAAGGCACCTGTATGAATTGAAGGAAAGGGGCTTTTCAATCGAAAAAGCCGTCACTATGGGGGATGGCGGCACTTGTTTTTATCTCTCGGAACAAGAGAAAAAGACGGCGTTTCGATTCAATGGAGTCATCGGGAAAAGCGGCAGATCGCAAGCGATGCTGAAGAGCCTTCAACGAGCAGCTGCAGCGGATGCCACGGTCTGTCTGTCGGGTGAAACTGGAACGGGAAAGGAAGTCGCGGCACGTGCGCTTCATGAGAACAGCGGGCGGCGGCACGGCCCGTTTATTGCTGTCAATTGCGGAGCGATCCCGTCTGATTTGATTGAAAGCGAGCTGTTCGGCTATGCGGAGGGCGCTTTTACGGGAGCGAAACGAAGCGGCTACAAAGGCGCCTTCCAAAAAGCCAATCAAGGCACCTTATTTTTAGATGAGATCGGAGAAATTTCCCACTCGATGCAGGTTGCGCTTTTACGGGTGCTTCAGGAACGCAAGATTACGCCGGTTGGCGGGACGAAAGAAATTCCGGTTGATATCAGAGTCATTGCCGCCACGCATTGTGATTTGCGCGAGCTTGCCGAAAGCGGCAAAATCAGAGAGGACTTGTTTTACCGCCTGCATGTCTATCCGGTCGAACTTCCTCCTTTACGCGAACGCCCCGAAGATATTCCGGATCTTTTTCAGTACTACAAACAGAAACATCATTGGCCCGGAGAACTTCCTCCTGCTTTTTTGGAGGTGCTGAAGCAATGGAGGTGGCCGGGAAATATTCGCGAGCTGTTTAATGTGTTTGAACGTCTTTCTATCAGATTTCCGGACGGCAGGCTGAGAGATGAGCCGCTTACCGCTTTACTGGAGGCTGCCGGACTTCCGGTCAGCCCGGCAGAAAAAAAGCCGGCTGCTGCCGGCGCGCTGACTCTTCGTGAGAAAATCCAAAAAGATATCATCATCAAAGCGCTCGAATCTGCAAAAGGAAACGTCTCTCAAGCAGCCAAAATCAGCGGGATACCCCGCAGCACTTTCTACAAACGCTTGAAAAAATTCAATTTGTCCGCTGAATCATAAAGCATACTTCCTTCGGGAAATGGAAACATTATGTATGAAGGAGGGTGTTGCTATGAATATTCAAAGGGCGAAAGAAATTGTAGAATCTCCCGACATGAAGAAAGTAACATATAACGGCGTTCCTATTTACATTCAGCACGTAAATGAAGAAACTGGAACAGCAAGAATTTATCCGCTTGACGAACCGCAAGAGGAGCATGAAGTGCAGCTGACTAACTTAAAAGAGGATTAAACAAAAATGGCCCGCTTCATAAGCTGGCCATTTTGTTATCCGCGCGGCGCAAATAAGATGACGCAGACGCCGATGAGACAAATGAATGCACCGACCCAGTCATACAGATCAGGTGTTTTTCGGTCAACAAGCCATCCCCACAGGACCGCAAGCACGATGAATACCCCGCCATAAGCGGCATATACACGGCCGAAGGAAGGAAAGGACTGAAGCGTCGGAAGAATGCCATAGACAACAAGGATCAGCGCTCCGGCGATCCCATAGCCGACTGGCTTTGCCTCTCTCAGCCACAGCCAAACCAAATACCCGCCGCCAATTTCGGCAAGCCCCGCCGCGAGAAATAAAAGAATGGTAATCAGCATCACGCGCACTCCTCAAGTTGCTTTTCTCTTTCATTATAAAGGAGGAGAGCTGTTAAAGCTTTGGATGATTCTCAAATTCCTTTAAATACGCGCTGCGCTGAATCTCCGTAAATTGACCGATCCAATTGCTTTTCGCCTCTTCATTCAGATGGGGAAGGATATAGCGTTCAACCGCTTCGAAAAACAACGGATTCGGAATGATGTTCCAAGTGGGAATGCGAATGGTCTTCTGATCAACGGTTTGGATCAATATATCTTCCTGGAAAATTCCTTTTAGACTAAATTTATGGCGGCTCATCTCAATTTTCTTGATATCAGTAAACGTAACAGACACTTTGTCAGTGAACACTTCTCCATCTTTTCCTGTCTTGATGCGGAAAATGGTATTTCCCCGCGGGGTGAAAGCCGGAAAGAAGATGATAAATAAATATAAACAAAACAAGGTGAACAGAAAGCCAGCAGGAATGGCTAATAGGTAATATTTCGTTTGAAACGTAATACCCATATAAAAGAGCCAGAAACATGCTAATCCCATACCGGCAGATCCGACAAAAGCCCATATTCTCAGGAACATTTTGCTTTTGACTTCAATGATTTCTTGGTTTTTCAATGCTTTTCTCCTTTTGTTAATTCAATTGTTATCATTTTGAAATGATTTGATTTACAATATCCTTATGAGCAGGGAGGATAGAAAATTCATTCTGGGTGATGCCTGTGACAAGCCAAGTATGGTGAGCCCCCGGCAGGACAAATGCCATGTCAGCCACTTCAGGAGTGTTATCTTTGCCATATGCCAGACGCATAAGTGTATCCATTTTCCCTTTCCGCAAAGCCAGATCATTTACAAATCGGGTAACGTCCTCTTGGTGGTCATGTTTTTCAAGGAACTCTTTTAGATGTGAAGGGTTGTCTGAAGCGCCCTCCAAGAGCTTTTCAAATTCATTTGATGTCAATGTCACAATCGATTCTCTTTTATCCTCTGTATCTATTATATGTAAAAACTCATCTGTCTTAGCAAGTAACCCTTCACTTGATTCCATTTTTGTAATGCGATGGACTTGTTCATCAAAAAGGAGTTCGTGAGAGTACGTGCCGAATTTTGATACATGGCAGGACACATTCTGTTCGGCGCCTTGCCCGTTAAATTTAGAAAGCTTCACTGTATAGTCAGCGTCGTTTAATACATGGATAAACGGACAGTACTCGTCCTTTAACCGATATTGATGGTTCCGATATTCCGCCGCATCTTTGGCTAAGAGTGAGCGGCACGCCGCTTCGAACAAAGCGCCGAGCTGTTCATCTTCTATTTCCGGAAAATAGGCCTGCTTCAAGGCCATTCCCTGTTCAAAAAACCCTTCGCTGTAAAAACAAAATAAGAGTTCTTCTATGCTGATCGTAAACTGCTTCATTGTTTATTCTCCTATCCAAATGAAAGTTTCCCTTTGAGGAAATGGGTTGCGCCGTGTATAAGCGAATCCGCTGTTTTCTTTGCTTTTTCCATTCCTTTTTTCGCGCTGTCTATTCCTTTATGGATCGTTTTATTTGCCGCATCTATGCCGTCATTCACTGATTTCACGACTTTGCCGGCTGATTCCAGCCCTTTCTTGGCTGTATCGACGACAGCATGGATCGGTTCTTTCAGCTTTAAGGCTGCTTTTTCGGCAAAACCGGCTGTATATTTGGCGATTTGTTCTCCGACGACTCCGCCAATGTATGAACCTGCTGCCCCAAGAAGGACAGTACCCACAGGTCCTGCAAAGCTTCCGATTGCACCGCCGATGACAGCACCAGCTGTGGCACCGCCGGCAACAAAAATCGTATTATTCACAGCATTCCCGACGGCCTTGGCGTTTTCACGCTTGAGAACTTCCGGTTTGTTTTGGTATTTCGCGTAATTTTCAGCTATTTTCAAGCCCGCTCCGAACGTTTCGGTTGCACCGGTAATCAGTGTCGCGGTAATGGCATTTCCTTTAGCGAATTTCAATCCTGTTTTTCCGACATCCTTTAAAGTTGAGCGTACGCCGGCTTCATTAAGAAATCCTTTTGTGTAGCTCCTGACGCTGTTTGAAAAATCCACCGTATCCTGAGGAAAGTATTTTGTAAATTTTTTATGTACCAAATCCGAAAATGGCCGGTTAGTCTTTTTAAGCAAATATTTAGGATTCAAAAGCACTCTGGCGGCTTTTTGATAACGCGAGCTGTCAACAGCCCTGGAAATATCCAATAGAAGTTTTGAGTGCTGGGCGGTATGCAAGCCGCTTGGCTGTTTCACAAATTTCGTAAGCCCTAACCCGTAATATTTTCCCTGCGTCAGCATAAGGGCGGTTAAGCTTGTCAACGTACCGTATTTGTCGTAGGCATTGTAGAGCTTTCGCAAAATATCATCTTGTTCCACAAATTTATCGCCCGTTTTTCTGATGAAAATCTCATTGTCACTCAGCTTGGTGACGAGCGCCTTTCCTGAGCTCCACGCATCGCCCACTCCAGAAAAACAGCTGCTGTAGCGGGGATCGCATTGCAAAATCATCTGCCCCAGCTCCACATGCAGGTCCTTATATTTGTTTTCCATATCAGTTAATTCCGTGACTACATCATTTGCAAGCTGTTCGAGCTTATCCGGATCAACTGCAATGTTTCCTGACACACCGTTCACCTCCCGAGTTTATGTCTTTCCTCTCTTGCTTTACGTTCCATTTCTTCCATTCTGGCAATTTCAGCTTTTCGTTCTTCTATTTTGACTGCGGCTGCTTTTAGTTCCTGGCTTGTTTCAAGCAACTCCTGTTCAAATTGATCGTAGGCGGCTTTCGTTTCCTCGAAATCCTGGTCGAATGACTCTCTGGCTTTTCCCTGCCAGGCATCTCCCAATGCAGATAACCGGGATTCAAGCAGCATTTTGGAGCTTCTGACCTCTTCTGCGGCCGCACTGTACTTGTTTGCCAGCTCAATGACTTTATATGAGTCCAACTTTTGTCCCCTGCCTTTTCTAAATTCACGCACAAATGGATGTTTTATATAAATGATTATAAATAATTCGGCATGCATCCGAATCGTACAAAAGAACCTTTTCATAAGAATTGGAAGGGCGTATATTCACTTAAAATTCATAGTTGGTGAGACTTTAAGATTACAAAAAAGGTAAAAAAATCAAATCGTCCAGACATAAGGTAAATGAGAAATTTCCCGCTCTGTGGGAAAAAACACTAAAGTTGATCAAATGACCTAAGTGCGCCAAACGTGTTACGGGACGGACCCTTTCATGGTATAAATGAAATGTAAACGTTATCAAGGAGGTCGTCATATGAAGGAAAAATCATTCTCAATCTTAATAGCGGGCGGAGGGAGCACTTTCACTCCAGGGATCGTTCTGATGCTCTTGGACCATTTGGAGGAGTTTCCGATCAGAAAGCTGAAGCTGTATGATAATGATAAGGAAAGACAGGATCGCATAGCAGGTGCTTGTGACGTTTTTATCAGAGAAAAAGCGCCGGACATTGAATTTACAGCGACGACTGACCCAGAAGAAGCTTTTACAGATGTCGATTTTGTTATGGCGCACATCAGGGTAGGAAAATACGCGATGCGTGCGCTGGATGAACAAATTCCTTTGAAGTACGGAGTTGTCGGCCAGGAGACGTGCGGGCCGGGCGGTATCGCATACGGCATGCGTTCCATCGGCGGCGTGCTTGAAATATTAGATTACATGGAAAAATACTCGCCGGATGCGTGGATGCTGAATTACTCCAACCCGGCGGCGATCGTAGCCGAAGCAACGAGACGCCTCAGACCGAATTCAAAAATCCTCAACATCTGCGATATGCCGGTTGGAATTGAAGACCGGATGGCGCAAATTCTTGGCCTGGCCTCTAGAAAAGAAATGAAGGTCCGCTATTATGGATTAAACCATTTCGGCTGGTGGACATCAATTCAGGATCAAGAGGGCAACGATTTAATGCCGAAGCTGAAGGAGCATGTATCTCAATACGGGTATATTCCGAAAACAGAGGCTGAAGCTGTTGAAGCGAGCTGGAATGACACGTTCGCCAAGGCGCGTGACGTGCAGGCCGCAGATCCTGACACATTGCCGAATACGTATTTGCAATATTATTTGTTCCCGGATGACATGGTGAAAAAATCAAATCCGAATCATACGCGGGCAAACGAAGTGATGGAAGGGCGAGAAGCCTTTATTTTCAGCCAATGTGACATGATCACACGCGAGCAGTCCTCGAAAAACAGCGAAATTAAAATCGATGATCATGCTTCATATATCGTAGATCTAGCCCGGGCGATTGCTTACAACACTGGTGAACGAATGCTCTTGATCGTTGAAAACAACGGTGCGATTGCGAACTTTGACCCGACTGCGATGGTCGAGGTGCCGTGTATCGTCGGCTCAAACGGGCCTGAACCGATCACCGTCGGCACTATTCCGCAATTCCAAAAAGGGCTGATGGAGCAGCAGGTATCTGTTGAGAAACTGACTGTTGAAGCGTGGGCGGAGAAATCGTTCCAAAAGCTCTGGCAGGCGCTGATCCTCTCAAAAACAGTACCGAATGCGCGTGTGGCCAGGCTCATTCTTGAGGATTTAATTGAGGCCAACAAAGACTTCTGGCCTGAGCTTGACCAAAGCCCAACCCGCATTTCATAACTGAAATACCCCCCGTTTTCGAATCTGTTATTGTATATAATAGAAAGAAAATGGGGGGATCTGATATGAAGCTCGACGAACTGATTAATCAGCACTACGGCAAATTAAATGACAACGATTTTCATATTTTAAAATATATATTGAATCACAAGCACACGTGCTATCATCTTGGAATTGACGCGCTGGCCAAAGCTTGCAGTGTATCGCGTTCCTCGATTTTGCGGCTTGCCCAAAAGCTCGGTTTCAGCGGCTACAGTGAATTTCGCGTCTTTTTAAAGTGGGAAGATCAGCCGGAAGAAGGCGAGAGTATGAGTTTTCAAAAGCTGCTTGACGATATTGAATCAAATCTGAAATTCTTAAGGTCAAAGGACATGACGGAGATGTGCCAGCTGATTGATGAAGCCGACCGCATTTTCGTGTATGGATCAGGAAATGCGCAAAAGATATGCGCCCGTGATTTGCAAAGAATGTTTATTCCGCGCCATCGGTATCTTATTTTGATTGAAGACAGAAATGAATTTAAACTGATGCGCGATGATTTTAAAGTAAACGATCTGTTTATCATCATTTCTCTTTCCGGAGAAACACCGGAGCTGATTCCTCAGGCAAGAATGCTTTCTGCAAAGGGTATTCCCTTTATTTCCATTACGAATTTAAAAAACAATGTCCTCGCCCAACTGACTCCGCATAATCTTTATGCGGCAAGCAAACCTGTGACATTAAGTGATAAAACGGAAATTGTTGCTTTTGCACCATTTTTTCTCGTTGGCGAAGCATTGTTCCGCGCATATGTTGATTACAAAGAGGCAGAAAAAAATGACATTGAGTAGCAGGGGGTTCTGGTATGATGCAAAAAATTCAGCGCTTTGGAAGCGCGATGTTTGTGCCTGTTCTATTATTCGCGTTCGCCGGCATTATCGTCGGTATCAGTACGCTTTTTAAAAATAAAACCCTCATGGGCCCGCTTGCTGATCCTGACGGGTTTTGGTATCAGTGCTGGTATATCATTGAGCAGGGCGGCTGGACAGTATTTAATCAAATGCCGCTCTTATTCGCTATCGGCATCCCGGTTGCTTTGGCGAAGAAAGCTCAGGCGCGCGCTTGTTTGGAAGCGCTTACGGTTTATCTGACGTTCAACTACTTTGTCAGTTCGATCTTGACGGTATGGGGAGGCGCATTCGGCGTCGACATGAACCAAGAGGTCGGAGGAACAAGCGGGTTAACGATGATTGCGGGCATCAAAACACTTGATACCAATATTATCGGTGCCATCTTTATTTCTTCGATTGTCGTCTTTTTGCACAACCGCTATTTTGATAAAAAACTGCCCGATTTTCTCGGCATCTTTCAAGGCTCAACGTATATCGTGATGATTTCCTTCTTCATTATGATCCCGATCGCTTTGGCCGTGTCTTACATTTGGCCGATGGTTCAGACGGGAATCGGATCTCTTCAGAGCTTCCTGGTTGCTTCCGGGGCAGTGGGCGTCTGGATTTACACATTTTTGGAACGGATTTTGATTCCGACCGGCCTTCATCACTTTATTTACACGCCGTTTATTTATGGGCCTGCAGTAGCAGAAGGCGGGATCGTCACGTATTGGGCACAGCATCTCGGAGAATATTCGCAAAGCGCCAAACCCCTGAAGGAGCTTTTCCCGCAAGGCGGATTCGCGCTTCATGGGAACTCGAAAATCTTCGGCATTCCGGGGATCGCCCTGGCGTTTTATGCCACAGCCAAAAAGGAAAAGAAAAAACTGGTCGCAGGGCTGCTGATCCCTGTTACGCTGACGGCGATTGTCGCGGGCATTACTGAGCCAATTGAATTCACTTTCTTATTCATTTCTCCTTTCTTATTTGCAGTTCACGCTGTGCTTGCCGCAACAATGTCGACAGTCATGTACATGGCCGGTGTCGTCGGTAATATGGGAGGCGGGCTGATCGAAGCGGTAACCTTGAACTGGATCCCGCTCTTTGGCAGCCACGGTATGACGTATGTGTATCAAATTTTGATTGGGCTCTCTTTTACAGCTATTTATTTTTTCGTCTTCCGATTCTTAATCCTCAAATTCAATATCGCTACACCGGGACGGGAAAAGGATGATCAGCAGGAAACAAAGCTGTATTCGAAACAGGAATACAGAGAAAGAAAAAACAAGGACGAAACGGCCTCCGCTGCTGAAACGGCAGATGATACCGCTTTTCTGTATATTGAAGCGCTGGGCGGAAAGGACAACATCACTGAAGTGACAAACTGCGCCACCCGTCTCAGAGTCAGCGTCAAGGATGAAACAAAGGTTGAGGCTGACAGCGTGTTCCGAGCGCTTGGCGCGCACGGCATCGTCAGAAATGGGAAGGCGTTTCAGGTGATTATCGGATTGAGCGTGCCGCAGATGCGGGAGCGTGTGGAGAAAATATTAAATCAATAATGCCAGCCCTCCTTTTCGGGAGGGTTTTCGTTTGCCGTCAAAAAGACCGTCATAGTAAAGTAAAGAAAGAGATAATCGAGTAAAAAAGGGGTTTGGAGGCTTTTACATGCAAAAGGCTTTATCGTTTTTAAAACCATACTCATTGCTGGTGGGAATTGCGCTGATTCTCATGTTGACGGAGCTTGCGGTTGAACTGATGCAGCCTTTACTGATCGCAAAAATCATCGATGATGGGATATTAAAGCAAGATATGCAGCGTGTATGGACATGGGGAGCGGTCATGATCGGACTGACGGTGTTATCATTTGCAGCAGGAATGCTGAATTCCTTTTATGCCGCCCATGTCAGCCAAAGCTTTTCTTATGATACGAGAAAAGGGCTTTTTCAAAAAATCCAGTCCTTCTCCTATTCTACATTTGGGCAGTTTTCGTCCTCTTCTTATATCACAAGGCTGACAAACGATGTCACACAGGTTCAAAACATGATTTTTATGAGTTTGCGGTTTATGCTGCGGGCACCGTTAATGATCGCAGGCGGTATTGTGCTGTCGCTCGCCGTTAACGTGAAGCTCGGCCTTTTTCTGCTTGTGACCATTCCGATCCTGATCGTGTTTTTGCTTTGGGTCCTAAAGAAAGGCGGGGCGCTGTTCCGCTCAGTGCAGAAGCGGCTCGATCAGGTGAATACCGTCATGCAGGAAAACCTAACAGCGATTAAGCTGATCAAAGCGCTGCTCCGCGGCAGCCACGAGGTCAAACGATTTATCAAAGCGAACACGAGGCTGATGGAAAAAACGGTTTCAGCCTTTCAGCTTGTGGAATTCACAATGCCTGTGCTGATGCTGATGATGAACCTCTGCATCCTTTTGGTTTTGTGGGCAGGGGCTTACAGTATCGCGGGCGGAGGCACTCAGGTCGGCGATGTTGTTGCAATTATTAACTACGCAACACGAATTACGGGCGCACTTTCGATGTTTCCGTTTTTGATTATGATTTTTACCCGTGCGAAGGCTTCAGGAGATCGAATTGGCGAGGTGCTTGAAACGGAAGGTGATGAGCGGGAGGAAGGCGCCATATCTGATCGTTTGGCGGGACGGATTGAATTTCAGCATGTATCCTTCCGTTATCCCGAAATGGACAGAGAAGCGCTGCGGGATGTAACATTTTCCGCAAAACCAAGAGAAACGATCGCGATTCTCGGCGCGACGGGGTCTGGCAAGTCTACGCTTTTTCAGCTCATTCCGCGGCTTTATCAGCCGGATTCAGGCAGCATTTACATAGATGAAAAGCCGATTCGTGATTTCCCGGCTGACGGGCTTCGCAAGCAAATTGGATATGTACCGCAGGAGGTGCTCCTGTTTTCCGGCACAATCAAAGAAAATATCGCTTGGGGCAAAGAAAATGCTTCACTTAATGAAATAATGGAAGCGGCCAAACATGCGTTAATTCATGAAACGATTATGAAGCTCCCAAATGGGTATGACACCGTATTGGGGCAAAGAGGCGTCAACCTGTCCGGCGGCCAGAAGCAGCGGATTTCCATCGCGCGGGCGCTGATCCGAAAGCCGGCCATCCTTCTTTTGGATGACAGCACAAGCGCGCTCGACCTGCAAACAGAGGCGAAGCTGCTTGAGGCGATCAGCACATATGAGTGCACAACTTTGATCATTACGCAAAAAATGACCACGGCGATGAAAGCTGATGAGATTTTGCTGCTTGAGGATGGCGAATTGATTGAAAAAGGCACGCACAATGAGCTGCTTTCTGAATCACAGCTATACAAGCGCATTTACGAGTCGCAATTCGGAAGGGAGGGGAGCGAGTCATGCTAAAAGACATCCGCAAGCCTTTCCAATATCCCAAACTGCCAATCGACAAAAAAGAGGGCGCGAAAAAGCGGGCAAAAGCAAAGGATACAAAAGGCACACTCAGGCGAATCTGGTCATACTTGGCTGAACGTAAAGGACTGCTGATACTTGTCATGCTGATGGTTGTGATCAGCGCGATATTCGGGCTTCTCGGCCCCTTTGTGATCGGAAAGGCCATCGACCACTTTATTGTTGGGCGAACGGTCAGCGGATTGCTTCCCGTTTTGCTGCTTCTTCTCGCCATTTATATCATCCAGTCCCTGTCGCTCTGGTTTCAAAACTATTGGATGATTACGATTTCTCAAGGCACTGTTTTCAGAATGAGAAGCGAGTTGTTCACCCATCTGCATGAGCTGCCGATTCCGTTTTTTGATAAACAGCGGCACGGCGAGCTGATGAGCCGGGTGACGAATGACATCGAAAATGTCAGCTCTACCTTAAATACGTCAGTCATTCAAATCTTGTCAAGCGTGATTACCTTTGTCGGAACAATTGCGGTGATGCTGTATATGAGCCCGCTCCTTACATTGATTACGCTGACCATTATTCCGGTAATGGCAGCGAGCCTGAAATGGATAACCAACCGAACGGGTAAGCTGTTTAAAGAACAGCAGAAAAACCTGGGTGAGCTGAATGGATATATTGAGGAATCTGTTTCCGGCGCAAAGGTCATCAAAGCCTATTCGCGTGAGAAGCAGATCACAGCCGAATTTCTCGAAAAAAACGCTGCGCTCAAGACGTCGGGTTTCTGGGCGCAGACGATTTCCGGTTTTATCCCGAAAGTCATGAACTCTTTGAACAACTTAAGCTTTACGATGATTGCCGCAATCGGCGGTTTTTTCGCGCTGAAAGGCTGGATCTCCATCGGCTCCATCGTCGTCTTTGCCGAGTATTCAAGACAATTCACACGTCCTTTAAACGATCTGGCCAACCAGTTTAATACGATGCTGTCTGCAATTGCCGGCGCTGAGCGGGTATTTGACGTGCTTGATGAAAAAGAAGAGCGCGAGGATGAAAAGAATGCCGTGCATCAGCCGATCCAAACAGGAAGTATTGAATTCCGGAATGTGTCCTTCGGTTACGATAAAGGGCAGCAGACACTAAAACATTTACAGTTTACTGTGCCTGCCGGGCAGTCCATCGCGTTTGTCGGGCCGACGGGAGCTGGGAAAACAACTGTCACCAACCTGCTTGCCCGTTTTTATGAGCCTGACGAGGGAACGATTTTAATCGACGGTATAGATATTAAAACCCTTACCAGAGCAAGCCTGAGAAAAAACATGGGATTTGTCCTACAGGATTCGTTCTTGTTTCAGGGAACAATCAGAGAAAATATTCGATACGGCAGGCTTGATGCTTCCGATCAGGAAGTCGAAGCCGCTGCAAAAACAGCGAACGCCCACGGCTTTATTGAACGGATGCCAAAAGGATATGATACAGTGCTGACGCAAAACGGCTCGGGCATCAGTCAAGGACAGAAACAATTGATCTCCATAGCAAGAGCCGTGCTGGCCGATCCGGTTCTGCTCATTTTGGATGAAGCGACTAGCAACATTGATACTGTAACAGAAGTGAAAATCCAAGAAGCGCTTGCCCGTTTAATGGAGGGGAGAACGAGCGTCATCATCGCCCATAGGCTGAATACCATTCAAAGAGCGGATCAGATTGTCGTATTAAAAGACGGCGAAATGATTGAAAAAGGCAGCCATGATGAACTGATGCGCCAAAAAGGATTTTACTGTGACTTATACGATAGCCAATTTCAGAAATAAAGAAAAAGACCTTTGTCCCTCACAAAGGTCTTTTTTGTTACAGTTTTATAGTACTTTTATTTCATTTTCGTAAAATGTAACAAAATTACTTGACGTAAACAAGTTATGTATATATACTAGCTTACATTAAGTAAGTGATAACATTTATCAAGGAGGATCACATGAATAAATCATTTGAAATTGGCACATTACTTTTAAGGGTAATGACAGGTATTATCTTTTTTGTTCACGGTTTATCAAAGTTTCAGGGAATGGAGGGCACCATCCAATTTTTCGGCAGCATAGGCCTTCCAAGCTTTATGGCGTATGTCATCGCAGTGATTGAACTCGTTGGCGGAGTGCTTGTCTTCTTCGGATTGGCTACACGCATTGTCGGTGTTCTCTTTGCTCTGACGCTGGTCGGCGCCATTATGACAGTTAAGCTGAAAGCGCCATTCATGGGCAATTCAGAATTTGATTACCTTCTGCTTTTGACATCTGTCCACCTTGCGCTTTCCGGAAGCCGTTTCCTGGCGCTGGACCCGCTTGTGTTTAAAGCAAAAAAGAGCGATAACGTATCAGCATAAGAAAAGAGGCATACACAGCATGACCAGCATTCATGAGGATACAAACATTGGCTATGCCAAACTTACAATCCGCAGCCTGGAGCGCTCTCTTCAGTTCTACTGTAATGTCATCGGCTTTCAAGTCTTACAAAAGACTGACCGCCAAGCCGAATTAACGGCTGATGGAAAACACGTCCTGCTTGTTCTTGAAGAAAATCCGAGCGCTGTCGTCCTGCCTGAACGATCTGTAACCGGCCTTTATCATTTTGCGATTCTTCTTCCGAACAGGAAGGAACTTGGTATCGCACTCGCCCGCCTGATTGAACACGGCATTGCCATCGGACATGGAGACCATGCTGTCAGCGAAGCGCTCTATCTGTCTGATCCTGATGGAAATGGCATTGAAATGTACGCTGACCGCCCCCGCAGCACGTGGCAGCGTGATCGTGAAGGAAACTACGTCATGACGACAACCGCGGTGGACATCGAGGGTCTTATGGAAGAAGCCGGAGCTGAGCGGAAAACAGCACTTCCGAACGATACAATGATCGGACACATTCATCTGCATGTCAGCGATCTGAAAGAAGCAAAAGCGTTTTACACAGATGTGCTGGGCTTTAACATTGTCGGAGACTATGCGGGCATGTCTGCTCTCTTCGTTTCAGCCGGGGGCTACCATCACCATATCGGCTTAAACATTTGGGCGGGACGAAACGCGCCGCCTAAACCGACAAATGCCAGCGGATTAGACTATTACACGGTTGTCCTGCCTCATCGGGGGGAACTCGATCGAGTGGCAGACCGGGTCAAACATGCCGGATATTCGATTGAAGAAACGGAAAACAGCTTCTGTGTGAAAGATCCTGTTTCTGGGGCCCATATTGTATTTGTGATTTGATTATAATCCCCTTTGCTGAAAAAACAGCTAGGGGATTTTTTATTTTCCGGAAACTCCTGTCAAAAATGCCTTGAGGCAGGTATGATAAAAAGGGAATTGGGTATTCGGGAGTGATGGGCGTGAAGGCTCTTATATTTACTAGAATTTTCACCTTAATGGTAAGCTGTTCGGTTTATTTTTTCCTTGTAGAGGACGACCGATGGTATGAGTATTTGTTCATAGCTGCGGGTGCGGGTGTTTTCTTAGCAAATCATCTTATATTAAGAGTAGAGAAATATGGCATCTTGTTTTGCCTGATTGATATTGCAGTTGGCTTTTCGTTCGGTTTCATGTTTCCGGGTACAGGTTTATATATTACATTGCTCAGCCCGGTTGCTGTTACCTTTTTTCTGAAGGGATTTGACCGCAAAACTGTGTGGTTTGTCCTTTGTTTTTGTTTTATGATGTGGCTGATCGTTCTCATTCGCACATATCGTATGTTCGGTGATGAATATGTGATGGATCATTGTATCAGCATGACATTTGTTGTCTTCTGCGGAGTCGTAGGCAAATTAATCCGCAAGCTGATGGATGCGGAGGAAACGGCAAAACAGCAGTATCAGGAACTGACGAAGTCCCACCTGGCGCTGTCTGCTGCACACCAGGAGCTGCATTTATATGCGAAACAGGTTGAAGAGCTGACCGCCATTCACGAGCGGAACAGAATGGCAAGGGACATCCATGATACAGTAGGGCATAAAATGACGGCTCTTCTCGTTCAGCTGCAGCTTCTTCGTGAATGGCAAAAAAGAGACGGCCAAAAAGCGGAGGAGACGGTCGGGGTATGTGAAACGCTGGCACGTGAAGCGCTTGATGATGTCCGCTTATCAGTGCGCACTCTGCAAACGGAAAACAGTCCTTCATTAATTGAATCCCTAAAACAGCTGACAGAAGACTTTTACAAGAATGCGGGAGTTGCAGCCGAATTTGCGGTCAGCGGTGATCCTGCAATGATCCCGCTGTCTCTTCATCCGACTTTGGTCAGAACGGTGCAGGAAGCACTGACCAATGCCAAACGGCACGGCGGCGCCACAGCCTGTTCGATACAGCTTGCCTGCACAACGGACAGCATCCGCCTTGTCATTAAGGATGACGGAAAAGGCAATCCCGAGGCAGCACTTGGATTTGGACTCTTGAATATGAAAAAGCGGGCAGCGGAGCATGGGGGATTGATCCGTTTTGAGAGCGAACCGGATAAAGGATTTACTGTAATCGCCGAATTTTCACTGGCTAATAAAAAATGGAGCTTCGGGCCCGCGCAGCAAAAGGAGAGTTTATCATGATTAAGATCATCATTACCGACGATCAGGATATCGTCAGAGAAGGGCTGGCCTCCTTGCTTCAGCTCAGAGACGAGCTCGATGTCATCGCCACGGCGCGAAACGGACAGGAAGCCTACGAAAAGGCGAAGGAACTTAAGCCGGATATTGTGTTAATGGATATCCGAATGCCGGTGTCCAACGGAGTTGAAGGAACAAAATTGATTACAAGCTCGCTGCCCGGCGTAAAGGTTTTGATGCTGACGACCTTCAAGGATTCAGAGCTGATTGCAGAAGCGCTTGAAGAAGGTGCGAGCGGGTATCTGCTGAAGGATATGTCGGCAGATACGATTGTAAAAGCAGTGATGACTGTTCATTCGGGCGGAATGGTGCTTCCTCCGGAACTGACTGCCCAAATGCTGAATGAATGGAAGCGTGAAAAACAGCTGAAAGGAATAAACGAGATAGAAAAACCTAAGGAGCTCTTCGACCTGACCGAGCGTGAAATGGAAGTTCTGGCTGAGCTGGGGTACGGGCTGAATAACAAAGAAATTGCCGAAAAGCTGTTCATTACAGAAGGTACAGTAAAAAATCACGTTTCAAGCATTATCAGCAAGCTGTCTGTCAGAGACAGAACCCAAGCCGCCATCTATTCCGTCAGATATGGTATATCTGTCTTTTGACATATGACGTTCAGCATATGCGTTTCTCTGAAAAGGCCTTTTTCCAGGCCTTTTTTTCATGCCTTATGTTCTATCTGCCGCTACATGCCGCATGCCTCTCTTTTTTCTACAATGGCAATGGGATTAAAAAAGGAGTGAAACGACATGCTGCAAGCAGAAAACATCAAAAAGGCATATGGAAAAAAAACAATCGTGAAAGGCATTTCTTTTTCCCTTCAAAAAGGGGAGTCGTTCGGGCTGCTCGGCCCAAACGGAGCGGGAAAGTCCACAACCATCTCGATGATTTCCGGCCTGGTGCCGCATGACAGCGGGCGCATCACAGTCGGCGGCTATGTCATCGGAAAAGAAACGGCCAAAGCGAAACAAAAAATCGGCGTTGTCCCGCAGGAAATTGCTTTATATCCGACGCTGACAGCCATTGAGAATCTGATGTTTTGGGGGAAAATGTACGGACTTTCACACGGCGAGGCCAAAAAAAGATCGGCAGAGGTCCTTGAATATGTAGGCCTGACTGAGCGGGCCAAAGATAAAATTGAAACGTTCTCAGGCGGAATGAAACGGAGAATCAACATCGGGGCCGCCTTAATGCATAAGCCAGAGCTGCTGATCATGGATGAACCGACTGTCGGCATCGACCCTCAATCGAGAAATCATATTTTAGAAACGGTGAAACAGCTTAATGAAACAGGCATGACCGTGATCTATACGAGCCATTACATGGAAGAGGTCGAGTATTTATGCGACCGGATCGGCATTATAGATCGTGGAGAAATGATTGCGATCGGTACAAAAACCGATTTGTGCAGCCGTCTTGGAGGCGATACCATCATTCAGCTCACGGTTAGCGGGATGGACGAAGCGTTTCTTTTTGCGATCCGTTCTTTGGCTCATGTCAATAATGTCACAGTACAAGAATCAGAGCTCAAAATTGACATTTCTGCGGCCCGCCATGAGAAGGTTGTCACCAGTCTGCTTGCTGAAGCCGCTGCCCACCATATAAATCTGCTGTCTCTTCAGGTGCAGGAACCAAATCTGGAGCGCCTATTTCTGAATCTGACCGGACGCACTTTGCGGGATTGAGGAGGGACTTCTATGAAAAAAAGCATATGGATCGCATGGAAAGATGTCAAAATCAGAATCAAGGACAGAAAAGGATTTATGATGCTTATCTTAATGCCGCTGATCCTAACGTGTATTTTAGGGGCGGCGCTTGGATCGGTTGTTGACGGAAGCAGCCAGATTGATGACATCAAAGTCGGCTATGTCCAAGCTGATCAGTCAGAAGCAGCGAACATGTTCAAAACAGATGTACTCAAAAAAATAAAGTCGATAAAGGTCACACAAGCCGGCAGTGAAGATGAAATGAAGAAACAGCTTGATGAAAAGAAAATCGATGTCGGCATCGTCATTCCGAGCCAATGGGAAACCGGCAAAACTTCAGCTTTTGTCTATGCTGACCCTGATCAAACCTTAAAAAGCGCCATTATCAAAACAGCCGCCGGCTCTTTTATAGAGCAATATAGAGCGGTAAAGGAAGCCGCGTCAGCCTCAATGGACTACCTCAGCAAAACGGAAGCTGTCAAGCAAGGAAAACTTGATCCTTCGCATTTTGCAGAAAAGCTGGTCAAGACGCTCGAAAAAGAAACGGGTAACAAGCTCACTGTGACGGAGAAATCAGTCGGCAGCAAAGCCGTTACCAGTTTTCAATACTATTCTGCGGCAATGCTTTGCATGTTTATGCTGTTTCATATGACAGTCGGGGCGAAATCGTTCTTACAGGAAAAGGATACGGAAACGCTTGCCAGAATGCTGCTGACGCCTGCGCAAAAATATGCCATTCTCTTTGGAAAATGGCTCGGAACCTATCTGTTTGCCATCATACAGTTTTTTATATTTGTCATTGTCACAACCTATGTATTTGGTGTGGACTGGGGCGGCAATCTGCTGTTAGTAAGTGTACTCGGGCTTTCTTACGCTGCCGCTGTATCCGGCATTTCTATGCTGCTTGCGTCGTGCATCAGCGATATGAAATCAGCAGATGCGATAGGCGGGTTCGGTATTCAATTGCTTGCGGTTCTCGGCGGGTCCATGCTGCCGCTGTACCAATTTCCGGACGTCTTGCAGTCTGTATCCAAAGCGGTGCCAAATCGATGGGCGCTTGACGGCTTTCTTTCTTTAATGGAAGGGGGAGGCTGGGCTGACCTTCAAATGCCTGTCCTTCTTTTTGCGGCGATCGGCCTTTGTTCACTCGTGCTTGGTATCAGACGGCTTCATACAAGATAAGGAGGTACACCAAGGTGAAAAAAATCATAGCCATTTGCGGCATTGAGCTTTCTCTCATTTTCAAGAAACCGCAGAATTATTTGATGATGTTCGCTGCCCCGCTTTTGCTTACCTTTGTATTTGGGAGTATGCTTGGCGGTAATGATGATAAGCTACGTCTTGCAATCGTTGATCAGGATGATACGATTCTCTCACAGCATTATATTCAGCAGCTGACGGCACACGATGAGATGTATACGTTCGAAAACATGTCTGAAAGCAAAGCATCAGAAAAGCTGAAACAAAAGAAAATTGCCGGGATCATTGTCATTTCCCGCTCCTTCCAAGCACAGCTGGAAAATGGAAAACATCCTGAGCTGATCTTCCGCCACGGCCCGGAGCTGTCGGAAGCGCCGATGGCGAAACAGTACGCAGAAAGCACATTGGCAAAGCTCAATATTCAGATTGCAGCGGCAAAAGCGGCGGGTCAGGCTGCTGGGGAGAACTGGAAGGCGGCTTATAAATCAGTTATCGCAATAGAGCATGAAGATGCAGTGCCAGCCGTAAAACAAAAGGCGCTCAGTGATAAAAAAGAAGGCACGGGCATAAGTGATACAGCTTCCAGAGCAGCAGGCTTTTCTATCCTGTTTGTCATGCTGACCATGATGGGGGCAACGGGAACCATCTTAGAAGCAAGAAAAAACGGCGTCTGGTCCAGATTGCTTACAGCCTCCGTCAGCCGAGCGGAAATTGGTGCAGGATATGTGCTGTCCTTCTTCGTCATTGGCTGGATTCAATTTGGCATATTGCTTCTCGCAACCCATTGGCTGTTTGGCGTTAACTGGGGGAATCCGGCTGCGGTTATTGTGTTAGTGTCGCTTTTTCTGCTGACTGTTGTCGGCTTCGGATTGGTGATTGCGGCCAATGTCAGAACGCCGGAACAGCAGCTTGCGTTCGGCAACTTATTCGTCATCGCAACATGTATGGTAAGCGGAATGTATTGGCCGATAGACATTGAGCCGAAATTTATGCAGTCTATTGCAGAATTTCTTCCGCAAAAGTGGGCGATGAGCGGGCTGACTGAGATTATCGCAAACGACGCGCACGTCACAGATATTCTCGGGATTTGCGGCATCCTGCTTGCTTTTGCGGCAATTACCTTCACAGTGGGGCTGAAAGCGCTCCGCGCGTAAAAAACATCTGCCGTTTAGGCAGATGTTTTTTTGCATGTGGGTAAACCCACGCATTCGTATGGGTGCAGCCTGAAGGGCGCTCCCGGTTAATCCTTATCGATCATAGCTAAAATTGATTCCAGCCAAGAAACATAATTTTTCTCTCTCTCCAGCGCTTTCGTCAGCACAAGATAGTGGCCGAAGTCTGGTGAAGAAAACGACATCGGCTCCGCTGAAGCCATAAGCTTTTCATAGCTTCCCTGCAGATCAGACAGCTTGGCTTTGCGTTTTTGCAGCTGGTCTTTGAACAACTCAGAAGCCTCCTGTCGCGATAGACAAGAAATGAAATAAGCCTTCAGCATAAATTCATCCTTGACCGTCTCCGGTATCGGCTGGTGGCGGATCAGCCAGTCATGCAGCTCCTGCTTTCCGCTGTCTGTCAGGGTGTACATTTTTTTCTCAAGCTTTGTGCCTTGAATTGTCGTCCGGAACGTGATAAAACCTTCATCCGTCAGCTTTTTGAGCTCAGGATAAATCTGGCTGTGCTTGGCGCTCCAAAATTGGCCGAGCTCCTCTTTAAAATAACTCGTAATATCGTATCCGCTCAATTCGCCTTTTCGCAAAAGCCCTAATATGGCGTATTTTAATACTCTCATGCTTTCCTCCGTGTCTATGGCTGTTTCACAAAAAAGATGAGCCAATGCTCAACTGTGATCCTAACTGCCTATTCCCCTTATTATAGAAAAGGGAGGAAGGGAACACAACCTGTCTACTTGGGAAATAAAGATGATAGGTACGAAATGAATCGAAGAATATGGGATTCAGCTTCATTTATCATTTGAAAAAAATATATATAATTAATTTTCTGAAAAAATATTAACAAAGTAGATGTTTTATGTATAATAGGAAATTGGTGGTACAAACATTTTAAGGGGGAAATAAACGTGAAAAAAATACTTTTTGCATCCACTATCTGTTTATCACTGATTCTATCTGTTCTAGCCGCGCCGCCGTCAAGCGCAAAAGCTGAATCAGTACATAATCCTGTTGTTCTTGTTCATGGAATAAGTGGTGCCTCATACAACTTTTTCGCTATTAAAAACTACTTAATTTCTCAAGGCTGGCAAAGCAACAAACTGTATGCAATTGATTTTTATGATAAAACAGGGAACAACCTAAATAACGGCCCGCAGCTCGCTGCATATGTTGACCGTGTTTTAAAAGAAACGGGAGCCAAAAAAGTAGATATTGTGGCTCATAGTATGGGAGGCGCCAACACGCTGTATTATATTAAATATTTAGGCGGGGGCAATAAGATTCAAAATGTGGTAACGCTTGGAGGGGCTAATGGTTTAGTTTCATCAACAGCACTGCCGGGCACAGATCCAAATCAGAAAATCCTCTATACATCTATCTACAGTCTAAATGATGAAATTGTAATCAATAGCTTGTCTCGTTTACAAGGAGCCAGAAACATCCAGCTTTATGGCATCGGCCATATTGGCTTGCTTTCTAATAGCCAAGTGAACGGCTATATCAAAGAAGGATTGAATGGCGGAGGCCTTAATACAAATTAATAGTTCATTGCCAAAAACCTGCTGTAACAAGACAGCAGGTTTTTTCGATTCTCTAAAACAAGAATTTTTAAGACCTTAGTCTATAATTCATATTCTAATTTATGTCATCAGGCACTTTTCCAAAGTGGTTCAGACATGTTAAGGTACAACCATCGATTTCTAAAAATTTGAAATAAAGGAGCGCTGTTATGCAAATTAAAGAAATTTTTATGATCCGCTGCATTTCGTGCTTAAGTGTCGTTCTGCTCCATATCATTTCAATGGTCCTGATGCTTCAGGCAGAAGCTCTCGCTGATATGTCTCACACTATTGATTCGTTCCGCACACTCCTGATGTTCAGCACGCCTGCTTTCATCTTCATCTCTGAATTTTTGCTGGCGCGTTCTTATCCTGACGGGGTCCCGGACGGTTTTTTAAAGAAGCGGGGGAAAGTGATTTTCGTCCCTTTTTTATTTATCGCGGCTGTCGATGCGCTGCTGATGACAAGTGCGATGGGGGGAGAGGTAACCTTTCTTGCGTTCGTGCAAAAGTACCTGGCGAATGTATTCTTAGGAAACTTTATTGGATACTTCATTCTTGTTATTTTTCAATTTTACTTTCTGCATATGCTGTTTCATGAGTATCTGAAAAAAGCATCGCTGAAATGGGTGCTGTCCATTTCATTTGTGGTGACAGCGGCATATTTAAGCTATTTCGCTGTAGTCAGTCCTGCTTCTGCTCCTGCTCCTGAAGAGGGCGGGGGGTTTCCATTTTTCTGGGTTCCGTTCGCAGGCTGGCTTTTCTACTTTTGTCTTGCCTACTATTGCGGAAAAGAGTACAAGCGCTTTTTAACGCTGCTGAACCAATACCGCTGGGTGGTATACGGCGCCGCAATTGCTTCTGGCGCGCTGGTTGTCACTGTTTCTTATGTTGGTGAAATCGGCATGATCAGCTCAAAACGGCCCGATATCATGCTGTACTCAACAAGTATGATTTTCCTGTGCTTTCACTTGTTTTCTAAAATAAAGCATGTGCCGAAAATCATGATGTTTATCAGCAACTACTCCTTTTCGATTTATCTGCTCCATGCCTATTTTATGATTATCGGCTACGTGCTGCTTTTGAATATGCCCGAAATACCTGCCGTACCGGCTGTTCTCCTGTTGTTTGCCGTGTGCACAGCCGGCCCGATCCTGACCTCATGGGCGCTGAATAAATGTAAATACGGTTATTTATTTGTAGGGAAGGTCTATCAGCCAAAACAGAAGAAAGTAACAGTAGAAGTGCGTGATCACGCGGGGTGAAAAATAAGCGGCAGGAGAGAGGCTCCTGCCGTTTGTAATGTGTTATTCTGTTTACATTATGATTGCAGTCTCCATTCCTTCAACCTTCAGCGGGTTTAATTTATGCACGTGCACAATCTTTTTCTTGTAAAATAAAGGAGAAGATTGAACCGAAGGGAGAACATACATGACAACAGCCAATCTAAGCTATCCAATAGGAGAATACCAGCCGAGGGAATCCGTATCGAAGGAGCTGAAAGAAGAATGGATTCAGGCGCTTGAAGAGGTGCCGGCCAAACTGATGCAAGCCGTTGAAGGCTTGACAACCAGCCAGCTTGACACACCCTACCGGGACGGGGGATGGACCGTTCGCCAAGTTGTTCATCATCTGGCTGACAGTCATATGAACGGCTATACTCGTTTTAAATTGAGCTTGACGGAGGAGACACCGGCCATCCGTCCGTATGATGAAAAAGCATGGTCAGAGCTAAAGGACTCGAAAACAGCAGATCCGAGCGGTTCACTAGCACTTTTACAGGAGCTTCACGGACGATGGACGGCTCTTCTCCGCAGTCTAACGAAGCAGCAATTTCAGCGCGGGTTTTACCATCCTGATACAAAGGAGATCATGACGCTAGAAAACGCGCTAGGGCTGTATGTCTGGCACTCACATCACCATATCGCTCATATTACGGAACTTTCCAAACGGATGGGGTGGTCTTAACGCTTTTGCCGGCGGAAAGCCGGAAGAGTGATAGCAGCAATCACCAGCAGTGAAATCACAGCAGCAGCGGCATATAAATGATGATAGCCGCTGGCGATACTTGCATGAATGGCGTCGCTTATCGCGGTTTGGACTTCAGGCACGGGAATGCGTTCGATTTGTTCTTGTAAAGAAGAAACATCAGAACTGTTGATTTCCGGAATCATCTGCATCGCCTTTTCTGAATGTCCGCTGTCCGGTAAGCGGCTGCTGATCTCATCGTCGATTTGGTTAAACCCGGCTGTGATAAAGCCTGCATAAAGAGTAGGTGCCAATGTCAGGCCAATTTGCCTTACCAATGAAAGTGTGCCGAGCGCTGTGCCCTTATTCGTTTTCGCTGCCTCTGATACAAGGACGTTCAGCGGCGCGCCTAACAGAAAGCCAAAACCGATCCCAGCTATCACACTTGCGATCACAAACTCCCATTTCTCCGTCACCCAGAGCGGAAATAAAGCAAATCCCACACATGAAATGATTCCCGAAAGAACAATGGTTTTCACCGGTCCTTTTTTGTCTGTGAGAACTCCGCCAAGCCAGGCCCCAATTCCGGAAGCTAACGCAAGCGGCGTCATCCAATAGCCTGCTTTTGCCGCGGGGACGCCTAAATACTGCTCAACATATGACGGGATAAAAATGACCGCCGCCAAGAGTCCGCCGGATAACAAACCGATCATAAGCGTGCGCTGAAACGTGCTGTTCCGCAGCAGAGAATACGCCAAAATCGGATCGCCCCCGCGCATTTCAACCTGTTTTTCAAACCAAACAAGCCCTGCAAAACAGAGAATGCCAAAAAGAATACACCCATAAACCTCCGGATCTCCCAAGCTGTTTAAAAGATGTGCTCCGTCAAGATTCGTCATGCCGTACATCACAGCTAAAATCGACAGGGACAGAAGGAAGATTCCAGCCGCATCGAGACGTTTAGCTTCAGGCGCTTTTGTTTCCGCAATAAAACGTGAACCGAAAACAACCAATAGCACCGCGATCGGCAAATTAATCAAAAACAGCCAATGCCAAGACCCAGTCCAATCTAGCAGAAAGCTTCCAATATTCGGCCCGAGCACAGCAGCCATCCCATTCATCGCGCCAAGCAGCCCCAGCGCCTTCCCCTGTTGTTTCTTTGGAAGGGTCGCGAGAATGTGCGAGCTGCCGATGATGAAAATCCCGCCGCCCCCAAGCGCCTGAATCAGCCGCGATATCAGAAAGAGCGGGAAGCTTTGACTCAAAGCAACAAGCAAAGAACCAAGCCCGAACAGGCAAACCTCAATGAGGAAGAGTTTTTTTCTGCCGTAGCGGTCGGAGAGCTTTCCGACGATTGGCACACTGACGCTAAGACCGAGCGTATAAAGGGTAATGCCCCATGATCCCCAAGAAGGAGAAACGGCAAACGACTCGTTTATTGTTGTTAAAGCAGCCGAAATAATTCCGTTATCAAGCGCAGCCATAAACACACCAATCGTAAACAGGCTGATTGCCCACTTTTGGCTTTTCTGCTCTGTTAATGCTTCAGACATATTCATCATCCCCTTTTTTAATTCACTTTGAATATATTATTCATTTTAAATGAACTAAATGTCAAATAAAAAAAGCCTGCGCCCGCAGTTTGCGGATGACAGACTTTAACCTTATTCCTTTTTCGCTTTTTCCAATGCTTTGGAAAGGATAGAAAGCCCTTCGGAAACGGCCTGCTTTTCTTCGGGAGAAAGCAGTTCCAGTGAACGCTTTAATTTCAGGTGGCCCTTTTCATACAGACCGCGAAAAATTTTTTTTGCATTTTCTGTCAACTGAATAACTACAGAGCGGCGGTCTTCTTCAGAATGTGAGCGTTTGACAAATCCTGATTTTTCAAGGCGGTCAAGCAGTCCTGTTGTATTGGACAGGGAAGCCCCCATTTTTTCAGCGATGTCGCTCACTTTCAGTGTTCCGTGATTGTTTAATAGCATCAGCACTTTCATCTGCGGCATGCTCATATCCAGCTTCATCCACTCAGACACATCACCGAGTCCGGCAGAGGTTAAGACCTTCATATAGAGCACCCATATTTCCCGCTCCTCAGATGAAAGAATGTTTTCGTTTAAGACTGTAGTATCATGTAAATTATATTCCATTTCATCACTTCCTCATCATTCGCTCCTTTTACCATATTACTCGATTTTCACTGCTGAAAGAAAGGGAGCAGAAACTGTATTAGGGACTTTGTCCGAAAAATAGCGGTAGTGTATAATGAGTTGGAGATTATTGGGGGAAAAAGATCGAACTAGAATATGATTGGAGAGACCATTGCTGATTAAAAAAAATGCTTTATCAATGTTAAAAATCGTTTTTCCTATTGCTGTTTTGCTATTTGTTATTTATCAATCGAAAAAAGAACTGACAAATCTGTCATTCAAACGTACACTCATGGTCATCAACGGGCTGGAACGAACGGACTTATTCATCCTTGTATTGATCGGCTTGCTGGCTGTGGCGGCCATGTCGCTGTATGATTACGTCCTGAAATACTCGCTGCGCCTATCGATCACGAACGGAAAGGTATTCAGGGTTTCCTGGATCGCCAATTCATTTAATAATGTGCTCGGGTTTGGCGGTTTGGCCGGAGTCGGGTTAAGAATGATGTTTTATAAGGAGCATACGAAGGACCATAAGGCCCTTGTGAAAGGAATCGCCTGGCTGACATCATCTATGCTGCTCGGGTTATCTGTATTCAGCATATTCGTCGCTGCACGAGTGCTGCCAGTGGATGAAGTGATTCATGAAAAGCCTTGGCTGTGGGCGGTCGTTATCGGTTTTGCGCTAATTTTGCCAATATCCCTGGCAGTGTCCAAAATAAAAGGCAAAAAAGGCGAAGATGAAGAGAATGCGGATAAAGTGAAAAATCCGATTTTCGCATATATTGGCGCTTCGGTTGCCGAATGGCTTATGGCTGGAGTCGTCATCTACCTGTCTTTGTTTGCGATGGGCATTCATGCCGATATGAGGTATGTGTTCGGTGTATTCGTCATTGCGGCGATCGGAGGGATGATCAGCCTCGTGCCGGGCGGCTTCGGCTCGTTTGACCTTTTGTTTTTGCTCGGGATGGAGCAGCTTGGCTATCACCAGGAGGCGATTGTTACATCAATTGTTTTGTACAGGATCGTCTATTCATTTATCCCATTCGGTCTCGGACTGTTCTTTGCTGCCGGCGACCTGACCGAAAATACAATGAAACGGCTCGAAACGAACCCGCGCATCGCACCGGCTATTGAGACGACAAACGTTTTGCTTATCGTCCAGCGGGCAATCTTAGTGAGAATTTTGCAAGGCTCGCTTTCGCTTATTGTGTTTGTTGCCGGCTTGATTGTCTTGGCGTCAGTATCCTTGCCGATTGACAGGCTTACCGTCATTCCGCACATTCCGCGCCCGGCGCTTTTGCTGTTCAACGGGCTGTCCTTAAGCTCAGCGCTCATTCTGCTGATTATGCCGATCGAGCTTTATAAACGGACAAAACGATCCTATACGATGGCGATAACAGCCCTCGTCGGCGGGTTTGTGTTCAGCTTCTTAAAAGGACTCAATATCAGTGCCATATTCGTATTGCCGATGATTATTGTATTGCTTGTGCTTTTGAAAAAACAATTTGTCCGGGAACAGGCATCCTATACGCTGGGGCAACTGCTTTTCGCTGTAGCGCTTTTCACTGTGGCGCTCTTTAACTACAACGTCATCGCAAGTTTCATTTGGGACCGGATGAAGAAGGTGATGCGGCATGAATATTTCGTCCACAGCGATTCTCATATTACGTATGCGACGATCATGGCAATTATCATCGTGCCGCTGTTCTTCTTCATATTTACAATGGTGTATCATAAGAAGACAAAACCCATCGGGGAAAAAGCTGATTCCAAACGCCTTGCTTCGTTTTTAAATGAAAATGGGGGCAACGCGCTGAGCCATCTCGGCTTTCTTGGAGATAAGCGGTTTTATTTTTCAAGTGACGGAAATGCAATGCTGCTGTTTGGAAAAATCGCCAGAAGACTGGTCGTGCTCGGCGATCCGTCAGGCAAAAGAGAATCATTCCCGCTCGTTCTGGAAGAATTTCTAAACGAAGCGCATCAAAAAGGCTTCAGTGTCCTGTTCTATCAAATTGAACGAGAGGACATGGCGCTGTATCACGATTTTGGCTATAACTTCTTTAAACTGGGCGAGGAAGCCTATGTGGATTTAAATACATTTACCCTGACAGGGAAGAAAAAAGCCGGCCTCCGGGCAATCAATAACCGGTTTGAACGGGAGGAATATACCTTCCATGTGGATCATCCCCCATTTTCCGAAGCGTTTTTGGAGGAGCTGAAACAGATCTCTGACGAATGGCTCGGCCCGAAAAGGGAGAAGGGATTCTCGCTCGGATTTTTTGATCGCTCCTATTTACAGAAAGCGCCGATCGCCTACATGAAAAATGCAGAAGGAGAGATCGTTGCATTCGCAAATGTCATGCCGATGTATCAGGAAGGGGAGATATCAGTTGATCTGATGCGCTACCGCGATGACGCCCCAAACGGCATTATGGATGCATTGTTTATCCGGATGTTTTTATGGGCGAAGGAGGAGGGCTTCACGTCGTTTAACATGGGGATGGCGCCCTTGGCCAATGTTGGCACGGCTTTTACATCCTTCTGGTCAGAAAGATTTGCCGCCATCATTTTTAATAATGTCAGATACATGTACAGCTTTAGCGGACTAAGAGCCTTTAAAGAAAAATACAAACCCGAGTGGCGCGGCAAATACTTGGCATACCGAAAAAACAGATCTCTTTCTGTCACCATGTTCCTCGTCACGCGTCTGATCGGCAAAAGCAAAAAAGACTCCGTCTCGTAAGACGGAGCCTTTTTTATTTTGTTTTTAAGAAATAGGTTTCAATATCATCAAGCAGATAGTTTGCGGCTTTAATACCGCCTGCGGTTGTCCACACCACATCATCAACTTCATGGGCATTACCTGACTTCACGGCCTTCAGGTTTTTCCATAGTGAACTGCTAGTCCACTGATTGGCCCATTTTTCATTTTCTTTTGCATTATCGGCTTTATATGTGAAATAAAACAGCACATCAGCATCCATATCAGGAATGGACTCTTTACTGTCTGTTGAGAATGTAAATTGGTCCTTCTGTTTCTTAAACAGCTCCACTTGTTTTTCAGGGCGTTTGAAGCCAAGCTGGTCTAAAATAATCCCCGAGAATGAATCGGTATAATAGATTCTTGACTCGCCGGATAAAAAGCGTACGACAGAAACGGTTTTGTCAGTCTGGTCGCCAAGCTTGTCTTTTAAATCAGAAACGCGTTTATCAAAATCCGCAACCACTTCCTTGCCTTTGTCTGCCTTATTCACCGCGTTGGCGTACAGAGTCAGGTTGTCCTTCCAGTTCCCGGCTAAAGATTCAGCGAAAACAGTCGGCGCAATTGCGTTTAACTGATCATAAATTTTTTCCTGGCGCACTTTGTTTCCGATAATTAAATCAGGCTCTAATTCTGCGATGGCTTCCACATTCGGTTCTGTTTCAAGACCGACGTTTTTAACACCTTTCATGTCATCTTTCAGATAGTCATACCAAGGGTCGCCCTTCCATGACTTTACGGCTCCGACCGGCTTAATGCCAAGCGCTAAGAGCGCTTCTGTTCCTTCATTTGTTAAAACAACAATCCGTTTTGGATTGGCGGGAATGTTGTCTGATGTCCCCATTGCATGTTTGACCGTTCTTGTTTTATTGCTTGATCCCTCGCTGTTGCTTGAACTTTCTGAACCATTACAGGCAGAAAGTACCATAGCGGCCATTAAAATAACGAATAGCATGCTGATATGCTTTTTCATCTTTTTCCTCCTGATATTGAAATTCATTATCATTTAGATCATAATAAGCAGTGTTAAGAGTGTCAATCCCTAATTGAGGATTATTCTCAAAAACAAACATTACATAGTAAGTAACTAGGAGAATTAGATCATGATCTGCAAAAAGGCATCTTCAAAATGGATTGTGTTAGTATGTCTGATTTTCATTTTACTGGCGGCTGTCTGCGCAAGCGTCGTTTTCGGCTATACAGGTACGTCATGGGGACAGGTTTATCAGGCGTTTACTTCCTTCAACGGAACAAATGAGCATGTCATCATCAAGGATGTCAGGCTTCCGCGCGCTTTGGTTGCGACAGTCGTCGGCGCCTCGCTTGCAGCCGCGGGGGCTCTCATGCAGGCGCTCACAAAAAATCCGCTTGCGTCACCGGGCATTTTCGGGATTAATGCCGGTGCCGGGTTTTTTATTGTTGCCGGATCGTTTTTTCTGCATATTCAGTCACCCCAGGCGCTGGTATGGAGCTCGTTTCTAGGGGCAACATTTACCGCCGCGATCGTCTATGCCGCAGGATCGTTTGGAAGGGAAGGGCTGACGCCAATCAAACTGACGCTGGCGGGGGCTGCCATGGCGGCCATGTTTTCTTCTCTCACCCAAGGCTTGCTTTCTGTCAATGAACTCGAGCTTGCTCAGGTGCTATTTTGGCTGACCGGCTCTGTGCAGGGCAGGAGTCTGGATCTGCTGATGACAATGCTCCCGTATGCAGCTGCAGCGCTTGTGATCTGCTTCTTTCTTGGCCAAAAGATTAATCTCCTCGTCATGGGAGAAGATGTGGCAAAAGGACTCGGCCAAAAAACGGGCCTGCTGAAATGTGTGATGGCAGTTTGTGTTGTTTTGCTTGCCGGATCTGCTGTTGCCATTGCCGGGCCTATTTCCTTTATTGGCATCATTATTCCGCATTTTGCCCGATTTATCGTCGGCAATGATTATCGCTGGGTTCTGCCGTTTTCCTCGGTTTTGGGTGCGATTTTGCTTGTTGCGGCGGATATCGGTGCGCGATACATCATTATGCCCCAGGAAGTTCCTGTCGGGGTCATGACCGCCATAATCGGTATGCCTGTGTTTGTGTACATCGCTAGAAGGGGGGCAAAACTATGAAACTTCGTTTTGGCGTTACCGCGGCTGAAAAAAAAGCATGGATCGTCTTTTTTGTGTTACTGGGATTAACTGCAGCTGTATTGATCATAAGCGCTGGTCTCGGGCAAAGGTTTATTCCTCCCTGGGATGTGGCAAAAACATTTTTTGGTGCAGGTTCGAAGCTGAACGAACTGATGATTATGTCATTCCGCATGCCAAGAATTTTGACCGCATTATGCGCCGGCGTCTGTTTGGCGGCGGCAGGAGCATTATTGCAGGGGCTCGTCAGAAACCCTCTCGCATCTCCGGATATTATCGGAATAACGGGAGGAGCGGCGGTAGCAGTTGTGCTTTTGATGATGTTCTTCTCAGATCGCAGCAGTACACTTACGATCAGTCTGTCATGGCTTCCGGCGGTTGCTTTTATCGGCGCCTCAGCAGTCGGACTCGTCGTCTATTTATTGGCATACAAAAATGGTGCCTCTACATTTCGGCTGGTGCTCATCGGGATCGGATTTTCCATGTCGGCACAAGCGATGACCACCCTCCTGATGATCAAAGGCCCGATTTACCGGGCATCCCAAGCTAATGTGTATATTACTGGGTCAGTTTATGGGTCAAACTGGCAGCATGTAAAAATAGCTATTATTTTATCTGTCATTCTCTTATTGATTTGTATGATTGCGCTAAAAAATATGAATATACAGATGCTGGGCGAAGATATTGCGGCGGGTGCGGGAAGCGCCGTGCAGCGAAATCGTTTTTTCTTGCTTCTTTTGAGTACGGCTCTTACGGGATGTGCGGTTTCGGTGGCCGGCACAATCGGTTTTGTCGGGCTGATGGCGCCCCATATTGCAAGGCGGCTCGTTGGCTCGTCTTATGGTGCGCTGCTCCCGGTGTCTTCACTCATCGGGGCTTTGCTGATCTTAACAGCAGACATCGCCGGCAGAACCTTATTTGCTCCGGTGGAAGTGCCAGCCGGCGTTTTTACTGCAGCTATCGGCGCCCCGTATTTTATTTATTTGCTCTATAAAACGAGAAATTCTTGATCGTCAGCACTCCCATTTTCTTAAAAAGAAAATGGGTTTTTCTGATAATTACTGAAAATTCACAATCATTTTTGCTATACTGACAGAGACATTGATAAAGAAAGGGCGGCAGACAAGTGAAAGAAATAAAGGTATTAAAATATGAAGCATTTACAAGCAGTCCCGGCAAAGGAAACCCTGCAGGCGTCGTATTGCAGGGGGGCAATTACACTGACGAAGAGATGCAGACCATAGCTGAGCGTGCCGGATATTCAGAAACCTCCTTTATCCGCAAAAGCGAGTCGGCTGATCTTGAACTCCGTTACTTTACCCCTGGACACGAAATGAATTTGTGCGGTCATGCAACAGTCGCTTCTCTGTACGCATTATGTGAAAAAGGAATGCTGGAGAGCGGAAAAACGTACAGCATCCAAACGAAAGCCGGTATCCTGCCTGTGAAGATTGCTGAAAAAGGCGGCCGCATTCATATCACGCTTGAACAGGCTTCTCCGCAATTCAAACCATTTACTGGCGATCGGGAAAAACTTGCCGGCGCATTGGGAATCACCGAAGCGGATTTTCATGAAGACCTCCCGATTGTGTTTGGCAGCACCGGCATTTGGACAGCTATCGTTCCGCTACGATCATTAGAAGCTTGCAAAAAAATGGTTCCGGATAACAAGCAATTTCCGGAAGTGTTAGTTGATCTGCCAAAGGCTTCAGTTCACCCGTTTACCTTTGAAACCGTTCATTCCGACAGCGACCTGCACGGACGCCACTTTTCATCCCCTTATTCGGGAACGGTAGAAGACCCCGTGACCGGAACAGCATCCGGCGTAATGGGGGCATATATGAAACAGTACGGCAATGCTGAGCAGCGTGAATTTATCATTGAACAAGGGCAGGAAATCGGGAAAGACGGAAAAGTGGAGATCGAAATGAACGAAGTCGGCGGCCATGTGAAAGTGAACATGACAGGAACAGCCGTTTACTCAGAAACCCGTATTCTTAAAATCTAATACGGATGATGGTTTACAAAAAGATGCACTTTCCGTTATCATTATGAAATGATAATCATTTTCAATTACTTAGGAAGGTGAGACGGTATGCCTCAAACCCAACAGATACATCAGCATTCAGCACTGCGGGACATCATACGCAGCAGAAGATCAATTCGAAAATTTAAACAGGAGCCAGTTCCTTCAGCAGTCATTCTTGACATGCTTGAAACGGCAAAATTTGCGCCAAACCATAGAGTGACAGAGCCGTGGAGATTTATTTACGTTTCCAGTGAGACAGGAAAAGCAAACCTGATCAACACATTTGCAGCGTTCTCTAAGAAATCCAAGCCGGATATGACAGAGGAAAAGCTTCAAAGCTTCAAAAACACACTTGGACGCGTCCCGGGCTTTTTGCTTGTCGTGTTTCAGGAAGATGAAAACGAAAGAGCGCGCGACGATGATTTTGCGGCAACCAGCTCATTGATCCAAAACCTTCAGCTTCTTGCCTGGGAAAAAGGAATCGGCATGGTTTGGAAAAGCGGAAAAATCCTTTACGACAAAGAAGTTCATCAAGCCTTTGGTTTACAGGATAATGAACGATTCGCCGCCATCATACAAACGGGCTATCCTGACGAAGCGCCGAAAGTGAAAGAACGCACGCCGATCCGTGAACGCTTCACCGAAATGTAAAAAACCCCCTGTCTCAAACGGAGACAAGGGGTTTTTCATTAACGGGTTTTCTTTTTCGCTCTGTTGTCGGCTGCTTTCGCACGCTCTTGCGCTTCGCGGTCATTCGCATCAGCAAGCTCGCTTGAATATTCTTCGTAAACGCCGTCAGTTTCCCTTTTTAATGCATCGGGAACTTGAGGAAGTTTTTGTTTGTTTTTATCACGGTTTTTGTGGATATGATTTCTGCCCATATCAAATTCCCCCTAAAAAGTGATATCAAACAAACATAGTATCTGGCTTTAAGGGGCTATGTATTCCTACTTCCGCTTAGCAGCTTTTTCCGCTTTTTTAAATTCGCCTGAATAAAGAACTTCCTGCATTTTTTTCAGGTTGGCTCCTTGCTGATGCTTCTCCCTCTTCTTTTCCATAAAAAGGACCTCCTTCAACCATGTTATTCTTAAGGTTGACGCTTCCTTCTGTTTTTATACAGCCAATCGGTTCGTTAGCAGCTGTGAGAGTGCAAATTCAAGATCCGAATAGATAAAACGAAACCCAGAGGTCATCGCTTTTTTTGGGAGAGCGCGCTGTCCTTTGACAATCAGAAGACTCATTTCACCCAATGCTTTTGATAAAAAGAATTCTGGAACAGGGAGCCAGTGCGGACGGTGCTTGACCCGTGCAATCGCTTTTCCGAATGGCTTCATTTCCACAGGGTTGGGGGCGGTGACATTGATTGGACCTGAGATGCGGGCGTTTTCCATCGCGTATCGGATCATCTGGGCCGCATCCTCTACGTGAATCCACGACAGCCACTGTCTGCCCGTTCCGATTGTGCCGCCGGCCAGAAGCTTATAGGGAAGAACCATAAGCGGGAGAGCGCCTTTTTCTCCAAGCATTACGCCAAATCTTGCATAAACCGTCCGGATGCCCATCGCCTCAATGTTCTGTCCTTCCTTTTCCCACAGGTGCGCAGTATGACTGAGAAAATCCTCATCTGACGTTGCAGAATCCTCTGTAAAGGTTTTCTCTAGGCTTGTGCCGTAAATACCCACGGCACTGGCTTGGATCAGTGTCTGCGGCTTCTCCTTCTGTTTATGAATAAGCCGCTGCACTTCACGCGTCGCATTGATACGGCTGGAGAGAATGTGCTGCTTCGTTTTCTCTGTCCAGCGGCCAAAAATCGATTGTCCCGCAAGATTTATCCAGACATCTATCTGAGGAAGCTCCTGCTCCGGCGCGGCTCCATCTGTTAGCCATTGGACATATGTCATATTTTTTTGTTCAGTTTCCCTTGCGTTTCTTGATAAAATATAAACATGGTGTCCTTGGCGGGTAAGAACGCCTGTCAGATGCTGGCCGAGAAAGCCGGATCCGCCCGTTATTGCGATATTCATGAACATCTCTCCTCATCGTTCTGGTAAATATACTTTACCTCATTTTCATAAAAGAAAACGCGTTTCAGGCCTGAGAAGGGAGATAAAGATGCCGTTTATTACAAAAATATCAACGCAAAAAAAGAATACGGAACGCTTCAATATTTTTCTCGATGATAAATACGCCTTCAGCGTGGACGCGGATGTGCTCGTGAAATTTGAGCTCAAAAAGGGAAAAGAGCTTGATGACCTTGACATCATTGAGATTCAATACGGCGATGAAGTAAAGAAAGGCTTCAACCGTGCGCTTGAATTTTTATCCTACCGAATGAGGTCAACAAAAGAGGTCAAGGATCACCTAAAGAAAAAAGAAACCCCGGCGCCCGTCATTGCAGAAGTCATCCATAAGCTCAACGACTATAAGTACTTAAACGACCAGGAATTTGCCGCAGCCTACGTCAGCACCCACAAAAAAACGAACGGAAAAGGCCCTGACGTTTTGTTTAGAGAGCTGAGAGCGAAGGGAATTGACGACGATACAATTAAGGACGCGCTAAGTTCCTTTTCCTTTGAAGATCAGATAAGAGAAGCGGTCAAGCACGTTGAAAAGCTTCTCAAAAAAGATAAAAAGCTTTCGACGAAAGAACTTAAACAGCGCGCCCAGTTGCAGCTTCAGCGCAAGGGCTACTCATTTGATGTCATCAGCGCGGCGCTTGAGCAGATTGAATATGAAAATGATGAAGACACAGAGAAAGAGGCGCTTCGCCTTCACGCTGAAAAGGCGTTTAGAAAATACCGCTATGACGGCTCATATGAAAGCGCCATGAAAGTGAAACAATTTTTATTCCGCAAAGGATTCTCACTCGATTTAATCGAGCAATTTCTGCAGGAAGAGGAGTAGCTAAAAATGGAAAAACGATACAGTCAAATGACAACGCACGAACTCAATACCGAAATCGCATCACTTTCTGAAAAAGCAAGAAAAGCGGAACAGCATGGAATCATAAACGAACTGGCAGTGCTCGAACGGAAAATTACGATGGCAAAAGCATATTTACTGAACCCGGAAGATTACTCACCGGGAGAAACATATCGTGTGGAAGACACTGAGGACGAGTTTACCATCAGTTATTTAAATGGCGTTTTCGCATGGGGATACAGGACCTCTTCCCCTCAGCAAGAGGAAGCGCTGCCAATTTCAGTATTGAAAGAAAAAGAATAAAGCGTAACAGGAGGCTGATTATCAGCCTCTTTTTTTGTGCAGCACATTTACACGAAATCTTAAAGAAAAAATCATTGAATTCACTCCAAAAATCTTTTAAGATGAAACTCGTTGTTTTTTAAAACTAAAGGAGGCGATGACGTTGAGTATCAAAAACCCATCTGTAAAATTCATTATATTTGTTCTTATGATTTGTACATTTTCAATCGGCTATACAGAATACGCGGTGATGGGTATTTTGACGTCGATTGCCAATGACTTTCATATACAGGTTTCATCTGCGGGTCTTCTCGTCACGGCTTATGCGGCAAGCGTTTGTTTGACAGGACCGATCGTCACCATCATTTCCGTCAAGCTTCCGAGAAAGCCTGTGCTTCTTGGGCTGATGGCGGTTTTTATCCTTTCCAACCTGATGAGTGCGCTCGCGCCTAATTTTGCAGTATTGGCCATATCAAGAATTTTATCTGCGTCCATTCACGGCGCTTTCTTCGCGATTGCCATGGTATTTGCCAGTGAAATGGTTCCGCCTGAAAAGCGTGCCGCTGCCGCTGCATCAATGAATGGCGGGCTGACAGTGGCTCTGATGCTTGGGGTGCCATTCGGCTCTTATCTCGGAGATGTCCTGAATTGGAGAGCTGTATTTTCTATCATTACCGCCCTAGGTGTCATCGGATTCTTAGGCCTTATGGCTGCCGTGCCGAACAGAAAACCAAAAGTGATCCCGATGCTTATGAATGAATGGGGAGTATTTAAACACAAACAAGTGCTGTATTCCTTCGCGATTACGATTTTAGGCTATTCTGGCGTCTTTATCGCCTACACCTTTATCGAGCCGATCTTGAGGCATTCAGCCGGATTCAGCACGGTTGGCATTACAGGCGCCCTCTTTGCGTATGGCTTGGGGGGCGTTGCAGGGAATTTCTTTGCTGGAAAAGTGCCGCTGCCTTTGCTGACTCGGACGATGATCGGCGTAATGATCGGTTTAATCGGTGTTCTGGCTGTATTTCCTTACATCGCCATTTACCCGGCTGCAGCCATTGTGGCAACGTTCCTATTCGGGGCATGCGCATTCGGCACGCCGCCTCTTCTGCAAACAAAGGTCATTTCCTCATCTGAGGGCGGCACAACCATTGCCGCAGCTGTCAGCGTATCAGCCTTTAACCTTGCCAATGCCCTTGGTGCATGGATCGGCGGAATGATTTTAAACGGAACAGGCTCTTATTCCTGGCTGTTTGCAGGAGGTGCGCTTATGACCGCATGCGGACTTGTGCTTTCTACCTTCTCACACTTATCAGAAAAGAAGAGCGTCTACGAATATCAAGTCAATAAAGGGTAAAAACAGCTGCAGCGCATGCAGCTGTTTTCTTTACCGTTTGCCGGAGGCTCTCATTCTTTCTTGAGGATGCTGATTGATTGATCCGTCAGCACGTTTCGAAGCATAATCGTCCTTTGCTCTCGGTTCGCCCTGAAATTTGTTTTCGTTTTCGTAAGGAAATCCTTTTTCTTTATTCCGGACCATGTCATTTCCCCCTAGGTTCGAGATCAAAAAGTTGCGTCTTTGCAGATGAAGACGTAAGGTTAGTATATGGAGAACAACACGTTTTAAAGCGTCATTTTTTTCCTGAAGAAAGGAGACTGCACATATGAATACGTACATTGAGAAACTGACAAATCTGCTTCTGGAAAAGAACGATATGATCAGCTATATACAGGCAAAGACATGGGTGGAATTGTTATGGAGCGATTTCGAAGCCACCTATGCGAAAGCGGGACACGCCTATCAGGGTGAAAAAATGACCGAAAAAATCGTTTCGCAATGGATTGAAAACTATGGCAGCCAGCTTCACCTTTTCCAAAGCTCCCGTCATGATGTAAATGATTACTTAAACCAAAGCAGAGGCCTTTTGCATTAAAAAACCTGCCGTTAGCATCCGGCAGGTTTTTTGTTTTCTTAAAATGAACTTAACAGAGAGAGAAAAATAAACAAAACGGGTTTCACCCGCCGGTCAATCAGGGAATACCACTTATATCTTGTCAAATGCGAGGAGGAGCTTTATATGAAAAAGAAACAAGTGATGCTCGCTTTCACAGCTGCCGCAGGACTGGGTTTGACAGCACTTCATTCCGCTCCCGCAGCAAAAGCTGCGCCCCTTCACGACATATCTGTCAGCATGCCATCATCCGATTCTTACATCATAAAAGCAGGAAAGCTGAATGTCCGGACAGAGCCAAATCATAAAGGTGAAATTCTTGGCACTGTATCATCAGAACAAAAAGTCACAGTTAATGGATTCGCAAATGCCGATTGGGCTCAAATTCAATTCAAAGGAAAAAAAGCATATATTTCAACACACTTCTTAATGAAAACCGCAAGCCAAGTGAAAACAGTAAAACAGACAGCCTTCTATGCACCGACACCCGAAAACGGAAAAGCCAAACAACTCTCATCCGGAACGGAGGTGACAATACTCGGATGGGGATTCAGTGACAACGGCGGTTTTGACTTTAACTGGGCATTTGTTGATTACGGCGGTGTCCAAGGCTATATTCACACAAAGGATTTACAAATACGATAAAAAGGCAGGCAGAGGCTTGTCTTTTTGCCTGTGGATGAAACATTTCTTCTTTCTGCACGTAACAATGAGAAAGGAGATGATGATATGGCTGGTTTGGTCGGCGGAGGGCTCATGATCATTGCGGGTATACTGATCAAACTGTTTCCTCCTAAATCAATCAACAGTATGTACGGGTACAGAACGAGACTCTCAATGACAGATCATATATTATGGAATGAAGCGAACCGTTACAGTGCATCATTGATGATCCTTTCAGGGTTGGTGATTGCGGGAACGGGTTTGCTGCTGAGATCAAACTGGATCGTTTTTCAGCTGATCCTGCTGCTTGCCGCCTGTGTCATCACGTTTATGCTAACGGAGAAAAGGCTAAAAAACATGACGCAAAGTCAAGGAGGAGATATATGTGGACGGAGTTAAATGCCAATTTGTCAAAACAAACGGAATCACGCTCCATGTTGCAGCCGCAGGGCCGGAGGATGGCCCGTTAATCGTCCTGCTTCACGGGTTTCCTGAGTTTTGGTACGGCTGGAAAAATCAAATCAAACCGCTTGCCGACGCTGGTTACCGGGTCATTGCTCCTGATCAGCGAGGCTACAATCTCAGTGACAAACCGGACGGTATTGAGGCATATCGGATTGATACATTAAGAGATGATATCATTGGCATTATTACGCAATTCACAGAGCGAAAAGCGATTGTCATCGGTCATGACTGGGGAGGTGCTGTCGCATGGCATTTGGCTTCCACACGACCGGAATATCTAGAAAAACTGATTGCCATCAACATCCCGCACCCGCACATCATGAAATCCGTAACACCGGTTTATCCGCCGCAATGGCTGAAAAGCTCGTATATCGCTTACTTCCAGCTGCCCGATATACCGGAGGCATCGCTAAAGGAAAATGATTATGAAACATTAGATAAAGCGATTGGATTATCGGACCGTCCAGAGCTTTTTTCTTCTGAGGATGTCAGCAGGTACAAAGAAGCGTGGCGACAGCCGGGCGCACTGACTGCTATGCTGAACTGGTACAGAGCCCTCAGAAAGGGAAGCCTTGCAGAGAAAACCCCTTACGAAACAGTACCTTACCGGATGATCTGGGGAATGGAAGACCGCTTTTTAAGCAGAAAGCTGGCGAAAGAAACGGAAAGGCATTGCCCGAATGGACATCTCATTTTTGTAGATGAAGCCTCCCATTGGATTAACCACGAAAAACCAGCCATCGTCAATCAGCTGATTATGGACTATCTTACAAAGTAATGAGTCGGGATTCTTTCGATCCGTCTGCCATAATGGCAGACTTTTTCTGTGCGTTTTTTTCATAGTCTGTTTTAAACATGACAAAATAACAATAAAAATCATGAATGTCACCTGAAAAATGTAACAAAAAACAGGTTTAAACGACTTTAAAAAAAGGAATAGCCTTACTGAAGATTTGTGCAAAAACTCCCCTAAGGCAATGCTTAAAAAGAATAATAAAAAGAAGGTGCCTTAATGAAGCAAGGATTAATCTCAATTATTATCCCGTCTTACAATGAAGGGTATAATGTCAAGCTCATTCATGAATCTTTGAAAAAGGAATTTAAGAGCATTCATTATGATTATGAAATTTTCTTCATAAACGACGGAAGTGTTGATGACACGCTTCAGCAGATCAAAGACTTGGCCGCCGTATGCAGCCGGGTAAAATACATATCTTTTTCTCGAAACTTCGGAAAAGAAGCCGCGATTCTGGCAGGCTTTGAGCATGCCCAAGGCGAGGCGGTTATTGTAATGGACGCCGATCTGCAGCATCCGACCTATTTGCTGAAGGATTTTATTAAAGGCTATGAAGAAGGCTATGATCAAGTCATTGCCCAAAGGAACAGAAAAGGGGACAGCCCTGTCCGCTCACTCTTGTCCTCTCTGTATTACAAGTTCATCAATAAAGCGGTGGAGGTTGATTTGCGTGACGGTGTCGGGGACTTTCGGCTGTTGAGCCGCCAAGCCGTGAACGCCCTTTTGAAGCTGAGCGAAGGCAACCGCTTCTCAAAAGGTTTGTTTTGCTGGATCGGCTTCGATCAGAAAATTGTGTTTTATGAAAATGTCGAACGAAAAAACGGCACATCCAAATGGTCGTTCAGCAGCCTGTTTAACTACGGGATGGACGGCGTTGTATCATTTAATCATAAACCGCTGAGAATTTGCTTTTATACCGGCATTTTCATTTTGCTGCTTTCCATCATTTATATCATTACTACATTTGTTAAAATTTTGACAAACGGCATTTCTGTGCCAGGATATTTCACTATCATCTCAGCTGTGTTATTTCTCGGCGGAGTACAGCTGTTAAGCCTCGGAATCATAGGGGAATATATTGGCCGAATCTATTATGAAACAAAAAAACGCCCGCATTATTTGATTAAAGAAGCGAATATCCCGAACAAAGACATGCCTGAAACGAACGAATTGAAAAGCGTGCGGCGTCTGACAAAAATGCACTGAAATCACCAATACCATTGGCAGTGCTTTTTTTGCGTGTCTACTACCATCTCAAAAGCAAGACTGGAGAATGTATATGAAAAGAAAATATGTCATGATCTATGCGGCCAGTCTGCTGGTCTCCATTCTGGCACACGCTTTTTTTGTGAAAGAATGGGCGGACGGCAGATATATGACAGGTCCGGGTGACGGGCTTGCGCAAATGATCGTATTTAAACAATTATTATTTGACCAATATTCACACGGGAATTTTTTCTACAATTACTCATTCGGACTTGGCGGCGGCACATTCAGTCAGCTTGGCTATTATTTTTCTGCTTCCTTTCTTTTTCTTGCGGTCTCTGCCGCCGTCTGGCTTCTTCAAGCCGTACAGCTGATTGGAGAAGCGGATACGCTTTTTTGGGCAGAGTCAGCTGTTTTTATCAGCATTTTCAAACTGAGCGTGATCATCTTTACGGCCGCTTCAGTTTTTCACTACCTTCTCAAACATAGAGCAGCGTCGTTTACGGGGGCCGTGTTATACGGTGTGTCGATCATTTATTTCCGCCACGAAGCGTATTGGGAATTCTTTACCGATACTATGATTTGGCTTCCTCTGCTTGTGCTCGGAGCAGAAAAAATCATGAGAGAGCGGCGTCCGGCATGGTTTATCGTTGCGTGCTCGCTGACGTTAATCAACAATTTTTACTTTGCATACATAAACCTCATTTTCATCGGAATCTACGTGCTGTTCAGGTGGCTGATCAGACTGGAGGAACATGAAGAGAAAAGATGGATTCAATGCAGAATGTTTTTGGTTTCGGGCATCGTTTCCTTTGGCATCAGTGCGGCTGCGTTTGTGCCGGTGGTATACGGTTATTTAAACAACCTGCGCCCTCCGTACAGCCAAAAAATAGAGTGGTTCAATTTCGATGATAATATCTTATTTTCGAGCCGGATCATCATTTTGCCGGCTGCCTTTCTGCTGTTTTTGTTTATTGTGACGTTTTACAAAAACCGCGTGTTTCGACTCTTTGCCGGATTGAGCCTGCTGTTTATTCTGTTTCATTTCAGCCCGTATGCAGCAAGTGTGTTTAACGGCTTTTCCGCCCCGCAAAACAGGTTTGAATATGTTCTGGCCTTTACGATCGCCGGTGCGGCAGCGGCGGGCCTGTCACAGCTTGCCAAGCTCAAGCACAAAGAACTGCTCCCGGCCGCCGCTCTTGTTCTGCTTCTTTACTTGTATCATATCCAACGGTATGAGCTGGATCTATGGAAGCCTGCGAATGAAAGCATTCTATTGCTTTTATTCCTGACAATCGCTGCCTTGTTTGCTGCGGCTTTTGCGAAGAAATGGGCAACGGTGGCTGTGTACGGTGTGATCATTCTATCCTCTCTCTTTGTCGCCAACACCTATCAAAAGCACGCACTCTCTGAAGGTGGCGGCCTGGACAGTGTGACAAGGGCATATCTCACAGGTGAGGAATACAGAGGACAAGAATCAGCTGAACTTATCAGGCGTTTACAGAGGGAAGACGATGATCCGCTCATGAGAATCGACTGGATGAACGGGGTTCGCAATAATACGCCAATCATTTACGGATTCAATGGTTTCAGTGCCTATTCCAGCATTTTAAACAAAGATTTGCTGAGCTTCTATTGGAATGAGTTGAGCATCGATATGGGGAGGGAAAGCGTCAGCCGTTATGCGTCATTGGGAGACAGGGCGAATTTGTACAGCCTGCTTTACGGCAAATACTATATGACGGAAAAAACAAACGAAGCCAGCGTCCCGTACGGCTTCAAAAAGTATTTGGAATCGGAGCATTATGTCGTTTATGAAAATCAATACATGCTTCCTTTCGTCAAATCAGCCGATGCCATATACAGCGAAAGCGAGCTGGACAAAATGCCCGCACTTTCGAAAGAACAGGCAATGCTGAAAGGGATTGTAATAGCAGATCCATCGGGAAAAACGGAGCAGGCACCAAAACTGACCAATCTTCTTCCTGAATCTGACATCACCGCAAAACATGCCCAGTATCAAAATGGACTGTTTATCGTAACTGGAGAAAGCGGAGGAGAACTAATGATCACTCCGAAACAGGCGTCATCCGCTCCGGGAGACTACTATGTCAGCTTTTATTTGAAAAGCAAAGCAAAAGACAAAGGATTTACGTTAAAGGTAAATGATTATGTCACGACGAGGAAATCAAACCAATCGATTTATAAAACCGGAGTAAATGATATCACGATCAGAGTGCCTAAATCAGGCGCTATCTCAATCAAACTTCCGAAAGGAACGTATGAGCTGAGAAACATAGCGCTTTATGAAGAAAACTATCAAACGCTGAATAGCGCAGTACTGCAAAATAAGACAGAGAAAGCAGACGACCTGAAATGGGATAAAAATAAGCTGACGTTTGCATATCGCCTTCCGAAAAATGAGTACATCATGCTACCGATCCCCTATGAAAAAGGCTGGGAGCTGAAGGTCAACGGGAAACCGCAGACGATCGAAAAAGCAGATTATGCTTTTATAGGCTTCAAAGCGCAAAAGGGAGACAATCACATTGAACTGACCTACTATCCGCCATACTTCAAAATATCGGCGCTCATATCTTTCGTCAGTCTGCTGCTTGCTGTTTTATATATAAGACGAAAAAAAGCCCGGCTCTAAATAGAGCCGAGCTTTAGTTTTTTCTGAAGCTTTTCTTCGCTGAATATCCATCCCGTATAAGAAGATCGAATTTTGAGGTCATGGCCGATATGAACGATAGCCACAAACGGATAATGGCCTTTGCTCCGATAACGAAGGTCAATAAACCTCACCTCATAATGATCTTTAAACGTATCCACTTCCCACCGGTAAACCGGAGAAAACGACAGAAACGCCGCGATGTTATCATCCTGTTTTGCCGCTTGCATCACTTCGGTTTCAGGAACTGGCACGCGGTTAAACGTATCCAGAATCACCACATGTCCTTCCATGCTTCTTCCTACATAAAAAGCATGGGCTGTCGTCACGGCGATCCGCCATTGTCTGAATTTCATCGTTGGGGAAATAATAATGCTTTCGATCTCATCATGAATCATCTCATGTAGCTTCCGTTTAATTCTCAGCTGCATGATCAGGCGCACCAAATAATAGCCTGCCAATATGATATATAAGCTGAGAAATGTGATGCCGGGACTGCCGCCTGCATACCAAACCGCAATCGCCGCCAGATGGCTGATAAAAATAAACGGATCAAACGTATTAATCAGGCCGAGCGCAACCCATTTTTTCGAAAACGGACGTATCGCTTGCGTTCCGTACGCGTTGAAAATATCAACAAAGACATGCAGCACGACTGCCAGCAGTGTCCACAGCCACAGGTGCAGAAAATCGGCCTGCGGATAAAATATATACAGAATGGCCGGGATGATGACAGACCAAAATAAAACGGCGGGAATTGAATGGGTAAATCCTCTATGATTTCTTATATAAACCGCATTATTTTTAAGCTTTAACACAGTATCAATATCCGGAGCCTGAGAGCCCGCAAGCGTTGCGATCATAACAGCGTGAGCCATTGCCGGATCTGATCCGACTACAGGATCAAGCGTTGCAATACCGCCCAGTGCGATGCCCATGACGACATGTGTGCCTGTATCCATAGGTGACCTCCTTGCAGGATTGTCCTGCACATTCACTTTTGTAAGATATTCCCCATTTTCATATACCCAATTTTTAAATCGATTCAATCGTTCTCATATGTTTCCGCTTTTTCTTTACTTCTATTTAATGTAACATATTATCGTACTGTGCCCTTAGTGTACAACAAAAAACAGTCGAAAGAAAAGCGGGGCGCGAAAGACTGGGGAGAAACACATATGAACGTACTTGAAGACAAATTAAAACAAAAAGACATACAGCAATTTCGCGATGATTTAATCTCATGGTTCGAACGGGAGCAGCGCATGCTGCCGTGGAGAGAGGACCAAGATCCATATAAAGTGTGGGTATCTGAAGTGATGCTGCAGCAAACGAGAGTAGAGACGGTGATTCCATACTTTCTGCGGTTTGTGGAACAGTTCCCAACAGTGGAAGCGCTCGCTGATGCTGATGAAGAAAAAGTGCTGAAAGCATGGGAGGGGCTCGGCTATTATTCCCGAGTCAGAAATCTGCAAAGTGCGGTAAAAGAAGTGAAACACGAGTACGGCGGCATTGTTCCATCAGAAGAGAAAGCGTTTGGCGGCTTAAAAGGCGTCGGCCCTTATACAAAGGGAGCTGTGCTCAGCATCGCCTATAATAAACCGATTCCTGCGGTTGACGGAAATGTGATGCGTGTCATGTCCAGGATTCTTTCCATTTGGGACGATATTGCCAAGCCAAAAACAAGAACGATCTTTGAAGAAGCAGTCCGTGCATTCATCTCCAAAGAAAAACCATCTGAATTCAATCAAGGCCTGATGGAGCTTGGAGCCTTGATCTGCACGCCGAAATCGCCTTCATGCCTATTATGTCCAGTTCAGCGGCATTGCTCGGCATTTGATGAAGGCACTGAACGGGAACTTCCGGTAAAAAGCAAAAAGAAAAAGCCCGGAATCAAAACAATGGCCGCAATCGTGCTGACTGATGAAGACGGACAAGTGTATATACACAAACGGCCGTCAAAAGGTTTGCTTGCCAACCTGTGGGAATTCCCTAATCTTGAAACGCAAAAAGGGATTAAGACCGAGCGCGAACAGCTCGCTGCATTTTTAGAAAACGAATGCGGGATACAAGCTGATATTAGTGATCTGCAAGGTGTAGTAGAGCACGTTTTCACCCACCTGGTATGGAATATTTCTGTGTTTTTCGGTAAAGTAAAACAAGTGTCGGATACCGTTGAGCTGAAAAAAGTAACGAAAGAAGAGCTCGAACAATTTGCGTTCCCGGTGTCACATCAAAAAATCTGGAAGATGGCAGTGGAAGCAGCCGCATACTCGGCTGCTCCGTAAGAACGTCTTAATCGTAAGTGACGCGCGTGCCGTGGCTGTAGTCCGCTTCATTGCGCTTCATGCCGCCGCGCGCTTCAATTTCTTGCGTTAATTCCCGGTATTTTGATTGGCCTTCTTCGTTCAAATAAGGCATAATTTGCTGAAAGGCATGATGAAAATAGGCGAGTTCACTGTTTTTCCACTCTTTTTTGGAAACCATGTTTAATTCGCTCATATCACGTCCGACATACATAACAGAAGACCCCCTTATAAGTTCTTGCCATTATTGTTTGTGGAAATAAAAGAACTATACGCTACAAGGAGATGAGGAAAAATGGAACAAAATAAATGCGCACTCGTAACAGGAAGCAGCCGAGGTGTCGGAAAAGCAGCTGCGATCAGACTTGCTGAGAACGGCTATAACATCGTCATTAACTATGCACGCAGCAAAAAAGCAGCTTTGGAAACAGCGGAAGAAATCGAAAAGCTTGGCGTCAAAGTGCTTGTCGTAAAAGCAAACGTAGGACAGCCGGCAAAAATCAAAGAAATGTTTCAGCAAATTGATGAAACGTTCGGCAGACTTGATGTTTTTGTCAATAATGCCGCTTCAGGCGTTCTGAGACCTGTCATGGAATTAGAAGAAACACATTGGGACTGGACGATGAACATTAACGCGAAAGCATTGCTTTTCTGCGCTCAGGAAGCAGCCAAGCTAATGGAAAAGAACGGAGGCGGGCATATCGTCAGCATCAGTTCTTTAGGCTCTATCCGCTACCTTGAAAACTACACGACGGTTGGTGTATCAAAAGCGGCGTTAGAAGCATTAACCCGTTATCTTGCAGTGGAACTTTCACCAAAACAAATTATCGTCAATGCCGTTTCAGGCGGAGCGATTGACACAGATGCACTGAAACACTTCCCGAACAGAGAGGATCTGCTTGAGGATGCGCGTCAAAACACGCCGGCGGGACGCATGGTCGAAATTAAAGATATGGTTGATACAGTTGAATTTCTAGTGTCTTCCAAGGCTGACATGATTCGCGGACAGACAATTATCGTTGACGGCGGACGCTCACTGCTCGTTTAAAAATTTTTAAAAAAGAGGAATAGCCATACGGTCACCTGCACATTCTAATGACCGTGGAGGTGATAACAATGGCTAACTCAAACAATTTCAGCAAAACAAACGCACAACAAGTTAGAAAACAAAATCAACAATCAGCTGCTGGTCAAGGTCAATTCGGCACTGAATTTGCTAGCGAAACAAACGTTCAGCAAGTCAGAAAACAAAACCAGCAATCAGCTGCTGGCCAACAAGGTCAATTCGGCACTGAATTCGCTAGTGAAACGAACGTTCAGCAGGTAAGACAGCAAAACCAATCTGCTGAACAAAACAAACAACAAAACAGCTAATCACTGAAACAGAAAAAAGCACTTCATCTTCGGGTGGAAGTGCTTTTTTTCTGTTTGAAAACGACAAAACTTGTGAAAGGTCTACAGAATGAGTCAAAGGGTTTGCTGAATTGGAATCGAAATGAATAAAGGAGGAAACGTTTATACTTTCACCGGGCTAAGGAGGAACCGATGACGGAATTTGAAAAGCTGGTAAGCGAACAAATGAAAACGATGGATAAGCTTCTCGATCTCCAATCAGAGCTCGACCGCTGCAAACAAATTGAAGCAGAACTCCGGCATTTGGAAAGGGATGCAAGGCTGCACGATATTCGGGTTGAAATTGCGGTAAAACGGAAACACCTTGCCGATATTCAAGATATGTTTCAAAAGCAGACAGAGCAGGTGATTCGTTCTTATCGCAGCTCAGAAAAGCCGTCTTCCTTTGTGTAGAGCAGGAATGTGCCATTCCCCGGCCGGAATGGCTCTTTTATTTTCATTTTTCAATTTGTAACGTTATAATAGGTAAAAGACGTTGTCGGTAAGCAAATTTGGACATACTAACTGTAGGGCTTTATAGAAAGTAGGGGAGAAATATGGGCTATCCCAAGGAAGGAGAAACCGTTCAAATTCACAGCTATAAGCATAACGGGCTGATTCATAGAATTTGGAATGAGACAACAATCTTAAAAAGTACAGAAATGTGTGTCATCGGAGCCAATGACCGGACGATGGTAACCGAATCAGACGGCCGGACATGGATAACGAGAGAGCCCGCAATCTGTTATTTTCACGCAAGACAATGGTTTAATGTCATCGGGATGCTGAGGGAAGACGGGGTTCATTACTATTGCAACATCAGTTCTCCATTTGCCTATGATGGCGAAGCAATTAAATATATTGATTATGACTTGGATGTTAAGGTTTTCCCTGATATGACCTACAATATTCTCGATGAAGACGAATATGACGATCATCGGAAAGCCATGAATTACCCAAAAGAAATCGACAGTATTTTAAGAGACTACTTAAACACGCTGCTCCACTGGATTCACCAGCGGCAGGGGCCGTTTGCGCCCGAGTTTGTCGATATGTGGTATGAACGGTATTTGCGCTATACAAAATAATAGTTACGTAAAAACCTGTTGCGGGGTACAACAGGTTTTTCACATGGGCTCACACACATCATGGTAAAGAGAGAGGGGGAATCAACGTGGGGGTCATGAAACGCTACATGCAATTCGTCAAACCTTATAAGAAGCAAATTTTTATTACAGTATTAATCGGGATCGTAAAATTCTCCATTCCGCTTGCTCTCCCATTGCTTCTGAAGTACGTAGTTGATGACATTATTCAAGGAGGCGGCACGGCCAGTGACAAAACCACGTCATTGTTCACCATTATGGCGATCATGTTCGCCTTATTTTTAATTTTGCGCCCGCCTGTTGAATATTATCGTCAATATTTTGCCCAGTGGACAGCCAGCAAGGTGCTTTATGATATAAGGGCCAAGCTGTTTGACCATATACAGAAGCTGAGCCTTCGGTTTTATGCGAATACGAGAACAGGGGAAGTTATTTCCCGAGTGATCAATGATGTAGAACAAACAAAGGATTTTGTCATCACGGGACTGATGAATATATGGCTTGATATGCTGACGATTTTGATTGTGATCTCTATCATGCTGACACTGGATATTAAATTAACACTGATCTCTATCGTTTTATTTCCATTATACGGCATATCGGTGAAGTATTTTTACGGCCGTTTAAGAAAGCTGACAAGAGAGCGCTCGCAGGCGCTCGCTCAAGTGCAGGGTCATTTGCACGAGCGCATTCAAGGCATGCCTGTTATCAGAAGCTTTGCGATAGAAGATCATGAACAGGCTCATTTTAATGAGAAAAACAGCCATTTCTTAGATAAAGCCATCCGCCACACGAATTGGAATGCCAAAACCTTTGCGGTCGTCAATACCATAACAGATTTGGCGCCGCTCATCGTGATTGCATGCGCCGGTTATTTTGTCATTAATGGACCGCTGACAGTCGGAACAATGGTCGCGTTTGTCGGATATATTGACAGAATGTACAACCCTGTTAGAAGGCTGATTAATTCGTCTACAACATTGACACAGTCAATTGCATCAATGGACAGGGTGTTTGAATTTATTGACGAGCCGTATGAACTCACTGACAAACCAAATGCCATTAAGGCAGATCAGATCCGCGGAGAAGTTGAATTTCAAAACGTTTCATTTCAATATGAGAAGGAAAAAGAAAACATTCTCCATGATGTCTCTTTAAAAGTGAATAGAGGAGAAACTGTAGCTCTCGTCGGCATGAGCGGAGGGGGCAAATCAACACTCGTCAGCCTGATCCCGAGATTTTATGATGTGACAAACGGCAGACTGCTGATTGACGGGACAGATATTCGCGATTATGAAGCGAGAAGCCTTCGCAACCAGGTTGGCATGGTGCTTCAGGATACCTTTTTATTCAGTGAGACGATTCGGGAAAATATCGCAATCGGCAAACCTGATGCCACTCTTGAAGAGATTATGGAAGCTGCCAAAGCTGCCAATGCCCATGAATTTATTATGAGTTTTCCTGAAGGGTATGAGACCCGGGTGGGAGAAAGAGGCGTTAAGCTGTCAGGCGGGCAAAAGCAGCGAATCTCAATTGCGAGGGTATTTCTGAAAAATCCGCCGCTCCTCATTTTAGATGAAGCGACATCAGCTCTTGATTTGGAAAGCGAGCATTACATTCAAGAAGCGATGGACAAACTGGCGAAGGACAGAACAACTTTTGTTGTCGCCCACCGCTTATCGACCATCACACATGCGGATAAGATTGTTGTCATGGAAAACGGCACAATCATCGAAATCGGAACCCATGATGAGCTCATGGACTATGACAGCCAGTACAAGCACTTATTTACCATTCAAAATTTGAACTGAACTTGAATCTTATATCCTTTCAACAAGGGTATAAGATTTTTTTGTATATAAAAAAACCCGGCTCTGTAACCGGGTTACTCTTCTGTTTCTATTTCGCAGTCTTTCGGATGATACGTTTGAAAACTTGTGATAAGTGTTTCTAAATGTTCAAGCTGCTCGCGGTATTCTACTGCACTTGCCATAATATTGAGCATGTTGTAATCAATAAGCTCATCATCCGTGTTCTGCTGGTTTTTTAAAAATGATTTTGTTAAAAGCTGCTTATATCGAATGCCTTCTTCAACTGCGTCATCATGCGGCTTGATTTTGCCGACAAATCGCATCAAAATCCGTTCATGCCAGTGAAGCAGGTAATCAAGTTCTTCAGTCAGTGTTTCCTGAAACTCTTCCGGCATATGATAGATGTCGTTTTCCAGACGATGCAGCTTCTTAAGTGTATCAAGCGCTCGGTTTGCAGTAATGATTGCCTGTCTGAACAGGACAAGCTTTCGTGATTTTACATAAGTCGTTTTCTTAAAGTAACTTCTTTCTTCTTTATATAGAAGATAAGTCTGATCAAGTTTGATCATTTTTTCTTTCAGTTTTTCAATATCCTCTTTCAAAATCGAATGCTCTGTTGACTGCCGCATGCTTAGCCTGATCCACTTCATAATTTCTTCTGTGTTTTCGACTGTATTATGAATCAGCTTTGTTTCGTACTTAGGAGGCAAAAACACAAGGTTAACGATAAAGGAAGAAAGCACCCCTAAGATGACTGTGCTTGTTCTGATCAGCGCGAACATTAAAAAGTCGTCGCCGGCAGATTCTAATATCGCAATGACTGTTACAAGAGCAATTGAAATGGTATGTTCAATTTTAAGTTTCAGCATGATTGTAATGACAATAACTGCTGTCAACCCGATCATAATCGGGCTGGGTCCAAAAATAAGGCCGAACACTGTGGCAATCACAGCTCCGATGATATTTGCCTGAACCTGATCAATAATAATGAGAAAAGAGCGGTAAATCGACGGCTGGATCGCAAATATCGCTGCAATCCCAGCGAAAATCGGCGCGGGAAGCCCAATCCACGAAGCCAAATAAAGGGCAAGTGTAATCGCAATCCCTGTTTTGAAAATGCGGGCACCAAGTTTCATTAGTTTGTGCGTGCATTCCTTTCTATAATAAATTGTGTGACATAGCAAATGGCTAATCCTTAAAATTCCCGGTCAGTTTATTTGCTAAACAATTAAGTAATATACAGGGATCGATACAAATATTCAAGCTATTTTTCAAGAAAATGACCAAAATCTTACACGATGTTAGAAGCAATAAAAAAACAGGAGCTCAATGCTCCTGTCAAAGGTGTCTGATTCTAGTTTTTAAGATGTTTAAAAGCATCCTCAACCGCTGCAAGCGTGTCTTTTATATCCTGCTCTGTATGTGCTGTTGTAATAAACCAGGCCTCATATTTAGAAGGTGCTAAATTAATTCCGCGTTCCAGCATCAGCTTGAAAAACGTAGCGAATGTTTCTCCGTCACTCCGTTCAGCCTGCTCATAATTTTCAACTTTCTCATCAGAGAAATAAACCGTAAGTGCACCCTTTAACCGGTTAACCGTAATTGTGATGCCGTGTGTTTCCGCGTGCTGTAAAATGCCCTCCTCCAGCATTGCGCCTAGATGATCAAGCTTTTCATACACGCCTTCCTCTTTGAGTACTTCCAGACAAGCGATGCCTGATAGGATGGAAGCTGGATTCCCGGCCATTGTTCCAGCCTGATAAGCCGGTCCAAGCGGAGCTACCTGCTCCATGATTTCTTTTTTACCGCCATAGGCGCCGATCGGAAGTCCGCCGCCGATAATTTTTCCGAGAGCAGTTAAATCCGGTTTCACCTGTAAGAGATCCTGCGCGCCGCCATACATAAAACGGAAAGCCGTAATAACTTCATCGTAAATAACGAGAGCGCCTGCGTTGTGCGTCAATTCATTTACTTTTTCTAAGAAACCTTCTATCGGCTCAACGATACCGAAGTTGCCGACAATCGGTTCAACGAGAACTGCCGCGATTTCACTGCCCCATTTATCAAGGGCCGCTTTGTAGCTTTCGATATCATTAAATGGAACTGTGATCACTTCGTTTGCGATGCTTTTCGGTACACCGGCTGAGTCTGGTGTGCCGAGAGTTGACGGGCCGGAACCTGCAGCGACAAGAACAAGATCTGAATGTCCGTGATAACAGCCTGCAAATTTAATGATTTTGGTCCGGCCTGTATATGCGCGAGCCACACGGATAGTCGTCATAACAGCTTCTGTTCCCGAATTGACGAATCTTACTTTGTCCATAGCAGGAATGGCTTCTTTGAGCATCTTAGCAAATGTAACCTCATGTTTCGTTGGGGTACCGTACAATACACCATTCTCTGCTGCTTTTTTAATCGCTTCTGTAATATGCGGGTGGGCATGTCCTGTAATAATTGGACCGTACGCCGCTAAATAATCAATGTATTTGTTGCCGTCCACATCCCAAAAATAAGCGCCCTTTGCTTTTTCCATTGCGACGGGAGAACCGCCGCCGACTGCTTTATATGATCTAGACGGGCTGTTTACACCGCCGACAATGTGCTCTAATGCCTCATTGTGAAGTTCAATTGATTTTGTATGCAAGAATAAAAACCTCCTATATCTCCATGCGTCCCTTCTATTGTAGCATGCTTCTGAACAAGAACAATGGATTCAAACTTAGAATGAAGGGGATAGTTGTAATCTGGACAAGAATTGGATACGCTTAATAAAAACACATCCGGAGGTAACGTAATGACTATTGAAATCGGACAAAAAGCGCCAGATATTGAGTTGAAAGGCGATCATGGGGAAACAGTAACATTATCGGATTATAAAGGTAAGTATATCGTGCTTTACTTTTACCCAAAGGACATGACACCGGGATGCACAACTGAAGCATGCGATTTTCGGGACAGCCACGAAAGCTTCGCTGAACTGGATGCCGTTATTATCGGCGTCAGCCCGGACAGCCAGGAAAAGCACGGGAAATTCAAGGAGAAGCATAACCTTCCATTTCTGCTTCTTGTTGATGATGAACATAAGCTGGCAGAGGCGTTTGACGTATGGAAGCTGAAGAAAAACTTCGGAAAAGAATATATGGGAATTGAGCGCTCCACTTTTTTGATTGACAAAGAAGGCCGGCTCGTAAAAGAATGGAGAAAGGTAAAAGTGAAAGACCATGTCGCTGAAGCCCTACAGACACTCAAAGATATGTCGGAAAAGTAAATTCGTCTGTCATCCTCTTACGGAGTGCTTACTTTTGCCCTAATACCAATTGACAAATTATCGTAAAAAGAGTTACACTAATTATAAACATTACAATGTAAGAATTTTTTTTAGAAGAGAGGTGCATGACGGATGGCTGCACATGAACTAAAAGAAGCCTTAGAAACGTTGAAGGAAACCGGAGTTCGCATTACTCCTCAACGTCATGCGATTCTGGAATATCTCGTTAACTCTATGGCTCATCCAACAGCGGACGATATATATAAAGCTCTGGAAGGGAAATTTCCTAACATGAGCGTAGCGACGGTATATAACAATTTGCGTGTGTTTCGGGAATCCGGTTTGGTGAAAGAGCTCACATACGGCGATGCTTCCAGCAGATTTGATTTTGTCACATCCGATCACTATCACGCGATTTGTGAAAGCTGCGGCAAAATTGTGGACTTCCACTACCCGGGCCTTGACGAAGTTGAACAGCTCGCTGCCCATGTTACGGGTTTTAAAGTAAGCCACCACCGTTTAGAAATTTACGGCGTCTGCCAAGAGTGTTCGAAAAAAGAAAACCATTAAAAATAAGCTGACCGCACGAAACGGTCAGCTTATTTTATTTGGAGATTTTCTTTTTATTATATGACTCATCAAATTCTTTTCCTTCTAAGTCTTTATCTAAAGTCAAAGGCTCCCTGCAATGCATGCACATATCTACTCTTCCTAAAACCTTTGTCTCTTTTTCGCAGCCCGGACATATGACGCGGACCGCTTTGGTCGAAAGCATTCCAATCCAAAAGTAAACAACCGTGCTGAGTCCGATGGATAAAAGCCCAAGTATCATAAACAAACTGGAAAGCAAAACCGACTCTTTGAAAAAGATCCCGATGTACATAATGATAAACCCAACGAAAACCAAACTTAACGCAAATGTTCTGATTTTATTAATTTTGCTGGAGTATTTCGCCATGTCCATCCCCCTCTGATTTAACTATAGCACAAAGCCGATGGGATTTTCTTCATGTTTTCGGTTGAACTGGAATTTACATATGGAGACTTACTGTGAAATTGTTTATAATAGTTCAATGTGTTTAGAAAAAAGGAATTTCGTTTTAACCATAGAATTGAATCAAATAGAGAATAAAAAAATTTTGAACAATTGCATTGGAGGAATAGTGATGGATAATCTTCTCCGTCCAATTTACCAAGAAAGAGCAAGTCATCCCAATACACTGGCTGTCATAATGATTGAGAGAAGAAACAAAACATCTTCCTTAACAGATAACTTTGATGCCGCTTTGCTGGTGATTGTAAAGGAGGCTGACGAGCCTGTTTTTATAAAGCATTATGAATTTGACCAAAAAACAGCTTCTTTGCATGTGGTAACAGATTCTCAGATTCAAGAATGGATTTTGCTCGGGACAAATAGAAGAATCATAGATTGGATTGTAAACGGAAAAGTCATGTTTGATCGCAATGAATACATTGCTGAGCTGATTGACAGGCTGAATACATTTCCGTTTGCTGAACGCAAACTGAAGATCGGACTCGAATACGGAAAATTAATCAGAAGATATGTTGAAGGAAAAGCTTTTTTTGAAGCCAATCAATTTTTAGATGCCTACAACGCAGTTGTTCATGCGCTGCATCATTTAGCGCGTATTGAAGTAATCGACAGAGGATTCCATCCGGAAACTACGGTATGGAGCCAAGTGCGCCAGATGGAGCCACAAGTGTACAAATTATATTCCGAGCTCATCGAAAGTCACGAGAGCTTGGGAAAAAGACTCGAATTATTATTCTTAGCAAATGATTTTCTTATTCATTCCAAAGCCGAGATCGGTTCGGCACATCTTTTCGAAGTTATGAAAGAAAAAGACATTTGGCAATTCGGTGAGCTTCTTCAGCATCCTGACCTAGAGCACTTTACCCAAGACCTTGGCGTTATGCTTGATTACCTGACGGAAAAGGGACTTATCAACGTCAGTCAGATGGAAACGAAAGGACAGGCTGTCTATCACCGAGGATATTCTTTTAAAAAAGATGTTGACTCTGATTCTTGACCGTGTTATATTATTAAACGTCGCTGATGCGCTTACGAAAAAATGAGCTCACAGCGGCGGAGAAATAAATCAAAAAAACATTTGACAAAAGAAAGTCGAAATGTTATATTAATAAAGTCGCTTCGACAAGAAGTGAAAATGATCTTTGAAAACTAAACAAGACAAAACGTACCTGTTAATTCATTTTTTA
>NZ_JALAMO010000013.1 GCF_026790065.1 Bacillus sp. N13C7 | reverse complement strand
TCTGCGCCCCCAGCGGCAAAATTAAACCAAACGCAAGCACAACGCCGTGAATGATTGCATTCATGTTGAAAAAACTCCCTTCACATCTGTTTTTTCAATCATAAGGGAGATGTTTACCTAAGTCTCCGGCCATTTGGTTGGGTTTGAGACCAGCCAAATGTATAATGTGAAAAAAGGGGGGCATGACCATGTCACAATGGCAGCCAAGCCGAGATTCGGATATTCCGCTGCATCGACAGATCGAACAATATATGAAAGACAAAATTCTTCACGGAGAGTGGGCTGTAGGGACGAAAATCCCTTCACAGAGAACAATGGCCGCCATGTTTCAAGTCAACCGCAGCACTGTGACAGAAGCCATTGATGAACTCACGTCTCAAGGCCTGTTAGAGGGGAGAAGAGGAGGGGGCACGAAGGTTGTAAACAGTACTTGGAGCGTGCTGGCGGCTGAGCCTCCGCTCGATTGGGGCGATTATGTCCGCTCAGGCATTCATCACCCTAATAATTCTATCATTCAGGATATTAATCAAAACGAACCAAGAGCGGATATCATCAGATTGGGCACAGGTGAGCTTTCACCGGATCTGCTGCCTATTGACGCAATGCGCCGGATGTTTCAGCAGATCAATCCGCACGCGCTGTCTTTAGGGTACGAGCAGCCGAAAGGAAACCGTCATCTGAGGGAAGCAGTGGCGGAGCATTTAAAACGAAAGCAGATCCATGTGTCACCGTCAGCGATTTTAATTGTATCCGGCGCGCTTCAGGCACTTCAGCTCATCTCGATCGGTCTTTTAAAACGAGGCTCTATCATTTTGACTGAAAAGCCTTCTTATCTTCAATCTTTGCATGTGTTTCAATCAGCGGGGATGCGTCTTCGCGGCTTGCCGATGGATGAAGAAGGCATCAAACCGGGGCTTGTTTCTTCTTATCGAAAACAATACGGAGGACAGCTGCTGTACACGATTCCGTCGTTTCATAATCCGACAGGCACTGTCATGTCAAAGCAGCGAAGGAAAGAGATCATCTGTATTTCAAAAAAAGAGCAGCTGCCGATCATTGAGGATGATGCATACGGTGATTTATGGTTTGAAGAAAAACCGCCTCAGCCGTTAAAAGCAATGGATCAAGAAGGCAATATTCTGTATCTGGGCACTTTTTCAAAAACAGTGAGTCCCGGCCTTCGAATCGGCTGGCTGGCCGGACCGGAGCCGGTCATTGAAAGGCTGGCCGACATTAAAATGCAGACAGACTACGGATCGAGCGGCCTGTCTCAGTGGGCGGCTGCCGAATGGCTGTCACAGGGGTATTATGAAGAGCATCTGACATGGATACGCAGGGAGCTAAAACAAAGGAGAGACGCGGCGCTTCGTTTTCTTGAGCAGTATGCAGGGGACATCGCGACGTGGACAACTCCCGCCGGAGGCTTTTATATTTGGGTTACATTCAACAAACCCTTGCCTATCAGCCGTTTCTTTCATGACTTGCTGAAACAGCAGGTGCTGGTGAATCCCGGATTCATTTATGACGGCGAAGACCGAAACAGCATCAGGCTGTCATATTCCTATGCATCTCTTACGGATTTGGAAACAGGCATTAAGGCGGCAGCCTATACAGCTCGTCGCCTGATGTCCTAAGCTTTTGTTATACAATGACAGCACAGCTGAAATCGGCGTTTATCAATCACATTTTTCAAAGATCACATCGGTCAGTTCAATATGCAGGAAAGACACATCGATAAACACAACATTTCTGAATAACGTTTTTTCACACAAAGAGGGAACAGAGATTTTATAGTGCCCTTGGCTACTATTTCAGGTAATGCGGAGCTGCTGACAAACGCAGTCTTAAAAGCGACCGAAGTGTACACGCAATATGGCCAAGATCGATTAAGTCAGGTTTTAATTTCAAAAGTAAAAGGTCACGCTTATTCTGATCGTGAAGGTACCTTATTTATTGAAGAAAGTAACGATATGAATTCTTGGACTACAGTCTCTTCATTGGTCGTTAAAGAAATACGCATGGCGAGACTGAATGGATTCATTTAACTAAACGTTATTTCCGTTTCAGATACGCAAATGGTAACCTACAGCAATCAGAATTCTTACTTTACCAGTCACTGGGCGCAGGTGAAGAGGATATAAACATTAACGACACTGTTCCTATTACAGCAGTTGCTCCGCTCTCAGTCCAGTTAGATAAAAGCGGGTTAACTAATGATGGTCGTTTAAAAGTTCAGACTGAAGGCTTGGATCTTAGCTCATTAGACACTCAAGCAAAAACAATGGATATTGTTTTTCACGATAAAACAGAAACCATAGGTGAGGGTAACCCATTCACCGTTGGATCATTCAAAACGTTACTCATTGAGGGTTATGGGACGGCTGAGACAAGTGAATTGAAGTTCTGGGGTAAATCCTTATCGGGAACAAAAAGAGCCTTGAGGGGCAGAAAGTGGATGATGGAACGTTTGCCACTAGCACAAAAGGAAAATCTGAAGCTTGGTCTTTTAACATTACTGGTTTTAAAGAAATTGTCATGGAGCTTACAGCTTTAACAAATGGAAACTTTTCAGTTAGAGGGACGGCCGTCTCATAAAATCCGGCTGTCCTTTTTTATTGCCTCGGAGGAGGTGATTAGAAATGGAGGAGACAAGTTTGTTTATCAATTTTGAAACATTAGATTTAGCAAGAGTATATTTATTTGGAGGGGTGAAGTACCTTGATTTACTTCTAGTTCTTAGCATAATTGACGTTTTAACAGGAGTAATCAATGCATGGAAATTCAAAAAGCTGCGAAGCCGGAGCGCATGGTTTGGATATGTCCGCAAACTACTTAATTTCTTTGCGGTCATTTTAGCAAACGTTATTGATACAGTCCTCAATTTAAACGGCGTCCTAACCTTTGGTACCGTTCTTTTTTATATCGCTAATGAAGGATTGTCAATAACTGAAAACTTAGCACAGATCGGTGTTAAAATCCCTTCAACCATAACAGATCGATTACAAACAATTGAGAACGAAAAAGAACAGAGTAAGAATAACGCAGACAAAGCTGCTGGCTAAGCCAGTGGCTTTTTTATTACACAGACAGAGGGAGAGAGGATATATGGCCATTAAAGTTGTTAAGAATCTAGTCTCTAAATCAAAATATGGATTGAAATGTCCAAACCCTTTGAAAGCTGAATATATCACTATTCATAACACTGCGAATGATGCTTCAGCAGCTAATGAAATCTCTTACATGAAGAATAACTCTAGCTCAACGAGTTTTCACTTTGCGGTAGACGATAAACAAGTCATTCAAGGAATTCCAACGAATCGAAATGCATGGCACACAGGAGATGGAACAAACGGTACAGGGAATCGTAAGTCGATTGGTGTCGAAATTTGTTATAGCAAGTCAGGAGGGGCACGATATAAGGCAGCGGAAAAGCTTGCTATTAAGTTTGTGGCACAGCTGCTTAAAGAACGCGGCTGGGATGTTGACCGTGTCCGCAAGCATCAAGACTGGAACGGTAAGTATTGCCCACACCGTATTTTGTCAGAGGGAAGATGGGATCAAGTTAAGGCTGCCATTGAAAAAGAATTAAAGGCGCTAGGTGGGAAAACAAGCACAAGTAAAACAAGCACAGCCAAAAAGAAAACAACAAGCTCAAGCAGCAAGAAAACGTCATATACGCTGCCTTCTGGCATCTATAAAGTGACAAGCCCGATGCGAAAAGGAGACGACGTAAGGCAGATTCAAAAAGCACTTGCGGCTCTTTATTTCTACCCAGACAAAGGAGCGAAGAATAACGGTATCGACGGCGTATATGAACCGAAAACAGCAGATGCAGTTAGACGATTTCAGTTGATGCATGGACTATCTGCTGATGGAATTTATGGACCTAAGACTAAAGCCAAACTTGAAGCTCTATCAAAGAGGAACTGAACAAGCTCTAAGAATAATAAAACAGCTCCTTATCCTTTTAAATAGCACAATTTTGGTTGAGTGACTTTTGCCATTAGCCATTACAACCTTTATATCCAAAAATTCTTAATATACATCCAAATATTTTTATTATATACTTATCTAACCAAAAAAAACTGGAGGTTGGTTTATTTATGCCATTATCAAATTCAATGACAAATCCGAGTGTTAGACTTGCTACTTCTCCACCACCACCGTTTCTGCTCATAAACACGCTTATATTTAAAACAGATTAAGAATCTGCGAAATATAAGCTGTTTCGCAGATTCGAAGGAGTAGAAAATGAAATCTAGCATACAGTTTATATTATCAATGATTATTTTTGGTACAATTGGTTTAATTGTGAGATACATTGACTTATCTTCGAGTGAAACAGCATTTTTAAGTAGCTCAATTGGTTTTCTCTTTTTAACACTTGTGTTTATTAATAAGAGAAAAAGCTTCTCGTGGCAAAAAATAAAAAGTTGTGGGATATTTCTTTTTTTATCGGGTATTGCTTTGGGAGGAAATTGGATATTTCTTTATCAATCCTATGAGTATACAACACTAACGAATGCCACGTTAGGTTATTATTTTGCACCTGTTTTTGTGATGTTACTTTCACCTATTTTTTTAAAGGAAAAACTCTCATTTAAAAAAGTGATATGTATCTTCGTAGCAGTATTAGGGATGATGTTCATTGTCGGAAATGGTGTTAGTGCATCCGGAAGAGAGGATTTAATTGGGATTATTTTGGGGTTAATTGCAGCTGCATTTTATGCTGCGTTAATGTTGTTAAATAAGTTTATTAAAGAGATGAATCGGCTGGAAGTAACCATTATCCAACTGTTGGTCACAGCTTTAATTCTTCTACCATACGTCCTTATTACAGAAGGACTTAACATGCTAAGTGTATCATCATCATCAATTCCTTTTATAATCTTTCTGGGGATTGTAAACACAGGAATAGGGTTCTGGTTGTTCTTCTCTGGCATGGAAAAATTAAAAGGTCAGAGCATAGCTGTGTTGAGTTATGTTGACCCATTTGTTGCTATTCTCATTTCTGGTCTAGTATTACAAGAGCAATTCACGCTATTACAAATTATAGGTGGAGTTCTTTTATTAGGGTCTACTTTTGCTAGTGAAATAAGGTTTCGCAGAACACAAGAGTGCGTCAAACGATTTTAGTCTATGTGTAGGTTACTTAGGACGACATTTATGGTCCTAAGACTAAAGCTAAAATTGAAGTAATATAAAAGGCCCTCTCATAAAATGGGGGCCTTTCAGTGTTTTTTTTAAATAGCTTCTTTTAGTTGTTCTATTACACTTTTCAACCATTCTATTGGTGGTAATCCAATTGTCGGGAAATATATTTCTGCATTACACTTTATAATGTCTTCCTTTTCTTCTTTAGTTAGATTGCTATTTAGAAACTCTTCGCAATACTTTACTGTAAATAGCAAACCTTCTTTACTAATTTCCTCAATAAATTCGTCTAATGCGTGTTCAGGCGATTGGATATCTTGATGAAATGTTCCACCTAAAAAATTTACTAATTCGTCTAAGAAATCATAACTTTCATCCATGGTACTTCCTCTCTTTTTTATATGGTTGGTTGGAATAAGCCCCCATTAAGAGGGACTTGTAAAGTACTCTTCTTTATTAAATAAAACATCAATTTTGAATGAATGTTATTTAAGCAACAGATTCTCTCTTTATATCAAAAATATCAATCTGCTTTGATTCCAAAAGATCTTGTAAATGGTCTGGACCGTGTTGTTCAGCTACTTGCAATTCTCCTTCTGAAATAGGTAAAGCCATTAGCCAAGTAACATTTTTGTTGCTAAATTCAAGTAGCTCTAAATCTTCCTCCCACAGAAATGGGGAAACGAACATAACATGTCTCATGTCGGTTTCCTGATCATACATACTAATCACATTTTTAAAAATAACACCTGGTGCACAAGTGAAATTTGAGTTGATTATATTAAAGGCACAAGTTGATAAAACATTAGCATATATGTCTGAAGCTGACTCCATTGCAGCTACGATTTCTATCCGCAACGGAGTGCCATTCACCTCATAATTAATAGAATGATCCGACAAGCCTAGAGTTGCATATGACGTGATACCTTCCTGAGGCTGGTCACTAACCGATAAAATATCTATGTTGCTATTCTCGTTATCATCCCAATATTTCGTCACTTTCGGTTTACCTCCAAAAGCTCCTAAAACTGTTCTAGCAATTACTTTATTTTCTTGTGTAACGCCCATTAGACAATCTCTCCTAATCACCAAAGTATACTCCTTTAGGACAAAGGTAATTCAGGTTGATAAAGCTCTGGATTTTTGTTGTTAGTTTAGGATTCGTTAACTTAAAAACCTGACTTGGAGTTAAGCTTTTGTTAATTCTGCGTACTCCAAAAGGAACCAACATTTTGCGCTACTGAGGCTATGTTCTTGCCTTTCTTTGAAGACTTTATTCCTGAACATATCACGTCCAGTTATAGCCTTACCATTTGCTCAAAGCGAAGCCTTCTTGAAATAGAACAAAGCCCCTTAGAAATTTCATGGTGCTTTAAAATAACATAACAATGTACAACATAGAAATATTCAGCTTTTCCTTATAGCTTAATATTATATATCTCTTTAATGGTTCCCATGTATTTTTCTACTTCTAATTTATTGTCTAGGTGTCGTTCTACATATTGACCAACAATTTCATTTAAATATTTATAAAAATTTTCGTAATCTAATATGACTTCTTCATCTTCTTCGACTGCTGGGTAATCGAAATAAAAAGCTATACCCTCATCTCCAAAGTAATCTTCTTCCCACTCTTTGTAGTCATCAGCAAATACACACCAAACATTCTCTATACCATAACCTTCTCCGTTGGAGAATTTCTCTAAAATTTGTATAAATCGTTCATCACCCACAACCTTAAAGAAATAATTAATTAATTCTTTATTTTTATTATCCATTTCATTTTTACACCGAATTAAAGCCTCTCATAACGAGAAGGGCTTTCCACCTTTTAATACTCTCTTCTCAAAAAGAAGGGGAAAGGCTTTATCCGTTTATCCCTCGTATAGTTTATTAATCAACTCTGTAAATGAATCACAAACATAGCTAATGGAACTTTCCTTATCTTCATAAGCTATCTCATGATCCCAAAAAACAATTACGGGTTCTTGAGAAGACATTCTGTAATCAAAACAAAAGAGGTTTCCCCCTGCATCTGTAGCAAAAGGTATGATCTTATCAACTAACCGGTCTTTAACATTATCAATGGTACTAAGGAGATCAATTGGCCAAGTAGGATCTCCTATGCTCAGTAAATTGTTGATTGATTCTCGAGAATCTTGGAATAAAACAACCTTTTTATCTATAGGGGAACATCCATTATGGTCTTTAATGAATTCTTTGTAATCTGTCGGGAACTTGATTTTTAATTTCTCTTCTACCTCTTTGATCTGACTGTTTGTCGCCTCTTGAAAGGTGCTTCGTTTTCTCCATTTAATACTTTGCATTGTTTAACCTCCTACTTGTTATATACCGAGCAAAGTTATCCCTTGTATTAAATAAAAAGAGCCTTTCTCCTCAAAAAGAAGGGGAAAGGTCTTATCCGTTTATTCCTCGTATAGTTTATTAACCAACTCTGTAAATGAATCACATACAGGACTTAAAGCTCTTTCAGGATCTTCAAATGCCATTTCATGATCCCAAAATACAATAGAAGGACTACTGAGTCCTTTTCTAAAATCGAAGCAGATTTCATTGCCAAACACGTCATCGGCAATCGGTATTACTTTATCTGGCATTCTGCCGTCTCGATAACGATTAGAAACGTTAACTATATATGATTCACTTTCTTTATGGAAGCTATGTAAGTATCCGAATGCAATTCCTTCCCTATCTTCAAGATCAAAAGTTTCAGGAGAGGGGGTAGCGCCAGAATAGATTTTGACATATTCTAAATAATCTTTTGGGAACTTTACTTGTAACGTGTTTTCTACTTCAATAATCTCCTCGTTACTAACAGGTTGCTCTCCGAAATCCCATTCCACCATTTTAATAAACTCCTTTTATCTGTATTTGGAACCTCCGCCCCATATGTTTCTTCCACCAGTATGTCCTGTCTTACCATGAATATCTGCATCTACTAGCTGCATTATACCTTCATTTTGATGGTGATGCCATGTAAAACCTTTTGGTTTTTTGCCTTTTGAAATCTGTTTTAACTGCATTTCTGTAAAGTGTTTTTTCAACTCAGGATTTTTATTAATTTCTTGCTGTAACAGTTCAGTGGCTTTTTTAAATTGTACAGTATCTTTCTGTAGATATAATGATTTATCAATCTTTACTTCGGCAACTGGATCAAAAATTGGGAAGCCATCTTTATCATAAGGTACTCCGGTTACAGGGTGAACATCATTTTTTAAATGTCCATTTTTTAAGTTGGTTGTGACAGTGTTGCCGAATGCATCTTTATGCGTATATGGTGCAGCTTGGACGAATTGATCTTGTTTGGATTGAATCTCTTTTTTTAATATAGATGTATTCTTTACATTGTAAGTGTTCTCTATATCTTGAGCTATTCCTACAAGAGCCAGTTCATCTTTATTTCCAGATAAGGATTTGATGTATTTTTTTCCTTTAGAGATTCCTTTATTTACATGGTTAGTTGCTGTCTTTTCTCCAGCTTCCAAAACTTTATCTACCTTAGTTGCGCCAGTTTTGGCAATCTTACTAGATACTTTTACAGCAGATCCTGCGCCTTTTAATCCAACTAGATTGCCGATTACATAGGTAACATAGTGTGCCTTTGAGTATGTATCACCGTTTATAAATTTATCATTCCATGAATCAGCTATATTTTGCCATATGATTTTAGCATATGAAGGTGTATTCAACACAGTACTAATTGTTGTGGCAACTTTTTGCTTATCAGAGAGTTGGGAGAATTCCCAGGCACCGACAGCTAAGTCTTTTAAACCAATTACAGTATCTTTTCCAACATCATAAAGACCGACACCGACTCCTTTGAAGCCCTCCGTGAGTTCATGTGTGTTTTCAATCTGTGTGAAATACCTTTGCTGATCCTCTGTTAGGTTCTCGTAACCAATAGTTTTAGCCATTGAATAGAATTCATCTGCATCAGCATAGTCGTAATTTTCCAGTCTTTCTTTCAGCTTTTCGATTTCCCGTTCTTTTTCTTCTTTCTTCTTAATCGTCAAATAAGCTTCTGTACGCATTTCAATATCGCCTTTTTTCTTATGTATGTCACTCTCACGGTACGCCTTAGCGTTGTAGTGGATGGGCGTAGCGTTTTTGCCTTTGCCTGTTGCTTCTTGGAGCTTTTGGAAATCTGACTTGATGAATTGTTCATTTGGCTCTGACAGGGCATATTCTGTCAGTAAATCTTCGTCAAGGTCACCTAGTTTTTCAATGGTTTTTTTACGTTTGTCATTGGCATCTGCAAGCTCATTCTTGAAGTTTTCTGTTGAAAACAAGTCGAGCGGAAGGATGTCGTCAATGTCGTTTAGGATATCTTTCATGGCTTTTTTCTGTTCAGACATGATGGACTTTGATTTTTTATGGGCGTTAGCCAGTTCATGTTCTAAAAAAGACTCTTCAATATAAGCATCAGAGAGGCCCTTGTCCTCGACAGCTCCGGCAATGCTGTTAAAGAATGCGATTTTCATGTCAATGTAGTCAATCCATTGATCAGTGACACCAACATGATCGTGATAGAATGCTTTAATGTTATTAGCGCCTTTACCAGAGAATTCGCTGTCATCCAGTTCAGCGACGCTTTGTAAAGCTATTCTCAAGTTGACCATTTGCGTCCTTAGTTCTTTATATTCTTTGGCGCGGTCTGTAGCTTCAGACATAAGTGTTTTAGCTTCAAAGACTTTCATAATCAAACCCTCTCATTTAATCATATAACAAAATATTACCATGGAAGAATGATGAAACTAACTGTTATGTGGATCAAAGGGTGGAAATGAATCGTTAGATCTGTGTCATTTTACCTATTTGTTAATCCTTTCAATGAAAGGGGACTTTCCAATTGTAACATCGCCATCATGAAAAAATTCGATAACGTAGCCAGATTCACTAAACATAAAAGTATCTGATCCAACGGCAGTTACATTATCAATTACATTTAATGCATGCTCAATACTGGTTTTTAATGCTGGCTGTTCTCCATAACCCCAAAGGATGATAATGTTTCTATCTTTAAAATGTTTTTTAGCTAGCCAATCGTAAATCTCTTCCTCGTAATCTATAGATTGGTGACAACAAACTTCTTCCCACTTAATTCGTCCCCAAGATGTAAAGGGAAAACTGTTTGAAAGCAGTTCATAATATTTTGCCGTTAATTCCTCTGATAAGATTTCTTTGTTTTTCCCTAGAGCTTCTAAGCATTCATCAAATAAGTCCAAAATGTTCACCTCAAAAGCTTTATGTATGATGGATTTTTTCAGTATCAGAAATAAGAAAAAGCCGTTATGAAACGGCTAAAGGGAATCAGAACTAATGTTGTTTATCGAATCAAACAAGGAATTCATGAGTAGGTGCTAGAGTTACATTCCGGGATGCTTCCTTCATTTCGCCATTAGACATAGATCCGAAAAAGGCAAGTCCAATTAAAACGGCGGATAAACTGATAAACAATTTAGATTTCATACATGCATTCCCCTTTCGATATTTGCTTTTGAGCATATACCATCTTCTTGAAACAGATGATACTATCCTCTATTTTTCCATTATAATCGAAAAGGTTGCCTCCTAACAATGCCAGCTCTTCCAGATAAGGGTATCCTTTGCCATTCTCTAAACGAGAGAAAATGTTGAGGAGTTTAGGTGTATCGCCATTTCTTATATAAAGAACGTCTAATGCTTCAAATAAGTTCATAAAAAGTTCGTCTTTAAAATCTACAGCACTTCTGATTCCTTTGCGGAAGCAATCCATTGCTTGTTCTTTTTTCCCTTGTTTAAAATAAATCAACGCTAGGTCATGATAAGCTTGCGGAAGTACGTCAGAGTTTATTTTTCTGTATTGAACCAAGGCTTGTTCGATGTAACGTGCAGCCTTATTTAAGTTGTCCATTTTGTGATAGCAGTTGCCGAGATTGAAAAATGCAGTGGCATAGATGTGAGTATTTTTACTTTTAAGCAGCTCGGCACCTTTTAAAGCTTCTTGAAGGTGGGGGAGAGCTTTTTCATGATTTTCAAGGTCATCGTAGTTGCCGGCAATCACAAAATGACATTGAATACGCCGAACAGAATAAAGCTCGTGTTTCTTATAGATATTGTATGAAAGTTCAGCATAGTGCATTGAGATGTGAGTCATTTTCATATGATAATAGACTTCGGATAACTTAAAATAAAACTCTGCTTTTTCAATCTTGTCGGAGATCGAAGGAATTTTACGTTCAGCTTTTTTATAATATGTAATAGCCTTTGTATATTCACCGTTTCTAAACTCATACATCCCACGGAAGAAGTTATAATAATAAGCTCGCATATTATCTAGTTTTTTCTTATGGCCTTCGATTTTCTTTAAATATTCTGAAAGCTCCATTCGGTTTTCATCAGATGGCAGCGTGTATTCCAACATGATCTTATGGCGAAAGGCCATCAATTGATAATAAATAAGCAAATCTTGATCTTCTTCCATAACCTCTATATCACGTTCTTTTTCAGCTTTTAACATTTCAGCATCAGTAACGTTGAATTTTTGAATATGCCTATGCCATTCATTAATTTTCATTCCCACTTCAGCTGATGTGATTGATATCAAGATATTCACCCTTCCCTTAACTCTACTAGTAATGTAAATATTAACAAGTTTTTGTTCGCAGAAAAAGGCAATAGGGCACCGCAATTTAAATTTTCGGTCAGACCGCAATAACTTTTTAGTTTCAGTTAAATCAAAATAGTTATGGAGATGGCTCATTAAAAATAATTTCTTTTTCTGAGAGGTAGGGGCAGATTTCAGAATAATAAGAAGAAAGGAGAGATTATAAATGAAAATCAGCCAGATTATATTGACAGTAATTGTGTTAAGTAGCATCTTAACACTTACTCACTTTAATGGTGAAAATAGTGCTTCGAAAGATGATTTTAAAATTGCTGCAGATCGAGTTGGTGCATAAAGAGGAAGAGCGTTAAAACTCTTCCTCTTTTTTGGATTGCAAAAATTTTATTTTTTAGCAAATCCCTGTTTATTTAAATACTCAAGCATGAAGGGGAGTTTGCTTCTTTCAAGGTGGTCCTCAATATGATCTTTCCATCCCTTTACTTTTTTCACGGTGAAAGGCGCTTTAACAGGACGGTTTCGGTAGTACTCACGCATCTGTTGATCATAGGTTGCTAATTTTTCTTCATCTAGCGATTGATATTGATTATCAAACATGACCATTGATTGAGGCAAACGTGGTTTTAGTCCAGGTTTCTCTTCAGCAGGATGGCCTATGCATAGCCCAACTAAAGGAACCACATGCTTCGGTAAGTGTAATACCTTAGTTAGTTCGTTAATATGAAGTCTTACTCCACCGATATATACACCACCGAGTCCCATTGATTCGGCTGCGGTCAAAGCACTTTGAGCCATTAGTCCAGCATCAAATGTACCTATTAAAAGGTATTCAATATACTCAAGGTCTACATCGGGAGCAATTTGATGATTTCGGTTAAAGTCCGCACAAAAAATCCAAAACTCTGCTGCTTCTTCAATATAAGGCTGATTCGCAGAAAGCTCCATCACTTTTTTTCGAAGATCTGGATCTGTTATTCTAATGATTGAAACGGCTTGGAGAAGGCTGAAAGATGATGTTTGATTAGCTGCCTTAAAAATTGCTTCTCGTTGCTCCTCTGTCAATGGTTGATTTGTAAAAGAACGTATGGATGCATGATTACTAAGTAATTCAATTGTAGTATTCATATATTGACATTCTTCCTTTCTTAAGGTTTGAAACTAAGTATGGCTTGCATAGATTATAATAAAATCATTACTCATAATTTATGAAGAGGGCAATTTAAATGTCCGTAGTACATTTTTTTGTACTTAATAGCAAAAAGCAGGTAAAAAGATGGCTAGACGGATTTGAAAAAGAATGTAAATGGAACAAACAAAAGATGATTAAGCCGGCACATGTCCTTAAAAAAGGAAGCTATTGTTGTGTTATCCTGCTTAGTTAATAAAAAGAAGCTGCCATGTTAGACAGCTTCTGATCTGTTAACTCTTGCCCCCGTTACTTTAATACATTTCTTCACAAACTCTTATCGTAAAATTAGTCTACCTGCTCTCCAAACTTCTTCCCGAGCTCTTCCATTAAATCAATTATAGGAATGAATTCCTTCCCTTTTGAGGTTAGTGAATACTCTACACGTGGAGGTACCTCAGGAAAAACCTCTCGCTTAATTAATCCATCTGTTTCTAGTTCTCTCAACTGTTTTGTAAGAGAACCTTGTGAAATATCCCATAAAAAAGCTTTAATTTCGCTATAACGACGTTCTTTTGTTTTTAAAAACCAAAGAATAATATACTTCCAGCGTCCTGAAAGCATATTTTGGGCATAGGCAATACCATATACTTCTCTTTGTTCCTTTATATACTCTTTGTCAAATCCACCCTTACATATTCTGGACACCTTTTCACCTACTTTCTACTGTTAAGTACAAAAGAATGTACTACGGCAATTTTAATTGCCCACTTTAAAAAGATGAGAAATGGTTTTATTCTAGTATATGTTAAAGAAATATTCAATAATCAATTCGTTTGGAATTATAGGTGTAGGATCAATTGGCTCAATTATTCTAAGAATGGCATGATGTCAAAATTGCAGATGCAAGGGGAATTGAATATTTAGAAGGAAAAGAGCTTGCTGGAACACCGGTGCGCGTAGAGGATGCAATTAAAAATATTGATGTTCGTATCATATCTCTTCCTACAAAAGCAATGCCAAGCATTCGGAACATTATCGATCAAGTCGGAGAGGAAGTAATCATTGTAGATACTGCAAATTATTATCCTTTTAGAGACGACAAAATTGAAGAAATCGAGAACGGAATGGTTGAAAGTGTTTGGGTTTCAAATCAATTAGGGAGACCTATCATTAAAGCATTCAACAACCTATTAGCCTATACGTAGAAAATGAAGGAACATCCGCAGATACTAGTGAATGAATAGCAATGGCAGTTGCTGGTAATGACGCATCACAAAAACAAGTAGTCATGAACGTAGTATCCGAGTTAGACTTCGATGCAGTATATTTATACTGTGTAGCAATTATCTTCTTTGAACAAACTGTAAAAAATAGTGAGATGAAAGGTCTTCCACATACGGTCCAGTTTATAGAATGAAAATTAATGCAATTTAATTTACATTATGCTGATACGTCACCCAAACAGAAAAAACTACATAGAACTCTAAGAAAAATGCTCTCTTATATGATTGTTGGTTCTATAATTTTCCCTCCGTTCTGGATAGTTACAGCCCGTTAATAATGTGAGGATGCCTTTAAATTGACAACAAAATTTTAACCGTGATACAGTTAGTCTGCTAAATAAGTTTTAGTGGTGGAGGCATATCTATGTATGATAAGGTTGATTGCGATATCCGTCAGTCGTTAGATAAAATTTCATTTCAAATGCGTCGAGATTATAGTGAAAGTCTAAGAGAACTTAATCTTTATGTAGGCCAAGATAATTTACTCTTTCGTTTATGGTTAGGCGATGGGGTAACACAAATGCAGCTATGTGAACATTTAAAATGTGAACCGCCTACGGTAACAAATATGGTTAAATCATTGGAGCAAAACGGATTTATATACCGTAAACGTGACGAACGCGATGCAAGGGTTATGCGGATTTTTCTAACAGACAAAGGTAAAGAATTAGAGAAACCCGTTGAGTTGATATGGAAACAACAGCAAGAAAAACTACTTGACTCAATCTTACCGGAAGAACGCTTAATTTTAAGGGAACTTATGAAGCGAATGGAGAGAAACCTGTTATAAGTTTTCTCTTCGTTATATTTAGGTTGCTAAATAATTATTTAGCAACCTAAATATTAAAAGTTCCATATCGTCCTGGCATTTTTTATTCGCTGCGTTGTTATCAACCCAAAGGTGAAGAATGCGCCACATTAATGTTTTGTCAGCAGGGGCCCTTAGCGGATACGAATTTATAACGTTATAGAAATTGAATATCTCAAAGAACTAATTTCTCAGTATGAAAATAAAAAAATTTCAAGGAGAGTTAAGTATGAGTAGTAATTTAAAATTATCAATATTGGACTACGTTCACATCTTTCAAGATGAAAAAACTGCCGATAGCGTTCGTAACACGACAGAACTTATCCAACTAGCCGAACAGTTAGGCTTTACACGTTATTGGTTTACCGAACATCATAGTTCACTTCATATTTTGAGTATGGCACCTGACCTATTGAGTAGTATGCAGCAACACATACCAAGCATATGCGTATCGGATCAGGGGGCATTATGCTGCCCAATTACAGCCCATTGAAAGTTGCGGAAAATTACCTTCTTCTTGAATCACTATACCCACAGAGAATAGATCTTGGATTAGGAAGGGCTTCAGGAATAGATGGAATAACCGCCCTGGCATTACAACGATCACAACAAGGATTTTTAGCCGATGACTTTGGAGAACAATTAGACCAATTACTGTCCTATTTTTCCCGTGATTTCGAAGAGGAACACCCATTCCGTAATATCAAACTGCCAGGGGATGCCTCTTTAACTCCCGAACTGTTTATGTTGGGATCCAGTCAAGAAGGGGTGCAATATGCCATTCAACAAGGGCTTGGCTTTGTATTTGCTTCACACCTGGCACCGAATCTCGCTGTCCCGGTACTCAGAGAATATCGGGAGAAATTTGTTCCTTCAAAGTATCGACAAGAGCCCAAAAGTATTCTAACCTCTATTGTCATTACAGCCGAAACAGAGGAAAAGGCGCAGGAATTAGCTAAACCGGTAGAAATTATGTGGGCAAGAATGATGACAGGCATCACTAATCTCCCCCTTCCATCTGTCGAAGAAGCAAAAAAATATAAATATACATTTGCTGAAGAACAGGCGCGTTTACACAACCGAAATCGGTTTGTTATCGGAAGCGTTGATAGGGTAGTGGCAAAGTTGAAAGAAATGGCTGCAGAAACACAAGTTGATGAAATTATGCTTGCTGATTTTTACCCTAATCAGGAAGCGCGTATAAAAGCATATTCATTATTAGCAGATGCATTCGATCTTAAAACAGATTATCTAGCAAAAGGAGAGTAATTAACGCATGAGCAAACGACAGTTGAAAATCGGATTTATTATGGATGGCGTTGGTTTGGGATATACGTCATGGAGACATCCTAATGTGCCTTCAGATGCGGGTGAAAATATTGACTTTCAAGTGATGCAAGCCAAATTAGCTGAATCAGGAAAATTTGATATGTTATTTATAACGGATCTTAGTCATATAGGACCTGAGAGTATGCCGACGCATCTCAGCATTTTTGAGGGGGTCAGTCTTCTATCCGCTTTAAGTATGATGACAGAAAATATTGGCTTAGGAGCAACTATCGCCACTTCCTTTGCTGATCCTTTTACCGTAGCTAGGCAAATGGCTTCATTAGACAAAATTAGTCATGGGCGCGCAGCTTGGAATGCAGTTACATCTTTAGACGGTAGTAGGGCAAATAATTTCAGTCGATCACATATTACGAAATCAGACTTGTATCCAATGCAAAAGGAATTTATGGAAATCGTTGAGAGGCTTTGGGATTCTTATGAAGATGACGCGTTTATCCGAGATAAACGAAGTGGTATATTCCTTGATCCTACAAAAATGCACCCTATTAATTATAGAGGACACTATTTTTCCGTGGATGGTCCACTCCCTATTACTCGTTCCCCTCAAGGTAGGCCGGTTATTATTCAAGTCGGAACATCAGAAGCTTTCCTGAATGTTGCGGCACATCATGCAGAGGCTGTAATGATGGGGGATGCTACAGAGTTGGAATATGCAAAACGGTTTATTCATGTACTTAAAGAAAAAGTAAAAGCGGCAGGGCGTTCGCCACATAATGTACTTGCCACGCGAATTGTACATGCAATTGTAGGGGAAACAGAAGCAGATGCCCGTAGAAAAGTTGATGAATTGGAACGGTTGCTACCTCCCTATTATAGAATGCCTGATAATCCATTCTTCGGATCAGCTGAACAAGTAGCAGAGGAGATTGAAAAGTGGTATTACTCAGGGGCGATGGACCTAATGTTGCTTAGACAAACACATCCGGAAACCCTTCAAGACTTTATTAAATATGTGGTCCCGATTCTACAAGAAAAAGGAATTTTCCGTAAAGAATATGAATCCAACACGCTGCGTGGAAATTTAGGTTTACCTTACCCACAAAATAGATATTCTATCTGATTAAAAATTGAAGTGGCTAAATTACACCGTAATAAAACAGAGGAGAGCTGTGACCAATGGAAATGGAGAACATTATTCTCACTTGTATAAAAGAACACCCGGGAATAAGTGCAAAGAAAGTAGTTTCTTGTTTGGATTCAAAAACAAACGGATTCAAAGGAAGAGAAGTAACGAATTCGCAAGCTTCTATTTTTAAACAATTAAGAATGCTGAAAAAAAGGGGAAATCTTCATAATAGCGGCGATCGCTGGTACGTATTGAAAGGCAATATAGGGTAGTCAACTCATTCATTTATTGATGTTACAGGAGGAGAACCTGTTGTTTTCACTTCAGTGACAGGGCGATGTAAAGAGAATGGCTACTTAGCAATCCTGCAATTATGGCTGTTTTACTAAGATGGCAACATTCTCTAAATAATTCTAATAGAAAGAAGGTTTATCAATGAATAATAGAAAAATGAAAAACAAGCGCATGATCCTGGGCGTGGTCCTGGGAAACAACTTTGGTAATAACCCCGCCACATGGCGCATGCCACACGTGGACCCCGGGTCCTTTACGAACATCGATGTCACGGTCGAGCAGGTACGGACAGCGGAACGAGGTGGAATGCAGTTCGTCTTCCTGCCCGACCGTCTCTTCATGCAAGGAGACCTGGCCACGTCACCGTCCCTGTTCAACATAGACCCGATCATCACCCTCTCGGCGGTGGCCCAGGCGACTGAACGGATTGGACTGATTGGCACGGCGTCCACCTCCTTCACCGAGCCGTACCTGCTGGCCCGTCAACTCAAGGCCCTCGATGTCTTCAGCCGCGGCCGGGCCGGATGGAACGCCGTGCCAAGCTTCGAACCTCAGGCCTTCGCGAACTTCGGCAAGAAACTACCGCCCCGGGAGAATAAGTACGAACGTCTTCACGAAACGATTCAGGTCGTCCAAGCGCTCTGGGGAAGCTGGGGATACGAGGCGGGCCAGCCTGACCAAGCCGGCATGTACGCCAACCCGGCCCATATCCGACCGGTCAACCTGCAAGGAAAGCACGTCGGAGCACGCGGACCTCTCCCCGTTCCACCGTCCGAGCAGGGTCAGCCGGTCATCATGATGCCCGCCAGCAGCGGCTACGGCTTGCAAGCGGCCGGCATGTACGCCAACGTTGTTATCGGAATGCCGTCCAGTATCGAAGAAAGCCGAGCCCTACGCTACACCGTGCGAGAGTCCGCAGTACAGGCCGGCCGGGACCGCGAGGAAATCAAGTTCGTCGTATTCGCCCCCTTCACCGGCTTCACCGCCGAGCAGGCCGCTGACCACCTCCAGGAATGGTTTGAAGCCGAGGCAGCTGACGGATTCGTGATGAACTTTGACGACTTCCATACCGAGATTGGCGAATTCGTCGATCGCGTCGTTCCGATCCTGCGCGAACGCGGCCTCTTCCACGACGGCTACGAGGGAAAGACACTACGCGATCACCTAGGGTTGCCACCGCAGTACGGACTCGACCCCCGCATCGCAACCGGATCCAATGAAAATTGAGGACATCATCCAGACTTGTATAAAAGAACGCCCAAGAATAAGTGCAAAGAAGATTGTTTCTTGTTTGGATTCAAAAACAAATAATTTATTAGTAACGGAAGAACGAATTCCCAAGCTATTTTTAAACAATTAAGCACCCTGAAGAAAAAAGGGAACCTTCATAATAGAGGTGATCGCTGGTACTTTATGAATGGTAATGTAGGATAGGTGCCATTTAGAAGGGAGGTACAGCGAATTGGTTAAAGTAGAAATTACTAGAAGCATTTCTGACGGTAACATCATGTCTTATCGATCTGAGGGTCATGCGAATTATGACGTACATGGCAAGGACATTGTTTGTGCTGGTGTATCGGCTGTAACATTTGGAACGTTTAACTCAATAGAAGCGTTGTTGGGGGTTGTTCCAAAACATACGATAGATCACGGATATTTGGAAGTGAATATACCTGGAAAAATGGAGTCAAAAACGTCTGAGCAGGTACAGCTTTTGCTGGAATCAATGGTGGTCATGTTGAACACTATCCAAGAATCTTACGATGAATTTTTAATTATCGAACAAACTATACAATAAGCGATAGATTATATTGTACCAATTAATTTTGAAAATCCTGCAGATTATTTATTTGTGAATAAATCAACTATACAATTAGGAGCTTTCCTTTAAAAAAGGAGAGCTCCTGTTTTTATATTAATATGGGGACATCATTGATGCAACGAAGGATCTTTTGCTACACAGTACAATTAGATAGTGACATTATATTATATGGCTATTTTAATAAGTGACACGTGAATATTCAGTGGTTTAATAACCTAAAAACAGTGCCCATTTTATTGAGGTAGTTGAAGAAAGAGGATACCAAATGAACAGGTAGGTATCTTTATCGTTTTATCTCACCATTTTTTACCATATTTCTTATAACGTATAGAAATGGTGCAAAGTGAATATACAGAGTGTAATGAAAATAAGCTTTCATAACTAACGATATGGATTTACTATGTTGAGGGATTAGTAAGTGTCAAAAAACCGATGGTTTTACCATCGGTTTTTTTTACTAATTTTTCATACTCATTGAAAATCACCTCATTAGGACAAACAGTTATTACATAGCATTACCCGAGGGGTGATGCATTTTATGAAGGTAATAATCATCGAGGGACCGCAAGCTGACAAATGCATTAACGATTGCTATCATTATTTAATAAAACTTTATAGGAAGGAGATCCAGGGTGATAGCAATATATGTAAGGGTATCGACCGAGGAACAAGCGATCAAGGGATCGAGCATCGACAGCCAGATCGAAGCCTGCATAAAGAAAGCAGGGACTAAGGATGTGCTGAAGTATGCCGATGAAGGATTTTCTGGCGAGCTTTTAGAACGTCCGGCTTTGAATCGCTTGAGGGAGGATGCCAGCAAGGGGCTTATAAGTCAAGTCATTTGTTACGATCCGGACCGTCTTTCTCGGAAATTAATGAATCAGCTTATCATTGATGATGAACTCCGAAAGCGAAACATACCCTTGATTTTTGTTAATGGAGAGTACGCCAATTCTCCAGAAGGTCAATTGTTTTTCGCAATGCGCGGGGCAATCTCAGAATTTGAAAAAGCCAAAATCAAAGAACGGACATCAAGTGGTCGACTTCAAAAAATGAAAAAAGGCATTATCATTAAAGATTCTAAACTATATGGCTATAAATTTGTTAAAGAGAAAAGAACTCTTGAGATATTTGAAGAGGAAGCAAAAATCATTCGGATGATTTTTAACTATTTCACCGATCATAAAAGCCCTTTTTTCGGCAGAGTAAATGGGATTGCTCTACATTTAACTCAGATGGGGGTTAAAACAAAAAAAGGCGCTAAAGTATGGCACAGGCAGGTTGTTCGACAGATATTAATGAACTCTTCTTATAAGGGTGAACATAGACAGTATAAATATGATACAGAGGGTTCCTATGTTTCAAAACAGGCAGGAAACAAATCTATAATTAAAATTAGACCTGAAGAAGAGCAAATCACTGTGGCAATTCCAGCAATTGTTCCAGCTGAACAATGGGATTATGCTCAAGAACTCTTAGGTCAAAGTAAAAGAAAACACTTGAGTATCAGTCCTCACAATTACTTGTTATCGGGTTTGGTTAGATGCGGGAAATGCGGAAATACCATGACAGGGAAGAAAAGAAAATCACACGGTAAAGACTACTATGTGTATACTTGCCGGAAAAACTATTCTGGAGCAAAGGACCGCGGCTGCGGAAAAGAAATGTCTGAGAATAAGCTTAACCGTCATGTATGGGGGGAGATTTTTAAATTCATCACAAATCCCCAAAAGTATGCTTCTTTTAAAGAGATTGAACAATCAAATCACCTGTCTGATGAATTAGAACTCATTCAAAAAGAGATAGAGAAAACAAAAAAAGGCCGCAAGCGTCTTTTAACGCTAATCAGCCTAAGCGATGACGATGATTTAGACATAGATGAAATCAAAGCACAAATTATTGAACTGCAAAAGAAGCAAAACCAGCTTACTGAAAAGTGTAACGAAATTCAATCAAAAATGAAAGTCCTGGATGATACAAGCTCAAGTGAAAATGCTTTAAAGAGAGCCATCGACTATTTTCAATCAATCGGTGCAGATAACTTAACCCTTGATGATAAAAAAACAATTGTTAACTTTATCGTGAAAGAAGTTACCGTTGTGGATTCTGACACTGTATATATTGAGACTTATTAAAGAGGAGTTTACATTTTGAAGCTCCTCTACATCAATTAAATGGACAAGTTTAATAGGAGGAATACATTTGAACCCAATTAAAAAAGCCTATCGTTATGTTACAAGAGATAATGAGGGGGAAACTCAGGTTTTAGTATTTCAACATCCAATTAAAGAAGCTGGAATCCAGATCCCTAAAGGTACCGTATTATCAAGACTAAAATTAAAATATTATAGATAATATAAGGACTCATACATATATTATACATGTCTAATATGTATGGGTCCTTTATTAAACTAAAGCCCCCCTTTACTTTAAGTGTAATGTTTCACAAACATCTATTTAATTCTCATAGCAATGTAATTAGTGAATTCATTCAACAGTGTTGTGTCTTCATCCAATTCTTCCAAGCATTCTAATGCAAACTCATAATGTTGATGTAACTTATCTTTAGCAACCTCTAGTGTAAGTATAGATGGATATGTATTTTTCAAGCTTATAATATCCAGTCACCTGAAGGTGCGGACGGCGCAGACTCACGTGATCCAAATTCTAACCTTTTCCCTTTAACATTTCATAACCAACAGTAGGATGCAATCTCATCACATCCCAATGAATGTAATCAGCTTAGCGTTTTTTCTTACTCTAAGCCCAAGGCTTAGAATCATTAGTGGACATCAAGTATAGGCTCTGAAAATACTAAATGACCGCTAATGTTTTATTAGCGGTCATTTATAGCGACTAAGACTACAAGAGTTATCTACATCGCCCATATCCTCCACTTTAAATGTACTTCTTTTTGTTGTCCCTCGAGACCCGTTAGGCGTTTTTCAGTACCCTATAACCGTCTATGAGCTCCATAACGAGGGTGACTTTACTGTTTACTGTCTGTCAACGGGTTGCTATTGTTTGTTTGGATTAGCTAGGGCTAAACTATCTTTTGAACCATAGTCTGGATTATCAATAATTTTTAATACCAGGTCAGCTACACTTTGTCTAGAAACATAATCTCCATCATATTGTTGATGCTTAGTAGTTACTTTATAGTTGATTTCTTCGTTGTCGTTAAGCCAAGGAAGACGAAGGACAGTATAATCTAAATCTGAATTAGCCAGTAATTTTTCAGAGTTAACAACTGCTGTAAGTACACTTTGAATGGCATTCATATTCATTCGACCAAATTCACCTGGTACTTCATCATAGATCCCAATGGTATTACTTGATATCACTCTTTTAACGTTATTATTATTCATTGCCTGTATTACATTTTTTGTTATTTTGTTATCAGGATTAATATCGACATTTGAAACGTATACAAGATCCTGACCATTCATGGCTTGATTTACTAGGTCAAAGTCTTCAAGATCACCTTCAATGATATTTACACGAGGTTGGTCAGATAAATGAACTAAGCGTTTACTGTTTCTTAAGACTAAAGTTAAATTAATATTGTTAAATTTTGGATCCGACAATAAGCGTTGCTCTACAATTCTCGCAATTCGACCATTTGCAGCTAAGATTAACACATTCATTCAGACAACTCCTTTTCTCTCTTGGTTTATGAAAGCCATTTTATTAATTTGTAATTTATAAAGCTAATTATTGAAATGACTTCTAAAATTACATATTATTTTTTCCTATTCTTACTTCATTCGGAAGTTCTGCTACAATGGTATTCAAAAATTTTGCATCTACGAATGGATTTGAATAGGACTGATACAGGTGCCTACTGAGACATAACCATTTTCTGTATCACCTTCTACCATGAGGGACTATTAGTAATTACCTAATCACTGTTTTCTACTCCTATATCAACCCATTCTTTAAATAGAGAAAACTGCCCCAAAATGGGCAGTTTAAAAAAGATTGCTACTTTAAATTCTCGATAAAGAATGATTCTAATTTGTCAAATGGGATGAGGTCTGTTCTGTCGTACAAATCGATATGTCTTGCATCTTTGACAACAACCAATTCCTTTGGTTCAGCAGCCATCTTAAAAGTATCTTCAGTAAAATAGCGTGAATGTGCATTTTCACCCATGACAAACAAAATCGGTCTTGGTGAAATGGATTCGAGATCAGAAAGTAAAGGGAAGTTAATAAAAGACATATTACTTGTAAGTGTGAATGCACCTATTGAATTGGGATGCTGTCCACGAGGTGTTAGATAAAATTCATAAATTTCACTTGTAATAGGGTCTAATCCTTCTGGGATTTCGGCAGGGTATGTTGGACCCAACTGAGGAGTTCCGTTTTCAAAATCCTTCCAACGTTGCTCGCCAAGTTGTTTAAGGAAATCACTGCGTTGTTCATTGGTCATACTATCTTGCCATCCGTTTCGTATATAGCGACTTATTTCGTACATGTTTACGGTGGCGATTGCCTTGATGCGAGGATCAACCTTCGCAGCAGAAAGAACAAATCCGCCACTGCCACAGATGCCGATTGCACCGATCTTATTTCTATCGACATATGAACGAGTACCTACATAATCAACGGCTGCACTGAAATCTTCTACAAATGAATCAGGTGAAGAAATGTGACGAGGTTCTCCGCCACTCTCTCCGTTGTATGCTGGGTCAAATGCAAGAGCTACAAATCCGCGTTCCGCCATATTTTGTCCATAAATACCAGAACCTTGTTCTTTCACACCACCATAGGGTCCGCCGATAATAACGGCTGGATATTTCTTTGAATTGTCCAAATCCTTTGGCAAATAAAGATCTGCCGAAACTTTAATTCCGTACCTATTATTATATGAAACTGTTTCCCTTGTTACTTTCTCGCTTAACTTAAAAATATAATGTGACATTTTTAAAACATCCTCTCTTCTTCTATTTTTTGTAGTAAAGGTTCACAGTTCATAGGATAAATCTTAGAGTCGACTCTAAGTCAAGGGGTTTGTTCGTTTTTTTTCTGGCCTCAGTAACATTTAGCTTATCCACCTAAACTGCTTTGTAGTCATCACTTCTTCTGTCATCCAGGTGTCTTTCTGTTTCCTCTTCTAAGTCAATACTGACAATCCACTCTTACCGTGGTAAACTTTATTTTAGAGTTAACTTTAAGTCTTGAGCAAGTGGGGGGATAAGTAATGAAGAAATATTCCATAAGCGAAGTTGCGAAACAATTTAATCTTACATCACACACTCTACGCTACTACGACAAGGAAGGTTTGTTGCCTTTTGTCGAAAGAACACCTAGTGGAATACGGTTATTTAAAGAGTCAGATATGGGTGCAATCCAAATCATTGAGTGCCTAAAATCATCCGGGATGCCGATCAAAAAAATAAAAAAATTCATAGACTGGTGTTCCGAGGGAGACTCTACTCTGCAGCAACGATATGAGATGTTCCTCGAGCGGAAGGCTGCTGTAGAAGCACAGATGGAAGAACTTAAAAAAACATTGGAAGTCATTGATTATAAATGCTCATATTACAAATCTGCATTGGATGCTGGAACGGAAGATATCCATAAAAGAGACAAGGAACAGGTTTCAGTTACTTAATGGACGACTTTCAAACAATTAAGCAGATATAATGTTGTAATTAAATCTTTATAAATCGGCAATAATACTAAGTTCTTTAGTCCCTTTCTTCCTTCTATACTTCTATATAGGTGTGATGCAATTGAAAACAAAGATCCCGGACTTACAATAGTCCGGGATCTTATTGATTACCTGATGAACTGCTGATCGGCAACAGGAAAGGTGGTAAGCCATACTCTATTCTGAAAATCTCCGCCCAAGTTTCTTCATCCTCCTGTTATTCCTCCGATTTTCGATTAAATCGATTTTAAGGGGTATTTTGGTACCCACTTACTAAAGGATGTTTATTTATTTTCCTGCATCGTACTTTAATATAAAAAATCCCCATTTTACGGGGATTTCAAAAGCACCTATCTTTATGTCGCCTGACGTTGTCGAAATCTGGCCCAATTGTACATATCAAGTTCAACCATACAGGCAAAAGTTTAATGCCATTATTGGTGTGTCTCATTGACGAGCTTTGGTCCCAGCCGAGTTCCGCCGCCAATGAGGGCTCCACGGATGCGTATAATACTATGTTTTGCACTTTTTTGCTTCCCGAAGATCAAAACATAACTTCCACGTTAAAAACCTGCTCGCAGACTTAACTTCACTCCAATACAATGTAGTATATCCGAATAATGGAAGTGTACTTATTAAACAAAACTGCCCGTTAGCTGAACGAAAAAGGAGCAGCTGCCGCGACCGGCAAGCTCTATTCTATTTTCAATTAACATTTCCAGTTAGCTTAATGGTTAATCTATTAAATTAATAACACATTTTATCAATAATTCTTTACCTTCATACTGAGTTTTCCTTTATTTAATTACTTTCACATTATCCTTACCCCAATAAGCCATTACTTCAATAATTTTACCTGCTTCATCAAATTTCATGACATCAATGATTTGAATATTAACTTCTTGTCCTTCAAATTCCAAATCAAGATCGAATGCCATAGCTGCTGAATTACCAAAAGATGTACGAATCGGAGCCACTAACTCCGCTTTTTTTCCAACAGGCAAAGAGTCCTCCAAAGAAAATCCCTTGGTAATTTGCAAAGGTTTTGTACCAACTGGATCTGCACCCAACGCATTATCCGCAAAATTATCCATAAATGGTGTTGCGGTAACTTTCTTATTAATAAGATCAATATGGTTTTGCATAACATTTCTCATATGCTCATCTGTAGGAGTCTTTGATACCTCCGTATTCTCCATAAAATTAGCTAGAAAATCTTTCAGTTCTCCTCTGATGATTTGGACATCATCTTTACCCCAATAAGCCTTTAATTCAACGATCTTACCTGCTTCATCAAATTTCATGATATCAATCACTTTTATAATAACTTCTTGTTCTCCAAAATCCATATGAATAGTAAATACCATAGCTGCTGAATTACCAGGAGATGTACGAATTGGTGCTACTAGCTCCGCTTTTTTCATAACAGCCAGACCGTCTTTCTGGAAAGACTTTATAGATTCAATCCCTACTATAGGTTTTGTACCAACTGGATCTTCAACCGACGAATTATCTGCAAATAAATTGATAATCGCTTCTGCATCTTTCTTATTAATATTATCAATATAACTTTGCATAACATTCTTCATATATTCTTCTGTAGGCGTGTCTGATACCTCTTTACTCTCCATATAAATTCTTAGAACGTCTTGCAAACTCATTTCTTTAGACATTTTAAATTCCTCCTGTGAGAAGTATGGCTTAAGTAATCATTTATGCTGCACTAACTCGTTAGGTAATCGCGAGATCAGCGCCACATGAAGTATTTCATGGTCCTGGCTAAGATATTTATATTATTCATTTAGGATTACTCTCCTTTAATTAATTTGCCATCGATTGAGTACATGAATTACAATATAGTCATTACTCTTATTTTTGAAGAGGGCAATAATAATTGCTATAGTACTTTTTTTTGTACTTAATAGCAGAATGAAGGTGAAATGGTGTCTAAATTATGTAACAATGGGTTTGAAGAAGTAGATAAAGATACATTAAGTGAAGATTGTATGGATATATATGGAATAACCTATTCCCAAACCATACTTTCAGGACGCTGGAAATATCTGATTCTTTGGTATTTGAAGTTTAAAGAACGTCGTTACAATGAAATCAAAACTTTCTTAGGGGGGATTTCACAAGGGTCACTCACAAAGCAACTTCGAGAGTTAGAAGCAGATGGCTTAATTAATCGCAAAGTTTATCCCGAGGTGCCACCGCGTGTTGAGTATTCATTAACATCAAAAGGTGAGCAATTAATTCCAATCATTGATCTAATGGAGGAATTTGGAAAGAAGTTTGGGAACAAATTAGATTAATCATATTGGGTATGTTTAAAGCAGTCGCCAATCGGCAATCTGCTTCGTGTGCTCCCTATGAACTAACGTTTCCCGTTAGTTCAATATAAGGGAAATAGATTCGTCAATCGAAAGCCATGAACCTCTGCGAGTAGGTGGTTGTTGTCTACGTGGCGTAAACATTTGATCGACAACCGCGAATATCAATTGTTATTGTACTCGCAAAACTGGGTCTTCCAGAGTTTTAGAAATGTACGGTTAACTCTCTTGCTAGTTGAAGTTCTTATGTGCCTAAGTACTATGTACAAAAGTGTACTTTTTTGAAATCTTATCTAACAAAAAGAAGCTTCCCTTTGGAAACAGCCTTTATCATTTCGCTAATTATCATATAGCGGTTATTGTAGTAGCAGAATGAATAATTTAGACTTATATAAAATAAAACTCATGAAAGTAAGCGTCACTTGTTTGCACCCCCCTTTTGTAATTACAATCTCATTTTCAATACACCGCGCGGCATACGTCGCCAGCTTTGTCCCTTTTCCGGCGGAATAGCTTTCAATTCCTTTGATCAGCCCGATTGTTCCGATGGAGATTAAGTCCTCTGCATCCTCACCTGTATTTTCAAATTTTTTCACAATATGGGCGACCAAGCGAAGATTATGCTCAATCAGCATGTTTCTGGCATGTTCATCCCCTTTAGCCATGAGCTCTAAGTATTTTTTTTCCTCGCTGCTTGAGAGCGGTTGTGGAAAGGCATTGTTTTTCACGTAAGATACTAAAAAGACAAGCTCTTTAACAACAAAGCCGAGCGCTGCGAAAACACCTGTCACCATCGTCACCTCCACAAAAGTATGTAGGCAAAAGCCTATATGTAAATGTATGTGAGCGGGAGGCTGTCTGTGTCTGTACCGGGAAATTTATCGCAGGGAGCCGCTGCTGGCTAGCTTCAAATTTTATAAATAATCTTTCACATGCGCCCATACATTGAAATGGAATAAATGTATAGGGGGATGGAAATGAAAAAATGGATGGCAGGCCTACTTCTTGCAGCAGCGGTTTTTCTTTCTTTCATGGTTCCGCAGCCGATCAAGGGAGCTTCTTTGTATGACAAAGTGTTGTATTTTCCGCTCTCTCGTTATCCGGAAACAGGAGATCATATTAGAGATGCGATTGCAGAGGGACATTCTGAGATTTGCACCATTGACAGGGATGGAGCGGATAAAAGGCGGGCGGAATCGTTAAAAGGAATTCCGACGAAGCCGGGGTATGACCGGGATGAGTGGCCGATGGCCGTTTGTGAGGAAGGCGGTGCAGGAGCTGACGTCCGATACGTGACACCTTCAGATAATCGCGGGGCCGGCTCGTGGGTAGGGAATCAAATGAGCGGTTATCCTGACGGCACGAGAGTACTGTTTATTGTGCAGTAAATAGAAGAGGCTCAATCTTGAGCCTCTGTTGTTACGAACCTTCATGATGCTGAAGGTTCGGAGGATAGGTCTCTGCTTTTCGCCAATACTGGCGTGTTCCTTCGTCTCGAACAACGATGCCCAGCTGTGCCAGTTCGAGACGGAATTCTTCAACATCGTCTGTTTCCTCGTCTTTCAGTGCATTGTGACGAGCTTTCAATAAAGCATGGGCGCCTGGGGAGAGGTCTGGTGCATCAGGGATCCACCGGCGAAATTGACCTTTAAATGGATCACCATCTGCTGCCCATTTATATTTATGCTTTCTAAAGGCCTTCTCGACCTTTACTGGTTTTTCATCAAATTCTTCGCGTACCAATTCATATCCGGCTGTTCCAAGGAGGACAAGCCGTTTGTGATCGATAAACACAAGAGCGATGTCGTCGGAACGAATCGTTTGCACTTTCTTTCCTGTGATTAATTCCACTGTGTCATCTGTAATCTTTACAGACAGCAGCATTGCAATAACCGAATGAGCGAACCAAATTCCCGCGGACATCACGAGCAGTGCAGTGATAAATGCAGCTGATGAGCCCTGAAAAGAGGTGATGATACGGAGCGGTCCTTCAAAATGAATCCACTGAAGGGATAAAGCCCATTTTGCAATCTGCGGAATAAAATACCCGATTGTAAGGCCGATCATTCCAAGTGCAGCATATAAAAAGTATGCTGCGGTTTTCGTAACTCCAATGAGAGTGTGAGATTGATCCTTCAACATGTCACCTTCTTTTACTGAAAAACTCTAATTCTCTTCCCATATTTTAACTTAATGGGTTGGGAAATCAAGGATAAGTTAATGGTTTTATAAAAGGAGAGCTCAGAAACGGAGATGGGGGGGCGCAGACGGTATCGGGAAATCAAAAACACAGGCTGCATAAGAAACACACCTTTTGCAGTGAAATCCTATAAGCTCATATGGTTTTTGCGTATCACAATACAGTTCACTGGGAACATAAAGAGTAAAGGCTTTTTAGACAACCAGGAGGAACTGACATGAAATTTGGATTAATCGGCTTAGGGAAAATGGGCATAAACATAGGAAAGCAATTCTTGGACCGTAATCATCAAGCGGTCGGGTATGATGTAAATCAAGCGGCTGTTGATGAACTGAAAGCATATGGCGCTGAAGGTACAACGAATCTAAACGAATTGGTATCTTCATTAGATACGCCGCGTATTCTATGGGTCATGGTGCCGCACGGTGTTGTGGACACTGTATTGCGCGATGTGACACCTTTATTAAGTAACGGCGATATGATCATCGAGGCCGGAAACTCTCATTATAAAGAATCGATTCGCCGCTACAATCAAATGAAAGAGGCGGGTATCTATTATCTTGATGCCGGAACGTCGGGCGGAATGGAGGGAGCGCGCCATGGAGCCTGTTTTATGGTGGGAGGAGACCCTGAAGCCTGGGACATTGCGGAGCCGCTGTTTCGGGATGCTGCCGTCGAAAACGGATATCTTTACGCTGGTGAAGCGGGAAGCGGACATTTCTTGAAAATGATTCATAATGGCATTGAGTACGGAATGATGGCAGCAATCGGTGAGGGATTCGAAGTGCTTGAAAACAGCCAATTTGATTTTGACTACGAAAAGGTTGCAAGAGTGTGGAATCATGGCTCTGTCATTCGTTCTTGGCTAATGGGGCTGACCGAGCGTGCTTTCTCTAAAGATGCGAAGCTGGATCAGATCAAAGGCATTATGCATTCTTCGGGAGAAGGGAAATGGACGGTGGAAACAGCGCTTGATCTGCAGACAGCAACCCCGGTGATCGCCATGTCGCTTCTGATGAGATACCGCTCTTTAACTGACGATTCGTTTACAGGAAAGGTTGTTGCTGCGCTTCGAAATGAATTCGGAGGCCATGCGACAGAAAAAAAATAAGGGGGAACAGGCCTCCTTATTTTTTTTGCACTTTCAGCAGATGAGGGAACTTTTTATAAATCATCAGCATAATGATCAGAATGTAGGCTCCATAAATGCTGAGAGACAGTAATTTATTGCTGGCAAAATTGGCACCCGCGATGGTAACAACGACAATATTCGGGATTTTTCCTATGAAAGACGCAACGAAAAAAACATGCCAGCGCACCTGACTCAGCCCGCATATCACATTCATAACAAGAGAAGGAATGACAGGAATGAGCCTTCCTAATAAAACAGCTGTAAAGGCATTTTTGTGGAAGGAGGCCTCGTAGCTTTGGATGGCAGGGTAGGACTGTACTTTTTTTCTGGCCCAGTCTCTAAAGCTGTACCTTGCGAGAAAAAACAGCAGCATTGTACCAAGCATTGAACCGGTCAGCGTGATCCAAATCCCGTTTGCCATTCCAAACACTGCGCCATTTAAAGCGGCTACCAAAGCAAACGGCACAATTGGGAAAAAAACATCGGCAGCAATCAGCAGCATACTGAATAAAAAAGATAACATCCCACCTGCTTTGATTGCATCAAGCCAGGCTTCTTTCTGGAAAAAGCCGACTGCAATGATAGTAATCATTATGATAATACCTAGTATCTTTTTTAACATGTCTATGGTCACTCCCAACTAAGATGATGTCAGGAGCCAAAACCTCCGTCATCTAGGGTTAGTATAACTGGTGTCATTTCAGCGGTTCAACTGAAAACGATGTTTAGACTGGGAACACAATTCTTTTTTATCTTGTAAAATAGGCTGTCCATTTCTCTGTTTTCTGCATTCTTTAATAGTAGGGAGGGATAGAAATGGTAACGATAAAAAAGGATTTTATACCGGCATCAAATGATAATCGCCCCGGCTATGCGATGACGCCTGCTTACATTACGGTGCATAATACCGCGAATACCGCAAAAGGCGCGGATGCGAAAATGCACGCCAATTATGTGAAAAATCCAAGCACAACTGTCAGTTGGCATTTTACAGTTGACGATTCAGTCATCTATCAGCATCTTCCTTTAAATGAAAACGGCTGGCATGCGGGAGACGGTACAAATGGGACAGGCAACCGCAAATCGATCGGGATTGAAATCTGTGAAAATGCAGACGGGAATTTTGATCAAGCAACAGCAAATGCCCAGTGGCTGATCCGAAAACTAATGGAGGAAAACAATATCCCGTTGAATCATGTCGTTCCCCACAAAAAATGGTCCGGTAAAAATTGTCCGCGCAAACTCTTGGATCACTGGAATTCTTTTATCAACGGAATTTCTTCCTCCGATACACCTCCAAAAGAGCCATCTCCAACATATTTGCTGCCATCAGGTATTATAAAACTCACATCGCCTTATCGAAAGGGCACGAAAGTCCTGCAGTTGCAAAAGGCGTTAGCCGTGCTTTATTTTTATCCTGATAAGGGTGCCAAAAATAATGGGATAGACGGGGTTTATGGACCAAAAACTGCAAATGCCGTCAAACGTTTTCAGCTTATGAACGGATTAACTGCAGACGGGATCTATGGCCCAAAAACAAAGGCCAAGCTCAAATCGAAGTTAAGATAAATGCAGAGTTAAGGGATAACCTGTTTCCAGTACGGATTCAGGTTGTCTTTCCTTTAGCCTGCGTGTTTTTTCAATTGAGAAGAAGGGAATTTTAACAGAATCACCAGATATGCAAAAAGGAAAGCAGCATGATTTTCACTGAGGGGGACACGTTAAACAATAGGAAAAAACAATTATAACAAAAAACTCTTCGTTGAACGAAAGAGAACAGAGGTATAACATTAAGGTGAGGCTTTTGGAGGTGTAAAGATGAAACATTTTTTTATCCTTTTCCTTCTGCTGTTCATTGCAGCGGGATGCGATGGAAAGGGATACGAAGACGTTGTGGCATTTGGTGACAGCAATACGCGAGGCTCTAATTGGGACTATCGCGACTATCCCAAAGCACAGCAGTGGGTCAATATATTAAAAACAGCTGAACGAGGAAAGCTAGATATACTCAATGCGGGAATTGGCGGACAGACAACAGAGGATGCCCGTCTGCGGTTTCAGACAGATGTGCTGGAACAAAAACCGAAGCATTTGTTTATTATGTTTGGCACCAATGACGCCGCGATCCTAACTGAGGGAAAACCGAGAGTGTCGAAACAGCGTTTTAGAGAAAATCTGGTTTATTTTATTAAAGAAAGCAGAAAACACGGAATCAAGCCGATCTTAATGACATGTATCCCAATTATTGAAGGAAACGGGAAGAACCATCTCTTTTACTATTCCAGATATAAAGCAGCTGCTTTTGAACCGAAAGGCGGGGCGAGGAAATGGCACAACTCATACAATGATATTACAAGAGATGTGTCGAAGCGCCTGGATGTCCCTCTTGTAGACAACTGGAAGCATTTTATAGAAGCAGACGGCGGAAAAGCAACTGATGAAGCGCTTATCCAATCCGGTCTGATAGATCCTTCAGGCAATCATATGACACCTAAAGGGGCAAGGATTGTATTTGAAGGAATACAAGATGGGCAGGTTTTGAAGCGCTGAGCCGGACAACGGCCTAAGCCATTTTACTTCTCCTACATAGGCTGTTGTAAAACCTTATTAAAGGAGGCGCTTCACATGTGCAGCGGTTATTCTTATTCGTATCCTTTCGGAAGCTGGCCATATGGCGCCAGCAGAGCGTATGGATACGCTTTTATCGTTGTTTTAGTTGTTGTTCTCCTGGTTGTGGGCGGCATATATTGGTTTGCATGATAACCAGCCCTTTAAAACACCTCTTTTTAGGGGTGTTTTTTGCTGAAAACAGTAGTAAAGCGCGTAACCGAAGTGATATAATATCAGTCATCTGAGTAAAAAAAGGAAATACGCCCGGAAAAATTGACAAATTCCTATTAAGAAGATACGGAAATAATATGTCCGAGCGATCTTCTTTTTATTTCGTTTTCAATTAACTCGATAAAGTCACGGTTTAACTTCATTTCGGTGGCTTTGAAATAAGATTCTATTAGTAATTCATCAGACAGTTTTCTCATGCTAGGAACCCAATTAATGGGAGAGACACCTCCTTAAAAGTTGGAATCATTCATGATTTTGACGCATACATTGGTAAGTTGCGTACATCTGAGCTGAAGTTATCTTTAATCTACCATGAAATGCATATAAGAACAATCGTTCTGTTATCCACACCAAAAAGTGGATAACTTGTGAGTATCGTGTTTATAATTTGTCTAAAGAGTGATGTAATAAGAGTGGATAGTGTGTGTAATTTTATCCACACCTGGTGAAGAAACCCAATTTTTGTCGAAATTTTTTTGCTCAGTTTTTCTTTAGGCGCAAGTTCGATTTTTTTCGACAATCATTTTAAAGAGAAAGAAAAGGGAAGGGTGCGGGTTTTGTTAAAAAAGTTTTTTTTACCTGACGAGTTTGTAAAAAATATTTTTCATATTACACCTGAGAAATTAAAGGAACGAAATGTAAAAGGGATTATTACTGACCTGGATAATACGCTTGTTGAGTGGGACAGACCGAACGCGACGCCGCGTTTGATCGAGTGGTTTGAAGAAATGAAGGAGCACGGCATTAAAGTGACGATTGTCTCTAATAATAATGAAAGAAGAGTAAAACTTTTCTCCGAACCGCTTGGAATCCCATTCATCTATAAAGCAAGAAAACCGATGGGCAAAGCTTTTAACAGGGCGGTGCGCAATATGGAGCTGAAAAAAGAGGACTGCGTTGTCATCGGAGACCAGCTGCTGACCGATGTGCTCGGGGGAAACCGAAACGGCTACCATACAATTTTGGTCGTGCCTGTTGCTTCCTCTGACGGATTCATTACGCGCTTTAACCGCCAGGTCGAACGCAGAATACTGAGTGCTCTCAAACGAAAAGGGCACATTCAGTGGGAGGAGTAAGAAATGGAAAAGGTTGTTTGTATCGGCTGCGGAGTTGCAATCCAAACCGAAGACAAAACAGGTCTGGGTTACGCGCCGCCAGCATCGCTTACGAAAGAAAATGTGATTTGCCAGCGCTGCTTCAGACTGAAAAACTATAATGAAATACAAGATGTTTCCTTAACGGATGATGATTTTTTAAACATTCTTCACGGAATTGGGGAAACGGATTCACTCGTTGTTAAAATTGTTGATATTTTTGATTTTAACGGCAGCTGGATCAATGGGCTGCAGCGCTTGGTGGGAGGAAACCCTATTTTATTGGTTGGCAATAAAGCAGATATTTTGCCTAAATCATTGAAAAGAGAGCGTCTGATCCAGTGGATGAAGCGTGAAGCGAAGGAGCTTGGCTTAAAGCCGGTTGACGTATTTTTGGTCAGTGCGGGACGCGGCCAGGGGATCAGAGAAGTGATTGATGCGATTGAGCATTATCGCAATGGCAAAGACGTCTATGTTGTCGGGTGTACCAATGTAGGGAAGTCAACTTTTATTAACCGGATTATTAAAGAAGTGTCAGGGGAAGAAGATATTATTACGACATCTCAATTTCCGGGCACAACCCTTGATGCAATTGAAATCCCGCTGGATGATGGCTCAGCGCTTTATGACACGCCGGGAATTATCAACCACCATCAAATGGCGCATTATGTCAATAAAAAGGATCTGAAAATACTATCTCCTAAAAAGGAGCTGAAGCCTCGCACATTTCAGCTTAATGATCAGCAAACATTGTATTTCGGCGGACTTGCAAGGTTCGATTATGTGTCCGGAGATAGATCTCCTTTTGTTTGCTATATGCCGAATGAGCTGATGATTCACAGAACAAAGCTGGAGAATGCAGACGCGCTTTATGAAAAGCATGCAGGGGAATTGCTCACACCTCCGGGAAAAGATGAAATAGATGAGTTTCCGGAATTGGTTGCCCATACGTTTACGATAAAAGACAAAAAGACAGATATCGTATTCTCCGGGTTAGGCTGGGTAACAGTGCATGACGCCGATAAAAAAATAACGGCTTACGCGCCAAAAGGCGTTCACGTATTTGTTCGGCGCTCATTAATTTAATGAAAAGGGGAGAGGAGTATGAAGAAGCTGTACGGAGTTATCGGTAATCCGATTGCCCATTCCATGTCACCTGATATTCATAACGCATCATTGATAGATCTCGGATTAGACGGACATTACCATGCCTTCAAAGTAGAAGAAGATGATCTGGAAGATGCGGTAAAAGGAATAAGAGCACTTGGCGTACAAGGAATTAATGTGACTGTCCCTCATAAGGTTTCCATTCTGGATTATCTGGATCATATTGATGAAAGTGCAAAAGTGCTCGGTGCCGTAAACACCGTCAGAAGAGAGGGAGACAAGCTTGTCGGATACAATACCGACGGGGAAGGCTTTGTGAAGTCATTATTGAAGGTATTGGACAAGCCTATCTCAGAACTGTCATTCTTAATGATCGGCGCGGGCGGTGCGGCAAGAGCCATTTTTACAACAATTGCCCGAGAGGTTCCAAAAAGGTTTGACATCTGTAACCGGACGTTGGAAAAAGCAAAGCAGCTTACAGAATCCACTCCCTCGTTTCACAATAAAGAAGTGTTGAGCATAAAAGAAGCAGAAGAGCGGCTTGAGCAGTATGATGTTATCATCCATACAACGTCTGTAGGCATGTACCCGAACGTGGACGAAGTGCCGCTTTCATTAAAGCATGCAGCAAGCAGTGCTGTCGTATGTGATATCGTGTATAATCCAATTCAGACGGCTCTTTTAAAAGAAGCAAAACAAAAAGGCCTGAAAACACTAGATGGAGTGGGCATGTTTGTTGAACAGGCAGCATTGTCTTTCCAATTGTGGACTGGACAAGAGCCTGATATTGAAAAAATGAGATCCATTGTAATAGGAAAATTAGGAGGAACAGAATGTTAACAGGTAAACAAAAACGTTTTTTACGTTCAAAAGCGCATCATCTAACGCCGATTTTTCAAGTAGGCAAGGGCGGAGTAAACGACAACATGATTAAACAAATTGCTGAGGCGCTTGAAGCGAGAGAGCTGATTAAAGTCAGTGTTCTTCAGAATTGCGAAGATGATAAAAATGATGTTGCGGAGGCTCTTGTAAAAGGAAGCCGCTCTCAATTGGTGCAGACAATCGGCAATACGATTGTGTTATATAAGGAATCAAGGGAAAATAAACAAATCGAGCTTCCTTAAAGGTGGTTGAAATGAAGAAAATCGGAATTTTCGGAGGCACGTTTGATCCTCCGCATAACGGTCACCTCTTAATGGCCAATGAGGTGCTGTATCAGGCGGGGCTTGATGAAATTTGGTTTATGCCCAATCAAATTCCGCCGCATAAACAGGACGAAGACTATACGGACAGCTTTCATCGTGTGGAAATGCTGAAGCTTGCGATACAGTCTAATCCGTCCTTTAAGCTGGAGCTGGCTGAAATGGAAAGAGAAGGGCCTTCATATACCTTTGATACTGTTTCTTTACTGAAGCAGCGTTATCCTAATGATCAGCTGTTCTTTATTATTGGTGCTGATATGATTGAATATTTGCCGAAATGGTATAAGCTGGACGAGCTGCTGAACCTCATTCAATTTATTGGAGTAAAGCGCCCCGGTTTTCATATTGAAACCCCTTATCCGCTTCTCTTTGCAGACGTTCCGGAGTTTGAGGTATCATCTACTATGATAAGGGAACGGTTCAAAAGCAAGAAGCCCACTGACTACTTAATCCCTGATAAAGTGAAGAAGTATGTAGAGGAGAATGGTTTATATGAATCGTGAGGAGGCACTTGCCTGCGTTAAGCAGCAATTGACCGAACACCGATATATCCACACAATTGGCGTGATGAACACGGCGATCGAACTAGCGGAGCGTTTTGGAGCCGACTCCAAAAAAGCAGAAACAGCGGCTATCTTTCATGATTACGCTAAATTCCGCCCGAAAGAAGAAATGAAACAAATTATTGCGCGCGAAAAAATGCCTTCGCATCTATTGGATCATAATCCGGAGCTGTGGCACGCTCCGGTCGGCGCATATTTAGTCCAAAGAGAAGCGGGGATCCAAGATGAAGACATTCTTGACGCCATCAGGTATCATACCTCTGGGCGCCCCGGCATGACACTCTTAGAAAAAGTCATTTACGTTGCTGATTATATTGAGCCTAACCGGGCCTTTCCCGGTGTCGATGAGGTACGTAAGCTTGCTGAGACAGATTTGAATCAAGCGCTGATTCAATCCATCAAAAATACAATGATATTTCTTATGAAAAAAAATCAACCGGTTTTTCCAGACACGTTTTTAACGTATAACTGGCTTGTGTCTGGCAACTGAACAGGAGGAGTTTGTGAATGAACCAAAAGTCCATTTTAAAGATTGCAGCTGCGGCTTGCGATGATAAACGGGCAGAGGATATTTTAGCACTGGATATGGAAGGCATTTCTCTAGTTGCTGATTATTTTCTGATCTGCCACGGGAATTCAGATAAACAGGTGCAGGCGATTGCTCGTGAAATAAAGGATCAGGCTGAAGAAAACGGCATTCAAGTCAAAAAGATGGAGGGCTTCGATGAAGCAAGATGGGTGCTCGTTGACCTTGGTGATGTGATTGTCCATGTCTTCCACAAGGATGAAAGAAGCTATTACAACCTCGAAAAGCTGTGGGGAGACGCTCCGCTCGCAGATCTTGAGCTTGGAATGAATCAATGATTTATCAAGGTTTTGCAAGCGTGTATGACGAGTTAATGTCACACGCACCTTACGATCAATGGACAAAGTGGATTGAAGCATCTCTCCCGGAAAAAGGCAGTATCCTTGATTTGGCATGCGGCACGGGAGAAATCTCAATCCGGCTTGCCGAGAAAGGCTTCGAGGTCACCGGCATCGATCTCAGTGAGGAAATGCTTTCTTATGCCCAGCAAAAGGTCTCTAGTAACCAGCCGATTCTTTTTCTTCAGCAGGATATGCGTGAGATTAGCGGCTTTGAGGGCCAGTTTGATGCTGTTGCAATATGCTGCGACTCATTAAATTATTTAAAAACGAAAAATGATGTCATCGAAACCTTTAAAAGTGTATTTAGGGTATTGAAGCCTGAAGGCATTTTGCTGTTTGATGTTCATTCATCATATAAAATTGCTGAGGTTTTTCCAGATAGCACATTTGCTGACCAGGACGAAGATATCAGCTATATTTGGCAGAGCTTTGCGGGAAGTGAAGGGCTATCTGTCATTCATGACATGTCGTTTTTTGTGTGGAACGGAGAAGCGTATGACCGTTTTGATGAGACGCACGAGCAAAGAACGTTCTCAGTGGGGGAATACGAAGAAATGCTGAAGAGCTGCGGCTTTCAGCTTCATCGCGTGACAGCTGATTTTACGGATTCAGAGCCATCAGCACAATCAGAACGCCTGTTTTTCAAGGCGCAGAAATCAAAAACCATCGTTTCCTAAGACGATGGTTTTTTAAAATGCTTTTTTGTGCTTTTGCAGGACAGAAAAAAGTATGACATACTCGCCTACACATGAAATTGCTTTTTCACTGCTGAAATATCCTCCTCGTACTTCAAATGGGTATTTTGAAATACCCGGTGAAACATATCCTGTACACCGCTTTCAAGCGCTTTAATGCCTTCTCCTGTCACACCGCCTTTAACGCAAACCTTTTCCTGTAATGCAGGCAGGGTATACAATTCGGTTTCTAACAGTTTTCCCATTCCGACCAGCATTTCCTTACACATCAGAATAGCGTCCTGTTTAGACACTGACGTTTCTGACACGGCCGCATCAATAAACCGCTGAATCAGATAGCTCATAAAAGCGGGACCGCAGCTTACGATATCTGATGCCACCCGCGTGATATCACTTTCAATTTGCAGCGGATGAGAGATGTGCTCCATCAGCTCATTGATTTTCGTTTTTGCCGTTTCTCCGCAGCTTGTGCCGAAAGTGACAAGAGAAACACCTGCAAGCGCCCTGTTCGTTATACTTGGAATCACTCGCGCCACTTGGCACGGCACATACTGTTCAAGCTGTTCAGTTTGTACTGGGCTTGTAATGGAAATGAGGATATGATCCTTTCTTAAATAAGGCACCGCTCTTGCTAATAAAGGATATATATCCAGCGGCTTAACACAAATAAAAATCATTTCGTTTTCAGAAACAAGCTTTTCCAGACTTTCTGTTACGTTTATGCTGTTGTAGCGTTTTTTTATGCGCAATGCTTTATCAATTGTGCGGTTTGTGATTGTTATATTTGAGGGATCGGCTGCTTTTGACTCGATAAATGATTCTATAAGGATCGTACCCATATTTCCTGTGCCGATAAAGCCTATCTTCACTGGTTTCCCCTCCTTTGAGCTATATCCTCTAAACCATATGTGTGATGACAATAAAATATGACGAAAGCGGGGAACATGCACGATGATTTGGTTGAATCAGCATAAAAAAGCGATTATTTTAGCAGCTACTGCAGCTGTTTTCGCAGCGTTTATTTTCATCCTTGCCAGCGAAAAAAACAAAGAGCCGGTGAAGCAGGCTGTTTCAACTGAGACAAAAAAACCGGAGGTAAAGCAGGAAGCAGTAAAAGATGAGTCAAACGAAACAATTGTGATTGACATCAAAGGTGCAGTCAAGCATCCAGGCGTTTATGAAATGCGAACAGGAGACAGAGTATCTCAGGCAATTGAGAAAGCGGGCGGGACCAGTGAACAAGCAGACGACATGCAAGTGAATTTGGCGGAGCTGCTGCAGGACGGGACAGTGGTGTATATCCCGAAAAAGGGAGAGGAGTCAGCGGTGTCCCAAGGAACCGGAGGCGCAGTCAAAAGTGATGGGGGGAAGGGATCTCTGGTAAATATCAATACAGCAACCTTAGAGGAATTACAAGGCATCTCAGGGGTCGGGCCATCAAAAGCTGAAGCCATTATTGCATACCGGGAAGAAAACGGGCGTTTCCAGACAATTGAAGATATCACTAAGGTTTCAGGAATAGGTGAAAAGTCATTTGAAAAAATAAAGTCTTCCATTACAGTAAAGTGATTTGACGGTCATGTGTAATGATAGGTAAACTAAAGGTCAGGCAACACAACATTTGGAGGGAACAAAGTGGAACGAATTTCATGGAATCAATACTTTATGGCTCAAAGCCATTTACTGGCGCTGCGCAGCACCTGCCCGAGATTGTCTGTCGGCGCTACTATAGTCAGAGACAAACGCATGATAGCGGGAGGCTATAACGGGTCAATCGCGGGCGGCGTGCATTGCGCAGACGAAGGATGCCTGATGATAGATGATCATTGTGCAAGAACAATTCACGCTGAAATGAATGCCCTTCTCCAATGCTCTAAGTTCGGAGTGCCGACTGATGGAGCGGAGATTTATGTGACGCATTACCCTTGCATTCAATGCTGTAAATCTATCATTCAAGCTGGTATCAAAACAGTTTACTATGCGGAGGATTACAAAACACATCCGTATGCGCAGGAATTATTTGAACAGGCGGGTGTAACTGTTGAACAGGTTGAACTCGATGAAATGATCGTTGATCTGAAAAACAGGGAAAAGCTTTCATTTGTAGCTGGGCTTTTAGAGAAGCTAGCAGATGCAGGTCTTGCAGAGGAAGATTTGAAAAAGATACATGAGCAGGCGAATAAACTTTTCACGAGCTATGTGTGATTCATGCGTCATTCGCGTTTGATATTGCCTTTGGCGGCAGCTTCTGCAACTGCTGGAATTACTGCCGCCGCTTATTTCCCCGTTGTTTTTCTCTTCTTCCTCTTTCTCCTCATCATATCCATTAAAACGAGACACGTTTTTCTCATTTATGTTTGTTTCTTCTCTTTTATATTGTTTTTTGCACTGTATGCAGTCACAGATTCCCAGAATGTCTCTTTATATCAGAAGGGCACCTATCAATTAAAGGCGGTGATTGACAGTATTCCTAAAATTGACGGTGATCGTATATCTATGATTACTAAGACGCCTGATGGCGAAAAATGGGCTGCTTCGTATCGCATTCAGTCTCCTGATGAAAAAGATCAGCTGTCATATATAGAACCCGGAATGGCATGTGAATTGACTGGCGCATTGGAAGAACCTAAACATGCTACCGTGCCCGGCACATTTGATTATAAAGAGTATCTGTACAGGCAGCATATTCACTGGAACTACTCTGTCACATCAATCCAAAACTGCAGCAAACCTTCACATTTCAAGTATAAGCTGCTCAGTTTGAGAAAATATATCGTATCATTCACAAACGGCCTGCTGCCTCCTGATTCGGCAGGAATTGTACAGGCACTTACAGTCGGTGACAGATTTTATGTGGAAGACGAAGTGCTTAATGCGTATCAAAAGCTTGGTGTCGTCCATCTCTTGGCGATTTCAGGACTCCACGTCGGCATTTTGACAGCCGCATTGTTTTATATCATGATCCGTCTTGGTATAACTAGAGAGAAGGCGTCAATCCTCTTGCTCTTTTTTCTGCCGCTCTATGTGATGTTGACAGGCGCTGCTCCTTCAGTGCTTCGCGCCGCTCTGATGTCTGGGATATACTTAGCTGGAAGTCTCGTCAAATGGCGGATACACTCTGCCGGTGCAATCTGTCTTTCATACATCGTACTCTTGCTCTTCAATCCTTACCATCTCTTTGAAGCCGGTTTTCAGCTGTCGTTCGCCGTCAGTTATTCTTTAATTCTTTCTTCTTCTATTTTTCAGCAGGTTAAAACCTCTCTGGGTCAGCTGACAATGGTATCACTCATCGCTCAGCTGGGCTCGCTTCCGATTCTCCTGTATCATTTTCATCAGTTTTCTATCATCAGCATACCGATGAATATGCTGATGGTTCCTTTTTATACGTTCTGTATTTTGCCGGGGGCTGTAGCGGGTGTTCTTCTATTAAGCCTTTCCGCTTCGGCAGGTCGATTTTTCTTCAGTTGGTTTGATTTCTTGATGAGCTGGACCAACAGGCTGATCACAACAATTGCAGATATTGATGTATTCACGGTTCTCATTGCACATCCTGCACCTGCTCTGCTTTTTCTATTCACGGCCACGATCATTCTATTGCTTATGTCGATTGAAAAGCGTTCCTTTTGGCAGCTGGCGGTAACTGGGGGTATGTACTGTGCGGTGCTCTGCCTTCTCTTGATGTATCCGCGTCTTAGTTCCGAAGGAGAAGTCGATATGATTGACATCGGCCAGGGTGACAGCATGTATGTTGGCGCCCCGCATCAGCAGGGCCATGTCTTAATTGATACTGGCGGCACCTTGTCTTACTCGTCTGAGTCTTGGCGGGAAAAGCAGCATCCGTTTTCTCTCGGGGAAAAAGTGCTGATTCCGTTTTTAACCGCCAAGGGGATCAAACAGCTTGATGCTTTAATTTTGACGCACGCTGACCAAGATCATATCGGAGAGGCGGAGACTCTGCTGAAGCATCAAAAAGTGAAGCACCTTGTCATTCCGAAAGGGTTCGTTTCTGAACCTAAAGACGAGAAAGTGCTGCAGACTGCCAGAAGAGAAGGAGTGGAAATTGAAGAGGTGGAGCGAGGCGATGTACTGCAAATCAAGGATTTGCAGTTTCATGTACTGTCGCCGGAAACGCCTGATCCGGCTAGCAAAAATAATTCTTCTCTCGTTCTGTGGATGAAAACGGGCGGGATGAGCTGGATCTTAACAGGTGATCTCGAGAAAGAAGGAGAACAAGAGGTGATGAACATGTTTCCGAATATAAAAGCAGACGTGTTAAAGGTGGGGCACCATGGGAGCAAAGGCTCTACAGGTGAGGAATTCATCAAACAGCTTCAGCCGAAAACGGCAATTATCTCAGCAGGGGAAAACAATCGGTACCATCACCCTCATCAAGAAGTTTTGCAAATATTACAGAAACATTCCATCCGCGTGCTGCGCACTGATCAAAACGGAACGATTCAGTATAGATATAAAAACAGAGATGGAACCTTTTCTGTCTATCCTCCATATGATACATCAGATATAACGGAGACGAACTAAAAAAGACTGCCGAGAAATCAGCAGCCCGGGCAGTCGCTGTTATGAACCAACCAGGTGAATAACCGTTGCCATGACAAACAAGAAGGCGAAAAATCCGAAGGACACAACAAAACCAACAGCTGAATCTACAGCATCATTTCGTTTGCTTTGAACGTTTTTTTCAAAATCATTCAACTTTATCCCTCCTGACTGATTTAAGTATAATGGAATTGTTTTGAAAAATCTAGAAGCGAAGGTAACGTTTTCTGTTCTGGTGATTATCGCCTTTTTACAAGCTGTCCCGGGGGCTTGCGAACAGGCGTTTAATATAAATGGGGAAGCAGCAGTCAGGCTTCCTCTTTACTATTTTGCAAACTCAATTTAGGATAGAAGGGGATGATGAAAGAGAGGAAGTCGTACAACAATGGTATTTGATGTGTGGAAAAGCCTGAAAAAAGGAGATGTCCATCCGGTTTATTGCTTATTCGGAAAAGAGACGTATCTGCTGCAAGAAACCGTCAGCAGGATCAGACAGACGGTCATTGATCAGGAGGCAAAGGATTTCAATCTATCCGTTTTTGATTTGGAAGAGGACCCGCTGGACCAAGCGATTGCTGATGCTGAAACGTTTCCGTTTATGGGGGAGCGGCGTCTTGTTATTGTGAAAAACCCATATTTTTTAACAGGTGAAAAGAAAAAAGAAAAAATTGAGCACAATGTCAGTGCACTTGAGTCATATATACAATCGCCTGCGCCTTACACGGTCTTTGTCCTGCTTGCCCCGTATGAAAAGCTGGATGAGCGGAAAAAACTGACGAAAGCGCTAAAGAAACATGCGTTTATGATGGAGGCAAAGGAATTAAACGCAAAAGAGACAACAGATTTTACTATGAACCTTGCAAAAACCGAGCAGAAAACAATCGGCACTGAAGCGGCGGAGCATTTGGTTCTGCTTGTGAATGGACATCTGTCATCGATTTTTCAAGAGATTCAAAAGCTCTGCACGTTTATTGGAGACCGTGAAGAAATTACGCTTGATGATGTGAAAATGCTTGTCGCGAGAAGCCTGGAACAAAATATTTTTGAGCTGATCAATAAAATCGTCAACCGCAAACGAACGGAAAGCCTTCAAATTTTTTATGATTTGCTCAAACAAAATGAAGAACCGATCAAAATCATGGCGCTTATTTCGAACCAGTTCCGGCTGATTCTGCAGACAAAATACTTCGCGGAACAAGGATACGGACAGAAGCAAATCGCTTCTAACTTAAAAGTTCACCCGTTTCGGGTCAAACTGGCGATGGATCAAGCAAGGCTTTTTTCAGAGGCGGAGCTTCGGTCAATTGTTGAACAGCTTGCCGTGATGGACTATGAGATGAAAACCGGGAAAAAGGACAAGCAGCTCCTGCTCGAACTGTTTCTTTTACAGCTGTTAAAGAGAAATGAAAAAAACGATCCCCAATATTGAGGATCGTTTTTATATTATGCAGAAAGTCCGTTCACTTTTTTAGCCAGTCTTGATTTGTATCGAGCACCGGTATTTTTGTGTACAAGACCTGTTTTCACTGCTTTATCAATACGTTTAGCTGCTTCAGTAAGAGCAGTTTTCGCTTTGTCAGCTTCGTTGTTTGCAACAGAAGCTTCAACTTGTTTGATTGCAGTACGCATAGCAGATTTGATTGTCGCGTTATGAGCGCGGCGTTCGTTGTTTGTTTTTGTACGTTTAATCGCTGATTTAATGTTTGGCATGTGTTTCACCTCCTAAGATACAACCTGTAGCACAGTGTCTTAAGGTTAAATCTTCTTCACAATAGAACAAATTGTATTCTATCAAACACAACTTTAGATTGCAATATAAATGTAAAGTATTTTTCATTGAAGGATCTCTTTTTAGCATGATTCATTCAGCAAATGGCAACAATAGAGGTACTGAATGTGAAGGAGGCTCCCTGATGAAAAAGAGTGAACTGGATGTTAATCAGTATTTGATACGTACCGATTTGGCAGTGGAAACGAAGGAAGCGATGGCCAATCAGCAGGCTGTGCCGGCAAAAGAAATTAAAGGCTTTATTGAAAAAGAACGGGATCGAGGCGGCATTAAAATCCGTACTGTTGATATTACAAAGGAAGGTGCGGAGCTTTCCGGAAAAAAAGAAGGGCGCTATTTAACGCTTGAGGCGCAAGGAATCAGAGAGAATGATTCGGAAATGCAGGAAAAGGTCTCTGCTGTTTTTGCGGAGGAATTCTCGGCTTTTCTTGAAAACCTTAAGATCTCAAAAGATGCGAGCTGTTTGATCGTCGGGCTCGGCAACTGGAACGTGACACCTGACGCGCTGGGACCGATGGCTGTAGAAAATCTTTTGGTCACAAGACACTTGTTTCAGCTGCAGCCGGAAAACGTGCAGGAGGGCTACAGGCCTGTCAGTGCATTTGCACCGGGGGTGATGGGGATTACGGGAATCGAAACTAGCGACATTATTAAAGGTGTGATTGAGCAATCGCAGCCCGATTTTGTCATTGCTATTGATGCATTGGCGGCGCGGGCAGTAGAAAGGGTCAACACAACCATTCAAATATCGGACACAGGCATTCACCCGGGGTCTGGTGTTGGAAATAAACGGAAAGATTTAAGCGAAGACACACTTGGCGTACCGGTGATCGCCATCGGTGTTCCGACGGTCGTTGACGCGGTGACGATTGCCAGCGACACGGTAGACTACATATTAAAACATTTTGGCAGGGAAATGAAAGATAACAGGCCGTCAAGATCGCTTGTTCCGGCGGGTATGACGTTTGGGAAAAAGAAAGTGCTCACTGAAGAAGATCTTCCAGACCAAAAGGAGCGCCAATCGTTCCTCGGCATTGTCGGAACCCTTGAAGAGGATGAAAAACGGCAGCTCATTCACGAGGTGCTGGCACCTTTAGGCCACAATTTAATGGTTACGCCGAAGGAAGTTGATTCATTTATCGACGATATGGCCAATGTGCTGGCGAACGGGTTAAACACAGCGCTTCATGAAAAAGTGTCACAAGAAAACAAAGGCTCCTACAATCACTAAACTGTTCTACTTCCTCTAGCTTGTTCATAGAGTAATTACTAGACAAGCGCTGGAGGGATTCAATGAGAAATAAACGCAGAAACAGACAAATTGTTGTTGCGGTAAATGGCGGGAAAGCGGTAAAAGCCATCTTTCTATTTATCGCAAGCCTTATCGTGATTTTTGTTCTATCCGGTGTGCTGACGTCTCTCCGGCCGGAACTGAGACCGTCGTCTGACTCTTTTTACGGGATTGCTGAAGAATTGCCGGGTGACGTGTTTGCACACTTGCTGCGGATGGAAAACCATTATTTCGCCTCTGACCTTTCCCAAACCGACAGCTCATTTCATCTATCGCGTCTTTCTTTAAAGCTGGCGACGAGCATTAACCTAGAAGATCCGCGAAGTTTTCTCGGCCGGGAGCTGCCGGGGTTTGCACAATTTGATACTGAGATACTGCTAGCTGGACAAGGCACGGATTATACGAATATGCCGGCGGAATCACCGCCCCCATCTAAGGTGATGGAGGAAGAAAGAGAAGCGAATTTGGCAGAGATTGAAAAACAGCAAACACAATCAGACAGTGCGCAAAAAGATCCGCCGAAACAAACAACAGGAGATAAAAAGGTTGTCTTTATCTATCACACGCACAACACGGAATCATATCTCCCTCTATTAAAAGGCGAGACCGATCCTGATATGGCGCGCCATTCTAAAGCCAATGTCACGCTGGTAGGAGATATGTTTGGAAAAGCACTTGAATCACAAGGCATCGGAGCCACAGTGAACAAAACCGATATACAGGCAAAACTGAACAAAAAAGGCTTAAACTATGCCAGATCCTATGATGAATCAAGGCCGGTCGTCAAAGACGCGCTCGCCTCAAACAAAAATCTGCAATATATCATTGACATCCACAGAGACTCGCGGCGTAAAAAAGACACGACCGCAACCATTAAAGGGAAAACTTATGCCAGGGTAGCCTTTGTCGTCGGCAAAAAAAGCAAAAACTTCGAAGAAAACTATAAAATTGCAAGCGAGCTTCATAAGCTGATGGAGAAAAAATATCCTGGACTCAGCACAGGTGTCTTTTCAAAAGGCTCGCCGGGCGATAATGGTGTTTACAATCAGGATTTAACCGACAGAGCGCTTTTGCTCGAATTTGGCGGAGTGGATAATAATCTTGAAGAGCTGCAGCGTGCGGCTGACGCAGCCGCGGACATCTTCAGCGAAATGTACTGGGATGCTGAAAAGGTCAACGCGGAAAGCGGCGAGACGAAAAAACAATAAGAAATAGGTGGTTGATTTGATTGCTTACTTTGGCAAATGCTTGCTGCTGGTCACGATCATGTTTTTAGGCGTGCTGTTTGGCATGCAGCAGGCGAATAACGGAATGCTAAGTATGAAAGGCTATCATGACCCTTCACTTAAGGGGGCGTTTACGCTCACCGATGGAAAAAATAATGAAAAAGAAGCCTCGATCTTAGGAGAAACAGTTACGGCGAAAGATTTAGAAGAAAAACAGAAAGAGCTGGAACAGGTGGAAACGTTCAATATGTTCTCAAAAGCCGGAAAAGCGCTTTCGGACACCGTAACCAATACGGCACAGTCGATGTATGAATGGATACGGAATCTGAATCAATAGGTGCGTGAAAGAGAAAAGCAGCCCAGGTATGACAGGGGACTTTTCTCTTTCTTGTTTTACATTGAATCTTTACATTCCTATTGTTATAATCTAAGCTAGTGTATTTTGCGTTTAATAGTAGGAGTGATAGATTGTGACAGATAAAGAAAAGCGTTTAGAGAGGCAGTCGAGAATACGGAATTTCTCTATCATTGCCCATATTGACCACGGAAAATCGACCTTAGCGGATCGTATTTTAGAAAAAACGTCGGCAATCACTCAACGAGAAATGAAAGAACAATTGCTCGATTCTATGGATCTTGAACGTGAACGGGGCATAACCATTAAGTTAAACTCTGTTCAGCTTAAATACAAAGCAAAAGACGGAGAAGAATATATTTTCCATCTGATTGATACGCCGGGACACGTCGACTTTACGTACGAAGTATCCCGAAGCCTAGCTGCCTGTGAAGGGGCGATTCTTGTCGTGGATGCAGCACAGGGAATTGAAGCGCAGACGCTCGCCAATGTCTACTTAGCGCTTGACAACGATCTTGAAATACTTCCGGTTATCAATAAAATTGATCTCCCAAGCGCCGAGCCTGAACGCGTGCGCCAAGAGGTAGAGGATGTCATCGGCCTTGATGCATCAGAAGCCGTGCTTGCTTCAGCGAAAGCCGGTATCGGGATTGAAGAAATTTTAGAACAGATCGTAGAAAAGGTGCCGGCTCCGACCGGGGATCCGGAGGCGCCTCTCAAAGCGCTGATCTTCGACTCGCTTTATGACGCCTATCGCGGTGTCGTAGCGTATATCAGAGTTGTTGAGGGAACGGTAAAGCCGGGACAAAAAATCAAAATGATGGCAACCGGCAAAGAATTCGAAGTAACAGAAGTCGGCGTGTTCACTCCGAAAGCGACTCCGACAAATGAACTGACGGTCGGTGATGTAGGCTTCCTGACTGCCTCTATCAAAAATGTCGGTGACACTCGTGTCGGTGATACAATTACCAGCGCTGCCAATCCTGCAGACGAAGCACTGCCGGGATACCGCAAGCTCAACCCGATGGTGTACTGCGGATTGTATCCAATTGATACAGCAAAATATAATGATTTAAGGGAAGCTCTAGAAAAACTAGAGCTGAATGATTCCGCGCTTCAATATGAAGCAGAAACTTCACAAGCGCTTGGATTTGGGTTCCGCTGCGGATTTTTAGGCATGCTCCACATGGAAATCATTCAGGAGCGCATTGAGCGTGAGTTCAACATCGACCTGATTACGACAGCGCCAAGCGTTATCTATGACGTGTATATGACAGACGGCGAAAAGGTCGTTGTCGACAACCCGTCCAACATGCCGGACCCTCAAAAGATCGAACGGATTGAGGAGCCGTACGTAAAAGCGACGATGATGGTGCCGAATGACTACGTAGGCGCTGTTATGGAGCTTTGCCAAGGCAAGCGCGGCAATTTCATTGATATGCAGTATTTAGACGCGAACCGTGTCAGCATTATTTATGACATGCCGTTAGCGGAAATCGTATATGAGTTTTTTGATCAGCTGAAATCAAGCACAAAAGGCTATGCGTCATTTGATTATGAACTAATTGGCTACAAACCGTCTAAGCTTGTGAAAATGGACATTATGCTGAACGGTGAAAAAATCGATGCGCTGTCCTTTATCGTGCACCGTGATTACGCATATGAACGCGGAAAAGTGATCGTTGAAAAACTGAAAGAGCTTATTCCGCGCCAGCAGTTCGAAGTTCCGGTACAAGCCGCAATCGGCCAGAAAATCGTGGCCCGCTCCACCATAAAAGCAATGCGTAAAAACGTATTGGCTAAATGTTACGGAGGGGACATCTCACGTAAACGGAAACTTCTTGAAAAACAAAAAGAAGGTAAACGCCGAATGAAGCAGGTCGGCTCAGTTGAAGTGCCGCAAGAAGCATTCATGGCAGTTCTGAAAATGGACGACAGTCCGAAAAAACAATAGAAGCCGCCGCAGTCCCGTACTGCGGCTTCTTTCTGTAAAGAAGGTGAATTCATTGAAATCAGCTTATATCCATATCCCATTTTGTGAGCACATTTGCCACTACTGCGATTTCAATAAATATTTTATTCAAAGCCAGCCTGTAGACGAGTATTTAAACGGGCTTGAACAGGAAATGATAAATACAATTGCAAAAACAGGACAGCCTGACCTCAAAACGATCTTTATCGGAGGAGGCACGCCGACTTCCCTGTCTGAGGAACAGCTTAAAAAGCTGATGGACATGATCATTCGAGTGCTGAAGCCCTCTAGCGCCTTAGCGGAATTTGCTGTTGAGGCGAATCCGGACGACTTGTCCGCAAATAAACTAAAGATATTAAAAGAAGCAGGCGTAAATCGCCTCAGCTTCGGTGTCCAAACGTTCGAAGACGATCTGTTGGAAAAAATCGGCCGAGTGCATAAACAAAAAGATGTATTTGCCTCTTTTGAAAGGGCGCGGGAAATCGGATTTGACAATATCAGTCTTGATTTAATGTTCGGGCTTCCGGGCCAAACCCTCAAGCATCTCGATCATTCTTTAAATACCGCTTTATCGCTGGGTGCCGAGCATTATTCCGTGTATTCACTCATTGTAGAACCGAAAACGGTATTTTATAATCTGATGCAAAAAGGCCGTCTCCATCTGCCGGCGCAGGAGCAGGAAGCCGAAATGTATGAAATGGTGATGAGCCGCATGGAAGCTCACGGCATTCATCAATATGAAATCAGCAACTTTGCCAAGGCAGGTATGGAATCAAAGCACAATCTGACGTATTGGAGCAACGAGGAATATTTCGGCTTTGGAGCAGGGGCACACGGATATATCAGCGGCACACGGACAGTAAATGCCGGACCTGTCAAACATTACATTGATCTGGTAGCTGAGAAAGGCTTTCCGTACAGAGATACACATGAGGTGACAATAGAAGAACAAATTGAGGAAGAAATGTTTTTAGGCTTGAGAAAAACAGCCGGTGTCAGCAAAAAACGATTTGCAGAAAAATACGGTCGTTCCTTGGATGAACTTTTTCCAAGCGTATTAACTGACCTCTCTGAAAAAGGGCTGATTCACAATGCAGAGCAAGCCGTTTGTTTGACTCATCAGGGGAAATTATTAGGCAATGAAGTTTTTGGCGCTTTTTTGGGTGAGTTATAATTGACATTTTTCTTGTGGTTTGATACTTTTGTTATAGAATTAGCACTCGCTTATTGAGAGTGCTAACAGAGGTGATGATGATGTTAACAAATCGTCAGCTGCTGATCCTTCAGGTCATAATCAACGATTTTATTAAATCGGCGCAGCCGGTAGGATCAAGAACTCTTTCGAAAAAAGATGAAATCACATTTAGCTCTGCAACAATAAGAAACGAGATGGCTGACTTGGAAGAATTGGGCTTCATTGAAAAAACCCATTCATCCTCAGGACGTGTTCCGTCAGAAAAAGGGTATCGGTACTATGTTGACCATTTGCTGTCACCCGTCAAACTGACAAAAAGCGACCTGGACCAAATCCACTCGATCTTCAAAGAGAAAATTTTCGAGCTGGAGAAGACAGTTCAAAAATCAGCGCAAATTTTGTCCGATCTGACGAATTACACATCTATCGTACTCGGGCCGAAGCTGAGTGAGAATTACCTTAAACAGATTCAAATCATACCGATTCAGCCTGACAAGGCGGTAGCGATTCTCGTTACCAATACGGGGCATGTGGAAAACAAAACGATTAACTTTCCAACCAAAATGGATCTGTCTGATATTGAAAAGCTGGTAAATATACTGAACGACCGTTTAAGCGGCGTTCCAATGGATGAACTGAATGAGCGCATATTTAAAGAAGTCGTCATGTATCTAAGACAGCACATTAAGAACTATGACAATATTCTTGACGCGCTTCGTTCAACCTTTCATTCCACAAGCCACGTTGAAAAATTGTTTTTCGGCGGAAAAATCAACATGCTGAACCAGCCGGAGTTCCATGATATTACTAGAGTCCGGTCGCTGCTCTCATTAATCGAGAAAGAACAGGATGTGTTAAAGCTCGTTCAATCCCCGCACACGGGAATTTCGATTAAAATCGGGAAAGAAAATGACTATGAAGAGATGGAAAACTGCAGTCTGATCACTGCTTCTTATTCTGTTGATCAGAAGCAGATCGGCTCAATCGCCATCATCGGTCCGACCCGCATGAATTATTCCAGGGTTGTCAGCCTGCTTCAGCATGTGACTTCAGACTTGTCAAAAGCATTAACAAGTTTGTATGATGAATAAGGGAATTTTGGCAAATTTTATCGAAGGGCGGCCACCCGCCCTTCTCCTTACACTTTGAGGGAGGTGAACACAGTGTCAGAAGAAAAACAAACCGTTGAACAAAACGAAACAGAAGAGCAAGAAGTCATTGAAGAACAAGCTGCCGCTGAAGAACAGCAGGAAGAAACAAATGAAAGTGAACTTCTTCAAAATCAAATTAACGAATTGCAAGGTTTGCTTGAGGAAAAAGAAAACAAACTTTTGCGTGTTCAAGCAGACTTTGAAAACTATAAACGACGCAGCCGTTTAGAGATGGAAGCGTCCCAAAAATACCGTTCTCAAAACATTGTAACTGATTTGCTGCCGGCTCTTGACAGCTTTGAAAGAGCGCTTCAGGTTGAAGCCGACAATGAACAGACGAAAAGTTTGCTCCAGGGAATGGAAATGGTCCACCGTCAGCTTGTAGAAGCCTTGAAAAAAGAAGGCGTGGAAGCCATCGAAGCTGTAGGACAGGAATTTGATCCTAATCTGCACCAAGCCGTTATGCAGGCTGAAGATGAAAACTACGGCTCCAACATTGTTGTTGAGGAAATGCAAAAAGGCTATAAGCTGAAGGATCGCGTCATTCGCCCTTCCATGGTTAAAGTGAATCAATAATTACATAGCAGGAGGTTATTCAAGTGAGTAAAGTTATCGGAATCGACTTAGGAACAACAAACTCATGTGTGGCAGTGCTTGAAGGCGGCGAGCCTAAAGTTATTGCTAACGCTGAAGGAAACCGCACAACACCATCAGTTGTTGCGTTCAAAAACGGCGAACGCCAAGTAGGGGAAGTGGCTAAACGCCAATCGATCACAAACCCTAACACAATTATGTCTATCAAACGCCATATGGGTACTGATTATAAGGTTGAAATTGAAGGAAAAGATTACACTCCTCAAGAAGTGTCTGCTATCATCCTTCAACATCTTAAATCATACGCAGAAAGCTATCTTGGCGAAACAGTATCAAAAGCTGTTATCACAGTTCCTGCATACTTTAACGATGCTGAGCGTCAAGCAACAAAAGACGCTGGTAAAATTGCAGGGCTTGAAGTAGAACGTATTATCAACGAGCCGACTGCAGCAGCGCTTGCATACGGACTTGATAAAACAGATGAAGATCAAACGATCCTAGTGTATGACCTTGGCGGCGGAACATTCGACGTCTCTATCCTTGAGCTTGGTGACGGTGTATTCGAAGTCCGTTCAACTGCCGGCGACAACCGTCTGGGCGGGGACGATTTTGACCAAGTCATCATTGATCACCTTGTGTCTGAATTCAAAAAAGAAAACGGCATTGATCTGTCAAAAGACAAAATGGCGCTTCAGCGTTTGAAAGACGCAGCTGAAAAAGCGAAAAAAGATCTTTCCGGCGTATCTTCTACGCAAATTTCTTTACCGTTTATCACAGCTGGAGAAGCAGGACCGCTTCACCTTGAACTTACATTAACTCGTGCTAAATTCGAAGAGCTTTCTTCTCATTTAGTAGAGCGCACAATGGGTCCTGTCCGTCAAGCGCTTCAGGATGCAGGGCTTTCTGCAAGCGAAATCGACAAAGTCATCCTTGTCGGCGGATCAACTCGTATCCCAGCCGTACAAGAAGCTATCAAAAAAGAAACTGGAAAAGAAGCGCATAAAGGCGTAAACCCAGATGAAGTTGTAGCGCTTGGTGCCGCAATTCAGGGCGGTGTTATCACTGGTGACGTAAAAGACGTTGTTCTTCTTGACGTTACACCGCTTTCTCTCGGTATCGAAACAATGGGCGGCGTGTTCACTAAACTGATCGACCGCAACACGACGATCCCGACAAGCAAATCTCAAGTGTTCTCAACTGCTGCTGATAACCAAACAGCTGTTGATATCCATGTTCTTCAAGGTGAGCGCCCAATGTCTGCCGACAACAAAACACTTGGCCGCTTCCAGCTTACTGATATCCCGCCAGCACCGCGCGGCGTGCCTCAAATCGAAGTTTCTTTCGATATTGACAAAAACGGTATCGTAAACGTAAGAGCAAAAGACTTAGGCACAGGAAAAGAACAAAACATTACAATCAAATCTTCTTCAGGTCTTTCAGACGAAGAGATCGAACGCATGGTAAAAGAAGCAGAAGAAAATGCTGACGCTGATGCGAAGAAAAAAGAAGAAATCGAAGTCCGCAATGAAGCAGATCAGCTTGTTTTCCAAACTGAGAAAACATTAAAAGATCTTGAAGGCAAAGTGGACGAAGAACAAGTGAAAAAAGCCAACGATGCCAAAGACGCTTTAAAAGCAGCGATTGAGAAAAACGAATTTGAAGAGATCAAAGCGAAAAAAGATGAACTTCAAACAATCGTCCAAGAGCTTTCTATGAAGCTTTATGAAGAAGCTGCTAAAGCACAGCAAGCTCAAGGCGGAGCAAACGCTGAAGGCAAAGCGGATGACAACGTTGTCGACGCTGAATACGAAGAAGTAAACGACGACCAAAACAAAAAATAAGTTCTTCTCCGAGTCAGTCCTGCTTCTGGGGCTGACCGAAAAGAACACATTTCATAATCTGATTCAATGATTAGAAAGTCAAAGTCAGGCATCTCTTGGCTTTGACTTTTTTTCTTGCCCGGGATAAAAGGAATTGAAAAATCATAATTCAAAATGATACAATCTAATTTATGTGAGAAATTCGGGAGAGTGAAGCGAGATGAGTAAGCGTGATTACTATGAAGTGCTGGGAGTAAGTAAGAGCGCTTCAAAGGATGAAATTAAAAAAGCTTATCGGAAGCTGTCAAAAAAGTATCATCCTGATATTAACAAAGAAGCCGGATCAGATGAAAAATTTAAAGAGGTAAAAGAAGCGTATGAAACGCTGTCAGATGACCAAAAGCGTGCCCATTACGACCAATTTGGGCATACTGATCCTAATCAGGGCTTCGGCGGCGGAGGTTTTGGCGGCGGCGATTTCGGCGGTTTTGGTTTCGACGATATTTTCTCAAGTATTTTCGGCGGAGGCACAAGACGAAGAGATCCAAACGCCCCGCGCCAAGGTGCCGATTTGCAGTATACGATGACCTTGTCATTTGAGGATGCCGCTTTCGGTAAAGAGACGACTATCGAAATTCCGCGTGAGGAAACGTGCGATACATGTAAAGGCTCAGGTGCGAAACCTGGAACAACCCCTGAAACATGCTCCCACTGCGGAGGCTCCGGCCAGTTAAACGTGGAGCAAAATACGCCGTTTGGAAAGGTTGTTAACAGACGGGTCTGCCACCATTGTGAAGGTACGGGCAAAATCATTAAAGACAAATGTGCGGATTGCGGCGGCAAAGGAAAAATCAAAAAGCGCAAAAAAATCAACGTGACAATTCCTGCCGGTGTGGATGACGGGCAGCAGCTTCGTCTCTCAGGACAGGGTGAACCAGGAATAAACGGCGGCCCTGCCGGGGATTTATTTGTCGTGTTCCACGTGCGTGCCCACGAGTTCTTCGAGCGTGACGGCGATGATATTTACTGTGAAATGCCTTTAACGTTTGCTCAGGCTGCTCTTGGTGATGAAGTGGAAGTTCCGACCCTGCACGGAAAAGTGAAATTGAAAATTCCGGCCGGTACACAAACAGGAACTAAATTCAGATTAAGAGGCAAAGGCGTTCAAAATGTCAGAGGCTATGGACAGGGTGACCAGCATATCGTCGTCCGCGTCGTTACGCCGACAAATCTGACAGATAAACAAAAAGAAATTATCCGCGAATTTGCCGAGGTCAGCGGAAACCTTCCTGACGAACAGGAAATGAGTTTCTTTGACAAGGTAAAACGCGCGTTTAAAGGCGATTAATTATTGGATGAGGAGTTGGTAGTTTTGAAATGGTCCGAATTAAGCATTCACACAACACATGAAGCGGTCGAACCTATCTCAAATATTTTGCATGAAGCTGGTGCAAGTGGGGTTGTGATAGAGGACCCGCTTGATTTAATTAAAGAACGTGAGAATGTGTACGGGGAAATCTACCAGCTCGACCCCAATGATTATCCAGATGAGGGTGTCATTGTCAAAGCATACCTGCCGGTTAACAGTTTTCTAGGCGAAACGGTAGAAGGCATTAAAGAAACGATTAATAATCTGCTTCTTTACGATATTGATTTGGGCAGAAATCACATCACGATTTCTGAAGTGAATGAAGAAGAGTGGGCGACTGCCTGGAAGAAGTATTATCACCCTGTGAAAATTTCTGAAAAGTTTACGATTGTGCCGACGTGGGAGGAATATACGCCGGTTCATACAGATGAACTGATTATTGAAATGGATCCGGGAATGGCATTTGGAACAGGCACACACCCGACAACCGTACTCTGCATTCAGGCGCTTGAACGCTTTGTGCAAAAGGGTGATAAGGTAATTGATGTTGGTACAGGTTCCGGAATTTTAAGTATTGCGGCTGCGATGCTAGAGGCAGAATCGGTTCATGCCTACGATCTTGATCCCGTAGCTGTAGAGAGTGCACGCCTCAATCTCAAGCTGAACAAAGTGAGCGATATTGCACAAGTGAAGCAAAACAATTTGTTAGACGGGATTGAAGGGGAACATGATGTAATTGTTGCCAACATTTTGGCTGAAGTCATTCTTCGCTTTACTTCACAAGCGTACAGCCTGTTAAAAGAAGGCGGTCACTTTATTACGTCAGGGATCATCGGCCATAAAAAGCAAGAAGTTAGAGAAGCACTGGAACAAGCTGGCTTTACCATTGTAGAAATCCTTTCAATGGAAGATTGGGTCAGCATTATTGCGAAAAAATAACAGTTAGTAGGTGTCACAGCGTATGCAACGATATTTTATCGAGCTCACGAAGCAGCAAATGAAGGAAGCGCCGGCTTTTTCGATTACAGGCGAAGATGTTCATCATATTGTGAACGTGATGAGAATGAATGAGGGAGACCAGATTATCTGCTGCTCTCAGGACGGCTACGAGGCAAAATGTGAGCTTCAATCTGTTTCCAAAGATAATGTGTCCTGTCTTGTGGTAGAATGGACGAATGAAAACAGAGAGCTTCCGATAAAGGTCTATATTGCGAGCGGCCTCCCGAAAGGAGATAAGCTTGAATGGATTATCCAAAAGGGGACTGAGCTCGGAGCTCACGCCTTTATTCCTTTCCAAGCCGCTCGGTCAGTTGTCAAGCTGGATGACAAAAAGGCAAAGAAAAAGCGGGAAAGATGGACGAAAATTGCGAAAGAAGCGGCTGAACAGTCGTATCGTAACGAAGTGCCGCAAGTCATGGATGTCCATTCTTTTCAGCAGCTTCTGCAAATGATGCAGGATTTCGATAAATGTGTCGTTGCATACGAAGAGTCATCAAAGCAAGGAGAAATAAGCGCATTCAGCGCGCTTGTAAGCAGCCTTCCGAAAGGATCATCCCTTTTGATCGTATTTGGTCCCGAAGGCGGTTTAACAGAAGCGGAGGTTGAACGGCTCACAGAGAAAGACGGTGTGCCGTGCGGCCTTGGACCGAGAATTTTAAGGACAGAAACCGCTCCGCTTTACGCGTTGAGTGCGATTTCTTATCAAACAGAGTTATTAAGAGGTGATCAATAATGGCAACTGTTGCTTTCCATACGCTTGGCTGTAAAGTCAACCATTATGAAACAGAAGCAATCTGGCAGCTTTTCAAAGAAGCGGGCTATGAAAGAAGAGACTTTGAACAAACAGCTGATGTATATGTCATTAATACATGTACGGTAACAAATACGGGAGATAAAAAAAGCCGCCAAGTGATCAGACGCGCCATTCGTCAAAATCCTGACGGTGTCATCTGTGTCACAGGCTGCTATGCGCAAACCTCGCCTGCTGAGATTATGGCGATCCCTGGTGTTGATATTGTAGTCGGAACGCAGGACCGGGAAAAAATGCTTGGCTATATCGACCAATATCGGGAAGAACGCCAGCCGATTAACGGTGTCAGCAACATCATGAAAGCAAGAGTGTATGAGGAGCTTGATGTACCTGCTTTCACGGACCGTACAAGAGCGTCATTGAAAATACAGGAAGGCTGCAATAATTTCTGCACATTCTGTATCATTCCGTGGGCGCGCGGCCTGCTCCGTTCCCGTGACCCTGAAGAGGTCATTAAACAGGCACAGCAGCTTGTCGATGCCGGATATAAAGAAATTGTTCTGACTGGCATTCATACTGGCGGATACGGCGAAGATATGAAAGATTACAACTTCGCTACACTTTTGAGAGAATTAGACACACGTGTTGAAGGCGTGAAACGGATCAGAATTTCCTCAATCGAGGCCAGCCAGATCACAGACGAAGTGATCGAGGTCTTAGACCGCTCAGATAAGATTGTGAATCATTTGCATATACCTATCCAATCGGGATCAAACACAGTGCTTAAACGGATGAGACGTAAATATACGATGGAATTTTTTGCAGACCGTTTAAACAAATTGAAAAAAGCACTGCCAGGCTTAGCTGTTACATCTGATGTCATTGTAGGGTTCCCTGGCGAAACAGAAGAAGAATTTATGGAAACCTATAACTTTATTAAAGAACATAAATTCTCCGAACTGCATGTTTTCCCTTACAGTAAACGCACAGGAACACCAGCAGCGCGAATGGAAGACCAAGTGGATGAAAACGTGAAAAATGAGCGTGTACACCGCCTGATTGCTCTTTCTGACCAGCTTGCGAAGGAATACGCTTCTCAGTATGAAAATGAAGTGCTTGAGATTATTCCTGAGGAAGCCTATAAAGAAACAGAAGAAGAGAACATGTTTGTCGGTTACACAGACAACTATATGAAGGTTGTTTTCAAAGGCACGGAAGATATGATCGGCAAAATCGTAAAAGTCAAAATCCTAAAAGCAGGCTATCCTTACAACGAAGGGCAATTTGTCCGTGTTGTTGAGGATGGAATAACTGAACATATGCGTTTATCTTCTTAATTTTTAAACCGGTGCATTTAATTGTGCCGGTTTTTTTATTTAGCTGGAATAAGAAAGTGAATCAAGCGGTAAAACAAGTTTGTAAGCGGAAGAAACAAAAGAGCTGTCACCACATTAAATAAAAGGCTGAAATGCGCGATCTTTTGTGCGGGATCAGGTGATAACTGTTCCACAAATCCTGTTGTTGCTGCCAGAAAAGGAAATACGAGAGCCACGCCTAGCACATTAAACACTACATGGGCATACGCAGTCTGTTTTGCTGCATATCCGCCGGATACAGCAGCCATAACGGCTGTAATGCATGTCCCGATATTTGATCCGAGTACAACGCTCATCGCCTGTGTCAGCCCGATAATGCCTTCGTTCATAAAGCTCATTAAAATGCCGATACAGACGGAGCTAGAGTGGATGATGGCGGTCAACACCATCCCGATGAGCAAAGCGGACCAGTTTGAATCGTTAACATGGTATAGAACGTCGGCTCCCATTTTCAGCTTTGTCAGCGGTCCTGCAAGGTGGCTGAATCCGCTGATGCAAAAAAAGATGATGCCCAGACCGAGAAAGCTTGTTCCCAGCTGTTTTAAAGGATACCTGCCGGTCAGAAAAAACAATAAACCTCCTATCAAAAGAATCCAAATCAAAACATCCATTTTGATAGCGATAAATTCAGTTGTAAAGGTAGACCCAACGTTTGTTCCGAGAATCATCGGTATCGTCCGCTTAAAAGAAAGCACACCCGCACTAACAAAGCCGATGACAATAACCATAAAGGCTGAACTGCTCTGAAGAATCCCAGTAAACACTATACTGACAAGAAAAGCTTTTAACGGGTGATCCGTAAATAAAAGCAAACGTTCTTCAATTTTTGTGTACGCCAATGAAATTAAGCCTTTTCGAAGCATGTTCATGCCTGCGAGAAAGAATAATATAAGAGCAGTAAAACTAATCAGAATCAACATCTTATTCACCAACCCCTTTCCATCATTATATAGACAGGCAGTCGCGCTCATGACGGAAAAGTGAACTCACTTAGTTGACCTGACTGATGGCTTATATTATAATGTCAAAGTACATGTTTATATGTGTAACTTAAAGGTAGTCGATTGGTGTATTCGGAGGGAGGGAAAGAGAATGTCAAAAACGGTCGTTAGAAAAAACGAATCGCTTGAAGATGCTCTTCGTCGCTTCAAACGCAGTGTATCAAAGACAGGTACTTTGCAAGAAGCAAGAAAGCGTGAATTTTATGAAAAACCTAGCGTAAAGCGCAAGAAAAAATCTGAAGCTGCTAGAAAACGCAAATTCTAAAAGAGGGTGGATTTATGAGTCTTCTTGAGCGTCTTAACCAGGATATGAAGCTATATATGAAAAACCGTGAGAAAGACAAACTAACTGTCGTTCGAATGGTTAAGGCTTCACTTCAAAATGAAGCAATTAAGCTTAAGAAAGACAGTTTGACCGAGGATGAGGAACTCACTGTCCTTTCTCGTGAACTTAAGCAACGTAAAGACTCCCTCCAGGAATTTTCAAACGCTAATCGTTTAGATTTAGTAGATAAAGTTCAAAAAGAGCTGGACATTTTAGAAGTTTATTTACCCGAGCAGCTGTCGGAAGAAGAACTGCTTACAATCGTAAATGAAACCATTGCTGAGGTCGGTGCGAGCTCAAAAGCGGACATGGGCAAAGTAATGGGTGCAATTATGCCTAAAGTAAAAGGTAAAGCTGACGGAAGCTTAATTAATAAGCTGGTCAGCAGCCAATTGTCTTAAATGGCGTGAAAAAGGACATCTTTCTAAGAGAGATGTCTTTTTTTTATATATAAAAAAATGAAACCTTAGATACATTTGTTACGTATGAAGAGAAGGCACTTATTATAAGAGGAAGGAGGGATACACCGCCCTTGCTTCAAATCAAAGGATTCCGTATTGCTCTGTTGGTCATATTTTTACTTTCATTAATAGGCGTACAGCTGAACGCGAAAGCAGAAAAACAAACGGTTTATGTGATCCCGGTTGAAAAAAATGTCGAACAGGGCCTCGCCTCGTTTTTGTCCCGTTCGTTACAGGATGCAAAAGAAGCGCATGCAGATCATATTATTCTTAATATCAATACGCCGGGTGGATTGGTCAAATCAGCAATTGATATCGCGGATTTAATAACCGAAAGTGAGATCCCGGTCACTGCATACGTAAACAAACGCGCGTTGTCAGCTGGTGCATATATTGCCCTGCAAGCTGATAACATATATATGGCGCCCGGCGGAAAAATGGGAGCGGCCGCGATTATTGACGGTAAAGGCAATGCCGCTGACCAAAAGGCTGAATCACTTTGGCTGGCAGAGCTGGAAGATGCCGCAGTGAAAAATAATCGCGATCCAAAATATGCGCTCGCGATGGCTGACCCGGATATAGATGCCAAGGAAGTCGGCGCGCCGAAGGGAGATCTGCTGACACTTAACGCTGATAAGGCGATTGATGTAGGCTATTCAGAAGGCACTGCTGACAATATATCCGCGCTCGTAAAGAAGCTTGGCTTCGATAAAGCGCATATCAGCTATGCAAAGGAAAGCTTTGTGGAAAAGACGGCAAGATGGCTGACGAATCCGGTCATTGTTCCTATTCTGCTGACAATCGCTTTTTTAGGTCTGACGGTGGAGCTTTTTTCTCCGGGTGTCGGCATCCCTGGGACGGTGGGATTCATCGCTTTGCTGCTGTTCTTTTACGGGCATCTTGCAGCGGGCCTTGCCGGGTATGAGACGGTTCTCCTCTTTATTGCAGGGGTGATTCTCATTCTGCTTGAGATTTTCCTTCCAGGAGGAATCATTGGATTGCTGGGCTTAGGAGCGATTGTTGCGAGCCTGTTTTTAGCCGCGGAGAGCTTCACTGTCATGGCGGTTTCTCTCTTGATCGCCTCAGCTGTTTCTATTACAGCTTTTATTTTACTGACAAGGGTGTTGGGAAAGCGTATGAAATTCTTTAAGAAATTGATTTTAAATGATTCTACAAATACGGAAAGCGGCTACGTATCAAATCAAACGCGCACGGACCTAATGGGCAAAGTGGGTGTAACCTTTACACCGCTGCGCCCTGCCGGTACCGTCATTATTGATGATGAGCGCCTTGACGTCGTTTCGGAAGGATCGTTTACAGAAAAAGATAAGAAAGTAAAAGTGATTAAAGTAGAAGGCTCACGCATTGTCGTGAGAGAAATTTAAATAGAAACGAGGAGAAGTTATATGGATCCGTCAACACTTATGATTCTGGCAATTGTCGCAGTCGCGATTATTGTTTTGGCTGTATTTTTTACGTTTGTGCCTGTGATGCTTTGGATTTCAGCTTTAGCAGCCGGAGTCAAAATCAGCATTTTCACACTAGTAGGGATGAGGCTTCGCCGAGTCATACCGAATCGGGTTGTTAACCCGCTGATTAAAGCGCATAAAGCGGGACTTAATGTTGGAACAAACCAGCTTGAAAGCCACTACCTGGCTGGGGGTAATGTTGACAGAGTCGTCAACGCGCTTATCGCCGCTCAGCGTGCTAACATTGAACTCACGTTCGAACGCTGTGCTGCGATTGATCTTGCCGGCCGGGACGTATTAGAAGCTGTTCAAATGAGCGTTAACCCTAAGGTAATTGAAACGCCGTTCATTGCCGGTGTAGCCATGGACGGGATTGAAGTGAAAGCAAAAGCGAGAATTACAGTAAGAGCGAATATCGAACGCCTCGTCGGGGGAGCAGGGGAAGAAACCATTGTAGCCCGTGTCGGCGAAGGGATTGTCTCTACAATCGGTTCATCAGATAATCATAAAAAAGTGCTTGAAAACCCTGATATGATTTCTCAGACAGTTCTTGGAAAAGGATTGGACTCAGGAACGGCGTTTGAGATTCTCTCGATTGATATTGCTGATGTTGACATCGGCAAAAACATCGGCGCGATTTTACAAACCGATCAGGCCGAGGCTGATAAAAACATCGCGCAGGCAAAAGCGGAAGAACGGCGTGCGATGGCTGTCGCTCAAGAACAGGAAATGCGCGCCCGCGTAGAAGAAATGCGCGCGAAAGTGGTAGAAGCCGAAGCGGAAGTGCCGCTAGCGATGGCAGAAGCTTTGCGTGAAGGGAATATTGGTGTCATGGATTACATGAATATCAAAAACATCGATGCTGATACAGAAATGCGTGATTCATTCGGCAAGCTGACGAAAGATCCGTCGGATGAAGATCGTAAATCATAATCTCTCTAAGAAGGGAGAACACTGATGGAAGATTTACTGACGAATCCGCTTATTATTGCAGCGATTATCGGAATTATTTCTGCGATTTTCGGCAAAAAGAGCAAAGAAGAAAAGCAAAATAGCCAAAAAAGAAAAAAACCTCAGCAGGCTCAAACCGCTTCTCTCCAAAAAAAACCGACAGAAGAAGCTCCTGTACCTATTCCTAACCGCATGGAGCAGGTAAGGCGGGAAGCGGAAGAAAGACGCAGAGAAACAGAAAGAAACCTGAAAGGGCTGGAACGTGATCTTACTGCCGTTAAACAAAAAGCAGTATACACAAAACAAAAAATGCTCCAGGTGAATAAAGACACCGTGGTGCAGGGGATCGTCTTAGGAGAGGTATTCGGGCCTCCAAGGGCGAGGAAACCTCACCATACGATGCGCTCGGCCCGTAAAAATTAAAGTGTTAGAACCTCCTTTCAAATCATACATATGAGATGAAAGGGGGTTCTTTTTGTATGGGGCAAAGAAAGAATCGTGTGAAAGCTTGGCTGACAAGAGCATTGGAAATTCCCCCGGACGTTATGATGGATCTGCCGCGGATTACAATGGTTGGCAGACTTCATATCTACATAGAAAACCACAGAGGCCTTTTGCTTTTCAGTGAGAATGAAGTGAGGCTGATGCTGAAGCAGGGCCAGTGCATCATATCAGGAAAAAATTTTGTCATCAAGGCGATTCTTCCGGAAGAAATTCTTTTGGAGGGTACGATTGATGTCGTTCGATATGTTGAGTCATAAAGCCGAGGGGGAAATGTTGTGAAAAATAAATGGCTGTCTTTTTTTTCGGGTAAGGTTCAGCTTGAATTGACGGGAAGAGGGGTTGAACGACTCCTTAATGAATGTACAAGACAGGGCATTCCGGTCTTTCACGTCAAAAAAAAGAAAGAAGCCGTATCGTTATATATACAGCTTCAGGATGTACATGCCTTTCGGCGGGTTAGAAGAAAATTCACCTGTAAAGCCCGATTTATCAATCGGAAAGGATTCCCTTTCCTGTTGCTGAAATCAAAGCTGAATGCAGGGTTTACGATCGGTTTTGCGATTTTTTTCATCCTTTTGTTTTTGCTTTCCAATATGGTGTGGAAAATTGATGTGACTGGCGCTAAGCCGGAAACGGAACATCAAATGATGCAGCATCTAAACGAAATCGGCGTCAAAAAAGGGCGTCTGCAATTTTTAATGATGTCTCCCGAAAAAATCCAAAAATCGCTAACTAACGGAATAGACAATATCACTTGGGTCGGAGTTGATCTGAAGGGAACGACCATTCACATGAAAGTCGTGGAGAAAAATGAGCCCGAAAAAGAAAAGTATGCTAGCCCGCGCGATATCGTCGCTAAAAAGAAAGCAACCATTACAAGAATGTTTGTTCAAAAAGGACAGCCCATGGCTGCTATTCATGATCATGTGGAAAAGGGGCAGCTGCTTGTTTCGGGACTGATCGGGAGCGAAGATCATCAGCAGGAAGTCGCCTCAAAAGCAGAAATTTACGGAGAAACCTGGTATAGATCTGAAGTGACGGTTCCGCTTGAAACATTATTTAACGTCTATACGGGCAAAGTAAGGACAAAGCACAAGCTTTCTTTTGGCTCTTTGGCCATCCCGATCTGGGGCATGACGTTTAAAGATGAGGAATTAAAGCACCCAAAAACAGAACAAGAAAAGCATTCGCTGAATTTTCTCGGATTTAAGCTGCCTGTATCCTATATCAAAGAGCAAACGAGAGAAAGTGAAGAAGCTTTGCGAAAATATACACAAGAAGAAGCAGTTCAAGAAGGCATTAAAATGGGTAAACAGGATGTAGAGGATAAAATAGGCGAAAACGGCGAGGTGAAAAGTGAAAAAGTTTTGCACCAGACTGTTGAGAATGGTAAAGTAAAGTTGATTATTCTCTACCAAGTTATAGAAGATATTGTTCAAACCACACCTATTGTCAGGGAGACTGAAGAATGACAGAACATTTACTTGCGATGGATCAAAAACTGAAAAGCCCGGACGAGGCGCTTTCTCTGTTCGGGAACCAAGATTCTTTTTTGAAATTGATGGAGAAAGATCTGAATGTAAATATCATTACGCGCGGCGAAACGATTTATATTTCAGGCGATGAAGAATCGTTTCAGATTGCAGACAGGCTGCTGGGATCGCTCCTCGCTCTGATTCGCAAGGGGATTGAGATCTCTGAACGTGATGTGATTTACGCCGTCAAAATGGCAAAGAAGAATGAACTTGAATACTTTGAAAGCATGTATGAAGAAGAAATCACAAAAAACGCAAAAGGCAAATCAATTCGTGTAAAAACGATGGGACAGCGGGAATACGTGGCCGCCATGAAGCGGAATGACCTTGTATTCGGCATCGGCCCGGCGGGTACCGGGAAAACGTACCTGGCTGTCGTAAAAGCAGTTCATGCTTTAAAAAACGGACATATCAAAAAAATCATTTTAACTAGACCTGCCGTGGAAGCCGGTGAAAGTCTCGGCTTTCTGCCAGGTGACCTCAAAGAGAAAGTAGATCCTTATTTGCGCCCGCTGTACGACGCTCTTCATGATGTGCTCGGAGCAGATCATACAGAACGTCTGATGGAAAGAGGCATCATTGAAATTGCTCCGCTTGCATATATGAGGGGACGAACGCTTGATGATGCTTATGTTATACTTGATGAAGCACAGAATACCACGCCTGCTCAAATGAAAATGTTTTTGACGAGACTGGGTTTTGGCTCTAAAATGATCATTACAGGTGACGTTAGTCAAATTGATCTGCCGAAAGGCGTCAAATCGGGACTTGCAGTAGCGAAGGAGATGCTAAAAGGAATTGACGGCATTTCTATGATTGAGCTAGACCAGACAGACGTGGTCAGACATCCGCTTGTTGCGAAAATTATTGAAGCATACGATAAGCAAAATTAATGCTGAATGACCCGATCGCGCGTTATCGGGTCATTTTTATGATTGCTTATAGGCTTGATGTTTCAAGAGGAGGTTCTTGTGTTGAAAAAGAAGGGGAAGGCCAAAAGCAGCTCAAAAAAATGGAGCAGTTTTAAAAATGCCCGCTCCATGCATGTACTGCTGTATCTTCTGCTGGCTGTCATTATGTTTGCTTTGCTCTTTGTACATGTTAAGCCGGAAACACTTGATTTAGACCTGTTTTCAGTCAGCGACAAGACCATTTATGCTCCGGCAACCGTGGAAGATCAAAAAGCCACAGAGGAAAAAAAGCAAGCCGCTGAGGACGCGGTTGAAGATCAATATACGTTGAAAAAAGAATATACAGACAATCGGATTGACCTTGTGTCATCTATATTCGACAGTATCAGTGAAGTGAAAAAATCAGCAGAAGAAGACAGCAAATCACCCTCGGAAAAATCAATGGTGAAGTCTGTGAAGAACAAACTGACGTCAGATGTGAATGATTCCATTTCAGAGGATTCCATCAAGACATTGCTGAAAGCAGACAGTGAAGATTTTTCTTTTGTCAGAGATACAGTCATTACGGCAGTGAATACGGTCATGAGCAGTGAAATTCCATCGGATAAACTATCTGAAGCAAAGGATAACGTAGAAAAAGAGCTAAAGAGCAACTCTATCCCGTCTAAATACCTGGGCGCTGCAACAGAAATCGGGCGGTTCGCTATTATTCCGAATTACGTCTTCGATCCAAAAGCGACAGAGGCAAAACGGCAGGAAGCGTCAGACAATGTCCAGCAGGTTCAGATCAAACAGGGACAGGTGCTTGTGGAGGAAAATGATCTCATTGATCGGGAAGTGTACAGAAAACTTGAGCTGACAGGGTTATTAAATAACTCAAATCTCTTTAAACCGATCAGCGGCCTATTGATAATGATCGGACTTTTCATTGCAACACTTGTATATTATTTTGAAAAACAGAAACAAAACCTGAAGTTTAAAAACCAATCCATCCTGCTATTCTCCATTATCACAACGCTTTTGCTTGTTATCATGGAGGTTGTCAGTTTATTTCAGAAGATGGAATATCATAATATCGGCTATCTTGTTCCTATAGCGGCCGGCGCGATCTTAATCAAACTGCTGATGAATGAACGTATCGCCATTTTGGGAAGTATCATTCTTGCGATTTGTGGAAGTATGATGTTTAATCAGGGTGTAACAGGAACATTCAATTATGTCATCGGTATTTATTATTTGATCAGCGGGATTTCAGGTGTATTATTTTTAGGAAAACACAATGCCAGATCAAAGATTTTGCAGACCGGGCTTTTCGTAGCGTTTATCAATATGGTTGTCGTTCTTTCTTTATTATTGATCCAAAACACTGCACTGTCGGGTCTTGAAATCGGAACATTAATGCTGATGGGGGTTGTGTCAGGATTTGCTTCGTCTGTACTGATCATCGGCTTGATGCCGTTTTTTGAGACAGGCTTCGGCATTTTATCCACAATGAGGCTGCTTGAGCTGTCTAATCCCAACCATCCGCTGCTGCGCAAAATATTAACAGAAACACCAGGTACATATCACCACAGTGTAATGGTCGCCAATTTGTCAGAGGCTGCCTGTGAGGCCGTTGGGGCTAATGGCTTGCTTGCAAGAGTCGGCGCATATTACCATGATCTCGGAAAAACAAAGCGGCCGCAATATTTTATTGAAAACCAAATGAATATTGACAATCCGCATGACAAGCTGTCTCCCCAGCTGAGTAAAAATATCATCATCTCGCATACCACTGACGGTGCGAATATGCTGAGAAGCTATAAATTTCCGAAAGAGCTTGTCGACATTGCTGAGCAGCATCATGGAACCTCGCTTTTAAAGTTCTTTTATTATAAAGCCAAGGAAAAAGGCGACCAGATTACAGAAGAAGAGTTCCGTTATCCGGGACCGAAGCCGCAGTCAAAGGAAGCCGCAATTATATCAGTGGCAGACAGTGTTGAAGCGGCCGTCAGATCCATGCATAATCCGAACCCTGAACGAATCGAAAAGCTTGTCCGGGGTATTATATCCGATAAGCTGCAGGACGGACAGTTCAGCGAATGCGATTTGACTTTTAAAGAGCTGGATATAATCGCAAAAACGCTCTGTGCAACATTAAAAGGAATTTTCCACTCCCGGATCGAATATCCGGAGGCTACTAAGAAGGTGAAATAGATGAGTTTACTGATTGATATCGTTGATGAAACGGGAAGCGTCTCAGAAGAGATGCTCAAAGAAGTAGAAAATCTGCTTCAATTTGCTGCTGAGCGTGAAGGCGTTCAAGACCAGGCTGAAGTTTCTGTCACGATTGTTACCAATGAAGACATACAGCAAATTAATAAAGAGTACCGCGGAAAGGATACGCCGACAGATGTGATCTCATTTGCTCTTGAAGAAGAGGGAGAAGGCGAAGTCGAAATTGTAGGTGCGGAAATGCCGCCGGTATTAGGCGATATTATTATCAGTGCGGATCGCACAAGGGAGCAGGCTGAAGAATATAATCATTCTTTTAAGAGAGAGCTCGGGTTTCTTGCTGTGCACGGATTTCTGCATCTTTTAGGATATGACCATATGACGAAAGAGGAAGAAGAGGAGATGTTTACTAAGCAAAAGGACTTGCTGGACGCCTATGGACTCAAGAGATCATAGAAATGAGCTGCAGCGATTCTTTAAAAGCTTCGTGCATGCGGGCCGGGGCATCTGGGAAACAGCGCGGACGGAGCGGAATTTTCAATTTCATGTCGCAGCCGCCTGCGCTGTTCTTATTTGCGGCTTCCTTGTAGAGCTCAGTCCGATGGAGTGGGTGATTATACTTCTTTTAATCGGCGGAATGTTTTCGCTTGAGCTTATCAATACAGCCATTGAACATACGGTTGATTTAATAACAGACAAACATCACCCTCTCGCTAAAGCGGCTAAGGACGCTGCCGCCGGGGCTGTTTGCGTTTTTGCGGTGATTTCGTGTATCATTGGTTTACTCATTTTTTTGCCAAAGCTGTAATGGCTGAAAATTCTTACATTTATTTTACATTTTTAGAAATGGGCGTGAAAAAAAGCGCGCGATTATGTAAAATATAAAGTGATAGCGGTACCATAATAGGTAAGAGAGGAATGTACACATGAACAGACAAGAATTAATAACAGAAGCTTTAAAAGCGCGCGATATGGCATATGCCCCGTATTCCAAGTTCCAAGTAGGAGCCGCTCTTCTTACCAAGGATGGAAAAGTGTACAGAGGCTGCAACATCGAGAACGCAGCATACAGCATGTGCAATTGCGCTGAGCGTACCGCATTATTTAAAGCTGTATCTGAAGGGGATACAGAGTTTCAGATGCTAGCCGTTGCGGCTGACACCCCTGGACCGGTATCTCCGTGCGGAGCCTGCCGCCAGGTGATTTCTGAGCTCTGCACTAAGGATGTTATAGTTGTACTGACTAATTTACAAGGACAAATAAAAGAAATGACTGTGGAAGAATTATTGCCAGGCGCATTTTCATCGGAGGATTTACATGACGAACGAAAGCTTTAAATCAGGATTTGTATCTATTATTGGAAGACCAAACGTAGGAAAGTCTACCTTTTTGAACAGAGTCATCGGACAAAAAATCGCGATCATGAGCGATAAGCCCCAAACGACGAGAAACAAGGTGCAAGGAGTTCTGACGACAGGCACATCACAAACGATTTTTATTGACACACCAGGAATTCATAAACCTAAGCATAAGCTTGGGGACTTTATGATGAAAGTGGCGCAAAATACATTAAAAGAAGTCGATTTGATCTTGTTTATGATCAACGCCGAGGAAGGCTATGGGAAGGGCGACGAATTTATCATTGAAAAATTGCAGAAGTTGTCTACGCCTGTATTTTTAATCGTAAACAAAATTGACAAAATTCATCCCGATCAATTGCTTCTCTTAATTGACGAATACCGCGGACGTTATCCCTTTAAGGAAATTGTTCCGATTTCTGCTCTGGAAGGAAATAATATCGACACATTGCTCACTCAGATTGAAGCGTATTTGCCGGAAGGGCCTCAATTCTATCCGAGTGATCAGGTAACCGACCACCCGGAGCGCTTTATCATTTCTGAACTAATCAGGGAAAAGGTGCTGCATCTCACGAGAGAAGAAATCCCGCACAGCATTGCGGTAGCCATCGAATCCATTAAAGGGCAGGACAACGGTTCTGTGCACGTAGCGGCAACAATTGTGGTCGAACGGGATTCCCAAAAAGGCATTGTGATCGGAAAAAAAGGAAGCCTGCTGAAAGAGGTTGGAAAAAGAGCAAGAGCGGATATTGAAGCACTGTTAGGCTCCCGTGTCTACCTTGAATTGTGGGTGAAAGTGCAGAAAGACTGGCGTAATAAAATGTCCCAGCTTCGCGATTTTGGCTTTAAAGAGGATGAATATTGATCTCTTTCTGTGTGATGATCTCACAGGAACAGGGATACATTAGCAAATTTTGTTTAACATGAAATGGAGGACATCTGGTCAAGATAAAGGTAAGAATTTGGAGTTTAGGTAAGCTAGTTTAACTACAGAAAGGTGGGTTTCTTGTGTTGAATTTTACCTGGAACGTATTTTCACAAACAGGAAATGTTGATACGTATCTTCTTTTTAAAGAACTGGAAAAAGAGAACATGGAAAGACCCGAAGAACTAGAAGACGAGCTAGCCCGATTTGATTATCCAATTTTATAAACCTCTTGGCCGCTCCTGCTTTAGGAAGGTGCGGAAATGCTGACAAAATGTGAAGGAATCGTTCTTCGCACAAATGATTACGGAGAGACGAATAAAATCGTTACATTACTGACAAGAGAACACGGAAAAATAGGTGTTATGGCAAGAGGCGCCAAAAAACCGAACAGCCGTTTATCAGCAGTCAGCCAGCCTTTTTTGTATGGTTCATTCTTAATGCAAAAAACAACGGGCCTCGGAACGCTTCAGCAGGGTGAAATGATCCTCAGCATGAGAGGCATCAGAGAAGATTTGTTTTTAACAGCATATGCTGCTTATATTGCTGAGCTAGTCGACAGAGGCACAGAAGAAAAAAAGCCAAATCCATATTTGTTTGAATTTATTTTAGAATCATTTAAACAGTTGAATGAAGGAACAGACCCGGACGTTATCACCTTCATCGTTCAACTGAAGATGCTCGGTGTTATGGGGCTGTATCCTGAGCTGAATCACTGTGTGCATTGTAAAAGCCAGGATGGGACCTTTCATTTTTCTGTTCGCGATAACGGTTTTATTTGCCATCGCTGTTTTGAAAAAGATCCATACAGGATTCCAATCAAACCGCAAACGGCAAGACTGTTAAGACTGTTTTATTACTTCGATCTGTCGAGGCTGGGAAACGTTTCCTTGAAACAGGAAACAAAGGCTGAATTGAAGCAAGTGATTGATTTATATTATGAAGAATATTCAGGCTTATATTTAAAATCAAAGCGTTTTTTAGACCAAATGGAAAGCATGAAACATCTTATGGGTGAAAACAAAAGTTGACATCTGGTCCATCTTTTTATATGATCATTTATTATAAAATATGTTGCAGTGAGAGAAAGAAGTACTTGCGTTTACCTCATGAAAGCGACCTTAGGGCGGTGTAAGCTAAGGATGAGCACGCAACGAAAGGCATTCTTGAGCAATTGTAAAAAAAGAGGCTGGGATTTTGATCTCAGCAACTAGGGTGGAACCGCGGGAGAACTCTCGTCCCTATGTTTGCGGCAGGCAAGCATAGAGACGGGAGTTTTTTGGTTGCTGCCGCAGTCATCTTATGAAAGAAAAGTGGAGGTGCTTGAAATGAACATTCAAGACATGATTCTAACATTGCAAAAGCATTGGTCCGGCCAGGGCTGTGTGCTTATGCAGGCTTACGATGTAGAAAAAGGAGCCGGCACGATGAGCCCGTATACATTTTTGCGCAGTATCGGGCCTGAGCCATGGAAAGTGGCTTACGTTGAGCCTTCCAGACGTCCTGCCGACGGACGATACGGGGAGAACCCGAACAGACTGTATCAGCATCATCAGTTTCAGGTCATTATCAAACCATCTCCGGATAACATTCAAGAGTTGTATTTAGATTCGTTGCGCGCGCTGGGAATTGATCCGCTTGAGCATGATATCCGCTTTGTTGAAGACAACTGGGAGAATCCATCTTTAGGCTGTGCAGGCCTTGGCTGGGAAGTATGGCTTGACGGAATGGAGATTACACAATTTACGTATTTCCAGCAGGTCGGAGGACTTGAATGTAAACCGGTTTCAGTAGAAATTACGTACGGAATCGAGCGCCTGGCGTCTTATATCCAGGATAAAGAAAATGTTTTCGACTTGGAATGGACCTCAGGGTTTACAGTGAAGGATTTATTTATGATGGCAGAGTACGAGCATTCCGTCTATACGTTTGAAACGTCAGATGTCGATATGCTGTTCCAATTGTTCAGCACGTATGAAAAAGAAGCGATCAAGCAAATGGACAACGGACTTGTTCATCCTGCATATGACTATGTGCTGAAATGCTCGCACACCTTTAACCTTCTTGACGCCAAAGGTGCGATCTCTGTTACCGAGCGGACAGGCTATATCGCAAGAGTGCGGAATTTAGCGAGAAAAGTAGCAAAAACCTATTATGAGGAACGAGAAAAACTAGGGTTCCCAATGCTTAAAGGGGAGGGTTCTTCTCATGAGTAAACAGGATTTACTTTTAGAGATCGGATTAGAGGAAATGCCGGCGCGCTTTTTGAATGAAAGCATGGTTCAGCTTGGCGAGAAGCTGACAGGCTGGCTTAAAGAAAAAAATATCACTCACGGTGAAGTGAAGCTTTTCAATACACCGAGACGTCTTGCTGTCCTCGTGAAAGATGTAGCAGAAAAGCAGGATGATATAAAAGAAGAGGCGAAAGGGCCAGCGAAAAAAATTGCCCTTGATGCAGACGGCAATTGGACAAAAGCGGCAATCGGCTTCTCAAAAGGCCAGGGTGCAGACGTAAATGACCTGTACATCAAAGAAGTAAAAGGCACAGAATATGTATTCGTACAAAAATTTCAAGCCGGCCAAGAAACGAAATCGCTTCTGCCGGAACTGAGCGGCTTAGTTACGAGCCTGCATTTTCCGAAAAACATGCGCTGGGGAAATGAAGATTTGCGTTATATCCGTCCAATCAAATGGATTGTCGCTTTATTTGGACAGGATGTCATACCATTTTCAATCACAAACGTTGAGTCTGGACGGACAACACAGGGACACCGTTTCCTCGGACATGAAGTGTCAATTGAATCACCTTCAGCTTATGAAGAGCAGCTGAAAGAACAGCATGTCATTGCTGATCCTAACGTCCGAAAACAAATGATTCAAACTCAGCTGGAAACGATGGCTGCAGAAAACAATTGGAGCATTCCAGTGGACGAAGACCTTCTTGAAGAGGTAAACCATTTAGTAGAATACCCGACAGCTCTTTACGGTTCATTTGAATCTGAGTTTCTGTCCATTCCTGAGGAAGTGCTTGTCACGACAATGAAAGAGCACCAGCGCTACTTCCCTGTCAAAGACAAGAACGGTGATTTGCTGCCGCACTTTATCACAGTCCGAAACGGCAACAGCCACGCGATCGAAAATGTGGCCCGAGGCAATGAAAAAGTGCTGCGCGCGCGTTTGTCTGATGCTTCATTCTTCTATAAGGAAGATCAGAAACTAAACATTGATGCAAACGTGAAGAAGCTGGAAAACATCGTTTTCCATGAAGAGCTTGGCTCTCTTGCTGATAAGGTTCGAAGAGTCACTTCAATCGCAGAGAAGCTTGCGGTTCGTCTTCAAGCTGATGAAGATACATTAAAACATGTGAAGCGGGCTGCTGAAATTTCTAAATTCGACCTTGTTACGCATATGATTTATGAATTCCCTGAGCTTCAAGGAATTATGGGTGAAAAGTATGCGAGAATGCTTGGTGAAGACGAAGCTGTGGCTGCAGCAGTCAACGAACACTATATGCCTAGATCAGCAGGCGGAAAAACGCCATCTACTTTCACCGGAGCTGTTGTAGCAATGGCGGATAAGCTTGATACCATTGCTTCATTCTTCTCTATCGGTGTTATTCCAACCGGTTCTCAGGATCCTTACGGGCTGCGCCGCCAAGCAAGCGGTATAGTTGCGATTCTGCTTGACCGCAACTGGGGGATCTCGTTTGAAGAACTGCTTACTTTCGTACAAACGGATAAAGAAAATGAACTCTTAGATTTCTTCACTCAGCGCCTGAAATATGTATTGAATGCTGAACAGATCAGGCATGATGTTATTGACGCCGTGCTGGAAAGCTCTGAGCTTGAGCCATATTCGGCGCTGCATAAAGCGCAAGTGCTGGAACAAAAGCTTGGTGCACCAGGCTTTAAGGAAACAGCCGAAGCGTTAGGCCGAGTGATCTCTATCAGCAAAAAAGGAGTCCGCGGAGACATTCAGCCTGAGCTGTTTGAAAATGAATACGAAGCAAACCTGTTTGAGGCTTACAAAAAAGTAAAGCAAAACTTGCAGGAAAGCTTCAGCAAAAAAGATTACGAGGCGGCGCTTGCTTCACTTGCTGCCTTAAAAGAACCGATCGATACGTACTTCGATCATACAATGGTAATAGCGGATAACGAGACTTTAAAGGCAAACCGATTAGCGCAAATGGTAAGCTTGGCGGATGAAATCAAGTCCTTTGCGAATATGAATGCCCTTATTGTAAAATAAAGAAAGAAAAGGCGGTTGCTGTGTAATCGGTAATCGTCTTTTCCCCATTTGTAAGTTTTTTTGTTTGATTAAAGATATTTACGATATAATATGGATTATTATTTCTTTACATAGTTATGAAGTGAAAAGGTGGTGAGTACAATCGAACTAAATAAACGGCAAGAGCATATTTTGCAGATTGTAAAAGAAAACGGGCCGATTACAGGGGAGCACATTGCAGAAAAGCTGAACCTAACCAGGGCAACATTGCGTCCGGATTTAGCCATACTCACCATGTCAGGATTCCTCGAGGCGCGCCCGAGAGTCGGTTATTTCTATACTGGAAAAACCGGAACACAGCTTTTGGCAGACAAACTCAAGAAGCTTCAGGTGAAAGACTTTCAATCTATCCCCGTCGTGATTCACGAAAACGTTTCTGTGTACGATGCGATTTGCACCATGTTTTTAGAAGATGTAGGTACTCTGTTTGTGGTGGACCGCGATGCTGTCTTAGTCGGGGTGCTTTCACGAAAAGACTTGCTGAGAGCGAGTATTGGCCAGCAGGAGCTTACATCGGTCCCTGTTCACATCATTATGACAAGGATGCCGAACATTACGGTGTGCAGACGCGAGGATTATGTGATGGACATTGCAAAGCACTTGATAGAAAAACAAATTGATGCACTGCCTGTCATCAAAGATACCGATAAAGGCTTTGAAGTGATCGGCAGAGTGACAAAAACGAACATGACAAAAATACTTGTCAGTTTATCCGAAAATGAAATCCTATAAGATCGTAAACTAACGGGGGGATAATATGAATAACCGCATCATCTATGTCGTATCGGATTCCGTCGGTGAAACGGCTGAATTGGTTGTGAAAGCAGCGCTCAGCCAATTCAACGGTTCAGCGGACGATACACATGTAAGAAGAATTCCTTATGTTGAAGATATAGGCACTATCAATGAAGTGATTTCACTTGCAAAGGCAGACGGAGGCATTATCTGTTTTACACTCGTGGTGCCCGAAATCAGAGAATATTTGATTGCCGAAGCGGAAAAAGCAAATGTTCTATATTATGATATTATCGGCCCGTTAATTGATAAAATGGAGACAGCATACGGTTTAACGGCAAAATACGAACCGGGGCGGGTGCGCCAGCTTGATGAAGACTATTTCAAAAAAGTGGAGGCCATCGAGTTTGCAGTTAAATACGATGATGGACGTGATCCAAGAGGGATTTTAAAAGCTGATATTGTTTTGATTGGCGTATCAAGAACGTCCAAAACACCGCTGTCTCAATATCTCGCCCACAAGCGCCTGAAGGTTGCCAATGTTCCGATTGTTCCGGAGGTTGACCCGCCGGAAGAACTCTTTAACGTTGATCCGAAAAAATGCATCGGCTTAAAGATTAGCCCGGATAAACTGAATCATATCAGAAAAGAACGGTTAAAATCGCTCGGGCTTAATGACAAAGCGATCTATGCAAATATCAACAGAATTAAAGAGGAACTGGAATACTTCGAAAAGATTGTTGATCGGATTGGGTGCCAGGTTGTTGATGTTTCAAATAAAGCGGTTGAAGAAACAGCGAATATTATCCATCATCTCAAAACAAAAAACAAGTAACTCAGGACGCTCTATCCTGGGTTTTTGGCTATGCCAAAAGGGAATAATGAAAAACAATAGCATCTTTGTGAAGTTTGTATTATAATAAAAAATTGTGATAAAATGATTAATTTTAGGTTTAAGGTTCGTGTGATACGAATAAACTATTATGGGTAAGATGTCAAGAATTTCTCCCGTAAATTTTTCGACAAATTCATATACATCCGCAATGATAAAGGATGTGCGATTTTGCTTGCTTTTATGCAGGAGTTTAATGGAGGGATGGAGAATTACTCTTCTTAATGAACAAGAAAAGACGATTTTTGTCGATGCTGATGCTTGTCCGGTAAAAGATGAAATTTTACAGACAGCATCCGATTATGAAGTTCAAGTTCTTTTTGTCGCTTCATTTGAACATTATCAGCTTTCCAGAAGCAAAGAAGAAAAATGGAAGTATGTTGATCCTCATAAAGAAGCTGCTGATTTATATATCGCAAATCATGTAAAACCGGGAGATATTGTAGTGACGCAGGACATCGGATTAGCATCCCTGCTGCTGAACAGAAATGTCTCCGTCATGTCGGAAAGAGGGCGTCTTTACAAAGAAGGCACCATTGATTTTGCTCTTGAGAGCCGTCATTTTTCCGGCAAACAAAGGAGAAAAGGCATATACGCCAAAGGGCCTAAAAAATTGAATAAAGAAGATCGAGAACGATTTATTACCCTGCTGCAAAAAATCCTGTCGAATGATGAAGGGATTTTGCACTAAAGCATCGAATAATGTACGACGGAGTGTTATAAGATGGGAAATCGGATACCAGATGAAATTGTGGATCAGGTGCAAAAGTCGGCAGATATTGTAGAAGTCATAGGTGATTATGTTCAATTAAAGAAGCAAGGCCGAAACTACTTTGGACTCTGTCCTTTTCATGGAGAAAGCACACCTTCGTTTTCCGTATCGCCCGATAAACAGATTTTTCATTGCTTTGGCTGCGGAGCGGGCGGCAATGTTTTCTCTTTTTTAAGGCAAATGGAAGGCTATTCGTTTGCCGAGTCGGTTTCTCACCTTGCTGACAAATACCAAATTGATTTTCCAGATGATATAGCAGTCCATTCCGGAGCCCGGCCAGAATCTTCTGGAGAACAAAAAATGGCTGAGGCTCATGAGCTCCTGAAGAAATTTTACCATCATTTGTTAATAAATACAAAAGAAGGTCAAGAGGCATTGGATTACCTGCTTTCCAGGGGTTTTACGAAAGAGCTGATTGATGAATTTCAGATCGGCTATGCTCTTGATTCTTGGGACTTCATTACGAAATTTCTCGTCAAGAGGGGCTTTAGTGAGGCGCAAATGGAAAAAGCGGGTCTCCTGATCAGGCGTGAAGACGGAAGCGGGTATTTTGACCGTTTCAGAAACCGCGTCATGTTTCCGATCCATGATCATCACGGGGCCGTCGTTGCTTTCTCAGGCAGGGCTCTGGGCAGCCAGCAGCCTAAGTATATGAACAGTCCTGAAACACCGCTCTTTCATAAAAGCAAACTGCTTTACAACTTTTATAAGGCTCGCCTTCATATCAGAAAGCAGGAAAGAGCAGTCTTATTTGAAGGCTTTGCCGATGTCATATCGGCCGTAAACTCGGGTGTTAAAGAGAGCATAGCCACGATGGGAACGTCTCTGACAGATGACCATGTCAAGATCCTGAGAAGAAATGTCGAGGAGATCATTCTTTGTTATGACTCTGATAAAGCCGGTTATGAAGCCACTTTAAAAGCTTCTGAGCTTCTGCAAAATAAAGGCTGCAAAGTCAGAGTTGCAATGATTCCTGACGGGTTAGACCCTGACGACTACATCAAAAAGTTCGGCGGGGAAAAATTCAAAAACGATATTATCGACGCCAGTGTCACCGTGATGGCGTTCAAAATGCAATATTTCCGAAAAGGAAAGAACCTGTCCGATGAAGGCGATCGCTTAGCTTACATTAAAGACGTACTGAAAGAAATCAGCACGCTTTCAGGGTCTCTTGAGCAGGAAGTCTATGTAAAACAGCTTGCTTCAGAGTTTTCACTTTCACAGGAATCTTTAGCCGAACAGCTGACTGTTTTCAGCAAGCAAAACAAACCTGCTGACAACGGCGGTGAAACGAAAACAAGGCGAGCGCATCTGACGACAAAAGCAAGGCAAAAACGTCTGCGTCCGGCGTATGAAAATGCAGAAAGGCTGTTGCTTGCCCACATGCTTCGAGATCGTGGCGTCATCAAAAAAGTAATTGACCGGGTAGGCTTTCAATTTAATATTGATGAGCACCGCGCATTGGCTGCGTATCTTTATGCTTTTTACGAAGAGGGAGCTGAGCTGACGCCTCAGCATCTGATGGCCAGGGTGACGGATGATCATATAAGCCAGCTCTTGTCAGATATTTTAATGCTGCAGATCAATCAGGAGTTAAGTGAAGCTGAGTTATCAGATTATGTAAAAAAAGTGTTGAATCAAAGAAATTGGTCAATGATAAAAGAAAAAGAGGCGGAAAGAGCCGAAGCCGAAAGGCAAAAGGATTTTTTAAGAGCCGCTTCTTTGGCTCAAGAAATCGTTACATTGAACCGATCTTTAAAATAACTGGGAACATGGTGAGAAGCATTTATTGGCAATGATTCCTTGCGGAGGAGCAAATAGATCGCTTGACCTCATCATGAATTGTCATTTCATTATTCGCACATTGTTAAAGGCAGTTCACATAGAAAACGCCTGAATGGACCGAATAAGAATCATACCGCTTATAGAATTCGTTGCAAGCTTTGGAAGGAGGGATCCATAATGGCTGATAAACAAACCCACGAAACAGAATTAACATTCGACCAAGTAAAAGAGCAATTAACAGAGTCAGGTAAAAAACGTGGCGTTTTGACATATGAAGAAATTGCTGAGCGTATGTCCAGCTTTGAAATTGAATCAGACCAAATGGATGAGTATTATGAATTTTTAGGTGAACAAGGTGTTGAATTAATTAGTGAGAATGAAGAAACAGAAGATCCTAATATTCAGCAGCTTGCCAAAGCCGAAGAAGAATTTGACCTTAATGACCTAAGTGTACCGCCTGGTGTCAAAATTAATGACCCAGTTCGTATGTATCTAAAGGAAATCGGCCGGGTTAACCTTCTTTCTGCAAAAGAAGAAATCGCCTATGCTCAAAAGATTGAAGAAGGTGACGAAGAATCTAAACGCAGATTGGCTGAAGCGAACCTGCGGCTTGTTGTCAGTATCGCAAAACGGTATGTCGGACGCGGAATGCTGTTCCTTGACCTGATTCAGGAAGGCAACATGGGCCTGATGAAAGCCGTTGAAAAATTTGACTACCGCAAAGGTTATAAATTCAGTACGTATGCAACGTGGTGGATCAGACAGGCGATTACTCGCGCCATTGCCGATCAGGCAAGAACGATCCGGATTCCCGTTCATATGGTTGAAACCATTAATAAATTAATCCGTGTGCAGCGTCAATTACTGCAAGATTTAGGCAGAGAGCCTACACCTGAAGAAATTGCGGAAGATATGGATTTAACACCTGAAAAAGTACGCGAAATTTTAAAGATCGCACAAGAGCCGGTATCGCTGGAAACACCAATTGGTGAAGAGGATGACTCACACCTTGGTGATTTCATTGAAGACCAAGAAGCAACTTCACCATCAGACCACGCCGCATATGAGCTATTGAAAGAGCAGCTGGAAGATGTGCTTGATACGTTAACTGATCGTGAAGAAAATGTATTGCGTCTTCGATTCGGTCTTGATGACGGCCGTACAAGAACATTAGAAGAGGTCGGCAAGGTATTTGGAGTAACGAGAGAGCGTATTCGACAAATCGAAGCTAAAGCGTTGCGGAAACTAAGACATCCTAGCAGAAGTAAACGTTTGAAAGATTTCCTCGAATAAGATGGAACGGGTCTTGCAGATCCGTTCTTCTTTTTTATTAAAAAGATATATGGATAATATGCCTTTATTTTACTGAAAAATGATGTCATTTGCAAATGAACATTGCAGAGAAAAATTTCAAAAATGGATTCCATATTTACTATTGTAAGCGTATACAATACATTATACAATAGAACAAAAAGGATATTAGAGAAATAGGCAGGATTCTATTCAATTTTGTATAATGTGTGAATAAAAAACTTTTGCATAGCAATCCATTTACTTTTTGTAAAAATAAGTTAGAATTAGAAGTGTTTACATAGGGGAAGGATCAAAAAGGGGGAAGGGAAATGAAATGGAATCCGCTTATTCCATTTTTACTGATCGCTGTTTTAGGTATTGGTCTGACTTTCTTTTTATCAGTAAAGGGGCTTGACGACTCTCAAGAGATTGCAAGCGGCGGAGAAAGCAAATCTGCCGAAAAAGATGATGCAAACGCTTCACCGGAGGAGATTTACAAGGCAAACTGCATCGCGTGCCACGGTGAAAATTATGAAGGTGTTTCGGGTCCGAGCTTAAAAGGTGTAGGGGATAAGAAGGATGTCGCTGAAATTAAAACAAAGATTGAAAAAGGCGGTAATGGAATGCCTTCCGGTCTTGTTCCGGCTGATAAGCTGGATGATATGGCAGAGTGGGTGTCAAAAATTAAATAAAAGATCTATCTTTCTCCTTATGCGTTCTCAGGCGGCCGAGATGTTCTCGACAGCCTTTTATTTTTGTCTGCCTCGTGTAGAGCCGCTTTATAAGAAATAAACTGAAATTCATTCACTCAGCTTGGATTCCGGGCTGTTTTTTTATATGATAGATAGGGAAAAAATGATTGAGAAAAGTTGTGATGACAAGTGAACGAATTAAAATTATCAAAACGATTGCAAACAGTAGCGGAGTACATACCGAATGGAGCGGTGATGGCCGATATCGGGTCCGACCACGCTTACCTTCCTTGTTATGCGGTACTGAATCATAAAGCCAGCGGAGCCATTGCCGGAGAAATAACAGACGGCCCGTTTTTGTCTGCCAAGCGGCAGGTTGAAAAATTAGCCTTAAACTCGCGCATATCTGTAAGGCAGGGAGATGGCCTGGAAGTCATTAAAAAAGGTGAAGCCGATGCAATTACGATTGCGGGAATGGGCGGATCCTTGATCGCTCAGATTTTAGAAGCGGGTAAAGACAAATTAACAGGGAAGGAACGGCTTATTTTACAGCCTAATATTCATGCTATTCATATTAGAGAGTGGCTATATAAAGAAGGGTATGCGCTGATAGATGAGGTGATCCTTGAAGAGGACGGAAAGTGCTATGAGGTGCTTGTCGCCGAAGAGGGAGACAGAGATGCAGCGTATGCCGCCATTTCTTTATCAGCCGGAATGCTTGTCGGCCCTTTCCTGGCAAAAGAAAAGAATGCTGTATTCTTGAAAAAGTGGACACAAGAGCTTCGGCACACACAAAGCATTTATGAACAGATCAGCCGTGCGGCAAGTACAGAACAAAATCAACAAAAATTAAAGGAGCTCGCCGACCGAATGGAGCTGCTGAAGGAGGTTATCGATCATGGCTAAAACAGTCAATGGGCAGCAGATCATCCAGCTGTTTGAACAATTTTCCCCGAAAGCCTATGCCGTCGAAGGCGATAAAATAGGCCTGCAAATCGGCACCTTAAATAAACCGATTAAAAATGTGATGGTAACACTTGATGTGTTGGAGAGTGTTATCGATGAAGCAATTGAAAAAGAGGTAGATTTGATTATTGCACACCATCCTCCTATTTTCAGGCCGTTAAAGCATATCTCAACGGATCAGCCTGCCGGAAGGTTAATTGAAAAGTGTTTGAAGCACGATATCGCTGTTTATGCAGCTCATACAAACTTAGACGTTGCGGACGGCGGCGTGAATGATTTGCTCGCTGAAGCATTAGAGCTGAGTGAGACGGAAGTGCTGGCGCCTACTTATACTGATCCTCTGAAAAAACTGGCCGTATACGTGCCGAAGGAATATGAAGAACAGGTCAGAGCGGCACTCGGAAATGCGGGAGCCGGCCATATTGGCGAATACAGCCATTGTGCGTTTTCATCTGAAGGAATCGGCAGCTTTAAGCCATTGGACGGCGCAAAGCCTTTTATCGGTGAAGTAGGGGAGCTTGAGCTTGTTCATGAAGTACGGCTTGAGACTGTGTTTCCTAAAAGCATCGAAAAAGCTGTTATCAATGCGATGATAAAAAGCCACCCCTATGAAGAAGTCGCTTACGACATCTATCCTGTCGAGCAGGCTCCTGCCGAAAAAGGGCTTGGCCGTGTCGGAACACTTCAAACGGAGATGACGCTTAAGGAATTTGCTTTGTTTGTGAAAGACAAGCTTGAAGTAAATGGCGTCAGAATGGTAGGTGAGGCTGACAGCATAGTGAAGAAAGTAGCTGTTCTTGGCGGAGACGGAAACAAGTATATTCATCATGCGAAACGAAAGGGTGCTGATGTTTATGTTACAGGAGATTTATACTTCCATGTGGCCCATGATGCAATGATGCTTGGCCTGAATGTTGTCGACCCGGGCCATTATGCGGAAAAAATCATGAAAAAAGGCGTCACGGGAAAACTGACGGCATTGTGCAAAGAGAAAAAGCTGGACGTGAATATCTTTATTTCTGAGACAGATACAAATCCATTTACATTTCTATAAAAAAACTGAGGCTTTAAAGCCTCAGTTTTTTGCTTTTACTTTCGGTAGTATTTTTTTGAGCGGAACATTGTGTTCAGTTGTCCAAGTTGATGGATCTTCATGATCATATTGCTCCAAAAAGCGAATGACTTCTTTTGTGATCGGCGTTGGTGTTGAAGCCCCGGCAGTAACGGCAACGGTATGAACACCTTTCAGCCACTCGAGTTTTAATTCGCTTAGGTCGCCGATTCGATATGCTTTTGTGCCAGCTATTTCCTCAGACACTTGCGCGAGCCGATTGGAATTGTTGCTTTTCGGGTCACCGACAACGATCGTTAAGTCTGCTTTTTTCGCCTGTTCTGATACAGCTTCCTGCCGCACTTGAGTAGCGAGGCAAATCTCCTGGTGATATTCGACATGAGGATATTTCTCTTTTACAAGCTCCATGATGTCGTGAACATCCCATTGAGACATCGTTGTTTGATTCGTCACAATCAATTTCTCTGCTTGGATATCAAGGTTTTTCACATCTTCTTCTGTTTCAACTAAGTGAACGATCTCAGGGGCTACGCCAACGGCTCCTTCTGGCTCCGGATGCCCTTTTTTGCCGATATAGATCACGTGATATCCTTTTTCTTTCATCTCAAGAATTAAATTATGAGTTTTTGTTACATCCGGACATGTAGCATCAATTGCGACTAATCCTTTTTCTTCAGCGATTCTTCTGACTTCGGGAGAAACACCGTGCGCAGTGAAAATGACAGTACCTTTTTCAACCTGCTTCAAGATGTCCAGACGGTTAGCGCCGTCCAAGGTAAAGATTCCTTCCTCCTCAAATGCATCAGTGACGTGTTTATTATGAACAATCATCCCGAGTATATAGATAGGTCTTGGTAAGCTTTTATCCAGTGACGCGTTCTTGGCAATAACCATAGCATCTACAACGCCATAGCAATAGCCGCGCGGTGAAATTTTAATTACGTTCATTTTTGCTTGTCCTCCAATACTGAAGTGAGTAAAGGCAATATAAAAAGCCGTAATCAAACGGCTCTATTCTTGCATTCTTCTGATCTCATTATAGCCAATCTCACTTCAGATATCAAAGAATGTTAAATATATAATCTTGGTTTTGATCTGCCTGATGTTCTTTTCGAAGCAGGAGAGACAGCTTCATTTTTCTTTGGGGCAGATGGTTTTGATTTTTGTTTTTTACTGTCAGATGTTTTTGATTTCTTGGCTGGAGAAGAACTTTTTGATTTTGAATTTTTGTTTGGATCTGAGGTTTTTGCTTCAGTCTCGGTCTCTGTTTCAGAGGTTTCTTTTAAATCTGTTTGTTTTTCGTTTTCATTTTCATCATTGCTCTCTGTATCATCACTTTTACTTAATTGGCTGTACAGCTTCATCATTGCCGGCAGATTGCGGACTAACGGACCGTACTGCTGGATCATTGGGGTGACTTGCTGCGCCATGCCGAGAACTTTTTGCACATTCCCAAGCATACTGGATAAAGAGGCAGGATTCGCGATACTTTGAATACCTTGCAGACCTGACCCTCCGCTCGCTGCTGCACCTGCTCCTGGAACGCCGGCGCTTCCAGCGCCTCCTCCGCCCGGTAAGAATTTTGACAGCATTCCTTTTAAGCCTCCGCCCGCACCATTTCTTGCTCCGGCATTTGCTGCTTGAGGAAGAAACTGTCCGGATTGCTGAAAGCCTTGCTGCTGCGGCCCAAATGCAGGTCTTTGCATAGCAGGCGGTCTTCTGCCCATCATTTGCTGGTTTGGCATGGGGCGGGGCGGTCCGGGCTGCGGATAATTTCTCATCGGCTGCTGCGGTGAAAACATACTTGTACCTCCTTTCAGCTCTCTCTGCTATTAGAATATGCATGGGCTGCGGTATTTGCTTTACATAACTGAATAAAACAAACGCCTTCCAAACGTGGTGTTTTTAAGCAAAATCGGGTATAATGTGATGATGGACACATAATGTGCCGCTTTAAGGAGCTGGGAAAAATGAAAGAAACAAAATTTGAACTTTATGAATTGAAACCGTTTATTATAGATGCAGTACACCGCCTTGGTTTTTACGAACCGACTGATATCCAGAAAAGGCTGATTCCTGCAGTATTAAAAAAAGAAAGCGTCATCGGCCAGTCTCAGACGGGAACCGGAAAGACTCACGCTTATTTACTGCCTTTGATAAACAAAATCGATCCTGCTAAGGATGTCGTACAGGTTGTGATTACGGCCCCGACGAGAGAGCTTGCCAACCAGATTCACCAGGAAGCGCTTAAAATCACACAGGGTGAAGAAGGCGGCCAGATTCGCTCGAAATGTTTTATCGGAGGCACGGATAAACAAAAATCGATTGATAAACTGAAAACACAGCCGCATCTTGTTGTCGGTACACCCGGACGTATTGCTGATTTAATCAAAGAACAGGCGTTAAGTGTTCATAAAGCAGAATCTCTCGTCATTGATGAAGCGGATTTAATGCTGGATATGGGATTCTTGGCTGATGTAGATTACATTGGTTCCCGCATGCCTGAGGATCTGCAAATGCTTGTGTTCTCAGCGACGATTCCGGAAAAGCTGAAACCATTTTTGAAAAAATACATGGAAAACCCGAAATACGCCCATGTAGAGCCAAAACAGGTGACTGCTGCGAAAATCGAGCATATCCTTATTCCTTCGAAACATCGTGACAAGGAAAAGCTCCTTTTTGACATCATGTCTCATCTGAATCCATACTTGGGCATTGTGTTTGCCAATACGAAAAACACTGCTGACCATATCGCTCAATATTTAACTGGAAAAGGTCTGAAAATCGGGCTGCTGCACGGCGGATTAACGCCTCGTGAGCGGAAGAAAGTCATGAAGCAAATCAATGATTTGGAATTTACTTATGTCATTGCAACTGACCTTGCTGCAAGAGGCATTGATATCAAAGGTGTCAGCCATGTTATCAACTATGAGCTGCCAGATGACCTTGATTTCTATGTTCACCGTGTGGGCAGAACGGCTCGCGCCGGTTCATCAGGACAAGCGATGACCATTTATGAGCTTTCTGATGAGGATGCATTAGCCAGACTTGAGAAAATGGGCATCGAATTTGATTACTTAGAGCTTGAAAAGGGCGAATGGAAAAAAGGCGATGACCGCCAGCGCCGCAAAAAGCGTAAAAAAACGCCGAACGAAGCGGATGAAATTGCGCATCGTCTAGTGAAAAAGCCGAAGAAGGTTAAGCCTGGATATAAAAAGAAAATGAGCTACGAGATGGAGAAAATCAAGAAAAAACAGAGAAGAAACCAGTCTAAAAAAAGAAAGTAGGGGAATTTGTTGTTGAGAATAGGTTCACACGTCTCTATGAGCGGCAAACATATGCTTTTGGCCGCAAGCCAGGAAGCAGTTTCTTATGGGGCGAACACGTTTATGATCTATACAGGCGCACCGCAAAATACGCGCCGAAAGAAAATTGAAGACTTGAATATAGAAGCTGGCCGGGCACACATGCAGGAAAACGGCATTGACGAGATTATCGTACACGCCCCTTATATAATTAATATTGGCAACACGACCAATCCGTCCACTTTTGAGCTTGGTGTCGATTTCCTTCGTTCTGAAATTGAACGGACAGCTGCTATCGGAGCAAAGCAAATTGTCCTTCACCCGGGTGCTCATGTAGGAGCGGGAGCTGAAGCAGGCATCAAAAAAATTATTGAGGGCTTAAATGAAGTAATCGATCCGAATCAAAATGTCCAAATTGCATTAGAAACAATGGCAGGAAAAGGATCTGAATGCGGCAGAAGCTTTGAGGAGCTCGCGCAGATTATCGATGGCGTTACCCACAATGAGCATCTGTCAGTATGCTTTGACACTTGCCATACACATGATGCAGGATATCAGATTGCAGAAGACTTTGACGGAGTGCTGAATGAGTTTGATAAAATCATCGGCATTGATCGTATTAAAGTGCTTCATATTAACGACAGCAAAAATGTCAAAGGCGCGAGAAAAGACCGCCATGAAAACATCGGCTTTGGTGAAATCGGATTTGATGCTTTGCAATATGTTGTTCACCATGAGCAGTTAAAAGACATTCCAAAAATCCTCGAAACGCCGTATGTCGGTGAAGATAAAAAGAATAAAAAACCGCCATACCGTTTTGAGATTGAAATGCTGAAAGAAAAACAATTTGATGACACATTGCTCGAAAAGATTTTACAGCAATAAAAAATGGGGGAGCCATCCCCCATTTTTTAGCTTGTGAATTGTTTGAATAGTTCATTAACAGTTTGAGCTGTTTCTTTCGATGTAATTGCCTCTACTTGTTTCAGCAGCCGCATTCGTTCACTCTCATTAAAGATGTTCACATTTTTTCCATATAACAGGTTTGCCACTTCAACGGCCTGCTGTCTTGTTAGGCTGATTCCATATTGTTTTGAGTACTTCAGCAAATCGTCAGCGGTAGCCTGATTAAGGCGCTGCAATATAATTCTTTGAAATAAAATCATCGACCATTCCACCTCCAGACTTAATGTATGGGCAAATCAGTAAAATGTGTCAGCGTTTAATGGTAAAATAGATTTATAATGTATTTAAAATAGTTATTGCAGGAAAGGAGATTTTATGACCCCAACAAAACAACATAAGAAAGAAACATTTTCCCATTTTATTTTCAGGGTCCTGATGATTCTGGTAGGCGCTGCATCTGCGGCTGTAAGTATTGAATTATTTTTAATCCCCAATGATTTTATTGATGGCGGGATTATTGGTGTATCACTGATTCTAGACCACCTCTTTATGTCAAACCCCTTTCTGAATTTCGCTTTATTCGTTGTTATCTTAAATATCCCTTTTATGATCTTCGGATATAAATATATCGGTAAGACCTTCCTTATCTCTACTATGATTGGAATTGTCGGGCTTGCCGTTATTGAATCCTCGCTTCACCATGTAGAAGCCATTACCACTCAGCCTATCTTGGCCACTGTGTTCGGAGGTCTTTTACTCGGCTTTGGCGTCGGGCTTGTTATTCGAAACGGAGGTTCAATGGATGGCACCGAAATTCTCGGTATTCTGTTGACAAAAAAACTTCCGTTTTCAGTAGGTGAGTTTGTTATGCTCATCAATGTATTCATTTTCATTTGGGCTGTTTTTGTGTTCGGTCCTGAGCAAGCGATGTACTCTTTCATGACTTATTATATTGCGATGAAAACCATTGATGCTGTGATCCAGGGGCTTGATGAAACAAAAGCTGTCATTATTGTGTCTGACCAGTATGATGAGATTTCCGACGCGATTTTGCACCGCCTCGGTCGCGGAACAACCAAGCTGAAGGGGAAAGGCGGATATACGGACGAAGAAAAGGACGTGATTTACGCGGTGGTCACAAGGCTGGAAGTGACTAAGCTAAAATCGATCGTGTTTGAAGTCGATCAAAATGCATTCATAACAATTATGAATACTCATGAAACAAGAGGCGGGAAATTCAAAAACGCAATCCACTAGGCTTTCATTTACTTTTATTCATTTTATGGGTATAATTTTATCTGGTAAAGAGAATGGCTTGCTGGTCAACAGCTGCCATTTTCTTTTTCATACATGTGATACGTTCTTAAGCAAAGCGAAAAGGGGGACCCTTCATGAACGTACAAGAAGCGTTGAACCTACTGAAAGAAAACGGATATAAATATACAAATAAACGGGAAGATATGCTGCAGTTATTTGCTGATTCAGACAGGTATCTTACTGCTAAAAACGTACTGTCTGCATTAAATGATGATTATCCCGGTTTAAGCTTTGACACAATCTACAGAAACCTTTCTTTATATGAAGAACTTGGTATTTTGGAAACAACTGAGCTGTCCGGTGAAAAGCTCTTCCGGTTTAAGTGTTCCTTTACTCATCATCACCATCACTTTATTTGTCTTGCCTGCGGCAAAACAAAAGAGATTGAATCATGTCCGATGGACAAACTTTGTGATGATTTGGATGGCTATCAAATCAGCGGGCATAAATTCGAGATTTACGGGACATGCCCTGATTGTACGGCGGAAAACCAGGAAAACACTACTGCATAATTGCGCATATGAAAAAAAAGGAGCTCGATTTAGGCTCCTTTTTTTAGTTATTGACACGCATGAATTGATGTTTGTTTTGATTAATCCATTGAACGGCTTCAAGCCAGTTATTGACTCTAATGATATTTGAATCAATCGGAAGCTGGTTATAAGGGGAATTGAATAAAATTACTGGTATACCTGCTTCTTTGGCAATCATCATTGCGTTCCCATGATGATCCTCAAAAAACAAATCAATGTTATGATTTTTGACTGCATCAACTTTATGATGACCGCCAACAAGTTCGATGTGGTCGTAATGAATGTTTTGTTTGTCAAACCATTCATAGGTAATATCAGTTAAATGAGTCCGTCTCGCTGTAATATAAATAAGCTTGTGCTCCTCTTTGAGGAGGTCAAGTGACTGTTTTGCGTGCTGCGCAAGCAATGCTTCCTTATATATGATTGCTTCATTTTGATTCATCCAATCCCAAAATTCTTCCTGTGTAATGTGTAACAGCTTTGTCAAATCATAATCCGTCATATCGTTTAATGAAATGGATAGATTAAACGAGCGGTTCAAATAAGGGACGAATGTATCCTGAGCCGTGATTGTGCCGTCAATATCTATTCCTAAGCGTAACATGCCCACACTCCTTCAGTTTCATCCCTTCAAGTGTAACATAAACAATTAACATTAACAGAAAAGTTTAGCAAACATGAATCAGCCAAAATAGATCAAACTATAAAAGCTCCTTTAATAAAAACAGAAGGGGGAATTGAAGGTGGCAAACGATTACGAAAAACGTGACAACAACAGTTACTATGTAGATCATGGTTCTGAAGGAACAAATATTACCCGTGACAATGATGGTTTTTTTGAGGAAACGGCTGCTGAAATCGCGGAACCTTACCGTGCTGCTGACCGCACCAATGACCGAGATAATGATCGCAGTGGCGGCAATGTCAATGAAGGACGGGGAATAGGCTACATTGCTTTAGCCTTGTCCATTATCTCATTGTTTGTACTGCCTGTTTTATTGGGAGCTGCCGGTATTATTGTCGGCTATATCGCAAGAAGAAGAGGCGCCCAGGGGCTTGGAGCTTGGGCGATGGGTATCGGTGTCGTCTCATTAGTGCTTGGAATATTTATTATTCCATTTTTCTAACACAAAAAAGCTTGACGGGTTCCCGTCAAGCTTTTTGTGTCTCTTCTTTTAATTTTGCTTTTTCAGCTTCAAGCTTTGCATAATGTTCCTCAGCAAGAATGTCGATTTCTTTCTTGAGTTCCTCTACCATTGTTTCCTCAGGAACCTTACGGACAATTTTCCCTTTCCGGAACAGGAGCCCTTCGCCGCGAGCTCCGGCGATGCCGATATCAGCTTCTCTTGCTTCACCAGGTCCATTTACGGCACAGCCGAGAACAGCAACTTTAATCGGTGCCTTTATCTTAGAAATATATTCTTCCACTTCATTGGCGATGCTGATCAAATCAATCTCTATTCGGCCGCAAGTCGGACAGGAGATAAGTGTGGCAGCATTGGAGGCTAAGCCGAACGATTTCAGAAGCTCCCTTGCTACTTTTACCTCTTCCACTGGATCTGCGCTCAATGAAATACGCATAGTGTTTCCGATTCCCTTGCTTAAAATTGCACCGAGTCCAGCTGCGCTCTTTACTGTGCCGGCAAACAGCGTTCCTGACTCGGTGATTCCGAGGTGCAGCGGGTAGTCAAAAGCTTTCGCTGCTTTTTCATAAGCCTCGATCGCAAGGTTGACGTCAGATGCCTTCATGCTGACAATAATATCGTGAAAATCAAGATCTTCAAGGATTTTAATATGATGAAGTGCGCTTTCTACCATTCCATCGGCTGTCGGATAACCGTATTTTTCTAATATCCGTTTTTCAAGCGAACCAGCGTTTACCCCGATTCTGATCGGAATTCCTTTTTCCTTTGCCGCTTTAACGACCGCTTCCACTTTTTCACGGCGGCCGATGTTGCCGGGGTTGATTCGGATTTTATCTGCTCCGCCTTCAATGGCTTTTAACGCAAGCTTATAATCGAAATGTATGTCAACAACGAGCGGGATGGAAATCCGCTTTTTAATATCCGCAATGGCGTTTGCCGCCCGTTCATCCGGACATGCTACCCGGACGATTTGGCATCCGGCTTCAGCCAAACGGTTAATTTCCGCAACCGTTGCTTCTACATCATGTGTTTTTGTTGTCGTCATGCTTTGGATGACAACTTCATTGTTGCCGCCTATTGTTAAAGGTCCCACTTTGACGGGACGCGTTTTTGTACGATGTGTGATTTCACTCACTTGCAATCGCTCCTTAATTGTAGTTGCCGCTGCTAGATATAACAATTCTAGTATGGTTTATGTGAATTTATTTTACAAATTACATTGTAACAGTGTCTTCGCCGAACTGACAAGAAATTAACGTTAATTAAGGGTAGACCGGAAATTTGTACACTGTTCCCGCTTGAATGGTGTTGGCTTTCACATTTGGATTCAGCGCTTCAAAATCCTTTACAATGTCGTCCGGAGAGCCTGCTGATCCGACAATCGACATAACGGTGTCACCGGGCTTTACCTTCACTGTTTGATATGCTGGTTTTTGCGCGGCCGTTTTTGCTGATGCTTCATAAACAGGGAGGTCCTGAATGGGTATCGTGCCAATTTTGAGATCATAAAAAAGAATAAAAAGAATAAAAACAATGCTGCACACAAAGGTGAGACGCTTCATCGCTTTTCCTCCCGCATACGAAATTTTATACCATAGTATGCTTGTCCATTCAGATTCATGACAAAAGAAAAGAGACTGCGAATGCAGTCTCAGATTATACAGCGGCTTTTTTAGAAGGAATCTCTTTTAAAACAAGAAACAGGATGACAAAGTTGACAAACCAGTTCAGCAAAAATTCACTTGGAACGGTCGCTTCTAATGCACGCATGATCGTAAAGAAGACGGTCGAAAGGGTGATAGAATAAGCAGAAAGCTTCCAGAGCTGATGGTAGGAAAGATGTTTTTTCTGTGCATTCTTCAAGATTACCCCGATAAGCGCTAAGAATGAGACTTCAATAAATTTCCCTGCCGCTGTTACGAGAAAAATGAGAACTGAAAGAACAGTTATGATCATCGTTTTATTTTGGTTTAAACCTGCAATCACATCTTTTTTTGTCAAATCTGACGGCATCATGGAGTAAGGCATTTCTTGGGCTTGTCCGTCAATGGCCAAAACAAATTTGTCCTGAAGGATGCCGATCGCGTTTTGTTTTGCTTCGATTTGTTCGGTGCCATAGGCGTCTGTCGGATCAAACACGATAACGAAACCATTTGCCTGAGATTCCATGGCTTTTTTTTCATTCGTTTGAAGTTTGCCGTTTGAAATTTTAAAATCAGGGAAATCTTTGTGTAAAACGGTTTTAAAGCCGTTCATTGATTTGACGGTCCCTGTGCTTAGATAATAAGCGGTTGGAATTGCAAAAAGAACAGAGAGCAAAAATACATAAAGAATCGCTTTTCCGATTCCTAGAAATCTTGTTTTTGCAATATCACGGGGAGAGTATGTACTTTTGATAAAAAGCTGAAATACATTCACTATCTTCACTTCCTAGCTAAACTAATATATGTTGCTTATTGTATCGTTGCCTGCGTGTGAATACAAGGAAGACATGAAGAAGGCGGATGTGTAAAGGGAGGATGGATTTTATGGACATATTGTATTGGCTGTTGATTGCGGCGGTATTTATCATCGCCTTTATCGGGCTGGTGTATCCCGTTATTCCGAGCGTAGTATTTATCGTTGCGGGCTTTGTATTGTATGGATTTTTGTTTTCATTCAGTCCGTATTCTTATATGTTCTGGCTCGTTGAAGCTGTTTTTGCAGCAGTATTATTCGCCGCGGATTACGTGTCTAATCTGCTTGGAGTAAAAAGGTTCGGCGGAAGCAAAGCTGCCATATGGGGAAGCACGATCGGCTTATTAGCCGGGCCATTCGTTATTCCGGTTGCGGGGATCATTTTAGGGCCGTTTATTGGGGCTGTTTGTGCAGAGCTTATCGTCCATCAAAAGGACGTAAAATCTGCGTTTAAAATCGGTTTAGGTTCTCTTATCGGCTTTTTAACAGGTGTTATTGCAAAGGGCATCATACAGCTTTTGATGATCGGATATTTTTTATGGACGGTGCTATAAGAATTACGGGCGGCAGGTTTAATTGAGCTAATTATCGGTTAAAGTGAAATATGTTCGCTGAAATGAGCCAAAACGTGAGCTTTTTCATTGATTACAAAGCGTTCTTTTGTTACATTGAATGAAGAAAGGCTCGCTGTGAAGCGGCATTTCAGTACATATATATATTAAGGAGGAATTATCATGGCTTACGAACTTCCAGAATTACCTTATGCATACGATGCTTTAGAACCGCATATCGACAAGGAAACTATGACTATTCACCATACGAAACACCACAACACATACGTTACAAATTTAAACAAAGCGGTTGAAGGAAACACTGCTCTTGCAAACAAATCAGTTGAAGAGCTTGTTGCAGATCTTAATTCTGTTCCTGAAAACATCCGCACTGCAGTCCGCAACAACGGCGGCGGACATGCGAACCACAAATTATTCTGGACACTTTTATCTCCAAACGGCGGAGGCGAGCCGACTGGCGCGCTTGCTGAAGAGATCAACAGTGTATTTGGAAGCTTTGACAAATTCAAAGAGCAATTCGCAGCAGCAGCGGCTGGACGCTTCGGTTCTGGCTGGGCATGGCTTGTTGTGAACAACGGCAAACTTGAAATCACAAGCACGCCAAACCAAGATTCTCCGCTTTCTGAAGGCAAAACACCTATCCTAGGTCTTGACGTTTGGGAGCATGCTTACTACCTTAACTATCAAAACCGCCGTCCTGATTACATTTCAGCTTTCTGGAATGTTGTCAACTGGGACGAAGTGGCTCGTCTATACAGTGAAGCAAAATAATGACACAAGCAAGGTCCTCATATGGGGCCTTGTTTTTTTATGTCTTCTTTTTACATATCTCGGTTTGAGTGAGACAGACTAAGGGATAGTAAAGGGGAGTCAGTCATGAGCAAACTAAAAAAAGTGATTGGTGATGTAGACGTAAACAAAGGGTTACTCTTTCTGCTGACCATTGGAGGGCTTTACTCGCTGGGAATTGCACTGTCCAATACATTTGTTAATGTGTATCTTTGGAAGCAGTCAGGGAAATTTATTGATTTGGCGATATATAATTTATCCATTGTGACAATGCAGCCGATAACCTTTTATTTGGCTGGGCGGTTAGCCAAAAAAATAGACCGGGTGTTCATATTAAGATTTGGCGTGATTTTTTTAGCAGCTTTTTATTTAAGTGTGCTCTTAGCCGGAGAAACGGCGGCCAGCCGTCTCGTGCTGATCGGCGCTGTGCTCGGAGTGGGCTATGGCTTTTATTGGCTTGCGTTTAACGTGCTGACCTTTGAAATAACAGAGCCTGATACGCGTGATTTTTTCAACGGATTTATGGGCATTCTGTCTTCCTCCGCAGGAATGATCGGCCCGATAGTAGCTGGATTTGTGATCTCAAGGCTTGAAAATAATACGGGTTACACTGTGATTTTCAGTCTCTCCCTCAGTTTATTTGCATTGGCTGTCGTGATGAGCTTTTTTTTAAAACGGAGAGAATCAAAGGGCCGTTTTATGCTGAGCAAAGTATTTGGAGAGCGACATAGCAATATGGATTGGCGGAGAATTACGAATGCGCATTTTTTTCAGGGCTTGAGAGAAGGGATTTTTGTCTTTTTAATCAGTGTATTTGTATTTATTGAGACAAACAGCGAACTGGCGCTCGGCACATTCGGTCTGGTCAATTCAGCTGTTTCCTTCTTTGCCTACTACTTTGCATCAAGGCTGATTAAGAAAAAGGCCAGAAAAAAATCAATTTTACTGGGCGGCCTTATTCTATATGGAGCGCTGTTTTTGCTTCTGTTTCATATGAGCTTTACCACATTATTGACGTATGGTGTTTTTATTGCGATCGGCTATCCTTTGTTGCTTGTTCCATATGTTTCACTGACATATGATGTGATCGGCCGGGCGAGACATGCGAGAAAAGCAAGAATTGAATATATCGTGCTGAGGGAAATGTTTTTAAACGCCGGCAGAATTGTCTCCATTTTATGCTTTCTCCTCATTGTGGCCCTCCTGAAGGAGGATATGGGCATTCCTTTGTCACTTGCTATATTGGGCTTAGGACATCCGCTCATTTATTACTTTGTCAAGGATATCCGTTTTAAGGAGAAAGAAGGGGAAAATGAAACCATGGAAGAAGACGGCCAAAAAAGGGTAACCGAACCGACTCTTTTAAAAGGCGAAAGATAATTTTTTGTCAAAAAGGGGTTATCTGTAGAAAAAAGTCGAAAAAACCTTTAAAATGAAAACTGGCACTCTTACTTGAGTGTCTTTTCTTTCTGTAAATAGAAAAAGGTGATGTTATGAGGAGAAATAAACCAAAAAAGCAAAATCATAAAGAGAAAAAGAAGTCGCTTCCGATCCGGTTAAATATTTTATTTTTAGCTGCCTTTGTTATATTTACCTGGATCATTGTGGAATTAGGCATTAAGCAGATCGTGCAAGGCGATGATTACAAAAATCAAGCCAATCAACAGGAGCAAAGTGAAGTCAGCTCAGCGGTGCCGCGCGGGAAAATTTATGATCGAAACTTTAATGCCATCGTGACAAATAAGGCTTTAAATGCAATCACATACACCAGATCTAAATCGACCACGCAAGAGCAGCGTCTAAAAATTGCAAAAAAGCTGTCTGATATGATTAAGGTTGACACAAAAAAAGTAACAGAACGGGATAAAAAGGATTATTGGATTTTAACTAGGCCGAAAGAAGCCAAAAAGTTGATTACCGCTAAAGAAAGACAGCAGGTTGAAGACAAAACTTTATCCGATGACGATTTATATCAGCTTCAGCTAAAACGGATTACTGATAAGCAGCTGAATGAACTGACGGATAAAGACATGCAAATCCTCGCCATCAAAAGACAGATGGATTCAGGATATGCATTGACCCCCCAATATATCAAAAACGAAGATGTATCAGCGAAAGAAATGGCAGTTGTAAGTGAACATTTAGACGAACTGCCTGGTGTTGATGTCACGTCCGATTGGGAACGTGAATATCCGTATAAAAACCTTCTTCGCTCAGTGCTCGGAAGTGTTTCCAGCTCTGATGAAGGGCTTCCGTCCAACTTGCTCGACCATTATCTATCACTTGGCTACAGCCGAAATGACAGGGTCGGAAAAAGTTATATTGAATACCAATACGAAAGCCTTCTGCAGGGACAAAAAGCAAAGGTGGAAAACATCACGGATTCAAACGGCAATGTCACGGGAACGAAAACCGTTTCTGAGGGCAAAGCCGGTAAAGATCTCGTACTTACGATTGACATTGATTTGCAAAAAGAAGTGGAAAAAATCATTGAGAAGAATCTCAAATCAGCTAAAGCAAGACCAAGCACTGAATTATTAGACCGGGCATTCGTTGTAATGATGGACCCGAGAAACGGTGAAGTGCTGACAATGGCGGGTAAGCAGATTAAACAAGAAAATGGGAAATATAAAATTGATGATTACGCGCTAGGAAATATGACGTCATCTTATGCCATGGGTTCGGCTGTCAAAGGTGCAACCGTGCTGACGGGCCTGCAAACCGGTGCCATCAACCTGAATACAGTGTTTCAGGATGAACCATTGTATATCGGACAGGATAAAAATGGTAAAAAATCATGGACGAACTTAGGACCGGTCAATATTCAAAGAGCCTTAGAGCAGTCTTCCAACGTATTTATGTTTAAAACGGCGATTGCACTCGGAAAAGGTGAATATAAACCGCATCAAGCTTTACCGATTGATACAACGGCCTTTGATACATTCCGGAATTACTTCAGCCAATTTGGATTGGGAGTTAAAACTGGAATCGATCTTCCGAATGAAATGACAGGCTATAAAGGTACAGACAGATTAACGGGATTCTTGCTTGACTATGCAATCGGCCAGTACGATACGTATACACCGCTGGAACTGGCACAATATGTATCAACGATTGCAAACGGCGGCTACCGGTTGAAGCCTCAGCTAGTAAAAGAAGTCAGAGAACCTAATGCTGAAAAAGGAATTGGTGCTGTCGTGCAGTCCGTTCAGCCGGAAGTGCTGAACAAAATCGACATGAAGAGTGAATACATTAAAGAAGTACAGGCCGGATTCAGACGAGTGATGACAAAAGGGACAGCTGCCAGCCAATTTGCGTCAGCATCATATCAGCCTGCCGGGAAAACAGGAACAGCACAATCGTTCTATGACGGGCCTGATAAATCAAAAACAGGAACAGCGACTTATAATACGACACTTGTCGCTTATGCGCCGGCTGATAATCCTGAAATTGCGATCTCTGTTGTAGTACCTTGGGCTTATATTGATTACAGCGCTAAATATACCATTACAAACGAAATCGGCAGAGAGGTAATGGATAAATATTTTGAGCTGAAATCGAAGCAGGACAAAGAAGATACACAGCAAAAGAATAAAGATAAAATCGAAGAAAACGCAGAAAACACAACGTCTTCTGATAACTAAAAAGAAACGCTCACATGATGTGGGCGTTTTTTTTATACAAAAAAACGCACTGATTTACAAAACCTTAACATTCGGTTCAAACCCTTTTTACATAGAACCTTTACTCTATACGTGTAGGACAAATTACACATTATACGCAGGGGGAATTCAGGAAATGAAAAAAAACAAATTGGTGCTTATGCTTCTGATGGCTGCTTTTATGATCATTGCAGCGGCATGCGGAAATGCGGGAGAAAGTGAAAAATCGAATAGCGATTCTGCAAAAGGAGAAGGAAAAGCATCAGGTTCTTTAACCATTTCTGGTTCATCGGCTATGCAGCCACTAGTACTTGCAGCCGCAGAAAAATTTATGGAAGAAAACCCTGATGCCGATATACAGGTACAAGCTGGCGGTTCTGGAACAGGGCTTTCTCAAGTCTCTGAAGGAGCTGTTCAGATCGGGAATTCGGACGTTTTTGCTGAAGAAAAAGAAGGCATCGATGCAAAAGCGCTTGTCGATCATCAAGTCGCAGTCGTTGGTATGGCAGCAGCTGTAAACCCTGATGCTGGTGTGAAGGATATTTCAAAAGATGAATTGAAAAAAATCTTCACTGGTAAAATTAAAAACTGGAAAGAGCTCGGCGGCAAAGACCAAAAGATTACACTTGTAAACCGTCCTGATTCTTCTGGCACACGTGCTACATTTGTGAAATATGCGCTAGACGGAGAAGAACCTGCAGAAGGCATTACTGAAGATTCCTCCAACACGGTGAAAAAAATCATTGCTGATACTCCTGGAGCGATTGGATATCTTGCATTCTCATATTTAACAGATGACAAAGTAACTGCTCTATCAATTGACGGTGTAAAACCTGAAGCGAAAAATGTCACAACTGGCGAGTATCCGATCTGGGCTTATCAGCATTCTTATACAAAAGGTGAAGCGAAAGATTTAGCTAAAGAATTTCTTGATTATCTAAAGAGTGAAGACATTCAAAAAAGCATTGTTACTGACCAAGGCTACATTCCGGTTACTGATATGAAAGTGACACGCGATGCCAACGGGAAGCAAAGCTGATCTTAATAAAAAGAGGAGTGCGGGGACAACCGTTTCTCCTCTTAACACATTCATAGGAGTGTAAAACAATGATAAACAATAGAGAAAATATGTCTGTGAGCGAGCGCTTAATCAGCTCTAGGCAAAATCGGCAATTGGATGAAGTTCGAGGAAGAATGATAGTGACAGCTTGTGCGCTTATTATGATTGCGGCATCTGTTGCGATTACTATTTTCCTCGGCGTTAAGGGGCTGCAATCTTTTCTTGTAAATGGTGTAAGCCCAATTGAATTCTTAACGAGCCTAAATTGGAACCCTACAGATACTGATCCGAAATATGGAGTGCTGCCCTTTATTTTTGGATCATTTGCAGTAACGATTCTTTCTGCCCTCATTGCTGCGCCGCTAGGTATTGCAGGTGCGATTTTTATGACAGAAATTGCGCCGAATTGGGGAAAGAAAGTGCTGCAGCCGGTGATTGAGCTTTTAGTCGGCATTCCATCTGTTGTTTATGGATTCATAGGTCTTACAGTATTGGTGCCGTTTATCGCCCAGTTCAAATCGAGCGGAACAGGGCACAGTTTATTGGCGGGAACGATTGTCCTTTCTATCATGATTCTGCCGACTATCACATCGATCTCTGCAGATGCAATGGCTTCTCTACCGAAGAGTTTAAGAGAAGGTTCTTACGCGCTTGGCGCGACAAGATGGCAGACGATCAGAAAAGTGCTTGTGCCTGCAGCTTTTCCAACATTAATGACAGCTGTTGTGCTTGGTATGGCACGGGCATTTGGTGAAGCTTTGGCTGTTCAGATGGTCATTGGAAATACAAGAGTATTGCCGGAAAGCCTGTTTGACACTGCGGGAACACTTACCACGATCATCACGCTGAATATGGGCCACACCACATACGGCAGTGTTGAAAATAATACACTTTGGTCAATGGGGCTTGTGCTTCTGGTGATGTCATTCTTGTTCATCCTGCTTATTCGCTACTTGTCATCTAGGAGGAAAGTGTAATGAACCGCAAAATAACAGATAAACTGGCGACTGGAATGTTTGGTTTGTGTGCAGCCGTTATCGCTGCAATTCTAGTAGGCTTGTTTTCCTATATTCTTATCAACGGTGTTTCTCAGCTCAGCTTCGATTTTATTACAACAAAATCGAGTGCGATTGCAGCTGGAGGAGGTATACGCGACCAGCTGTTTAACTCCTTTTATATTTTGTTTATTACAATGCTCATTACAATCCCGCTCGGTGTGGGCGGCGGAGTCTTCATGGCTGAGTACGCGCCGAATAACAAAGTGACTGATTTCATCAGAACATGTATAGAGGTGCTTTCATCTCTTCCGTCTATTGTCATTGGAATGTTTGGATTACTGATGTTTGTTAACTTAACAGGCTGGGGATATACGATCATAGGCGGGGCGCTTGCGTTAACTGTTTTTAACCTGCCTGTTATGGTGCGTGTGACAGAAGACGCGATCCGTTCAGTTCCTAAAGATCTGAAGGAAGCCTCACTCGCTTTAGGAGTTTCACGCTGGCATACTGTAAAAACCGTTTTAATTCCAAGTGCGATCCCTTCTATCATCACAGGGGCAATTTTAGCATCAGGAAGGGTGTTCGGGGAAGCGGCGGCCTTATTGTTTACTGCCGGTCTGACAACGCCACGTCTTAATTTTACAGAGTGGAACCCGTTTTCGGAAACATCGCCGCTTAATATTTTCAGGCCCGCTGAAACACTGGCGGTCCACATTTGGAACGTAAATACGCAAGGAATGATTCCGGATGCTGAAGCGATCGCCAACGGAGGTTCTGCAGTTCTGGTGATTTCTGTTCTTGTGTTTAATCTCGCAGCGAGATGGCTTGGCACGATGATCTATAAAAAGCTTACGGCAAATTAGAACGGGAAGAGGCGAAAAACATGTCTGAACAAATGGTAAAAGAAAAACCTGAGCGTGCTGTCATCGTTCCGAAGCAGCGCCACGTGCTCGAAGTGAAAGATCTGTCTATTTTTTATGGAAATAAGCAAGCAGTTCATCACGTGAACATGGATATAGAAAAGAATGCGGTGACCGCTTTGATTGGACCATCCGGATGCGGAAAGTCTACTTTTTTGAGAAACATTAACCGAATGAATGACTTAATTCCTTCTGCAAGAGCTGAAGGTGAAATCCTTTATGAAGGATTAAATATACTGGGTGGCAACATTAACGTTGTCAGCTTAAGAAGAGAAATCGGAATGGTTTTTCAAAAACCGAATCCATTTCCAAAATCGATCTATGCGAATATCACACATGCATTGAAATATGCAGGAGAGCGGAATAAAGCCGTTTTAGATGAGATTGTGGAAGAAAGCTTAACAAAAGCAGCGCTCTGGGATGAGGTGAAGGACCGTTTGCATTCATCTGCACTCTCGTTGTCAGGCGGCCAGCAGCAGCGTTTATGCATCGCGAGAACGCTTGCGATGAAGCCAGCTGTACTTTTGCTCGATGAACCAGCTTCAGCGCTTGATCCGATATCAAATGCAAAAATAGAAGAATTAATTACAGAACTGAAAAGCGAATACTCGATTATCATTGTTACGCACAATATGCAGCAGGCTCTGCGGGTTTCTGACCGGACGGCATTCTTTTTAAACGGCGAGCTTGTAGAGTACGGACAGACAGAACAGATTTTTACAAGTCCGAAGCAGCAAAAGACAGAGGACTATATTAACGGGAAATTCGGATAGGAGGGCGGCAATGAGTATTGCTACCGAAGCTGTAATGAAACACGAAGTCTATCAAGTCAATGGAATGAACTTATGGTATGGACAGCACCATGCTTTAAAAAATATCAATTTGAGCATTCATGAAAACGAGGTCACGGCGATCATCGGGCCATCAGGATGCGGGAAATCAACTTTCATCAAAACATTGAATTTAATGATTCAAATGACGCCGAATGTAAAGCTTGCAGGAGAGCTGAACTATAATGGCAGCAATATTTTAAAGGATAAAGTTGATATCGTGGATTTGCGAAAAAATATCGGCATGGTCTTCCAAAAAGGGAACCCGTTTCCGCAATCTATCTTTGATAATGTGGCTTACGGACCGAGAGTCCACGGCACCAAAAATAAAAAGAAGCTGCAGGACATAGTGGAAAAGTCATTAAAGGACGTGGCGTTATGGGATGAGGTGAAGGATCGTTTGCATTCATCCGCCCTTTCGCTATCAGGCGGCCAGCAGCAGCGTCTTTGTATCGCCAGAGCGCTTGCGACAAATCCTGATATTTTGCTGATGGATGAGCCGACATCTGCACTGGACCCCATCTCAACGAGAAAAATTGAAGAGCTCATTCTCGAGCTGAAAAATAAATATACGATTGTCATCGTTACACATAACATGCAGCAGGCAGCAAGGGTTTCTGATCAAACCGCCTTTTTCTACATGGGCGAGCTTGTTGAATGCGACAATACGAATAAAATGTTCTCTAACCCGCAGGATCAAAGAACCCTCGATTACATTACAGGAAAGTTTGGATGAAAAAAACAGGCTGACAGTCAGCCTGTTTTTTTATCGTGTTAACGTTTTTACGATCTTTTTGAAACTCATGTCTGATTTCACTTTAAACTCGCCGGCGCGGATTTCTTTGTGATAGCCGGCATCAATGACATAGTCATTAAAGTCTTGAGCCGAGGAGATGATGCCTTCTTTTTCAAGGATAGCCGAGACATCTGCAGTGCTCATGCCATCTTTAATTTTGAGCTTGTACGTTTTGACTTTGTCTGTTTTTGTGTCTGAGCTGCTGTCATCGGTCAACGATTTCTCTTTTGAATCAAGAAGTTTTTGATATTCATCACGGTTCACAGAAACCATTTTTTTAGAATCAAGGTAATTGGTCACGTCTTGCTCTGTTACTGTTTTACTTTCTTTTACAGCAGCGGCCTGATCTTCATCAGTCAGATAAAAAACAGCTGCAAGAACGGCTGTCGCTAAAATGATGCCGCCAGCAAATGCCTGAATGCCCCGTTTTGTCATACGAGCACCTTCTCGTTATCTTTAATAATCGTATTTACGTCTTCCACTGATACATGCTCAGCTTTAGCAATTGCTTCAGCAGACATGCCGTTATTATATTTAGAAAGTATCTGTTTGGCGATCTTTTGATTGATATCGCTATGCTTTGATTTGCGGATGACAAGGTTTGTTTCCAGTAATTCTTCCTCAAGCACTGTCATTTTCTTTTTGAGCTTGTAAATTTCCTGCATTGCAGAAAGCTGCAGGGTTTCGAGTTCCTGTTCTACATCTTTCATCGGATCTCTTTGAGAATATGAGAATGCAATTAGCGCTATACTGACGATAAACAACGCAATAATAGCAATTTCCACGTTTCATCACCTTCTATTCTTTTTTTATCCTTCTTTTTTATACCATAAAACCAATGGATTCTAAAGGAATTCGCGAAAAAAACGAGATTTTGTCGAGAAATCTTTCTTTGCTTCCTCTATATGTAATGGTTTAATAGGAACACCGAGTGAATGATAGGAAAGGAGAGTGTTAGGAGTCCATGGATAAATACCCACTACCCTATAATATACGACATGAACTGTCCTTTTTTAGGGATACATTCGACATGGCGATTCAAAACGCTCATACCTTGACCGTACGCTGGGAGATCTCAGAAGAAACAATGCGGCTGGCTGAAGCGGTGCTTTTTGAAAAACCTCAGGATATGATAAAAGAATTGCGCATTGTCATCAAAAGAAAAGGCATCGAAGCTGTCAGGACAAAACGCACAACGTATCATAAAGGGAAATGGACGATTGGCCATGCGGCGGGTAATGCTGTATATCGGGCTGAATACAAAATCATTAACTCAATGAATGTCTCCCTCAGGCTCGCCAATACAGGGGACATTTATCTTGAAGAAAATGGGGTTAGCGAGATAAACAGCTTTCAGCCTGGGGACGCGCGCAGCAGCTGGGAGAAGCAATTTTCTGCCTATACCTGTTACGAGAGAGGAGAAAACGAACGGTGAACGTTCTCATGCTGACTCTTGAACATCCTCAAGAGCCAAAAAGCGGGCTCGGTGTCCATTTAAATCGTCTTATTTCCTATCTAGAACCGCATATCAACATAACGGTTTGCACTCCAAGCAGGAAGATGTTTTCATATGAGCAGTTTGAAGATTTCATAGCTGATGCCAACTTTACAATGGTTCAGCATGTGTTATCCTGCAATGATCGTTTTGATCTGATTCATGCCCATGACGACACGACAGCCCCTGCCGCTCATGAATTGAAAAAGCGACTTGCTCTTCCATTTGTTGCGACAATCCACGGTCTTGAAAGCGAGAGGAAGAAGGCGTGCCAAGAAGCACCGCATCCATACCGGCTGCAGACCGAACGTCTCCTTATAGAATCCGCTGATGAACTGATTGTATTAAGCACTTTTATGAAACGGTCTCTTGATAAGACTGCATGTAAAAACATATCCGTTATCCCGAGCCCTGCATCTATGGAGGAAGAGAAGGGGCAAATTCCAAGGAGCATGAATAGAAGGTTCCTATTTTCTTTTGGAAGATTTGTTCCTGAAAAAGGGTTTTCACAGCTGTTAAAGGTGTTTGCAATCCTGAGGCAGCATCAGCCTGACCTATATTTGGTACTGGCTGGGGAAGGGCCGTTTCTGGCCTCCTATGAGAAATTGGCTGCGTCATTGAACCTCAAGAAACATGTCATGTTCCTGCCGTTTTTGGCTAGAAGAGATATCGGATCGTTTTTGTCTCACTGTGAACTGGCTGTTTTCCCTAGTTTTTATGAGCCGTTTGGACTTGCTGTACAAGAAAGCATGGAACAAGGTGCTCTGACTGCCGTGTCTCCGTCAGGCGGCTTTTGTGACTATGCGGTTCATGACAAAACGGCAATCACCCTCGATTTTACGCGCACACAGGAAGCCGCTGATCTGCTGGACAAGCTATTAAAGGATCAGAAAAAAGCCCGCCGGATAAAAGAAGCAGGCAGAGAACAGGTGATTAAACTTCATCATCCCCGGCTCATTACGGAATTCTATTTACAGCTTTATCAGCGTATCATTAATAATTCAGTAATTCATTGAAAAACAGCCTAGCATTCCGTCCATTATAGTGGTATTATATATAAGTCTGAATAAGTAAATGATTTTAGTTTGGAGGGAAAATAATGCGCGTTAATATTACTTTGGCTTGCACTGAATGTGGTGAGCGTAACTATATTTCTAAAAAGAACAAACGCAACAATCCAGACCGCGTTGAATTTAAAAAATATTGCCCACGTGATAAAAAATCTACGTTACACCGTGAAACAAAATAACAGCCCAGCTGTTTGAGGTGTAAGAAAAAAGCCAGAGCTTTGAAAAAGGTTCTGGCTTTTTTTCTATTCCGAGGGGGATGAGAGATGAAATCACAATTAAGAAAAAAGACGATGGAAGCCCTATCTGCTTTATCAAATGATGATTTTCTTCAAAAAACTTCGCGGGTGTACAAGCAATTGTTTTTACAGCCGGAGTGGGAAAAGGCAAGCACCATTGCCGTTACGATCTCCAAAGGGCTGGAAATACCGACTCGTCCCATTATTGAGCAGGCTTGGGATAAAGGGAAACGAGTTTGTATACCAAAATGTGATCCGGGCACGAAGAACATGCAATTTCGCTTATATCAGACCGATGATCAGCTCGAAACCGTCTACGCCGGACTGCTTGAGCCGGTGATTGAAAAAACAAAAGAAGTCAAACCATCACAAATTGACTTGATGCTTGTTCCTGGTGTTTGTTTTGATACTGACGGGTTTAGGATCGGTTTTGGCGGCGGATATTATGACCGTTATTTATGCAGTTATAAAGGGAAGACAGTTTCTTTACTTTTGGAGTGCCAGCTGTTTGCGCACGTTCCCCGCCTGCCGCATGACATTCCGGTACATAAGCTGATAACAGAGGATCGGATCATTTCTTGTTTTTCATAACTTTCCTGCACCTTATTCAAGAATAAATAAGAAAGAATAACAAACCCTATATGGCAGGAGGGATATGATGAAAAAACTTATGATCTATGCCATTTTTGCTGTTTCTGCCGTTATGTTTTATCAAAACCGCTACCGTCTCATGAATACCGTGCTCAGCCAGCCGGGAATCAGGCGGTCTTTTATCCATCTCTTTTTAAGAATTCCGTTTATCCGCAATAAGTTTATACAGCAAGCCTTCTAAAATCCCGTGAAAAACGGGATTTTTTGCTTTCAGTAGGCGTTCGGAGCGCCCAGCTGTTATAATGAAAAAAAACCATTGGAGCGGTAAACATGTATTTGTTGGAGTATACATATTGGAACATTGCGGCGCACCTAGTGAATAGCGGGTATGGTGTCATACAATCCGGTGAGTCAGATGAAATATGGCTGGAAGCACCCGGAAAGTCTTCTTACGATCTGGTTCGCCTTTATAGACATGATTTTGATTTTCGGCAAGAAATGGTAAGAGATATCGAAGAGCAGGCTGATCGAGTAGAACGAATTCGGGCGTCGCTTGGCAAACGCCAACTGAGGCTGCTGAATGTGCTTTTTTCAGCAGATGCTCCTGTTGATGCCTGGGAAGGGATCGCCGAAAAGACTTTTGAGAAGGGACCTGTATCAGTTGAGCCGGCGATCGTGAGGGGAACGATGCTCCGCGGTGATCTTCAAGCGGTTTTTCCATCATTTCGTGGAGAAGAATGCACTGAAGCCCATAATTCGTTCGAAGACGCACAAATGGCGAGAGAACGCTTCCTTTCGCTCGTGCGGAAACAAGAAGAACGAAGAAAAAATGAAGCGGCGGTTTTTCAATACGGAAAACCAATCTTTACATATTTATTCATTGCGCTTCAGATTTTGATGTTTTTCTTGCTTGAAATAAACGGGGGCAGCACAAATACAGAGACCCTGGTCGCTTTTGGGGCAAAGGAAAACAGTCTGATTGCAGCCGGAGAATGGTGGCGGCTTCTGACTCCGATTGTGCTTCACATCGGCATAGCGCATTTAGCTTTTAATACGCTTGCTTTATGGTCGGTTGGTACAGCCGTTGAGCGGATGTACGGATCAGGCAGGTTTCTGCTGATTTATCTGGCGGCTGGCATTACAGGTTCGATCGCGAGCTTTGTGTTCAGCCCGTATCCTTCTGCTGGCGCTTCAGGAGCCATATTTGGATGCTTAGGCGCATTGTTGTATGTAGCTTTGTCAAATCGGAAAATGTTTTTAAGAACCATTGGAACCAATATTATTGTCATTATTATTATCAATCTGGGCTTTGGTTTTGCGGTTTCGAATATTGATAATTCGGGACATATTGGCGGCTTGATTGGCGGCTTTTTCGCCGCTGCAGCAGTAGGATTGCCAAAAGCCGGAGCCTTGGGGAAAAGGTTATTGTCAGCAGTTGTGCTGATTGCTTTGGCGGCCGGTTTTTTATATGACGGATTGCATTCGCCCTCCCACCAGGAGTCAGCGCTGATTCAGCAGGCAAGCGAGCTGTATCAGGAAGGAAAGTATGAAGAAGTAACGGAATTGCTGAACGGGGAAGCAGAGCAAAAAGATGCCTCGGTCGATCTTTTGAAAATCCTGGCAGTTTCTGATATTCAAATCGGTGAATATGATCAGGCGATTTCCCTTTTGGAAAGAGCAGTGGAAAAAGAACCTAAAGACCATGCTTCATATTACAATTTAGCCTTGCTGTATGCGGAAAAAAATGAGCTTGCTCAAGCAGAGAAGGCCATCAAGTCGGCTGTAAAACTGGAGCCGAAGGAGCAGCGCTACAAAGAGCTTCAGCAGCAAATTGAAAATAATAAAGAATCATAAGGAATGGAATATGCCAAGAGGGAGGAGGCTGGCTTTTTTGTCAGCGTTTTCTTCTTGACTGGCTGCTTCCAGGTGAATACGCTTAAATAGTTAAGATCAAGAATGGTGAGGGAAATGAATACATTTTATGATGTGCAGCAGCTTTTAAAAACGTTTGGCCACATTGTTTACTTTGGAGATAGAGAGCTTGAAATTGAGTTTATGCTGGAAGAATTAAAGGAATTATACATGAATCATATGATTGAAAAGGAGCAGTGGGCCAAAGCGGCAGCTGTCCTTCGAAAAGAATTGGAGCAAACAAAAAAACGAAAAAGATTTATGTAAAGGCTAAGGTGATAATAATGGACGAGATATGGTTTGCGGGCATTGATCTGGGAGGAACGACGATTAAACTCGCTTTTATTAACCAATATGGTGAAATTCAGCATAAGTGGGAAGTCCCGACTGATAAAACCGGCGACACCATAACTGTGACAATCGCAAAAACAATCGACAGCAAGCTGGATGAACTGCAAAAACCGAAGCATATTCTCAAATACATCGGAATGGGCGCACCAGGCCCTGTGGATATGGCGGCAGGAGTCGTTTATGAAACGGTAAATCTGGGGTGGAAAAACTATGCGTTAAAGAACCATCTGGAGACAGAAACCGGCATTCCGGCTGTTATAGAAAACGACGCGAACATTGCTGCGCTCGGGGAAATGTGGAAGGGAGCGGGTGACGGCGCGAAGGACGTCATTCTTGTGACGCTTGGCACAGGAGTTGGCGGCGGCATCATTGTAAATGGTGAAATTGTACATGGCATAAACGGCGCCGGCGGGGAAATCGGCCACATTTGCAGCATTCCTGAAGGCGGAGCGCCGTGCAACTGCGGCAAAACGGGCTGTATTGAAACGATTGCGTCTGCTACAGGAATTGTAAGAATTGCAAAAGAGAAAATAGCAAATGCTAAGCAGACGACACGTTTAAAAGCAATTGAAGATTTGACAGCGCGGGATGTATTTGAAGCGGCAGGGGAAAGTGACGAAATTGCCCTTGAAGTCGTTGATTATGTAGCCAAGCACCTTGGTTTGGTGCTAGGAAATTTGGCAAGCTCGCTAAATCCGTCAAAAATCGTTCTAGGCGGCGGCGTATCGAGAGCCGGAGAACTGCTGAGATCTAAAGTCGAAAAAACATTCCGCAATTGCGCGTTTCCGCGTGCAGCCGCAGCGGCTGATATCTCAATCGCAGCACTTGGAAATGATGCCGGTGTTATCGGTGGCGCTTGGATCGCTAAAAATGAATGGCTGAAACACCAAAATTGTTAAATTTGTGTAAATGAAATTGATTTTTCGTTATGTTCAGGTTAAGATTTAATTTGATATGTTAATGAGAATGTTGGGAATAGACTGATTTTTTAGCGTGCTGCATAGGAGGTTGTAATGCGAAAAACGTTTTTTTCGAAGATTTCGTTTATGCTGATTGCCATTTTATTGATGTGGCTGAAAACGTATGCTGTATACAAAACCAGTTTTCATATTAAAATCGACAATCTGACGCAGGAATTTATTCTGTTTATTAACCCATTGAGCTTTTTGCTGCTTATTTTTGGCTTTAGCCTGTTTTTGAAAGGCAAAAACAGAAATCGCTACATTATCGCGATGAGCTGTCTTATCACGTTTGTATTGCTGGCTAATATGGTTTTTTACCGCTTTTACAATGATTTCTTAACAATCCCTGTTCTTTTTCAAACGAGCAATATGGGTGATCTCGGAAGCAGCATTGGAACACTTCTTGAGCCGACAGACCTCCTATTGGCAGTAGATATTGCGGTTTTAATATGGCTTCACATCCGGCAAAAAGCTTTTCAATCAGACAGTCCCTCTACGAAAAATGAACGGGCGGCTTATTTTCTGTTCGTTGCTTCTGTTTATTTCTTCAATCTGGGCTTGTCTGAGGCGGAAAGACCTCAGCTGTTGACACGCTCATTTGACAGGGAAATGCTGGTGAAAAACATCAGCCTGTTTAATTTTCATATTTACGACGGAGTTCTTCAGTCAAAGCAGTCCGCACAAAGGGCATTGGCTGACAGCAACAGCCTGACGGAAATTGAGAACTACGTAACCGCAAATGCGAAAGATGGCAACAAAAGCTTATTCGGCGCAGCAAAAGGAAGGAACGTCATCCTCGTATCCCTAGAGTCGACGCAAAGCTTTGTAATCAATGAAAAGGTAAATGGAGAAGAAATCACGCCTTTTCTAAATGACTTTATCAAAAAGAGCTACAATTTCAATAATGTTTACCACCAAACCGGCCAGGGGAAAACATCGGATTCTGAATTTATCGTGGACAATTCACTGTATCCGCTTGGACGAGGCGCCGTGTTTTTTACAAATGCGGGCAACGAATACGTTGCCGCACCTGAAATTCTGAAAAACAACGGTTATTATTCAGCTGTGCTTCACGCTAACAATAAAAGCTTTTGGAATCGGGATTTAATGTACGACTCATTTGGGTATGATTCGTTTTTTGATATAAACTCGTATGATGTAACTGACAAAAATTCAGTTGGCTGGGGGCTGAAGGATAAAGAATTTTTTGAGCAGTCTTCAGGGCTGTTGAAAAATCTGCCTCAGCCGTTTTATTCCAGGCTGATCACACTCACGAACCACTTCCCGTTTGATCTTGATGAAGAGGATCAATTGATTGATGAATATGATTCAAGCAGCCAAACGCTAAACAAATATTTCCCGACAGTGCGCTATCAGGATGAGGCGCTGAAACGGTTTATCGAAAAGCTGAAAGAAGACGGATTATATGATAACTCTATTATCGTATTATACGGTGATCATTATGGCATATCGGAAAACCATAATGATGCGATGGGACAATTTTTAGGGAAAGAGATTACACCATTTGAAGAAGTGCAGCTCCAAAAAGTGCCGCTTGTCATCCATATTCCCGGTATTACCGATAAAAAGCCGCAAACGATTGAAAAAGTAGGCGGACAGATTGATATCAGGCCGACGCTGATGAATCTTTTAGGGATTGATACGAAAGATCACATTCAATTTGGCAACGATCTGCTTTCAGATGAAAAACTGGACTTTACGGTGCTCCGGGACGGGAGCTTTATCACGGATGAGGTTGTATATACTGACGGTGTTTGTTATGACAAAGAGACCGGCAAGCCGCTAAAAGAGGCAAAACAATGTCAAGCATTTGCTGATAAAGCGAAACAGGAGCTATCACTTTCTGATGAAATCATTTATGGAGATTTATTGCGATTTTATGAGCAGAAAAGGCCGGACAATTCGTCAAAACGAAAAGAACCGCCAGTGCTTGATCAGGCATCGTAATCATAAAGCCTTCCGCATCAAAGTGAGCGGGAGGCTTTCTTTTTTTAAACACGCTGTCATATAGTAACAAAAAGGGGGATGATGATGGCGTTTATTACGGTGAAACCTGAGGTTAAGCACAATTTGGCAAGAGTGGCAAGAGAGCTGGAAATAGAGGAGGAACTCCTCAGAAGTGCAAATCGCTCGGCACAGAAGCATCAGTTGTATTGTCCTGGTTATATGATTGAAGAGCAAAACGATAAGGAGCTTCACACCATTCAGGACATAAAGAGCTTTTTACAGCCTCGGCGGCTAAGCCTTTCAGATAACTGGGTGGAGCAAGAAAAAATTTATGATGATTCAGCTGTTGAAAAGGAAATAAAGAAAATCATTGATGTGTTTCCGTTCGTCTCATGCCGGGAAATCGGTTGTTCTGTACTCGGCAGGCCAATTTTGGAGCTGAAGGTTGGTGGAGAGCATACCGGAAAAAAGGTCCATATGAACGCCTCATTTCATGCAAATGAGTGGATTACAACGTCTGTCCTGCTAAAATGGTTTAAGGAATATTGTATGTCATTATGCTGCAACTCGCCTTTCTCCGGTTTTTCTCCCATGAAGCTGTTCAGGAGCACAGCCTTATCACTCGTTCCGCTTGTCAACCCGGATGGCGTTGATCTTGTCTTGAACGGTTCAGAAGGCATGGGTGCCAGAAAAGAAGAGCTCGAAAGGCTAAATGGTCATCGGCCGAATTTTAATGAGTGGAAGGCGAACATAAACGGAGTCGATTTAAATAAACAATTTCCGTCATTATGGGAAATTGAAAAATACCGCAAGCCGCCAGCACCCAGCCACCGGGATTTTCCGGGGTTCTCCCCGCTTACGGAGCCGGAATCCATCACCATGTACCGGTTGATTACGGAAGATCCGCCTGACAGATTGCTAGCCCTTCATACCCAGGGAGAAGAAATTTATTGGGGCTATAAAGGTCTTGAGCCTGAAGAATCTGCTGCTGTTATAAAGGATTTTGAGGAGGTCAGCGGGAACATTTATAAAGGAGTAAGGGATATAGACAGCTATGCGGGATTCCGCGATTGGTTTATCCATCATTATTTTAAAGAAGGCTATACGGTGGAACTTGGAAGAGGACAAAATCCTTTGCCGTTTCAGCAGTTTTCACATATTTATAACGCGACAAAGGGCATTTTGTGGAGGGCGTTATTTTTTCATGAGTAACTGAAACTTTTTCTTTTTTCTGCCGCAGAGAATGTGCGACAATATAGATGATTGGAGGGGAAGGCTGATGAGATCAGTTTGTTTCATTCTGCTGTCGGCATTGCTGTTTGGTTTATCAGCATGCGAATCATCTCATCAGCAGCAAAAACAGGCATCAGCGGCAAAAGATGAGGAAAAAGAGATCATTCCGCTTTCTGCGGAAAAAGCGGACGGAGCGGAAGGCTGGCTTAATAACAGCACAATTTTATTTTCTGCATCCGATCCGACGAAAACGGAGCTTTTTGCGTACCGCATCTTTACCGGCAAATCGAAAAAGCTTTATCAAACGGATGGCCAAATCGTTGATGTTCAAATCAATCAGAAAAAGCAGATGATCCTGCTGCAAATCACTCACAGCCAAAAGACAGCATTGGTTTTGCTTAATGCAAAAGGAGAAACGCTTTACCAAAAAGAATATGAAACGTATGAGCTCGGGGCTGCTTGGAATCCGTATGACCCTTATCAAATGATGGTGACGGTATTCTCTGAAAACTGGGATTTCCATACATATCAGGTGGATGCCAAAAAAGACGAGTCTTCCTTAAGTCCGATACAGGTTCCGTTTATTCATTGGACCTCAAAAAACACATTTGATTATGTCAAAGAGGGAAGAGACGATAAGTCAGGGCCTTTATATACGTTTGATACAGTCTCCAAAGCGGAAAAGAAGCTCGAGGATGATGTTCTCTTCTTTGATTCTTTTCATCAAATGAGTTTTGCTGTTAAATCAGCTTCCGGAGAAAAAGGGACGTACCAGTTTAAAACGCCGCAAACAAAATCTCCAGTTACAGTTGAATGGCCGCTCCAAACGAAATATACAAGTTTGGCTCCGATGGAGTATGATTATGATGAAGCAGAAGGCCTGTTTTATACGTTTAAAGAAAGCGGCGATGCATATAAGCTTGCAGCTGTCAATGTGGCGTCGGGAAAGACAAAAGATCTTTTCTCCCTGCCGGAAATGGAGCCGATTCAAATATCTCCAAACGGGAAATATGCGTTATACGGCTTTCATTTTGAGCAGATCATTTTATTGAAATCACATGGAATGAAGCAACTTATCATTGATCAAAAGGAGATGGAATAACGATGGCTATTGCAGATGTAACCATTATCCCAATCGGAACGGAAACACCTAGTGTCAGTGCTTACGTGGCCGATGTGCAAAAGATTTTAGAAGGATATCAAGCTGAAGGAAAAATCAAATATCAGCTGACACCGATGAATACGCTGATCGAGGGAGAACTCAGTGACCTTTTCACAGTCATCCAGGCCATTCACGAAGCACCGTTTCAAAAAGGGCTGCATAGAGTGGCAACAAACATCCGCATCGATGACAGGCGTGACAAAAAAACGACACTTGAAAGCAAAATAGAAAGTGTCAATAAACATTTACAGCAATAAAAACAAACCTGTATCCAATTGGATACAGGTTTTAATGTGCGGTTGGATATCCGCTGTTTATCACGGTCATCACTGTAAACCAGCCAAAGACAAATAAGGTGGCTCCGGCTAACAAAAATCCAAGTATGTTTCTATTTTTAACAGAACGCAAGACTCCCCATAAAGCGAAAAGAGCGACAAGGCCGAAAATCACGACAAGTAACATTACGCAGCCCCCTTTACATTGAAAAACCTGCAATTCTTTCCATTTTTATTCTACCTGTTTTTTAAATGTTTGTCGATAGCGTTTTCATTGCGATTGTTTGAATCTTTTTTCAAAAACCCTCATAATAGGAGCATAAAACAGAAAGAGGTGATACAAGTGAAATGGAGACGAATGCCAGTAGGGCCGATTCAAGCGAACGCATATTTTTTGATTAATGATGATCAATGCCTGATTTTTGATCCGGGCGGCGAAGGAAATAAAATCAATCAATACATAAAAGAAAAAGGGCTGACCCCTTTAGCCATTTTGCTTACACATGCCCATTTTGACCATATTGGGGCACTGGATGAAGTGAGAGAAAAATGGGATATCCCTGTTTATCTGCATCAGAATGAAAAGAATTGGCTTACGGATGCCTCTTTAAACGGATCAGGCATGCTGAGAGGGATAGAAGTTACAGCTAAGCCTGCAGATCATCTGATTGAAGGAGACGGCGAACTGAATATAGGCCCGTTTCATTTGGAAACATTATTTACGCCGGGACATTCGCCAGGCAGTGTTTCTTACTATGTGAAGGATGCTGACCTGGTGATTTCCGGAGATGTCCTGTTTCAAGGCGGCATAGGGCGTACGGATTTAATAGGCGGCAATCAAGAAACGCTGCTGACGTCCATCCATGAAAAGCTGCTTACGCTGCCGGAGCACACGCTGGTGTTAAGCGGCCATGGCCCTGAAACAGATGTGCGGACTGAGCAGGACCAAAATCCATTTTTAAATGGGTTTTCATTGTAAAAAAAGAGACAAACCGATAAGGTTTGTCTCTTTTTGCATTTAATGACCTCCGCCGCCGGGCACCATAATAAAAATCGAGTAATATGTAAAGCCGGCAAAGAAAATCGTTAAATAAGCGCCAAAAATATAAATATACATGCGTTCAGTTAAATTCAAATACGATAGGAATACAAATAAGATCGTCTGTCCAAAAAATAAAAGGGAAGCATCTTTCATATCACCCAAATAAAACATGACTGCAAAAATTCCTGTCCAAAATCCTAACACCCGGAACATGCGATTCATTTTTATCCCCTCCCGAGAGTCCCTCTGACTGTTATTATAATAGATCCCACCTAGAAATGTAAACATTTTCATTATTGTTATACATATGGAATTTTTCCTTTGGTCGTGCTTTCTATTATATGAATAACTTTTTGAAAATAATCCGAAAAAAAGTTCTGTAAATGGTTTAAAGAAAAAATGATCGGGGTAGTTATTCTACAAAGAGATGGTTAACTGAGGAGGAAAAACGAATGGAACAACAATTAACTTTTTACTCATACCCTAGCTGCACGTCATGCCGAAAAACTAAACATTGGCTCAAAGCGCATCAAATCGACTTTAACGAACGGCACTTATTCAGAGAAACCCCGACAGTAGAAGAATTAAAGTATATTTTATCCTTAACGACAGAAGGAATTGATGAAATTTTAGCGACAAGAAGCCAGACCTTCAAAAATTTAAATTTAAACATCGAAGAGATGACGGTAAATGAAGTGCTTGAACTGTTAATTGAGAAGCCGAAGCTTTTGCGTCGTCCGATTCTTGTGGACAACAAAAAGCTGGTGATCGGTTATAATCCGGGAGAACTGTTGAAGTTATCGAAGAAGAAAACGGTTCATCAATCTGCATGATGAAAAACCGAAGATCCGCTGATTTATATGAATCAGCTTATCTTCGGTTTTTCACCTGTTCAGAAACTGGGCTAGCTGGATTCGAACCAACGATCACGGAGTCAAAGTCCATTGCCTTACCGCTTGGCTATAGCCCATTGAATGTAAACATAGTATGTGTAAAGGCAGGCGCGTTATACATATGTAGCGAAACATTTTCAAAACAGGAGGTAACTCATTAAGATGATAGCTCTTGATCAGCACTTAACAGAGCACAAAGAAGATATCACGCAGCAATGGCTGGAAGTTTGTACGTCAAAAGGCAGCTGGCTGTATTCAGCGAAAGATCAGCCAAAACTAGAACAAAAGTTAAAAGACCAGCATGAATTATTGGTGACCATCGTAGCAAAATCCCTTAGAAAAGAAAACGTAAAGGACGAGCTTAATCGATGGTCTCTTCAGTGCGCCAGAGACCGTGCCGTTCATGAAGTGACGGTAACAGAAAGTGTCGGCCAGTTTAACGCCTTCAGGCACATCATGTTTGAATGGATTCAGAAATTCAGCGAAGCCTCTTCTCAAGAAATCAGCATTCAGGACTTTTATGAGTGGAGCCGGATCTTGAATCAAAACATTGATAAGATCATTGAAGTCTTTACGGAAGAATATCACCAGGTGACCATGATACAATTAAACGCTCAAAGAGAAATGATTAATGAATTGAGTGCGCCCATTATGCCGATTACTGAGGGGATAGGGATTCTTCCGCTTGTCGGTGAAATTGACACGTACAGAGCGAGGACGATTTTGGAGTCGGTGCTGCAGCAGTGCTCAGAGCTAAAGCTCTCGTATTTATTTTTAGATATTTCGGGCGTTCCCATCGTTGATACAATGGTGGCCTATCAAATTTTTAAAGTGATTGATAGCACGAAGCTGCTCGGGATCGAGACGATTATTTCAGGAATCAGGCCAGAAATTGCCCAAACTGTGGTGAAGCTGGGTCTGGATTTTTCGAATGTGAAAACCGAGCAAAGTCTTGCGAAAGCCCTGGCCAATAAAGGATTTAAGATAGAAGAGTCATAATGTGCGTTGTTTAATCAGTCATGATCATCCTGTAAAAAAGCTGAACAGCCTCCCCTGGGCTATTCAGCTTTTTTAACTTCTATAAATAAAATGTGGTGGCTGTCAATGTCTTTTACCTTAAAAGAGTAGCCGTCATATTCAATGACACTTTCAGGCTCTGCGTCTATGTTTTGTGTCAGAAACCAGCCGCCCAAGGTGTCCACTTCTGCGTCAGCTAAATCTGTTCCAAGCAGGTTGTTTACATCACTGATTAATAATTTTGCATTTAGCAAGAAGTGATCCTTTCCGAGCTCGCGAATATGAGGCACTTCATCCGCGTCAAATTCATCACGGATTTCTCCTACAATTTCTTCGATAATATCCTCGACAGTAACCAAACCGGAAGTCCCGCCATATTCATCAATGAGAATCGCCATATGGGTGCGTTCCTTTTGCATTTTCAGCAGTAATTTATAAACAGGAATCGTCTCAATGACATGAATAACAGGCTGAATGAAAGGTTCAATTTGCTGCTTGTTGAGTGAAAAGTTTTTCGACAGCATTGAAAACAGCACTTCTTTCATATTGATGACGCCAATGACGTTATCTTTATCTTCTCTTACAACCGGGTACCGTGTATATTTTGTTTGCTTGACTGTTTCCTGCAGGTTTGGAATTGAGTCATCCTCAAGTGACAGGCTGACCATCTCATTTCGAGGCACCATGATTTCCTTTGCCATTCGTTTATCAAAGGTGAAGATATTATTCATGTATTTTAATTCGCTTTTTCTGATTTCACCGCTTTTATAGCTTTCAGCCAAAAGAACCCGCAGTTCTTCCTCCGTATATGCCAGCTCATGCTCTGATGCCGGCTTTAGTCCGAAGGCCCCTGTAATTAACCGGGCAGAGTGGTTCAGCAGCCAAATGAATGGAAACATGAGCCTATAAAACCAAATAAGCGGCTTGGCGAACATCAAGGTAATGCTCTCTGCTTTTTGAATAGCGAAGCTCTTTGGCGCCAGCTCCCCGATGACAACATTTAAATATGTCACAGCCAAAAAGGCGATGACAAGTGAAAGAAGGTGGGTAAGCGATTCGTTTAAGCCTGCTTTATGGAAAAGCGGCCGAAGCAGGGTTTGCACAGTCGGTTCCCCAAGCCAGCCCAGTCCTAAAGCTGCGACTGTGATGCCCAGCTGGCAGGCTGACAAATATTCATCAAGGTGAGTAATGACATGCTTTGCCGCTTTTGCACCTTTCTTTCCCTTTGCGACAAGCTGATCAATTCTGGAACGCCGCACTTTTACAATTGAAAATTCTACGGCGACAAAAAATCCTGTTAACAAAATAAGAATAGCGACTGCTAGTAAGTTGACAAATTCCACAACAACTGCCTTCTCCAAGGAAGGCATGCACCTCCCTTTTCCGATGTCTTTCTACATTCCATACCACCGGAAAATGGTCACAAAACATGTGTTGAAGCGGCTGACTGGTTTAGCGATGCCTTTCTTGGGCAATTAAATAATGAAAGAACTAAAGTTTGGAGGAGCTTGACATGAAGGCACATACGGGAAAGGATTGGTTTTGGTACCAAATGGGGCCTCAGGAAAGAGATAAGGCAAGAGATCTGATCCATTTTTCTCACTGGCCTCAATGTGAAAAGTGGTTTGAAAATAACCATCATATTAATTTTTTGCGCGTAGATACGACTGAAACGGAAAATGAAGCGGTATTTGGCTCGATCATATATGATCAGGGAATTGATGAGGAAAAAGACCATACCGTTTTTCACTTTTATATTACCAGGCAATATTTTTTTACGATTAACTTTGACTTCTCGATTTTGAAGGGGATTAAGGGAAAAGAGGTTGTCCGGCAAATGGAAAGAGCGGACAATGCCATTGAGGGGTTTTTGATTCTTCTCGGTGAACTAATGAATGCATATTTAATCGGTGTTGATGAATTTGAAGTAAAGCTGAGAACGCTCCGATGGCAAATCAAAGACGACAATAGCAAAAGCATTTTAAACCGCGTCCATCTCCTGCGCCATGAACTGATGATCTGGAAAAACTTAATCCTAAGCGCCAAAAAAATTGAAATGGCGTTGAAAGAAACCTTTTTGCCTCAAAATGAAGGAAAAAAGGATTATCAGCGGACAGACCTGAAAATTGACAGGGGGTTTACATACATCAGCGAATTTGAAGGGGAGCTTAACAATCTGCTGCATTCAGAGGAAGTCATTACCTCGCATAGGGGAAACGAAATTGTAAAAGCGCTGACTATTTTTACGACGCTATTTACGCCGATTACAGCTCTGGGGGCCCTTTGGGGCATGAACTTTTCGGTAATGCCTGAGCTGAATTGGAAATACGGGTATCTCTTTTCTCTCTTATTGATTATTACTTCTACGGTCCTGATCTACTTATATTTGAAGAAAAAAGGCTGGACGGGAGATATGCTGCAGGAACGGAAGGAGAAAAAGAAATCTCGAAAAAGGCAGATACTGTAGGGCTGTTTGATTTTTTGAGCAACGGATAAAGAATACGGTAAAGGAGGAATGGGAATGAAAATAAGAGACATCATGACAAAGAATGTAGAATGCTGTGAACCAAGCGCTTCAATCACGGCACTAGCGAAAAAGATGAGAGGCTCCAATGTCGGTTCTATTCCAATCTGTGAAAATGGCAGACTTCAGGGGATTGTTTCTGATCGGATATTGTGACGAGATGCTTAGCTGAAAATCAGATGAATGCAAAAGCAAGTGACATCATGAGCGCTGACATCGTATCAGGCCATCCTGATATGTCTGCTGAAGAAGCGGGTCAGATTATGGCAGAGCACCAAATCCGCCGTTTACCGATTCTTGAAAATGAACGAATTGCCGGTATTATTGCGTTGGGTGATCTTTCCATTGAGAAAAATACTGACCAAAAAGCCGGAGAAGCATTAAGTGTAATTTCTAAATCAGCATAATGCAAGATGGAGTGAAGCAGGCATGTGATCATCATGCCTGCTTTTTTATTGAGAAAAAGAATGAAATCAAGCAGGTACATTTAGCTGAAATGGTCTTTCTTGCCAGCAGAAATTGATTTTTCGGTACATAACACTTTTAGGAAATCAATTTTTCTCCGTTTGATTACCTGTCGTTCTTTTTCTACAATACGCATTGAAAGGAGAGGGAATCAAATTGGATTCAATAGAAAAAATCAGCAGAACCTTGATAGAAGAGGCATATATAACAAAGGCTTCTGATATTCACATTGTGCCGAGGGAGCGGGACGCCACCATTCATTTTCGGGTTGACCATGCCTTGCTGAAAAAAAGGAATATGAAAAAAGAAGAGTGTGTAAGGCTCATTTCACATTTTAAATTCCTCTCAGCGATGGACATAGGGGAAAGACGAAAGCCGCAAAATGGTTCGCTTACGTTAAAGCTTGAGGAGGGGAATGTTCATTTAAGAATGTCGACGCTTCCCACAATTAATGAAGAAAGCCTCGTGATTAGAGTGATGCCTCAATACAATATCCCTTCGATTGATAAGCTGTCATTATTTCCGAAGACAGGAGCCACCTTACTCTCATTTTTAAAACATTCCCACGGCATGCTCATTTTTACCGGGCCGACTGGGTCAGGGAAGACGACCACACTATACTCTCTTGTTCAATATGCAAAAAAACACTTTAATCGAAATATTGTTACACTGGAGGACCCTGTTGAAACAAGGGACGAGGATGTTCTTCAGGTGCAGGTGAATGAAAAAGCAGGTGTGACATATTCCGCAGGGCTGAAGGCTATTTTGCGCCATGACCCGGATATGATTATTTTAGGTGAGATCAGAGACGCGGAAACAGCCAAAATTGCGGTACGGGCAGCGCTGACTGGACATCTGGTGCTGACGAGCCTTCATACGAGAGATGCGAAGGGGGCAATTTACAGGCTGCTTGAATTCGGCATCAATATGAATGAAATCGAACAGACTGTCATTGCAATAGCGGCTCAGCGCTTAGTTGATTTGGCTTGCCCGTTTTGTGAAAACAGATGTTCATCGGTGTATTGCCGCCAGTCACGAAACGCCAGGAGAGCAAGCGTTTATGAGCTCCTGTACGGAAAAAATCTTCAGCAATGTATCCAGGAGGCAAAAGGAAATCATGCAAATTATCAATATCAAACACTTCGGCAAATTATCAGAAAGGGAATTGCGCTTGGCTACTTGACGACAAACAACTATGACCGGTGGGTTTATCATGAAACAGATTAGAAAAACATGGCCGTTAAAGGATCAAGCCCAGTTATTGAAGCGGCTCGGTGAAATGACGGCGGGCGGGTATACGCTTCTGGATGGCTTACGCCTGATGGAACTCCAGCTGAATAAGAGGCAAGTGGCTGATTTGATTGATGCAGTCACTCGTTTGAGGGAAGGGGCGCCGTTTTATCAAGTACTAAAGAGTTTGTCATTTCATAAGGAAGCCGTAGGTATTTGTTACTTTGCTGAAACGCATGGTGAACTGCCTGCCTCCATGATCCAGAGCGGAGAGCTGCTGAAACGAAAAATTGCACAGGCAGACCAGGTGAAAAGGGTGCTGCGATATCCGCTTTTCCTCATCTTTACGGTCGCTGTCATGTTTTATATGTTACAGTCCATCATTATTCCTCAGTTTTCCGGTATTTATCAATCGATGAATATGGAAACCTCACGTTCAACTGACATACTTTTTTCTTTTTTTCAGCATATTGATCTTGTGATTATTTTGGCAGCTCTTTTTGCAGCAGGTATCGGCCTTTATTATTGGCTTGTGTTTAAGAAAAAATCACCTGCCCGGCAAATGCTTATTTGTGTCAGGATCCCTTTGATTGGAAATCTTGTCAGGCTGTTTAACAGCTACTTTTTTTCTTTGCAGCTAAGCAGCCTTTTAAAATCAGGTCTCTCAATTTATGACAGCCTTAACGCATTTAAACATCAAACGTTTCTCCCTTTCTACCGCTGCGAAGCTGAACAAGTGATTGAACGGCTAAAAGCTGGTGAATCAATAGAAGCTGCTATTTGTGAAAGCCCTTTTTATGAAGCTGATTTTTCAAAAGCCATATCTCACGGCCAGCTGAGCGGCCGACTGGATCGGGAGCTTTTCACATATAGCCAATTCATATTGCAGAGGCTGGAACACAAGGCGCAAAAATGGACAGGAATCCTTCAGCCGATGATTTATGGATTTGTTGCTGCAGTGATCTTAATTGTGTATTTATCTATGCTCTTGCCTATGTATCAGATGATGAATCAAATGTGAAAGGAAGAGGCTGATGAATGAGAAAGGATTCACACTTGTTGAAATGTTAATTGTGCTCTTTATTATTTCAATCTTGCTTTTAATTACGATACCGAACGTCACGAAACATAATCAAACCATTCAAAAAAAGGGCTGTGAAGGCCTGCAAAACATGATTAAGGCACAAATGACTGCATTTGAGCTTGATCATGAAGGACAGACACCGAGCCTTTCAGATTTACAGTCAGAGGGCTATGTGAAAAAGGATGCAGCTTGCCCAAATGGGAAGCGCATTATCATCAGTGACGGAGAAGTTAAGGTTGAACATTAAATTAAACGAGGAGAAGGGGTTTACCCTTCTAGAGAGCTTGCTTGTGTTAAGCCTCGCCTCTATCCTCTTGATTGCCGTGTTTACTACACTTCCCCCTGTTTATGCCAATACTTCTGTTCGGCAAGCGGCATGGCAGCTGAAAAACGACATTATGCTTGCACAGCAGACTTCTATTTCCACTCATCAAAGGACAAACATTCTCTTTCATAGAAACGAATATCAAGTAGTCATGGGGGATAAGGTGATTGAACGTCCGTATACAACGGGACTTTCTATAGAACCGCTAACATTAAAAAACCGTTTGGAATTCAATGAGAAAGGGCATCCGAATGCAGGCGGAAAAATTCGAATAAAAGGACATGCTGTTTATGACATAACGATTTTTTTAGGGAGCGGGACAGTCAATGTGGAGAGAAAATAAAGGTTTTTCTACAATCGAAACAATGTCTGCGCTAAGCCTGTGGCTGTTTCTGCTGCTGACAGTCGTTCCTTTGTGGGACAAGCTGATAGCTGATGAAAATATGGCGGAATCACGAGAGATTGGCTACCAGGTGATGAACGAAAGCATTAGCAAATATATGATGACTGGTGAAGGAACTGCGTCTGTTACAAAGAACAATACTTTCTATACGCTGAAGTGGGAGGAGGAGGGGGAGTATCAAAACGTATGCATCTCAGCTGCAGCTTATAAAGAAAAAGCATTTTGTCTCAGCATTCTGCGGACAGACTGGCTATACGCTTCTTAACGTATTATTTTCTCTCTCCGTCTTTTTGCTCATATCAGGATCGTTATCAATGATCTTTCATTTGTTTTTGTCACGGCAGCAGGAACATAATGGTTTTACACAGGAAGAATATATAATTTCAATGGAGCAGATGATGAACGAGTGCAAGCAGTCTCGGACGGTAAAGACAGCCGAGCATGGGAGTGTATTGATCTGCACCAACTTTTCCGGGCAAAACACCAGGTTTGAAACCTATCAATCAATGATAAGAAAAAGAGTGGATGGCAAAGGGCATGTGCCGATTCTCGATCATATGACTGCAATGAAAGCTGATATTAAAAATGGGATTGTGATTCTGAATATTAAGAGCAGGGACGAAAAAGAGTATCAAACTGCTTTTCCGGTTTATACATCTTTAGGAGGAGGATGAATGTACAGCTCGAAAGGGTTTATTTATCCAGCGGTTCTTTTTGTGTCTGCGCTTATGCTGTTGATTGTGAACTTTACTGCTGCCCAATATATGTCACGCTGCATGTTTGAAAAGGAAACAAAAGAGTTATACACAGGAGAGAATTTGCTTCAGAATGGCGCACTTCTGTCAATTCGCCATGTTCTTGAGAAACGGAAAGGCGGCCAACACGGTTCACAGCAGTTTGCATATGGGAAGGTTTCTTATCACATTTATGATACATCGATAAAAGAGCAAAAAGAAATCAGCTTAAAAGCCAGTACGGAGTCGGGAACAGAAAGAACTGCACAGCTAGTGTTCGATCAAAAACGGAAAAAGCTACTGAGCTGGACAGAATAAAGCAGAGAAAAGAGTATAAAAAAAGTCATGTAAGCCAACACTCATAATAATTGAATGATGAGGTGATCACGTGAAAACGAATGATTATGTCAAATATATGACTCAGCAATTTGTCAAATATATAGATACTCCGAAAGATGAGCGAAAAGAACGAAAAGAGGTGCGGAAAGAAACAAAAACACCCGCTTCACAGCATTGGTTCGGTATTTTACCCTATGGTTTCAGGCTATGGCTCAAGCGGAAAAGATAATTACAAATATAAACGAATAAGGTCCTTCAAATATGGAGGACCTTATTGATATTCTTCTAATATGGCAATTTTATTGACCTTTTGGCTGTGAGGATCAAATGAAATTGTCACAAATACGCCGAATTCCTTTGATCCTTCCCTCAAGGTTAAGTGGTATTGCTTTACTGCTTCATCTTTTCTTTTGCGGTCCCATACTTTTTGTTTAAATAGTACCTGTGCAAGCGGGTACCTTTTTTTGGCTTCTTTTACAGCAAGCTCTTCCCATTTTGATGTGTGGCGGGCGGTCACAAGCGGTGTTTCTTCTGCGTAAGCGGCAGTTGTGCTGAAAACGAGAAGAGAAAGACAAATCACACATTGTTTGATCATCATGCTGTCACCCTTTCTTTGTTTATTATTACCAAATCATATGTGGCTATGCATTTAATTTCTCACATAATAATCCCAAAAATTTCAAAAGATGAGCAATAATGAGCAAGACTTTGTAATTTGATGAAAACATTCTTTTAAGCGAACAAAACGGTCGATTTTGGTGTTTTTAAATCCCTAAAACGTTGATTATACTCTATTTGTATAGTTCTTTAAAAAGAACGTTTGTCATATCGAGTGACAGGTTTTACAGGAGGTAGAGTATGTTTCGATTGTTCCGCAATCAGCAAAAGGCGAAAACGAAGCTGAGAGTTCTGCTTATTTTTCAGCTTTCAGTCATTTTTAGTCTGACTGCCGCGATATGCTTACAATTTTCCGGTGATACAAGCGCTGCTTTTCATGATATTAAAACGTTTGATGTTTCGCTTCAAACGTGTAATGACTTTCAGCATACAGATAAAAACTGCCATTACGATAAACGCTGGGATCAAAGCGATTTGCACCTATCAGATCAAACGGATACAAAAGGCACGGTATGCTCACCTGTTACATTATTTGCTGAGCTCGAAAATACAGGCGAGAAACTAAAGAAATCCAAATGGAAGTGGGAGCTTCATAAGCTGGAAAATGCCCGCAAACCGTTAAAGGATGGAAATGTGATCGAAAAAGGATTCGTTTCCAATCAAATCGGCGATTCAGTTTATAAAATTGAGACGAAGAAAAAAATGAAACCCGGCATTTATGCATTTAAAGTATATAAACCGGCCGGCTACCCGGCAGACGGCAGTACATTTGAGTGGTCGAAGCCTATGACGCTTGCAAAGTGCGATGAGAAACCGACAGTTCCAAAAAAAGAAACCAAGCCTGCAGTCAAAAATGAGAAAGAAACATTTCAAAACGATTTACTGGAAAAATCAACTAAAGAAGCTGCATCTCAAGAAGCTGTAAAAGAAGAAAAAGAAACTCAATCAGTTCAGAAGGAAAGCGGGGAAGAGGATGAAAAAAGCAATGAAGCTGATCAGTAATATTCTCTACGTGATCATCTTTACTCTCATTATTATGCTGACACTTATCGTGATATCAACACGTTCATCCGGGGGAGAGCCGGCAGTGTTTGGATACACGCTGAAATCAGTTTTGTCAGGTTCAATGGAGCCGGAGTTCAATACAGGCTCTTTAATATTGGTCAAAGAAATCACTGATGTGAAAGAGCTCCAAAAGGGTGATGTCATTACATTTATGCAGGATGCAAATACGGCGGTCACCCACAGGATTGTTGATGTAACAAAGCAAGGAAGCCATTTGTTATTTAAAACAAAAGGGGACAATAACGCCGCAGCTGATTCAGCGCTTGTTTCAGACGAAAATGTCCGCGCGCAATACACAGGTTTTCAGCTTCCATATGCCGGCTATATGCTTCATTTTGCCAGTCAGCCGATCGGAACTGCTGTTTTACTGATTGTTCCCGGCGTGATGCTGCTGGTGTACGCTTTTGTGACGATCACAAGCGCCATTAGAGAAATTGAAAGAAAGACAAAAGCTTTGGAAACAAATACAAAGGACAATACCATGTCCACTTAACATCAGTTGTAAACCTGGCAACAGGTTTCGATATAAAATCATTCAATAAAAGGGGAGTTTGCCATGGGTATGAAAAAGAAATTGAGTTTAGGAGTTGCTTCTGCGGCACTAGGATTAGCCTTAGTTGGAGGAGGAACATGGGCAGCATTTAACGACATTAAATCAACGGATGCTACTTTTGCATCAGGTACACTGGATTTATCAGCTAAAGAAAATTCAGCGAATGTCAACTTATCAAATCTAAAGCCGGGTGACAAATTAACGAAAGATTTCCATTTTGAAAATAACGGCTCACTTGCAATCAAAGAGGTATTAATGGCGCTGAATTACGGTGAATTTAAAGCGAACGGCGGCAGCAATACATCTCCAGAAGATTTTCTCAGCCAGTTTGAAGTGACATTATTGACAGTTGGAAAAGAGGGCGGCAATGGTTACCCGAAAAACATTATTTTAGATGATGCGAACCTCAAAGACCTGTATTTGATGTCCGCTAAGAATGATACAGCGGCTGCTGAGAAAATCAAAAAACAAATTGACCCTAAATTCTTAAATGCAAGCGGTAAAGTCAATGTAGCAACAATTGACGGTAAAACCGCTCCTGAATATGATGGCATTCCAAAAACGCCGACTGATTTTGACAAAGTTCAAATGGAGATCCAATTCAAAGACGACAAAACAAAAGATGAAAACGGCCAAATGGTTCAAAATAAATACCAAGGCAATTCTATTCAGCTTCAATTCACATTTGAAGCGACACAATGGAATGGTTTGACGATCAAAAAGGAACATACAGATAAAGACGGTTATGTGAAAGAAAATGAAAAAGCGCACAGTGAGGATAAAAATTAATAGCAGCAATAATGAAGAGACGGCCCAGTATATTACTGGGCCGTCTCTATGTGTATTGACAAAAGAGGAGTAAGTGCCTCTGCTCAGGCACTACTCCTCTTTTTGGGACTTTCTCCATTTTTGATAATCTAAAAATTCACGAAATTGTTTTTTCGATACCCCGGATGTCATTGCATCGCGAACCAATTTCTCCCATTCACTATCTAATTGACCATCGTATTCGGTTTCATGTTTTTCATCGAGCAAAGTATGAACCGAGACGTCCAGAACAGCGGAGACTTTTTCGAGAAATTGAATGGAGGGGTTCGTTTGTAGATTTCGTTCTATTGAGCTTAAATAAGACTTCGCTACCCCAGCTTTTTCAGCTAGTTCTGATAGTGAGTAGCCTTTTTCTTTACGGTATTGTTTAATACGCTGGCCAATCAATGTCATCACCTTCCTTGTGATATTATAGCACATTCAGAAAGGATTTACGGTATGACTTCTGGCTGCCGGACCAGGATGAGCAGACTTTTTGTTTAAAAGTAAATATTTTCGTATTTCTTCCGGGCTGATATTTGCTTCTTTGGCTTTCATCATTAATTCAACCCATTCTTGATCTAATTCGAAGTGCTCTTGTTTCGCATTTTTCATGCAGTTTCTCCTCCTAAAATACTTGTTTATGTATTTCAGCCAGTCCGGCCATGACTCATTGTATGCCTTCTTTGGTCTCTGGAAGTCATTTGTCATTGAAATTGCCAGAATTTTTTTCCAATATATCTTTATTATAGTTGCATTTTTTTAAAAAAAACGAGAACGATGTCGAATGGTAAAAAAGTTAGCTTGAAATGTTATTTTGCAGATAAAATAATCCGCCATTTTCAACTTCAACTGATATCTTTGGTTGATACAAGGCTTTCAGCGCCTGTTTTTCTAGATAGTACTCTTCTGGTTTTTCTTCTATATGCTCATAAAACTTGTCAAGCAATTCCATATCATTTCTCCACCTGTTTACAGCCTGTTCTGCCCAGTCTGACGGCTCCTGCATGGCAGATGTAGCAATATAGTTTTCCATGCGCTTAAGGCCGCTTTCTGGTTTGATCATAGGCGATATGGTGAAGCAATAGTCACTTATTTGAGACGTCAGCGAAAGCTGTGTCAGCTTGCTTTGAAAATCTTCAATCATGGTTCCAGAGACTAGGTGAAGACCTAGCGACAATAGCTTGTCCTTTTTCATGTCGGACTGGTATGAAATCGTGACATTTATACCAAGCCAAGGCTGAAGCGGGACTTTAGCTCCAGCTGATTCAATTTTCTCATACATTCTGGTAAATCTCCCATTTTGTTTTACAGCTTTGAATATTTGAAATAAACGGGGCGCCCCAAAATAAATAAATTCGCCGTCTAGGTCTTTTGGAGCGGTTTCCTTATCTGTAATAAAAGTGATTTTCATTGGATTCGGATCACCGCCTGTCTTCTCGCGCCAATGCCAGTAGAAAGGTCGGTTCATGATCTGTTTGTCCATTTCAACTGTAAGCTGCACCGTCATATAACCGGAACCTTGCTCAACAATCTGGCAGCTGTGTGCCTGGAAAAAGCGTAGCAGAAAATCGTGAACCTCTTGCTGTCTCACTTATAAAACCTCCTTACAGGCTAAGACCCTCTTTTTTCAGCTGGCTGCTGTTTTTTATAAGACAAAAATGAGGTTAAGTTATCCATTTTAATCTTCATTTCTTCTTCTGTAGCTGAATGGTACAGAATATCATGCAAGTGCTCTTCAAAATTGTTCACTTGAATTTTCGTTAAAATATCATCAAGTTCGCCGACCACTTTTTCAAATAAATGAATTTTTTCGTATAGCAGCTTTAAAATATGCTCTTCCACCGTATGTTTTGTCGCCATGTTGTAAATGTGCACGTCACGCTCCTGGCCGAGCCTGTGAATTCTTCCGATTCTTTGCTCAAGGCGCATCGGATTCCATGGCAGGTCATAGTTAATCATATGATTGCAAAATTGCAGGTTGATTCCTTCACCGCCTGCTTCAGTTGCAATCAGGACTTGGACCTTTCCGCGGAAAAGATCCTTCATCCAGTCTTTTTTCCCGCGTTTGAATCCGCCTCTGAAGGGAACCGAACTGATGCCGTTCTGCTGAAGAAACCATTGCAGATAAATCTGGGTTGCCCGGTATTCTGTAAAAATGATGACCTTATCGTCTATCTTTTTGATCAGGTCAACGACTTGAAGCGCCTTAGAGTTTTGTGTCACTTGATTGATCCGGTCAATTAAAACTGAAATGGTGTGCTCATCGATGGCTGGTGCTTGTTTCTCCTTTTGATCAAGCATTTTTTTCAGCGTCATATATACCGCTTCTCTGCTCGAACAGCATTCTCTTTGCAGGGTCATAATAGAGAACATGCTGGCCGGCTTATTGATGCCTTCCTTCAGGCGGGAGATTTCATCATACAGCGCCTGCTCAGATGGAGAAAATTCAATGGGCACTGTTTCAACATGGCGCTGCTTCCAGGTCAGCCCGGTGTCATGCCGCCTGTTGCGGATCATGACTTTATTCACAAGATCTTTTAAATGCTCATGCGCTTCTAAACTTGATTTTTTCTTAGCGAACTCCTCCTGAAAGTGATTCTGACTGCCTAAATGGCCAGGCTTTAATAACGACACCAAATTGAAAATTTCTTCGATCCGGTTTTGAATTGGCGTCGCGGTTAGGAGCAGGCAATATTTTTTTACGAGATTCCGGACAAATTCATAGTTCTTCGTTTTGCTATTTTTCAGTTTGTGTGCCTCATCAATAATAACGAGATCATAGGGGATGGACAGCACAATTTCACGGTGGGGCGAGCGCTTTGCGGTGTCAATTGATGAGACGACAATATCGCATTGCTCCCACACGTAGCTTTTCTTTTGTTCAACAGCAGGGATCAAAAATTTTTCCTGAAGCTCTTTGACCCACTGTGACACAAGGGAAGCGGGCACAAGGATTAAAATTTTTTTGGCTAAACCGCGAATCATATATTCTTTTAGAATCAGTCCGGCTTCAACTGTTTTCCCGAGGCCCACCTCATCTGCTAAAATTGCTTTTCCGTTCATTTTTTCAACCACTTTTTGCGCCACCTCAAGCTGGTGAGGAAGCGGCGTAAAGGAAGGCAGGTATAAAGGGGCCCGTAAGCCTTCGAATTCAGGAATTGCTAATGTGTTCTGGATTTCTGCAGATAGCTTGAACAGCTCCCAGTTCGCCCACGGGCCATCATTTTTCAGCCTTTCAGCGAATTCTTGAGGCCATTTTGCATCGTAGATCATTTCTGCGTTCATAGCTTTGAAACCGCCTTTCTTATTCTTCGATTCTTAAAATGAACAATATAAGAAAAATCTGCCCAAATTGCTGTTGCCCAGCATATAGTGATGATGGTAGGATATGAATATGTATTTGATGTAAGATATTGCTATAGTATGTCCATAACAGCATGAAAATATGAGCGAATGACAGCAAGGGGAGAGACCTGACCGAGAACCTCGGGATACAGGCGCCGAAGGAGCAAACTGCGGAGTGAATCTCTCAGGCAAAAGAACTCTTGCTCGACGCAACTCTGGAGAGTGTTTGCGCGGTTGCGCAAGCCACCAAAGGGGACGTCTTTGCGTATGCAAAGTAAACTTTCAGGTGCCAGGACAGAGAACCTTCATTTTACATGAGGCGTTTCTCTGTCCTTTTTTGTATGTTTTTTTAGCCGCGCCGTTGAAAAAAGGGAGGAATTTGATGCTGAAAAGAACGCCGTTATTTGAACTGTATAAGAAATATGGAGGAAAAACCATTGATTTTGGAGGCTGGGAGCTTCCTGTCCAATTCTCTTCTATAAAAAAGGAACACGAGGCTGTCCGAACTGCAGCTGGACTGTTTGATGTATCTCATATGGGAGAGATCGAAGTGTCAGGGAACGACAGCCTGCCTTTTTTGCAAAGGCTGATGACAAATGATATTTCCGCGTTAACGCCAGGCCGTGCGCTGTATACGGCGATGTGCTATCCGGATGGCGGAACCGTCGATGATTTGCTTGTCTATCAAAAAGGAGAGAATCGCTATCTGCTTGTCATAAATGCTTCTAATATAGACAAAGACCTGGAGTGGATGAAAGAGCATGTAACAGGTGACGTACAGATTGACAATCAGTCAGATCAAATTGCCCTCTTGGCTGTACAGGGGCCGAGAGCAGAAACGATTTTAAAAATGCTGACGTCTGCAGATTTATCTTCATTAAAGCCGTTTACATTTATCGATGAAGCAGATATCAGCGGCTGCAAATCACTTATTTCGCGCACCGGCTATACGGGAGAGGATGGGTTTGAAATTTACTGCCGTGCTCATGATGCCGTGTATTTGTGGAAACAAGTGATTGATGTGGGTGAGGAACACGGACTGGTTCCATGCGGTCTCGGCGCCCGTGATACACTCCGGTTTGAAGCGAAGCTCCCGCTTTATGGCCAGGAGCTGACTCGTGAAATCACGCCGATAGAAGCAGGTATAGGCTTTGCCGTAAAGCACAAAAAGGAGTCTGACTTTTTCGGGAAGTCTGTATTGAGTGAACAGAAAGAAAATGGAGCGAAGCGAAAGCTTATCGGTCTCGAAATGATCGAAAAAGGGATACCGCGGCACGGATATGAAGTGTTCCATAATGGCAAGTCTGTCGGAAAGGTGACAACCGGCACGCAGTCACCGACTTTAGGGAAAAATGTCGGCCTTGCTCTTGTTGCTGCGGAAGCGAGTGAAATCGGGACTGTAGTAGACGTGGAGATTCGCAAAAAATTAGTGAAAGCAAAGGTAGTCAAAACACCGTTTTATAAACGCTAATATTTTTTCTTGGGGAGAGGAGTCAACACATGAAGCACCGTTATTTGCCCGCAACAGAAAATGATAAACAGGAGATGCTTGCTGCTATCGGCGTAAACAGCATTGAGGAATTATTTGCTGATATACCGGAAAACGTCAGATATCAAAAAGAGTATCAAATCAAAAAAGCGAAATCAGAAACCGAATTAACAAGAGAATTGACGAAGCTGGCTTCTAAAAATTGTGATACTGTACAACATGCGTCTTTCCTGGGAGCGGGTGTATATGACCACTATCAGCCTGTCATTGTGGATCATGTCATTTCACGCTCTGAGTTTTATACGGCTTATACACCGTATCAGCCGGAAATTTCACAAGGGGAGCTTCAGGCCATTTTCGAATTCCAAACGATGATCTGTGAGCTGACAGGAATGGATATCGCCAACTCCTCTATGTATGATGGCGGAACAGCCTTGGCGGAAGCGGCCATGCTTGCTTCCGGACACACGAAAAAGAAAAAAATCGTTGTGTCAAAAACCGTGCATCCTGAATCGAGAGAAGTGCTGAAAACGTACGCAAAAGGTCAGTATATTGAGGTCGTTGAAGTCCCCGCTAAAGATGGCGTTACTGATATTGATGCTTTGCGCCAAACCGTTTGCGAGGACACGGCTGCAGTGATCGTTCAGTACCCTAATTTTTTTGGCCGGGTTGAGCCGTTAAAGGAGCTTGAGCCTATCGCTCATCAAGGAAAATCCATGTTTATTGTGTCAGCTAACCCTCTTGCACTAGGCCTTCTCACTCCGCCGGGCAAGTTTCATGCTGATATCGTCGTCGGTGATGCGCAGCCTTTCGGCATTCCTTCCGCATACGGCGGCCCGCACTGCGGCTTTTTTGCAGTCAACAAAAAATTAATGAGAAAAGTGCCGGGCCGTCTCGTCGGGCAAACGGAAGACGAAAACGGCAAAAGAGGCTTTGTGCTTACTTTGCAAGCCAGGGAACAGCATATCCGGAGAGATAAAGCGACATCAAATATATGCTCGAACCAGGCTTTAAATGCATTGGCAGCTTCTGTCGCCATGACAGCGCTCGGAAAAAACGGCGTAAAAGCAATCGCCCGCCAAAATCTCCTAAAAGCCAGCTATGCCAAGCAAGAAGCAAAAAAAGCCGGCCTCACCGTCATGTTTGACGGGCCGATGTTTAATGAATTTGTCATCAAACTGGATGAGCCGGTGAAAGCAGTGAACCAGCGTCTGTTGGCAAAAGGCATCATCGGCGGATATGATCTTGGGCTGACGTATTCGGAGCTGGACTGTCATATGTTGATTGCGGTAACGGAGCTGAGAACAAAAGAAGAAATTGACGCACTCATTCAGGAATTGGGGGATCGCCATGAGTAATCAGGATCAGGCACTTATTTTTGAGCTTTCCAGAGAAGGCCGTATCGGCTATAGTCTGCCGGAGCTCGATGTACCGGAAATCGAATTGGAGGAGCTATTGCCAGACACCTATATTCGTGATGAGGACGCAGAGCTGCCGGAGGTGTCAGAGCTGGATATCATGCGCCATTATACAGCGCTGTCCAAACGTAACCACGGGGTGGATTCCGGTTTTTACCCGCTCGGTTCCTGCACAATGAAATACAATCCGAAAATAAATGAAAAAATCGCGCGAATTCCCGGTTTTGCTGCGATTCATCCTCTTCAGGATGAGGACACGGTGCAGGGCGCTTTAGAGCTTTTATATGATTTAAGCGAGCACCTTGAGGAAATTACAGGAATGGATGAAGTCACGCTTCAGCCCGCTGCCGGGGCGCATGGCGAGTGGACGGGGCTGATGATGATCCGCGCGTATCATGAAGCGCGCGGGGATGTCAAACGGACGAAGGTCATCGTACCTGATTCCGCGCACGGGACGAACCCTGCTTCAGCGACCGTAGCAGGCTTTGAAACAGTAACGGTCAAATCGAATGAAAACGGGCTTGTTGATCTGGAGGATTTAAAAAGAGCAGTGGATGAAGAAACTGCGGCTCTTATGCTGACGAATCCAAACACGCTTGGCTTGTTTGAGGAACAGATCACTGAAATGGCGGAAATTGTTCACCAAGCGGGAGGAAAACTGTACTATGACGGCGCTAATTTAAATGCGGTTTTGAGCAAGGCGAGACCGGGAGATATGGGTTTTGACGTAGTGCACCTCAACCTGCATAAAACATTCACAGGGCCACATGGCGGCGGAGGCCCCGGCTCAGGACCTGTGGGTGTAAAGAAAGAGCTGATTCCTTATTTGCCAAAACCTGTTTTAATCAAAAAAGAAGGGCGCTTTACGTTTGATTATGACCGTCCTCATGCAATCGGCCGCGTGAAGCCGTATTACGGCAATTTCGGCATCAATGTCAGAGCGTATACGTATATCCGCTCCATGGGGCCTGACGGGTTAAAGGCTGTTACTGAGAACGCAGTGTTAAATGCCAACTATATGATGAGAAAGCTCGCGCCTTATTACGATCTTCCGTTTGACCGTCATTGCAAGCATGAGTTTGTATTGTCAGGGAAGCGGCAGAAAAAGCTGGGAGTGCGTACGCTTGATATTGCAAAACGGCTGCTCGATTTCGGCTATCATCCGCCTACAATTTATTTCCCGCTTAATGTTGAAGAATGCATCATGATCGAACCGACAGAGACAGAATCAAAAGAAACACTTGACGCGTTTATCGACGCTATGATTCAAATTGCGAGAGAAGCGGAGGAGACTCCGGAGCTCGTCCAGGAGGCGCCGCATACGACCATTGTAAAAAGAATGGATGAAACAAAAGCGGCGAGACACCCGGTGCTCAGATACGAGGCGGAAGAGAAATAAATAAAAACAGCTGTCTGTACAGACAGCTGTTTCTTTATTTCTTTGCTTTAATCTTTCCGCCCCACTTTTTAAAGCCGCCTTTTAGGTTGTAAATCTCAGTGCAGCCGTTTTTGCGCAGGGTTTGTGCCGCGCGTCCGCTGCGCACACTGTTTTGGCAGTACAGATAGACAGGCTTGTCCGGGCGAATTTCATTTTTTCTCTGTTTCAGCTGAGAAAGCGGGATATTGCGGGCGCCTAAAATATGTCCGCCCTCAAACTCATTCGGTTCACGAACGTCAATAAGCTGCGCTTTTCGGTAACCCGCGCGGAATTCTTCTTCCGTAAGTGTTTTCATAATTCGCTGCTGATAGATATATGAAGCAATCATATAAACGATAAACGCAGCAAAAATAATCAAAACGATCATATTAGACAATGCAATTCTACTCCTTTAGCGTATAAAATCAAAGCCTTGCCTCATAAAACAAGGCCATAGAGCCGTTTTCGACAAGTACTATTATAGTAAAGCCGGGCGTGATTGTCATCTATAATGAAACGAAAATATTTTTCATTTTCCCGGCAGTTTGATAAACTAATTCTATTAAAACGGTAAGGAAGGTCTTAAAATGGAAAAAGAAACTTGGCGGTTTATAGACTCAGGCAATGCAAGCCCTGCATTTAATATGGCGCTTGATGAAGCGCTTTTATATTGGCACAGCGAAAAGAAGATTCCCCCGGTTATCCGTTTTTACGGCTGGAATCCGGCGACTCTTTCTGTAGGGTATTTTCAAAATATTAAAAAGGAAATCAATTTTGAAGCAGTACATAAGTATAATCTCGGATTTGTAAGACGCCCGACCGGCGGGAGAGGCGTTCTGCACGATCAGGAATTGACATATAGCGTAATTGTTTCGGAAGAGCATCCCGAAATGCCGGCGACTGTTACTGAGGCATACCGGGTCATTTCAGAAGGCATACTCCAAGGCTTCAGAAATCTCGGTCTGGACGCTTACTTTGCCATCCCGAGAACCGAAAAAGAAAAAGAAAGCTTGAAAAATCCGCGGTCATCGGTTTGTTTTGACGCGCCGTCCTGGTATGAGCTGGTGGTCGAGGGACGCAAGGTGGCGGGAAGCGCACAAACACGGCAAAAAGGCGTGATTCTTCAGCACGGCTCTATACTGCTTGATTTGGATGAGGACAAGCTATTCGATCTGTTTTTGTATCCGAGTGAAAGAGTGAGAGAGCGGATGCAGCGCAATTTCAAAAATAAAGCGGTTGCCATTAATGAACTCACAGAAAAGCGGGTGACGATGGATGAGGCCCGTAAAGCCTTTAAAGAAGGATTTGAAACAGGCCTTAACATTCATTTGGAGCCGTACGAACTATCTCAAGAAGAGCTTGATTTTGTTCATCATTTGGCGGAAACAAAATACGCTTCAGATGAATGGAATTATAAGCGGTAAAAAGGGCTTTTGGCCCGCGGAGCATCCTTGTTTTTTCAAGTTCATTAGTGTAAACTTGTAATGGTTTATAAAGTTAAGGTGCTTTTTGGGAGGGTTTCGATGACAACACCAAGTATGGAAGATTATATTGAACAGATTTATATGCTGATTGAAGAAAAAGGATATGCACGGGTTTCCGATATCGCGGAAGCATTGGCAGTCCATCCCTCCTCTGTAACGAAAATGGTTCAAAAACTAGATAAAGACGAATATTTAATTTATGAAAAATATCGCGGTCTCGTGTTAACGTCTAAAGGGAAAAAAATAGGCAAACGGCTGGTATACAGACATGAATTGCTTGAGCAGTTTTTAAGAATCATTGGTGTTGATGAAGAGAAAATATATAATGATGTCGAAGGAATTGAACATCATTTAAGCTGGAACAGCATTGATCGCATCGGAGATCTTGTTCAATATTTTGAAGAAGATGATGCTCGTAAAAAAGATCTGAAATCAATCCAAAAGAAAACAGAACATCATAATCAGTAAAAAGGCGGTCTCAAAGGAGGCCGTCTTTTTTGATTCGCTGTGCTATACCTCATTCGTTGGTCTATTTTTTCGTGTGTTTTCTTAAAATGATAATAAACGATCGGTTGGAGGGGGAGGGGAATTGAGATGTATATTGACGGTGTATTTTCCGGCGGCGGAGTAAAAGGCATTGCTTTGGCAGGCGCTTATGAAGCGCTTGAGGAGAAAGGCTTCCGCTTTAAACGGCTTGCGGGTACAAGCGCGGGCGCCATTATTGCCGCTTTCATTGCCTCAGGTTACACCAGTAAGGAAATCCACGCGTTAATTAAAGAAGTGGACGGAGAGAAATTGCTGGACCAACGCTACTCATTTCTCCCCTTAAAAATGCTCCAGTGGGTGTCTATCTACTGGCGTCTTGGCTTATATAAAGGCGACACGATAGAAAAATGGATTGCTGACCTGTTAAGAGCGAAAGGCATAAGGGTTTTCGGGGACTTGCAGAAAGGGTCTCTGCGCCTTATCGCTTCTGATCTGACAAACGGCACCATGATTGTTTTGCCGGACGATCTGGTCCGTTATGGATTAAATCCTGATATGTTTCCGGTTGCCAGAGCAGTAAGAATGAGCTGCAGCATTCCGTATTTCTTTGAACCGATAAAATTAAAAACGGACATAGGCACCGCCACGGTTGTTGACGGAGGAGTGTTAAGCAATTTTCCCATCTGGCTGTTTTCAAAGGAAAGAAAACGCCCTGTAATCGGTGTAACGCTTGCGCCGCGGGAAAGGGAGCGGCCGAAAAAAAATATCCGCAACGCTTTCGAACTGTTTGGCGCCCTGTTTGAAACGATGAAGGATGCGCATGACGCAAGGCATATTGCGTCACGCTATGAACAAAATATCATTTTTCTGCCGGTTGACGGCGTAATGACGACAGACTTTCATTTAACACAACAAAAAAAACTAGCCCTGATTGAGCTAGGTAAAAAACGGACAGAGCAATTTTTAACACAGTGGACCTATTAAAAAAGCGCTCTGTTTTTCTTTTTATTTTTTTTCCCTTCTATAACAGTCAGCTGAGTCTGGCTTTTTTTCTTGAGAATCATCGGCTTAGGCTTGCTGGCGCTTGGAACGCTTCGCAGGTGGCTGACACGTCCCTTATGCCCTGCGCGGTGTTTTGCTTTTTGTTCTTTCATCCGGCGCCGCGACTGTTTCGCCGCTTTTCGGAAGGCCGCTCCTTCGCTGCCCGCATTTCGATTCATTACATATTTTACAATAAAATAAATAATGATACCTGCCACGATGACGGTAACCGCCATTTTTGCCATTTGTCCGGGATTGGTTACCAGCACATAGAGGAAACCGAACGCTCCCAGCGCAATTAATACAGCAATAATAGGTTGTACACGATGATTCATAACTGTCCACCTCCGAAAGTAATAGCAGGGCAACGGATTTTTAGATGACGTTGTGAGAAGGCTTCTGCTTTTGTCCAGACATTTCTTCGAGTCTGAGAAGCTCGTTAAAGCTTTCGATGGCAACTTGAACCTGGTCATCCTTAGGCTCCTTTGTTGTTAACAGCTGAAGCCAGAGGCCCGGATACCCAAGAAATTTCAGCCCGGGAATATCACGCACTTTGTTCGTCAGCTGCAGAACTTCAAAGGATATGCCGAGTACGACCGGTATCAGTGCAACACGATCTATAACACGCAGCCATAGCGGATCTGTCGGAACAAGCATATAGACAAACATGCCGACAATGATCGTAAATAAAATAAAACTTGATCCGCAGCGATAATGAAGCCGAGATTGGTTTTGAACATTCTCCACTGTAATTGGCAAATTCTGTTCATAACAGTTTATGACTTTATGTTCGGCTCCATGATATTGAAACACTCTTTTAATGAGCGGCGTCATGGACAAAAAGTAAATATAACCGAGCAGCAAAATCAACTTAAACAGGCTTTCAACCGCGATTTGCGCTATGTCTGATGAGAAAATCGGCCTTGTCAGTTCAGCTAAGAAAACAGGAACCAATGTAAATACGAATTTACTGAACAAAAATGATAAGACGCCGATTACAGCGAGGCTGAGATACATAGACAGCCCGGAGGATTTTTTCTCTTCCTGCTCAAGTGTCTCGTCTTCAGACGGATCAAGCCCGTAACGTTCGCTTGAAAAATTCAAATGCTTGGTGCCGTTTGCGCTCGCTTCAATAATGGCCGCGATCCCCCGTAAAAACGGTATCTTTTTCACGATGTTCAGTTTCGGATTGTGTTTGCGGGGAAGCTTAAAGAAGTTAATGCTTCCATCCGTCCTTCTGATGGCCGTAACGTAATGATGCTTTCCGCCAAACATAACGCCTTCCACAACTGCCTGCCCGCCGTAAGCGGGCGGAATTTTATGTTTTGACATATTATCAACCTGCCTATTTCTTTAGGATTGCTAACCATTTCCTTTCACTCTATTGTACAGGAAACAGCGCTAAACCTCTAGATTGACAGGCTGAAAAATTGCCATAGCCTTGCTTTTTCTACATGCATTATACCCGTTATTTTCAAATTTTACTCGTAGCTTCCAAAAAGTGTGAGCTTTTTAATTGACATTTTATTTTTTGGGCACACTTTTAACAGGAGGTGCCATGATGACAAGCGAAAAAAACACAGAACAAAATAAAGAATCGAATGAGAAGCAAGGGCCGCCTGTTCCGATGGCCGGCAGGGTGGCGGCAACAGGTTTTTGCGGCGGCGTATTATGGAGTTTTATCGCTTATATTGCGTATTTGTTTCATTTTTCCGAAGTCAGCCCGAATATGATTTTGCAGCCGTTTGTGCTCGGTGAGTGGAAAAAACATGGACTTGGAACCGTAATCAGCATCATTTTGATCGGGATTATTTCAATTGGCGCAGCATTTCTTTATTTTCTTCTATTGAAACGTTTAAAAACAATGTGGCCGGGTATTTTATACGGCTTGCTGCTTTGGCTGCTCGTGTTTTTTGTTTTTAATCCGATCTTTCCTGATGTGCGCGCGGTGACCGAGCTGAAAGCAGATACAATTATTACGACCATATGCATCTATTTGCTTTACGGGCTGTTTGTCGGTTATTCCATTTCATTTGAATACAATGAGCTGAATTCGGAAAAGCTGGCACGTGCGCTTGGAACGCATAGAGAATAGTGTATTATCCTTTTCCAGTATGATAAAATGTTCACGAGAAGTGAACATTTTTTACATGAGAAACCCTCGTGAAAAGGAGAGATTCATGTGCCTCATTTTTTAATTTTGAACGGCCCAAATGTCAATCGGCTGGGTAAGCGTGAGCCGGAGGTATTCGGCCGCCGGACACTGACTGATATCGAAACAGATCTGTTTCATTTTGCTGAAGCCTTACATATCCAGCTCACTTTCTTCCAGTCTAACCACGAAGGTGATTTGATAGATGCGATACATGAGGCTGAGGAGCAATACGATGGGATTGTTCTGAACCCTGGCGCCCTGAGCCATTACAGCTATGCGGTCAGGGATGCTGTTTCTAGCATCAGCCTTCCAGTGGTTGAGGTGCATTTATCAAACTTATATGCCAGAGAAAAATTCAGGCATCAGTCGGTCATCGCTCCGGTTGCGAAAGGGCAGATTGTCGGTCTTGGATCTGAAGGCTACAAGCTTGCGCTCCGTTACTTAATTAGCCAGCAAGGGGGAGAATAAAGATGAAGCTAGAGAAATTACGAAACCTGTTTGGTCAGCTGGGGATTGACGGAATGCTGATTACAAGCAGCACAAATGTACGCTATATGACTGGGTTTACGGGTTCTGCGGGCCTGGCTGTCATATCAGGTGACAGGGCCGCGTTTATTACGGATTTTCGCTATACAGAGCAGGCGAAGGTTCAGATAAAGGGCTTTGAGATCATTGAACACGGCGGAAGCTTAATTCAGACTGTGTCCGACACGGTTGAAGCGTTCGGCATCAAACGCCTTGGCTTTGAGCAAAATAGCATGACATACGGTACATACGCATCATACAGCACGGTTATCAGCGAGGCTGAATTAGTGCCTGTCGCTGATTCTGTAGAAAAGTTGCGCTTGATTAAGTCTAGTGAAGAGATTAAGATATTAGAGGAAGCTGCGAAGATTGCAGATGATGCCTTCAAACATATCTTGACGTTTATGAAACCCGGCATTTCTGAAATCGCTGTTGCCAATGAGCTGGAGTTTTATATGAGAAGCCAAGGAGCTGACAGCTCTTCTTTTGATATGATTGTCGCCTCTGGCCTTCGGTCAAGCCTTCCGCATGGTGTGGCGAGTGGCAAACTGATTGAAAGCGGAGACCTTGTTACGCTTGATTTTGGCGCTTATTATAAAGGGTATTGTTCTGATATTACCCGTACGGTCGCTGTAGGCCAGCCCAGCGATCAATTGAAGGAGATTTATCAGGTCGTATTTGATGCTCAGGCACTCGGCGTCGCACATATTAAGCCGGGAATGACAGGAAAAGAGGCTGACGCCCTTACAAGGGATCACATTGCTGCAAAAGGCTACGGTGAGTATTTCGGCCATTCAACCGGGCACGGGCTCGGCATGGAAGTTCATGAATCGCCGGGATTGTCCGTCAGATCTTCAGCTATCCTTGAACCGGGCATGGTGGTCACAGTGGAGCCGGGCATTTACATACCAGAAACAGGCGGTGTCCGTATAGAAGATGACATCGTGATTACAGAAAACGGCAACCGGACAATCACCCATTCCCCAAAAGAACTAATTATTTTGTGATTGGAATATAGGAGGACATTAAACATGATTTCAGTTAACGATTTCCGTACAGGATTAACAATCGAAGTAGACGGCGGCATTTGGCGCGTCGTTGATTTCCAGCACGTAAAACCTGGTAAAGGCGCGGCATTTGTCCGCTCTAAACTTCGCAACCTTCGTACCGGCGCCATTCAGGAAAAAACCTTCCGTGCTGGTGAAAAAGTAGCGAAAGCGCAAATCGAAACAAAAACAATGCAATACCTATATGCAAACGGAGACCAGCACGTATTTATGGATACTTCTTCTTATGAGCAGCTTGAACTGAGTGCGGCTCAAATCGAAGAGGAATTAAAATACCTGCTTGAAAACATGTCTGTGCATATCATGATGTACCAAGATGAAACGCTCGGTATCGAACTGCCAAACACAGTTGAGCTGAAAGTTGTTGAGACTGAACCTGGTATTAAAGGCGATACAGCATCAGGCGGCACAAAACCTGCGAAAACTGAAACCGGCCTTGTTGTTAACGTGCCGTTCTTTGTGAATGAAGGCGACACACTTGTTGTCAATACAACAGACGGTTCTTACGTTTCAAGAGCATAAACAGAAATAAAGAAGTCTGTTCCCAAAAGGGAGCAGGCTTTTTTTGTGCCCAAAAACAGAATCTTTCTTTTATACGAAAATGACAAGACTACTTCTGCAAGCTAGAGCATATCATATAAAAAAATGGGAGGTTGGGAGAGTGCTATGAAATTTTTACTTGGAAATATCAATTCTACTGTTTTAACAATGGCTGGATTGCGAGTTTTATCTTCAATGATTGAGCTGACGGCAGCGATTATCATGCTTGTGACAAATGATGTCCGGAAGGCGGTTGTGGTTAACAGCATTCTCGCTATTGTCGGTCCGCTGATTTTTATCATCACCATGACTGTCGGAATCTACCAAATTGCCGGGCAGCTGTCGTATGCAAAGCTGATTCTGATTTTTACGGGTGTTGTTTTGATTTTGGCTGGTGTTCATAAATAAAGAGAGGCTTGTCATAAAGTCTGCCTCACATCATACATTTTAAAGAAGCCAATCGGTAGAAAGGAGGAGGCTCTGTTGAATGAAATTGCTGAGGTTCTCCCAGAATCCATGAAAAATGCCCTTTCTGAAATACCGGAACATCAATGGCTGGAAATCGAAGAAGTCCGAATTCGGGTCAACCGCCCTGTTGAATTGATTCGAAAAGGACAACCTGTTTTTTTGTCCTATGCGGGCACTGCTGAGGATGCCCATCTGATCCTCAGCCGGCTCAGCAACTATAGTATGTATACGCTCGAAGAAGAATTGAAGAAAGGGTATGTCACGATCAGAGGCGGCCACAGGGTCGGGCTGGCAGGCAGAGTCATTACGGAAAACGGAGGTGTGAAAGGCCTCCGTGACATCACATCTTTTAATATACGAATTGCCCGGCAAAAGCTGGGGATTGCGGAGCCGCTGCTTCCATACTTATATCAAAACAGCTGGCTGAATACGCTGGTTATCGGTCCGCCGCAAACCGGCAAAACAACACTTCTCCGGGATCTTGCCAGACTCTCGAGCACCGGCAAAAATCGCATATTGCCCGTAAAGACAGGAATCGTCGATGAACGGTCAGAAATTGCCGGATGCCTGCGCGGCATTCCCCAGCATCAATTTGGGCAGAGGATTGACGTATTAGACGCTTGTCCGAAGGCTGAGGGGCTGATGATGATGATTCGATCCATGAGCCCTGAGGTGATCATTGTTGATGAAATCGGACGCGTGGAAGATACAGATGCACTTCTTGAGGCCTTGCATGCCGGTGTTTCGGTAATCGTCTCGGCGCATGGCTGGAGCATATCCGATCTGATGAAGCGGCCTTCATTGAAGCGATTATGGGAAGAAAAGGCCTTTGACCGCTATTTGGAATTATCGAGAGCGAAGGGGCCGGGCACTGTAAGCCGCATTTATGACAAAGACGGAAATGTGCTGTCTGGAACGATGGGCGTGAAGTCATGCTGAAGCTGCTGGGCGCTGTATTCATTGTGGTAGCGACAACATGGACAGGTTTTGAAATGGCGAAGATTTATACGGAACGGCCGCGGCAAATTCGCCAGCTGCGCGCAGCACTCCAATCTCTCGAGGCTGAAATCATGTACGGCCATACACCGCTTCATACCGCTTCCCAGCAGATAGCCAAACAGCTGGCACAGCCTGTTTCGGCGCTTTTTATCACGTTCAGTGATCAGCTTGACAAGGGCAGTGATTCCGCAAAAACGGCGTGGGAGCAAAGCTTAAAGAAAGTGTGGAACACCATGTCTCTGAAAAAAAGCGAATATGACGTGCTGAAGCAATTTGGCGAGACGCTCGGGATTCATGACCGAATCTCACAGCAAAAGCATATCAAGCTGGCGCTGACACACTTGGAAGCCTCTGAAGCGGATGCGGAGCAGGCACAAGCCAAAAATGAAAAGATGATAAAAAGTTTGGGCTTTTTAGCGGGTTTGTTACTCATTCTTCTATTGATGTAAACGTGAGGGGAGCAAAAATAAAATGGGAGTAGACGTGAATGTCATTTTTCAAATCGCCGGAGTCGGAATCGTGGTCGCATTTTTACACACGATTTTGGATCAGATGGGCAAAAAAGAGTATGCCCAATGGGTGACGCTGCTAGGTTTTATCTATATTTTATTTATGGTCGCCACGATCGTAGATGACCTTTTTAAAAAGATAAAAGCTGTGTTTTTATTCCAAGGATAGGGGGGCTTGCAGATTGACATTGTTCAAATTGTAGGTTTAGGGCTGATTGCCACCTTCCTTTCTTTAATTGTAAAAGAACAAAAGCCGACTTTTGCGTTTTTAATCGTCGTGTTTGCCGGCTGTGCCATTTTTCTTTATTTAGTAGACCAAATCTACGACATTATTCGAATGATAGAAAAAATCGCAATTAATGCAAACGTCAACATGGTTTATGTTGAAACCATTTTAAAGATTATCGGAATCGCCTATATTGCTGAATTCGGGGCGCAGCTCACAAAAGATGCCGGCCAAGGAGCCATCGCCTCGAAAATAGAATTGGCAGGGAAAATTTTAATTCTCGTTATGGCTGTGCCTATTTTAACAGTCATTATCGAAACGATTCTCGGACTTATACCTTCTATGTCATAACCGAAAGGAGGCGGTAGATTGAAGCGTTTTCAATGGGCTTTGCTTCTGGCCGTGCTGATCATAACAGGCCGGGCAGAAATTGTACAAGCAGCAGGGGACGCCGAACAAACGGATCACCATGCTGAAACGGCTGAGCAATTAGCGGAAAGGACAGCGTCCTCGCTTGAAACAGACAAGATCGGTGAATTTTGGAATGACATTATGTCAGAGTACGGCGGACTGCTGCCGGAAAGCCAAAAAGGCAGCTTAATGGAGTTTATCAATGGCGATAAATCCTTTTCGCCGCAAGAATGGCTGAAGGCGCTCTTTTCTTATTTGTTTCATGAAGTGCTTGCTAATGGAAAGCTGCTGGGCACATTGATTTTACTCACGATTTTCTGTGTTATCCTGCAGCTTTTGCAAAATGCGTTTCAGCAAAGCACCGTCAGCAAGGTCGCCTACTCAATTGTGTACATGGTGCTGATTATCCTCGCGCTGAACAGTTTTCATGTGGCAATCAATTATGCGACAGAGGCCATTCAGACGATGACCAGCTTTATACTGGCGCTCATTCCGCTCCTCTTGGCGCTTTTGGCTTCCTCAGGCGGAGCTGTATCTGCAGCCTTCTTTCATCCTGTTATTCTCTTTCTGATGAACACGAGCGGTCTTTTAATTCAGAATATCGTCATGCCGCTGATTTTCTTATCAGCAATTCTGAGCATTGTCAGCACGATGACCGAACAATACAAAGTAACGCAGCTGGCCAACCTGCTCAGAAATATCGCCATCGGGGCACTGGCCGTCTTTCTTACCATCTTTCTCGGCGTTATTTCTGTTCAGGGAGCCTCAGCTGCAGTGACAGACGGCATTACGCTCAGGACGGCTAAATTTATAACCGGTAACTTTATTCCTGTGCTTGGCCGAATGTTTACTGATGCGACAGACACAGTGATCAGCGCTTCCTTATTGCTGAAAAATACCGTAGGGATTCTCGGTGTTGCTATTTTAATCTGTATTGCGGCATTTCCGGCAATCAAGGTGCTTTCCCTCGCTTTTATTTACAAGCTGGCAGCCGCTATTCTTCAGCCGCTTGGAGGCGGCCCTGTCATTACCTGCCTCGACGTCATCAGCAAAAGCGTCATTTATATATTTGCAGCTCTCGCCATTGTGTCTCTCATGTTTTTTTTAAGCCTTACTGTCATTATCACAGCCGGAAACCTCACGATGATGATGAAATAAAGGAGGCTGACGGATGAGTTTTCTAACTGAATGGCTTACCACCATCGTGTTGTTTATCCTATTTGCAATTGTCATTGATATGCTGCTGCCAAGCTCCAGCATGCAAAAGTACGCAAAAATGGTAGTCAGCCTGCTCTTAATTGTCGTCATGCTCACGCCGATTTTTAAGCTTTTTAACACAGACCCTGCAGTCATCTTTGAATACCTCACAAAAAACGGGCAGTCAGAGTCTGCCGACATAAAAAATCAAATCAATTCAAAAAAAATAGAAATACAAGCTTCCCAGCGCGCATATATTTTAGAAGAAATGGCTGTCCAACTAAAAAAGAAAGCGGAGGAGAGATTCAGTCATGATGAATACAAAGTAGGGCGCATCAAACTCACGGCAGGAGAAAAGGTAGATTCAGAAGAGGATATTAAAACAATCAGCGTGTATATGGCCCCGTCTTCTGAAAAAACGGTCCAAACGGTCGCGCCGGTCCACATTGATACAGATCATGCATACGTAACGAAAGAAGCAGCCGAACAAAAAGAAGCCAAACAGATCCAAACGCAGCTTGCGGACATTTGGGAAATCGGAAGTGAGAAAATTACGGTTCATATGGAAGGCGGGGAGAGTGTCGGCAATGAATAAAAACGGATTATGGAATGTATTGAAAAAGCAGTTTCTTCCGGGGCAAACGAAGGACGGTGAAAAGCCGAAGCTGACCAAATATCATTACTTTCTGTTCGTTTTTGTTCTCGGAGTTTCCTTTATGCTTGTCAGCCAGCTGTTTTCTTCTCCTGAGAAAACAGAAAACGCCAAACCGATAACGGCGGTATCCTCACAAGATACCAAAGACAGCAAAGAGAAAACAGCTGAAGTGTTTAAAGCCTCAAAATCTGATGAACCTAAGAACTCGATCGATGATTATGAAAAAGAATACGAGAACCAGTTGAAAGAAATTCTTGAAACAATCATAGGTGTGGACGATGTCTCTGTTGTCGTAAATGTTGATGCGACGTCGCTGAAAGTATACGAAAAAAACAAATCAAACAAAAATACAACCACTGAAGAAACAGATAAAGAAGGCGGAACTAGAAGCGTTACAGATCAGACATCCGAAGAAGAAATCGTCATGATCAAAAACGGCGATAAAGAAACACCGGTCGTCGTCCAAACGAAAAAGCCTGATATACGCGGTGTACTCGTTGTTGCTCAAGGAGTGGACAACGTTCAAATAAAACAAACCATTATTGAAGCGGTGACACGGGTCCTGGATGTTCCAAGCCACCGGGTTGCGGTTGCCCCTAAAAAAATAAAGGAGGATTCATAAATGCTCAAAAAACAAACTGTTTGGCTATTAACAATGCTCAGTCTTGTCGTGGTGTTAAGCGTCTACTATATCATGTCTCCGGAAAGCAAAAATGCCGTGCAAATGCAAAGTGAAAAAAGCGCGTCTGACAGCGGAGAGGTAGCAACTGAAAAAGCGCCTGCCAAGGAAGACACGAAGGAAAAAAACGGTACAGAAACTGAAAAAGAAGATGGAACAAAGGGCACGAAAGATTCATCAGCAGACAAGGAAACATCCGCTGAAGCCAGTGAAAAAGGGACTGTTGTCACAGAAACAGCCGATGATGATCTGTTCACGACGTACCGTCTTGATTTAGAAGATGCCAGAAGCAAAGAAAGAGAAGAGCTGAATGCCATTGTGTCAAGCGATGATGCAACAGCAAAAGAGAAAAGCGAAGCATACGATAAAATGACGGCTCTCAGTGAAGTGGAAGGGACAGAAAAACAGCTGGAAACGCTTATTAAAACACAAGGTTACGAAGATGCGCTCGTTAATGCTGAAGGAGATAAAATCAATATTACAGTCAAATCAGACAAACACTCCAAATCGAAGGCCACAGCGATCATAGACCTTGTGGCAAAAGAAATCAAAACAATGAAAGACGTCGCTGTCACATTTGAACCATCCAAATAAAGAAAGAGGAAAACACGCCCGCTTAAACAGCGGGCTTTTTGCGTTGCAATCATATTAGAGTTGAATTCAAAAGTCCGCTCCTGTAAGATAAACATAGTATGTACTTTTAGTAGTAACCTATAAAAAAGAAATTTCATACATAGGAGTGCGATTGAATGTTAAATATGAAAGAAATCCACGAGCTGATTAAAGCAATTGACGAGTCTACAATTGACGAATTCGTATATGAAAATGAAGGTGTATCCTTAAAACTGAAAAAACATGAAGCAGGCACTGTTCAAGTCATGCAGCAGGCGCCGGCAGCATCTGTACAGGCTCAGGCTCCGCAGGCAGTTCAGCCGCAAGCGCAGCAAGCAGCTCCCGCACCTGCCCAAGAAGCACCGAAGCAAGATGAAAATCTGCATAAAATTACTTCACCAATGGTAGGAACGTTTTATGCATCTTCATCACCGGAAGCTGGCCCTTATGTAACGGCTGGTTCAAAAGTAAATGAAAATACAGTTGTCTGCATTGTAGAAGCGATGAAGCTATTCAACGAGATCGAAGCAGAAGTAAAAGGCGAAATCGTTGAAGTATTAGTAGAAAACGGCCAGCTGGTCGAATACGGACAACCTCTATTTCTTGTGAAAGCAGAGTAAGGAGACTTAACATGATTAAAAAGCTATTGATCGCCAACAGAGGAGAAATTGCTGTCAGAATCATCAGAGCCTGTAAGGAGCTCGGAATTGAGACTGTCGCTGTTTATTCAGAAGCCGATAAAGATGCCCTTCATGTTCAAATGGCCGATGAAGCTTTTTGTATCGGACCGAAAGCATCAAAAGACAGCTACTTAAATGTTACAAATATTGTGAGTGTTGCGAAGCTGACAGGCACGGACGCTATTCATCCGGGATATGGGTTCTTAGCTGAAAATGCTGATTTCGCGGAATTATGTGAAGAAGTCAACGTCACTTTTGTCGGCCCGAGTGCTGACGCCATTTCAAAAATGGGAACAAAAGACGTTGCGCGGGAAACGATGAAACAGGCAGGCGTCCCGATCGTACCGGGATCACAAGGAATTATAGAAAATGTGGAAGAAGCGGTTTCGCTTGCTAATGAAATTGGGTATCCTGTAATTATAAAAGCCACCGCAGGCGGAGGCGGAAAAGGGATCAGGGTTGCCCGCACCGAAGAGGAACTGATCAAAGGCATTAAGATTACACAGCAGGAAGCTGCAACAGCATTTGGAAATCCAGGTGTTTACATCGAAAAATACATAGAAGATTTTCGTCATGTTGAGATCCAAGTGCTTGCCGATAACTACGGAAATACGATCCATTTGGGTGAACGCGACTGCTCGATTCAAAGACGCCTGCAAAAGCTTTTGGAAGAAACGCCGTCTCCGGCGCTTGATTCAGAAATCAGGGAGCAGATGGGAGATGCAGCGGTTAAGGCTGCAAAAGCAGTCGGCTATACAGGCGCGGGAACTGTTGAATTTATTTACGACTACAAAGAACAGCGCTACTATTTCATGGAAATGAACACGAGAATCCAGGTAGAACATCCAGTAACAGAAATGGTAACAGGAACTGACCTGATTAAGGAACAGATCAAAGTTGCATCAGGAATGGAACTCAGCCTCAAACAAGAGGATGTCGAATTCCAAGGCTGGGCTATCGAATGCCGAATCAACGCAGAAAATCCAAGTAAAAATTTTATGCCGTCACCTGGTGAAATTAAAATGTACCTGCCTCCCGGCGGCCTTGGTGTCCGTGTCGATTCTGCTGCGTACCCGGGCTATGCCATCCCTCCGTACTATGACAGTATGATTGCAAAAGTAATCACATACGGAAAAACGAGAGATGAAGCCATTGCCCGCATGAAGCGCGCATTGAGCGAATTCGTGATCGAAGGCATTGAGACAACAATCCCGTTCCACTTAAAACTGCTTGAACACGAAACATTTGTAAGCGGAGAGTTTAATACAAAATTTTTAGAAACATATGATGTAATGGGCTCATAATTTTTACGGAGGTGAATTGAATGAAAGACAACAGCTTGCTTAAAATGGATCAAGAAGATACGCATTTAGGTAAGGTTGAGATTGCACCGGAAGTCATTGAGGTCATTGCCGGCATAGCAGCTTCAGAAGTTGACGGGGTTGCCGAAATGCGCGGAAACTTTGCGACAGGTGTCGTTGAGCGCTTCGGTAAAGTGAATCATGGCAAAGGTGTCAAAGTAGATCTGGCGGATGACGGAATTACAATCGATGTATACTGTGTCGTTACATTCGGTGTTTCAATTCCGAAAGTTGCAGCGTCTGTTCAGGAAAACATTCGTCAAACCTTATTAAATATGACGTCTCTTTCGATTAATGAGATCAATATTCACATCGTCGGCATTCAATTTGACACAAAAGCCCAGGAAGTCCAAATCGACGAAGAAATGTAAATGGCTTAACAAAAAACCAAGGGGAGGGCGGCCCTTTGGTTTTTTTACACGTTACCCTTTATTTCAAAGCATGAAGAAAACCGGCTCAAGGCAGCCGAGTTTCTTCATGAACGTGAAATCCGAATAATCATATTAAGGTGTGTGAAAATATTCGGCAATAGGGTAAAAAACCTTGATTTCAATATGCGGATACGAAAAAAATATGTTATGATCTCTTTGTGGCTTAACGACAAGCGGATAAAGAGGATCAAAGGAGAAAGAAAATGAAAAGAAGAACAGCAAGAGAAAAAGCTTTGCAGGCACTATTTCAAATTGATGTCAGCGATATTGCAGTGAATGAAGCCATAGAACATGCATTGGATGAAGAAAAAACAGATCCTTTCTTTGAACAGCTTGTGCACGGGGTATTGGAACACCAAGTTCAGCTGGATGAAATGATCTCCAAGCATCTGGTGAATTGGAAGCTCGATCGGATTGCCAATGTTGACCGCGCGATTTTGCGTCTGGCAGCATACGAAATGGCATATGCCGAAGACATTCCGGTGAATGTCTCTATGAACGAAGCGATTGAGCTGGCAAAACGGTTTGGTGATGACAAAGCGACAAAGTTTGTAAACGGGGTTCTTTCTAACATTAAATCAGATATTGAACAATCATAGGAGGAAAGAAAATGACTGCAACAATCATCGACGGAAAAGAAACGGCTAGAGAAAAACGCGAACAATTGGCAAAAGAGGTAGAAGAGCTTAAAAAGCAAGGCGTCACTCCTGGACTGGCGGTTATTTTGATTGGAGATGATCCTGCTTCTCACTCTTACGTGCGAGGAAAGAAAAAAGCGGCTGAAACAATGGGAATGAATTTCAAGCTCGATCAATTTGACAGCAGCCTTACCGAAGCTGAACTGCTTTCCATTATCGATCAATACAATCAAGATCCTGAGTTTCACGGCATTCTCGTTCAGCTTCCGCTTCCAGACCATATTTCTGAAAAAGCGGTAATCGAACGTATCTCTCCTGATAAAGATGTAGACGGTTTTCACCCGTTAAACGTAGGGAAAATGCTTCTTGGCGAAGATACGTTTCTTCCTTGTACGCCTCACGGAATTGTTGAGCTTTTGAAGAAAACGAATATTGACCTTTCCGGTAAAGAAGTTGTTGTAGTCGGCCGAAGCAATATTGTCGGCAAACCTGTCGGCCAGCTTTTATTAAATGAAAACGCGACGGTTACCTACTGTCATTCAAGAACAGAAAACATTACAGAACATACGAAAAAAGCGGACATCCTGGTGGTGGCAGTCGGCAGAGCCAATTTCATCAATGCAGACCAGATCAAAGAGGGTGCTGTTGTCATTGACGTCGGCGTTAACCGTCTGGAAAGCGGAAAGCTTTGCGGTGATGTTGAATTTGAAGGGGCAAAGGAAAAGGCATCCTTCATCACGCCGGTTCCGGGCGGAGTAGGTCCAATGACCATCACGATGCTTGCGCATAATACTGTTAAATCTGCGAAACGTACGTTATCATAGATAATTGGAGATATTCACAGGCGGGACGTTGGCCTGCTGTGAATATGAGCACGATACCCGCTTCTTCAGGCTCCTAAAGCCAGGGCGGGTTTTCTTTAGTTATGGTGCAGGAATGCTTATGAGAGGAGTTTGAGACATGGGTGAAACAGCGTATGTTACCGTCTCAGCGCTAACAAAGTATATAAAACGAAAATTCGATGTAGATCCTCACCTTGAAAATATTTGGATTAAAGGCGAATTATCGAATGTAAAAATACACACAAGAGGCCACATTTATTTCACATTGAAGGACGAAAACGCCAGAATGCAGTCGGTGATGTTCGCGAGACAGAGCGAGCGTCTGCCTTTTAAACCTGAAAACGGGATGAAGGTGCTCGTCAGAGGCGGAATTTCCGTATACGAACCGAGCGGAAACTACCAATTATATGCCAAAGAAATGCAGCCTGACGGGGTCGGAGCGCTTTATTTAGCGTACGAAGAGCTAAAAAAGAAGCTTGCCGGAGAAGGTTTATTTGACGATCGCTACAAAAAACAAATCCCCGCATTTCCAGCCACAATCGGGGTTGTGACATCTCCAACGGGTGCTGCTGTCAGAGACGTCATTACAACTCTAAAAAGAAGATATCCCCTTGTAAAAGTCATTGTTCTTCCAGCGCTCGTACAGGGCGAAAATGCGAGCAGATCCATCGTTACGCGCATTGAAGAGGCAAATGAAAAAGAGATTTGCGACGTATTAATTGTCGGAAGAGGCGGCGGCTCGATTGAAGAACTATGGGCATTTAATGAAGAAATTGTAGCACGCGCCATCTTTGCTTCTCACATACCGATTATATCGGCAGTCGGGCACGAAACGGACTTTACGATCAGTGATTTTGTCGCTGATGTCAGAGCCGCGACGCCGACAGGAGCAGCTGAGATTGCCGTACCGCATACCACTGATTTAATTGAACGGACAAAAACAGCGGAAGTCAGAATGACAAGAGCGATGCAGCAGCATCTAAGCCAGAAAAAAGAACGGATTCAAACACTGCAATCCTCGTATGCCTTTCGTTTTCCAAAGCGTTTGTATGCTCAAAAAGAGCAGCAGTTTGACCTTGCCTATCAGCAGTTTCAAGCGCAGCTTACCGCTCTTTTAGATCGAAAAAGCAGGCAGCTTGAGCGTGAAACATACAGATTAGAGGCGCTGCATCCTCATGAACAGCTGAAGCAAGCAAGAAAACGATACGAGGAACAAACAAATCAGCTGACAAAAAATATGAATATCCAAATGAAGCATCTGCATTCCCAATTTCAAACTGTTCTTGGCAAGCTGAATGCGTTAAGTCCTCTTCAAGTGATGGAAAGAGGATACAGCTTGGCATATAAAGAGGACGAACTCATTAAAAGTGTCAGTCAGATAGAAGAGAAGGACCAGGTTGAGGTCAAGCTGAAGGATGGCGTGCTGACCTGTGAAGTATTAGAAAAGAGAGGGGAAGAAAAATGACAGACGTGAAAAAAAATGAAAACATGACATTTGAAGAAGCGATGAAAGGGCTAGAGAGCATTGTATCAAAGCTTGAAGAGGGCGATGTGCCTTTAGAGCAAGCGATTAACTATTTCCAAGAAGGCATGGCTCTTTCAAAAATGTGTCACGAAAAGCTGCAAAAAGTTGAAAAACAAATGGACTTCATTTTAAAAGAAGACGGCGAACTGGCACCTTTCAGTGTTCAGGAGGAAGACGAAGGTGACAAATAAATTAACGAGCTTTCTGGCGGAGCGGAAAAAAACGATTGAAAAACAGCTTTCTGTCTATACAGAAATGCTAGATATGCCTGACTCATTAAAGAAATCTATGCTGTATTCCCTTGAGGCTGGCGGAAAGCGACTGCGGCCCCTCATTGTACTGGCAGTTTTAAACGCATATGGGAAAAATGAAAAGGACGGCATTCCAGTCGGCTGTGCTGTCGAAATGATTCACACGTATTCGTTAATTCATGATGACCTTCCTTGTATGGATGATGACGATTTGCGCCGCGGGAAGCCGACAAACCATAAAGTATTCGGTGAAGCAACAGCGGTATTAGCAGGTGACGGGCTACTTACGGAAAGCTTTAAGCTGATTACATCCCACGTATCGGACGAGGTGTCAGCAGAAAAGCGCCTTCGTCTTGTGAATGAACTGATTTCAGCGGCAGGCACTGAAGGCATGGTCGGGGGACAAGTAGCTGACATGGAAGCGGAAAACCGCCAAGTCACGCTGGAGGAGCTCGAATCCATTCATGAACGGAAAACTGCAAAGCTTCTCGGCTTTTGCGTAATCGCCGGTGCCATTTTGGCGGATGCGCCTGAGGAAGATATTGAAACGCTGCGTTCCTTCAGCAGCCACATTGGAATCGGCTTTCAAATCAGAGACGATATTTTAGATTTAGAAGGCAGTGAAGAGAAAATCGGCAAACGGGTCGGCTCAGATACAACAAACGACAAATCGACTTACCCGTCACTTCTTTCACTGGATGGGGCTAAACATAAATTGGATGTTCATATCAATGAAGCGAAGCGTTTAATCAGCGGACTGTCTCTTCAAAAAGACCTTTTATATGAACTTTGTGATTTAATTGCGGCAAGAGATCACTAAAACGATCCTAATTTGAAGCGGCTGCACGAGATATGGTAAAATGTAAGCAGTTTATATGAAAAATGAAAAGGAAAAGCGCGTTTGTCTTTTTTTATGCCTGAGAACCGGCCATTGTCCAGCTCGGCATTCGGAAGACATGTATCATTGCAGAAATTCATGCTGAAAGTGAGTTGATCCGCTTTGGATCTTTTATCAATACAGGACCCGTCGTTTTTAAAAAACATGTCCATTGATGAATTAGAGAAATTAAGTGATGAAATCCGTCAATTTTTAATTACAACCTTATCCGCTTCTGGCGGCCACATCGGCCCAAACTTAGGTGTCGTAGAGCTTACTGTTGCGCTGCATAAGGAATTTAACAGCCCGAAGGACAAGTTTTTGTGGGATGTAGGCCACCAGTCGTATGTCCACAAGCTGTTGACAGGGCGCGGAAAAGAATTTGCGACGCTTCGCCAGTATAAAGGGCTTTGCGGATTCCCAAAGCGGAGTGAAAGCGAACATGATGTGTGGGAAACCGGGCACAGCTCAACTTCTCTGTCAGGCGCGATGGGGATGGCAGCTGCGCGTGATATTAAAGGAACGGATGAATTTATTATTCCGATCATTGGTGACGGAGCGTTGACCGGCGGAATGGCGCTTGAAGCGCTGAACCACATTGGCGACGAGAAAAAAGACATGATTGTCATCCTCAATGATAATGAGATGAGTATTGCACCAAATGTCGGCGCCATTCATTCTATGCTCGGACGGCTGCGCACTGCCGGGAAATACCAGTGGGTAAAAGATGAGCTCGAATACTTGTTTAAAAAGATTCCGGCAGTCGGTGGCAAACTTGCTGCCACAGCGGAACGAGTCAAAGACAGCCTGAAATACATGCTTGTTTCGGGAATGTTTTTTGAAGAGCTTGGTTTTACGTATTTAGGCCCGGTGGACGGACATTCTTATCATGAGCTGATTGAGAATCTTCAATACGCCAAAAAAACGAAAGGCCCGGTTCTCCTGCATGTCATCACGAAAAAAGGGAAGGGATACAAACCGGCTGAGACCGATACGGTCGGAACATGGCACGGTACCGGACCATATAAAATTAATACCGGTGACTTTGTAAAACCAAAAGCAGCAGCTCCTTCATGGAGCGGCCTAGTCAGCGGAACTGTGCAGCGCATGGCGCGCGAGGACGGACGCATTGTAGCCATTACACCGGCTATGCCTGTTGGATCCAAGCTTGAAGGCTTTGCGAAGGAATTCCCTGACCGCATGTTCGATGTAGGAATCGCAGAACAGCATGCCGCAACAATGGCGGCAGCTATGGCAATGCAGGGGATGAAGCCGTTTTTGGCGATTTATTCAACCTTCCTGCAAAGGGCATATGACCAAGTTGTTCATGACATTTGCCGCCAAAACGCCAATGTATTTATTGGCATTGACCGTGCAGGGCTTGTCGGCGCTGACGGAGAGACACATCAAGGCGTGTTTGATATTGCGTTTATGCGCCATATCCCAAATATCGTCTTAATGATGCCGAAAGATGAAAATGAAGGACAGCATATGGTTCATACAGCACTCAGCTATGACGAAGGCCCGATTGCGATGCGTTTTCCGCGCGGAAACGGACTCGGTGTAAAAATGGATGAACAGTTGAAAACGATTCCGATCGGCACGTGGGAGGTGCTGCGTCCGGGAAATGACGCTGTCATCTTAACATTTGGAACAACTATCGAAATGGCGCTTGAAGCAGCTGAAGAGCTGCAAAAAGAAGGCCTTTCCGTGCGTGTTGTGAATGCGCGCTATATCAAGCCGATCGATGAAAAGATGATGAAGGATATCCTAAAAGAAGGCTTGCCGATTTTAACGATTGAAGAAGCGGTCTTAGAAGGCGGATTCGGAAGTTCGATTTTAGAGTTCGCTCATGATCAAGGTGAATATCTTACACCAATTGACAGAATGGGAATCCCGGATCGGTTTATTGAACACGGAAGCGTAACTGCGCTTCTTGAAGAAATTGGACTAACTAAACAGCAGGTGGCAAACCGTATTCGATTACTGATGCCGCCGAAGACACATAAAGGAATTGGATCATGACCTCAAAGAAAGAACGATTAGATGTATTACTAGTGGAAAGAGGGCTGGCGGAAACGCGGGAAAAAGCCAAGAGAGCCATTATGGCGGGGATTGTCTATTCAAACGAAAACCGAATGGACAAGCCTGGAGAAAAAATTGACCGCGATCTTCCGTTAACCGTCAAAGGAAACCCGCTGAAATATGTGAGCAGGGGCGGCTTAAAGCTTGAAAAAGCGCTGAAAGAGTTTCCCGTCTCTGTTCAGGATAAAATTATGATTGATATTGGCTCCTCCACCGGAGGTTTCACGGACTGCGCTCTGCAAAACGGAGCTAAACAGTCATACGCGGTGGATGTAGGCTACAATCAGCTTGCTTGGAAGCTTAGGCAGGATGAGCGGGTCGTTGTGATGGAACGGACGAACTTTCGTTACGCAACACCGGCGGACTTTACAAAGGGCATGCCGGAGTTTGCCACAATTGATGTGTCCTTTATTTCACTTCGGCTCATCCTGCCTGTCCTCAAAACATTGCTTGTACCTGGCAGTGACTGCATAGCTCTTGTTAAGCCGCAGTTTGAAGCGGGACGGGAATCCGTCGGCAAAAAAGGGATTGTCAGAGATCCTAAAGTGCATGCTGATGTGCTCAAGCGAATGATCAGCTTTTCTGCAGCTGAAGGCTATATCTGCAAAGGCCTGTCATTTTCTCCAATCACGGGAGGGGACGGAAATATTGAATTTCTCCTTCATTTGCATTGGGCTGGAGAGGGGCAGGTAGGGCAGGAGCTGCCGGAAGAAGAGATCAATCGTATTGTGGAAGAGGCGCATAAGACGTTAAAAGAAAAAAAAGCAGATGTACCGGAATAATAGGGCGCTATTATTCCTTTTTTCTGCATTCATGTACAATTTGCAGAGAATCATATAACATAAAAGAACAGATAAGCTGGAAATAGAGGTGCTTACATGAACAAAGGCCAGAGGCATATTAAAATCAGAGAGATCATTACAAGCAATGAAATCGAAACGCAGGATGAATTGGTCGACATGCTGAAGCAGGATGGATACAAAGTGACTCAAGCCACGGTTTCACGGGATATTAAAGAACTTCACCTTGTAAAAGTGCCTACGAATAACGGTTCTTACAAATACAGCCTTCCGGCAGACCAGCGTTTCAATCCGCTATCCAAGCTGAAGCGGGCGCTGATGGACGCTTTTGTAAAAGTAGACTCAGCAAGCCATATGATTGTGCTGAAAACGATGCCGGGCAACGCTCAGGCAATCGGGGCGCTGATGGACAATTTGGACTGGGATGAAATTATGGGGACCATTTGCGGAGATGACACGATCTTAATTATTTGCCGGACTCCTGAAGATACAGACGGCGTAAAAAACAGGCTGCTTGAGCTGCTGTAAATAGAAATCTAACAAAGATAAGAGGTGTAATGCTGTTTGTTAGCTGAACTATCGATTAAAAACTTTGCCATTATTGAGGAACTGACGGTTTCTTTTGAACGCGGGCTCACGGTTTTAACAGGAGAAACCGGAGCCGGCAAATCCATCATCATAGATGCCATTTCTCTTTTAGTCGGGGGCCGCGGCTCATCTGAATTTGTCAGGTATGGAGAGGCCAAAGCCGAACTTGAGGGGCTGTTTCTGTTAGAGAGCGGGCATCCCGTTTTTGACGTGTGCGCTGAACAGGGAATCGACGTTTCAGACGAAATGATCGTGATGAGAAGGGATATCAGCACGAGCGGGAAAAGCGTTTGCCGGGTTAATGGCAAGCTTGTCACGATTGCCTCGCTAAGAGAGATCGGCAGGCTTTTATTAGATATTCACGGGCAGCACGATAACCAGCTGTTAATGGAGGACGAAAATCATCTCCAGCTTTTGGACAAGTTTGCCGGAGCAGAAGTGGAAAGCGCGCTCCAGGCGTATCAGGAAGGGTACCAGCGATATATGAAGCTGCTTAAAAAACTAAAACAGCTTTCCGAAAGCGAGCAGGAAATGGCCCACCGCCTTGATCTCATTCAATTTCAGCTCGAAGAAATCGAATCGGCAAAGCTTGAGCTTAATGAAGATGAACAGCTCCAAGAAGAACGCCAGCAAATTTCAAATTTTGAGAAGATATATGAATCGCTGCAAAATGCATATAACGCACTTCGCAGTGAGCAGGGCGGACTGGACTGGGTCGGAATGGCATCAGCGCAGCTTGAAGATATATCTGACATTAACGAACCGTTGAAAAAACTGTCTGAAAGTGTTTCGAACTCCTACTATCTGCTGGAGGACGCTACATTTCAGATGAGAAATATGCTGGATGAGCTAGAATATGATCCAGAACGCCTGAACTATATTGAGACGCGCCTTAATGAAATCAAACAGCTGAAACGAAAATATGGTGCAACTGTTGAAGACATTTTGGAATACGCTTCTAAAATTGAAGAAGAGATAGACCAAATTGAAAACAGGGACAGCCATCTTCAAAGCTTGAAGAAGGAACTTGACTCTGTCGGCAAGGATGTTGCAGTGGAAGCGGCAAATGTTTCACAAATCCGGAAAGCATGGGCGAAAAAGCTGGCCGATGAAATTCATCGGGAATTAAAAAGCCTATACATGGAAAAATCAACTTTTGATACGGAATTTAAGGTCAGAACAGCGTCACGCAATGAGGAGGCGCCAATTGTAAACGGTCAGCCTGTTCAGCTGTCTGAACAAGGGATTGATCTGGTGAAGTTTTTAATTTCAACCAACACTGGCGAGCCGCTTAAATCCCTGTCAAAAGTCGCTTCCGGAGGAGAGCTGTCCCGGGTGATGCTTGCAATAAAAAGCATTTTCTCCTCTCAGCAGGATGTAACATCGATTATTTTCGATGAGGTTGATACGGGTGTAAGCGGCAGAGTTGCGCAGGCAATTGCTGAGAAAATTCATAAAGTCTCAATAGGATCACAAGTGCTGTGTATTACACACCTGCCTCAGGTGGCTGCTATGGCCGATACGCATCTTTATATTGCGAAGGAATTAAAAGACGGCAGAACGACGACACGTGTCAAGCCGCTGTCCAAGCAGGAAAAGGTAGTGGAAATCGGGCGCATGATTGCTGGAGTCGAGGTAACGGACTTAACGAAACGCCATGCGAAGGAACTTTTAAAACAAGCGGATCAAGTCAAAACAACTGGGTAAGCTGCGTGAGAAGCGCAGCTTATTTTTTTCGCACACATCCATTCGTTCATCAGTATATCCAATGTTTTTCTTTATATGACAGTTATAAATAAGGCGACAGAAGGCAAAATTAATGATGTAGCAGCAAGACATAAAGAAGGTGTGGGATAGGAGCGAGGAGAGTGAAGTAGTGAATGCCCGATAACATCAGAAAAGCAGTAGGTTTAATTCTCCTTGTTTCGTTATTAAGTGTAGGTTTATGCAAACCGCTAAAAGAGTATTTACTGATTCCAACGCAAATGAGAGTATTTGAAACCCAAACACAAGCGATTGAAACGAGTTTATCGGTAAACGCTCATGCACAAGAATCATCGGAAGCGTTTACAGTAAAGAAAGACCCGCATGAAATCAAGGTGACAGGCAAAAAATCGGGCGAGTCAGAGTTAGTATACGATCTTGCCGGATTTCCAATCAAAAAAACAAAAGTGCAAGTTCTTCCTGATTTAAAAGTCATACCCGGCGGACAATCAATCGGTGTTAAACTTCATTCCGTAGGTGTTCTTGTCGTCGGATTTCATCAAATCAACACAAGTGAAGGCAAAAAATCTCCGGGAGAAACGGCTGGCATTGAAGCGGGTGACATCATTATTGAGATGAATGGACAGAAAATTGAAAAAATGAATGATGTAGCCCCATTTATCCAGAAGGCCGGTAAAACCGGAGAATCTTTGGATTTGCTGATTAAACGTGATAAGCAAAAAATCAAAACAAAGCTTATTCCCGAAAAGGATGAAGCAGAAGGCAAGTACAGAATCGGATTATATATCAGAGATTCGGCTGCCGGCATCGGCACCATGACTTTTTTTGACCCGAAAACAAAAAAATACGGAGCACTTGGCCACGTGATTTCCGATATGGACACAAAGAAACCAATTGTAGTGGAGAACGGAGAAATCGTTAAATCCACTGTAACATCAATTGAAAAAGGGACAGGCGGAAATCCGGGAGAAAAACTGGCGCGATTTTCCTCAGAACGCAAAACGATCGGGGATATTAACAGAAACAGCCCATTTGGGATATTCGGAACATTGCATCAGCCCATTCAAAACAATATTTCAGATGAAGCGCTGCCGGTTGCATTTTCTGATGAAGTCAAAAAAGGGCCGGCTGAAATTTTAACGGTTATTGATGATGACAAGGTAGAAAAATTTGATATTGAAATCGTCAGCACGACGCCGCAAAAATTTCCGGCGACAAAAGGAATGGTCTTAAAAATAACTGATCCGAGGCTGTTGAAAGAAACAGGAGGCATCGTACAGGGGATGAGCGGAAGCCCGATCATTCAAAATGGAAAAGTGATCGGCGCTGTCACTCATGTGTTTGTAAATGACCCGACAAGCGGCTACGGTGTTCATATTGAATGGATGCTGTCCGAAGCGGGAATTGATATTTACGGAAAAGAAAAAGCAAGCTGACTGCCGGAGTTTCCGGCAGTTTTTTTATTTTGATCCCTCTTCACTTCTCAGAATACATACGGTAAAATATACAAAAGAAGATTTTTCGACAAATTCACGTTTCCTTATTTGTCAAATTTCATTTTTAGTCGAAAAACGGAGAAAAACATAGAATAACAAAGATATGCCACTAATATTGGTGATTATGATTTTTTTAGAGGGTATATAGCGGTTTTGTCGAATGTAAACATGTAGCAAGGGTGAATCCTGTTAACTACATTTGGGGAGGAAGAAACGTGGAGAAAATTAAAGTTTGTGTTGCTGACGATAATCGAGAGCTGGTAAGCCTGTTGAGTGAATATATAGAAGGACAGGAAGACATGGAAGTGATCGGTGTTGCTTATAACGGACAGGAGTGCCTGTCGTTGTTTAAAGAAAAAGATCCCGATGTCCTCGTATTGGATATTATTATGCCGCATTTAGACGGACTAGCGGTTTTAGAGCGGCTGAGGGAATCAGATCTGAAAAAACAACCGAATGTGATTATGCTGACAGCCTTTGGACAGGAAGATGTCACGAAAAAGGCCGTCGATTTAGGCGCGTCCTACTTTATTCTCAAACCGTTTGATATGGAAAACCTTGTCGGCCATATCCGCCAGGTCAGCGGAAATGCCAGCAGCGTGACGCATCGTGCACCATCATCGCAAAGCAGCATTATACGCAGCAGCCAGCCTGAACCAAAAAAGAAAAATCTCGACGCGAGCATCACAAGCATTATCCATGAAATCGGCGTCCCGGCACATATAAAAGGCTATCTCTATTTGCGCGAAGCAATCTCAATGGTATACAATGACATCGAATTGCTAGGCAGCATTACAAAAGTCCTCTATCCGGACATCGCCAAAAAATTCAACACAACCGCAAGCCGTGTAGAAAGAGCGATCCGCCATGCAATTGAAGTGGCATGGAGCAGAGGAAACATTGATTCCATTTCCTCGTTGTTCGGCTATACCGTCAGCATGACAAAAGCTAAACCTACCAACAGCGAATTCATTGCAATGGTTGCGGATAAGCTTAGATTAGAACATAAGGCTTCTTAAACATGTGCATATTATGTGATGATTAAATCAAACGTCTTTTATTTATTGGTTCACACTGATAAATAGGAGGCGTTTTTTTGGCGACATTTGTTATCATAGGTGATGGATATGAAAATTTATTTTCCGCAAGGAGTGAGGTATGTGTTTGAAAAATATGGTCTGCTGATTGCCTTATTTATTCTTGCGCTTTGCGTCAATTCGAACATCATCACAGATTCACGCTTACTAGGCACCCTGATTGACTTTATCTCATTTATGGTCATGGTTTCATGTGTTCTCGCTGCTTGGAGAATCAAAACCAAACAATCAGAATCAAATTGAAACCTTTCCCCTGCAAAATCGTAAGTAAGGTGTATTTTATTCAAAGGAGACGTACGAATGAGCAAGAAAAAAGCAAGAAAGCGTGACGGACTTTTGTTAGATTTGCTTTCTGAAGTGGCAGGCCATTTGCTGTTCCTGCCGTTTAGGGTTTTGCACAAACTGATTGACTAGAGAAAAAGATCCCTTATATAAGGGATCTTTTTTTATAATAAACTTCGGTAGTCTTTGCACATTAATCTTTATAAGGCACCCAGCCAGGCGTGTTCACAATGGCTTGCCATAGCGGTTCAGGCAAGTGATATTTTTCTTTATCTGTCCCTTTGATCACTGTTTCGATTTGTTTTTCCCGGCCTTCTTTTACTTTCACAGTCCAGTCAGGGTCAACTAAAATTTCGCGTCCCATAGCGACTAGCGGAATACCGTTTTCGATGACGGCCAGCGCGTCATCTGCAGAATGAATGGAACCGACGGCGATCAGCGGCACTTTGTTTCCGACTCGTTCATTCAACAAGTCCATACGTGTGCGAGTCGGGTCTGCACCGCGGCGCGCTTTTGAATTCACATCCATCAGTGAGATATGAAGATAGTCCAATTCTTTATCCCCTAAAGCATCAACAAGCGTAAAGGTTTCAGTCATGGTCAATCCTGGTGTCTCAGGTTCTTCCGGAGACAGACGGTAGCCGACTAAGAACGCACCCTTCGCATGTTCTGAAGCGGCTTTTTTCACTTCATCGACAATAGCGAGCGGGAAGGATAATCGTTTTTCATCGCTTCCTCCCCAGCGGTCTGTGCGCTGATTGGTTTTCGGAGAATAAAACTGCTGAATCAAGTAGCCGTTTGCACCGTGAATTTCGACACCGTCAAAGCCGGCTTCAATGGCGCGTCTTGTTGCTTCTCCAAATGCCTTCACGATGTTTTCCACTTCTTCATTTGTTAATGCGCGGGCAATTTGTTTGCCGTTATCAAACACGTCACTTGGTCCTACAACATCTTGTTGAGGAACGAGCTCAGACGGGCATTCAATTCCGCCGTGATGAATTTGCACAACGGCTTTAGCGCCTTGTGCCTGAATGGCTTGTGCTAATTTTTTCAAACCTGGAATGTTGGAGTCTTCATGGATGGCCGGCTGCCCGGGAAATGCCTTTCCGTCCGGAGTGACATTTGCGCAGGCTGTAATCACCATTCCCATTTCTTTTGAACGGGGGATGATGTAATCAAGCTCTGCATCAGATATCGTGCCGTCATCGTTAGAAGCGTAATGAGTCATTGGTGCTACTGCGATCCGGTTGTCAATTGTAACGCCGCTTTTAAACGTAAATGGTTCAAACAGCGGTTTATACTTTGGGTTCATTTGATCATCTTCTTTCGTTTGGATTCGGACATATTCTAGCCTATATGTAAAAATTAATGCAATTGATCTGCTTTACCGGCTGAATATCTTGAGTACAGAGTGATGTTTTCTCCGCTCTTTTTCGGGAGCTTTGTAGCCGCCGCTGATTTGATGGCCGATAGAGCAAGTGATGACCGTTGCAGCGAGCAGCAGGACGAACTTTTTCATGGCTGTAACTTCTTTCTGTAAAGGAAATATTCTTTAAAAGGTTACGCCTGTCTGATCCAGCCGTCAAACCATTTGCTCACCTCGTTCCTCATATTTTTCAAAATGAATAAAAAGTTGCTTCTTTCCGTTAATTTTTTCTAATATGCGTCTCATTTAGAGCCATCCTCATAGACAAATATGATTGTTTTCTTACTAACAACAGGAAATGATCAGGTCGGATAGCCCTTTTGAAAATCATGGAACTTCATCGCCTGTATACACAGCGTCTTTACAAATCCGCTATTCTGGTCAAAGATAAAAGCCAAACATCAGGAAGAGGTGATCATGTGAAACAAACGGTTCTTTTGCTGTGTACTGTGCTCCTTCTCTCAGGGTGCAGTATTGCGAGTGCGGATGACTCAGCTCCAAGGTTTACCGAAGAGGGAAAATACATTGGCTCGGCTGATCCGCATACAATCGCGGTTTCTCTAAATGGAGAAGAAGCCATGATACAAGTTCCGAAGGATAAACGTGATGAATGTGAATCGCTGCCAGATCACACAGATGTCCAGGTGAAATATATAAAAAAGGATAATGGAACCTTACAGCTGGAAGACATTCAGCTGCAGAAGAATTCGTGATAAAAGACCGGAGGGAGAAAGTTGAGAAAGTTATGGAGGAGCTTGGCGCTATGCGGATTGGCTTTGACGCTCGCGCCTTGCGCTCAGGCGGCAGAGCCGATAGAAGGGAAAACAGTATACATTGATGCCGGACACGGCGGTGAAGACAGCGGAGCAGTCGGGAATGGGCTCTTTGAAAAGGATATTAATTTGGCAGTTTCCAAGCAAGTGACGGACAAGCTCAAAGCGGAGGGGGCCCATCCTGTTGCATCCAGATCAGACGATCATTTTCTGACCTTGGAGGACAGAGTCGCAAAGGCAAGTGCCAATCACGCCGATCTTTTTGTCAGCATTCATGTAAATTCCGGGGTTGCTTCAGCTTCAGGAACAGAAACGTATTTTCAGTCTGATTATGAAGGGGAAAACAGCCGGCGTCTGGCAGCTGATATTCAGTCAAAGCTCGTCTCATCCTTACAGACGAGAGACAGAGGCGTGAAAGAATCAGACTTTTACGTCATTACATATTCACAAATGCCGAGTGTGCTGGCGGAGCTTGGATTTATTACAAACAGCTCTGATGCGGACAAGCTTGGAAGCGAACAATACCAGCAAAAGGCCGCGGATGCGATTGTCGACGGCATTGATTTTTATTATGATCAGTGATTGCTTCAGCCTTAATCCTAGAGTGAAAACGCCAAAATCAGTATAATGGAGAAAACATTAGGGCTTGAGGTGGAACGATGACAAAGATTTTTGCCCATCGGGGGGCATCGGGTCAATATCCCGAAAATACCATGCTTGCATTTGAAAAAGGAATTGAAGCCGGAGCGGACGGAATAGAGCTTGATGTACAGCTGACAAAAGACGGACGCATTGTTGTGATCCATGATGAAAGACTTGACCGGACGACATCGCTCAAAGGATTCGTGAAGGATACAGCGTACGATGTGATCATGACTGCGAATGCTGCTGCTGGCCACGATCAAACGTACAGCGATATCAAAGTGCCGCTGCTTGAAGACGTGCTCTCGTGGGCAGTAAAAAAGAATTTTCTCATCAACATTGAATTAAAAAACAGCGTGATCCGTTATGAAGGAATGGAAGAAAAAGTGCTGGAGGCAGTGAAACGATTCAATATAGAGGAAAGAGTCATCCTGTCCACGTTTAATCATGAAAGCCTGGCGCTATGCGCCCGGCTTGCTCCCCATATCGAACGGGCGGCATTGACTTCAGATGTGCTATATCAGGCTGATCGGTATATCGCATCAATTCCGGCTTCTGGCTATCACCCGAAGCTAAACAGCCCGGGGACCACGGATGAAGTACTGAAGAGAATGAGGAACAATTCGATTAAGGTAAGGCCTTATACGGTCAATCGGCCGGAGGATATGAAGCGCCTCATTGAAGCGGGGGCAGACGGAATGTTTACCGATTTTCCTGCAGAGGCTATGGCCACGTTAAAAAATGAATAGTTGTTTTTAGAAGGAGGCTGTTGAAAGCAGCCTTCTTTTTTCATTCATTCATGCCCGTTTCAGAGCATACATTCATAGAAGACAACTAGAAATTGTAAGCGCTGTCTATCTTCTGAATGAGGTGAAACCATGAGGAAAACAGTCATTGTAAGTGCCGCAAGAACTCCATTTGGCAAATTCGGCGGGGCATTGAAAGAGGTTAAGGCTGCTGAGCTTGGGGGCATTGCGATGAAAGAGGCGTTACGTCGGGCTGGAGTCTCTGGAGACGAGGCGGAAGGAACTGTCATGGGCATGGTTGTCCAAGCCGGCTCAGGGCAGATCCCTTCCCGACAAGCTGCCCGGCTCGCTGGAATGCCTTGGAGTGTGCCATCTGAAACACTGAATAAAGTCTGTGCATCCGGACTTCGAGCTGTCACCTTATGTGATCAAATGATCCGGGCGCAAGATGCAGACCTCCTTGTTGCCGGGGGAATGGAAAGCATGAGCAATATTCCGTATGCCATTCCCGCCGGGCGCTGGGGAGCACGAATGGGAGACGGGGAGCTTAGGGATTTAATGGTTTATGACGGGTTAACGTGCGCGTTTGACGCGGTGCATATGGCTGTTCACGGAAATACAGCAGCCAAAGAATATGGAATCTCTCGCGGGGAGCAGGATGAATGGGCGCTAAGAAGCCATGCGCGGGCAGCTCAGGCAGAAGATGAAGGAAAGTTTCAGGATGAAATAGTTCCCGTCAGCTGGATAGGACGAAAAGGAAAAACAAACATTGTTGACAAAGATGAAGCGATTCGCCGTGACACAAGTCTGGATCAGCTTGCAAAACTTTCACCGATTTATACAAGTGACGGTTCCATCACAGCCGGCAATGCGCCTGGGGTCAATGACGGAGCCGGTGCGTTCGTGCTGATGTCTGAGGACAAAGCTGCTGCGCTTGGCAAACAGCCTTTGGCTACAATTCTTGGTTTTTCAACGATGGGAATGAAAGCGCACGAGCTAGCGGCAGCACCGGGGTTTGCAATCAACAAACTGTTGAAAAAGAACGCTTTAACCGTCCAGGATATTGATTTGTTTGAAATAAATGAAGCGTTTGCTTCTGTGGTTTTGACATGCGAAAAAATTGTCGGTTTCGATCTTGAAAAAGTAAATGTAAACGGCGGTGCGATTGCACTCGGCCACCCGATCGGAGCAAGCGGGGCGAGAATTCTCATGACACTTGTTTACGAATTAAAGCGACGGGGAGGGGGACTGGGTGTTGCCGCCATTTGCAGCGGTGCAGCTCAGGGTGACGCCGTCTTAGTGGAGGTTCATTAAAACAGACGAAAAAGGGGATTTGAATGGAAATGAAACAAATCATGGTAGCTGGCGCAGGACAGATGGGCAGCGGAATTGCTCAAACAGCTGCTGGCGCAGGCTTTTATGTGAGGATGTATGATGTGAACCCGGAGGCTGCGGAGGCGGGATTGAGGCGGTTGAAGAAACGGCTGACCCGTGATGCTGAGAAAGGAAGCAAGACCGAGGCGGAAGTGAAGAGTGTGATCAGCCGCATTTCGATTTCTCAAACGCTGGAGGAGGCAAAGCATGCGGACATTGTGATTGAGGCTATCGCAGAAAACATGACGGCGAAAACCGAGATGTTTAACAAACTTGATCACATTTGCCCGTCTCATACGATTTTGGCCAGCAATACGTCGTCTTTGCCTATTACAGAAATCGCTGCGGTGACAAACCGGCCTGACCGAGTCATTGGCATGCATTTTATGAATCCTGTTCCTGTGATGAAGCTGGTTGAAGTGATTCGCGGCTTGGCTACGTCAGAAGAAACGGCCTTAGAGGTTAAGGGATTAGCGGAAAAGATGGGAAAAACGCCAGTCGAAGTCAATGATTTTCCGGGGTTTGTTTCCAACCGTGTGCTTCTTCCGATGATTAATGAAGCCATCTATTGCGTGTATGAGGGGGTGGCGAAGCCGGAAGCGATAGACGAGGTGATGAAGCTGGGCATGAACCATCCGATGGGCCCGCTAACATTGGCAGATTTTATTGGACTGGATACATGTTTATCGATTATGGAAGTTCTTCATTCCGGCCTTGGCGATTCCAAATATCGTCCGTGCCCGCTGCTTCGCAAATACGTCAAAGCGGGCTGGCTTGGCAAAAAGACCGGACGCGGCTTTTATCAATATGAAGGGAAGACTTCCTGAAGTCAATTCCATCCGGGGGTGGCCTAGTTGCATGTAACCCAAGAGCAAGTCATGATGCGAAAAATGGTGCGTGATTTTGCCAGAAAAGAAATTGCTCCCGCTGCAAAAATCATGGAGGAAACGGACGAATTTCCTCTTCAGCTGATCAAAAAAATGGGTAAGCACGGCTTAATGGGAATACCGGTGCCGGAACGATACGGCGGTGCTGGTGCGGATGCAGTTTCTTATATTTTGGCGATTCATGAGATTTCAAAAATCAGTGCGGCTGTCGGTGTCATTCTTTCCGTTCATACCTCAGTCGGCACAAATCCGATTCTGTACTTCGGCAACGAAGAACAGAAAATGAAATATATACCGAAGCTCGCTTCAGGAGACCATTTGGGTGCATTTGCGCTGACTGAGCCTCATTCAGGGTCGGATGCCGGAAGTCTCCGTACAACAGCAATCAAAAAGAACGGCAAATACGTATTAAACGGGTCGAAGATATTCATTACAAATGGCGGAGCCGCCGATATCTATATCACGTTTGCTTTAACAGCTCCAGATCAAGGCAGGCACGGGATTTCAGCTTTTATCGTTGAAAAAAACACACCCGGTTTTGCTGTTGGAAAAAAAGAAAAAAAGCTGGGGCTCTATGGCTCCAATACAACGGAGCTGATTTTTGACAATGCAGAAGTGCCTGAAGAAAATTTGCTTGGCAAAGAGGGTGATGGCTTCAACATTGCCATGGCGAATTTAAATGTCGGCCGCATCGGCATTGCGGCACAGGCGCTCGGTATTGCAGAGGCGGCTCTTGAGCATGCCGTTGCTTATGCGAAGCAGCGGATGCAATTTGGAAGGCCTATCGCAGCGAATCAAGGCATATCGTTTAAGCTGGCTGACATGGCGACTAGGGCAGAAGCAGCAAGGCATCTTGTGTATCACGCAGCAGATCTTCATAACCGCGGCTTAGCTTGTGGAAAAGAAGCGTCTATGGCTAAACAATTTGCTTCTGATTCTGCGGTAAGGGCGGCATTAGACGCCGTCCAGATTTATGGGGGATACGGCTATATGAAGGATTATCCGGTCGAGCGGCTGCTTCGTGATGCAAAGGTGACGCAAATCTATGAAGGGACGAACGAGATTCAAAGATTGATTATTTCCAAGCATTTGCTTGGCGCAATTTGATAGACAAAAACGCAAAAACGGAGGTTGAGGATATGGAGGAGAAACAGCATTATTCTCCGGGTTTGGACGGTGTCATCGCGGCAGAAACCCATATTTCTTATCTTGACACGCAGTACAGCCAGATTTTAATAAGAGGCTATGACTTAATTGATCTTTCTAAAACAAAAAGCTACTTGGAGCTTGTCCATTTATTGCTGGAGGGCCGGCTGCCGGTAGAAAGTGAAACGAAAACGCTGGAAAGAAACATAAACAGCGCATCAAATCTGCCAACTGATATTCTCCGTCTGCTAGAACTGCTCCCTAAGCATACACATCCGATGGATGGCCTGCGGACCGGACTGTCTGCACTTGCCGGTTATGATCCGCAAATTGATGATCGGTCTCCTTCTGCAAACAAGGAGCGCGCCTATGAGCTTCTGGGAAAAATGCCTGCGCTTACTGCTGCCAGCTACAGGATCATCAATAAGAAAGAGCCGATTCTTCCGCTTCAAACCCTATCGTACAGTGCGAATTTTCTCTACATGATGACAGGAAAAATCCCGTCCTCACTGGAAGCACGGATTTTTGACCGGTCCCTCGTCCTGTACAGTGAGCATGAGATGCCGAATTCAACCTTTGCGGCCAGGGTCATCGCTTCTACACATTCAGATCTTTATGGCGCTCTGACAGGAGCTGTCGCCTCCCTGAAAGGGAATCTTCATGGAGGAGCAAACGAAGCTGTGATGTATATGCTTTTGGAGGCGAAAACAACATCCGATTTTGAGCAGCTTCTGCAAACAAAACTGAATAGAAAAGAAAAAATTATGGGATTCGGCCACCGTGTCTATATGAAAAAAATGGACCCCAGAGCGCTTATGATGAAAGAGGCGCTGCAGCAATTATGCGATAAAGCCGGTGACCATCGTTTATACGAGATGTGTGAAGCAGGCGAGCGGCTGATGGAGAAGGAAAAAGGCCTTTATCCGAATTTAGATTACTATGCTGCCCCGGTGTATTGGATGCTTGGCATACCGATTCCATTGTATACGCCCGTCTTTTTCAGCGCGAGAACGGCCGGTTTATGCGCCCATGTCATTGAACAGCATGCCAATAACCGTCTCTTCCGCCCTCGTGTCAGCTATATGGGCCCGCGTCACAGGTCCGAATCATAAACCATGAAAGGAACTGGTAGCATGCTGAAAATGGATCATGTCATTGAAGAGATCACAGACTATGTGCTTGAGAAAGAGATTACAAGCTCTGAGGCCTATACAACAGCGGGGCATGTGTTGCTGGATACGCTGGGCTGCGGGATTTTGGCGCTCCGGTATCCCGAATGCACAAAGCTGCTTGGCCCGATTGTGCCCGGAACGATTGTGCCGAATGGAAGCAAAGTACCGGGAACGTCATATGTTCTCGATCCGGTGAGAGCGGCGTTTAATATCGGGTGCATGATCCGCTGGCTCGATTACAACGACACGTGGCTGGCTGCAGAGTGGGGGCATCCGTCTGATAATCTGGGAGGAATCCTTGCCACTGCTGATTATGTATCGAGAGTGAGGCTGTCTGAAGGAAAAGAGCCTTTAACGGTACGTGACGTACTTGAAATGATGATCAAAGCACACGAGATTCAAGGTGTGCTGGCGTTAGAAAACAGCTTAAACCGAGTGGGCCTTGATCATGTGCTGTTTGTAAAAGTTGCGACAACCGCTGTTGCAGCCAAACTTTTGGGCGGCGGGAGAGAAGAAATCAAAAATGCGCTTACGAATGCATGGATTGACAATGCAGCCTTGAGGACATACCGGCATTCACCGAATACAGGCTCTCGCAAATCATGGGCGGCAGGAGATGCAACGAGCAGAGGTGTTCATTTGGCGCTGATGGCGTTAAAAGGGGAAATGGGTTATCCGACAGCGTTGAGCGCTCCGGGATGGGGCTTCCAAGACGTTCTATTCAATAAGAAAGAGATCAAACTTGCGCGTCCGCTTGATGCTTATGTCATGGAAAATGTGTTATTTAAAGTGTCTTACCCTGCGGAATTTCACGCCCAGACAGCAGCGGAGTGCGCTGTCATTCTTCACCCGCAGGTAAAGGGCCGGATTGATGAGATTGACCGTGTTGTCATCAGAACGCATGAGTCCGCTATCCGAATCATTGATAAAACAGGCCCGCTCCACAATCCGGCAGACCGCGATCACTGCCTCCAATACATTACAGCCATCGGTTTGCTGTTTGGTGATATCACTGCACAGCATTATGAGGCTGAAACAGCGAGTGATCCGAGAATAGATAAACTTCGTGATAAAATGGAAGTGACTGAAAATAAAACGTATACCGAGGATTATTTGAAACCCGACAAGCGTTCCATTTCAAATGCTGTTCAGGTTTATTTTAAAGACGGAACGAGCACGGAAATGGTGGAATGTGAATTTCCGCTCGGCCATCGTTTTCGAAGAGACGAGGCAGTGCCGAAACTGCTTGAGAAGTTTTCTGCCAATCTTAAAACCCATTATGGTGATAAACAGCACAAACATATTTATGAGCGCTGTACCAGCTATGAGACATTACAAACGATGCGCGTAAATGAATTCGTAGATATGTTCTGTTTGTAAAAAGGAGGACTTGGTCATGTCGTGGATCGTTAATAAGCAATCGCCGCAAGAAGAGCTTGCCGGGCGTTTTCGCGAGCTGATGTCAGCGCCGGACATCCTGCAAATTCCCGGCGCCCATGACGGGATGGCCGCCCTGCTTGCGAAAGAAGCTGGTTTTTCTGCTATTTATTTGTCGGGTGCTGCATACACAGCCAGCAGGGGGCTGCCTGATTTAGGGATTGTTACATCGGCAGAGATGGCTGAACGGGCCAAAGATCTTGTGCGTGCAGCTGATCTGCCTCTGCTTGTGGATATCGATACGGGATTTGGCGGTGTGTTAAATGCCGCCCGAACCGCTCGTGAGATGCTTGAAGCCAGGGTAGCTGCCGTTCAAATAGAAGACCAGGAGCTTCCGAAAAAATGCGGGCATTTAAATGGCAAACAGCTTGTACCGATCAAGGAAATGGCGCAAAAAATAAAAGCAATCAAACAAGCGGCGCCCACCCTTATCGTTGTTGCCCGCACTGATGCCAGAGCGCAGGAAGGGCTTGATGCCGCAATCAAACGGGCAGCGGCTTACATTGAGGCTGGAGCGGACGCAATATTCCCGGAAGCGCTTCAGGAGGAGGACGAATTCCGCCAGTTTGCTGAGCGTATTTCCGTTCCGCTCCTTGCGAATATGACTGAATTTGGGAAAACGCCGTATTATCGTGCTGATGAATTCAAAAATATGGGGTTTCACATGGTGATATATCCTGTTACATCGCTTCGAGCGGCGGCAAAAGCTTATGAGCGGATGTTTGGTTTGATAAGGGAGCGCGGCTCACAAAAAGAAGGGCTTCATCATATGCAGACACGGAAAGAACTGTACGAAACGATTTCTTATTATGACTATGAAGCGCTAGACCAAACGATTGCCAAAACCGTTTTGCCTGACGAATAGTTTCGATCAAAAAAGCCGGAGTGATCTCCGGCTTTTTTGCAGCTGTCATTTTCTGAATCGCGGGCTGACTTGATTGCGTTTTCTGTCTCTGTAAAAAATGAACCCGGCCAGCACATAAAGGCCGAACGCAAAAAAAATGAATCCTGACAAACCTTGGAGCCAAAGAGCTGAAAATGGCTTAATCGTATGGCCGAAAAGCGTATCCCTCATCAGTTTTATGCCTAAAGCGGAAATGGCGCCGGGGATGACTAATATCAAAAGCGCAAGAAGTCGGCTCATCCTCAGAAAACCCCTTTATCTTTTCATTTCCTTTATTGTCCAGCGGAAAAAATATTTTGTCAAGAGAAGAAAACGTGGTAACATAGGGTTGTGCAAATTATTGCAACGGAATAAATAGGTGTGCAAATTTTTTCATACAAAGGGGTATCGGGATGCAAAAGGTACTGATTGTAGGTGCCGGCAAAAGGGGAACGGCGTTATTACATATTCTGATCAAAACAGCCGTCATAGAGATTATTGCCGTTGTTGACAAAGACCCCGAGGCGCCGGGATTGAGAGAAGCAGAACAGTATGGAATTGCCGTTTCATCTGATTGGAAACCTTACATACAACAAAAACCGGATATTGTCATTCATACTACGGGCAATCAAGCCGTATTTGACGAGCTCCTTCGGGAAAAGCATGAAAAGACCATTGTCATGCCGGGAAAAATGGCGTACATCGTTTTTCAGCTGATGGAAGAAAAGCAGCAGCTGATTCAAATGCTGAAAGAGCAAACATACAAACACGACAGAATTTTTAATTCCACCCATGACGGAATGATTTTCATTGATATCAATGAAGAAATCATTCTCTTTAACCATATGGCCGAAAAAATGGTCGGGAAAAAACGTGAGGAAGTCATCGGGCGGCCGATAAAAGAAGTTATTCCGAGCACAAAGATGCCGCGGATTTTAAAAACGAGGGAGCCTGAATACAACCAAAAGCAGCTTTTGGGCGAGACTCAAATCGTGACTACCAGACTGCCGATTATTGATGAAGGCGGACGTTTGCTCGGGGCGCTTTGTGTGTTTAAAGATATCACTGATGCGGTCGAGCTTGCGGAGGAAGTGACGAATCTCAAACAGGTGCGTACGATGCTGGAGGCGATTATTCAATCCTCAGATGAGGCGATTTCTGTCGTTGATGAAAACGGGATAGGCCTTTTGATTAATAAAGCATATACAAAAATGACGGGGCTTTCTGAAAAAGAAGTCATCGGAAAGCCTGCAAACACCGATATTTCTGAAGGCGAAAGCATGCACTTAAAAGTGCTTGAAACAAGGCGCCCTGTCCGCGGTGTCAGAATGAAGGTCGGCCCGAATGAAAAAGAGGTCATCGTCAATGTAGCGCCGGTCATTGTAGACGGGATTTTGAAAGGCAGCGTCGGTGTGATTCACGACGTGTCCGAAATTAAAATGCTGACAGCGGAGCTTAATCGGGCCAGACAAATCATTCGTACGCTTGAAGCGAAATACACCTTCGACGACATTATCGGCAAAAGCGAGCAAATGCTGGTTGCGCTTGAGCAGGCGAAGATCGGGGCAAAAACGCCGGCAACCATTTTGCTGCGCGGGGAATCAGGAACAGGAAAAGAACTGTTCGCCCACGCCATCCATAATGAAAGCGACCGGAAGTACAATAAATTTATTCGCGTGAATTGCGCAGCCCTTTCTGAAAACCTGCTCGAATCGGAATTGTTCGGCTATGAGGATGGTGCGTTTTCAGGAGCGAAGCGCGGCGGTAAAAAGGGCCTGTTCGAAGAAGCCAATAACGGCAGTATTTTCTTAGATGAAATCGGTGAGCTGACACAAAACATGCAGGCGAAATTGCTCCGCGTTCTTCAAGAGAAGGAAATCGTCAGAGTGGGGGGCACAAAAGCAATCCCTGTCAACGTCAGAGTGATTGCTGCAACAAATGTAAATATCGAAAAAGCAATGGCGGATGGAACGTTCCGCGAAGATCTGTATTACCGGATTAACCGCTACCCCATCTCCATCCCGCCTTTGCGGCAGCGGCTGGAGGACATTGAGGCACTCAGCGTCCGGCTTATCCAAAAGATCAACCGGGATTACGGCAGGAATGTAAAAGGGCTTACACAGCAAGCCTTGCGTGCCTTATCTGCTTACCATTGGCCTGGGAATGTCCGCGAGCTGGAAAATGTTCTTGGACGAGCCATGATCTTTTTGAATCCGCATATGGAATGGATTGAAAAAGATCACCTGCCTGTATTCGAACTAGAACAAAAAGAAAATGACACAGACCAAGGGACAGGTTTTGATTTTCCTGATATTGAAGGCGAAAAGCTATCAGTCGCAGTAGAAAAATTTGAAGCGCATTTGATCCAGCAAACGCTCGAAAAGCATCATTATAACCGGACAAAAACAGCGAAAGCCCTCGGTGTCAGCATACGGAATTTATATTACAAAATGGATAAATACGGCCTTGCAAATGAAGGCATGCAATAATTTGCAGAATAAACGCAAACATCTGCACGAATTTTTCAATATATCCGGTATAACAGCACGATAAGGAGCTGGCACGGAACTTGCATAATAAAAGGCGGAGTCGAAACAAGAAAGGTGGTAGCAGATGAAGCTGAAAGATTTGATCGGCAAAGCATCGATGTACAAAAACAAGACCATTGCAGTTGCCCATGCTGAGGATGAGGAAGTGATCCGGGCAGTAAAGCTGGCAGCCGAGCACCTATCCGCCCGATTTTTGTTAACGGGCGACAGCAAAAAACTGAACGATCTGACATCATCTACGCTAGGGCATCAAGTGGAAATCGTTCATGCCGATACGCCTGAGGAATCGGCAAAATTAGCAGTTCGTGCTGTCCATCACAAAACAGCGGATGTTTTAATGAAAGGCAATGTGCCGACTTCTGTTTTGCTTAAAGCGGTATTGAACAGGCAGGAGGGGCTTCGGTCTTCCAGTGTCCTTTCCCACGTAGCTGTGTTTGATATACCTGATTTTGACAGGTTGATGTTTGTGACAGATTCGGCAATGAATATTGCCCCTTCGCTGGAAGAGCTTCGGCAGATCTTGCAAAATGCCGTTCATGTGGCTCGTGCAGTAGGGAACAATATGCCAAAAGCAGCTGCTCTGGCAGCAGTTGAAACGGTAAACCCGAAAATGGAAGCAACAGTGAACGCAGCTGCTCTTGCTCAAATGTATAAAAGAGGCCAAATCAAAGGCTGCATTGTTGATGGACCGCTTGCTTTGGATAACGCTGTATCGCAAATTGCCGCGGCTCAGAAAAAGATTTCGGGAGACGTAGCGGGCAGCGCTGATATCCTTCTCGTCCCAACAATTGAAGCCGGCAATATTTTATATAAATCACTGATTTATTTTGCGAAAGCCAGTGTGGCGGCTGTGATTACGGGAGCCAAAGCGCCGATTGCCTTAACAAGCAGAGCGGATTCCGCTGAAAATAAACTGTATTCCATTGCGCTGGCAATATGCGCATCTGAAGAATACACACACTAGGAGGAACGAACATGGAACTTTTTAAATATATGGAGAAATACGATTACGAACAATTGGTATTCTGCCAAGATGAACAATCTGGCTTAAAAGCGATCATCGCGATTCATGATACAACACTCGGTCCGGCGCTTGGCGGAACGAGAATGTGGACATATGAGAATGAAGAAGCGGCGATAGAAGACGCGCTCAGACTGGCAAGAGGCATGACCTATAAAAACGCGGCGGCAGGCTTAAACCTGGGCGGCGGAAAAACAGTGATTATCGGCGATCCGCGCAAGGACAAAAATGAGGAAATGTTCCGAGCATTCGGCCGCTATATTCAAGGGCTGAACGGCAGATACATCACAGCTGAAGATGTGGGCACAACGGTTGAAGATATGGATATCATTCATGATGAAACAGACTTCGTCACAGGGATTTCCCCTGCTTTCGGATCTTCCGGAAATCCATCTCCAGTCACAGCATACGGGGTGTACAGAGGAATGAAGGCAGCCGCTAAAGCAGCTTTCGGAACTGACTCTCTTGAAGGGAAAACCATCGCTGTGCAGGGGGTAGGGAACGTAGCCTATAACCTATGCCGCCACCTTCATGAAGAAGGAGCAAATTTAATCGTAACGGATATCAACAAACAATCAGTAGCGCGCGCAGTTGAAGATTTCGGCGCCCGTGCGGTTGATCCGGAAGAGATTTATTCTCAAGACTGCGATATTTATGCGCCGTGTGCTCTTGGGGCAACAATTAACGATGACACCATTAAACAGCTAAAGGCAAAAGTCATTGCGGGTGCGGCTAACAACCAGTTAAAAGAAACACGCCATGGTGACCAAATTCACGAAATGGGCATTGTTTATGCACCGGATTATGTCATTAACGCGGGCGGCGTCATCAATGTGGCAGATGAGCTATATGGCTATAACGCAGAACGCGCGTTAAAGAAAGTTGAAGGCATTTATGGCAATATTGAGCGTGTGCTTGAGATTTCTCAACGTGACGGCATTCCGACGTATTTAGCGGCTGACCGCTTAGCAGAGGAACGGATTGAACGCATGCGTCGTTCAAGAAGCCAGTTTTTGCAAAACGGGCACAGTGTATTAAGCAGACGTTAAGAAATTGATCTGGAGGTTATGAAAGTGCTACATGATGAAAAACGCATTCTCACAATTAACCCAGGCTCAACTTCAACGAAAATCGGTGTTTTTCATAACGAACGAAGCATTTTTGAAAAAACATTGAGACACAACATAGAAGAGCTGCAGCGATTTGACCATATTATTGATCAGTATGAATTTCGAAAAAACCATATTCTCGAGACGCTTCATGAACAGGGCATCAATATCTCAAAGTTTGATGCAGTCTGCGCCAGAGGCGGTCTTCTCAGACCGATTGAAGGCGGAACTTATGAAGTGAATGATGACATGATTGAAGACTTGAAAAGCGGATATGCCGGCCAGCATGCTTCCAATCTTGGCGGCATTATCGCACGAGAAATCGCTGACGGCCTTAATATCCCGTCGTATATCGTCGATCCTGTTGTCGTAGATGAAATGTCAGTGCTCGCAAAAATTTCAGGCATGCCAGAGATTGAACGGAAAAGCATTTTCCATGCGTTAAACCAAAAAGCTGTCGCCCGTAAGGCGGCAGCCTCTCTCGGCAAACGATATGAGAACATGAAAATGATTATTACCCATATGGGCGGCGGTATTACTATAGGCGTCCATGACCGCGGGCGAGTGGTGGATGTTAACAACGGCCTTCACGGAGAGGGGCCATTCAGCCCTGAACGGGCAGGAACAGTTCCTGCGGGAGATCTTGTCGATTTATGCTTTTCAGGTGAGTATACGAAAGAAGAAATCATGAAAAAACTTGTGGGAACAGGCGGGCTTTCCGGATATCTCGGTACGAATGACGCAGTCAAAGTGGAACAAATGATCCAGGGGGGCGACGAAAAAGCCCGCTTGATTTACGATGCCATGGCGTATCAGGTAGCAAAGGAAATCGGGGCAGCCAGCGCGGTATTAAAAGGTGAAGTGGAAGCGATTGTACTGACAGGAGGCCTCGCTTACGGCAAAAGCTTTGTTTCCAGTATCAGATCATACATAGATTGGATTTCTGACGTTTTAGTCTATCCGGGAGAAAATGAACTGCAGTCTCTGGCCCAAGGGGCGCTGAGGGTATTGCTGGGCGAAGAACCATCCAAACAATATCGTATTGAATAGACAGACAGGAGTGAGTCACCATGGCAACTGAGTATGACATAGTCATTCTGGGCGGCGGTACCGGCGGTTATGTTGCGGCGATCAGAGCCGCTCAGCTTGGATTAAAAACAGCCGTTGTGGAAAAGGAAAGACTCGGGGGAACATGTCTTCATAAAGGCTGTATCCCGAGTAAGGCGCTGCTTAGAAGTGCCGAGGTATATCGGACAGCTTGTGATGCCGATCAATTCGGAGTGGAAACGGAAGGCGTGTCCCTCAACTTTGAAAAAGTGCAGCAGCGTAAGCAAGCCGTTGTTGATAAGCTTGCAGCTGGTGTGAATCATTTAATGAAAAAAGGAAAAATTGACGTGTATAACGGATATGGCCGTATCCTTGGACCGTCAATCTTCTCTCCGCTGCCGGGAACGATTTCTGTTGAGCGGGGAAATGGTGAAGAAAATGACATGCTGATCCCGAAACAAGTCATCATTGCAACAGGGTCAAGACCGAGAATGCTTCCGGGATTGGAAGCTGACGGCAAGTCTGTATTGACTTCGGATGAGGCTCTCCAAATGGAGGAGCTGCCAAAATCGATCATCATCGTGGGCGGAGGCGTGATCGGTATTGAATGGGCGTCTATGCTTCATGATTTTGGCGTGAAGGTAACAGTTATCGAATATGCCGAACGTATATTGCCGACCGAAGATCAAGACATTTCAAAAGAAATGGAAAGTCTTCTTAAGAAAAAAGGCATTCAGTTCGTCACAGGGGCAAAAGTGCTGCCTGACACAATGACAAAGACGTCAGACGAAGTCAGCATACAAGCAGAAAAAGACGGAGAAACCGCCACCTACTCTGCCGAAAAAATGCTTGTTTCCATCGGCAGACAGGCAAATATTGAAGGCATCGGCTTAGAAAACACCGATATTGTTTCCGAAAAAGGCGTCATTTCAGTCAATGAAAACTGCCAAACGAAGGAATCTCATATTTATGCAATCGGAGACGTGATCGGGGGCCTTCAGTTAGCTCATGTTGCATCACATGAAGGAATCATTGCCGTTGAGCATATTGCAGGTCTCAATCCGCATCCGCTTGAGCCAACGCTTGTACCAAAGTGCATCTACTCCAGCCCGGAAGCTGCCAGTGTCGGCTTAACAGAAGAAGAGGCAAAGGCGAAGGGGCACAATGTCAAAATCGGCAAGTTTCCATTTATGGCGATCGGAAAAGCGCTTGTTTACGGTGAAAGCGACGGTTTTGTCAAAATCGTGGCGGATCGAGATACGGATGATATTCTCGGTGTTCATATGATCGGCCCGCATGTCACCGACATGATTTCTGAAGCGGGTCTTGCCAAAGTGCTGGACGCAACGCCGTGGGAGGTCGGGCAAACGATTCACCCGCATCCGACGCTTTCTGAAGCAATTGGAGAAGCAGCGCTTGCCGCAGATGGCAAAGCCATTCATTTTTAAAAGCATAAAGGAGGGGCTTGAATGAGTACAAACCGACATCAAGCACTAGGGCTGACTGATCAGGAAGCCGTTGATATGTATAGAACCATGCTGTTAGCAAGAAAAATCGATGAAAGAATGTGGCTGTTAAACCGCTCTGGCAAAATTCCATTTGTAATCTCTTGTCAAGGACAGGAAGCAGCACAGGTAGGAGCGGCTTTTGCCCTTGACCGTGAAATGGATTATGTATTGCCGTACTACAGAGATATGGGTGTCGTGCTCGCGTTTGGCATGACAGCAAAGGACTTAATGATGTCCGGGTTTGCCAAAGCGGCAGATCCGAACTCAGGAGGCCGCCAGATGCCGGGGCATTTCGGACAAAAGAAAAACCGCATTGTAACGGGATCATCTCCGGTTACAACACAGGTGCCGCACGCAGTCGGCATTGCGCTGGCAGGACGTATGGAGAAAAAGGATATCGCAGCCTTTGTTACATTTGGTGAAGGCTCTTCAAACCAAGGCGATTTCCATGAAGGGGCAAACTTTGCCGCTGTCCATAAGCTGCCTGTGATTTTCATGTGTGAAAACAACAAATACGCAATCTCAGTGCCTTACGATAAGCAAGTCGCATGTGAGAACATTTCCGACCGTGCCGTAGGCTATGGGATGCCTGGCGTAACTGTGAATGGAAATGATCCGCTGGAAGTTTATCAAGCGGTTAAAGAAGCACGCGAACGGGCGCGCAGAGGAGAAGGCCCGACATTAATTGAAACAATTTCTTACCGCCTTACACCGCATTCCAGTGATGACGACGACAGCAGCTACAGGGGCCGTGAAGAAGTAGAGGAAGCGAAAAAAAGTGATCCTCTGCTTACTTATCAAGCTTACTTAAAGGAAACAGGCCTGCTGTCCGATGAGACAGAACAAACCATGCTGGATGAAATAATGGCAATTGTAAATGAAGCGACAGATGAAGCGGAGAACGCCCCTTATGCAGCTCCTGAGTCAGCGCTTGATTATGTGTATGCGAAGTAGGGAGGAAGAACAAATGTCAGTAATGTCATATATTGATGCAATCAATTTGGCGATGAAAGAAGAAATGGAACGAGATTCCCGCGTCTTTGTCCTCGGGGAAGATGTAGGAAGAAAAGGCGGTGTGTTTAAAGCGACAGCCGGCCTCTACGAGCAATTTGGAGAAGAACGTGTTATGGATACGCCGCTTGCTGAATCAGCAATCGCCGGAGTCGGTATCGGAGCAGCTATGTACGGGATGAGACCAATTGCTGAAATGCAGTTTGCTGATTTCATTATGCCGGCGGTTAACCAAATCATTTCTGAAGCAGCTAAAATCCGCTACCGCAGCAACAATGACTGGAGCTGCCCGATTGTCGTCAGAGCGCCATACGGCGGAGGCGTGCACGGAGCCCTTTATCATTCTCAATCAGTCGAAGCGATTTTCGCCAATCAGCCAGGACTGAAAATTGTGATGCCTTCAACGCCATATGACGCGAAAGGTCTCTTAAAAGCTGCAGTTCGTGATGAAGATCCGGTGCTGTTTTTTGAGCACAAGCGCGCGTACCGCCTGATAAAAGGAGAGGTTCCTGCAGATGATTATGTCCTGCCAATCGGCAAGGCTGATGTCAAACGGGAAGGCGACGATATCACAGTGATCACATATGGCCTGTGTGTCCACTTCGCGTTACAGGCTGCAGAACGTCTTGAAAAAGATGGCATCTCAGTACATGTGGTGGATTTAAGAACGGTTTACCCGCTAGATCAAGAAGCGATCATCGAAGCCGCTTCCAAAACCGGGAAGGTTCTTTTGGTCACTGAAGATACAAAAGAAGGCAGTATCATGAGTGAGGTGGCCGCGATTATATCCGAACATTGTCTCTTCGACTTAGACGCGCCGATCAAACGGCTTGCAGGTCCTGATATTCCGGCTATGCCTTACGCGCCGACAATGGAAAAATACTTTATGGTCAACCCTGATAAAGTGGAAGCGGCGATGAGAGAATTAGCGGAGTTTTAAAGACGTAAGGAGGATACAATCATGGCAATTGAACAAATGACGATGCCGCAGCTTGGAGAAAGCGTGACGGAGGGGACGATCAGCAAATGGCTTGTCGCCCCCGGTGATAAAGTGAACAAATACGATCCGATAGCTGAAGTCATGACAGATAAGGTGAATGCAGAGGTTCCATCTTCTTTTACCGGTACGATAACAGAGCTTGTGGGTGAAGAAGGCCAGACCCTGCAAGTCGGAGAAGTAATTTGCAAAATTGAAACAGAAGGCGCCAATCCGGCGGAACAAAAACAAGAACAGCCAGCAGCATCAGAAGCCGCTGAGAACCCTGCTGCAAAAAGTGCCGGAGCAGCCGATCAGCCCAATAAAAAGCGCTACTCGCCAGCTGTTCTCCGTTTGGCCGGAGAGCACGGCATTGACCTCGATCAAGTGACAGGAACTGGTGCCGGCGGCCGCATTACGCGAAAAGATATTCAGCGCATCATTGAGACAGGCGGCGTGCAAGAACGGGATGAGAAGCCGAAAACAGCAGCTCCTGCACCTGAGTCTGCACCAAAACCGGAGCCTAAAGAAGACATCTCATATCCTGCATCTGCAACCGGAGACAAAGAAATTCCTGTTACAGGTGTAAGAAAAGCAATTGCTTCCAATATGAAACGCAGCAAAACAGAAATTCCGCATGCTTGGACGATGATGGAAGTCGACGTCACAAATATGGTGGCATATCGCAACAGTATTAAAGATTCCTTCAAGAAGACAGAAGGATTTAATTTAACGTTCTTCGCCTTTTTCGTAAAAGCGGTCGCTCAGGCGTTAAAAGAATTCCCGCAAATGAATAGCATGTGGGCGGGCGACAAAATTATTCAGAAAAAGGATATCAATATTTCAATCGCGGTTGCCACAGAGGATTCTTTGTTTGTTCCAGTGATTAAAAACGCTGATGAAAAAACAATTAAAGGCATTGCGAAAGAAATTACCGGCCTTGCCAAAAAAGTAAGAGACGGAAAACTCTCAGCAGATGACATGCAGGGAGGCACGTTTACCGTCAACAACACAGGTTCGTTCGGATCTGTTCAGTCGATGGGGATCATCAACTACCCTCAGGCTGCGATTCTTCAAGTAGAATCCATCGTCAAACGCCCGGTTGTCATGGATAATGGCATGATTGCTGTCAGAGACATGGTCAATCTGTGCCTGTCCTTGGATCACAGAGTGCTTGACGGCCTTGTGTGCGGACGTTTCTTGGGACGAGTGAAACAAATTTTAGAGTCGATTGATGAGAAAACATCTGTTTACTAAACAAGCAAAAAGAGCATTTTTTGAAACATAACTTCAAAAAATGCTCTTTTTTATGCAGCACTATTATTCAGCGATTCGGATTTTCATTTCAACCCGGTATTCTTCTTGTTTTTTCGGTGAGTAATGAATCGGTATGATTAACTCGTAAACATCACTGGCAACTGTTAATTGGCGGTCTTCGATATACTTCATAAGCTTCTGTAAGTTGAGAAAATAATGCTCAGGTGAAAAATTATACGCGATACATACATATCTGCCTTTGGGGATCGTGGTGATTTCCATATCCGGCGTAATGGCGGATATTTGTTTATTCGTCAATACAGGGGTAAAGATATGACGGTATACCATTTCATCAATGCTGGTGTATGGCTGAAACGAGAAAGCAGCGCCGTAGCTATTGTTCGTAAATCCATCTGCTGATTCGATAAATTTTTTTAATTTGCTGTAGGAGGCGTTGAGCACGTTTTCAGGCCCGATTCCCTCTGCCTCTGTCTGAATGATTCGCGTTTCTTCTTCATCTAAAATAAACACCTCGCCGAGCGCAGGATATTCCATCTGCCGTTTCATCCGCTTTTTCACCAACGAAATGGTTTGCTCCAATGCTGATAAAAAGTCTAATTTCTCCCTGATTTGCCTCTCCTGTTCTGTATAAAAAGCAAACAGTTCTTCCATCTCTAAGTCCTGTGCCTTTTTCATCTCTACTAAAGGTGTGCCGATATATTTCAATGATTTGATCAAATCCAGATGAATGAGCTGAGAATCTGTATAATAGCGGTAGCTGGTATCCGAGTCAACGTAGGCGGGTTTAAATAAATCAATTTTATCATAATAACGGAGCGCTTTAATCGACACGTTTGCAAGCTTTGAAACTTCTCCAATTGAGTAATACGATTCCTTCATGCCATCACTCCTTCTACCACCAGTATAAAGAAGAAGCGCATTCTTTGCAGTATACAAAGAATACGCTTTTGATCACGTGCTGGCATTAAGGTGTCCCGGCGCTTTCCAAGCTATGGTCAGTGCAATGCCTACGGCTAAAGCCGCCGTTGCAAAGTAGAAAGGGTAGTTTACATCGATATCGAACAGCATTCCGCCGATAATAGGCCCAAATACATTGCCGATACTTGTAAACAATGAATTCATACCGCCAGCAAACCCTTGTTCATTTCCTGCAATTTTTGAAAGGTAAGTTGTTACCGCCGGCCGCATGAGATCAAAACCGACAAATACGGTGACTGTAACCAGCAAAATCGTAAAATAAGAATTTACGACTGTCATCAAGAATACAAGAATCGTCGAGAGAATTAAACTATACCGAATTAGATGAATCTCGCCAAACCATCTTGTAAAACGGTCGAATAAGACGACTTGTGTAATAGCGCCAACAATCGCTCCTCCTGTAATCATAATGGCAATGTCGCTGGCCGTAAATCCGTATTTATGGTCAACGAATAACGCAAATAAAGATTCAAATGACGCCAAACCAAAAGATGAAATCAGGATAATCAGAAAAGCAATGAAATACATAGGCGCAAAAATCCGTTTGAAGCCTGACTTCTGCCCTTTTATGTCCTGATTCTCAGGATTCCGTTCCGGCTCGCGCAGCGTGAGCATTGATAAAATGGCTGCTAACAACGCAAAGGCTGCCGCAAAGAAAAAAGGCAGACGGGAATGGATTTCTGCTAAAAATCCCCCGAGGCCGGGACCGATAATAAAGCCTGTTGAAATAGCAGCTGACATATAACCGAGCGCTTTTGGTCTAGTTTTAATGGTTGTGATATCTGCGATAAAAGCCGTCACCCCGGGCATAATGAAGGCAGCGCTGATACCGCCAAGCATACGGGATATAAATAACATCTCCACTGTTTTTCCAATGCCGAATAAAAACTCCGAAACACTGAAAAACAACAGACCGATCACGATCATGATTTTACGTCCGAAGCGGTCAACCCACCGCCCGCCGATTGGTGAGACAATAAGCTGAGTAACAGCGAAGCAGGCAACCATATAGCCAACCGCAGTACCAGATAAATGCAGTTCATTCATAATGGTAGGCGTAACCGGAATCACAAGCCCGATCCCCAAAAAAGCAATAAATAAATTGGTTAATAATATTGTTAAGGTGATATTTTGTTTCTCCATCATGACTGCCCCTTTTTTGAAGTGTATCTCTTATACTGTAAGGTCTCCTCTTAGGGGAGAGTCAACGGATTTACAACATCTTTCAGACACTGTTCGATCCTTATTGTTATTCATGACACGGGACAAGCATATCAATGTGCTGAGGCAGCACTTGAATGACCGTGGGTGTATGGGTATAGACTTCTCCATCTGTATCAGCCTTTTTAACCGTGTCAGTTTCGATTTCGATACGGGAGGCCTGAATATAGGACAGCTCTCCGGAAAACCGATCAATTGTGCCCTGTTCCATGCTCATCAGCTCCCGCAATGCGGTGAGGTTGGTGTTGCGGCAAATGAGGATATCGAGTAAGCCGTCTTCTATACTGGCATCCGGCAGGGGAATTCGGTTCGTTCCAATGTATTGTCCGTTCATGACAAGCAGCATAACCGCTTCTTCTTTAATTTCTTTTCCATCAATTTTTAATCTCATTGGAAACGTTTCAGCAGATGACACGGTTCGCAATGCACTTGTAAAATAGCTGACTTTTCCCAATAATGCTTTTGATGTTTCATTGATTTGATTTGACGTTTCTGTAATCAGGCCAATCCCCCAGAAATTTAAAAAATAACGCTTATTCATCTGACATACATCTACGCTTGTTTTTTTTCCAGACACAAGGGCTTCCGCCGCTTTTGCGAGATTTTGGGGGATGCCCAGCACCCTTGAAAAGTCATTGCACGTGCCGCCGGGCAAAATTCCGACAGCGGGCTTTCTTTCTAAAGCGCTGATGCCGTTAATGCATTGATGGACTGTGCCGTCGCCGCCGAGAATAAACACGGTGTCGACAGAATCATCAATGGATTGGCAAAAGTGATACGCATCATCCTTTTTCTTTGTCTGTTTAATGATCACCTCATCTAAGGATTGTGATAAAACCGGCACAACAGCCCCTAAAGCTTTTTCTATATTTTTGCTGCCGGCATTTCCGTTATGAATCAGTAACGCTTTCCGTTGGCTCATACAAAACTGCTCCTTTATTTTACATCTGGTTATATAATCCCCTTTTTCTGTAAGCAGTAAACAGAGAGCAAAAAAAGTGTACAGCCAAGCAATGTCATTTGCCGATATGGACGTTTCCTTGCTATCATAAGAACAGATGATGAAAAAGGAGAGGTCTTCATTGAATATGGACTTTAATTTATTTATGAATGATATTGTCCGCCAAGCGAGACAGGAAATTACAGCTGCCGGATACACTGAGCTGAAAACAGCTGAAGAGGTGGATGAGGCACTCACGAAAAAAGGAACGACGCTTGTCATGGTAAACTCTGTTTGCGGATGCGCCGGGGGAATTGCAAGACCGGCCGCATACCATTCCGTTCACTATGATAAAAGGCCTGATCAGCTCGTTACCGTCTTTGCCGGACAGGATAAAGAAGCGACAGCGCGAGCACGTGATTATTTTGAAGGATATCCGCCATCTTCTCCGTCCTTTGCGATTTTGAAAGACGGAAAAATTATGAAAATGGTGGAACGCCATGAAATTGAAGGCCATGAGCCGATGGCAGTTGTGGCAAAGCTGCAGGAAGCCTTTGAAGAATATTGTGAAGAAGTATAAGACAAACACCCCGGGTGCCTAGACGGCCCCGGTTTTTTTGTGCATAAAAATCGAATAAATATTAAAAAATATTCAATGCAGTTGAACAATGAATCTATTTTCATCTAGTAATATCAAAAAGAGATTGCTGGGAAAATAAGCTTAAAGATAATTTTTAAAAATAGTATTGCATAAAAATAAGAAACTGTTTAAAATACAAATTAACGAATAAATATTCAAATAAACCAAAAGTAATGAATACGGGGGAAATGGATCATGAAAAAATGGCTCTTATTACTTGTAGCTGCCTGCATCACCTTTGCATTGACTGCGTGCGGCTCAAGCAATTCAGGTTCAGAAAGCGGAAAGAAAAAATTAATTATGGGTACTTCGGCGGATTACAAACCGTTTGAATATAAAGAAGGCGATAATATTGTCGGCTTTGATGTAGATTTGGCAAAAGCGCTTGCGAAGAAGACTGGCTACGACATTGAAGTGCAGGATATGGACTTCAACAGCTTAATTACAGCGCTGAAATCAAAACAGGTGGATATGGTTCTGTCAGGAATGACACCGACGCCTGAGCGTAAAAAACAAGTTGATTTTTCCGATGTGTACTACACAGCGAACCATATGATAGTCAGCAAAAAAGACAGCGGCATTACATCTCTGAAAGACCTGAAAGGGAAAACAGTCGGCGTTCAGCTTGGTTCTATTCAGGAAGAGAAGGGGAAAGAGCTTTCTCCGGAATATGGTTTTAAAACAGAAGACCGCAACAGAATTTCTGATTTGGTTCAGGAAATCAAATCTGACCGCTTTGATGCCGCGATTATCGAAGACATGGTAGCAGAGGGGTATTTCAAATCGAATGACGACCTGCAAGGCTTTGTCATTCCTGATGCGAAAGCAGAGGAAGCCGGTTCAGCGATTGCTTTCAGAAAGGACAGTGAACTGACAGACAAATTCAATAAAGCCCTCAAGGAAATGGAAGATAACGGAGAGCTCGAGAAATTGAAGAAGAAATGGTTCACTGGCGAGAAGTAAAAAAAAGCGGCTCAACTTTTTCGTTGAGCCTTTTATTGAATAGGAAATCTTTTTTCCTGTAAGAAAAGGAGACAAAGACGATGAATTTGGACTTTTCAGCAACGATCCCCCAAATTCCTTTTATATTAGAAGGCTTGGCAATTACTTTGAAAATTGTCATCGTATCAGCCATTATCGGACTTATATTCGGTATTGTGCTAAGCTTATGCAAGATCAGCACGTTCCGCCCGCTGATCTGGATTGCTGATTTTTATACATCAGTGTTCCGCGGTACGCCTTTAGTGCTGCAGCTTATGATTGTCTATTTCGGGCTGCCTCAGCTGCTCGGGTTTCAAATTGACCAGTTTTGGGCGGCGGTTGTTGCCTTGTCATTGAACTCCGCAGCTTATGTATCGGAAATTATCAGAGCTGGAATCAACGCCATTGATAAAGGGCAAAAAGAGGCTGCTGTCGCACTGGGTGTCCCGTACGGTAAAATGATGAAGGATCTGCTTTTGCCGCAGGCCTTCAAAAATATATCACCTGCAATTGTGAATGAGTTAATTACGCTGACAAAAGAATCGGCGATCGTCACTGTCATCGGGCTTGGTGATGTCATGAGACGCGCATATCAAGCTGGCGCTGCCACTTACAATTACCTTGAACCGCTCATTATCGCCGGATTGATTTATTATGTGCTTGTCCTGATTTTAACGTTTATCGGCAAGGCTGTAGAAAGGAAGCTGAAATCCAATGATTAAGGTTGAAAAGCTGTCAAAATCATTTGGGAAACACGAAGTATTAAAAAACATTTCAACAACGATCGCCGAAGGTGAGGTTGTTGCCGTGATCGGTCCTTCAGGCTCAGGCAAATCAACGTTCCTACGCTGTTTAAACCTGTTGGAAAAGCCTAACGGCGGAACCATTACAATAAAAGACACAGAGATTACGAAGCCGAAAACCAACACATTAAAGGTCCGGGAAAACATCGGGATGGTTTTTCAGCATTTTCATCTCTTTCCGCACAAAACGGTTCTCGAAAATATCATGTATGCGCCTGTCAATGTCAAAAAAGAATCAAAACAGGCTGCACAGGAAAAAGCGGAAGAGCTCCTGCGTAAAGTCGGCTTGTTTGAAAAGAGTAATGACTATCCAAACCGCTTATCAGGCGGACAAAAACAGCGTGTCGCCATCGCGCGGGCTCTTGCGATGAATCCGGAAATCATGCTGTTTGACGAACCGACCTCTGCACTTGATCCAGAGATGGTGAAAGAAGTGCTCCAGGTGATGAAAGAACTGGTCGAAACCGGTATGACCATGGTGATCGTTACGCATGAAATGGGCTTTGCCAAAGAAGTGGCAGACCGCGTGCTGTTTATGGACCAAGGAATGATTGTCGAGGACGGCAATCCGAAAGAATTTTTTCTTTCGCCGAAATCCAAAAGAGCACAGGACTTTTTAGAGAAAATATTATAGAATATAAAAAAAGAAGAAGGCTAAAGCTTCTTCTTTTTTATTGAAGAAACAAATAGAAATGGAGTCCGACATGTTTAAAATTGGTTACCGCACAATAAAGACCGCGCTTGGAACAGCTTTGGCTATTTATATAAGCCAGCTTTTGCATTTGCAAAACTTCGCATCAGCAGGAATCATCACCATTTTGTGCATTCAAATCACACAAAAACGGTCGCTTCAGGCATCGTGGGCCCGCTTTGCGGCATGCTGCCTGGCAATTGTTTTTTCTTATCTTTTTTTCGAGCTCATTGGATATCACCCATTTGTTATCGGAGCACTTCTCTTGATATTCATCCCGTTAACAGTCCTGTTAAAAATTAACGAGGGCATTGTCACCAGTTCCGTTATTATCCTTCATTTGTACATGTCCGGCGGCATTACGCTTGCTTTCATTTGGAATGAAGTTCAGCTGATCACGGTTGGTATCGGTGTCGCTCTTTTGATGAACTTGTATATGCCGAGCCTTGACCGGAAACTGATTGCCTATCGCAAAAAGATAGAGGATAACTTTGCTGTCATTTTTGCAGAAATAGAGCGGTATTTGTTAACTGGTGAGCAAGATTGGACTGGAAAAGAAATCCCGGAAACGCACCGGCTCATCACGGAGGCTAAAAACCTGGCATACCGAGATGTCCAAAACCATATTCTGCGCTATGAAAATCTGCATTATCATTATTTTAAAATGAGAGAAAAGCAATTTGAAATTATCGAACGCCTTCTCCCTAAAGTGACTTCTATCTCCATTACAGTAGATCAGGGAAAAATGATCGCTGAATTTATTCACGATTTGCGGGAAGCGATACACCCGGGAAATACGGCGCACAAATTTCTGAAAAGACTTGCTGATATGAGAAAAGAATTTGAGGAGATGCCGCTTCCGGCGACAAGAGAGGAATTTGAAGCGAGAGCCGCTCTCTTCCATCTTCTCGGCGAAATGGAACAATATTTAGTGATTAAAAGTTATTTTAAAGGGATAAAATCGCAAAAATCACTCGGCTGATTCGCATGAGCCCTTCCTTCATTGGTCAACCTAATGAAAAAGGAGGAGCTTATGCGTTTTTTCTTATGTTCGATTTTTATGATGATGATTTCACCGATTTGGCCGCTTGGCGAAAACCCGCTGCCAGGCGACCCGTATGTCATTGTCAACAAGAAAACAAACGAACTGGCTGTCATCCTCGACAACAAAGTAGAAGGCGTTTACAGCGTGGCGACCGGAAAAACCGGTGATCTGACGCCTGAAGGGGAATTTACGGTAATGGTAAAAGCGGCGAATCCGTACTATAGAAAGAAAAATATTGAAGGGGGATCTCCTGACAACCCGCTTGGGGCAAGATGGATCGGGTTTGATGCAAAAGGAACAGACGGACGGATTTATGGAATCCATGGGACAAACCGGGAAGAATCAATAGGGAAATTTGTGTCTAACGGCTGTATACGTATGCATAACGATGAGGTTGTTCATCTGTTTCAAACGATTCCGGTGGGTACGAGAGTGCTGATTACACGCGACTCCCGCTCTTTTGAAGAGATTGCTATCGAGCATAAAGCTCTGATAAAAAAGCAGGATGTTCCCAATCCATAAGGCTGCCTGCTTTTTTATCGTTAGAAAAACATGACGATTCCTGAAAGTACAGTTGAAAGAATAAAAACTCCCAAAATCAGGATTAAAACGCTTTTCATCAGTTTTTGAGACATGATTTCACTCCTTAGGCAATCTGTCTATATTTTAGCGTGTTTTGAATGGGCGGACAAGTGATATCTATTGGCGGAAGGCAGGGATGAAAATGAACAGGCTTGACCATATTGGGATAGCTGTTTTTTCGATAGAAGAAGCGAGGAGCTTTTACGAGGATATATTAGGGCTTACGTTTCTCTATCAAGAAACAGTTGAAGAGCAAAAGGTGAATGTTGCTTTTTTTCAAACGGGAAGCGTCAAGCTGGAGCTGATAGAGCCGTTGACAACTGACAGCCCCGTCCGTTTATTTTTAGAGAAGAAAGGGCAGGGACTGCATCATGTTGCGTTTTTGTGCACCGGCTTATCTGAACAGCTGCAAGCATTGTCTGACCGGCAAGTTCAATTGATTGACAGGTATCCGAGACAGGGAGCAAACGGGAAAAAGATCGCCTTTCTTTCGCCGCGGGAAACAAACGGCGTTCTTGTAGAGCTGTGCGAGCCGAAAGGAGGCCAAACCGATGAACATGAATGAGCATATTGATCATTTATACATGAGACGCAGGCAGGCGGAACAAGGCGGAGGACATGAAAAGCTGGCCCAGCAGCGGCAAAAGGGAAAACTGACCGCTCGGGAAAGAATCAAGTTTCTTCTTGATCAGGACAGCTTTATCGAGCTGCATCCCTTCATGGAAAGTCAAGTGTTAACAAGAGAACAGCGTATGTTAGGGGATGGGGTCGTGACAGGGTATGGCACAATACAAGGCCGCTCTGTATATGTGTTTGCCCAAGACTTCACAGTATTCGGCGGGGCGCTAGGCGAAACCCATGCCAAAAAAATCTGCGCTCTGATGGATCTGGCAGCAAAAAACAAGGCGCCGATTATCGGGCTGAATGACTCAGGTGGTGCGAGAATTCAAGAGGGTGTGGTATCATTAGATGGATACGGTCACATATTTTACCGAAACGTCTTATATTCCGGAGTCATTCCGCAAATATCGGTTATTTTAGGGCCGTGTGCTGGAGGCGCTGTATATTCTCCGGCACTCACAGATTTTATATTTATGGCTGAACAGACCGGCCGGATGTTCATTACCGGTCCGAAGGTGATTGAAAAAGTGACAGGCGAACAGGTTGATGCGGAGAGCTTAGGTGGAGCGGGGATACATAATGCCGTCAGCGGAAATGCCCACTTTTCCGGACATACGGAGAAGGAGGTTCTGACAGGAGTGAAAAAACTGCTGTCTTATTTGCCGCAAAATGGCCAGACAATAGCGCCGCAGCCAGGGAAAGAGGGCTCCCAACCGTTATTAAACCGTCTCGTGCCTGCTGACACGACAAAGCCGTATGATGTTCGGACGGTGATTAAGGAGCTTGCTGATCCGCAGTCTTTTTTTGAGGTTCAGCCGTATTTTGCGAGAAACATTGTCATTGGGTTTGCAAGGCTGGGTCAAAAAACGATCGGCATCGTTGCGAGCCAGCCAAAGCATCTGGCGGGAAGCCTGACGATTGACGCCGCTGATAAAGCAGCAAGGTTCATTCGTTTTTGCGATGCTTTTGATATACCGCTGTTAACTGTCGAGGATGTTCCAGGATTTCTGCCCGGAGTTCAGCAGGAGCATAACGGAATTATCAGGCACGGAGCAAAGCTATTGTTTGCCTATGCGGAAGCGACCGTCCCAAAAGTCACGCTCATTATCAGAAAAGCCTACGGCGGTGCCTATGTCGCTATGAACAGCAAAGCGATCGGAGCGGACCTTGTGTTTGCATGGCCAAATGCTGAAATCGCAGTGATGGGTTCAGAAGGCGCGGCATCGATTTTGTATGAAAAAGAAATAAAAGCTTCAGCCGACCCGCAAAAGACAAAACGCGAAAAAACAGCTGAATACAAAAAGCAAAACGCCGGCCCATACAAAGCGGCGGCCTGCGGAATGGTTGATGACATCATTTTGCCGGAAGAATCAAGGAAAAGGCTGATCCAAGCTTTTTACATGCTTGCGCATAAGACAGAAGAGAGACCGAAAAAAAAGCACGGTAACATACCGCTTTAACATGGAGGGACTTACACATGGTGAATGAAAAACGCCTGCTGGAAGAATTTTTAGAGCTTGTTCAAATTGACTCAGAAACAAAACACGAAGCAGAAATCTGCAAAGTGCTGATACAAAAATTTTCTGATTTAGGTGTAGACGTTAAAGAAGACGATACAATGGATATCACCGGCCACGGTGCCGGAAACCTGATCTGCACATTAAAAGGGACAAAACAAGCGGATACGATCTATTTTACATCCCATATGGATACAGTCGTACCCGGAAACGGCGTAAAACCGGTTGTAGAGAATGGTTATGTCAAAACAGACGGCACGACGATTTTAGGCGCTGATGATAAAGCGGGACTGGCTGCAATGTTTGAAGCGATTAAAGTGCTGAAAGAAGAAAACATTGAGCACGGCACGATTGAATTCATCATTACAGTAGGCGAGGAATCAGGCCTGATCGGAGCAAAGGCGCTTGACCGTTCTATGATCACGGCATCCTACGGCTATGCCCTTGACTCAGATGGAAAAGTCGGAAATATCATTGTGGCCGCGCCGACACAAGCAAAGGTAAGAGCGGCAATTTACGGGAAAACCGCGCATGCCGGCGTTGAACCTGAAAAAGGCATTTCAGCGATTACAATCGCAAGCAAAGCCATTTCAAAAATGCCATTGGGCCGTATCGATGAAGAAACAACAGCAAACATCGGCCGGTTTGAAGGCGGCACACAGACAAACATTGTGTGCGACGAAGTCCATATTCTTGCTGAAGCACGCTCATTAGTTCCTGAGAAAATGGAAGCTCAGGTTCAAAAAATGAAAGCTGCTTTTGAAGAGGCCGCAGCTGATATGGGCGGACGCGCAGAAGTCGAAATTGAAGTCATGTATCCTGGATTCAAATATCAAGACGGCGACCAAGTTGTTGAAATCGCGAAAAAAGCCGCAGCTAAAATCGGACGCCCGAGCGAGCTGCAAACGAGCGGCGGCGGAAGCGATGCGAACGTTATTGCAGGTCATGGCATCCCGACGGTTAACCTTGCTGTCGGTTATGAGCAAATTCATACAAAAAATGAAAAAATGCCGGTTGAAGAACTCGTCAAAACGGCAGAAATGGTTGTTGCCATTATTGAAGAGGCGGCAAAATAAAAAAAGAAAACCCGAGCGGGCCAGCCCCGACTCGGGTTTTTTTGCATTCAGCGCCATTGCCTGAGCGGCCAAAATAACACGTCCTGCTTTTTAGCGTAATGAAGCAAGGGGTCTGACTCTGGCAGTGTAATGCCGTGAGCATCAGCCACCGTATTGACGGAAAACTCGGCTTCTGCATGTTGCAGCAGCCACGGATGATGTTGAATGTCTTCGTAATAGAGCTTATTGCGATAAGTGGTGTAGAGCCTGTATCGTTCCGTCAGCCAGTAATCGAGCGAATCCTTTTCTGCTGTAAAAGGAGCTGAAATGGGCCGGTATGCGGCGTGGAATGCTGCTTCTTTGTCATCTTTCCGCTTGCTGGCATAGTTAATGCCATCACCGTTTTTTTCGGCTTTCATATCCGCGTAAAAATAAGGCAGATGAAAGAATGTGCGAGCGCCAAGGACCGCCAGCCGATGATCGGCATCTAAGCTAAAAAAATAAATGCCGGGCTTGCCTTTATACGTGACATAAGTGCGGAGGTTAAGCTCAGGAAATGCACGCGCACCGGGAATGGCAGGAAGATAACGCGCCCTCAGGTTCGTGAGCATAAAGGGAAGCATGCTGATCCAAGCTTGCCCGTTATATGTATCTAATTCTAAAACCGGCGGTACCAAAGCGCGAAGGATAGAAACATCAACAGGCCAGTGGGCAAATAAGACATCATTCCAGGTTTGTCTCATGATCCAAATTCCTTCTGGCACAGAAATAATTTTTTGCTCAGCCCGATCTGTCACGTTTATGCTCCTTTCATTTAGATGTGAGTAAAGGTATTCCCGATTTGTTACTTTTTAAACGATATGGCTGTTTTTTAGGATGACCATTTTCGCGTCAGCCATGACAGTGGTAAGATACAAAAAACAACCCCGGCTTTTTGCTCGGGGTTGTTTCATTATTTGACCGGCTCAGTAAGACCGGCTGTCTTTTTACTTTTATGATGCGTCATCTGAAGGACAATGTTTTGCACTGTCAGGAACAGTCCGCTTGTGAACCAGTACAGCGGAAGGGCTGCGGGGACATTAAGCGAGAAAATCGTCATCATCACAGGGAAGATGAACACCATCAATTTTGCGGATTGCTGCGCCGCCGGATTTTGCGGGACAGCGGAATATTTGGCGCTCAGTTTTTGAGCGACATAGGCTTGTACAAAGTACATAACTCCCGCACTAAGAGACACGAGAATGTCAGATTGTCCTAAACTGAACCATAAAAACGAGTGTGACGCAATTTCAGGTGTAGAGCGAATCGCGTAATAAAACCCGATCAAAATCGGAAACTGAATCAGCATGGGGAGACATCCCATGGCAAGCGGATTGATATTATGCTCCTGATACAGCTTCATCATTTCCATTTGCAGTTCTTTTTGCTTTTCCGGGTCCTTCGTCTTTTTCAATTTGGCCTGAATGCTGTCAACCTGAGGTTTAATAACGGCCATTTTCTCTTGGAACATACGCTGTTTTTTGAATTGATTGACAAACAAAGGCAGTACAACCACACGTACAATAAGGGTGACGAGAATAATAGATAGTCCGTATTCTCCGTGAAACAGTCCGGCAACACCCTTAAGCAGGGCGGAAAACGGTTCGATTAAATAATCGTGGAAAAAGCCGACGTTGCTGAGCCCTCCCACCTGATTAGTCGCCGCAAATGCTGCATTGCCCGTGCATAATATGACCAAAAAGATCCCTAAAGCCAATAGTTTTTGATAAGTTTTTAACAATTTGTTCTCCTCCTTTTTATAAATAGGGTTTATAAAAGAAGGGAACGGGCGTCTTCATCATCATTCACAGGCGAATTCATTCGGAAGACTTTACGTATCCAAGTTGTAATGCGATGATATATAATAATAAGAAAGTCTGTTCGGTTAATGTGAAAGACCGTTTGATGTTCATCTGTTCGTTTTGATTTCCATTGCTCCCCCGCACGGCACTCTCGCAAGAGAAATGCAATCCCGATTGCCGTCAGGGCTGGAAGAATAATTGTGAAAAAATCGACTAAGAATAAAACGTCATTTATCGATTCCACAAACATTGTAATCACATCCATTCAATACTTTCATTTTACTATATGTACAAGCCGTTGTCTAATGAACGAAAAGGAGATTTATGTATGTCGGGAAAGGGCCGAATTATTTTCCATATTGATATGAATAGCTTTTACGCATCGGTGGAAATGGCATATGATCCGGCCCTTCGGGGGAAGCCGGTCGCAGTTGCCGGAAACGTAAAGGAGCGAAAGGGCATCGTGGTGACATGCAGCTACGAGGCTAGAGCGCGCGGCGTCAAAACAACGATGCCGGTTTGGGAAGCGAAGCGCAATTGTCCTGAGCTCATCGTTCTTCCGCCGAATTTTGACCGCTATAGAAGCTCTTCAAGAGCGATGTTTAACATCCTCCGTGAATATACTGACCTGGTGGAGCCTGTCTCCATCGACGAAGGCTATATGGACATGACCGATACACCATACAGCAGCCGCGCTCTGGAGACGGCAAAGGAAATCCAAAGCAGGCTGCAAAAAGAGCTGCTGCTTCCGTCAAGCATAGGGATCGCGCCGAATAAATTTCTCGCTAAGATGGCGTCTGATATGAAAAAACCGCTCGGCATCACGATTTTAAGAAAGAGACAGGTGCCTGACATCCTTTGGCCGCTTCCTGTTGGAGAGATGCACGGGGTAGGCAAAAAGACAGCGGAAAAGCTAAAGGGACTCGGCATTCATACGATTGGAGAGTTAGCTGCAGCTGATGAGCACTCACTGAAACGTTTACTTGGCATCAACGGGCCGCGCCTTAAAAATAAAGCAAATGGCATTCACCATGCGCCAGTTGATCCGGAACGCATTTACGAATTTAAAAGTGTCGGCAACTCATCGACACTTTCACATGATTCCAGTGATGAAGAAGAGCTGTTAGGCGTTTTCAGAAAGCTTGCCGCTTCCGTGAGCGACCGCTTACAGCGCAAGGAAGTCATGGCTTCGAAGCTTTTTATTATGATTAGATATGCAGATTGGAAAACCATCACGAGAAGCATCACGCTGAAAAATCCGATCGATCAAAAAAATGAAATTATGAAAGAAGCAGAGCACCTCTTTTTTAAACATTGGAATAAAAATCCTGTCAGGCTGCTTGGCATTACCGGAACGGATTTAGTAGAGAAAGAGCAGGCCTATAAGCAGCTCGATTTGTTCAGTTTTAATGAAGATGCAAAGGAGGAGCCCATTCAGCAGATGATGGAAAAGCTGAATGAAAAGTACGGCACCAAGCTGATCAGAAAAGGGGCAAGGATAAAAAAAGAAGAGAGCAAAACGAAGGGAACAAGCTTTAACAAAGATTTTTTTCAGGATGAAAAGAAAAGCTGAATAACTTGAAAAAAGGGGGAGAAGTATGGTAATTTCTTTATTATAAATATCATTTTATTTTAATTTAAATTTTAAAATGATTAAACGTTTGCAGAAGGGACGTTAGAATATGTCAAAACAACAAATCGGAGTTATCGGTCTTGCGGTCATGGGTAAAAATCTGGCTTTAAATATCGAAAGCCGTGGATTTTCAGTTTCTGTTTACAACAGATCAAGCAGTAAAACTGAGGAGTTTTTGCAGGAGGCAAAAGGCAAAAATGTTGTTGGTACATACAGCATTGAAGAGTTTGTCCAATCCTTGGAAAAACCGCGCAAAATCTTATTAATGGTTAAAGCGGGAACTGCAACAGATGCGACAATTCAATCTCTTCTTCCTCATCTAGAAAAGGATGATATTTTAATTGACGGCGGTAATACATACTATAAAGACACACAGCGCCGTAACAAAGAGCTTGCTGAAAGCGGCATTCATTTTATCGGAACAGGCGTTTCCGGCGGAGAAGAAGGAGCGCTTAAAGGGCCTTCAATTATGCCTGGCGGACAAAAAGAAGCACATGAGCTAGTAAAGCCGATTCTTGAAGCGATTTCTGCAAAAGTTGACGGAGAGCCTTGTACGACATATATCGGTCCAGACGGTGCCGGCCATTACGTAAAAATGGTGCACAATGGTATTGAATACGGAGATATGCAGCTGATCTCTGAATCTTACTTCATTCTGAAACAGGTGCTGGGCCTTTCAGCTGATGAGCTTCACGAAGTTTTCGCTGAATGGAATAAAGGCGAGCTTGACAGCTACCTGATTGAGATTACAGCTGACATCTTTACGAAAAAAGACGAAGAGACAGGCAAACCGCTTGTTGATGTGATTCTTGATAAAGCAGGCCAAAAAGGAACAGGAAAATGGACAAGCCAAAGCGCACTAGACTTAGGGGTTCCGCTTCCGATTATTACTGAGTCTGTATTCGCGCGCTTTATTTCAGCTATGAAGGAAGAGCGTGTGAAAGCAAGCGGCCTTCTATCAGGACCAGAAGTGAAGCCTGTTACGGAAAATAAAGAAGAGCTGATTGAAGCAGTCAGAAAAGCGCTGTTCATGAGTAAAATCTGTTCTTACGCGCAAGGATTTGCCCAAATGAAAGCTGCTTCTGAAGAATATAACTGGGATCTGAAATATGGCGAAATCGCTATGATCTTCCGCGGCGGCTGCATCATTCGCGCGGCATTCCTTCAGAAGATCAAAGAAGCTTACGATCGTGAACCTGAGCTTGATAACCTGCTTCTTGACAGCTACTTCAAGAATATTGTAGAAAGCTACCAAGGAGCGCTTCGCCAAGTGATTTCACTTGCAGTTGCCCAAGGTGTGCCGGTGCCATCATTCTCTAGTGCATTAGCATACTATGATAGCTACCGTACAGCTGTACTGCCTGCAAACCTTATCCAAGCACAGCGTGACTACTTTGGCGCCCATACTTATGAGCGTACTGATAAAGAAGGTATTTTCCATACTGAATGGATGAAGTAATCAGTAAAAACCCCCGAAGCTCTAGAGCTTCGGGGGTTTTATTATTATAGAAGGCCTGAGTGATTTGGCAGTCAAATGTCGTTGACAGCTGAAAAAAGCCGAAAATGCTTACAAGCATTTTCGGCTTTTTTCTTATTAGATATTCCACCAATGCAAGCCGTCTTTCGCCAAAAGATCATCTGATTCTTTCGGTCCCATTGAGCCTGATTCGTAGTTAGGAGATAAGGTTTTGTTAGCTGCCCATGTTTCAGAAATGGAATCGACAAAGCTCCAGGAAAGGGCAACTTCATCCCAATGTGCAAAGTTTGTTGCATCGCCAAGAAGACAGTCATGAATTAATTTTTCATACGCTTCAGGGGTATTCAACTCGTCATTGCAGTTGCTGCAGTAATCGAGTTTGATAGGCTGTGCGTGTGCCGCTCCGCCAAGCTTTTTAGCGTTTAAGTAAAGCGTAATGCCTTCGTCAGGCTGAATATGGATGACGAGTAAGTTCGGATTCATGTTGTTTTCATTGCCGTAGTACAGATTCATCGGAATGTCTTTAAATTGAACGACGATTTTGGTGGACTTTTCTTTCATTCTTTTTCCGGTGCGGATATAGAATGGCACACCAGCCCATCTGAAGTTGTCGATCAAGAGTTTGCCTGCAACAAAGGTTTCTGTATTGGAATCAGGAGCGACATTATCTTCATCTGTATAAGCAGGAACCGGTACACCGTCAATTTCACCGGCTTGATATTGTCCGCGAACAAAGTACTCATCGACTTCTTCTTTTGCAATAGGACGAAGCGCTCTCAGCACCTTCACTTTTTCGCTTCGGATTTCTTCTGTGTTCAATTTGATCGGCGGCTCCATTGCAAGAAGGGCAACCATCTGCATAATATGGTTTTGCACCATGTCGCGAAGAGCGCCTGATTTTTCGTAATATCTTGCGCGGTCTTCAACGCCTAGTGACTCGCTAGATGTGATTTGAATATTTGAAATGTAGCGGTTTGTCCAAAGCGGTTCAAAAAACGCATTGGCAAATCGAATGACTTCAATGTTCTGAACCATTTGTTTTCCTAAATAATGGTCGATTCGGTAAATTTGATCTTCCGTAAATGCTTCGCGAATTTCTTTGTTCAGTGCCTGTGCGCTTGGCAGATCATGGCCAAACGGCTTTTCAATGACAAGGCGGGACCAGCCTGTTGTTGCTGTAACACCTTCTGATTTTAATGTTTTTGCAATTGTCCCGAAGAATTCAGGAGCCATTGCCAGGTAGAACATTCTGTTGTTCGGAATTTGATATGTATCTTCCAGCTGGTTAAGCAATACGTTTAGCTCTTGATAAGAGCCAGGATTTGTCACGTCGAACGGGTGATAGTAAAAATGAGACGTGAAATCATCTATATGTTTATCTGCAGATGAGGAAACAGATGTTTTAACGGTTTGGCGAAGATCCTCATTAGACCAAGGTCTTCTTCCAACTCCTACAACTGCAAACTCTTCTCCGATTTGTCCGTTTTGATATAAACGGTGAATAGACGGATACAGTTTTCGTTTTGCTAAATCTCCCGTTGCACCGAATATGACAATTACTGCTTTTGGTTGTTGGTTTGTTTTCACTAAAAGTACCTCACTTTATTCGAAGCTTTATTTTAGTACACCCCGTATATTTCCTTCATTTTAAATCTAAAATTCAACGAAAGCAAACATTTAAGCCCTTTTTTTGCAGAATGCCGTAAAAATGTTTTTAGAACGAAAGGATTGTTCCTTATAGAGGCAAGATTCACATTTTGCGCTTGATCCTGTATTCTTGTAGGTATCTGGTTCTAGTAGGAGGAAGGAAATGTGGAATTACTTTTTTTAGGGACGGGAGCCGGCATTCCCGCCAAGGCGAGAAACGTAACGTCGGTCGCATTAAAATTGCTTGAAGAAAGGCGTTCGATATGGCTGTTTGACTGCGGGGAAGCCACACAGCATCAAATTTTACATACAACGATTAAACCTCGTAAAATAGAAAAAATCTTCATTACCCATATGCACGGCGATCATGTATACGGGCTTCCGGGGCTTCTGGGGAGCCGTTCCTTTCAAGGCGGAGAGGACGAGCTGACAGTGTACGGGCCTAAAGGGATTAAGGCGTTTATTGAAACAAGCCTAGCCGTTACGAAAACCCATTTGACATATCCGCTTGTGATCCAGGAAATCGAAGAAGGAATCGTGTTTGAAGACGAGCAGTTTATTGTCACAGCAGTATCCGTTATTCATGGAGTGGAAGCCTTCGGATACCGCGTGCAGGAAAAAGACGTGCCTGGTTCCTTAAAGGCGGATTTACTAAAGGATATGAACATCCCGCCTGGGCCTGTGTACCAAAAAATCAAAAAAGGTGAAACGGTAACGCTTGAAGACGGGCGCATCATCAATGGAATTGATTTTTTAGAGGCTCCTAAAAAGGGAAGGGCTGTGGTGTTTTCTGGAGATACGAGAGTAAGTGATAAGTTAAAAGAGCTTGCACGGGATTGTGATGTGCTTGTTCATGAAGCAACCTTTGCAAAGGAAGACAGGAAACTTGCTTATGATTATTTTCACAGTACCACGGAACAAGCGGCCGTTACAGCGAAAGAAGCCGGGGCGAAGCAGCTGATTTTAACCCATATCAGCGCCAGATATCAGGGAGATGCCTCTTTGGAGCTGCAAAAGGAAGCGGCAGACGTTTTCCCAAACAGCGTGGCGGCGTATGATTTTTTAGAGATAAATGTTCCGCGGGTCAGAGGCCAAGAGCTCTGATTTGACAATCTGTGATTACGTTGTATAATAAAACGTAATCATTACGCTTTATAAGGAGATGTTTATAATGAGAGTCAATGTTACTTTAGCCTGCACTGAAACGGGAGACCGAAACTACATCACAACAAAAAATAAACGCACCAATCCAGACCGTTTAGAACTGAAAAAATATTCACCGCGTTTAAAGAAATATACCCTGCATCGAGAAACGAAATAACAAAAAAGACCGGGCGTCTGATATTATCCCCTCTAAG
>NZ_JALAMO010000012.1 GCF_026790065.1 Bacillus sp. N13C7 | reverse complement strand
ATCCAATTGAGCTACGGGCGCTTATCAAGCGACTTAACTATCATACTATCATTTGCAGTTGAAGTCAAGAAGTTTTTTTAAAATGTTTTTTCGAAGTTCGAATTTTTTATTCGACTTTACTTATTATACACATTTTTAAAAACTTGTAAACACCTATGAAAAACTTTTTTGTTTTCCGTGTTGTTGTGTGTGCTGTTCATCAGCGACGTTTAATAATATACCATGTGTGTTTTCTATGGTCAACACTTTTTTTATATTTTTTATTTGATTCTTTCATGCCTTGCATTTGTATATTTTATCTCCTTTTACAAAGGATATAAGAAACCAATCACTAAAAAAGAAATGAGGCATGTTATGTATTACTACAAAGAGGAATTAATAAATATCATTAAGCCAGATAAGCCAGACCCTGCAGCCGCTAAGGTACTGCAGGAAATATTGGGCGGACATTACGGTGAAATGCGTACGATGATGCAGTTTTTTTTCCAAAGCTCTAATTTCAGAGGAAAACAGAAACAGTACCGTGATCTGCTCCGTGGCATTTTTTTAGAAGAAATTGCCCACGTTGAATTGGTGCAAAACACAATTAATGCTTTATTAGATGAGTCAGGCGGAGAAGGCGTCGGCAGCCAAGGTGCAGATCAGGCTCCTCTTAACGAAGCGGTGAAGCATGCGAATCCTCATCATTATATTATTGGGGCGCAAAGTTCTCTTCCTGTTGATGCAGGGGGCAATCCTTGGAATGGGTCGTGGGTGTATAACCATGGAAACTTAATCACCGACCTGTTGGATAACTTGCTTCTTGAGTCAACAGGCGTGCTGCAAAAAACAAGGATTTATGAAATGAGTTCTAATCAGACGTTTCGGGAAACCCTTGCTTTTCTGATTGTACGCGACAACGCTCACCAGAATGCGTTTGCAAAAGCGCTCGAGACTTTGGGTGTTGAGTGGGCGAAGCTTCTTCCTGTACCGAATTATGATATTAATAAATACCCTGAGTGCAGAAAGTATGTCGAATTAGGCTATCATAATGTACAGTTTAACTTTAGGTTGGATGAAACAAGAATCGGTGAAATCTATCAAGGAACATCTCCAAGCCGAAATGGCGGAGAGTTACAAGTAATAGAACCTCCGGCAGGATTTCCTGTACCAGTACTTCCGGAAATGCCAAATGAACATAGTCCTGGGTTAGGCGATATGAATGCCTAATCAAGGTGTGAAGGTGCTCAAGAAACTTCTTGGGCACCTTCTAACATGTAGCTTATTTATTCAACGATTGGCGTTAAAGAATCACCGTTCCATATTTCTCCCTTGTTGAGTGTCCAGCTGTCATGATATAAAGCCGAAGCACCCTTGTTTACAGCCGGGCTCCACTCATCATTCCATGCCAGAAAGTAAATGGTGTTAGGATATTTTTGTTTTATTGCATTGATAAACAAGCTGTAATCAAAATTGCCATTTGCTGTTTGCGGGCCGACTTCAGTAAATGCAAATGGTTTATTAAGAGCCGTTAGCTGATCATATCCGCTAATTGAATAGGCATCTTGAAAATACGCATCCAGTCCGACAATATCCACGTAAGACGCACCCGGGTAAAAATCGGTTTTAAAGTCTCGGTTAGCGTCGGGAGAGTAAACCCAGAGCAAGTGATCTAGTCCTCTTGTATCGGTCATATAATGATAGATTTTCTTGTAGAGCTGTTTATAAAGGGAGATTCTTTCATCATCCTTTTGATTATATGATGTAAGTCCCCACCAAAACCATTCACCGTTCATTTCATGCAGCGGCCTGAACAGAACAGGCACACCTTGGTTCTCTAATTCTTGAAGTCCGTCAGCAATTTTGCTGAGCATGGCATTCAGCCGCTTCCCTTCTGCTGTTGAAGAATCTAGTATGTTTTTATACTGATCGTTTGTAATCGGTGTTTTAAAATGTCCTGACTGAAAAGCCGGATTAGCCAGATGCATACTGATTTGCGGGATTCCACCGCTTTTCCAGTACGAAAGTAAATCGCTGTTGCAGCTTACATCTATCGAGTCTTCAATATTTGTCGTTTCAAGCCATCCTCTGGCATAATCACAGCCGTAAATAGCAGGTGATTGTCCGGCAGCGCTTCGGATTCTTTCAGCTTCAGCCATAGAAAATGTGTCATGACTGTACCCTCCAAACGCTCCAGAAAGGACTTTGTTTTCTGTTCGATTCGGCAGATGAGCCAGCCAATTCATCACTGATTTTGTTGTCTGCTGTGCATGAGGATTTACAGGCGGCACAGTGTGCGCTTCAATTGGTTTTGCCATAACAGCAGACGCTAGCAAAAAGAAAATGAGCAAAGAGATTGTATGTTTCTTAAACAAATGTCATTCCTCCAATCATTAAGGATGAGATATCATCAACTCACAAGTTCCTTCTATTGAAAACTCGCCAAAATTCGCAGGCAAAATAAAGTGTGAGCCTTTATTGCACTCATACTGAATACCATTATTTACGATTCGTCCTGATCCGTTCAGAACGCTTCCCAGCAAATAGGTTTGATGAGAAGGAAAAACAGCTCGGCCGCTAACCTTCCATTTGTACACTGAGAAATAATCTGATTGTACATAAACAGTGATCAACGCGTCACCATCTTCTTTCACTTCCGGTGTATGAACTGCATCGTTATGCGGTATCGTTATAACTTCCATGGCTTTTTCTATATGAAGAGTCCTTTTTTCGCCCTGGTCATTATACCGGTCATAATCGTATACGCGATAGGTTGTATCAGAGTTTTGCTGGATTTCAAGGACAAGGGTTCCCTCACATAAAGCATGGAGCGTACCGCTTGGGACATAAAAGAAATCCCCAGGCTTGATTTTGATGCGCCTCAGCAGCCCGTTCCAATCGCCGCTTTCCAATCGCCGTTTAAAATCATCCTTTGAGCGTGCGTGATGGCCCAAAATCAGTTCTGCGCCTTCTTTGCAATCAATAATATACCAGCACTCCGTTTTTCCGAGCTCGCCGTTTTCATGCAGGTTTGCATAATCATCATCAGGATGAACTTGCACGGAGAGATCCATATTGGCATCAAGCAGCTTTACCAGCAGCGGAAACACCTTTCCATCCGGAAAACCAAAAATCTCCGGATGATCTTGCCATACTTGGTCTAATGTCTTTCCTGCCAGCGGGCCGTTTTGAACAGCCGATGAACCATGGGCATGAGCAGAAACAGCCCAGCACTCTCCTATTTTTTCTGAAGGTATCGTGTAGCCGAATTTATCACGAAGCGCCGTTCCTCCCCATATCCTTTCTTTAAAGACAGGCTCCAAAAATAAGGGGTGCTTCATGACCGCACCTCCCCGGGTGCTGGTTCTGCTCGCAATGCCTGATCCGCTAAAACAAGCGCGCCAATGATACCCGCGTCACTGCCTAAACGCGGAGGCACAATATAATCGCATATATTCTCTGATAATTCCGAAAAATTCAAGTAGCTGTTCATGATTTTCGGGACATATTGATAAATATAAGGAAACACTTGTTTCTGCTTCATAACGCCGCCGCCAAGAATGATTTTTTCAGGTGCAAGGATCAAAATATACTGAGCCAGCGCTTGGGCAATATAATATCCTTCCAGTTCCCAGACCCGGGTTATTTCTGATAAATCAGCAGCTTTTTTTCCCCAGCGCGCTTCGATGGCAGGACCGGATGCCAAGCCTTCAAAGCAATCCTTGTGATATGGGCACTTCCCTTGGTATACATCATCAGGGTGGCGCCGGATATAAATATGGCCCATCTCTGGATGTGACAGCCCCTGAAGGAGCCGTCCCTCTACAATTGCTCCTGCACCAATGCCGGTGCCAACCGTCATATACAGGCAGCCGTCGAGATCCTTCGCTTCACCGAAAAGGAATTCACCAAGCGCCGCCGCGTTGACATCCGTATTGAATGCGACTGGGATTTTCATTTCATTTTTCACGGTCTGCAAAAAGGGAAAGTGTCTCCAGCCATCTTTCGGCGTGGCCGTAATGGTTCCATAGGTTTTACTGCTTTTATTAGTATCAGCGGGACCAAAGGAGCCGATGCCGATGGCCTGTAATGAGAATTGGCGAAAATATTGAAACACTTTCTCTAATGTTTCATCCGGCATCGTTGTCGGGATCTCTACTCGGTCAATGATCATTCCATCTTCTTTGCCGACAGCACAAACAAATTTTGTGCCGCCTGCTTCAATACCGCCAAGCATGCAGATGGCCTCCTTGTTATCTCCGCGATCAGCGCCGTATGTTTACTGAAGTGACGACAAATTTGTCATGCCGATGACGTGAAAAGGAATATTCAAATGGAATGCCGTTATCTAAGAAGCCCACATGTTCGACTTCCAGAATTGGATCATCCTGTTTACAGCCCAAATGCTGCTGGTCAATATGATCAGACTTACAGGCTCTGATCTTCCGATGCGTACCGGCGATTTTGAGCTGCAGCTCGTTTGTGATGTGGTTGTAGATCGAGTCATGAAGAACCTCATCATTAATGCCCGGTATTAAATGAGTCGGCATATATGTTTTTTCCAACACATAGGGCTCTCCTTCTACAATCCGCAGCCGTACGACATAATAAACCGGAGTTTTCTGATCAATAGATAAATGGGCAGCCACTTCCTCTGTGGGAAATTGCACTTCAAACTGAATGACCTTGCTTTTGATCTCCTTATCTTTCAGCAAGTTGGTCAATCCAAGGATTTCGTTGCTGACCACATGGACATGATCATCCTGTATCGCTGATTGAATAATGAACGTGCCGTGGCCCCGTTTTCTGAACAGCAGCCCTTCGGCAACTAAATTATCCAAGGCTCTTTTCATCGTCATGCGGCTTGAGTTGAACTCTTTGGCAAGTGATATTTCATCGGGAATCGGCTGATCGAGCGGATAGACGTTATTTTTGATTCTGTTTCTCATTTCATTTGCGATGATTTCATATTTATTCATTGGTATCCTCCGGCAGCTGTAAAAGTTTGATATCACATAAGCTTCTTTACGGATATCATAAGTTCTTTTCTCTGTTTCATCAATGTTGCGGCTGGCCGTTTATCTCTATTCATCATGATGATTGCCGGAAGATCTGTACATTTAGAAACCGTTTTGCTCAGCAACCTTTTTGAACCATTTTCCGCTCTTTTTGACGGTTCTTTCACCGTCTTTCTCGAGATTGACTGATACAAACCCGTATCGGTTTTTATAGGCATTTGTCCAAGACCAGTTGTCCATAAATGTCCATAAGTGATAGCCTTTTACATTTGATCCTTCCTGGATGGCACGGTGAATCCATTTGAGGTGCTCTTTTATAAATTCTATCCGGTAATCATCTTGAATGATGCCTTGTTCATCCCTGAAGCGTTCTTCGCCTTCGACCCCCATGCCGTTTTCAGAGATAAAACACTCGATGTTCCCGTAGTTTTCTTTTAAATTGATCAAAATATCATAAACGCCTTTTTCATAGATCTCCCAGCCGCGATGCGGATTCATTTTGCGCCCCGGCATGACGTAAGAATCAAAATACCTGTCCGGCAAAAATGGTGCGTCTGGATTCGGAAGATGTTCTTTTGCTTTTACACGTCTCGGCTGATAATAATTTACACCTAACAGATCAACCGTATTGTGTTTGATAATCTCAAGATCTTCTTTCTTATAGTCAGGCACAAAGCCTTCGCTCTTCAAAATGGTAACCAGCTCTTTTGGAAATTCTCCTTTGACAGATGGATCTAAAAAGGATCTGTTAAAAAACGCGTCCGCTATTTCCCCAGCTTTGACATCGGCCGGATGGCTGCTTCTCGGGTATGAAGGCGTCAAATTTAGGATGATGCCGATTTTTCCGTCCTGCTCCATCTCCCTGTAGGCCTGAATGGCACGGGCACTCGATAGCATTGTATGAAAACCGACCTGAACGGCTTCTTTAAAATCCACCTTGTTTGGATAATGAAAATCATATAAGTATCCGCCTTCTACGGGCACGATCGGTTCATTATGCGTGAACCATTTTTTCACCCGGTCACCAAACAAACGGAAGCACGTTCTTGCATAGTTTTCATAAGCGTCAACCGTTTCTCTGTTTAGCCAGCCGCCGATTTTTTGAAGTTCCATCGGCATATCGAAATGAAACAGATTGACAAAAGGTTCAACATCGTTTGCGATTAACTCATCAATGACATTATTATAGAAATCTGCGGCTTTCTCATTGATCTCGCCTGTTCCGCCCGGTATTAAACGCGACCAGGAAATCGACATCCGGAACGAGTTGTGGCCAAGCTCCTTCATCAGCCTGATATCTTCTTTATAGTTGTCGTAAAATTGAGATGTTGTTGCAGGTCCGACACGATCAAAAAAACGATGCGGTTCTTTTTCAAACCAATAATCCCATATATTCTGGCCTTTTCCGTCTCTGTCGGCGGCACCCTCCGTTTGTGTTGCTGAAGCGGATGATCCCCACCAAAAATCCTTTGGAAAACAATATTGTTCTGTTTGTGCCAAGTCTCTCTCCCCTTATGTCACATTTTAATGCTGTTATCATTTTTCTGAGCAGCTGTTTCCTGCACAGCCTGTTCTTTTTCTTTTACGAGATTTAATTTATCCATTGCTTTTAGGAACGGAAACCAGATCACGAAGACAATTAACAGATTGACAAGCTGCATGACGCCACCCATGATCGAGTTCGTTGCCATAATGCCATTAATGAATAATGGAACCGTCCACGGCACCGTTACACCGGTCGGCGGCGGAACGAGCCCCGCTGACATGGCCAGATAGGTGACGAGCGTAACAACCATCGGTGCCAACACCCAAGGCACAATAATGATTGGATTCATGACAATCGGAAGCCCGAAGATAATCGGTTCGTTCACGTTAAATATACCGGGAGCGAGGCCAAGTTTTGATACTTGCTTTATCTGCCTGCTTTTCATGAATATGAGAATGGTAAACACAACCGCAAGTGTCATCCCTGTACCGCCCATCCCAACGGTATAAATCTCCATAAACGGTTTTGAAATAATATGAGGAATTGCTTTTCCCGCTGTGTAAGCAGAAAGGTTTTCGACCTGCAGTGTATTCCAAATCGGGTCCATCACGGAGTTAATAATGATCTGTCCATGCAGTCCGAAAAACCAAAGAATTTGAATGAAAAACACGGCAATCAGCGTTGGAATAATACCGCTTCCAAGTCCGACAAGCGGAGCCTGAATTGCGTGATAAATGACGTCGTGCATATTTGTTTTAAATAGCAGCGTCACCAAAACATTAATCAGCAAAAATACGGTTAATGTGATAAAAGCCGGAATAAGTGCGGCGAATGATTTTGCAACAGCAGGCGGAACGCCGGCTGGCATTTTGATTGTCAGGTTTTTTTGAACGATTCTTCTGTAGATTTCGCCGGAAAGAAATGCCGTAATCATCCCAAGAAACATCCCTTTTGCACCGAGACGGTCGACCGGGATAACCCCTGTAATGGCATCTCCTGTTTCCGGCTGAACGATAAATGGCGTTAGGAGCAAAAAGGAAACCAAAGCGATCGCTCCGCCAAATACAGCTTCGACCTGATAGCTTTTTGACAGATAATAACCTATCCCGAAGACTACAAAGACAGACATAATGCTCATAGTCGCCGTAGACGCAATGCCGAAATGAGACTGAAACGATGTAAGCATTGAGGCGTTCATGATTTTGTTTAGAAACGGTAAATTCGTTAACACGACAAAAATGGACCCGAATATCGTAAGCGGGAAAGCCAGCATAAACGCATCACGCAGCACTTGCAAATAACGGTTATTGTTTAACCTCCCTGCAATTGGAACAAGGAATTGGCTGATTTTCTCGAACACCCTATCCACCCCGATTATTTATAGATTCTTTGTTTGAAAGAGATCAAGCAGTTCTTTCACTAGTTCTTTCATGGTCAATGTTGACATTAAATGATCCTCCGCATGCATAAGCAGCAAGGAGAAAGCGGCTGCTTCTCCGCCGGATTCTTTCTGTATCATTTGAAAGTGAATATCATGGGCCGCGGATAAATCTTGCTCAGCCTTGGCGATGAGCGCATCGGCCTCCTCCATGTTCCCTTCTTTATAAGTGCGCAGTGATTGTATGATGGCGCTGCGGGCATTGCCGCTGTGCAGGATAAGCTGAAAACTGATTTGTTCGTCTGTTAAATTCGTAATTTTCATCTGTTCCATTATTGATTCTCCATTAAGGACAATGCCTGCTCATATGCTTTTTTGCCATCTGCCATTCCGTAGGCCATCATGTCAATGACTTCAACCTGAATGTTGTATTGATCCGCCTCTTTTTGCAGTTCGCTTTTCAGAAAGCTCATTTGCGGTCCGATCAAAACAGCATCTGCCTTTTTCATGTCTTCTTTCGCCTTATCCTGGCCGACAGCCCAAATCTCTGCTTCTTCTCCGATGGATTGTGCATATTCCTTCATTTTTGTCACCAATAGACTGGTTGACATTCCTGAGCTGCACGCAAGTAAAATTTTTTTCAACTGCTATCCCCCCGTTATTAAAACGCTTACAATTGTTATTATAGTCATTTATTTTTAAATGTCTATACTTTTAGAAAATAAATACAATCATATATTTTCAGAGTTCATCGCTTTGTAAATTTTTCTATGGAAGATTCATTCATAATGTGTTACACTCATCAACGGAAACGACTCAATTAAATAGCTATGATCACTTGTATAACCTCAATAATATGGTTTGAGGGTGTCTACCAGGAACCGTAAAATCCTGATTACAAAAATTGTTTATAACTTTTTTTGTAATCAGGATTTTTTTATTTATCAAAATATTTCAGTAAAGGAGTTTGTTATGAATTTTAAAGTTTTCCTTCTTGCAGCTTCTACGATTGCAGTCGGATTGGTTGAGTTAATTGTGGGAGGAATTCTTCCTCAAATCGCAAATGATTTAGACATTTCTATTGTCTCAGCCGGGCAGCTGATCAGTGTGTTTGCACTGGGATATGCAGTGTCAGGGCCGCTGCTTTTGGCTTTGACTGCGAAGATTGAACGGAAGCGTTTATATTTAATTGCCTTATTTGTTTTCTTTCTTAGCAATCTTGTGGCCTACTTCAGCCCTAATTTTGCGACGCTGATGGTGTCAAGGGTATTGGCTGCGATGAGTACAGGGCTGATTGTTGTGCTTTCCTTAACGATCGCTCCGAAAATTGTAGCGCCTGAATACAGAGCGCGCGCCATCGGAATTATTTTTATGGGATTCAGCTCCGCTATCGCATTAGGCGTGCCGCTCGGAATCTTAATCAGCGATTCATTCGGATGGCGCATTTTGTTCCTTGGCATCGGACTTCTGGCGCTGGTCTCCATGCTGATTATTTCAATCTTCTTTGAAAAGATACCAGCGGAAAAAATGATTCCTTTCCGGGATCAGCTCAAGACGATTGGCAATCTGAAAATCGCGAGTTCACATCTCGTCACGATGTTTACATTAGCGGGGCATTATACGCTATACGCTTACTTTGCTCCGTTTTTAGAAGAGACTCTTCATCTGAGCTCATTCTGGGTCAGCATTTGTTATTTCCTTTTCGGGATATCCGCTGTATGCGGAGGCCCTTTCGGAGGAGCGCTTTCTGACCGGCTTGGTTCCTTTAAGAGCATTTTGCTGGTAACTGGTTCCTTTGCCATTATTATGTTCTTACTGCCGCTGTCAACATCGTCTATGATTTTCTTTTTGCCTGTCATGGTGATTTGGGGTCTGCTAAGCTGGAGTCTCGCCCCGGCTCAGCAAAGCTATTTAATTGAAATTGCGCCAGATTCGTCTGACATTCAGCAAAGCTTTAACACATCTGCCCTTCAGGTCGGAATTGCCCTTGGCTCAGCCATTGGCGGTATTGTTTTGGATCAGACAGGCACTGTGGTATCAAATGCTTGGTGCGGCGGATCAATTGTCATTATCGCTGTCCTGTTCGCCTTCATTTCTTTAACAAGACCTGTTCAGACAGCAAAAAAATCCTCCTTGTAAAAGGAGGATTTTTTATTATTTAGCTGAAAGCTCATCTTCGGTGACCCATTTGTGGTTTTTCACTTTTTCACCGCTTGTTGTCGATGTATAGTCAACCATGTATACGGTTGTTTTTTCGGCGGAGTCGATCTCGGCTGTTGCACCCTTCATGCCTTTCATATGAGAAGCCTCTAAGATCACTTGATCTCCGGGGTTTAATGTTTTATCTCCGGCATCTTTAATTTCTTCTTGAATCACCCATTTGTGATGGTCCACACGCTGTCCTCCGTTTGTCGGTGTGTAAGAGACAACATACGCCGTTGTATCATAGGCACCTGTCACTGTTGCTTCGGCACCCTTCATGCCTTTCATATGAGATGTATTGATCATCACTTGGCTGCCTACTTTATATTTCGGATGTTTAGATTCCTGTAATCCCTCTGGAACATCAGCTGATCCGGTATGCTCCATTTCATCATGTGATGAGGAATCTGAATGATTGTCATGTGTGCTTTCTTTCGTACTGCTGTTATTGCCGCATGCCGATAAAACAAAAACAAGAGATAACATCAGAATTCCCAGTACTTTTTTAGAGACGTTCATGGTCATTCTCCTTTGCTTCATTTTTTACTTTCATTTTGCCTGCAAACAATAAAGTAAAAACGCATATCTGCAAGCAAACATGCCCTTTTGAGAATACTATACCCCCGAATGGTATGTAAATGCGCTGATATTCTCATAAAACGGTCCCGCAGTTTGTCCTATTCCCCTTCGTTTACATAGTCAAACATGAAAAAAGCCGCTGTTACGCGGCAATTAGTGATGCAGAACTTTTATACATACACCTTTTTTGCTCTTTGATAAGCGGCCTCTCCCATTTTTCTGACGTTTTCGGAGACAGCTGAGGCTTTGACCCATTCGTCATGATGAAGAATGGATGGGTCGATGAGGCGCATTTTCTTCTTTTGATGGAAATCGTACTGGATGTTAACTTCTTTTATTTGGATGCGGGGATGAATATGTTGAAGCAAGTTCAGTACTTCTTTATTTTTTGCTGCGTGCAGGATGTCGAGTACTTCTTCATCCATTTTCAGCAGATCTTCTGCGGATATGACATTATGCCGCAACGCAGCTTTCAACGTTTGCGCTAAATACTCATATCTGTATACATTCACGGGATTCAAAAAGAAATCTATCACTTCCATGTAATACACTCTGACAAACCATTCGGCAGCTTCGATTCCATCCGGAAACATCCTTCCGTTTCTCATAATGAGATGATTCAAAAAGGTTTGTGCTTCGTTCAGACTAATGTGCCCATAACGGTACATGTCCCGCAGCGTGTAGTCAATCCGATCGGCATACAGCTCTGGTGTGGGCTGCTCGAGCAATATCCATCTCGTATCGTCTGATAAAATTTCTTCGGTATCATAACCGTGTTTTTTTAGAATACCCGGGATCTCAGAGTGAATAATGACTTGTTGAAAGATATTTTCATGATAGTCTTCCGCTTCATTTTCAAAGACAATATCGATTACATGGGAAAAAGCCGTGTGTGACACGTCGTGGAGCAGGCCGGCTCCCAAGTTTTTGATGAGGAGCATCACGCCGATAGAGTGCTCATACCGGGTCACATCCCATTTTGAATTAACTAAAAAGCTTGCTCCCCCTTGGTAGATTCCTTTTAATCTTTGCACTGGAGCGCTCTTGATGAGCTCTTCCAGCACTCCGTCTATATGGTGCTGCCCGTAAATGACATCGTTGATTTCCATACCGTCACCTCAAACTATTTCCTTATTATTATTTATTGTATATATTGATATTACACATTTTCTAGAAAGGAGATTTAAGATGAAAATCCTCTCAAGCAGTGAGTTATCGAAACATGTAATGACCGATTTTTTTGCCAAGCATTGGGGTTCACCCGAGATGGTGATTTCCAGCGGCATGTTTCGATGTGATGAATTAGATGGCTATGCCGCTTTAGATGAGGATGGCGAAATCATTGGTTGTATTACATACGCAATAAGTGGAAAAGATTGTGAGATTATTTCATTAGATAGTATCATTGAAAAGAAAGGAATCGGCACAGCTTTACTGCAGCAGGTTGAAGAGACGGCTAAACATGCACATTGTCAACGAATAAAGCTTATCACAACGAATGATAATATACATGCGATGGCGTTTTATCAAAAGAGAGGCTATCAATTCGCCGCATTGTTTCCGAATGCAGTTGAAAAAGCGAGGCGACTCAAACCAGAGATCCCCGAGAAAGCTGAAAACGGCATTTTGATTCGGGATGAAATTCTTTTTTCAAAGGTTATTGATTAAATGAATAGGAGTTTTTTTATGTCCAGTCATTATAAATACCCTCTCATTTTCATGGCATCCCTATTATTGGCTTTCTGCTTGATCTTTTTTTCCTATCAGCTGATTCATCATGTGCGAATGGAGTATCCAAATTGGCAGGGAGAAAGCAAAGATCAGGATTGGAAAGCTGTTTTCACAAAAAATGAAGATGCACCGAATGAATACAGCGGCAATCTGTATTGGATCGGTGATACAGATAAAGCAGACAGCACTTATGTGGAAGCACTGATTGTAAAAAAGGATGGGGAGATTCTGCTCAGCTCTGATACAGAAATCCCTATTCGAGATTATTCCGGCGGCACTTCTCGCGATGGAAGCGCAAAAGAGGAGTCCGTTTCTTTCTTAGAGCGGTTGGATGAACGGGAGCTTGAAGGCCATGATATTACAATTGAAGTGAAATGGAAGCAAGGTAATCGTTATTCCGCAAGTCAGCTTACGCTAAACGAAAAAAACTTGTTTGACTAAAAGCAGGGATTCTTATAGAGATTCCTGCTTTAAATGGTATAGATACCTCTTTAAGGCATCTGTATGTTTATTTCATTCGCTAATATATTAGGAGTATATGCTTTCTTTAGAATGCTATATGGTTTAATAAGTGTTTCATTGGTGATTGCTGGAATCATGCTAATTTTTAAAATAGCACAATTTGCATTTGCTTAATTAACTGAATTAACTGATTTCATATCGAAGAGTCAAAAGGTATTATAAGATGAGAAAGGGGGAGAGCACACTGGTTAGTGATATGAAAGAAATAAGCGCCTAAAAAGAGAGGTAAAGATATTGTCTAAAAAATTTCAAGCATTAGAAGGATTTATGAAGCTACCAGATAAAACCGGTGAATTGCAATTTTATGCAGAATAAACGAATGGAAAAAAACGTGGTGGCGTATCTTTGAGAAATCCAATAGATATACTACGTGATTTAGAGGTTATTATCACTAATAAAAGCATGCATGACTTGGGTTCATCATCAGTATAGTTACTTTACTTTTGTCAGGATCCCAATTAACACACAGAGTATATCGATTTTCCTTACTTTTATTAAAAATCGCAACATGTTGTGCTCTTTGCAAAAAATAACCCCGGAGGGTCTAATTCCGGGGCCGGTAGAAATCAATCCTCAAGCACAAAGATTGATTATTTCTCAATAATACATTTTACAAAGGATTGTGTAAAACAATAATTTTATTAATTTTTATCAGCGGTTTTTTTTCTTCTTATTATTGTTCTGAACAAGAAAACTAATCCTATTAAAACTACTAAAGTAATGATACTTCCTGGGAATCCGAAGCTTTCTAACATTTTTGAAGTCTCCTTTATTTTAGCTAGGGTTTATTGTAAAAGTACCACCAGTGTGATTAACCGTTACAGAACACCATGTTGTAGCATACGCTACAACTGCTGTGTATCTCTTTGTTCCGGTTAGAGTAGTATTTTTACCTGAAGTAGTAAGAGATCCTGAGTATACTTTGCCAATACCTCCACTTCCTACTAATCCATATGCGTTATGGTGAACAGCTGTTTTTACTGATGTAACTTTACTAGAACCTGCAGTCGTGCTGGTTTTTAAATTTGATGCACCAAAACTTTGATTGATTAGGTTTTGAATATCATCTTTAATTGTTCCACTAACTTTTACTGTCACACCATTCGCACTTTTAGAACCAGAAATATATTTTGACATAGCTATACTAAACATTCCATCATTAACTGGTTTTGCATACATTTGAATAAAAACCTGATCTTTTTCTGAAAACGCTTCTCCTATTTCATATTCCTGATCAATTCGTTGAAAATTGGATACTACTTCTTTCTGAGTTAAATTTGATAGTTCTTCTTTAAAATCATCATTGGTTGCAGCAGCAGCACTATTCGTAAAGCCAGAAGAGAAGAGAGCTAAAATTAAAGTGAATAGTGGTAGTAATAGTTTCTTTTTCAAGGTTAAACCCTCCCTTAAAGATTTAATGAGAAATACAAGAAATCCCAGTGGGTTTTATTCTAGAGGAACTTAGGTTTTCAATAAACCCTATTTATGTAAATCTTTCTAAAGTTAGGTTTACAATCTCTTTATAATTTCAATGTTCATGTAAAGATTAATTATTTAAACACTTATACTAGTGTCCTCTCAGTTAGAATATACCTTCATTTTTCGATTGGTCTTTTTCCCATTTTTTATCTTATCCAGGTGCTTTTTAAGAAAAGAATTATATAGACTATCCGGAATATATCCAAAGAGTTGGACTGTTTCCGGAGTATCGACCAATATTAAACGGATTCTTTCCTCAGTACCATTAACATCGGCAATAAATGTGTCTCCATCGATAACGCGACTAACTGTTACCTAATGGGAATTTATATAGATCATTGGCTTATTTTCACTCATTCTCCCGTTGATCTGGAATGTCAGTCTCTCTTTCTTACTTGTAAGTTGCGCATTGATCCCCTCCTCATTCCCGGTCTATTTCTGTTAAAGATGTTGAAAAAGTTTTGCTGCCTTCTCTTTTATCGTGGGTTGGGGGATAATCAACTTTTTTCAACTCACATATCATATGCAGTTAACCCTCTCCCATTTCCGTCATTGCCTCTTATTCTTGTAAATCCAATCTTTAAAATCAATTAATACTAGCTTAACAGTTTAAAAATATAATGGGGTTGTCAATGAGATTCATCTATTTTTAGGAGGTTATCTAGTTGAAAAAATTCCCGAAGAAACTACTGCCTATCGCAGTTTTATCATCTATAGCGTTCAGCAGCTTAGCCAGCGGCAGTGTGCCTGAAGCCAGCGCCCAGGAAAAGAAAAAGGGGAATCAAGACGAAATAAAGAATGTTATCGTTCTGATTGGTGATGGTATGGGTGTGTCCTATACATCTGCCCATCGCTATTTAAAAGATAATAAAAAGACAAAGTTTGTAGAGCCTACCGCTTTTGATCAATACCTTGTCGGCCAGCAAACGACTTATCCTGAAGATCCAGAACAAAACGTAACAGATTCTGCATCTGCAGCAACGGCTATGTCAGCCGGGATCAAAACATATAACAATGCGATTGCTGTGGATAACGATGGTTCAGAAGCCAAAACAGTACTTGAAGCGGCGAAAGAGAAAGGAAAATCAACAGGACTGGTGGCCACTTCAGAAATTACACATGCCACTCCGGCCTCTTTCGGTTCACATGATCACAGTCGAAAAAATATGAACTCAATTGCCGATGATTATTTTGATGAAATGGTCAACGGCAAGCACAAAATTGATGTCCTTCTAGGCGGGGGAAAAAGCAACTTTGACCGCAAGGACCGCAATTTGATCAAGGAATTCAAAAAAGCGGGATACAGCTATGTGGATAACCGCAAGGACATGCTGAAAAATAACGACAGCCAAGTTCTCGGCTTATTCGCTGACGGCGGTCTGCCTAAAAAGATTGACCGCACGAAGGATATTCCTTCATTAAAAGATATGACAAACACAGCGATTAAAAAATTAAGCAAGGATAAAGACGGATTCTTCCTCATGGTGGAAGGCAGTCAGATTGACTGGGCGGGGCATGACAATGATATCGTCGGTGCCATGAGTGAAATGGAAGACTTCGAACAAGCTTATAAGGCGGCTATTGATTTCGCCAAAAAGGACAAGCATACATTGGTTGTCGCAACGGCTGACCATTCAACCGGCGGATACTCCATCGGTGCAGACGGCATCTACAACTGGTTCAGTGAACCAATTAAAGCCGCAAAACGCACACCTGACTTTATGGCAGAAAAAATTGCTGACGGCGCGGATGTTGAAAAAACATTAAAAACGTATATTGACCAAAAGAAATTGGCTTTAACTGAATCAGAAATTCAATCTGTTAAAAAAGCCGCAACATCAAAAGAAGTGCTTGAAATCGATAATGCGATTGAGGAGATTTTCAATAAACGATCTCACACTGGATGGACGACAGGCGGACATACTGGTGAAGATGTTCCCGTCTATGCGTACGGGCCGTCTAGTGAGACATTTGCCGGCCAAATCGATAATACACAAATCGCTAAAAATGTCTTCGAGGCTTTACAATACAACATTAAGATTAACGATAAGTAATAGAATACAAGGTTGCCCGTTGCTTGTATGAAGCAACGGGATCTCTTTTTAATGGAGGAATCATCATGAAAACAATTCTTTCAATTTTTGTTTTTGCCATTGTGCTTGCGGGCTGCTCATCAAACGCCAATACAGAAAAACAGAATGCGGGCGGAGAGCAAGCGGTAAAAGCCACTCCGCAAAGCACATCATCTCAAAAAGACAGTATAGATGAGTATCAGCCTAATTCCCAAGTAACCGATGACCGGTCATTGCTGAAGGTTGGCCAAACGTTTTCTGATGACAAGGGAAAAGCTGTTTTAAAGGATATCAAGCAAGTGAATCAAACCTACAAGATTGGCGACGTGGAGTTAACAATAAAAGAAATGAAGCTGATCCATTTGCGTCCGGATTACAGCATGATTGATTATTTTCATGTGTTAACACATGATGAAGAGTTTGATTTCGTTAAGGTCTTCGTTGACATCAAGAACACCTCTTCAAAGAAAGTAAATGTTGCGCCGATTGCTTTGATGAAAACAAACACAGGGGAAACGTTTGATTGGAACAAAGATATTTATCTTGAAGAGTTAAATGGCGAATTGGAGGGCGGAGCCGAAAAGTCCGGAAATCTCGGCTTTATCGTGAACGCATCAAACGCCCATACGCATGACAAAGATGCTGATGATAAGAAGAAAGAAAAAGAGATCGAGTGGATTGAAATTACAACAAGTGACGTCTTTGATCAGAACCATAAGAAAATCAGTGATGCTCAAAAGATCAAACTCCAGTTTTAATGAAGAACGCCCGTACTTGAAGTGACCCCCTAAAGTTAGACACGGGTTTTCATTAGGCAGTTCTTGAGGCATGAGTTCGGTATTGTACCGGACTCATGCCTTTTAGTTTTGCCTTTATTCGTTTTTGATTGTAGTAGTCAATATATCATTCAAGTTCTTGCTTTAAGTGTTCGATACTTTCAAATTCTTTTAGGTACAGAAATTCAGATTTTAGGATGCCGAAGAAATTCTCGATCACTGCGTTATCGTAACAGTTGCCTTTTCGGGACATGCTTTGTGTAATCCCGCGTTCTTTTAAGGCTTGCCTATAATGCTTCATTTGGTAATGCCAGCCTTGGTCGGAATGCATAATGGGCTTGTCCCCATCTTTCAAATGCTTGAATGCCTGATTAAGCATCACCGAAACAAGAGAATAAACAGGCCTTAAACCAATCGTATAGGTAATGATCTCACCATTAAACAGATCTAATACGGGCGATACGTACAGCTTCTGCCCAAATAATTTGAACTCCGTCATGTCCGTGACCCATTTTTCATTTGGCTTTTCAGCTTTAAAGTTGCGCGCTAGAATGTTAGGCGCCACTTTGCCGATTGTTCCTTTATATGAACGATATTTCTTCTTTCGAATCATACATTTTAGTCCGAGGGCTTTCATGATGCGCTGCACCTTCTTGTGATTGACCTTTCGTCCCCGATTCTTTAGTTCATCACGAATACGGCGGTATCCATACCGGCCTTGATGTTCTTTAAAAATAAGTTGAACCATCTTTTTTATGTCGGCATCTCGATCAGGGCGATCAAAATGCTTTACGCAGTAATAGTAGGTGCTGCGTGGGATACCTGCGAGCCTGAGAAGTGCTTTCACCGGATACTTATGCCTTAAATCATAGACTACTTGCGCTTTGTCTTGTTTGGTGATTGTTCCTTGTTTTGAACTAAGGCATTCAACTTTTTTAAATACTCATTCTCCATACGCAACTGTTCGTTTTCCGCCTGTAATGCTTCTATTGATCCTATAGCTGGTGCTTGCTTTCCTGTTTTCTTTTTCATGGACGGACGCCCCTTTTTCTTTGTTTTGAGGACGTCTGCTCCTTGTGTTTGTACTACGTGCTGCCAATTCCAAGCCGTTGAGTCAGAAGGCAAATTAAATATCGCAGCTGTTTCTAAGATAGACGTCCCATGTTCATTCATATAGTCAAGTACGTCTAGTTAGTTTATATTGGACTGGATAATTTGTATATGACTTTAAGAACGCTTTTTCACCGTGATATTGATATTTTCTCACCCAATATTGGAGTACCATTTTTATGCACTCCAATATGATTTGCGATCCCAAGCAAACTCTCGTTGCCGTTTATATAGCGTAAGACCGCGTTGATTTTTTCTTCGTTTTTAAATTTAGCCAAAAGAAAAAGCACCTCCAAATTTTAGACTGTGTCTAAAATTTGGGGTGCACTTCACCTAGTACGGGCGTTCTTTTTTTATCTGTTTTGTTGACGAACCGATTCATCAATCCTCTCCATCACTTCGTCCATATTCATAGACTCTTGAAAGCTTTGATTGATTTTTTTGATGCCTTCCTTATATTGATCGTGATGCAAAACCTCATCTACGCCCTGTTTTAATTTTTGTACATCAACTTCATCTTTAGAGATGACATAGCCTGCATGGAGTTCAGAAAGACGCTGCGCCACCATCGGCTGATCCTTGTCATGAGGCATTACAACCAGAGGCACATTAAAATGGATGCCTTCATTTACGCTGTTCATTCCGCCGTGTGTAATGAACACATCAGCATGCTCAAGCACTTCCAGCTGAGGGACATACGGGGCAATAATAAAGTTTTCCGGCGCCTGCTTTATTTTGGTCAGATCCGCTTTCTCTCCGGCAGCGATGACGACTTTTCCGTTAAAGCCAGAAAATGCATCTATACAAAGGTTGAAGAATTCCTCCGTATTGTCCAGAACAGTCCCCATTGAAATATAAATAACCTTTTCATCTTTTAACTGTTCAATCGAGAAATCTGATTTTTCCGCTCTCTTTGGAAAGCTAGGACCGATAAACAGACAATCATCCCCGAAACGATCGCTTTCAGGCTGAAAATAACGGCTTGTATACACTACATTCAATTCCCCTTTATTGTTCATGAATTGTACCAGATTTTTCGGGGCAACACCGTACGTTCCTTTCATTTTTGCCAAGAGGTCTTCGCACTCTTGATCTAATTCAAGCGGCGCTCCAGACTCAGGATGCAGGGGCAGGATTTTCAGTTGCTCTTCGCCAAAAAGGAAGGACGCTGATGAAGCAATCCCTGGGATATCTAAGTAATCCCTTACCAATTCCCCCGCACCAAATTTATCATAATAGACAAAGTCAAACTGGATGCTTTTCGACAACTCTTTTACGATATATAGGATGTCCAATGAGGTTTTGATATGTATTTTCAGGAAATCAAGAATACCATTTGGCGAAGCAATATTAATAGGTGTTGTTCTCAGTAAATCCCGATGAAGGTGGACAGTCGCTCCTACTGCTTCCAATCTTTCTTTATACTTCTCAGTGGAGATATAATGTACATCATATTCTCTATCGGCAAAGGCTTTCGTAATGCCTAATGTAGGATTCACATGGCCTTCCGCAGGAAAATTTAAAATCAAAACTGTCTTCATTTAGACAACTCCCTCTCAAATCGTATTCTGGATCTTTGTTGATCAGACTACTACTAATCGTAAAATGGAGACTAATCCCGCGCAAGGGACAAATGATTGAACTATTCTGCTCCTCGGACTGAATCAAAAAAACGACACCGAGCTCTGGTGCCTTTTTTTAAACCTTTCTGATCGTAAAAAATTTCCGCAGAAGCCATGGGCCTGGCGTGAAGCCCAAGGTTAACTGCCAAGCGCCTATAGCCTGTAACCTGTATTCGCGGACGATCTGCATCTTCCGGCTCATGCTCCTGACATCTTCAAACCATACTTCATGCGTTCGTCCCTGCTGATCACTGTACCGAAAAAACGGTGATTGATATTCGTCTGAATATTGTATCGGGGTTTGGTACCTCATCGCTGTTTTGATTGCGTTTTGATTTGAAATAGCTGAAGCAACTGTGCCCGGCTGGTACGGGATGATCCAGTCGTACCCGTAGAGCGGAACTCCGATAATGATTTTCCTGCTCGGCACCTGCGCAATCGCAAACTCGATGGTTCTCCTGATCTCAGTAATCGGTGCTACAGGGCCTGGCTCGCTTCCGGCATGATGCCAATCATAAGCCATGATAAACATATAATTGACAACCGCACCTATTCCTCCGTAATCGTAGCCTCTCAGCCATGGGATATTATCGCTTGTTTTTGCCGGAACAGCTATCGTCAGCACATATCCTCCCGCCTGAAGACGATCTCTCAGCTGACGTAAAAACCCAGTGAAAAGATCTCGATCCGCTGCGCTCACCTGTTCAAAATCGATTGTGACACCGCCATATCCCCTTGTGGAGACTAAGTAATAAATATTGTTGACCAGATTGGTTCTTGCTGTCGGATTGTTCAAGACTTGGTGGACGAGTTCTGTACTGAAGCCTTCTGATGTAAGGTTTGTTATGGTGGCAAGCGGCGTCACTCGTCTTTGCCATGTTGTCTCAATAGCGGCCGCATCATTCAATTGGTTTGCAATGTCGCCGTTAGGTGCAATGTGGTATTCGAAAATTGAAATCGAAGACGAGTATGGTGCATAATCATTGATTAATTCCCGATCGAGGTCAGGGTTTCGGAGCACGTAAAAACTTAACGTTCCCGCAATGTAATTTGAAATAGAAGGAATTGTTATTTTTGCTCCAGCTTGTAGTGTATTTGGACTGATGCCAGGGTTTGCGGCCCGCAGTCGCTCTAAGGGAACAAACGATTTTGCCGCAATCGCGGTCAGGGTGTCTCCCGGCTGGACTGTGTACACATAAAGAGGGATCAGAAGAGCCTGCCCCGGCACGATATTCGTTTCGTCTAACCCATTCACACCCCGGATTTGATCAACAGAAGCACCGTAACTTCTGCCTATGGAAAACAAAGAATCACCAGGCCGGACGATATGGATAAACATGTTTAACCCCCATTATTGTTAATAAATCCATCATAAAATGTTATTAATGGGAGCCCCATTATATGTTTGTGAATACAAAAAAAATACCAAGGATAACTCCCCTTGGTACCGGATCACGCTGATCAATTCTCTTTTCCTTGTTCAAGCACATGCTTCAAATGCTCACAGTCATGATTGAAATGAGCCATCACATACTGTTTGGCTGCTTCTTTGTTTTTCTTTTTCACTTCTTCCAATATCTTGCGGTGCTCACTCAGTATTGTTTCTGCACGATGGTCGCCAGTATAATTAAGGATTCTGCAAAAGTGAATTAGATCATTTACATGTTCAAGCAAATTTTTTAAATGTCTGTTATGGCTGAAATCAACAAGCAGCTCATGAAATTTTTGGTTTAAATGAATGATCTCTGTATCTTCCGTGCCGTCGTGAATGGCTTTTTCTGTTATTTCAAGCTGTTTTTCAAGTATGGCCAGCTCTTCCTCATCTGCTTCGTCTATGACTAACTCGACTGCCAGCTGTTCCAGCGGAATTCTGATTCTATAAATCTCATCTACATCTTTTGCCGTTAACGATGTGATGGAAAATCCATTGCGGTCATCCGCTTTTAACAAACCGTCTTTCTCAAGCAGTCGCATGGCTTCCCTTATCGGAGAGCGGCTGACGCCAAAGCTTTTCGCCAGCTGTGTTTCGTTTATCCGTTCCCCCGGCTTAAAAGTCCCGTTGAAGATCATTTTTTTCAGCTGGTTATAAAATTGCAGGTAGTAAGGAGTCGGTTTGTATAATTTAAAATCGTCCATATATAATACCTCTTTTAAATAGGCTTTTCTTCATCAAAATCATATAACAGATGGTAGTGGGAAGCAACAAACTGCCTTGTCAGATCTCAGAATCTGAGGTACGATAAGTTTGCTGAACGACGGTCGACGGACTACTGCCGATGAAAAACCGGCATGTTTTTCATCGGCAGCAGGGCACTATACCTCCGCCAGAATAGCGCACTATTACTTTTTTAGATCTTCAATGGAGGAAAAAATATGCTTATCATTTTTGTTATGTTTCTTCTCGGTATTATTTTAGGCTTTATTGGTGCCGGAGGAGCTGGCTTTGTCATTGCCCTTTTAACTCTTCTATTCCATGTTCCGATTCATACGGCTTTAGGTACTTCCCTCGCCGGAATGGCTTTCACCAGTTTATCAGGTGCGTACAGCCACTATCGCGAGGGCAACATTCAACTGAAAATTGGATTGACAGTCGGATGCTTTGCTGCGGTTGGCTCATTTTTCGGCGCTAAGCTGACAGCTTTCATTCCGGCCGATTTGCTTCATTATTTGACGGCTGGGATGTTATTTTTATCTGCAATTCTCATTTTAATCAGATTGTTTCTTTTAAAAGAGAAGGCACAAGTAAATCAAAGCTCTCTTTCAACGTATACGAGAGCGGTCATCTTAGGAATTGCAGCCGGCGTTCTTTCCGGCACATTCGGCATCGGTTCGGCCCCTTTTATTCAAATCGGTTTAATGATTATGCTGAACCTGTCCATCCGCCATTCTGTCGGAACGACAATGCTTGTGATCATCCCTCTCGCTGTAGGCGGAGGCATCGGATATATCACAGAAGGATTTGTCGATTATGTATTGCTGATCAAAGTTTTGGTCGGCACTATGTGCGGTGCCTATATAGGCGCGAAGTTCACCAACCTCATGCCAAAGGTGGTCTTAAAATCGGCCATTTTCTTGACTCCTGCGATTGCGGGCCTGCTGTTGTTATTCTAAATAAAAACAAAGAACCTGACGTCATGTCAGGTTCTTTTTATCAGTTTTGCTTCACTCGTTCTTTCGTTAATCCAAAAAACGCCAGTGCGCCCATGACCGCTGTCACAAACATGATCGCTCCCATCGGAATGGCTGTCGTCTCGTTAATGCCTACAAGCGGCGACACGATCGAACCGAGGAGCAGCGGGAGCATGCCGAGCAGCGCACTTGCACTTCCGGCACGGTGCCCCTGCCTCTCCATGGCAAGCGTAAACGTGCTGGTCAGAACCATGCCGATCGTAATCATGTAAATGAAAATGGATATGACTAATGTAGCGAGAGGGCCGTGAATCATGGTCATGGTCAAAAGCACAGCGGTCGCTATCATAGCCGTAATGACTGCGATGCGAAGCAGGCTCTTCTCATGAATGATTCCGCCAAAGCGCCCGATCATAAAGCTGCCCGATATAATCGCCAGGCCGTTAATGCCGAAAAGAATACTAAACACCTGCGGCGACACTCCATAGATATCCTGGTATACAAAAGGCGTACCGGACACATATGCAAAGCTTCCCCCGTGAATAAACCCGACCGTTAACGCATACCCCATAAAGGATCGATCCTTCAGCAGGCTGCCCATCGTTTTAACAGATGTTCCGATTGAGCTTGGAATCCGTTTTTCCGGCGGCAGTGTTTCTTTTAGACGAAAAGCAATCAAAAGAACTAGTAAAAATCCGATGATCGTTAATACGTGAAAAATTGTATGCCACGTTGCAAATGGCAATAGCAAAATAGCACCGCCTGTCATTGGCGCAACCATTGGCGCAACAGCTGTAATGACCATTAACAGCGAGAAAAATTTAGAAAGCTCTCTTCCAGTAAATACATCGCGGACGATTGCGCGAGACAGCACAAGCCCTGCGGAAGCGGTTAATCCCTGTATAAAACGCGCACCCACTAATGTTGTAATATTGGGCGAAAGCGCACAAAACAGAGAAGATAACGCAAATAAAAAGATACAGATTAATAGCGGTTTTCGTCTTCCCTGCGCATCGCTGACCGGCCCGACAATCAGCTGGCCGATCGTAAGCCCGACCAGACAGGCTGTTAAACTTAACTGAACAAGTGAAGCACTTGCTGATAAATCTTCCGCGATTTCAGGAAAACTTGGCAAATACATATCTATATTAAGCGGGCCCAATATAGCAAGCATGCCGAGCAGAAACGCTAGTGCCAAGCGTTCTTTTCCAGTTGGATTGTGCAGCATGTTATCAAACCTTCCCTTCAACCTAGTCCCTTATATAATGGATGTCAGCTCCAACGATGGATTGAAGCTGTGAAACATTTGTATATTGTATCATAACTCTCAGCCTGTGAAAGCAGCTTTAAAGCTTGAACGAGAGATACAAAAAATCAGGGTCTACTGTCCTGATCAAGTATGCTGATCTTGTTTTATGCCCATAATCGCAAACCCGCCATAAGAAGTACACCGCTGATCACAGTATTGGACAAGCTTTTTGTTTTCATCGCAATCAAGAGAGGCGGGATCAAGATGACGGCTGCAGGCCAATTCAATTGCACAGTATTATTAGACTGAATCATACAATCCTTTACGACAAGCGCTGTCTACACACCGGCACATAGGAAATCCACTTGAGCACGGACTCCGGCAAAGTGCAACAAAAAGGGAATCAGTATAAACGGTCAGGTGTGCACTCACCTCTGGAGACGCCTTGCAGTTTACAGGGACTACCCCGCACAGCTACATTAATTCATTTGAAGAAACGGCCAGCTTTTTTCTGCTGATGTACTATCCGGAGCCGCAAGGATGACTAACAACCTCCCAGTTAACGCTGGGAGGTTGTTCGAATATGCAAATGGCTTGCAAGATGAAATCCATCGTTGTATATTAGTTGATGTGTCAATCATTGATATATCAATTAATAGTTTTGACAAGAAGGAAGGGATGGGTTTTGGCGTCATTTTGTTCAGAGGAAGCCGAGATTTTATATCAGCTGCAAGGCGTGAACAAGGTGATTGGCATGAAGTTCGAGGCATGCACGGGCATCAGCCAATCTCGTTTGGAATTGCTGACATTGCTTTATCATGCAGATGAGATTAGTCAAAGCGACCTTCAAAAGAAAGTAAATATTGATAGCGCAGCCGTCACTAGACACCTGAAACAGCTGGAAGCCAAAGGCATGGTCTCAAGGCGGCGCAAGCCTGAAGACAACCGCATCACCCTTGTCCGGTTAACAGATCAGGGAAGAGAGCGAATCGAGTCTTCAAAGAAAGAAAAGGAGCGTTTCATGAAGGAAATGCTTGCAAATGTAAGTGCAGACGAGCGCCGCCTGCTCATTGATGTGCTGGCGCGCATGCGGAACAACATAGACAATATTGAAGCATAAGAGGAGTGTATCAACATGATCAAAACAAACGATTTTATGGAGATTATGAAAGGCCGCCGTTCAATTCGCAACTATGATCCGACAGTGAAAATCAGCAAAGAAGAAATGACAGAAATCTTAGAAGAAGCAACAACTGCTCCATCTTCTGTCAACGCGCAGCCATGGCGCTTTCTCGTCATTGACAGCCCGGAAGGAAAAGAAAAGCTCGCACCGCTTGCAAGCTTTAACCAAACGCAAGTCACAACATCATCTGCCGTCATCGCTGTATTTGCAGATATGAACAATGCAGATTACCTAGAAGAAATCTATTCAAAAGCCGTGGAACTCGGTTACATGCCGCAGGAAGTCAAAGACAGACAAATTGCCGCGCTGACCGCTCATTTTGAAAAGCTTCCGGCACAGGTGAACCGCGAAACAATCCTGATTGACGGAGGTCTTGTTTCCATGCAGCTGATGCTGACTGCACGTGCGCACGGCTATGATACAAACGCGATCGGCGGATACGATAAAGAAAACATCGCAGAAACGTTCGGTTTAGATAAGGAACGTTATGTACCGGTCATGCTTCTTTCTATTGGAAAAGCAGCAGACGAAGGCTATGCTTCCTACCGTCTGCCGATTGATACAATTGCAGAATGGAAATAAAACAAAGAGCCCAGACTTATTTTCTGGGCTCTTTTTGTCCAATCACTCTTCTCTCTGTTATTCTTTGATTTTCTTCCTGCCAAACGGCCACCAGTTGCCTTCGCCAAAAGTCATGATGATTGCCGGAATGAAGAGCGGAAGAATGACAAGACCGTAAAGCAAGAGACCGATAATAATGACACTTGCCACCTGCATCAGCGTATTGACGCCTGAAGGCATCATCGCCGCGAACGTGCCGGCCAAAATAATGGCCGCCGTAATAATGACGGATCCCATTTTGCTCATTGATCTGACAACACCTTGTGCAATGCCGAGGTGCACCTCTTCCTTAAATCGGTCCAGCAAGAAGATCGAATAATCCACGCCTAACGCGATCAAGATGACAAAGCTGAAGAACGGTACTGCCCAGCTGACGCCGGCGTTTCCTAAGCCATTTACAAAAATTAATTCTGTTATGGATATCGACGTATAGTACGTCAGCAGCAGTGACGCAATCATATAAATCGGCTTGATCATTGAACGGAACAAAATCGTTAACACGATAAACAGCCCAATAATCATGATCACCATTGTTCTGGAGAAGTCCGTTGTGGATAGCTCTTTTAAGTCAGCATTCACACTCGTGACCCCGCCGTATACGATCTGTGCATCCTCGAGAGGAGTGCCGTCCACTTCGTTTGCTACAGCTTTTTTGATTTGGTTTATTGTTGTAATGGCTTGTTCTGAATAAGGATTAGAGTCCAGGACGACGCTTAATTGTATGCCTTTGCCGTCTGCAAAGGAATATTGGTCAATTGACTTCTTAAAGTCTTTATCCTTCATGACTTGATCAGGAATGAATATGCCTGTATCCCTTACGGTTGAACTTTTGCTCATGTTCTCTAACATATCACTGGAAGCTGTCATGCCGTCAGAGATTTTCGTCAGGCCATCATTTGCACTCTTCACGCCCCCGGCCAGCTTCTTCAGGCTTTCTGTCAGCGTTCCGGCTTGTGCTTGCTGGCCTGAGAGCTGCTGATTCGCTTGTTCAAGTCCGGTTTGAATCTGTCCAAGCTGTCCGCTGATTGCCGTAAGCTGCTGCACAGTCTGTGCAGTATTGCCGGTTTGGGAAATCTGTTTGCTCACGAGCTGCAGCTGCTGATTGATTTTGCCCAATCCGTCTGCCACATCGCCCAGTGAACCGCCGGACCTGCTATTTGAGGCTGAGCCGGTTTGCCCCGCCATTTGATTCAACCCGTTTTCTATATCCGTTAAACCGCTTTGGACATCAGCGATTCCTTTTACCGTCTTATCCAGTCCGTCTGAAACCGAGCCTAGCTGTTTATCAATATATAAATCTATGATTTTTTCACCAGTCGGCTGCGTGATGGTCATGACAGAGTCAACATGTTCGACTTTCTCGATCGCTTTGCTGATATTTCCGAGATAAGGGATTGTATCAGCTGTTGTAAGATCTTTGTCTCCTTTCACGACAACATTGATCGGGAACGCTTTCCCTTCACCGAATCCATCCTTGATGGCTTCGAGAGCTTTTACTGATTTATAATCACTGCTGATTTCCGCAGTCGAATCAAATGAAATCTGGTCATCATAGGTCAAAATGAACGGTAGCGTGATAATCACCGTGATGACAATAAACAGAAACGGACGCACAACAGAATGCCTGCCGAGAAACGCCCATAATTTGTTGTCACTGTGCGACAGCACTTTCTTAGAAGGCCAAAATAATTTTTCACCCAACGTTACCATAAATAATGGAAGCAGTGTATAGAGGATGACCATTAAGATCCCTACACCGACTGCGACTCCTACTGCAGATTGGAAAATCGCAAACTTTGCAAATCCTAAGGCGGAAAATCCGATCAATACCGCAAATCCGCTGATAAATAAGGTTTTTCCTCCAGTACGGTAAGCGATAAGCGCCGCTTCTTTTTTGTCATGCCCGTTTGCTAACTCTTCACGGAATCGGGTAAGAAGCAGAATGCAGTAATCCGTTCCGATCCCGAACAGGATGGCGACTAAGAAGGTTTGCGTAAACGTCGAGATAGGAAAATCAACATTGTACACAAGGATGCCCAGTATGGATTGACTGATCAGATAAGAGAAACCGACAACTACAATCGGGATAAAAGGCGTCACAACAGATCGAAACACGATCAGCAGTAAACCGATGATCAAGCAGACTGTGATCACTTCCGTTTTCTTGAGCCCTTCCTCTGAGCTGTGAGCGAAATCCTGATTGATGAGAGAGGCTCCCGTAATATAGGCCGTTAAATCATCAGGAACGATGTGATAAATGTCATCCGCGATTTTTTCCGCTTTTTTATCAGAACCTGTAATCGTGACAGGAATGAGAATCGTTTTCTTGTCTTTTGAAATCAATTGGTCTTTGACTTCTTTTTCTGCTGTCAGTGGAGACGTTACTTCTTCTACACCGTCGATCTTTTTGACTTTATCGATCATTGTCCGGAGCCGATCCTCTGTTTCTTTCTTCAAAGCGTGATCTAATGTAAAGACGATACTGATCGAATTATTGTCTTCTCCCGCTTGTTTTAAAATGGCATTTGCTCTTTCTGAAACAGCATTTGCAGGAAGCTGGGCCTGCCCCTTTTGATTGGCCAGCTCCTTTAAGTTCGGAGAAAACAAACTCAAAACGACGGTAAGTGCTAATATAACCGCTGCAATGGCCCACTTGAATTTGATGATTGCTCTCATTTTGCAGAATCTCCTCCTTTAAATTTGCTTTTTAGAATGGTGAATATCTCTATGATAGAATTTACGTGTTTCTCATCTATATCATCGATCAACTCTTTGAGAGCGTTAAAAATGGCTGAATCTAATTCTTCCAGTATGGTTTCACCGCTGGTTGTGATCTTAATAAGCTTAGAGCGCTTATCACTTTTCGTAGGACAGTCATCCCATTCAACCAATCCCTTATCAAGCAGCTTTTTCAGTCTATTAGAAATCGCACTTTTATGTACATTTTGATACATGGCTAGGCTGCCGGGAGAGGTTGGGCCCTTAACTTTTAAAATTTTTAACAGGTCCGCCTGTTCCCTTGAGATATGCTTGAAGACATCCTGATTGATTTCACGATGCACAAACTCTGTCCCTTCAAGTAATACTTCTACAAACAGGTTTATCGCCTGACATAGCTTTTGTTCATTCAACATCTGCCCCTCCTCATTATAGTTTACCCCTCTAAACTTTATGCTCAATGTCAATCAGTTTATTCCCCTAAACTATGTCTGTCAACATATTTTATTCACGAACACGACAACAAGAACACTCGTTCGTGTATAATAGATTCTATAAACGCGAAAGGGGAAAATGAACATGTCGGATTTTTCGTTAAAATTGTATGAATATAACGTCTGGGCCAATCAGCAAATATTCAACCGATTAAAAGAGCTTCCAAAAGAGGTGTACCGCCAAGAGATTCAAAGTGTGTTTCCGTCGATATCCCATGTGCTGTCTCATGTCTATCTTTCTGATTTAGGCTGGATTGAAGTGTTTACCGGCAAAAGCTTGAGTGATGCCTTGGCATTAGCTGAACAGCTAAAAGAACAGACAGATGCAAAAGAATTAGCGGAAATGGAAGACCTGTTTCTGACGTTATCCGAGCGCTATACATTATTTTTACAGCAAAAAGAACAGCTCAATAAGCCCCTCCAGATTCAAAACCCCTCTGGCGGAATCATGAAAACGACTGTTTCTGAATTGGTTCCCCATGTTGTCAATCACGGGACATACCACCGCGGCAGTATCACAGCAATGCTGCGGCAGGCAGGATACGCATCCGCTCCGACAGATTATGGGCTCTATCTGTATCTGAAAAAAGCTGAAATGGAATAAAAAAAGCGGCTCAATTTAGGAGCCGCTTTTTTCATGATGGATCGTTCAAAACATTAAAATTTCTTTTCATATTTTCTGTATAGTAAAAAAGATATAAATTTTAGTGTTATAATATTCATTAAAAATATATCGCTGACTCAATAAACAATTTTTCAATGGAGGAACACACAAAGTGACAGACGACATGACGAAAGACAATAAGCAGCAAAAATTGGAGAGAGGCTTGAAAAACAGGCACATCCAGCTCATCGCCATCGGCGGGGCCATTGGAACGGGCTTATTTCTTGGCTCCGGAAAATCGATTCATTTTGCTGGACCGTCGATTCTATTTGCTTACATGATCACAGGGATCATTTGCTTTTTAATTATGAGATCTCTGGGTGAACTGCTCTTATCGAATTTGAACTATCACTCTTTTGTTGATTTTGTACAAGACTATTTAGGCGATATGGCAGCCTTTATCACCGGCTGGACCTATTGGTTCTGCTGGATTTCGATTGCAATGGCTGATCTGACAGCCGTCGGGCTCTACACTCAATATTGGCTCCCGGGTGTGCCGCAATGGGTGCCCGGCTTAATCGCTCTGATTATATTACTGATTATGAACCTGGCAACCGTCAAGCTTTTTGGAGAATTAGAATTTTGGTTTGCGTTAATTAAAGTCATTGCCATTTTGGCACTGATCGTTATTGGCCTTGTGATGATCTTTAAAGGTTTTTCCACAAGCTCTGGGGTCTCCAGTTTCACAAATCTCTGGAGCCACGGAGGCATGTTCCCGAATGGCATGCACGGGTTTATCCTATCGTTCCAGATGGTTGTGTTTGCCTTTGTCGGCATTGAGCTGGTCGGACTGACAGCCGGTGAAACAGAAAACCCTGAAAAAGTGATCCCTAAGGCGATTAACAATATCCCTGTCCGGATACTGCTTTTCTATATTGGGGCTCTTCTTGTGATTATGAGCATCTATCCTTGGGATGTCATCAATCCTAGCGAAAGCCCATTCGTACAGGTGTTTGTCGCGGTTGGCATCGTCGGGGCAGCAAGCATTATCAACTTTGTTGTGTTGACTTCCGCTGCTTCAGCATGCAACAGTGCTGTATTTAGTACAAGCCGTATGGTCTATTCTCTGGCAAAAGATAACAATGCGCCTGAATCAATGGCAAAACTGACTCCGCGTAAGGTACCTAGAAACGCGTTGTTCTTTTCAGCTATCGTGATTTTAATCGGTGTAACGTTAAACTACATCATGCCAGAAGGCGTATTCACCCTGATCACAAGCATTTCAACCGTCTGCTTTATCTATATTTGGGGTATTACGGTCATCTGCCATATGAAATACCGTAAAACAAGACCTGAATTAGCGAAAACAAACAAGTTTAAGCTTCCGCTTTATCCGTTTACAAATTACCTGATTCTTGCGTTCCTGACGTTTATCCTGGTTGTGCTGGCATTAGCTCAGGATACTCGTGTTTCCTTATTTGTCACGCCGGTTTGGTTTATTTTGCTGATTGTGATTTATAAAGTGAGAAAAGCGAAGCATCAATAAGATTTGCAGCTCCTGCCTCAGAAATGAGAGCAGGAGCTTTTTTAATGAAAATAATGACAAATGCCCTTTGCTTTTGAATTTGAAGTTATGCTATAGTGTGCGTAATCAAAACAAGAAGGGATGATGGGTGGACAATGATTAACTAATCTTATTTTTACCGTTGTTTGAAATCAATATTTCAAATCAGAGAAAAAATAGGATTAGTCTGCCCATTTTCTATATATACGACAGTGCTATTTATAAATAATAGCTTATTTGATCATGCACAGGCGCGGCTAATCCTTCCAACACATTTGGGAGGATTTTTTTATTCTCCCTTTAAAGCGAGGGATATGAATGAAAGAGATCGTGACTTTAACAAATGTCAGCTATGAAGTGAAGGATCTGACTGTTTTTAAAAACGTAAACGCCAGTGTTCAGCAGGGAGATATCATTGGGATTATCGGCAAAAACGGCGCTGGGAAATCTACGCTGCTGCACCTCATACAAAATGACTTAGCTCCTGCACAAGGACAAATCCTTCGGCAGGATTTAAAAATGACGTTGGTTGAGCAGGAAACCGCGTCTTATTCCTATGCGAATCAGACGCCTGCCGAAAAGAAATTACTGGAGAAATGGTATGTGCCCGTTCGGGATTTCCAACAGTTAAGCGGCGGTGAAAAACTGAAAGCACGGCTGGCGAAAGGACTATCAGAGGATGCAGACCTTTTACTATTAGACGAACCGACAAACCACCTTGATGAAGAAAGCTTGCAATTTCTTATTCAACAGCTGAAAGGTTATAGAGGCACCGTGATTCTTGTTTCTCACGACCGTTATTTCTTAGACGAATCCGCAACAAAAATATGGTCGCTTGAAGCTCAAACCCTGATTGAATTCAAAGGAAATTACTCTGAGTATATGAAGTACCGCGAAAAGAAAAGACTCACCCAGCAGCGTGAATATGAAAAGCAGCAAAAAATGGTTGAACGGATTGAAGCACAAATGAATGAGCTTGCTTCTTGGTCGGAAAAAGCTCACGCTCAATCGACGAAAAAGGAAGGGTTTAAAGAATATCACCGCGTAAAAGCGAAGCGTACGGATGCCCAGATTAAATCCAAGCGGAAGCGGCTTGAACAAGAACTGGAAAAAGCAAAGGCGGAACCCGTTGAGCCTGAATATACTGTCCGCTTTTCAATTGATACAACAAAAAAAACAGGAAAACGTTTCTTAGAAGCTCAACATGTAACGAAGGCCTTTGGCGAAAGAACACTGTTTAAAAACGCACATTTTACAATTCAGCACGGCGAAAAGGTTGCGATCATAGGCCCCAATGGCAGCGGAAAAACAACATTACTGAAAATTATTCTGGGACAGGAATCGGCTGAGGGAAGTGTGTGGGTGTCGCCGTCGGCAAATATCGGCTATTTAACGCAGGAGGTGTTTGATTTACCTTTAGAACAAACTCCGGAAGAGTTATTTGAGAAAGAAACATACAAGGCAAGAGGGCACGTTCAAAATCTGATGAAGCACTTAGGTTTTACAGCCTCCCAATGGACTGAGCCAATCAAGCATATGAGTATGGGTGAACGTGTAAAGGTCAAGCTGATGGCATATATGCTGGAGGAGAAAGACGTGCTGATTTTAGATGAGCCGACAAACCATCTCGACCTGCCGTCACGCGAACAGCTGGAAGAAACACTGTCACACTATAGCGGCACATTGCTGGCGGTTTCACATGACCGATACTTTCTCGAAAAAACAACAAACAGCAAACTCGTCATCTCGGACAATGGCATCGAAAAGCAATTGGTTGACGTTTCATCAGAAAGAAATGACCGGGAGGAGCTTCGTTTAAAACTTGAAACAGAAAGACAAGAAGTGCTGGGCAAAATCAGTTTTATGACGCCGAATGATAAAGGGTACAAGGAACTTGATCAGGCTTTCAATGAGCTTACGAAACGATTGAAAGAGCTGGATCAATAGCGTTTAAGGGATACCAAAGGCGGTTCGCCCTTGGTATCTTTTAAGTTTCCGCCTTTAGCCCTCGCCAAAAAATATCGAAGGAAATCTCTAAAGACCGCTCAAATGATTGTTTATTCTCGTAAACCAGCTGAATGTTCAACCCGTCAAAAAGAGTGATGAAGGCTATCGCACACTTCTCGGGCGGATAGGTGATGCCTGATTCCTTAAACACAAGTGCAACCTGGCTTTTCAAAGCATGAAGAAACATCAAGTACTGGGCTGAAATAAAATCACTTACTTCAGCAGGAGCCTTAAACGACATCGCCTGCAAAAAGGCTACATTAGGCATAGCATGAAAGCGCACCTGCGTTTCTTTTAAAAAATCATATATAAGATTCTTGGCTGGCATATGCTTTCGGGATTCAAAAAAATCATTGATAAACGCTACTTCCTCTTCAACAATCTCGGGGTATACTTCCATCAGCAGATCCTTTTTTGACGAGAAATGGTAGGAAAGAGATTGTTTCCGAATTCCCAATTCTTTTGCAATATGCGCCATTTTGACTCCCTCGTAGCCAAGTTCATTAAATTGGCGAACAGCTGTGCGTTTTATATTCTCACGGGTCACTGTTCTGACCTCCCCACATTATTTCATCCGTTTTCTCTTGGAACAGATAAATAAAATATATAATAAAAGAAACAGCAGGTACACCAAAACGGAAGCGATATAAAGCGTCTGATACGAATAGATCGTTGCCACCACACCTAATAACAATGAGCCTCCGCCAATTCCCATATCAAAAAAATTAAAGAATGTTCCCATAGCGTCCTCATGTTCATCCTCTTCTACAAGATTGATACACCATGTCTGGATAGCCGGGAATATTGAGCCGAATCCAAATCCGTAACATATCGCCGCAGTAAAAAACATTGCATTGGTTTGGGCAATATATAATATTGAAAGGCCTGCTATTGAAAATATTGAGGCGGGGATAAGGATGGCTCCCGCTCCGAATCGGTCAAATATTTTCCCGGAGATAAGACGTATAAAAAAACTGGCTGCCGCAATCAGAAAGAAGAACATTCCGACACTTCGGAAACCCTTTTCGATCGCATAGAGTGAAAAGAAGGACATGATCCCAGATGCAGCAATGCCGACTAATAAAATGAGAAACGAAGGAAACAGCACACGTCTTTCTAACACCTTTACCTTTACCATTCCCTTTTCAGCCGTGTCTTTTGCTTCTGGCTGCCTCCGCACAAGTACAGCCATAAGCACAGCCAGTAAAAGAATGGACATCCCGCCAAGAAAAAGCCTCTCAAAATCATAAAGCTCCAGTGCTGCGATACCAATCATAGGTCCAACCGAAACTGCAATCGTTTCGCCTACCCCAAAATATCCAATCCCCTCACCTCGGCGCTCCTTCGGAATAATTTCCGCGGCAATCGTGGCAAAATAAGTAGTTGCTAACCCAAAACCGGCACCATGTATTAAGCGAATGAGCAATAGGACGCTCACATCTGACGCCAAGTAGTATGCACCGGTTGAGCAAGCACTAATAACAATTCCAAATATAAGTAAGTATTTTTTGTTAAATCGTTTTGCCAAAACCCCTGCAAAAGGACGTATGGCAATGGCAGATATCATAAAAATACCTGTAACCAATCCGACTTGCTTTGCCCCTCCTCCGATAGCAGTAACAAACAATGGCAATGTCGGCAATAACATTTCAAACACCATAAATAAAAATGCATTTGAAAGCGTGACAAAAACAAATGATAAGGACCACATTTTTACAGTATGTGTTTTTTCTACTTGTACCTCCATCAGGTTTCTTCTCCTTTTTCTGTTCATTGTTTAATTTCATCACACTCACTTTACCTGACTATAGTCAGACTGTAAACTGTTAATCTATAAAAATATTATGGAAATCGTTTATCATTTAATTATTTCAACTAATAAACTGACAATAGTCAGATTATTACGTTTGATTTGTCTTCACACGTGGAGAAGATCCATATAACCTTAACAGCTCCAAATCATTGCATAAAAAAAAGACCAACAGCTGTTGTCCTTTTCTCTCCATGGGCATGCGGCCCCCAAATGGAAATCCCACAAAAGAAGGGAGGTGATGAAGAAATGCAGAAGATTATTAAATGAAACAAAAAAAGTGAGGATGGATCATATGACTGAAGACTTTTACTGTGATGAGGTTTTTAGCGGCAAAACGAAAGTGAATAAAGTAATAGAGACAGATAACGTATTGGCATACTATCATACAAAGCCTTTTTATCCAGTCCATATTGTGGCTGTCCCTAAGAAACATATTTCCTCATTGATCACCCTGGAAGAGAACGACCATGAGTTGCTTCTTGAATTAATGAGTGTCATTCAAAAGGTCGCTTCCATGGTGACGGAAGAAAAAGGCGCATGCCGTGTGATCACCAACTTAGGAGCTTACCAGGACTCTAAACATCTACATTGGCATATTGTGTTTGGGAAACCGCTTAAGTAAGCGGCTTTGATCAGCACAGCTGTTTCCGCATACGTATATTGGTCATGGCATAGCCCATCTTCTGATAAAGATAGACGGCTGTCTCGTTGTGCGCAAACACATGAAGAGCAAGTCTTTCCGCACCAAGCTCTCTTGCTCTTTCATCCAGCGTTTGAAGCGCCAATTGAGCCAGCCCTTTTCCGCGAAAGGCTTCATACAATCCAAAGGAATAGATAAACGCTTCCTTTTGCGGATGAAACGGATCAGCATACAGCCAGAGCCACCCCATCCTTTCTCCTTGTTCATTTATGATGTTCCAAAAATAATGATTTCTGCTGTTTCGTCCCTTCGGAATCATGTTCTCATATGCCTGCTCCGATTTTTCGAATGCCTCTTTTTCTGTCCAAGTTCCCGATTTTATGTTTTGTTTCGCATAATTTTGCACGGACATCCCGCGAAATGCTTCGAACTCTTCTACACTCATGTCTTCCAAGGTTAACGTCATCCTGTATTCCTCCCTATGAAAAAAGTCCAGCCAATGCCGGACAATCACTGCCTACAAATGAAAAATAAGCCGGTTAAGCCTCTGACTCTCTATCATTCGATAAGAGAAATAGGTTTCCTGCAAAATAAGATGTGAGGATCGTGGAAATATAAAGAGAAAAGCTTACATGAACTCCCTAATCATGATCGAAACAATCAATCAGATCATTGCGGATATCGTCATGAGAAATGATTGATGCGCTCGCACAATATGGAGGAGATCACACATGGTGTCCAGCTTTTACAACAAGCATGGGGAATGGCATGACATTATTCCCTTTCTAATGAAAAAAAACCCCTTAAAGCGGGCTTTTATTCATATAACCGATAAACCCTTTTCAGCCTTTCTTCAAGCTGTTCAAAATGAACAAAACGGGCTTCTCTCAGAAACTCAGTTCCATCGATAAACAAAAGAAGCACAGGAACGGTGAAGACTGAAAATCGGCCGGCAACCTCTTCTACATCGTCAGCATTGATATGCGCCAATGTGATGTTTGGAAACTGATCCAATAAAATTCTGAGCTGCGGCAGAACAGCATGACATACTGTACAGCCGGGTCTTGATATATAGATAAAACTGAATAGATGCAGTTTAATAAAATTCTCTATATCATCTAATGATTGTAATTCTGTCATCTCTTTCATCCATTTACTCCTTCAAATTGGTCTGTCTTTCATGACCAAGCTCATCGATACGTATTATTCACTATACACATTTATATGAATGATATCCGCTTTTTGCTTTTACCTGCAAGCTTGCACGAATATGGAAAAACAAAGAACAGTTACCTACCGCTTGCCAGTAACTGTTCTAACATACTTTCGTATTAAAAATGCAAAGCGTAAGCCCCTGAACCGATGAGTGCAACCCCGATGGAGACTGCAATCAGCACCACGTTATATTCAAAACCGCCGGCCGCCATTCGCAAATCCCTTCGCTCCATGGACTTTTACGATGGCACCTAACATAATGATCGTGATGATAGCAGCTCCAAGTGGAAGGAATATACCTAAAATAAATAAAATTCCGCTTACTAATTCCCCAAGACCTGTTAAAGCGGCCGCGACGTTACCTGGTTTCAACCCAATTGACTCGAACCATTGTCCGGTTCCTTTAATCCCGTATCCGCCAAACCAGCCGAATAATTTTTGTGATCCATAAAACAGAAACACCACACCAATCATCACACGAATAAGCAACAGTCCTGTATCTTCCATTTGTATCTCTCCTCATCTTTGTTTTCATCTCTTTGCTGACAGTACCGTCCAGCATTCATCAATTGAATATATGTTTCTTTATTTTTTATGTGTCAAATCAATCTAACTCTCTCACTTCAAACGGCAGCAGCCCCTGTTCAATTTGTTTCCGATGCGGTTCATATTGAACAGGCAGCATTAATTTTTCGCCCATTGTTTCTGGTGATTCATCATGCGCAAATCCCGGCGGATCCGTTGCGATTTCAAACAGGATCTCCCCATGTTCTCTGAAGTAAATTGCATTAAAATAATTTCTATCCCGAACAGGAGTCACACCATATCCCTGAGAAGCAATATGTCTTTGCCAAGCTAATTGATCTTGGTCATCACTAGCCCGCCAAGCAATGTGGTGCACAGTGCCGACTCCCATTTGTCCGCGGCCAATAGGCGTTACTTTAAGGTCAATCACATTTCCGATATCACCGGCAGAACGATAACGAACGAAGTCTCCTTCTTTACCGACTCGTTCCAGCCCCATAATAGTTTCTAGCAGTTCACCTGTTTTTTCAGACTGTGCTGATAACAGCGTTGCACCTCCAAAACCTTTAATCGCAACGTCAGGTGTTATATCTCCGAAGGTCCAAGTATTGGCTTCTCCTTCTTCTCTTTCCACGATTTCTACATGCAGGCCATGCGGATCATCAAATTCTACGTATTGTTCACCAAAACGCTCGATTTTTGTGTACGGAACGTTGAACGTTTCAAGTCTCTTTTCCCAAAATGCCATAGCCCCCTTCGGCACGGCATAAGAAGTCACGCCTACTTGACCGTCACCAATGATGCCTTGGCGGGCACCCGCCCACGGAAAGAAGGTGATGATTGTTCCTGGCTTCCCGCCTTCATTCCCAAAATAAAGATGATACGTGCCTGGATCATCGAAATTGACCGTTTGCTTGACCAAACGAAGCCCCAGCACTCCTGCGTAGAAATCAACGTTTTCTTGAGGGTGACCGACAATTGCTGTAATATGATGTATCCCCATCGTTTTTTTAAGCATTTTTATCCGCTCCTTTTTGCGTTTTTTACATATATTCAACAAACTCATTCACAGGCTTCCGGTAGCCGCGCGGCCTTCTGCTCTCTGTTTTTTCTTTCCCGATTGTAATCATCATGACAATCTCAAATTGGTCATCTATATTCAAAATCTGTTTCACGGCTTCCGCATCAAATCCGATCATAGGGCAGGTGTCCCAACCTTTTTCCTTAGCAATCAGCATAAACATCATCGCAGAAAGTGACGCATTCCTTATCGCCTCATCTCTCTTAAATGATTCTCCCCTGTCTTCATAAAACGAAACGGTGTCTTGAACCATGTGATCATACTCTTGCTTATTTAAGATCCCCAACATCTTTAACCCTTCATAGATGTCAGCCGCTTGCTGATATGCCTGCTTATCCCCTAATACCAGGAGAACGGCAGATGAGCTCAATACTTTATATTGTCCGTTTGCAGCCTGCTTCAGTTTTTCTTTTACATCTGGTTCAAGTACCGCCACATATTTTGTGTGCTGCAAATTAAAAGCTGATGGAGCTAATGCAACCCATTCGAACATCTCATTGAGGTCTTCTTTTGTGATTGGATGATCTGGAAGGAAGTTGCTTGCAGATCTTCTTTCATTGACTAACTGTAAAAATTCAGCCATTATGACACACCTCTTTATCTCGAATTCGAGATATTATTCCAAAAAATCCATTGCAAATAATTAGATGACTCTTCATTATTTAGCGATACTCAGTTTATGATTTTCATGTTTTCATTTATAATCCTAACCGTATATCTCGAATTAAAATATCTTGAATATGAGATAATAATAAAACACGAATGATTTAAAGTCAATATTTTTTTAAAAACATGGAAAAATTTTCACTAAACGGGATTTTGTTTAGCTGTCTGATCTTTAGCCTGGCTCCAACTTTTTTTCTGTCACCTTATTTAGTAGTAAACAGGAAACAACGTTGCTATAGACCCAAACGAAATGCAATTGGTATGATAAGCAAAGTGATTACACAAGGATACGGAGAGCGATAAAAGGCGCTCCTATTTTTTTGTGCAGTTTTTCAGGAGGAAAAAATGGCAAGTGAAAGAGAACAAATAAGCAAAAAAGTTGCTTTGATAGCATTAATAGCCAATCTGATCTTAATGGCCGGAAAGGTCTTTTTTGGGCTGATAGGCAATAGTGAAGCGGTTTTTGCAGACGGAATACATTCCGCAGCGGATGTCGTTGCGTCGATTGCTGTCCTGGCAGTGATCGGTATTTCCAATAAACCGCCTGATCAAGACCATCCTTTTGGGCATGGCAAAGCGGAAGTCATCAGCGAGGCGATTGTAGGGATTATCTTAGTGATCGTATCCGTTTACATTTTAATAGAAGCGATTTTGTCCTTTGTTGAAGGGCCGGGCGTTCCGCAATACAGCGCATTGTTTGCAGCTCTGATTTCATACGCGGCTAAGGAGATCTTATACCGATATTCCATTAAGCAGGGGGAAAAATGGAACAGCAAAGCGATTATAGCAATTGCATACGATCACAAAGGCGATATCGTGGCCTCTCTTGCCGCTTTTATCGGCGTCCTATTGGCGATTATCGGAAGCATCCGCGGATGGTCTTATCTGCTGTACGCCGATGCAATTGCCAGCGCAATTGTGGCTTACCTTATTTTTAAGATTTCAATGGAATTAATCAGGCCGTCTGTTGATGTGCTCATGGAGAAAAGTGTCGATCCCGAGCTGATAGAGGAATATAAAGCTATTATTTTGCATTGTCCTCAAGTCAAACGGCTCGATAAAATCCGTGCACGGGAACATGGCCACTATAAATTGCTTGATGTCCGATTATCATTGGATCATGATTTGACGATTAAGCAGGGACACGATATTGCGCGCGACATCCGAAATGAAATCAAAAGACAGTTTTCAGATGTTGAAGAAGTGCTTATCCATGTGAATCCTTATTTTGAAGAATAGAAAAGCTCCTTTCAAAAAAAGGGGCTTTTTTTCTGCATTATTCCGCCTTCTACCCTCAGCCTCTAACCCCGATTACCTTTAGGGCTCCTTCATCATATATAATGTGGATGTATGGAAAGAATAAAGCAAACAAATGTACAGAAAGGTTGTTAGAATGAAGGAATTTTTTTCGATTGGAGAAGTTTCAAAGTTATTCAATGTAAAAATTTCTGCGCTTAGGTATTATGATGAAATCGGTCTGTTGAAACCGGAATATAAAGACAAGCAAACGAACTATAGAAATTATTCTACCCAACAATTTGAGCGGTTGGATACGATCAAGTATTTAAGGGCTTTAGGCCTGCCAATCAATAAACTTCTTGATTTTTATAATTCTCAAAATACAAACACCCTGATTCATTTACTGAAAAGCCAGCAAGCTGAAATTGACCGTAAAAAGAAAGAATTGGAACGCATTGAAAGAAAGATCTCCCGCCGGATCACACAAATAGAAGATGCCGTTCACACGCCGCTAAATCACATTTCAAAAATCAAACTTCCCGCACTACGTGTGGCTTATTTACAGCATGAATATATTCTCGGCCATGATATCGAACATTCCTTAGCAGCTTTGAGAACCCGCCTGAATGTGAATGAAGACATCTTTATAGGCAAGATCGGTTTATCCATTTCAGCAGCAAATGTAAAAGCAAATCAGTTCGACAAATATTCCAGTATCTTCATGATTCTTGAAGATGAAAATGAAGAGACTTCATCCGAAATCATTTTTCCTTCAAGAGAATATCTGCAAATCAGGTTTAAAGGGTCACATCCAGAAGCCGAACCATATTACAAAAAGGTACTGGCATATATGAAAGACCATCATTATGAGATAGCCGGGGACTCAATCGAAATCACACTCATTGATTATGGGATTACGAATCATCTGGATAATTATGTGACTGAAATCCTGCTGCCCATCAAATAAATCCGAAGAATATGCTGTCAATCTCCCTTGACTCTCTACTAACTAGAGGGTTTATTTTGTATGCAGGAATCATTATTGGAGGAGAAAACTTATGTTTGGAACCATTTTTAACACAGTTATGATCATTGCAGGAAGCATCATCGGAGGGGTATTCAAAAAAGGCATTAAAAATGAATACCAGGATATCCTGATGCAAGCAATGGGATTCGCTGCAGTCGCGCTGGGGATCAATGCCATCACACAGCATTTGCCTGATAGTAAATACCCCATTCTTTTCATTGTGAGCTTGGCCATTGGCGGTTTGCTTGGCCAAATCATCAATCTGGAATTGCGATTCAACAAGCTCGTGAACAAATTCTCTAAAAGCAACTTAGCGGAAGGTTTATCAACCGCGATCTTATTATTTTGCATAGGTTCGCTTTCAATATTGGGCCCTGTTGAAGCCGCGCTGAATGAAAATTATACATACCTCCTGACAAACGGTATGTTAGATGGGATTACCTCCATTGTGCTCGCTTCGACTTTTGGTTTTGGAATTGCAGCGGCTGCGATTGTATTATTTGCCTGGCAGGGCTCCATCTATTTATTTGCTTCAGTAATGGAGAGCGCCATCAATACAGACCTTATCAACGAAATCACAATTGTGGGAGGCATACTCATCCTCAGCTCAGGGTTAAGCATTCTTGGAATCAAGAAGTTCAAAACACTGAATCTGCTGCCTTCCCTCTTGATCCCGCCTGTTGTGATTTTTGTGATTCAGGCATTTGGATTGCATTTTTAATAACGGGCGCTTGAAGTTAAAAAAAGCAGATCATAAAAGATCTGCTTTTTCTATTACATGATTTGTTTCTTTTGTTCATAATCTATTTCTGGCTGTATTTCTTTCGTGAGTTGGTGCCCTTCTATGTCCACATTCGGAATGATCTTGTCTAGCCATTTTGGCAAATACCAGGCTGCATTCCCCATCAGCTTCATGACACTTGGAATGAGTGTCATTCGTACAATAAATGCATCAAAGAGCACACCAAAGGAAAGAGCCAATCCGTTGGCTTTGATAGACGCTTCACCAGCAAAGATAAATCCTGCAAAAACGAATATCATGATCAGGCCGGCTGCGGTGACAACAGGACCGCTGTGTTTTAATCCAGCTTGAATCGCTTGTACTGGATTCTTTGTTTTCACATATTCTTCACGCATTCTGCTTACAAGGAATACTTGATAATCCATGGCTAATCCAAACAGTATCCCAATAGATAAAATCGGCAAGAACGCGAGTATCGGCCCTTTTTCAGGTATTTTCAAAAAGTCGATGAGATTACCGTCTTGTAAAACAAATACACAGGTTCCAAGTGTGGCTGTCATCGTCAATATGAATCCTGCAACCGCAACAAGCGGCACAAGCAGCGAACGGAAAACGATGGTCAGCAAGACAAACGCAAAACCAACTATGAGTACAGCAAACACCGGTATCGCGTCATTAAGGCGGTCTGAAATATCAATATTCACTGCAGTCGATCCAGTAACGAGCAAATCTACCCCGTTTTTATCTGATAAGCTGCGTACATCCTTTACCAAATCCTTCGTTACCACATCATTTGGGCCTGTTGTTGGAACTACCGTAATGATGGCAAAGTTCCCTTCTTCATTAGGCCGTGCAGGAGTGACACTTGATACATGGTCTAGCTCCTTTATTTCTTTCACTGCATCTGCGAAGGCTTCCGCCTTATTTTCTGTCACACTTGTGGCATCCGCTACGATTGTTAATTGACCATTAAATCCTTCTCCAAAACCATCGGCAAGCAAGTCATAAGCCCGGCGATCTGGATTATCCTTCGCTTTCATCCCTGCATCAGGCAAGCCCAGCTCCAAATGCATCGACGGGATACTAATGACGAGCAAAATAAGAATGCTGCATACACTTAGCATGATAGGATTTTTTGTGACAAAGCGTCCCCAGACATTTGTTTCAGCGCTTTGATTTTCTTTTTTCTTGTTTGACTTCGGAACCATCCGTTTCCCCACTATCGACAAAACGGCAGGCACAAGCGTGATTGAAGCGAGAACAGCCAACAATACACTAAGCCCTGCTGTCAGCCCCATTGCAGACATAAAAGGAATGTTAACGACAGTCAATCCGCAAAGTGCGACGATCACAGTAAGTCCCGCAAAAACAACTGCACTTCCAGCTGTTCCTGTCGCTCTCGCAATTGATTCATTTTTTTGTGCGCCTTCGCCTAAAAACTGGCGGTGCTTCGTAAAAATAAATAAAGCATAATCTATCCCAACAGCAAGGCCAATCATTCCAGCTAATGAAAGGCTGACGGAAGCAATATCGAATACTTGTGTCCCAATCAACACCAGTCCAATACTTACACCTAAACCAATTAGCGCAGTTAAAATCGGCAAACCTGCTATTAATAAGGAGCCGAATGTAATGGCTAAAACGACAAAGGCCAAGATAATGCCGACAATTTCAGACACTCCGCCTATCTCCATCTCGGCTCCTGGTATATCTCCGCTTAGCTCCGTCTGCAAGCCCTCAGCATCAGCTATTTTCAAACTGTTTTTTACATGTTCGATAGAGTAATCTTTTATATCATCTGCTGAAGATTTATACGTAATATCAGCATAGGCAACTGTGCCATCTTTCGCGATTGTTCCTGTCACAAAAGGACTTGCAATCGAGTCTACGGAATCATCTTTATTGATTTCCTTAAACGTATTTTCGATTGCTTTTTTGGCTGACTCTGCAGTAAGTTTCTCTCCATCTTCAGCTCCGAAAATCACCCGTATGCTCCCTTTATCAGGACCGTGAGGAAATTCTTTTTGAATGACATCCATCGCTTTTTCCGAAGGTGTGTCAGGTATGGACATATCCTCAGAAAAACTTGGTTTTAACGTGATTGCAAGGCCTACCGAAGCAACTAACACAACGATCCACGCACATATTACTTTTATGCGATTGCGAGCAACCCATCCTCCTAATTTATATAACATTCTAGACATGATAATCTCCTTTCAGCACATTGCTAGATAACATTCTTTGCTTTCTCATTGTAGTTGACAATGAAATAAAAAAAACGTACATTCGGGCATGTACGTTTGGGCAAATTTCAAATTTGATGTTATTTGTCTAATGTCAGAATACCTCTTTGCATGGCAATCGTCACGGCTTCAGTTCTTGAATTTGCGCCTAATTTATTGTAAATGGACGTTAACCTGGACTTTACTGTTCTCTCAGAGACGCCCAAATCATAGGCGATCGCTTTGCTTTTAAAACCTTTAGCAATTGCTTTTAGAACAATGACTTCCTTTTCTGTCAGCTGCGTATTACTGCCCTGCTTCTTCATCTGCTCCAGTTGGATGTCTTGCAGACGTTTTAAGATATCAGGCTGCAACAGCACGTTTCCTCTTATTGCTGCATCCATTGTATGAAAAAGGGTTTCTGAACTCGTATCCTTCAATAGATATCCTTTCGCCCCTAATTCAATTCCTTCGATCATGAGATGATCTTCATTATACGTAGTCAAAATAATGATGGGGATGTCGTGTTTTTCTTTTATTAGTTTAATGGCTTCTAACCCGCTCATCTCTGGCATATACAGATCCATGAGAATAATATCCGGTTTTAAATCATCTGCTAGGCGGACTGCTGCTTTGCCATTTTCCGCCTCTCCTATGATGGTGTAGTGATCATTCGTTTCAATTAAAAGCTTCAGACCTTCCCTCACGACAAGGTGGTCATCAACGATTAAAACCTTATTCATCTTTCATCTCTCCTTGAATTGGTACAGTGATCTCAGTTTGTGTTCCTTTAGATTTTACACTCTTTATATTGAATTGGCCTTTCATTGCTCTGACGCGTTCTTCTATACCGAGAAGCCCATAATGTCCTCTCTTTTTCTTGCCCTTTTCAACATCAAATCCTTTCCCATTGTCCTTCACAGTTAAATGGAGCCTTCTCTTATCATCATCCCAGATAGATACCGAGACCGTTTCTGCTTCAGCATGCTTAGCTGCATTCGTTATGCATTCTCCAATGATGTAATAACAGTTTTCAGCTGTACGAACGTCTAACACCTGATGTAATCTGTAGTCTAAAAACACACCCATGCCTGTCGACTCTTGAAAATGATCCAATAGTGAAGTAATTCTTTCTTTTAAAAAACCGATTTCTTCTGATTTGCTGCGTAGATCGTCAATCGCTGAACGCGCATCCGCTAATGTACCTCTCACTCTTTTTATTGATTGTTGAATGATTTCTTTTGCTCTCTCTATATTGCCGTTGGCGAGATGAACATGAATCGCATCCAGCTGCATATTTAAACTGACTAGCCCTTGAGCAAGCGTATCGTGTAAGTCCCGGGCCATACGCTGTCTCTCGTTTTGCAGCGTCAGCTGTTCTACCTGCTGATGAGCCAGCTCCAGTCTTTCAAGAGTCAGCTGCGCTTTTATCTTTTCATCAACTTGGGAAAAAAATGTAGCGGCATAAGTAATAATCACGATCATAATAGGTACGGCAATGACAAGAAAATGCAAGTATTCACCTTTGTGAATCTGATTTGGCACATTGATTGACAGCAGAAGCAATAAATAAAGGATGAGGAAAGTCTTTCTTCTGTCTGCCATTCCTATAATCTGTCCAATCAAAAATGCATAAAGGCCAATGATGATCAGCACTAAGAAGCCAGTCATGAGATTAGCAAGTGTAAAAGTGATAAAACCTTGTACGACGAAATACAGAATCACCCTCTTCTTCACCCACCGATATGAGTGCCAATGCAGTAACACAAAAATTGCGATTAATATTGTAAACACATGAAGCAATAAAATGGACCAGCTCCCAGAAACAAATTGCAGCACGATAGAGGCTATGTAGATCATGAGAATAAATGCAAGTCCTGGAACTCTGAGGGCAAGCATATTTAATGCCCGCCTATCATGTGGGTAGTATTTTTCTTTGATAGAATTCTTTATCTGCAAACCTTATCCACTTCCTTTACCAGTTTAACCGAACAGAGACTAATGAAAATAGAACCCATTTCATTGAACGTGCAACACACATTTATCCAATCATTTTATAGGAAGAGAAGGAACACAACAATACCAAGGTGCTGTGAACCATTAGATGTTCCCAACATACGAGCATTGCCCAAAGGTACATAAGCATTCTGCCTTTATGTACGTTTTATCTTTCCAACTTTACATTTAAAATAATGAGGAACTCACTATTCATTGAAGGAATGATCATCATTGAAATCGATTGATCTCACCATTTTATCATTAAAAAGAAAAGGAATTCGAACTGAGAAAGTGTTAAGAAATCAGTGCCTTGATCGATTAAGCAATGTGAACGAAGAAACAGATGAGCATAGAAACAAAGATGCTCAATCAAATAGAACGTGTAAAGAAAAAGAGGAATGAATATGTATTGGTTTTTAGGTGTTTTTTTATATTTTCTAATTGGTACTTGTATATTCATTGGGGTCATTAGAGACAGTCACTCAGGTTCATGGATACTCCTTGCATTAGCAGCTCCTCTCATCATTGTTGGCTATCCTTACTTTTATTCAAAGCAGCTTCTTGCCAAAAGGTGGTAAAATAGACGCCATACAAACTGTACATTGGTAAAATAATCAATGCCGGGATACAATTTATGTATCTTAAGGAAAGGAGTCTTGCCTTATGAGTCAAAGAGTGTCCTACTATGATGTTGCACCTGAAGGTATGAAGATGATGATGGATATGGAGAAATACACGAAACAATCTTCAATTAACCGATTGACGAGGGAGCTAATTAAAATCAGAGTTTCTCAAATAAACGGGTGTGCTTTCTGCTTAGATATGCATACTTCTGATGCCCGCAAAATGGGGGAAACGGAACAGCGAATTTACTGCTTACCTGCTTGGAATGAATGTGATTTTTATTCACCTGAAGAGAAAGCAGCGCTCGAACTATCTGAACACATCACGCTCATTCCATCTAAAAGGGTTCCTGATGAGCTCTATCATCGAGTGCGGGAACATTATGATGAAAAACAATATGTTGACCTAGTTCTCATCATCAATCAGATAAACAGTTGGAATCGCATCTCTATTGCAATGGGGAATCAAGCAACTTCAAGATAATGAGAAGGAGTAAGATTTTAACGAATCTTACTCCTTCTTTCTCATTCTCTTAATAAAAAGTTCCCTAAATATTCACTTTGAAGTATTTATCCAATGCGATTTTCCCGCTTTGTGTAATCCTAATCGCCCTCGTTTTCGGCATACGAACGATCCATTCTTCTTCTAACATTCGCACCAATAGGGCATTTCCTGACGCCCCTGCAATATGATGTTGCCGCTCACTCCAATCCAAACAGCAGCAGGCAAATGCTCTCCTCTTACTTCGCTGCTGCTCTTCGTGGATGCCTAAATTCGAAAAGAACAAAGATCCCTCTGACGTCACCTTAAAGTTTACATCAATTTTTTTTAACATCCCTTGCTCAACGAGTGAATTTGTAATTTGTACGCCCACATAACCCGCCAAATGATCATAACAGGTGCGGGCGAAATGCATGTCCCTTTTCTCTTTTGAATCCTTTAAAGATGTGACTTTGGCTTCAGGCGCAATATGAAGCAATTGTTCGATCATGTTTGCAGCATCTGAGTTAGACAACCTGTAATACCGATGCCTTCCATGCTTCTCTACGCTAATCAGCTTTGCTTCAAGCAATTTATTCAGGTGAAAACTTGCGGTTTGAGGTTTAATATTAGCGAGATATGCAAGCTCTCCCGCAGGGTGTATCCTTCCATCCATTAGGCTGAGAAGAATGGAAGAACGCGAGGGATCAGATAGCAGCGAAGAGATTTTGGCAATATTAGGATTCATGTTTTTCCTCCTTACATTCATATTTCGATGATAGTTGAAATGTTAAACCTTTACAATATGAATGTAATGATGACAAGGAGGGATAAGCATTGAATATTGAACAAGACACTCTTCATTTTAAAGAAATCAAACCAAACATCATGTATTATGGAACCTCAACATTTCTTCTTTCCACATTGAATGAGGATGGAACCACTAATATTAGTCCTATGTCTTCTTCTTGGGCTCTTGGAAACTATATTGTCCTTGGAATAGGCCTGGGAGGAAAAGCGATTGAAAACATAAATAGACACAAAGAATGTGTCATAAACTTACCCGGCCCTGATTTATGGGAAAACGTTGAAAGAATTTCATCCTATAGCGGAAAAAAGGATATTCCGCCTTTAAAGAAACAGCTCGGGTTTACATATAAAAAAGAAAAATACGAGGCAGCAGGGTTAACAGCTTTGCAATCAAAAACAGTTTTACCTACACGCATTAAAGAATGCCCCATCCATATTGAAGCTGAGGTAAAACATATTCGGATTCCAGAATATGAATCATCTTTTGCGATTGTAGAGACACAGGCGTTACATGTTCACGCCGAGGAAAGAATCATATTAAACGAAAACCATATCAACCCCTCTAAATGGAGCCCGCTTATCTATAATTTTAGACATTATTTTGGTTTAGGCAGAGAAGTAGGGAAGACCTTTCGTTCAGAAACATGATCTTTTTAAGACCAAGCTAAGACTTGATCTATTTATAGAGGAAACTCGCCAGATCAAGCGAACATTAAGCTTGATCTCTTTTTTTAGGATTGGATAAATACTGCCTGCTGGCCAATTCTTTAATCATCAAGCCCAATTCATAAATCCCTTTTTGAAGATCTTCCAGTGATGCATAAGCATATGATAAGCGAATATAATTCCCTTTTTCCCGAGCATAAATACTGCCGAGATTAAGAAGAATCCCTTTTGATAAGGCTTTCGTATAAAGTAACTTCATTGATATTGCAGGCAATATTTTGATCCAGATAAAGAATCCTCCCTTAGGCACATTCCATGTTGCAACATTCTTTGTTCATCCTGCTGGCCGCTTTTTCGGAGAGTATTTATTTCGTTTTTTAACCCCGCTATATAAAAAAATATGGCTTTATCCGATTCGTTACATTTTCATTTTGGGGCGGAACAATACCTATGCTTATGTTTCTGCCAGGCTTAGGCGGAGAGATGATGAACGCTTCCATGAACGCAACATTGTCCATTGTTTATTTAGGTTTATTGCCAACCATTGTGCCATACTTTGCCCTTGCATATGTCACTTCACTCGTCGGCTCATCAGAAGCAACCCTTTCGCTTTATGCAACACCGGCTTTAGCCTTGCTTATTTCTTGGTTGTGGATAGGTGAAATACCCGTACTCCTCTCCCTGCTAGGCGGGGTGGTGACAGTCAGCGGAGTGTGTTTTACCTACCTTAAAGGAAATAAAACGAATCAGATTTTAATCCCCCATGTTTCTTCTAAAAGGATTAAAAAACTCTAAAGAAAAAGATACCAACATTGTTTGGTATCTCATTTTTATGCTTACAATTTCATTTATAAACCTCTTTTGAAACTGGGTAAAAGCGGCTTATGAGGGATGCTATTTTATATTTGCCAAATTAGCTGCTGCTTTATTTAGGAAATAAGCGTAACCTGTTTGCAATTGCTCAAGCATATTTCTATGAAACTCATCAACGATGAAAAACTCTGTTTGATTTAGAAAGTCTTGCGGTGATGATGGATGCCCCTTTTTTCTTAAAAAGGATAAATGTTCTTTTACACGATTCAAAACGGTTGCATCGTTTGGAGAGAGACCTTCTTGCAGGAATCGAACCATGTCTTCATTAAATGACTGCGCTTCTATGGCAGAATCGTTCATTGCTTCTACATCAATGGTTTCATTTGATAAGTCAAACTCATACTCTTTTTTCAAATGTTCATTTTGGTCTTTTAAGGCTTCTTCCCATTCTTCTTCAGTTTCAAAACCTTTAAACATTGCTTCCATGTCTAAATCGACTCCTTCTTTGGCGCTTTTGATCGAGGAATTGATTGTCTTAACCAGTCCTTTCAACCGATCGATTTTTTGTTCTAATAAATATTTTTGCTGGATCAGCATACTTTCTCTATCGGTTTCTCCATCTAATAATTGTTTAATATCTTTGAGAGGCAAATCCAGTTCTTTGTAAAAAAGGATTTGCTGCAATCGTTCGATATCCTTTTTTCCGTATAAATGATAGCCTGCTTCCGTCATTTGCTCCGGAATCAAAAGGCCTAATTTGTGATAGTAATGTAACGTCTTCACTGTGGTGTGAGCTAACTTAGCAACTTCACGAACGGTATACACTTCAATTCCCCCTTTCCATGCTCTTATACTAAGGTATCCTCGAAGGTAAGAGTCAACACAGTCATTTCACCTTTTTAGCTAAAAACAACAAGCCATTGATGTGTATTTATTGTTTATCATTTCATTTTCAAAACATTAACCGAGTTTCAGGTCGAACAATCCGCAAGGTTTTTATATTTCTCCTTCTTAATGAAAAAAAGAACCTTTTTTAGGTTCTTTCATTACGATTATCCAGAAAAGTAAATAGAGTATTAAAGCCTAATTTAGCTGCCAATGTAATAGACGAATTGTTGCAAACATCACAATCCCAGCTAGGAGTCACCCCATTTTCCAGACCATATTCTATAAACTTACTTCCTGCACAATAAGCTAAGCCCATGCCTCTATATTCTTCAAGTGTATAGATATCCATTTCTGCTCGATTGTTTCCTAAAAAGATAGAAGTACACTCACTAACAACATGATCGCCGTGTACGACGGCAAATCCAAAGCCATTTCCCAAAAAATGCGTGGCAGAATTCCAATACTCCTCGTAATAAGCGCTGTTAAACGCTGTACTGTTTGAAATGATGTCTTCGTCTATTCTTTTTAACACTAGCCCCTTTGGCAGCTGAAAAGCCGTTTTCGAAGGTTTTGGCTGAAAAGAAAATGCAGCTCTTCTTATTTGATTAAAGTCGTCTCTCAGTATTGTTTTCATCACGCTATCCCATGTATCGTTAGAAGAAAAAAGGGTAAATCTCTTTGTTGAATTCCTTTGTTTTTCATAATATTCAGCAATGAAATCATTAAAAACTTGATTCCCCTCTTCTCCCGCAACAAAATAAATGCCTGATTCAGTCCCTACAAAAAACATCTAGGGAATGTTTGGTTATCTACATAAATAGCTCCCGGAATGGTTTGGTCTAATATTGAATAGACAAATGTAGGACAAAATGTTTCAAGCTGTTATATTTGGATTTTATTAGTTCCTGCAAACAGACAACCCCTTTGTAACATCTTCCCCCTTCAAATTCTGTTAACAAAATTAATTTTCCTTTCTCTAAGCTAAATAACTTTCCTTCAAGTAGAATAAAAAAACAGGTGTCTGCACTAAGCCTACAGACACCTGTTGAACAACACATTGATGGACCATCAATTTTCTTCTGAGTCTTATTCCCCAGTTTCAGCAAACTGTTTTAAGCGGTCTCCAATTTCATCACGGACTCTTTGGAAAAACGCCCATTTTTCTTCATCTGTTCCTTGTGCTTTTGCAGGATCATCAAATCCCCAGTGCTCGCGTTTTACATGCGGAGGTGTCACTGGGCATTTGTCAGCTGCATCACCGCAGAGGGTAACAACCAAATCAGCATTGTTTAAAATGTTCGGATCAATGATATCTGAGGTTTGGTCGGAAATATCAATCCCTGCTTCCTTCATTGCTTTGACGGCATGAGGGTTTAAGCCATGAGCCTCGATTCCTGCGCTGTGCACGTTCCACTTGTCTCCAAGGTATTTTTTCCCCCATCCTTCAGCCATTTGGCTGCGGCAGGAGTTACCAGTGCATAAAAAGTAAATTGTTTTCTTTGACATGTCTATCTTCTCCTTTTAAGAACATGAATGGATGATCATCAGCCAAAGATACAGGCCGACAAGTGTAATCAATAATGTTGGGATTGTGAGAATGATTCCTGTTTTAAAGTATGTGCCCCAAGAAATCTTCACACCTTTTTGTGACAGGACATGGAGCCATAATAGTGTCGCCAAGGAACCAATCGGCGTTATTTTAGGTCCTAAATCTGAGCCGATGACATTTGCGTATATGAGCGCTTCTCTCATCATTCCATGTGTATCTGTGCCGGCAATGGCCAATGCATCAATCATGACAGTCGGCAGGTTATTCATAACGGAAGAAAGAATCGCCGCGATAAAGCCCATTCCAACCGTACCTGCAAATAATCCATGATCAGCCATGGCTTGAATCACATCTGAAAGGACATCTGTCAATCCAGCATTTCGGACACCATACACAACAACATACATGCCAATTGAGAAGAACACGATAGCCCACGGCGCTTCTTTCAGCACTTTTTTGGTATGAACGGCCGGACTCTTTTTTGCAGCCATTAAGAAAAAGATTGCAATGATCCCTGCTACCACTGAAACAGGGATCGATAAGAATTCACTTGCAAAGTATCCAACTAACAGAAGTCCTAAGATATACCATGACAGCTTGAACATGTATTGATCTTTTATGGCTTCTACAGGTTTTTTCACCTCAGTCAGCTCATAACGTTTTGGTATGCTTTTTCTGAAGAAAAGGTACAGTACAATGATACTCGCGAATAACGAAAACAAGTTCGGGACAATCATTCTGGATGCATAATCAATAAACGTAATATGAAAATAATCTGCTGAAACGATGTTAACCAAATTGCTCACTACTAACGGAAGCGAGGTCGTATCTGCAATAAACCCGCTGGCAATGATAAAAGGAAAAACCAATTTTTCATTGAAGTTTAAAGCTCTGACCATCGCTAATACAATTGGTGTCAATATAAGAGCTGCACCATCATTTGCAAATAAAGCAGCGACTACCGCCCCTAATATTGATACATAAACGAACATGCGCACACCGTTTCCTTTTGCAGCCTTCGCCATATGAAGCGCTGCCCATTCAAAGAAACCGATGTTATCGAGGATTAATGAGATAATAATGATAGCCACAAAAGCCAATGTCGCATTCCAAACAATGCCTGTCACCGTTAATACATCTTGAAAACTGACAACTCCAGCTATTAGAGCCAAAACAGCTCCTCCGCAGGCTGACCACCCTATAGACAAGTTTCTCGGCTGCCATATTACCAAGACTAAAGTGAATAAAAAGATAAATAAAGCCAAAATGACTGAAGTCAATCTAATGCCTCCTTACTGGCAACACGCTTGAGTTTCCTTTTGTTTGATGTGAGTTAACCATTTGTCCTCCTGATCGATTTGCTGTAAAAGAAATTGCAATGTATCAAACTCAGGACATGATCTGTTTATTGAATAATAACGCCATTGCCCTCTTCTGTCCTCGTTCACAAATCCTGCGTTCTTTAATTTTCGCAAATGCTGGCTTATGGCGGGCTGGCTCATGTCGAACATCTCAACCAATTGACAGACACAATATTCTTTTTCAAGAAATAATGTCATCATCATAAGCCTTGTTTGATCACTTAGTGTTTTTAAACAGCGAGTCATCGCAGCAACGTCAATCGTCATATGTACTCCTCCTTCACAAATCAATATATAACCAAATCGTCATCTATACGCCAAATGATTATACGTCTCTATATGCAGCGCTCCGTTTATCTTAAGTATCAAAACGCCGAAAACGAAAACCTGAGTATCTCCCCGCGTTTCCTTAGCCACTGCCATTATATAAGCTTTTATTTATATAAACAATCCCTTATATTTGGAACATCAAATATTTATAATTCCTTCATATCAACCTCCTGATGAGACCCCTACATTATTTACCGATATCCATTGTCAAAGCTGCTCCATTTACACATTAAAATTGAAACAACATGTAAACTGGTAGATGAGACGGAAATGTCTTCAAACATAAAAATACCAAGAGCGCAAAACCCTTGGTATTTCTATGATACGACTCATGATGACATGTCCAAAATAGATGGTGGCGAAAATTTTCTAATGATTATTCAGGTTTCTAAAATTGCTGCCCTTTACCTCAGCGACGTCATATACGGTAACAAAGGCAGATTTATCGATATCATTAATAATTTCCTTTAGTTTGGTTTCTTCTAAGCGGTTGATGACACATGTGATTTCTTTAAATTTCTCGTGGGAAAACCCCCCGTAAGCTTCTTTATATGTTGCGCTTCGGCCCAATTGATCACGTATGGTCTCTACCATTAATTCAGGTTCGGAGGTAATAATTTGAAAGGTTTTAGAACCGCTTAAACCTTCCTCAACGACATGAATGACTTTGGAGGCAATGTAGTAAGCAATGACTGAAAGCAACGCCCCTTGCAAGCCAAATACTATGGATACAAAAATAAATACAAAAAGGTTTAAGAATAAGATAAGATCGCTCGTTCCAAATGGCAGTTTTCTGGATAATAGCACAGCAAGCATATCAATTCCATCTAACGCGCCGCCATTACGCAGCGCTAACCCCATTCCGAATCCAAGGATAATCCCGCCGACTACGGTGATTAACAAGGTATCTCCTTCAATGATAGCGGGTGTGTGGTGGAAAAAGCTTGTCCCCGCGGCAAGCGATATGATTCCGATAATGGATAATAACGCAAAGTTTTTCCCAATTTGCTTATATCCTAACCACACAAACGGAATGTTGATCACAGCAATCAGAATCCCCAGCGGCAGATTGAATAGTTGTGAACCAACGATGCTAAGACCAGTCACCCCTCCATCAGAGACACTGTTTGGAATGAGCACTGTTTCCAGTCCATATGCCGCTATAATTCCTCCGATCACAACCATAATGACTTGCAGAATCATTTTCGCTTTAGATTTTTTATGTTTTTTGACTGTATTCATACCATTCCTCATTTCTCAAATATTTCGTTATATTTAACTATACCATAATAGATATTTTCAGCTAAAAACATCGGTTTTTTCAAATAAAGTAATTAACAGTAAGATAACCCTCTTTGACTTATAACATTCAGTGTGCCATGCAGCCTGTTGAGCAATCGCCCTTTCAGTTCAGATTGTGGATCACGTCACAAATATCATGTGGTTCAAGCTCTGACAGATTAAGCTTCAGCCCTGGCCAATCAAGCAAGATCCTTGGTTTCATGTTCGCAGCCGAGAGAACGTAAGCCGCCTCAGATTTACCCGCCAGGCCCCTCAAACTTCAACACCGCACCGAAATTCCTGATTTATTCTGTTATTATACTTACAAAAGGAGGTTTGATTACAATGAATAGCCTATGCCGCAGTAAACAAGCCCCATTTGAATACACCTTATCTCTGATAGGAGGCAAATGGAAAATGAGAATTCTCTATGAGTTAGGGTGTGAAAAAACGATGAGATACGGCGAGCTGAAACGGGCTATGCCCTTCATCACCCATAAAATGTTAAGCGCACAGCTTAAGGAATTGCAAACCGACGGTCTTATTCATCGGTCTGAGGTTTCTCAAACCCCACTGAAAGTGGAGTATTCGTTATCTGCCAGAGGGCTGTCTTTGTATCCCCTTATAGATGAAATGTGTAAGTGGGGAATGGCACAAGGAATGTCTCATAAGTAAAAGCCACTTACAAAAAAGTGCGTACTTGTTTCCCAAAGAGAGGAATTTTATACTGAATGAAAATAGTCGTTAGGAGAAAAAAATGACAAAACAAGTCTATATCATTCATGGCTACAGAGCATCCTCAACAAACCATTGGTTCCCTTGGCTGAAAAAACGTCTGCTCGCAGATGGGGTCAAAGCAGACATTTTAAATATGCCTCATCCGCACCAGCCAAGACTTGAGGATTGGCTGGATACACTCTCTTTTTATCTACACACTTTAGATGAAAATACGTATTTGGTTGCGCACAGCTTAGGATGCCCCGCCATCTTGAGATTTTTGGAACATATTCAATTACGTAAACAACTTGGCGGAATCATACTGGTTTCCGGCTTTGCCAAATCACTGCCTGCTTTAAAGATGTTAGATGAATTTACACAGGGATCGATTGATCATCAAAAAATCATCGAGTCCGCGAAGCACCGTGCTGTCATTGCTTCTAAGGATGACCAAATTGTGCCTTTCTCATGGAGCAAGGAACTGGCACAACAAATTGACGCTGCGTTATATGAAGTCCAGCACGGGGGTCATTTTCTAGAAGATGAGGGATTTACTTCTTTGCCTATTGTTTATGATGTGTTAACCTCTTATTTTTCAAAAGAAACTTGCTAAAATCCATCACCCATTAGCTTTTTGAATCGAGCCCGCTTTAGGAAAGCGGGCCTTATAAGTTATTGCTTCATCAATACCGATAACTCACCTTCAAAAACTTTTTCTTCTTTTTGATTATAAGTAGATAACAATACAGTGAGGATTCCCAATCCATTTCTCTTTGGCTGCTTATCAAGCACCTCAACGATGGTATGCAGTTCATCACCTGGATAAACGGGTTTTGTGAATGTCATATGATTCATTTCTGTTCCGGCAATCACATCGTCTCCATACAAACCTTCTTCAATCCAAAGCTTAAAAGAAATGGCCAGTGTTTGTATGCCAGAAGCAATAATTCCATTAAATCTGCCCTTACTCGCTTTTTCTTCATCTACATGCATATATTGAGGGTCAAATTCACTTGCAAACCGCATAATATCATCTTTTGTTAATGTTAAAGATTTCGTTTTGAATAGCTGACCGATTGTAAACTCATCTAACTTCATTCTTACACCTCTATTTTGTCATTTGTGTACTTGTTTATTGTATCACTGCGACATCAGCAAATAAAAAAATCTCACGTAAAGCTTCATCAATCGCCTGTCATCTGAAGTGTTACATCCAAAACTGATCAGGAGCTAGAGACTGAGGGCACTTATATCTTCAGTATTGTCATTCATAACTGTGGATATTTTAATAGCCATCATCCCCTAATGGCTTTCTGGCCTCTCATATCCTCCAGGCAGTTTTTAGTTTTTTGATGCCTTCTCGTATGTTGAATTCTGAAACTCCTGCAAATCCAAGTGAGACCCTTTTCGCAGGAGGATTGTTTTTATAAGAAAGTGAAACAGGGTAAATTTTCACCCCATGTTCCTTTGCCTTCTCAATCAACTCTTTTTCACTAAATGGCAAATAAACGTCAAGTAAGATACGAAGCCCAGAGTTTTCTCCGCGAATCCTGACATGCTTTCCCAGTTCTCTTTGTACAGCCTCTAATAAAGCGGCTCTTTTTTTCCGGTAAAGCTTTCTCATTCTGTTGATGTGTTTTTGCCACTCTCCGCTTTTTATAAAGTCAGCCAGCGTCAGCTGACTGTGGCAGGACACCGTTTGCTTATATAAGGACGTTATTTTATGGCCTTTTTTCAAAAGAGGCGAAGGAAGAATCATGTAGCTGATACGCAGCGAGGGAAGAAGAGACTTAGAAAAAGTGCCCATATAAATGACACGGTTATGCTGGTCAAGCCCCTGCAAAGAAGAAACCGGCTGCCCTGTGTATCTAAATTCCCCATCATAATCATCCTCTATGATAAATGAATGACTTTCAGCCGCCCATTTGAGGAGCTCCATTCTTCTGTTAATCGTCATAATGGTTCCCAGCGTAAATTGATGGGAAGGCGTGACATATACAAGGTTCGGCTGCTGTTCTTTGATCTTCTGTATGCAGATTCCTTCATCATCAACCGGTATAGGAAGTATATTCAAACGATTGGCTTCAAAAATCTTGCGTGCTCTTGGATAACCGGGATCCTCATATCCTATGGAAATATTCGGTTCAAAAACTTGGCACAAAATTTGCAGAAGAATAGGATTGCCGGCACCTATGATGACTTGTTCAGGGACACAATGGACACCGCGTGATTGATACAGGTACTCCGCAATGAGTGTTCTTAGTGCAAACTCTCCTAAAGCATCTCCCGGCCGATAAAGCTCGTCGCCATATTGGTCTAAGCTATTGACCATGCTTCTTCGCCAGGCGGAAAAAGGAAAGTAAGAAGAATCTACATTTCCATAGTGAAAATCAATCCATTGTTTATTTTCTTGAACTTTTTCTTTAAAAGGTGATGCGCTCGGCATTTTATGATAGGCAACATCAGAATCATGATAGTCAGCAAACCATCCGCTTCTTGGCTTGCTCACGATATAGCCCTCAGCCGCAAGCTGTTCATACGCACGTTCTACAGTCGTTTGACTGATGGAAAGCTGACTCGCCAGGATTCTTTTTGAAGGGAGCTTCATTCCTTTTTGAATACGCCCTTGATGCATGTTTTCTTTGAAATACCGATAAAGCTGCTGATAAAGCGGAATATCCAGGTTTCTATTCAAAAAAGGCGTGATATCCATTTGCACGTTTTTCTCCTAACTGGTATGCATTTATTTATGAAAACTGGCTGTTTATAAAAGGCCGATTTCAGTTTATAGTCATTGTAATCCTTAGATACTGGTTTTGTTAAGAACATCCAGATCATGAAAAAGAAATATATTTGGAGTGATTGCAATTGAACAAAACAACAAATGGCTGGATAAATGGTTTTATAGGCGTACTCATTTTCAGCGGCTCGCTGCCAGCGACCCGCTTGGCTGTGGCGGACTTCGACCCATTGTTCCTCACCGTGTGCCGTGCTGCAATAGCTGGTGTATTGGCTGGATGTCTCCTACTCATCTTCCGGCAGCAGCATCCTGCCAAAAGAGACATCATTTCACTGTTGGTAGTGGCGCTCGGCGTGGTGATCGGTTTCCCTTTGCTGACAGCCTTAGCGCTTCAGTATGTCACATCCGCTCATGCGATTGTCTTCATTGGGCTTCTTCCGCTTGCGACAGCGATCTTCGGCGTACTGCACGGAGGGGAACGCCCCCGGCCGGTCTTCTGGATATTCTCAGCTGCTGGCAGCTTGCTAGTGGCAGGCTTCGCCCTGATTCAGGGGGGAGGTTCATCTCCGCTTGGCGACGCATACATGCTGGCTTCTATCGTTGTTTGCGGTCTTGGTTATGCAGAAGGGGCCAGGCTTTCTAGACGTCTCGGCTATTGGCAGGTGATCTCTTGGGCACTCGTTCTCTCGCTTCCTCTTATGCTGCCATTGTCGTTCTATTTTACGCCGGACTCATGGTCGTCTATTGGCGTTTCTGCGCTGCTCAGTCTTGCCTATGTCTCCTTATTCAGCATGCTGATCGGCTTCGTGTTTTGGTATCGGGGTCTTGCCCAAGGCGGAATTGCGTCAGTCGGACAGCTGCAGCTTCTCCAGCCTTTCTTTGGGCTCTTGCTAGCCTCAGTGATTCTGCACGAGAAAGTAGGCTGGGCACTCGTGGCAGTGAATATCGCCGTTATCATGTGCGTAGCAGGGGCTCGGCGATTTGCAAAGTAAGACAGACTATAAAAGAAGGCATGAAAAATACCAAGGGTCTGCAGCCCTTGGTATTTGATGTGGCCGAGAGGGTTTAGACCTCACATATTATTTAGCTTTGAAAGAGAAAGAGCCTCTATTTGTTAATGACAATCGATAATTTATAATTGACATGCTTGTTTAATTCCACTAAAAATTGATCTAACATTTCATGAGACGGAAATCTGCATTCAAGAAGATAACAGCCATCCCCGCTAATTTTATAATTATTGAGTACATATTCCGCTTGTGTTTTGATAAATGACAAATATGGCTGATGATGGGTGCTTTTTGTATAGATGTTAAGCAAAGCATGTATATAACACCCTAATTTCACTTGGTTCACTTTAATGGTGTATCCCTCAATTACACCGTTGTCTTCTAATTTGGCAACCCTCGAGGCGGCTGCTTGCCCTGTTAAATGAACTTTCTCGCCTAATTCCTTCATTGTAATGCGGCTATTCTTAGACAACTCTTTCAATATTTGCATGTCCGTGTGATCTAACATGAAATCAAGTCCCTTCAATATGATGAAAATAAAACCATCCTGTACATCAGCTCCTAAAAAGGTGCAGCCTTGTACATAACTATAAAATCCGTTTCTTTCACCGTGTTTCAATTACCCCGATTATACCTTAGTGACAATGGATCCAAAATACTTTCAAAAATCAAGTCAATCGACAGAAAGACTTGATTTGTTCCATGTATTTATTCAGCAGCTGTATGTAGACTATACACATATGTAAGAAAAGGAGTTTTGCACATGAACATTCAACAAATTCGTAATGCCACACTTGTTGTCGAATATGCAGGCAAAACGTTTTTAATAGACCCTATGTTAGCTGATAAAGGGGCTTACCCTCCATTCCCAAATGCGCCAAGACAGGACCAAAACAACCCTTTAGTTGAGCTGCCAACATCTGTCGACAATTTGATTCAAGACATTGATGCTGTGATTGTTACCCATCTGCACCTCGACCATTGGGATGAGGCAGCTAAAGAGCTATTGCCAAAAGGGATCAAATTGTTCTCCCAAAATGAAGAGGATGCTACAGAAATGCGAAATGCCGGTTTCAAAAATGTCGAAGTGTTAACAAAAGATACAATCTTTGAAGGCATTCAACTGATAAAAACTAAAGGCGAACACGGAAGAGGAGAAATTCTAAAACTGGCAGGTCTTGTATGCGGTGTCGTCTTCAAACACCAAAGTGAGAAAACGTTATATATCGCCGGAGATACTGTCTGGTACGATGCAGTTCGGGAAGAGATTGATACACATCAGCCAGACATCATTGTAGTGAACGGCGGAGATAATCAATTCTATGAAGGCGGTTCTCTTGTCATGGGTAAAGAAGATATCTATGAAACGTATAAGGCTGCTCCAAAAGCAAACATTATTGTGAGCCACATGGAGGCTGTCAACCATTGGGGATTATCAAGAGAAGAATTAAAGTCCTTTATTCATGAAAAAGGAATCTCCTCACGTGTCTTCGTGCCTGAAGATGGCGAATCATATTCATTTTAAATGTTTATTTCAGGATATAAGATGTCATGATGTCCGTTGAAACAATAAAGAATTAGGTTAAATGATTGAACAGACATTCTTATGTTGATGTGGCATGACATTCTCCATCAGCTTGGTGTTCCTGCCTAAAAAGCTAATGAGTGACATAAGAGATGATTTTACTTAGTGATCAAGCATTGGCTTGGTCTCTTTTTTTATTTTTCCTTAGAATGATGGTATTGATAGCATATCTAGCTTAGAACAACCAAACTTAGTTTCTGCAAAGGAAGACCGGAAACCACATAGTCTGTATAAGGTATACCATATTCCTTAAAATAACGACTGCCTTCTTCGGCAGATCCACTGATAATGAATACATTTTTTCGTCTTTAAATTTTTCTTTCAAGATTAAATAAAATGCGTTATTTTGTTCAACTAATAACATAATCGTCTTTGGATTTCGTTTTTCAAGCAGTTTTTTTGTAAATACACCTGTGCCTGGTCCATATTCGACAGTGTAATTGGCTGTCTTAAAATCAATTTCCTCCATCATTTTATCTCCTAGAAGCCTTGAACGCGGAAGGATGGCACCAACAGTTCTTGGATGACCTATATATTGAAATAAGAATAACAGCCGGTCTTTTAGAATCGATTTCCAAAATCGTTTCCTCTTCATTTTTCAAAAAGATATATCTATTACATGGTAATATTTAGATGCATACAGCTTTATATGAAGCTGCAACCGAGTGAATGGAGAGGAATGAAAAAATGAAGAAACTCAGCAAAACACTTTATTTTCATGTTGCCCTGCTGCTTGCCTTATTGCTTGCTGGATGTTCGGACAGTAAGCACGAAGAAGCAAAACAACCTTCAAATCATGATTCTGATGTACTATCTGATGAAATGAGCAACAAGATGGAAGACAGCACCAAAATAGGCAAAGATGAATCGGAGCCAGCGTCAGGATCAGAAGAATCCTCAACGGATGAATCAAATCAAACCTCTTCAGAAAAAGAAAAAAACGAGGAGAAAGGTGAAGAAGATCATGTATTGGCAGCATATCCTTCTGAGAAAATTGAATATGCTCGAGTGTGGCTACAGCTTGGAGCAAATCAAGAGATAGATGAATTGAATGTTCGACACATTTCAGCCGGTGAACCAATCAACCCAAATGATGATACCAGTGCCAGTTATCCAGAAGATATCATCCAATTAGCAGGTTCTCGATTAGTGGATGGATCAATAACTTATAGCGGCAATGGGGATGGCACGATTAACGTATACAATGTTCCTTTACGCTGGGATTCCGCTCATCATTTAGATCAAGGCGTAATGCGTGAAGTGACTGAAAATATCATCAAAAACACAAAAAAAGTATATGTTGATACAGGCGACGATGAGAAAGTAAAGCAGCTCATTGATATGATGTCGATTCATTAATGCTACAGAGAAGACTTGAACCTCCCGGGTTATTCTAGCAGGCTCTCAATAAAGAGGAAGCATATGATCAGTTAGAAAAACGTTTATAGTCATTTCAATGCCTATTTTATATTCATTTCGGGCACAAAATGGGCACTGTTTTAGGTTAAGTTATCCTGCAAAACTGTGCACAGAAAGTCGGGTAGATATATTTCACCCCTGTTATTCTTTTGTTAAAGGAGGTCAAACAAATGGATTTGCTAAAAAGCATGAATGGAGCATTAGAGTATATTGAAGAAAATCTTACTAATGAAATTGATTTTAAAGAAGCTGCAAAGCTTGCTTTCTGCTCTGAATATCATTTAAAAAGAATGTTTTCCTTCCTTGCAGGTATTACATTATCGGAATATATCCGCCGCAGACGTCTTACTCTTGCAGCTTTTGAACTTAAAGATAGCAGCGTAAAGGTGATTGACATTGCAATCAAGTATGGTTATCACTCACCGGATTCTTTTGCACGGGCATTTCAACATTTGCACGGCATAAAACCATCAGAAGCCAGGCGTAATGGCCATTCACTTAAAGCTTATCCGCGCATGACCTTCCAGTTATCCATCAAAGGAGGAAGTGAAATGAACTTTCGCATTGAAGAAAAAGAGGCCTTTCGCATCGTTGGCATAAAGAAAAGGGTCCCTATTATTTTCAAAGGGGTTAATCCGGAGATTGCATCTATGTGGGAAAGTTTAGATGAAGTAGCAATCAATCAGCTTAAAAACCTATCGAATGTAGCCCCTTTGGGTCTGATTAGTGCATCCACGAACTTTTCTGAAGATCGGTTAGAGGGAAAAGGAGAGCTTGATCACTATATTGGCGCAGCCACAACAAAACAATGTCCACATCATCTCTCACAGCTAGAAGTTCCTGCCTCAACATGGGCTGTATTCGAAGCGGCCGGACCATTTCCGGAAACACTGCAAGAAGTATGGGGACGCATTTATTCCGAATGGTTTCCATCTTCAAATTATGAACAAATAGAAGGTCCAGAAATCCTCTGGAACGAGCATAAGGATGTAACATCACCCTCTTTTAAAAGTGAAATATGGATACCGATTTCAAAAAAGCAATAAGTTTGACAGATGAAGATTCTATATGAATGTAAAACATACCAATATTCTTTATTTGGTATGTTTTTATTATGCAAGCTCCTAACATTGTGCAGGCTGTTTTCAACCGCAATAATAAAACGGTCTGGGGCATGTTTGATCATCTCCATCCATCTCATTGGCTTCTGAATGAAATGAAGGATTCTGATCGCAGGTTAAATTATACAATCCTCTCTAACAATTCCCCCACTCTTTCTGCCATGATACGAGGTGGATACGGCATTTCATTTTTTAACCACCATTCGACGACGCCTACGTATGCATTTGCAGCAAATTCAACAATGACATCTTCACTTTGGCCCTGATTTTTTCCTTTCGTTATATCGACATCTTTCTTGAACTCTTCGATATTAAACTTAAGGAACTGACTGCGAAAATATCGCGCTCCCTCACTTGCCAACATCGTTGAAAAGAATAAATAATTTCTCTCTAGGTATTCCATACAGTGTATCGTTGATTCAATCCAATCCATTTCAGCTGCTGATTCGCAAAAATCCCCCATATTGTTTATATGCTCTTCCATAATCTTATCTAAGAGATCAAATTTATCTAAGTAATGAAGATAAATGGTTCCTCGATTAACATTTGCTCTATCAGCAATATCCTTAATGGTTATGTGATCAAAACTTTTTTCAGTCATCAGCTCAATCAGAGCCCTCTTAATCGCTTCTTGGCTTTTGGTTATTCTTCTATCCACTTTGGACATAGCTGGTCACCTAACTTTCCTAAGATAATCAACAATTTAGTTTGAAACGTTGAATAATCAACGAATTGCATGAATTTGACCATTGTACACACTATTTTTCTATTTACAATAATAAACAACTGCTGATTTATTAATCAACACTGCTTGTCCTTTTTCAAATGAAGTCACTGTCCATTTTAGTACAAAAAATTTTGCACACAAAATGAGAAAGGGTGTATGTCAACTTGCTTATTTGGGCGCACGGTCTCCACATAGCGGCGGTACTTGTCATGCTTTTATCCCCATCCGCGGCAGACAGCCTGGCGCGGGGCTAAACTTTTCCTCAGAGCGACAAGGCGTCCCATTTTGGGATAAACCTGATAGCGGATATGGTATGTCCCCTTTCTTAATAAACCTATGAGGTGAAGAATGATTAAAAAACAGTTTACGATCATGAAGGAAACAGGATTTGCAAGACCAGCAACCCTGTTAGTAAGTTTATCGCATCGATTTAGATCAGATATTTTTCTTGAATACCGAGGGAAAACTGTCAACCTAAAACACTCGCATAAGTCCGTCATGGACATTATGGACTTAGGAATTAAACCTGGACACCAAATATATATAATGGCTAATGGAGCTGACGAAGCGCAGGCTATACAATTCATTAAAGATTATTTAATAAAAAAAGAGTATGTACAGTAAACTTGATGTCCCCTGAAAACATAACAGTGTGGATACATATAAGCGCCGTAATTATTATTTACACTCCACTAAGAATGTAAATTAAAAAACATACCAATATCATTTGGTATGTTTCCTGTTTAGGTAGACTTTTCTCATTGATTGATTTGAGATTCCCCGCAGTTTACTTAGCCCCTTTGTATAGCCGAATTCTACTCCTTTAATCCCTTTCCATCGAGAATGTTTTGCACATATTTTTCAACTCTGGACTCTCGGGTTTTGGATTGTTTGGCTTGAGAAAAATAGAGAATGTACGCTCTTTGCCGTCCCGGGGTCAATGCTTCAAAAGCTGTTTTCAAGTCAGGGATTTCATCAAATTTATGTTGAAGCTCTTCAGGAATAATGAATTCTATATTCTTTTTCTCCACTTTCAAACCGGCTTTTTCAACTTCAATGGCTTCATGAATATAGGCTTTCAAAATGGTTTCCATTTCATCTATTTCCTGAACATTGGTGAACCGAATCTGGCGCGCCCCCTGTACATTCTCCGTTTGTTGGATAAGAATCTCATGGGGATCCTTCAACAAGGCACCTTTGTGAAACAGAAGCGCACAATATTCTTTAAACCCATGTATTAAAACGATATTTTTATTATTATATGTGTAACAAGGATGCATCCACTTAAACTCTTCAGTCAGCCCACAGTCAAGAGTGATGGTTCTCAACTTCTCAAATTCTTTCTTCCACTTTTTTGCTTTACTTAAAAAATCATCAACCTTCGGATTTGTTTTGCTGTTTGTCATGAAGGAATTCCCCTCTTTCCAGGCGTTAAGACTTACTGGTTCGTCGTACATTTACGTAATGAACACTAATGAAGTCCAGCCAATTTATTTTTGACATCACAGTATTTATTTTATTCGTCTAGAGGTTCTGCTTATTATTCAATAGATTAAGCCTAAAGCGGAGATGATGCAACAAAAAAAACATCAAGGGCTATATTCAAGTCCGCAACATAAAAAGAGAAGGCCGCTATAGCCCTCTCACCTAGTTTTATTACATCACTGTCTACTTGACAAAGCAGCAATTCTATTATTATGTAAGTTTTTTATTCTTGCCAACGCATAAGGTTACGACAACACTCGCTATACTGACTAAAGTTCCAGCAATAGAAAAAAGGATTGTCAAAAAGCCATTAGGGATAAGAAATCCAATTGGTATGAGCCCCAGAAAAGTTAAAACGATAAAACATTGGTATACTCCAGATATGATTCTTACAACCCAGTTGCCAAAAAAGGACATGGCTAATGGAGGGATGAATAAAAAAACTACTATGCCAATTGAAATCAATAAGATAATTGGCTGATCAAATGAAATGACGTTATTTCCAGGAGAATCTTTAGCAGCTACTAGCACAACAGCGATAGATATCATAAGCGTTAAACAAACCAGACAAAACCTTTTTAACAATGTTATAACCCCTTTACCTAAAGAGCGGGTAGTCCTGCCTTTTTTAAATCCGATAACCATTTTATGTTACTCAACAAAAGAATATGCAGTGAGTATCACAGCTATAAGTAATCTTGATCAAATCCCATATACCAAAGTGCATCTTTAAATCGATTTAAAGATGTATCTCATATGCAGTTAAATGACACGTTTAGATCCTTTATCTAACAACATAACAAAATTTATGGAATATAGGCAATCCAGAACCTATTGTTTTATATGGTATCCTCCATCCTACATTCTTCTACTCGATCCCTTTTGGTGTACTTCACATGCTATGTGCCAACAATCTTTTCAGAATTGGGTGTATACCCTTTTAACACAGTCTGGCTTATCTTTACTTTCGCGAGACCATTCTACTACCGGATGGTAATAACGACTAAGGAAATGGCTGACTAACTTTTAAAGATAGGTGAAAAAAACACCAAAGGCCTATAACTCTTGGTATTATCGCTTAACCCTTCACCTACTGGGCCTTAATAAAGTATCTTATTTATCTTTTATAAATTATTATTTGCATGATTTCCAATAGATTTTTCACTCTGAATAGAAGGTCCTTTATGTAAAGCCAATATCAGAGTGATTCCTATAATACATACAGCACCAATCCATTGAAAATAGCCAAATGGTTCCTTTAGCCAAACAACAGTTGTTATAACTGCTGATAGCGGCTCTAAGCTGCCTAACAGGCTTGTTTCTTTAGGTGAAAGGCTTTCCAGGCTTTTGATGAAGAACCAGAACGCAATCATTGTTCCAAACAATATAACAAATAAAATGTATGCATATGCCTCGGCTGTTAAGAATTGAAAATCCAGTTGCCATGGCGGATGGATAAAGCTTAATGCAAAACCTCCAATAACCATAGCCCAACCTACCACAACAAGAGAATCAAATTTGATTAATAAACCAACAGCATATAAAGTATAAAAAGCTGCCGCGAATCCTGATAAGATTCCCCATACTACTGCTATTTCTGGTACTGAAAGTTGAGAAATTGAACCATTTGTTAGCAGAAAAAAGCACCCGGCCAAAGCAAGCAATACTGTTATGATATCCTGTTTAGTAAGAACAGTTCGTTTTCGCAAAAGCGAATAGATGATGACGATGACTGGGGATAAATATTGTAATAACGTAGCAACGGCAGCATTCCCATGTTGAATGGATGCCATATATGTGTACTGCACAGCAAGCATTCCCAATAAACCAAAAATAAGAAGCTGACAAGCTGACGCTTTGTTTTTCCAAATCCCAATAACCTGAGACCGTTCCTTACTGAACAATTGGAGCATTAAGAGTAGCATTCCAGCCGTAAGCAAGCGTGTCGTTACAAGCCAATTGACATCAATTTGATATTCTTGAAAAAGCTTTTTCGCTACTGTACCTCCAATTCCCCAACATGTCGCCCCTGTGATTACATAGAACAATCCCATTCCTCTTTTGGAAGTATTCATACCTGACTCCTCACTAATAAATATAATAATAGTGTTATAATAAATGTGAACCCTTATAAAAAATACTCAAATCGAACGAAAAAATATAAATATATTGAGGTGAGAATGCCCAAATGAAAAGTTTTTTGATTGATCAGAGTTTAAAAGAATTAACAGAACACCGAACGGTAGAATTACCGGTTGCCTGTTACGAGACAAGGATCAATCAAAATATAAATGGCTATATACCGCTTCATTGGCATGACGAAATTCAATTTGTTTTGATACTAAAAGGGGTGGCGGTCTTTCAAATAAATGAAGAAAAAGTAGTGGTACAAGAAGGAGATGGATTATTTATCAACAGTGGCTGCCTGCACATGGCAGAAGAAAAGGATCACTCGGATTGTACGTATATTTGCTTAAATGTTTCACCCCATTTCGTTTTATCTCAAGAGCTGTATCCAAACTATGTTCAGCCCTATATGTTTTCAACTAATTTATCTTATTTATGTTTGGATGGAAACCAACATTGGGCAAAAAACATTCTACAAGCTGTTAAAAAAATAAATCAACTGGTTCAACAAAGGACATCGCTCTATGAGATTGACATTACCATGCAATTAACTGTAATGTGGAAAAACTTAGTCTTAAATGGCTTTCAATTAGAGTACGATCAATCTGAAATGATAAAAAGTCACCGAATGAAACAAATGTTAAACTGGATCCATCACCATTATGCTGAAAAAATCACACTAGAGGACATTGCAAAAGCTGGCCAACTGAGCCGTTCTGAGTGCTGCCGCTATTTTAAACGAATGCTGAATAAAACGCCGTTACGTTATGTCCTGGATTATAGAATCCAAAAAAGCTTATTGTTACTGCAACACCCGGACACCAATGTGACAGAAGTGTCTTATCAAGTTGGATTTAACAGTACCAGTTATTTTATAAGCAAATTTCAACAAGCGATGAAAATGACACCATTGTCATATAAAAAAATTCATGTGAAGCAGTAGTTCATAAGGTTTATTCTACTATTAATAAAGGGAGTCCCTGTGAATGGTGCTCCCTTCTAATGTATAAATTGTGGTCATCTCTCGGTAGCAAAATGTCAAACGTCAGCAAACCTTTTCTGTCCACATTAAGTGCCCTTGGTATCGTTGATGCGGCCGAGAGGACTCGAATCCTCCAAGGATGATTGGCTCACTACACTAGGCCCTCAACATTCTAAAACCAATCACTCGTGATGAGAGCTTATTTTCTAGTTGGAGAATCCGACACGACGTTCCCTAATATTAAATAGTTTTTGCTTGATATGATTTTGAAAAAGTGATTGACAAATAAAAATTCATCATGTTATTATTGAAATTTTGATAATTCGCCTACATGTATGATAATCTAAAGAGGGTACAATATATGGAGGTGGATTAATGTTTCAAATTGGCGATAATATTGTTTATCCAATGCACGGAGCCGGTATAATTGAAGCCATAGAAGAAAAAGAATTCTTAGAGGAAAAACAACAGTATTATGTCATAAAAATGTCAATCAGTAAGATGACAGTTATGATACCAACGCGTAACATATTAAGTTCAAAAATACGGCCAGTTACTGATATACTTGCTTTAAAACACATTATCCACATTTATCAGCATGGAGAATCAGATAAGTTACTGCCGTGGAAACAAAGGTATAAAGTAAACACAGACAAAATAAAAACGGGTGAAATACAAGAAGGCGCTGAAGTTGTACGTGATTTAATGCGTATGAAAAAAGAAAAAGCACTTAATGCAAGCGAAAAAAAAATGCTCGATAACGCATATGAATTTTTAATTAGTGAACTGGAAGTAATTAAAGGAATCACTGAAAATCAAATAAAAAGTTTCTGTTAAGGTTAATTACAGGTCATGAAAAAGATCCTGAATTAAACAGATTATGATGATTAAAAAGGAAATCATTCAACTTTACTTTTAGAACATTACCCTCTATGTCCTACAACTCTTATTATTAGAATTTCTTCCTGCGAACTTTTAAAGTTTTATCAAATTGTTAAGCCAAACCTGATTCTCACTGGCACGGACAAGGAGCCGTAAGGATGGGAGAGAGGCAGGGCTTTCATTGCTTTAGGTATCTCTAAGTGATTATTTCCAGAAAATAATCAATCAATTTCCCCTCTATCTATAAGAATTTCTTAAATTCACTGCGACATCAATTGTTATCTTCTTTTCATAAAAAAAGATCTGAAAGTTGTAACATATCGTCAACATAAAAAGAATTTTTCACGTGTAGTTGTATTCGAAAAGAACATAAACAATTTATATACATTCCGCATATAGTCAATCCATTATGTTATACTGTAAACAAACCTTTGACGTTTTAAATCTTTTTCTATTACCTTGTACATGCCCCTACTCGAATGTTGAGTAGGGTTTTTTATTGAGTATTATACAGAGGACATAAAAAAACAGGCCCTATAAAGAGCCTGTTTGTATAAACGATTAAAGATTAAGCAATTTTTACGTTAGCAGCTTGAGCCCCACGAGCACCCTGTTCAACGTCAAACGTTACTTTTTGACCTTCGTCTAAAGATTTGAAACCGTCACTTTGGATTGCAGAGAAGTGTACGAATACATCGTCTCCATTTTCACGTTCGATGAAGCCAAAACCCTTTTCTGCATTAAACCATTTAACTGTACCTTGTTCCATTTTTGTTGCCTCCTAGTGCGTTACCACACATTGTGTTACTATCCTTGCCCAAAGTATCATCAAGACGAAAAGTCAATATTCATACTATCCTTTACACCGAACAAAAATAATTCTTCTTTATTATAACAGCAATCGGAAATAATTGCGAATTAATATTATCATTTTATTTTGTAATTATTTGTTCAATTTTCAGGTAAGCGAATAAGACTCCAATCTCAATTGGAAAAAGGTAAATTCAATTAATAAGAAATAGTGGTCCTGTAGTTTTAATTGTTTTAGGAGAGGTAACGAATATTAAATTATTGGCTGTGTTAGCGCCGGCTTGGGTATTTCACTGCTGCCTCGTTCAATTATTGCCGCGCATGAAGAACAAGGCCGCATCCGCAGCCATGCGATCTCTGACAAATATTCTCTAGTAACAACTATGTTTATTAGACGAAAGGACACTTTAATTACACCTGCTTTATCTACTTTTTTAACGAATATGAGGGAGCATTTTCAGAAAAACATGAATTGACAAAAAGAAGGAAAACGATAAATTTAAGCGAATACGAGTCTTTGACTAAAATTGAAAATAATCTTTTTTTCAAAATTCATGTCTTAACGGGGGGATTCGGTATGAATGAATTTATGAAGAGGTTTTCCTTAACAAAACCAATTATTCAAGCTCCAATGGCTGGCGGTATTACAAAGCCGCGACTGGCAGCTGCCGTTTCGAATCAAGATGCTCTCGGCAGTTTAGCATCGGGATATCTTACGCCAGAATTACTAGAGCAACAACTGAAAGAAATGTTTGAGCTGACAGACGCTCCTTTTCAAGTGAATGTATTTGTTCCGTTAGGTCTAGAAATGCCGTCAGAAGATCAAATAGACTCGTGGAAAAAAAACATACCGTTAGCTGATCAAGTAAATCAATTCACATCTGTGCAGGAAGAGTGGGATGACTTCTACCAAAAAATCGATATGATTTTAAGATACAAGGTAAAGGCTTGCTCCTTCACTTTTGATCTGCCGCCAGAAGACGCTGTAAAGGAGCTAAAGACTTCAGGTTGCTGTTTAATTGGAACCGCTTCAACAGTAGAGGAAGCATTGTTAATGGAAGAACGGGGAATGGATATAGTAGTCCTTCAAGGAAGTGAAGCCGGCGGACATCGCGGAGCATTCTTGCCTTCCAAAGGTGAGTCTGCCGTGGGTTTAATGGCTTTGATCCCACAAGCAGCAGATGCACTGAGCGTACCAGTCATAGCTGCTGGGGGCATAATAGACCATAGAGGAGTAAAAGCAGCTTTAACCCTTGGAGCTCAAGGCGTACAAATCGGATCTGCCTTTTTAATTTGTCACGAAAGCAACGCCCATCCAGTGCATAAACAGAAAATACTAGAAGCAAACGAAGCAGATACAAAGCTTACGACATTATTTTCAGGTAAAGAGGCCAGAGGAATCGTAAATAAATGGATGGAGGAAAAAGAACAGTTTGAGACACAAACCCTTCCGTATCCATATCAAAATACACTAACGAAGGCAATGAGACAGCAGGCTTCACTTCAAAATAACCATGATCAGATGTCATTATGGGCTGGGCAAGGAATACGATCATTGACTGAGGAAATGTCGGTTAAGCAGCTTTTACATAAGCTTTGCCCAGAGGATATAAAAATATAGGTGCATCTCATTGTTGATATAGCAAAAAAGCAAACTTCGATATGTAGTTTGCTTTTTCTTCGTGATTTCTCACTCTGAATCGTGAAACCTAGCCGATATCAGGATGCAGATTGTCCCTCATTCGCAATAAGATGATCCTATTCGAAAAATCGATAGCTCCTATATTAAAAATGACTTGATGATTAAAAGAAACTTCACATAAAATATGGAAATAAAGATTATGTTATTTTAATAGTTCCGGATAGAATTGTCCTACTCTTCCTTTTTGAAAGCCAACAACATATTTCAGAGTAACCCTTCCAGACAGTTATAAATGGTTTTTAACTGAGTATGGTTCAGGAGGCGCGTTCGGAACTATGATACTCGGTTATGACTCTTCATTTTACCCGTTGTCTCATATCAAAGGAGCTCAAACCAAATTTTAAAGGCTGTTGCACCTATTAATAGTGCTAAAATCCATTGCAGGAATTTTGTATTTACTTTTTGTCCAACTTTTGCGCCAATAGGAGAAGCAATTAAACTAGCAATAATAAGAACCAGAGCTGGTACAAAAAGAACCTGGCCTGTGATCACTTTTCCAACTGTTGCTCCAATAGACGAAAGAAATGTGATCCCAAGAGATGAAGCGACGGTGATTCTTACAGGAATATTTAAAATCGATAACATAATGGGAACTAGGATAAAGGCGCCGCCAGCTCCTAAAATACCTGATACGCCGCCAATGATAAAGGCTATGGACGAAGCTAACCATTTATTAAATATCACTTCTTCGCCTTCTTTATGTGCTCGGCCTCTTTTAGGTATCAACATTAAAATAACAGCTATAATGGCCAGAATTCCGTATATAAAGTTAATTCCTTTTTCAGATATGAGATGAGAAAAGTAACTACCCAATACACTCCCTATAAGAATACTGCTTCCCATGTAAAGGATTAATTTTTTATTTAAAAACCCACTCCTACGATAAGCCCAAACACCACCAAGTGTTGCAAAGAAAACTTGAATAGCTCCTATCCCTGAAACTTCATGGGCTGTTAATGACATCACTCCTACTAAAGAAGGAACGTATAATAACATCGGGTAATTAATAACAGATCCTCCAATACCAATCATTCCAGAAATAAAGGAGCCAATAAACCCTATGATGAAAAGAGTGATAATAAAGGCAATGTCCATTCGGGTTTCCTCCTTTTCAAAGGAAAAGGGTATCTTTTTATTCGATACCCCTTCATATTCATTAGCCTTTTTGAACCCAGAATTTCAATACATCTCCATCTTCAGCTTGCTCTAAGATGTCATGTCCACCTGATTTAGACCATGCTGCTAGGTCACTTTTGAATCCTTTATCAGTTGCATGCACTTCTAATATTTGACCTGATTCCAGTTCATTCATCGCTTTCTTTGTTCTGACGATTGGCATTGGACATGCCAGGCCTTTTGCGTCTAATAATTTATCTGATTTCATGTTTATCTCTCCTCTGTTTGGTAATAATCATCTTTTACCGAATTGCACAACGATTTGGTCCAATCTCCATTTCACGCTGTTTTTCTTCATCTGGGTTGATTTTCCCCATATTTGTTTCGCGAATCTCTTGATATGCATTGGGTTGTGGAGGCAAATGATCTGTCACTAAGTGCCTAAATTCTGCTTCATCAGCAATGTTCAAACCATGGTTCTCGGCAAATAATGTACTTAATTTTTTACCAACACTTCCATCTTCATTTAGCTCATCAATGATCATAAAGTGTGCTGGTAATACAATTAAATCCTTTGATAACGTTTTGTAACGGCTATAAAGAGTTTTTCTTAAATCTCCTACCCAATCTCCTGCCATACCGGCTAAATCCGGCCTGCCGATTGAATCGATAAATAAGATATCACCTGAAAGAAGATACTGATCATCCACAATGAAAGAAGTGGAGCCAATGGTATGTCCAGGAGAATAAATCGGTTGAATTTTAATCGTTGTATTTCCAATAATAATATCATTTCCTTCTTCCAACGGCTGATAATCGAATACCACTTCTTCAGCATCTTTAGGCGGTAACCAGTAGGTTGCTTTTGTTTTTTCGGTAATGACTCTCCCACCCGAAATGTGGTCTGCGTGAAGATGTGTATCAAATACGTGAGTAATCGTTACACCTTTCTCCTTTGCAAAATCTATAAACACTTCTGCCATACGTGTAGCATCTACTATGGCTGCTTCTCCATTGGATAATATCATGTATGATAGGCAACCTTTTCCAATTCGAACAAACTGATAAATTTCTCCACCATCTTTTAAATCCCCGACTTTTACCGGCTCTAAATGTTCACTCCATGCTTTCATTCCGCCTTTAAGATAGGATACAGAAAGACCTGCTTCTGAAAGCATCTCGGATACCATTACGGATGAACCTTCTTTTGCGCAAACGACTAGCACTTCTATATCAGAAGGAATTTTCTCCAATATATCTTCTACGCCATCTAAAAGATCGAAATAAGGAACATTCAAATGGTCAAAGTCATGCCCTTCAATCTTCCAATCACTAAAATCATTTTCATTACGCACATCCAAAATAAATAAAGGTTCTTTGTTAAAAATTTTTTTTGTCACTTCTTTTGGGGTCATTGCCTTTACGGTCATGTTTAAATACCTCCTATATCGAATCTTTTTTTAATGGGACTAAAATGTTAAGGATACATCAGCATCTTTAGCAAAATCTAAAAAGGTAACAGCCCCGCCTACTTCAATTCCTTCTACAAAATCATCTTTTGTTAAACCCATAACGTCCATAGTCATTTGACAACCAATAAATGTAACACCCATCTCTTGTGCCATTTCAAGCAGTTCAGGAATAGCCGGCACGTTTGCTTTCTTAAATCCTTCCGCAAAGTGTTCTTTCCCTTTCGGCATTTCTAATTCTTGATGCGCTTGCTTATGAATCAGATTTAATCCCTCGAATGTAAAGAAGATAGATACTTCTTGATCACTTGCTGCTGCGGCAGTCGCAATATTAAAAACTTTATAGGCATCAAATAGACCACCATTTGCCGCAATAATTGCTACTCTTGTACTCATTTGTTATCATCCTTTTCTTATTTATTCTGTTTTACCTGTCCAATCACGCATACCAGGGACAACATTAATAACCTTTTTAAAACCTTGTTTTTTCATCGTTTGAGCTGCCATTTCACTTCTTCTTCCAGAATGGCAAATAATATAAATTTCATCATCTTTGTTTAACTCGTTAGAGCGCTTTTCCACTTCACCAAGAGGGATATGCACAACTCCTGGGATATGAGCTTCTTCATACTCATCTACCTCTCGGACATCTAAAATGTTAAGAAGCTCGTCACTTTCCACTTTTTGTTTGAAAGCTTCTAGTGAAATCACAGGAATAGAAGGTGCGCTTTCTGATGAATGCTCTCCTCCTTTACGAAGAAAATGATGAAGTATCTCTCCCTCTGTTTCAGTACCTAGATATTCATGACCTGTGCTATTTGCCCATGCTTGCAGATCTGCTGTAAATCCTTTGTCTGTTGCTTGAATTTCTAATACTTCACCAGCTTTTAAATCCTTCATTTTCTTCTTCGTTTTTACAATGGGCATTGGACACGTCAAGCCTTTAGCGTCTAACACAATATTTGCCTTCACCATTTTTTCCTCCTTTTCAAATAGGGGTGGGGGTATATAAATATACAAAAAAATAATATCTAAGGTTTTATGGCCATGTATTCATACCACCTTTAATATTTGTGATATTTTTAAATCCTTGTTTTTTCAATACCTTGCTCGCCTTTAGACTTCTCATTCCACTTTGACAAATAACAAAAACTTCTTGGTCTTTCGAAAGTTGACTTGTTTGATGAGCCAATTTTGAAAAGGGAATATTTTTGAACTCTTTAATATGCCTTGTGCGAAATTCATGAGGTGTTCGTACATCGATAAACTGTTTTCCTTTATTTTTTAGCTCTGACTTTAAATCAGTAGTTGTTATCTGTTTAACACCTTGCACTGGTAAAAATCGTCGAAATACAATCCAAAGTAAAAATAAAATGAGTAAGGTATTGATGATTATCCCACTATCCATTGTGTTTCACCTCCTTCATTTATTTAACTTGTAATGGATATATTAAATAAATAAGTTGACGTTGCCTTCTTCAGCATCTGCTAAATAAGCGGCTACACCAGCATAGTTGATATCATTTATTAATTCTTTTTCCTGTAAACCAAGAAGATCCATTGTCATCGTACAAGCTACGAGATTTACACCCTGTTCTTGAGCCATCTCAATTAACTGAGGCAATGTTAATGCATTATGCTTTTTAATAACATTTTTAATCATTTTAGGGCCCATACCTGCAAAGTTCATTTTAGATAAGCCCATCTTATCAGCACCACGAGGCATCATCTTTCCAAACATTTTTTCAAGAAACCCTTTTTTTACTGGAACCAGCTCTTCTTTACGCAAAGCATTTAATCCCCAGAAAGTGTGAAATATAGTAACTTCATGATCGTAGGCAGCTGCACCATTCGCAATAATATAAGCTGCCATTGCTTTATCGTAATCCCCACTAAATAAGACAATTGTTGTACGTTTTGTTTGTTCTGTCATGTTTATTCTCCTAACTAATTACCCATAGGGGTATATTGAAACCAAAAAATTTTTTCGAAAGATCTGCTATTATTCAACTCGTTTAATACCGGTGGGGGTATAATATAACACATATAAAAATTCGTCAACCTTAAACATAGGTTGATGAATTTTTTATCGACTCTTTACCAATAAGTCGACTGCTTCTTTTACTAAGTTTTGTGTGTCTTCGCCCTTTTCTAAACTTTCACGAACACAATGTTCAAGGTTTGTGCTCACAATTAAACCCATTGCTCGATCAATAGCATTACGTGAAGCTGCTAATTGGGTCACAACCTCTCTACAATCTTTTCCTTGCTCCATCATAGTCAATACACCTTTAATTTGCCCTTCTATCCGGCGTAGACGATTTTTAATCTTTTGATCATACTCCATGCCTAGAACCCCTTCTTTGAAATATATATTTACATGTTATCAACTATCAATTCATACTATGCAATTTAACACACTACATTATTAACCATATATTGTTTATGAATCAATATTATACCCTTATAGGTATATTGTCAATTTTCAGGACTACATGAGAATCATTATAAAGGGTTAATATAATTAGTTCCCCATCTTATATGTTAAACCCAAAAGATTAATCGTGAGAAGTCTCCATATTTACTTCAACATGCTCATAATCCCCTGATTAGTATCCTTGGGGAGAAGAAGACATCGAAAAAGTAAAAAAGTAAACAAACCTATATTGGTAATTATCGGATTCAATTGCTGTCATTGATGACACGTCACGTTACTCCTAAGAGGGAATTTAATAACTCTACAGCAAAAACAAAAAAGATACCAATATGGTTTGGTATCTTCTTTATTAGTTCGAATCCCTCAATAAAGCGGATGCTTATCATTAGTTACAAAAAAAGCCTGTTATTTCAAGTATATGATGTCATTCATTACACTCATTTTCATCGTTTTATATTCATTTTGGGACAAAATAGGCACTATTTTTAACTGTAAACGAACAACTAAATAATTGTGTAATTACACAAATGCCACTAATGCCATGTCAACTCCTTACTATAATAAATAAAAAAAAGGAGGTTCCGTTGCCACCTTAAAGTAATGTCTACTTAGGTTCTTTAAATGTATAGCAAGTTATATAAGCTTATGCTTTTTCCTGATTCCCTTTAAAATACCAAATAACTACAGGAATAAGTAACAATGATAAAACGGCTCCAGAAATTGATAGTATTGTGTAACTAGAATGTGCAACAACCATTCCTGACAAGGCTCCCCCCGCTGCTCCTGATAGTGCTACTAAGACATCAAATGTTCCTTGTGTTTTTGCGCGTAGAGATGGGTGTGTTGAATCTATAATGAGGGCAGTTCCCGTTAGTAAACCAAAGTTCCAGCCTACCCCTAATAATACTAGTGCTAGGATGAGTAATGATAATGAATCTGCCGGTGCAATAGCTGCCACCAATCCAGCAGCAAGAAGTGTAGCACCTGAAGCAATAGCCATAGTAGTGCGACCAAACTTATCTACTAATAAACCAGTCAATGGTGAAGGAAGGTACATCGCTGCAATATGGAGCCCTATAACTAATCCCACTTCGCTCAAACCATGACCGTGATGACCCATGTGAACAGGTGTCATTGTCATAATAGCTGTCATGATTAGTTGAGCTAAAATCATAATGACAGCTCCTACCATTATTCCTTTTTTGTCTATAAAAGGATTTTTTAGACTTCCTCCTATTTGTACTTTATCGTCTTTTTTCTCAGCATTTGCAATAGCTGTTGATACAAACAGCGGATCTGGACGAAGAAAAATTAAGAGAATAATTCCAGCAATTATAAAAGCTGCTCCTGACATGATGAACGGACCAGCTAAATTGGGAACACCAATTGAATCTGCAAATTCCCCCATTGTATTAACTAGGTTAGGGCCTACTACAGCTCCTAAAGTAGTAGAAACCAAGGCCATACTTGCAGCAGTTCCCCGTTGTTTCTCATTTGCAAGGTCTGTCCCAGCATATCGAACTTGAAGATTAGAAGCCATACCTGCTCCATAAATAAGAAGGGAAACAAATAATAGGGCAACGCTGTTGATTAAAGCCGCAATTATAACACCTATAGCACCTAATCCACCTATAAGGAAACCACCTGCAAGTCCGGCTCTGCGACCAAAACGTTGTGAAGATGCTCCTATAAGTAGGGCAGCTACGGCAGATCCAAAAGTAAAGAGGGCAGTTGGAATTCCTGCTACATTTTCCGATCCTATCATATCTTGTGCAAGAAGCGCCCCAACTGTTATCCCGGCACCAAGTCCTGCTCCCCCAAATATTTGTGAAAAAATCAATATTTTTAATGTTTTTTTATAAAGTTGGTTTTGTTTTTCTGGTGAATCAATATAACCTTGTAACCAAAGAGGCTGCTGTGTTGATATATTTGTATCTTTTTTTGTCATTACCATGAATTCTACCTCCTAACGACAAATCTTTGTTGCTTTTCAAGTTTTTTTGTCATAACATTCCATTTTTGTTATTCTATATATTTAGGATTTTCGATATATTTAATATTTAATTATATTCATTATTAGAAGAAGCTCATGATTAGTTTTTATAATTATGAGCTTCTTCTATTTTTAAAAAATGAACAAGACAATCTTATTTGTCGGTGTTCATATTAAAATGTGTAAGACTCTCCGTCTTCTGGAACTAAAATATTACTTGAGAATCCTTTTTCTTTACTAAACTTTTTTAATTCTTCTCTAGATAGTGTCCAATGGTTAACAGCTTCCATATGAACAGATATAATCTTAGCATGAGGAGCAGCCTTGTGAACTTCATAGATGTCTTCTTTTCCCATGATGAGTGAACCTAAATCTAATCTTTGATTGTCTCCACCATTAACCACAATGATTTCTGGTTGATGTGTATGAATCTCGTCTTCGATAGCATCATACCAAACTGTATCCCCAGCTACATATAAAACTTTTTCACTTGGGTGCTTGAATACTAATCCACAAACATCACCCATTAAGTTTAATAACTCTTCTCCTCTGCCATGTTCACCATTTGTTTTTACTAATTGGATCCCTTCAAAAACAGTGTCTTGTTGCAGTACTTCTACATTTTTGAAACCACTTGATTTTACTTCTTTTGCATCTGCTTCATTTTGAACAAACATTTTGATGTTTTTTGGCAATACGTTTTTTGCCACATCATCAAAGTGATCTAGGTGTAGATGAGTAACAATTACTCCATCTACGCCATCCAGAATGTTATCAATTGATGTTGGCAAACTCACCAAAGGATTAAATAGATCTTGTCTGATCGTTTCAGGGAAAGTAGCGTACGTACCTTTCTCTGCTAACATAGGATCTATTAAAAATTTTTTATTTGCGTATTTTACAACAATTGTTGCATTTCGAATTTGTGTAATATTCATATTTACAACTCACTTTCTTTTTTATTTGTCTTACTTCGACAGAGTTAAGTGTATAATATCAGCAGTGTTCAAATACATAGATAAAAAAAAGTGTTTTAACTCTTTGACTTTATTTTCGAAAGGAATTAACGTTTAAATAGATCAAACAGATAAAAAATGATAGAGAAATTATGTAATAATAGCATAATGAAAAGTTCTGGGAGAGCTATATTTAACATGGCCAGCAGCTTCAGGTAAAAATCGGAAGAGAATGGAGATATTGAGGGAACTAACATTAAAGTAAATCGATCAATTGGGTGCTTTATGTATACCTTCATCAATATCTATATTTATGGCAAAAACACTCTGTACATAGTCTTACTTGGATCAAAAACAGGGCACCTTGATCTTTTATCAGATGGGAATAATGATATCGAAAAACAAAATAAAGTATAATGAATAAAGGGTGTCCAGAAGTTATTTTTCTGAACATCCTTTTTTAAATTGCTGAATCATCTTTCTTGTGGAAGGAAAGACGTTATGTCGCAAACATGCTCAGCAGGAGCGATTTAATTCTTTCACCCCTTGTTCTGTAGCTTTTCATGTAAATCTGTATTGAAAAAGCGATTCGGCATATGTTTTACAATGACTGTCTCTTTCTCTAATAGACGTACTGACTCATGATTTTCGTATAATACGTCATTTAATGTCTGATGAATAATGTGGTTATCATAATGTATGAATGTGACATTATGTATAAAAAAAGCCCTAGCTTGGTAAATTTCATATCCAAACTAAGGCTTTTTAGAGCAGAAATATATCATGTTAGTTATATGACCACACATCTCCGTTTTATAAAGGTTAACTATTTACCAATAACAATCGACACTTTATAGTTTGCATGTTTGTTTAAGTCATTTAAAAATAGATCTAATACCTCGTTTGAGGGAAATTTACATTCAAGCAAATAGCAACCGTCTCCACTAACTTTATAATTGTTTATTACATAGTTACCTTGTGTTTCTATAAAAGCTAAATAGGGTTGATGATGGATTTTTTCGATAAAAATATTAAGAAAAGCATGTATAGAGAAGCCTAATTTCACTTGATTCACTTCAATACTGCATCCTTTTATTATGCCATTGTCTAATAACTTTACTACTCTTGATGCGGTTGCTGGAGCAGTGAGATGTACTTTTTCCCCCTAATTTTTTCATTGTAAGGCGACTATTTTTAGACAGCTCATCGAGTATTCTTTTATCTATTTCATCAATCATTTTCTTGTATCCTTTCTGAAAAACAAGTTGTATTTTTTTTACATAGTTTGTTCACTGTACATTTTTTTATGTTTGTTTAAAACTTTAAAAATAAAGTGAAACTGTTAAATAACTTTATTTTCCCTATGTATTGATCGATTGAGAAAGTATATATTTATTTGCATACAAATCAAAAGAGGAATGTACACCATTTAATATGAGACATTTATTTAAAATGGTTTTTTCACTGATTTTGTATAAGTTCATTATTTTTAGAGGTGAAATTATGAAAAAATTTGATATATCTGTTTTATCAGTTGCTCCATTAAGACAAGGAGAAACAATGAAACAAGGGATTGATTCTGCAGTGTCATTAGCTAAAGCTGTAGATCATATGGGCTATAAACGGATTTGGTTTGCAGAGCATCATAATCACGACGCTTATGCAAGTGCAGCAACCGTATCAATTGTACAACATATATTAGCAAATACAAAAGACATTCGCGTAGGTTCAGGGGGTATTATGCTGCCAAATCATTCCCCATTAATCGTAGCGGAGCAATTTGGAACACTTGAAACATTATATCCAAATCGTGTAGATTGGCATTAGGACGCGCACCCGGAACGGATCAAAAAACGGCCGATGTGATTCGTCGTTCCAACCATAATGGCGTGTTTTTCTTTGAAAGAGAAGTAAATGATATTTTGCGTTTTGTCGGGGATAAGAGTGTACAGGGAGAGGTTCGCGCTTATCCGGGTATTGGAACGCATGTGCCTGTTTTTGTGTTAGGATCCTCAAACGATTCAGCGGAAATTGCTGCAAAGCTTGGTTTACCCTATGCATTTGGCGCTCAATTTTCACCCCATGCGATGGAAGAAGCGCTCTCTATTTATCGAGAAAATTTCCAACCGTCTTCTTATTTACAAGAGCCTTATGTGATCGCTTGCATTAATGTGATTGCAGCAGAATCTATGGACGAGGCATCTTTTATTTCTGCAAGTCATTTGCAGGTGTATATTGATATTTATACAAATAATTTAAGTAAGCTTATTCCACCCACTGAAAACTTCCTAGAATCGTTATCACAGTTTGAATTAGAAATTCTCCATAATCGACTGGGGTATACAATCATGGGTGATCGAGAAACAATTCGTCGCGAACTAATTGACTTCCAACAAATGTATCAAGTAGATGAATTAATTGCGTTATCTAATATTTACGAATTGAGCAAGGAAATTCAGTCTTACGAGATTTTAAAACAGGTTGTGGATGAGTTGTTTAAATAAAGAATGGAGCAACTTTAGAAATCGAGTCAGTTGTATTAGCTTATGTTCTTCAACAATCGGGCGCGATTTTTGAACAAAAAAGAAATGGGTAATGCATATTAGTCATGTATAATATGTATCACCCTTTATTTTTTTGAACGATTAGGACATAGTTCCGCTTCTTTCACAATGAATACTTACGGACACCTTTTCCCTAATAAACAGAAGGAAACTGCCGACCGTTTGGACGACTTACTTTAAGTAACTGGTGAGTTTTGGTGAGCAAGTCTTCTTCTATAGCCGTATTTTCCGCATAAAAAAATAATACCAAAGGTGGTTAAACCCTTGGTATTATTGGGATGCGGCCGAGAGGACTTGAACCTCCACGGGTTATTCACCCACTAGGCCCTCAACCTAGCGCGTCTGCCATTCCGCCACGACCGCGTGATCATTGAATTGTGTTTGTGCTGATTTATTAGGCTCTTAACCTAGTAAAACCAATTTGCGTGCACTTTGTAAATAAAGTGCGGGTGAAGGGACTCGAACCCCCACGCCGTAAAGACACTAGATCCTAAGTCTAGCGCGTCTGCCAATTCCGCCACACCCGCATAAGACACAATGGTGAGCCATGAAGGACTCGAACCTTCGACCCTCTGATTAAAAGTCAGATGCTCTACCAACTGAGCTAATGGCTCTTACTATTAGATTTCAAAAAATAAAAATGGCTGGGCTAGCTGGATTCGAACCAACGCATGACGGAGTCAAAGTCCGTTGCCTTACCGCTTGGCTATAGCCCAACGAAATGGAATGACCCGTACGGGATTCGAACCCGTGTTACCGCCGTGAAAGGGCGGTGTCTTAACCGCTTGACCAACGGGCCGATGGTTGAGAACTTATATCGAAATCTTATGGCGGAGAAGGAGGGATTTGAACCCTCGCGCCGCTTACGCGACCTACACCCTTAGCAGGGGCGCCTCTTCAGCCACTTGAGTACTTCTCCAATATGGCTCCACAGGCAGGATTCGAACCTGCGACCGATCGGTTAACAGCCGATAGCTCTACCACTGAGCTACTGTGGAATAGTGAGACAAGACTTATTATATCAGCCTTGGTTTCCAGTGTCAAGAGGTAAATATTTTTTATTTATCTCTCGTGACGACTTTTATAATGTAACATAGGCTTGCCATATTCGTCAACCTTTTTCACGAAAAAATTCTTTTTATTTTTCCGCGGCATTTTCCGCATCTGTATCTGTCAGGATTCATGGCACGCTTCTTTATATACTGTTGGCCGCAGGCTGTGCAGATATACATATAAGTTTTTTTGCTTTCAGTTTTTTTCTTAAGGGGTGTACAGAACCTTGGCGCGTTGACCTGCTGCAGCAGCAATCGAAAATCTCTGTCTCTGTGCTTATATCCTTTTCCCTCAAGGTGAAGATGATAATGGCAGAGCTCGTGCTTGATGATGCCGATCAGTTCCTCCCTGCCGTGCTCAATCAGATATTTCCTGTTCAATTCAATGTTATGGGAAGTTAACAGATATCTTCCGCCCGTGGTTTTAAGCCTGTCATTAAAAACCGCATGGTGGCGGAACGGCTTTTTAAAATACGTTTCTGAAATATCCTCTGTCAGCTTTTGAAGCTCTTCGTTATCCATGGTGCACCTCACTTAAAAAACATTGAACGGGACAATTCACCGTTCGCATACAATATGGTAATCACCGTCCCTCATATGATAAAAGCTGAGGAGGAATCAGCCTATGCCAAATTGGCTTAAAAAACAGATGCAAAAAGCGTTCCTTGAAAAAGATAATTACCAAATTAAACTGCTGAATCAATGCTGGTATTTCTATAGGAAAAAACACTGCTCGTAAGCAGTGCTTTTATTTTACCATAGACAGCGATACTCTGCCTTTTTGCACATCTACGCCGTCAACCCAAACTGTCACAATATCGCCGACAGATACGACATCAAGAGGATGCTTGACGAATTGATTGCTGAGTTTTGAGATATGCACAAGCCCGTCTTGTTTGACCCCGATATCAACAAACGCTCCGAAGTCCACGACATTGCGCACGGTGCCCTGGAGTTCCATTCCCTCTTTCAAATCCTCCAGCTGAAGGACATCTGTTTTCAGCAAAGGCTTTGGCACCTCATCACGCGGATCGCGCTCCGGCCTTGTCAGCTGTTCACAAATATCTTTCAGCGTGATTTCGCCGATTCCCAGTTCTTTCGCCGTTTCAGAAAGCGCCAGCTGATTGATTTTATCCTTCAATTCTGCCGTACCGATTTGTTCTGTTGAAAGGCCGAGCTTTTTCAATAGCGCTTTTGTTTCTTTATAGCTTTCCGGGTGGATGCCTGTTCTATCCAAAGGCTCTGTCCCTTCCTGCACCCTTAAGAAACCGATGCATTGCTCATAGGTTTTCGCACCGAGTCTGGGGATGTCCTTCAGTTCTTTTCGATTCGAAAACTTTCCGATTTCCTCACGTTTTTTGACAATGTTGCCTGCGACCGACTTCGATAGTCCAGCTACATATTGCAGCAGCGCGGCGGAGGCTGTGTTGACGTTTACTCCAACCTGGTTAACGACCGTTTCGACGACGAAACGCAGAGATTCATTTAAGCGTTTTTGGCTGACATCATGCTGATACTGCCCGACACCCACAGACTTCGGATCGATCTTAACGAGCTCCGCGAGCGGGTCTTGAAGTCTTCGCGCAATAGATACGGCACTGCGCTCTTCAACCTGAAGCTCAGGGAATTCTTCTCTGGCAAGCTCAGAAGCCGAATAGACGCTTGCTCCTGCTTCATTGACGATCACATAATAAATTTTACGAGTTATGTCCTTCAGTACATTGACGATGAATTGCTCTGTTTCTCTGGACGCCGTGCCGTTTCCAATCGCCACCATCTCGACTTGATGCTGCTCAAGAATGGCTTTGACTTTTTCGTGGGCTTCTTTTGTTTTCTTGACTGGTGCATGCGGATAGATGACATCGATTTTCAATACTTTTCCAGTTTCGTCTGACACAGCAAGCTTACAGCCAGTTCGGAAGGCCGGGTCAACACCGAGCACGGTTTTGCCTTTCATCGGCGGCTGAAGCAGAAGCTTTCTCAAGTTCTCAGAGAAGATGTGAATTGCCTGTTCATCCGCTTTTTCTGACAGCTCTTTTCTGATTTCACGTTCGATTGCCGGCTGGATCAGCCTTTTATAGCTGTCTTCAATCGTCTCCTGCAAAATCTCTTTTACGGACGTTGGGCGGTTTTTGATGATCTGTTTTTCTAAATACGCCTTGATGTGATCCGCGGGCGGCTCGATAGACACCTTTAAAATGTCCTCTTTTTCGCCGCGGTTCATCGCCAGCACCCTGTGCGGAACGACTTTTGAAATTGGCTCTTCATACTCGTAATACATTTCATACACGTTTTTCTCGTCTGCGTCTGCCGATTTTCCAGCTGCAGATTTAATGGTTCCTTTTTTGAAGGTTTCCTGGCGAATCCACTTTCTGAAATTCGGCTCATCTGAGATTTGTTCCGCAATAATGTGCTTGGCGCCTTCAATTGCTTCTTCCCGTGTGAACACTTCTTTTTCTTCGCTGATGTATTGGTCTGCAACTGCTGCCAAACGATCATCCTGCGGAAGTGTTAAAATATAGTCTGCAAGCGGCTCAAGGCCTTTGCTTTTTGCGACTGTTGCCTTTGTTTTGCGTTTTTGTTTATACGGGCGGTAAAGGTCCTCCACTTCCTGAAGCTTCACCGATTGCTCGATTTTTCGCTTTAGGTCATCTGTCAGTTTATCCTGCTCTGCAATGAGACGGATAACTTCTTCTTTTCGCTGATTTAGGTTCTGTATGTATTGCCAGCGTTCAGAAATCGTCTGAATCTGAACCTCATCCATCGAACCCGTCTGCTCTTTTCGATACCGGGCGATAAAGGGGACTGTGTTGCCGTCCTCCAGCAGGCGGATGACACTTTCAACGTGTTTTTGTGATAATCCTATTTCTTTCGCAATTTGCTGTTTTAAAAGGGCTGACGTTTCCATGTAACCAAAGCCTCCAATATTGTCGTTCTTTCTCTAGTGTATCAAAAACCGAAAAAAACGCATAAAAAAAGAAGCCGGCGTTACGGCTTCTCGTTTTCTGATTTTCTAGGACAGCTGTCCAAGAATATAGGTCAGATCATCTTTTCTCGATGTCGTATACATTTTCAGCGAATTCGATATGTCTTCTACCGATTGGCCTTTTTTTAAATGGGAGCGGATATCGGGTACGTTGAGTCCATCTGTATGTATAATGAACTTTGACCCCTTTTCATAAGTGGCGGTGTGCGTTTTGTATTTTTGCGGCTTGCCTGATAAATAGCCTGAAATCGGCAGAGGATAAAAGCTTTCACCAGACGGGGAATGCAGAATAAACCGTACGTTTCCGACAGAGCAGTACGTAAACTGCCTTTGTTCAAAATTGATTTTCAGGATAGATGCTGTTGCACCCCTTTTGTTTTTCATCGCCTGATTACAGCGTTCGATAATGCTTTGTACGTCTTCATCCGCATAGTTTTCCACTAAGTCTTTGATGGCTGCAGAAGATTCGTTGGCAAGCGATCCGCTTCCAAGTCCGTCAGCTACTGCACAAATCAATTCCTTATCATCAGCTTTCATAAAAAAGCTGTCGCCGCAAATCGATTTTCCTTCTTTATTCAGTTGGTATACAAGAGTTTGAATATGCTCGTTTTCTTCAACCTGGATCATTACATTAACTCCATCGAGGGATCTTCAATCAAGGCCTCTCTGAGCTTCTTCACAGCTTTGCGCTGCAGACGCGAGACGTGCATTTGAGATATACCGAGAATGTCCCCAGTTTCTTTTTGGCTTTTGTTTTGAATATACGTAAGGTCGATGATTTGTTTTTCACGGTCAGAAAGGACGTGAAGCACGCTTTGCAGCATCATTTGCTGGTTAACCCGCTCATATCCGTCCTCCTGAGATCCGACAATGTCAAGAATCGTGACGGTGCTTCCATCCGCATCCGCTTCAATGCTGTGGTCAACGGATAGGGCTTGATAGCTTTTGCCCATTTCCATCGTTTCAAGAACCTCTTCCTCTGAAACATCAAGGAATTCAGCAATCTCTTCTACTTTTGGTGACCTTTGTGTTTCAGTCGTCAGCTGATCAACCGCCATTTTGATTCTTGGGCCCAGTTCTTTAATCCGTCTCGGCACGTGAACGCTCCATGTTTTATCTCTTAGGAAACGTTTAATCTCACCGATGATTGTCGGGATGGCAAAAGCTTCAAACGATTTGCCGACGACGGGATCGTATCGCTTAATCGCGCCGAGCAGCCCGATCATGCCGACTTGACGGAGATCCTCGTGAAAGCTTTTGCCTTTTGAATATTTTTTCGCAAGCATATCAACCAAATTTGTATACACCCGCACAAGCGTTTCTTGCGCCTGTTCGTCTTGATTTGTTTGGTAATCGCTTATGAGCCGATCGACTTCATCTTTAGTTAGTTTCGTAGTTTTTGATGGTTGTGTCATGATCAACTCGCTCCCCATTTAAATACTTTGTCATCGCTACGGTGACGCCGGAGTTGTTTTGCACTCTGACTTCATCCATGAGCGTTTCCATTAAATATAGACCGAGCCCTCCTTCTGATAATTGATCAACTGTGTGTGAAGGTGTGTACGGCCCAAGATCCTGCTGCTTTTGATCGAAATCAAAGCTGTCTCCTTCATCCGCCACAATGATTTCTAAACGGTCTTCGAACACACCGAATCGTATTGACACTTCCCCATTTTTATCTTCTTTATAAGCGTGCTGAACCGCATTTGTACACGCCTCACTGACTGCGATTTTCAGATCTTCAATTTCATCGTACGTATAGCCCATTCTGCTTGCGACGCCTGACAGCGTCAGCCTTATAATCCCTACATATTCAGGTTGGGCCGGCACTTTCATTTCGATGTAATCAGCGTTATTCTTCATTGCACTCCACCTTCTGACTTTGCAGAAATATCAATGATGTCCTTCAGGCCTGTAATGTCAAACAGACGGATCAGCCGATCAGATAGATTTTCGAGCTTCAGCGAACCGCCTTGCTTCTTCACTGTTTTAAAGATGCCTACAAAAACGCCCAATCCGGTACTGTCCATGTAGCTGACATCTTTCAGGCAAATCCTTAAGTCAGCGCCTTGTTCTGCCAGAGGAACGAGCTTCTCTCTGAGCACCGGAGCTGAGTATACATCTATTTCTCCTGCAATGTTTACTTGTATATCATTCTCGTTTTGCTTCACATCAACATTTATATTCATTCGTATCACCTCAAATTTTCCTTCAAATCACTAATTGTCTTATACCCCCGTCTGGCTGATGCTAAACCTTTCTTCGCAAAACAATTAACGTAAAATCATCATGAAGCTGAAAATCCTGCAATTTGAGGAGGCTGTCATAAATGTTTTTGACCATTTCCTGCGCGGAGGAACACATATGTTCCTCAATAAGCTTTTGCAGATCAGGGCGCTCCAAGAAACCGTTTTCCGTTCTGCATTCTGTGACGCCGTCAGAAAATAAAACAATCATATCGCCTTTTTCCAGATGCTGATCAAATTGTTTGTAGTCATAATCCTGCGAGATGCCGAGAACGAGCCCTTTGGCCTCTAAATCGTAAAATGTGTTGTCTTTTTGAGAATAATAGAATCCCGGTTCATGTCCCGCTGAAGCATATGTAAACTGATGCTTGTCCATATTGTAATTTGCATAAAACATCGTAATAAACATACTGGCGTCAACGTTTTGTTCAACAACCCGATTTAAATTTTTCAGCACCTGAGATGGATGTATGCCCGTTTCCGGCAAAGAGTCCATCGCGTATTTAATCATGGACATACAAAGAGCTGCCGGAATGCCTTTTCCGATCACATCCGCGATTGCGATATTAATGGATTCCTTGTCTTTGACAAAGTGGTAGTAGTCCCCGCTCATCTGTTTAGCGGGCACACTGATGGCGCCGATATCCAGCGCTTCCTCTTGCGGAATCTTTGTTCCGAGCAGCGTCTGCTGAACATTTGCTGCGATTTCAATTTCTGATTTGATTTCCTGCTGTATCCCCCTGAGGGTTTGATGCTCCTGATAAGCCATTCCATATCCAATCATGACTTCTATTAAAAAATCCAGCGAATGAAAAACATCTTCCGGGAGATTCGGATACAGCTCCTTCAGCACTTTTCGGTGTATGCTGATGATTTCTTCCGGAGGAATTTGGTGCTCGATTGTTTTTCGGCTGAATTTTTGGGCTTGATATAAAGATGTTTCTGTTAATTCGGCTATATATCGACTAAGCAGCTGATGATACCGCTGCTCAATAACCTCCCTAAAATCCACGTTCTTACCTCCTACCGAAGCCATTTAATGGCTTGTATCTCTGTTCCTTCCCCCGCTACAGAATTTAAGCTGAATTCATCCATCAGCCTTTTGACACCGGGAAGTCCCGCACCAAGTCCGCCAGACGTTGAAAATCCGTCTTCCATGACTTTTCGGATATCGGGAATTCCCGGCCCTTGGTCTTCCGCTATGATTTTCAGGCCCTTTTTTCCTCTGTCTGCGACCTGTTCAATTCCAATCTGCCCTTTGCCGGCATATAAATAAATGTTCCTGGCTAATTCTGAAATAGCCGTTGTAATTCTAGCCTGGTCTACAGTGCCGAATCCCAGTTCTTTTGCAACGTTTCGTCCCAGTTGTCTGGCGGCCACAATATCCCATTCTGTCATGATTTTTACACAGGATTGGTCGTTCATTCGCTATTCCCCCAATTCCCGCTTCAATGTCTCAAGCCCCTGCTCTAAGTCGAGTGCAGTCTCGATTTCCTCAAGAGCGATTCCGAGTTCAATCAGCGTCACTGCCACAGCGGGCTGAATGCCGGTCAAGACAACCTTTGCCCCCATTAACTTAGACATTGTAATGACGTCGCCCAGCACTTTCGCGATAAATGAATCTATCATATCCACAGATGTCAGGTCAATCACGACTCCGTTAGCACCTGTTTCGTATATTTTATTTAATAAGTCTTCTTGAAAGGTTAATGCAGTTTGGTCATCCAGTTCCCATTGAATGGATACTAATAAGCAATTATACAGTTTCAAGATCGGGATTTTCGGATGTCTCACAATGTTATTCCCCCAATGAAACGATTTTTCGATCCGTCATTTCCAATGCTGTTTGAATTCCTTTTTGCAGGGTATTCTTAGTAATAACTTGGGATAAATCAATGCCAAGGTTGACGATGGTTTGAGCAATTTCCGGACGGATTCCGGCGAGCAGGCATTTCGCTCCAACAAGCCTTACCGCTTCAGATGCCTGAATAATATGGTGGGCAACCATCGTATCAACGACAGGAACACCTGTGATATCAATTAACACGACTTGTGACCGATGTTTGACGACACCGTTTAGAAGGTTTTCCATAATTCGTTTAGCGCGTTCGGTATCAATTGTTCCGACCAGCGGCATCACGGTGATATTTTCAAATACCGGTATGAGCGGCGCAGATAGCTCCTGCAGGGCGATTTTTTGCAGAGAAACTGTTTTTTCCCACGAAATTGAGTATTGGTTAAAGATCTCAGTATTAATCGGGCTGAAAAAGCGGTCAATCTGCCAGATTAATTCCGTACTCTCTTGATCTGGCAATCTCTTATCATTCATTTTCGTGTAGAGACGCTTCCAGAATTCAGCAAGCGCAGTAGCCAAAAACTTCAAAGAAAGCCCGATTTGAACCGCTCGAAGCGCCAATTCGCTGATTTGGCTTTCAGCAGCGTTTTCGTCCTTAACAGACAGCAACAGAATGTCGATATATTCTTTAGATATATTTTCATACACTTGGTCAGTCAGCTGATAGGATTCTTGCTCGCTTAATTCTTTTAGTGTGTCAGTCCACAGTTGGAGCAGTTCATTTTGATTCTCGGCAATGAACTGGTATACAGTCTGATTCGACATCAAATTCGCTTACCTCCCGATAAAAAACAACATATTTTTTTCGTTATTTCACTATTATATCGTTTATGTTTTTTGAAAACAAAAAAAGTTGCTCTATTTGAGCAACCTATAAAATATGTCTAAAAATCAATGAGTGCCAAACTGATTTGTAAGGCTTCATCAACCTTATCCATCATTTCATCATCCAGATGAGTAATCTTATCCGTTAACCTTTGCTTGTCAATCGTCCGAATTTGCTCCAGCAAAATAACGGAATCTCTTTCAAAACCGTAGCGTTTTGCATCGATTTCGACGTGGGTTGGTAATTTCGCTTTCTGTATTTGTGCTGTTATGGCTGCAACAATAGCAGTTGGGCTGAAGCGATTTCCGATGTCATTTTGGATCACTAAAACCGGGCGCACCCCGCCTTGCTCTGAGCCAACAACAGGAGATAAATCAGCAAAATAAACATCGCCGCGTTTCACAATCAAATGATTATCCTCCGCTGACTAAGCGCTCAACTGTCGTTTCAGCCTCGCACTCCGCAAAGTGAGCCTCAGAAGAAATATTCAGGTTGATTTTCGCCATTTCCATATAGCCGCGTCTCATCAAATCACGGTTGTGACGAGTTGTTCGTTCGCTGACATACGCTCTCACTGCTTGTGATATCAGTTCGTTTCTGCTACGTTTCTCCCGCATCGCTACACCATCCAATTCAGCTACTAGGTTTTCGGGCAAGCTGATTTTCATTTCGGTTCTTGCGCTGGATTCAGACAAAAAACATACACCTCCACCAAACTTACGGATACGACTCTTTTATCCATCCAGTGATAATGATACCATTATTCACTCTTCAAGCAAAGCTGTTTTATGAATTCTCATAATGAGATGAGCTATTTGCTTGCATTTTCCTGCAATAAAGGATTTCTTACTTCCATTATACTCCCATTTTCCAAAAACATACGGGGAACGCGGGAACTTATTGTACAAGCCACTTCGTAGTTTATGGTTTCGAGCCTGCCTGCGACCTCATCCATGGAAATATGTTCATCTCCCTGGGAGCCGATTAATGTGACTTTTGTGCCCGGCGGATATTCCTGATCCAGCTCGACCATAAATTGGTCCATACAGATTCGGCCGGCAATTTTCAGCCGTTTTCCCTTCACAAGAATTTCGGTCCCTTTCAACTTTCGAAGCCAGCCGTCCGCGTAGCCGACAGGCACCGTTCCGATCCATGTGTCTTTTTCCGCTGTGTATTCCGCTCCGTAGCTGACGCTCTCGCCTTTTCTGACCAGTTTGACATGAGACAGCGTCGAATGCAGGGTGAATGCAGGGCACAGCTGAAACGGTATTTCGTCCGTAATGTCGGCTGACGGACGGAGCCCGTACATTCCGATGCCGAATCTGACCGCGTTGAAAAAGCCTTTTTTCAGACGGAGGCCGGCTGCGCTGTTGGCGCAGTGCACCATCAGATTCTTTAGCGGCAGCGGAGCAATCAGCTCTTTAAAGCGCTCAAACTGCATGAAAAAATAGCCTCTTTCTTTTTCATCCGCTGTCGCAAAATGGGTAAATACCCCTTTGCATTTTAAACGGGGGTTGCGGTCAAGAATCGCCATCACGTTCAGAACTTCTTCCTCTGTTTTTACACCCAGCCTGTTCATCCCCGTATCGACCTTCAGATGAAAATGAAGAGAACCTTTTTTCATGTGGCGGGCTGCCTCCTGAAGCCATTCAACAGAATAACCTGTCAATGTCACGTCATACTCAGCAGCGATTGCCACATACTCTGGGGGAACTGCGCCGAGCACCAATATAGGCGCCTTTAAGCCCTTTTTGCGCAGTGAAATCGCTTCATCCAGAATGGCTACCGCTAAGCATGAAGCGCCTGCATCAAGCGCCGCCTTTGCTACTTCTGCATCACCATGCCCGTAAGCATTCGCTTTCACAACCGCCATCAGGTGGACATGCTCGCCAATGTGTTTTTTCATATTGCTGACATTTTCCTTTATCGCGGACAAGTCGATTTCCGCCCACGTATCTCTGTAAAAAGGTTTTGTGCTCATTCATGACACTTCCTAGCTTTTATTCAATATCATTTACATATCATACTAAAATTATAGGCCAAAGGGAAACGATGCCTGACGAAAAAAAGGCCAAACCATGTTTGGCCTTTGGCGGTTATTTAGATGATTGTCCCTGCATGCTTTTTGCGACTGTCACCATTTCTTCCTTAGATAGATCTTTAGATGAGAGAAGGTAATCTACCCCGTCATATGTCCATGATAATGACGCATCTGACAAGGCGCCGATCGTGTAGCCAAGATTTACCGGTTCGCCGTTCAGCGTAACGGAGGAGGATGCCTTGGCGATCTGGGCTTTTTCCTGAATTAAGGTAAATGATTTTTCTCCTCCGTAGGTCATGATGATCCGCTTCCCGTCTTCGGTAGAAATATCTTTCTCTTCAAGCAGTTTTACGCCAAGCGGCAGTTCAAGCGGCGTTTTAACCGCGAATGTATCGGATGGCTTCGCGCTTGTGGCAACATCCATTTGAGAAAGGGTCATATTTTTCTTTTCGTCAAATGATTCTTTGTCGAATTGTTTATTAAATTCGAAGCTGCTGAATTCTACTTTCACCATGACTTTTCTGTCAGTATCCATGACTTTGACAGATGACGGGCTCATATCTTTTTTGTTAAACGTGATTTCTTGCGTTGGCAGCATTTTGTTGTGCTGATAGTTTGTTTTTGTTTCAAATACATATTTCTTCTCTTTCGCAGTGAAGACCGCATCTGAATCGTTTTGAACATCTTTTACGAGCGATTCAAACAGATACACCTGGCTGCTGTTGTTCGGCCAGTCGCTTTGGAACCTGAAACTCTTATTTAAAGACGGCGTGAGAACAAATACTCCGTTTTCATTTCGTAAAATGACTTGGTTTTGGTCCTTTTTTGGATTTTCCAGATAAACCCTGTACAGAGACGGTTTTTTGTGCCAGATTTCCACATTGTATACTTGAGGCTCACTCCCTGTCTCGATGGTCATTTTCGCTTTTGCTTTGTACGAGGTGTATTCTTTCGCCTTTTCATCTAATCCGGTCACAATATCTTGCTGCGTTTTTTCCCCGCAGGCAGAAAGAATAAGGACAGCAAGCAGTCCCGTTAAAAGCAAAACAAAGCTTTTTCTCACCTTTTTCAACCCCTTTTTCTCAATTGATGTAAAAGGAAGAAATCGCTTGTTTGACTTTAACGGTACGCTCGGTACAGGCAGGCAGAACGGATGCGTACCATAAAAGCCTCAAACAACTTGTCTCCCTTAATGCATTATCAAATATATGAGTGGGGTTTCCCTAATATGCAGACTAGCTTGACAACCTTTCAATCACAACCTGCGCGGCTGCGTATTCCTTTGTATGGGTGATTGATACGTGAACGGCGGCTTGGCTCAGCTTCGCGCAAATGATATAAGGCTTGCCATTTTGATTTTTTTTGATTTCAATGTCCTGAAAACTGAGCTGTTTCCCAATACCGGTGCCAAATGCTTTGGAGAAAGCTTCTTTTGCCGCAAATCGGCCCGCGAGAAATTCAATTTTTCTTTTCTCAGAAAGCTCATGATATTGGTCAAGCTCGCCTGGCGTCAAAATCCGCTCAGCAAACCTTTTCTGGCGGGCGGCCATGGCAGCAATCCGTTTAAGTTCGGTGATGTCTAAACCAATGCCATAAATCATGTGATAACCTTCTTTCGTACGTACTATTTGAATGGTTTGTCTCATAAACGTGTTACTATAGAAATACCAAAATGATGAAAAGGGGCTCGGAATGTTTATACGGACTGAAAATTTTCAAACGTTTATCAGACTTTACCCCGTTGTCACCTTTATATTGGCGTTGCAAGCTGCCCTCTGGCTGTTTTTTTCACTTCCTGTCCATTCGGTGGTGTTATGGAGAGATGCCGTCACAGGCTATAATTTAGGCGTTGCAAACGGTGAATGGTGGCGGTTGATCACTCCTGTTTTGCTGCACGCCGGTTTTACCCATCTGCTGTTTAATTCCATGTCGATCTTTTTATTTGCCCCGGCTTTAGAACGCATGCTGGGAAAAGCGCGTTTCCTGCTTGTGTACGCCGGCTCCGGCATCATCGGCAATATCGGCACATATATTACAGAGCCGCTTGATTACGTGCATGTCGGGGCTTCCGGCGCGATTTTCGGGCTATTCGGCGTGTATCTGTTTATGGTTCTTTTTCGCAAAGAACTGATCGGTCACGAGCATTCCAAAATGATTCTCACCCTGCTCGCATTTGCCGTTCTCATGTCATTTATCAACTCCAATATTAACATGATGGCCCATCTGTTTGGACTTTGCGGCGGGTTTATTCTTTCATTTTTATGTGTGCAAAAAAAAGAGCGGCGGTATTAACCGTCCGCTTTTTCATATGAGTACCAGTTTAAAATGAAGGCTGCATCCTCTTCACCTACATCCCTCACCGTTAATTCTTCCATATGGCTCGATGATTTCACCGAAGTAGAAATGGTATACAGGCTGCCTTTCTTTTGGAAATAGGATTGGCTGAACTTGCAAACCTGCATTCGTTTTTTCAACACAATCGCGGTTGTTCTGCCGATAAATCTTGACGTCAATTGAAGACGGTCCCCGCTGATCGTCCACGCTGCATCCCTATATGCGAGGTAGCCAAAGACCAATTCAATCGGCAGCAGGATGATTGACAGATAGCCCCATGGCTGAAAGAAGATACATAACGGGATGATCAAAAAGATTGAAAAAATGACGGAACGGAACAAATATCGTTTTAACGCGCGCCGCGGCAGGCGGCGGCAGTTTTCTTCCAGCGTGTATTCCGGCGTAAAGGTCCGGAGCATGTGCGGAAGCTTTTTTTTATGAATCATCGGAAAAAGAATGGTCAAAGCGCCTTCTTCTTTTTCCCGGTCGCCTCCGCCCGCGCTGACGATGGACACCGTCACAAAGCCGAAAAGCTGGCGGATGATGTTTTCTTTTATTTTAATGGCCTGTATTTTTCGGAGCGGAATCGTAACTTGATGTTTTTCAATAATCCCTCTTGAAATTATCAGTTCCTGTTCTTTTTTCATGATTTGAAAGTTCGCGTATTTAAACATCATACCGGCGATGCTGAAAATCCAGGCGATAAATAAACCGAAAAAAATGAGTACTGCGTAAATGCCGATGCTGGCGTGCTGAAGGAAGGAAAATTTATCGAAAACCCAATCCATCGGCAGCACTTCGTCAAGTTGGGAAATAAGCGCAAATACAGCAGAGATAATCACTCCGATTCCTCCGGAGGTAGAAGCGGCCATCAGTAATTCTTTCGAGGTCATGCGATAGTGCTCTTTGTGCTCAACAGCCGGGATCAGCTCCCGCTCCGCTTCAATCAATTCTTCATCGTGTTTGTTTTCGTGCCTTTGTGCTTTTTTCTTAAAGACAGCTTCTTTGATGCGTTCAGCTTCTTCAAGAGAAATAGCAGAAAGAACAGCTTCTGCCTCCTTGCCTCCGCCTGCCGTTTCAATTTGCAGCTTCACAAGCTTAAAAATTTGCTGGACCACGCCCGCGCTCGTATTCATCGTTTGAATCCGGTCAATCGATATGTATTTCTTTTTCGTGACAAACAAGCCCTCTTCGATTCTAAATTCATCATCTTCAATCCGATAAGTAAACCTTCTCCATTCGATGATGCTTGCGGCTACAAGCCAGATGAACAGTACACCGAGCGCAATGGCTCCGTAAAAACGGACAGTATGATTCGAATTCACAATATAAACAAAAAAGAATGGCAGAATGATATTTTTTATCGTTTGAATAATGGTATGGCTTAAATTCAAAATGACTGCCGCCGGGTGCAGGCGTTTCGGTTCAGACATCATCGTCAGTCACCCTTGCCAGACGGGAAATGGAGTCTCTCAGCCGATCCGCTTCCTCCATTGCTAAAGCGGGAATCGAATGAACGGTTGCGGCCGTGGAAATTTTGACGGTTGCCAGATTGTACTTTTTCAATAACGGTCCTTGTGACGTATCTACGTGCTGAACCCTGACCATTGGAACAATTACACGCGTTACCACAAAAATACCTGATTGAATATCTATTTCATGTTCATGAACCTCATAGCGCCACACTTTATGACGGATCTTTGGAATGAGAAAGATCGTCACAACAGACCCCAGAAACCAAACCGCGCCGAGCACGCCGCTGATCCAGTACGGCCAATGAAAATAATAGCTTAACACTGCAACTGCTATGACAATAAGCAAGCAGACAGCGGATGTGATGATCTCTTGAAGTCGCCAAACCTTTAATCCGTCCGGACTGATTTGGTTTTTTGGCTGCTCTCTCAAAATACCTACCTCCCGTTTTTTCGTCGTTACTTATACGTCTCTTTCACAGAAAGGTTTCATTCTTTAGCATACATAGAAAAACGGCTACCGTCAGCTGAAAGTTTGCTGAATCACAAATCGCGAACATAAAAAAGCCCAAAACGTTATGTTTTGAGCTTTTCATTGATAGTATTAGTAAGATTTTTTCTGGCGTCTGTCACCTGAAGAACGGCGATCGTTTGAACGCTTTTTGTCGTAGGAAGAACGGTTGTTGCTTTTCCCTTTTCCGCCGCGATAGCCGCCGCCTTGTCCGTCTCTGCGTTTAGAAGAGCGCTGGTTTTTGTAGCGTTTGCTGATCATCGGCGCTTCGTCTGTTAAGCGAACCGGTGTGTTGTCCGGCTCTTTTGTAGACATTTTGATAGCAGCTGCAACTACTGTTACTGCATCATGATCTTCAAGCAGCTCAGCAGCCGCTGTCATGTAGAAATTCAGGTTGTTTTCACTGATTGCCGTACGAAGACGTTCAACCGTAACCTGCTGCTGGCCTTCTAACGCTTCATCAAGTGTAGGCTCCTTCATGCGGTCCATTTTGCGTTTTGTGGTTTGTTCAATTGCGCGAAGCATGCTTTTCTCACGCGGTGTAATGAACGTCATCGCCATACCTGTTTTTCCTGCACGGCCTGTTCTTCCGATACGGTGAACGTAGCTTTCAGGATCTTGAGGCACGTCGAAGTTGTACACATGAGTAACACCTGAGATATCAAGTCCGCGAGCGGCAACATCAGTTGCGACAAGAACTTCGATTGCACCTTCTTTAAATTTGCGAAGCGCAACCATACGTTTCGCCTGCGTTAAGTCACCGTGAATTCCTTCAGCCGCATATCCGCGAAGGTTCAGGGCTTCAGTCAGCTCATCGACACGGCGTTTTGTACGTCCGAATACGATCGCAAGCTCAGGAGACTGAATGTCAAGAAGACGAGTGAGTGTATCAAATTTTTTGCGCTCTTGCACTTCTAAATAGAACTGCTGAATGTTGGAAACCGTCATTTCTTTTGCTTTTACTTTTACGTGTTCCGGCTCAGTCATAAAGCGCTCTGCAATGCGTTTGATCGGCGCAGGCATTGTAGCAGAGAACAGAAGTGTCTGGTGCTCGCTCGGCACGTTTGAAAGGATAGATTCAATGTCGTCAATGAATCCCATGTTCAGCATTTCATCCGCTTCATCCATTACAACAGTATTTACGTTGTTTAAACGAATTGTGCGGCGGTTGATGTGGTCAAGAAGACGTCCAGGCGTTCCGACAATGATATTCGGATTCTTCTTTAACGCCCGGATTTGCCGTCCAATATCCTGTCCGCCGTAAATAGGAAGAACTTTCGCACGCTTATCTTGTCCAATTTTATATAATTCTTCAGATACTTGAATGGCTAATTCACGGGTTGGCGCGATTACGATTGCTTGAATATTAGGAGACTCGGGGTTAATTTTTTCAACAAGGGGTATACCAAACGCAGCTGTTTTACCTGTACCTGTTTGCGCTTGTCCAATGACGTCTTTATTTGAAAGTCCGAGCGGTATCGTTTGTGCCTGAATCGGTGTTGCTTCTTCAAATCCCATACGATTAATTGCTTTCATGAGATCAGAACTTAAATTAAAATCTTGAAACGTTATAGTCAAATTATTCAAACTCCTTCTAATTGCTGTTTCAGTAATGTCGTGATTTACCACTTATAAAACTGCCCTTTTAACAAAAAGGACAGGATCCATCCGTATACAAAGCCCGAATTACTTTAAGTTTTATCTTACCATTACACTATTCGTTTTTCAATAAGATGAGAAGCAGAACGGCATCTCGAATATGCTGGCTGCTTCTCCATCTGCTCCCATGTATCAGGTAGAGAACTTCGGGTCAGCGGATAAGAGTCCGGACGAATATGTTCGTATCGCGAAATAACCTGTATTTATTGTATCATAGCCGCAGCCGGCCAGACATACATTATTTCCGGCCGGCATACATTATTGTTTGCACATCATGTTATTTTATGATGCAATATGCATTTTTTCCGCAAGATTTTTTTCTTAAGAGAGCGGGCTCTCTATTAAATCTTTAACGATTTCCTCAAGCTTCATACCTCTGGACGCTTTGAATAAAATCAAATCTCCTTTTGATGCGTGTTCCTTCACAGCTTGGAGGAGATCTTTTTTCTCTGTGAAGTGGCTGACGCGTTCTTTCTCAAAGTGTTTCCGTGCGCCTTCCGCAATAAAAGCGCCCAGTTTTCCGTACGTAAAGACGCGGTCGATTTTCTCAGGGCTGATCACAGCGCCGCACTCTTTATGGAACGTTTCTTCAAGATCGCCAAGTTCAAGCATGTCGCCGAGTACGAGCATTTTTTTTCCGTAGCCTTCAAGGCTTTCTGTCAATTGTATCGCAGCCTTCATGGAAGTCGGACTCGCATTATAAGCGTCATTGATAATTGAAATGCCGCTGTCTGTTTTGATGAGTTCAAGTCTCATCCCGGTTACCTTAAGCCCGCTCAGTCCTTTAGCGACATCGTCTGGAGTGATGCCGAAATAAACCCCCGCGGCAACCGCAGCCATGGCGTTCATGACATTGTGCTTGCCGAGTATCGGAATAAAAAACGTTTTTTCCATCCCTTTGATTGTAAAATGGGTTCCTGCTTCACTCTGGCTGACATCCTGAAGCTGATAATCATTTTGTGATCCCGTTCCGTATGTTTTTGTTTGGCAGCTGTATTCATTTTGAAGAAGCGGTTCGTCCCCGATATAAATCAGCACTCCGTCTTCTTTAAGGCCGTTAATGATTTCGAGCTTGGCTTCCGCGATGCCCTCTCTTGAGCCAAGTTCTTGCATATGGGATTCGCCGATATTCGTAATCACAGCCACTTCCGGGTTTGCCAAGCGGCTCAGGAGGTCAATTTCTCCTTTGGCGCTCATGCCCATTTCTAATACAGCGATCTCCGTGTCTTCAGGCATGGCTAAAACCGTCAGCGGCAGGCCGATGTGATTATTGAAGTTTCCTCCTGTTTTGTGGACACGGTATCGCGTGCCCAGGACGGCGTGAATCATATCTTTCGTTGTCGTTTTGCCATTGCTTCCGGTTACCCCGATAACTCGCGTGCCAAGCTCCCGCAAATAGGCTTTTGCAAGCTTCTGAAGTGCGGAAAGGGTGTCGTCCACTAAGATGACGGCTTGATTCTCGGGCGGATTTGGTTCTGACCGATCCCACAAAACGGCCGCTACACCGGCTTCAAATGCCTGCGGCACAAAAGTGTGGCCGTTAAAATGTTCCCCTTTCAGCGGAATAAAAAGCTGATCTTGTTCCAGTTTTCTTGTATCTGTTGACACTCCATGAATCACGGTTTGTTCATGTTGCGGATTTGTCAGTGTGCCTTTGACCATCTCGGCAATGTTCTTTACTGTTCGCTTAATCAAGTGAGGTCCCTCTCTTTCTTTTGTATATACGGGAAAAGACACTGCCCTCTAACCGGCAGTGTCCATCTTCATTAGAATGTATGCTTAATTAATTGTTTCTCAGCATGGCGTTCTTTTGCAAGCTCCACAAGCTGTTCAATCAGGTCAGCGTATTCCACACCGGCCTCTTTCCAGAGCAGCGGGAACATGCTGAAAGGTGTGAAGCCAGGCATTGTGTTGACTTCATTGATTAGAACTTCGCCGTCAGCTGTCAGGAAAAAGTCTGCTCTGACGAGTCCTGAACCATCGATCGCTTTAAATGCCTTAATCGCCATATCACTGATTGTTGCATATTCCTCATCGGACACAATCGCCGGGATCATCAGATCAGTGTCTCCGTCCTCATATTTCGCTTTGTAATCGTAGAAATCAGTCTTCGGTGCGATCTCTCCCACAACAGAGCATTTAGGATCGTCATTTCCGAGAACGCCGATTTCGATTTCGCGGCCGTTAATTCCTTCTTCAACGACGACTTTACGGTCATATTGGAATGCAAGCTCAAACGCTTTTTGCAATTCTTCACGGTTACGGCATTTGCTGATTCCGACACTAGATCCAAGATTTGCCGGTTTCACGAAGCAAGGATAGCCTAATTCCTGTTCGACCTGCTGACAGCTTTCTTCCGGAGAACGAGTCCAATCTTTCTTAAGGAAAGCCGCGTATTTAGCCTGAGCAAGTCCGGCTTGCGCGAATAAATGTTTCATGATGACTTTATCCATGCCTGCTGAGGAAGCAAGCACACCGTTGCCGACATAAGGAATATTCAAAAGTTCGAGCATTCCTTGGATCGTACCGTCTTCTCCGTTCGGTCCGTGGAGGAGCGGGAATACGACGTCGATGGCTTCATTTTGCTGTGAAACTTCCTGCGGAAACATCTCCTGATTCAAGGCAGCTGGAGAAAAAGCAGTGCCTCCCTGTTCAAATTGAAGCATTTTTACGTTGGACACAGGCTCAGTTAAACGGGCGCCTCTTACCCATTCGCCTTTTTCAGTTATATAAATCGGATGTATATCAAACTTCTCAGTGTTTAGCGCTTTGATTACAGCCAGAGCGGTCTGCAGTGAAACATTATGTTCTGCCGACTTTCCTCCGTACACTAATCCTAGACTTGTTTTCAATGGATACTCCCCCCACTACAATTCATCTTTACTATCTTATCACTTTCACAAGAAAATGATCTAATTATTTTTGGGCATGCTGATGTGGAATGCATTTGTATGTAATTCCTTTTTATTTTATATTAAAATGGCATTGAAAAGGAGATGTGACATATGAAAAAAATCACAACAAACGAACAATTTAACGAACTGATTCAATCAGATAAAGAAATTATTGTAAAGTTTTATGCTGATTGGTGCCCAGACTGCACACGCATGAATATGTTCATTGGCGATATTCTGGAAGAGTACAATCAAAATGACTGGTATGAGCTGAATAAGGACGAGCTTCCTGAACTCGCTGAAAAATACCAAGTAATGGGTATTCCTAGCTTGCTTATCTTCAAAAACGGTGAAAAAACAGCTCACCTTCATAGCGCCAATGCCAAAACGCCTGAAGAAGTGACTGAATTTTTGTCTGAACATATAAGCTAATTCGTTAGACAGCCTTATTTTTTGTCGTCGGGCTCTACATGAACATGAACATGAGTGACATCGTGTTCATGTTTTATTTTGTCTTCGACTTCATCCGCCACTCCATGGCCTTCTTCTACTGTAAGCTTTGGGTCAACCGTAATGACCATCTCGATATGAACTGTGCTGCCTAAATACCTCGCTTTTACATCCTTTAGACGATGTACACTTTCGATCCTGCCGACGGTCTGTTTGTAAGGATCAAGATCTTTTAAGTGAAAGCCGTCTGTTAACGAATGTGAAGCATCTTTAAAGATATCCCAAGCCGTCTTGCAAATGATGATGCCGATGATAAAAGCCGTTACCGGATCGATCCACGGCAGCTGCAGCTGGGATGACATTACACCGATAAATGCCCCGGCACTTACAAAAGCGTCTGATCTGCTGTCCTTTGCCGCTGCCATCAGGGCAGAGCTTTTAATGGATGCCGCCAGCCTTTTGTTATATAAATAGATGCCATACATAAACACAGCACTGCCTAACGCCGTCCATGCGGCGATAAGACTTGGCGTTTCCGTTGTTCCGCCCGCAATCGCTTCTCCTCCGCCGATTAACACTTCAATGCCAACAACCATCATAATAAAAGACGCAACAAGAGACGAAATTGTTTCAGCCCGATAATGGCCATATGGATGATCGCTGTCTGCCGGCCTTTGCGAGATGCGCAATCCAATCAGCACTGCTACTGACGCAACAATATCTGTTCCATTATTTAACCCGTCTGCCCTCAGCGCTTCGGAATGATAGAGAATCCCAATGGCAAGCTTTACAACAGCAAGGATGACATATGCCAGAATATTAAGGAGCGCCCCTTTTTCTCCCTTTTTCAGATTTTCTGTCCGCTCCATCGAATACCAGCCTCCATTCTATTACATAGTATGGTTCAAAACATGAAAAATAGCAGCGGCAGCTTTCAAGGAAAGGGACATTTCGACAGCAAATTATTGCCCGGGAAACTTTTTGTCGATCTGTTGAATATTTGCATTTTTATGAAAGAATAGGACTGTTTTCACCTTTACAGGCTTTTGCGGACATTGTATACTGAGCTTAATTGATAATGATTATCAATATCGTTTGATTGGAGGTTGGTGACACAATGACACCTCAGTCTGCAGAAATCAGGAAAAAACAGCTCATTCATCTGTTAATACAGAATGGTATATACAAAAAGTCAAAGCGTCATTTGTATGAATTGTCGCTGACAGAGTTAGAAAGTGAATACAAACATGTCAGGAGGGCGCCGGAGCATGCCGAAGCGTAAAGTGAAAACCTACCAGCAGCTAATCCAGGAAAACAAAGAGGCGATTATGGGCAATCCAAAGCTGATGAACGTCATTTATGACAGGATCGACCGCAAGCATCAAAAAAATCTTCAAGAGCAAAACAATACATAAAAAGAGCCGAAAAGGCTCTTTTTTTCATGACTCAAACGCTTCTGCGGCCAGCTTGTGTATCACGGCGTCATCCATCGGCGGGTTGTGGAGACCGGCACGCACATCACGATAATAGCGCTGAAGCGGGTTGGTTCGTTCAAGGCTTTTAGCCCCGACAACTCTCATCGCTTTATCCACAACAGACAGCGCAGCATTTGTGACGATATGTTTCGCCGCACCAAGCTCGCTTCTCAAGTAAGGACGGCGCTCCGGATCGTCGTACAATTGAGCGATATGGAAAAGAAAATGTCTGGCGTTGAGCAGTTCGAGCTCCATTTCGCCTGTTCGTTGCTGTACGGCTGGGACATCCTTAATCGGTCCCTTCAAGCTGTTTGGAGAATACTCAAACGCAAATTGCACCGCATAATCCCGTGCAGCTTGAGCAATGCCAAGATAAATCGCCGGAATGTGAAGCAGCCAGCCATTCGGCTTAGCTCCCCGAGGCCCTTGAAGCAATTCCACCAGTTTATCCTTCTCAAGCATTACCTCATTCAGTACAAGGTCATGGCTTCCAGTCGCCCGCATCGCCATCATATTCCACGTTTCTTCAATCGACAAACCGGGATCATCTTTATGAATGAGAAACACACCTGTTGTTTGTTTGTCTTCAATCCACGCTGTCACTAAAAAATAATCCAGTGCCTGCGACATTGTCGTAAAGGTTTTTCTTCCGTTCACTGCCCATTTGCCATCTTTTTTGACGGCGTTTGTACCGGGACGCCCTCCTCTTGTCGGGCTTCCGGTTTGCGCTTCTGTCGCAGCCCTGTTGATGACGGCTCCGTTTTGGACTTCCTTTGCAATAAAGGCAAACACGTCTTTATCCCAGCTGTTGCCTTCTCCGAGCTCTCCGATTACGCTCAAATGCCAGCCGATGCTCAGTGCTGTAGGAGCATCTCCCCGCGCCAGCCGCTCTTGAAACAAGAGCATATCGTAAACAGAAATGCCTTCTCCCCCAAAAGATGCCGGCAATGTTAATGCTGTATACCCGGCATCACGCAGTTTTTGTATTTTTTCGGCAGGAAAACGTCCCTGCTCGTCATCTTCAGCGGCTGTTTGCTGAAATTCATCTGCAATCCGTCCGATTTTCTCCATCCATTGCCGCTGTTGATCGTTTTGTATAAATAATGACATCCGGCAGCCCCCCAAGGTTTTAATTCCGATAAATTTAATATGTATTATAGATTTCCTGCCATCATTCCGCAACTGTTAACCTTTTGTCCGGTATAGAAAAACACGCCGTTCCCCAAGGAACAGCGTGTTTACACAGGATTAGCATCCCGGTCTTGTTTCATGCCGAGATAAATCAGCATATATGTCAGGTAACCCATTGTCATCACCAGGCCGCCAAAGAAAAAGCTTGAGAAAATCGGCTCTTCAAAAGCGGTCACTGCTGCCAGCACAATCCAGCTGGCATACAGATAGATGATAAAATAACGGATGCCCGTCTTTATTTTATATATCATGTACAGCCCCACGAGAGAGAACAACCCAAGCGCGAGCCTGAAATACACAAGATGTTCAAACTGAAACATGAATGACACAAATGAGAATCCAAGCAGCAATACGATCGGTAAAGCGGTAATAAAGTTCCTCAATCGAGACACCTCCGTCAGTACCTTTAGTATAAACCAAAATATCAAAAGATATTGATTCACGTGAGCTTTTTCACAAAAATGTCATTCCTTGCCTTTATACCCGTACATCCCGTTTACAGAAGCACCACCAGCCGACGGCGATGAAGAAAATGGCATGTATGAGGATAATCCCAATTGAAAACAATGGCGTCATGCCTGAAAACAGCGCTGTCTCTCCGCTTCTGTATTGGGTAAAGTCGGTGTTCGCAAAAAGCAAAAAGCTGCCCCATTTGTTTTCAAATAGCTTCATAAGCTGGACAAGTGTACTCGCTCCATATAACACAACAAACGAAACGACGACCGCTACCGCACTATTGCGGAACAGCGAAGAACAAAGCAGCCCGAATAATCCCATCATGACGGCTTCAAGCCAGTTTGACCCGATCAGCGCCAAGGTGTTGATCAGCAATGTCTTTGATTCCGCGGTCACCGATGTGCCAAAAAAGACGAGACCGAATAACAATGCCAAAATGTAATATGCCAGATACAGATAAAAGCTGACCATCACGACTGTGATTAATTTTGACCAAAAGACCTTTTGGCGTTTAACTGGGCGAATGAGCAGAAATTTGATCGTCTTTTTATCAAATTCCATCGAAACAATTGTCGCTGCAATCACGATCGTTAAAGCCTGCAGCAGAATATTCAGGCTCGGTGTATACGATAAATAGCCGATGAAGTTTTCATCCGTTCCTGCACTGATGACAATCCGTTTAATAATCAAAGCCATGAAAAATTGAAAGACCGCCATCAGGATAAGAGAAACCAATGTGACCTTCCGATTAAAAAGTTTCATATGTTCATTCCAAATTAATTTAGACAAGCTCTTCTCCCTCCTCTTGATGTGCAGTTGTCGCTTTGATGAATTCGTCCTCCAGTGATTGCGTGTAAGGCGTAATGGAAAAGACATTCAGGTCTTGTCCGACAAGTGAGCGGTTCAGCTCCGGAATGTTTTCTTTTGCCACTTCAACAACTATCGCTCCGCCCTGCCGCTCAGCTTGATAATGATTGCCTTTCAGCCAATTGAGCGCTTTTTCTTCCGGCTGCGCTTCAATGATGGCTTTTTCAGTTTTTTGGCCTGTGCCATGTAAGCTGACTTCCGCTTTGATTTCACCTTTTTGAATGATGATGACGCGGCTGCACAAATCTTCAACCTCGCGCAACAAATGAGTCGCGAACAGGACTGCTGTTCCTTCTATTTCCGCGAGCTCCTTGATATGGTCGCGAAAATCCTTCATGCCCGCAGGATCGAGACCGTTTGTCGGTTCATCTAGAATAAGAAGCTTCGGCCGGTGAAGAATTGCCTGTGCAATGCCAAGCCGCTGGCGCATACCGAGGGAATAGGTTTTTACTTTATCATGAATCGCTGACGTCAGCCCGACACGTTCCACCACTTCATCAAGCCGTTCATCTGTTATTTTTTTGTGCATATTCGCAAAGTGCTTGAGGTTTTCCCAGCCTGTCAGGTACGGATAGAACTCGGGATTTTCGACGATCGCTCCAACAGCTTCCATTGCTTTTTCAAACTCTGTATCATGCTGGAACCCGCTGATTGTCACGCTTCCGCTGTTTTGTTTTAACAGCCCGACGATGATGCGGATGAGTGTTGTTTTTCCGGAGCCATTCGGACCGAGCAGGCCGATGATTTCCCCCTCCATGACCTCCATGCTGATCTGTTTTAGTATCTGTTTCGACCCAATCTTTTTATCGAGGCCTTCAATATGTAAAATCGGCTCAGCCATAAAGCCTTCCTCCTTTTTCGACAAAAAATAAACAGTGCCCCAAAGCAGGCACTGTTTGTATTATAGCATTTGTTGCTTCCAAATGTTTGGTTAAACCGATAGAGCCGCGCTTACTCAGGCTGTTTGTTCTTTTCGGTTAATGATGACAGCGCAGGCCGCGTCCCCTGTTGTGTTGACCACTGTACGGAGCATATCAAGCAGGCGGTCAATGCCGAGTATTCATCCGATTCCCTCGACAGGAAGGCCGCCAGATAGAAGCACACTCCTTATCGATTTTGCAAACTACTTGTTATCACTTTTCTCTCGAGGTTCTTTAGACCTATCTTCCTTGTTGGTGACATCAAGAATATCAAGGAGAAACACAAAGATCGGAATCCCGATAATTAGACCCCAAATGCCGAAAAAGTGTTCAGAGAAAATGAGTACTGTGAAGGTGAAAAAGATTGGCAGCTCTGTTTTTGCAGACATTAGCTTCGGATTTAAGAAATAGGTTTCGATCGCATGAATGGCGAATATGACAAGCACAATGTAGAGGACATACATTCCGCCGCCAGTGCTGTAAGCGATAATACTGAGCGGGATCAGAGAAATGACGACACCAGCTACAGGAATTAATCCGAGGAAGAACACCATAATCGAAAGCCCAAACAGCTGCGGGAAATGCATAATCCAAAGCGCGATAAATGTCAGAATACAGTTGACGAGCGCAATGATAAATTGAGCCTCAAGCACCTTGCCGAACGTTCTTGCAAATTTGCTTCCGAAAAAAGCAATTTCCTCGTAAAAGACTCTCAGCTTGCTCGTTTTAAATTTCGCCATGAATTCAGACAGCCGTTTTTTCTCAAATAAGAAAAACATGCTGAGAATGAGCGCCATCACGACCTGCAAGCCGAATGTGCTAATATCGGCCAAATACGTATACACGACATTGAAGCCTTCTTTGACATATGAGCTGATGTTAATATCTCCGAAAACACTTGTGATTTCATCAAAGAAAGGGATACTGTCCGGGTGATACGCAATATGTTTAATCTGCTTAACCAGCTGCTGAATCTGTGCCGCGACGACCGGATAAAATACAAATCCCCCGACTGTAAGCAGCACAGCCAGCAACATGTACAGAAACGTAATGACAACCCGCTGGCTCACGCGGAAGAACCGGCTTACAAACTGCCGTACGACAAGCTCCAAACGATCCATTAGAAACGTGAAAATGAAGGTAAGCAATATTAAATTGATCATGCTCTTAAATAGATATAACACACCAGTTAACACGACAAAGACGGAGAAACGCCTTACTCCCGGGTGCTGAAAAAATTTAACTAAAGCGGCCATTTATACACTCCTGTTAGGACAAACGTCCTTCATTCAATATAGTATCCATTTGTAAATTATATAACAAAAAAATGCTGAGGTCTCTGTCCTTACCTTAATAATTCTTAAACAATTAAAAAAACGGCCCACAGATGGGCCGCTCTTTTTTCAGACTGCTGTTTTCATTTTTTTCATGCCTTCAACAGCCTCTACGCTTTTCGCTTCATCGAATTCGTTTTCGCTTTTTGCAACAATTATTGTAGCGATCCCGTTTCCTATCAGGTTCACAATTGCCCTTCCTTCACTCATGAATCGGTCAACCCCAAGCAGGAGTGCAAGACCCTCCAGCGGAATGACCTGTAGCGCCGACAGTGTTGAAGCAAGGACAATAAATCCGCTTCCCGTCACACCTGCCGCTCCCTTCGATGTCAGCATCAGAACGAGGATAATTGTAATCTGCTGGCCGATGCTGAGGTCTACTCCAAACACCTGTGCCAGAAAGACGGTCGCCATTGATAAATAAATGGATGTGCCGTCGAGGTTGAACGAATAGCCCGTCGGAATAACAAGCCCGACAACGGATTTGGAACAGCCGTAGCGCTCCATTTTATCCATCATACGCGGAAGCACCGATTCTGATGAGCTTGTGCCAAGCACGATCAGAAGCTCATCTTTAATGAAGCGCAGATAATTCCACAGGCTGAATCCGTAAAGCTTGCAGATGATATTTAAAGCAACAAATACGAACAGGAACATCGTAATATAAACTGACATCATTAAACTTGCCAGCGGCTTGATGGAATCGAGACCGAAGTGCCCGATCGTATACGCCATCGCCCCGAAAGCCCCGATTGGCGCTGCACGCATGATATAGCCGATGATTTTGAAAAAGACGTGAGAAATCTTGTCGAAGAAATCAATGACGCTTTTCCCTTTTTCACCTAATGCCGCGAGACCGACTCCGAAAAGAATAGAAAAGAATAAGACCTGCAAAATGTCCCCTTTTGCGAAGGCATCAACCATGTTGGACGGAACAATGTGTGTGACAAATTCAACCCAGTCGATTCCCTGACCGCCATTTTGCGTGTATTGTGATACATCTCCCTTTTCAAGCTTGCTGTAATCAAGGCCTGCTCCCGGCTTCATGATATTTACGACAAATAAACCAATAATGAGTGCGAGGGTGGTGACAACCTCGAAATAAATAAACGCTTTTCCCCCTACTTTTCCAACCTTCTTCATATCGCCCATTTTTGCAATCCCGAGAACGATTGTGAAGAAAATGATTGGTGCGATCACCATTTTAACAGCGTTGATAAATGTATCGCCAAGCGGTTTCATCTCTTTGCCGACATCCGGCCAGACCAGCCCGACAATGACCCCGATGATGACCGCGGTAATGACCTGAACTGTTAAATTTTTAAACAGTTTCATATCCTTCATCCCCCTGTCCTATTCGCCTTTGTGTCTTTCTTACTAGAATGATAGCGTTTTCATACAGTCTGGGGAAGTTTATGATCATAACGGACATTTTGGTCTTTTTGGTCTCAGGTTATCCTATAAACACGTAACGGTTGACGGGCCGGCCGACTCCTCCGTATTGAACGTCCAGCTTGATCGTTCCGTTTTTTTCAAGGTAATCAAGGTATCGCCTGGCTGTCACTCTGGCGATGCCGAGCGCCTTGGCGACCTCTTCCGCAGAAAGTGATGCGGTTTGCTGTTTCAAAAAAGCAGTGACTTCATTCATCGTGAAATGATTTAACCCCTTCGGGAGCTCCTGAACGGCCTGCTGCGGAATATTCAGGATCGCATCAAGCTGCTCCTGGGACAGCGTATCATTCGCTTCGATTTTTTGTTTATATTGCTTGTACTTTTCAAGTGCCTGTCTCATTCGCTCAAGTTTAAACGGCTTTAAAATATAGTCAACCGCTCCGTTTTGCAGCATAAGGGAGATCGTTTCTTTGTCTTTTGCAGCGGAGACGACGATGACATCCACTTCAAGCTTTTGCTTTCTGATTTCCTGCAACGTTTTGATTCCGTCTTTTTTCGGCATGTACACATCGAGAATAACGAGGTCAGGCTGTTTTTCTTTAATCAGCTTGATGCCTTCTTCACCGTTTCCAGCTATTGCACAGACGTCGAAGCCTTTGACCGTTGTGATGAATTCCTTGTTTACCTCTTGAACCATCGGATCGTCTTCAATGAGCAGAACCTTCCATTCCTTACGAACCATGCTGTGCTTCCTCCCCCTTCATTGGAAAAATGATAGAAAAAGATGTTCCCCGTCCCGCGTGTGAATCGACCTCTATCGTACCCGATCCTTTGTCTGTAATTTGTTTCACTAAATAAAGGCCATAGCCTGTACCGCCTGTTTTGTTAACCGTAAATCCTTTGTCGTAAAGGTGCGGCATATGCGCCGGTTCAATTCCGCAGCCGTTATCTTCTATTAAAATGGCAAGGATATCATCCGTTTGTTCAATGCTGATGTCAATTCGTTTGTCATCAGATTGAACGGTTTCAAATGAACCGAAGGCATTTTCAATCAGATTGCCGAGGAGCACAACGATATCATGCTGATCAACATGCTCAGGAAATTGCTGGAGACTGCTGTTTTCATCAATATGAACAATAATGCCGAGCTCCCTCCCTCTTCTGACCTTACTTAACAGCAGGCCGGCCGCGGCGTCATTTTGAATCGACCGATGCAGAAACTCAGTCACATTTTCCTGCTCAGTTGACGCCTGGAATGCAAGCTGCAAGGCTTTTTCAGATTTCCCCAGCTGGATGAGACCGGCAATCGTATGCAGCTTATTCATATGCTCATGGTTTTGGACACGGAGCGCCTCTACAAAGTTTCTGACACCAGTCAATTCCTCTGCCATCTTGGCCGCTTCCGTTCTGTCCTGAAAAATCGCGACGGCGCCGATGACTTTTTTCTTCATGACAATCGGAATTCTGCTGCTCATGATGACCTTTCCGCTGACACGAATTTCTTCATTATAAACCGCTTTGTTCCGCTCCACGATTTCGGGCAGGCGCGAATCCTTGAGAACCTCCCAGATCACCTTTCCGACCAGATCCCCCTGCACCTCAAAGATCTGTTTCGCTTTTTCATTGAAAATTGTAATGATGAGCCGGTTGTCAATAGCGATCACGCCTTCATTCATTGAATGAAACGTCGCCGTCCGTTCTTCATACATCCGGACAATCTCATGGGGTTCAAGCTGAAACATTTGTTTTTTGATATGGCGGGCCAGCAGAAAGGAACCTGCAAGCCCGAAGCCAAGTGTCAGCACAACGATGAACGCAATATCACGCTTTAAATGAAGGAGGATGTCGGCGATCCCCGGCAGTGTTTTCCCGACAAGCACCACGCCGATCTGGTTCAGATCGTGATCCTTCACCGGGTAAAAAGCGCGAACCGCCGTGCCGATCTCACCCTTTGCTTCTGAGAAATAAATGTGCTCCGCAAACGCCGCCTCTTCGTCCGCACCCTCAGACTTTTTGCCGATGCTTGTACTGACAGGATGCGTGTAGCGGATGTGATTCATATCCATCACGACGATGTAATCTGCTTCATTAATCATCCTGATTTCTTCAACTGCGTGGCGAACAGCTTCTGTTTGTTTTTTTCGCGCCAAGGCCCCTTTTACTTCTGTCATCTCCGACACCGTCCGGGCCGTATTCATCAGCCGTTTCTTCAGCTCCCGCTCCTCTGTATGCTGGATATTGCCGATGAGTACAATGCCGCCGATCAAAAAGGAGAAAATGACGAGTATATAGGATAGGATCGTGATTTTCCAACGGATTGAGAGCTTCTTTTTGTTCATCAGCTTCTCCTTTCAGGTCTTTACGAATGGCATTGCCCCCATTATCCTAAACATAGGGGAGGGCTTTTCATGAAGAGTTTGCTTGCATGTCTCGCACTGATGATCGCCGGTATTGCAACCGCTTTATTTATCGGATTCCATGATCGCACCGGCAGTGAAGAGATTGTTTATGATGACGATCAGGAAGGCTTACAGGATCAAATTGTGTTTAAATTCAGCCATGTTGTTGCTGAAAACACACCAAAAGGGTTAGCTGCCAATAAGTTTGCCGAGCTGGTGAACGAAAAATCAGGCGGGAGAATCAAAATTGAGGTGTTCCCGAATGGAAGCCTGTATTCGGACATTGAAGAAATTGAAGCATTGCAAAACGGCGATGTTCAATTTATCGCCCCCTCTACATCAAAACTCGGCATGCTCTCGCCTGAATGGGGCGTATTGGATCTGCCGTATGCATTTACAGATTACGACGCCGTTAAAAAAGGGCTCAACGGCAGCATCGGCACGCAGCTGTTTGACTCTCTAAAGAAAAACCATTTGAAAGGCCTTGCCTATTGGACGAACGGTTTTAAGCAAATCACAACAAACCAAGGACCGGTCAAGACTCCGGACGATTTAAAAGGACAAGATCTCCGTATTATGCAAAGTGATGTAATAGAGAATCAATTCAAGCTGTTAGGCGCAACACCTCATCAGGAATCCTTCAACTCTACCTTTCAGCTGTTAGAAAACAATGTGGTCGACGGCGAAGAAAATACCATCTCAAACATCTATTCTAAAAAATTTTATAATGTTCAGGACTATTTGACAATAAGCAGCCACGGTTATCTAGGCTACGCTGTCATGACGGATGACCATTTCTGGAAGGCGCAAACACCGGAAACTCGGCGCATTTTGACGGAAGCGATGAAGGAAACGTCAGAGTGGAATGAGATGCATGCCGAACAAATGAATAAGGAGCAGCTGGAAGAAATCAAAAAGAATTCTTCTATTAACATCTACGAGCTGTCAGATCAAGAGAAAAAAGATTGGATGAAGCGCCTTGATCCTGTTTACCGTCAGTATGAGCCCATCTTTGGCCGGAAGCTGATTCAGGAGCTGTTAGACCTGCGAAAGGATTCGTAGTCCCCATCTCGATACGCTGTTTTCCGTTTATCTTTCGATCGATCGGAAATATAGAAAGAGATAGATAAATGAAAAAGGAGATGGGTACATGTTTAAGCACACAAAAATGCTGCAGCATCCAGCTAAACCAGATCGTCCAGATCCATTATTCGCTAAAAAAATGCAAGAAATTTTAGGCGGGCAATTCGGTGAAATTTCAGTTGCCATGCAGTACTTATTTCAAGGCTGGAATACAAGAGGAAATGAAAAATACAAAGATTTGCTGATGGATACGGCAACTGAGGAACTCGGGCATGTTGAAATGATCGCAACAATGATTGCGAGACTTCTTGAGAATGCCCCGCTTGATCAGCAGGAAAAAGCCGCTGAAGATCCGGTCATCGGCTCCATCCTGGGCGGCATGAATCCTCACCATGCCATTGTATCAGGACTTGGCGCCATGCCGGAAAGCAGTACAGGCGTACCTTGGAGCGGCGGTTATATCGTAGCAAGCGGAAACCTGCTGGCAGACTTCCGCGCTAACCTGAATGCGGAATCACAAGGCCGTCTGCAGGTCGCACGCCTATTTGAAATGACCGATGACAAAGGCGTCAAAGATATGCTCAGCTTCCTGCTGGCGCGTGATACGATGCACCAAAATCAATGGCTCGCTGCCATTAAAGAATTAGAAGCACAGGAAGGTCCGGTTGTGCCGGGGACTTTCCCTAAAGCTCTTGAAAAACAAGAGTTCTCGCATCAGCTTATCAATTTCTCTGAAGGCGAAGAAAGCGCCGAGCAAACCTGGCTGAACGAAAAAGCGCCGGACGGAGAAGCCTTTGAATATGTGAAAGAAGCAAAGGCGTTTGGAGAAAAACCGGAGTTAAAACCGGCGCCGCCATTTGTTCATAATACGCTTCCGGGACGCGAGTAAAGACACAAGCCCAAAACATGATGTTTTGGGCTTTCGTTATGCCTTCAGAACTGTCCAGCCTGGTTCGTACCGGATATCAGGGTGATGTAACAGATCGTGAACGAACGGTTCATCCTCTTCGTACAGCGCCACTTCTATCGAAAGAATCACTGCCTTCTGTTCATTTTCTTCGTATATGCTGTCGTGTTCATTCTCCATAAAATGATCATAGGCAGCTCTGTTCTCCCAAACACCGATGATCTCGGCGGTGAGCGGCCCGTTTGCTGTTTTTCGCCAGCCGCCGGCCTGTTTGATGAAGCCGCTTATATACGATAATGCTCCCCACTGTGACTGCGCTTTTGAAAATGCTTCAGCGTTTGCATCGTCTACTTCACACACAATCTTTTTGATTAGCATGGCTAACCCTTTATGATGACGGTTTTCGCGTGTTGATGCTCGACACAGAGATTCACTGTCCTGACGTAAGAGCGCGTGCGGTGCACGGTTCCTTTCGGGATCAGCAGGCTGTCATTTGCCTTGAGAACCGCGGTTTCTTTGTCCTGAAAATCGATCAGCAGCTCACCTTCAAGAACTATGAACCATTCATCTGAGTCAGGGTGATGGTGCCAGTCATATTCTCCTGTAAACACTGCAAGGCGCACGCAATGGTCGTTGACCTCTGAGATTGAAAAATTGGCGTGCTTTTCTTTGACATCATTTGCGATGGCGAGCAGGTTTTGCATTTTGGACATTAGCGAAAAACCCCTTTTTCAATAATTGTATTGTAATAGTGGCATAAATTGAGAAAATTCCTAAAATAAAAAGCGATCCAGCTGATGCGCCGGATCGCTTTTTACCTACAGGTTGTCTGCCTTTATGCTTTTGATTAGTCGTTGTTGCGGGCGTTACCGCCTTTTGAGCCAATTTCTTGATAGAATTCTTTATCATGATTTTTGCTAGTGGCTTCTCCGCCTTTACGGCCGATTTCTTGATAGAATTCTTTATCATGATTTTCGCTAGTGGCTTCTCCGCCTTTTTCGCCGATTTCTTGATAGAATTCTTTGTCATGATTTTTGCTTGTTGCTTCTCCGCCTTTTTCGCCGATTTCTTGATAGAATTCTTTGTCATGGTTTTTGCTAGTGGCTTCTCCGCCTTTTTTTCCAATCTCTTGATAGAATTCTTTATCATGGTTTTTACTTGTTGTTTCTCCGCCTTTTCTACCTGCTTCTTCTCTGCTCATTTTGTTATCGTCTGCCATTTTGAATTCCTCCTTTAATTGGTGTTGGTTGTTGTATTCCCGCTCATAATTCTTTTAAACAAACAAAACACATTGGGTGTGTTTCCACTAAAGAAAGCAGGCGGAGCGCGGTGCCCGTCTGCTTTCTTTGTTATTCCATCCCTTGTTCTGTTTCTTTCAGCCGCTCTAGAACGCGCCGTTTTTTGTAAAGCATCATGCCTGTTTCGGTAATGTCGTTTAATGTCGAGCGATTGGCTGCGGCGCCAAAGACCATTCCGGCGACAGGCACCATTTGAAAAAGCTTTTTCCATCCAAATGTGTCGCGGTAGCCTAAAACGACTTCACGCCAGCCTTGGATTTGAGAAGCGACATTTTTATATGTACGATCTTGATCGTAGTCTTTTAATTCCTGCAAAATCGACTTTTTGCCGACAACATCAGCCGATGTCAGCTGCAAACATTTTACGATGAAGACCCGCTCTTTTTTCTCCTTTGGATCATAGCCGTAAGCAACCGCGATATCCTGCAACGTTTTTAGCGACAGGCCAAGCACGGCCGGAATATCAGCCGCCAGCGTAAACACGCCGCCCACACCCGTGGTCGCGCCTTGAACAGTTGCAGCGTTGATTCTGTTTTTGCCCATCCCTTCCGCAATTTCATCCATGACAGAAAGAGGCGCTTTTTGTACATCTTCGAGTGATTCGAAGATCTCCTCCGGCAGTTTCTTTTGAAACATGTTGATTATTTGTTTTTCAGAAGTCAGGTATTGCCCTCCTGTTTGAACAAAGCTGCCGACCTCATCCAAGAGCTTGCCGATTTTTTTCTGGATGAATTCCGGCGTCAGCTTGTCCAGCAGCTGAAACGGGAGACGGCTGAGCTTTTCCCAAAACCAGACTTTTTGCTGATCTCTTTCCCATTTCTCTATTTCTTTTAACTGCTGCTGTAAGTCTTCTTTTCGTTCTGTTATCACCCAACTCGCACTTCCCTTCCGAATTCTACTATATAGTATACCTTCATTTTCTCAGAAACGTTTTTATTTTTCGCCTGCGGGTACCATTTTTATAAAAAGAAAAGGAGTGATGGACATGCCTTGGTCGATGAAGGATTATCCAGCTTCATTAAAAAATCTCGAAAAGCCGGTGAAGAAGAAAGCGATTGACATTGCGAATGCGATGATTGATGAGGGCTATGAGGAAGGACGCGCGATTCCGATTGCGACAAGCAAAGCAAAGGAATGGGCGGAAAATGCCTCTAAAGAAGAAATTGATGATTTCCTCAAGCACGATGATGAGACAGAACGCGATAAAGATTCAATCAGAAGCAACGGTCCTGAGCTCATGGATAAAGCAGAGCATGTCATCAAGCATAAAGACGGCTGGGCGGTCAAAGCCGAGGATGCCAAACGTGTGTCTGAGATCAAGGATACAAAGAAAGAAGCCATTGAAAGGGCAAAGGAGATCGCAGCGAATAAAGGCACTGATGTCATTGTTCATTTGGCTGACGGCAGCGTACAGCGAAAGATCAAAACAGGATCGTCATAAAGCAATATGCTTTTCCGTGTTTCGGATTTGGCAGGATCGGTTATTGATCAGTAAATCATTTATGAGAGGTGAGCATAATGCTTAGCTTTTTGGTTTCATTAGTCGTAGCTATCGTCATCGGATTAATCGGTAGCGCCATCGTGGGAAATCGGATGCCGGGAGGAATTTTCGGCTCTATGATTGCCGGTCTGATCGGCGCATGGATCGGACACGGGCTCCTTGGCACTTGGGGACCTAGCCTCGGCGGCTTTGCTATTTTCCCGGCAATCATTGGGGCCGCCATCTTCGTATTCTTGCTGAGCCTCGTATTCCGCGGACTGCGGAAAGAAGCTTAAACCTATTTAATACAGGGGGCATCGTTTCGAACTGAAACGATGTCTTTTTATTTATGGGACCTTATACGAATTCCTACATATCATGTTACATAACAGGGGAAAATTTGAGAGTGTATTTTAAACATCTTCGGTTGACAAGAAACCCGGATGGTCATATGATGTAGATAAAATAATTTGGTTTAAGGAAACTCTTTGTTGTATGGCAAAAACAATCAGAATTCAGGTGAGACATGATGAACAAGGACATCACAGCACAATCTCCCCGTTCCAAAGCAGTCCAAGATGCGCTTGACGGGAAAAGCAGAGGATTCAGAGGACTGCTCCCATTTCTGGGCCCTGCGTTTATAGCAGCCATCGCCTATATTGATCCCGGCAACTTCGCAACGAATATATCGGCGGGTTCTAAATACGGATATATGCTGCTATGGGTGATTTTATTTTCTAATATCATGGCGCTTTTAATCCAATCACTTTCCGCCAAACTCGGTATTGCGACAGGCAAAAATCTGCCTGAGGTTGCCCGCGAAGAATTCCCGAAGCCTGTCTCCATCGGATTATGGATTCAGGGCGAGCTGGTCATTATTGCAACTGATCTGGCGGAATTTATCGGAGCGGCTCTGGGACTGTATTTGCTGTTCGGCATCCCGATGCTTGAAGCGTCAATTATAGCGGCGATCGGCTCTTTCGCGATATTGGAGCTTCAGCGCCGCGGTTATCGCTCACTTGAAGCCGGAATTGCCGGTATGCTGTTTGTAGTGGTAATCGCCTTTGCACTGCAGACCTTTTTCGCAAAGCCTGATGCCGCGTCAGTGATGAAGGGCCTTTTTGTTCCGGCGTTTCACGGCACTGACAGTGTGCTTCTCGCAGCGGGTATTCTCGGCGCAACCGTTATGCCGCACGCCATTTATTTACACTCTGCCCTTACACAGCGGCGGGTGGTCGGCAAAACGGATGCGGAACGGAAAAAAATCTTTAGATTCGAATTTATTGATATTTTAATAGCGATGTTGATTGCAGGTGCTATTAATGCGAGTATGCTGATTGTGGCTGCCGCTCTATTTTTCAAAAACGGGCTGTTTGTCGAGGATCTTGACGTCGCATTTCAACAATTCGGGCAACTTGTCAGCCCTGTGTCAGCGGTTTTATTTGGGATCGGGCTGCTCGTTGCTGGACTATCCAGCTCGTCTGTCGGCACACTGTCAGGCGACGTGATCATGCAAGGATTTATCAACTACCGCATCCCGCTGTATGTACGGCGTTTTATCACGATCATTCCGCCGATCCTGATCATCGCGTCAGGCGTCAATCCGACGACCGCTCTCGTGCTGAGCCAGGTTGTACTCTCCTTCGGCATCGCGTTTGCCTTAATCCCGCTTATTATGTTTACAAGCAATAAACGGATTATGGGGCCGCTTATCAACGCCAAATGGGTCACAGTAGTGTCCTGGCTGATCGCTGTATTGATCGTCGCTTTGAATGTGTTTTTAATTATTGATACGTTCCGTTAGAAAAAAACCGGCTGTTTGAAGGCCGGTTTTTTTCTTGTTGTCCAAAGCTCGTTCATATCCTTTTTGACAGAAATTTGTTATGATAGAAGAAAAAATCGGAGTTTTGATAATGTCAGTATTTATTCTGTTTTATTTGTGGATTGTACCTATTGTAATCGGAATTTTATGTTCTGTTGCTGCCTATAAATCCAAGGGAAAAATGAGAGTCGCGCCCGGCATTGCCATGATCGTGCTCAGTATCATCTCCTTGATTACCGCGTTTACGGCCGGACACACGAATTTCCACGTGTTTATCGGCGGCATGTTTTTATTCGGCACCTTATTGGTTGGTTCTGCATTTCCGTTCTTTTTCGGGCTTAAGAAAAAAGAGAAATAGCTCGGTAAGGTTTGACAAGAATAAACATATGAAACATACAAGGACAAATGCATCTTTTTGCTGTGAAAAAAGATGCATTTGTCCTTTTTTTCGTTTGGAGGTTTGGAGTATGGCGATAATGAGGAAAGGCTTCTAAATCATTCCTGAACATATAACGATAATTTTTAGGCGTAAACATGTTATTCTCCTCTTACAAAAACCACATGTATTTCCAACGCAAAAAAACAGGGGCTTCTAAGGGCCCCTGTTTTTTAGAATAACCGTTTCAAACTTTTCTTCAGTGACGGCATTTCGATTTTTTGGTTTTCAAAGAAATTTTTCAGCATGTACTTGCTAAAGCCTTTTGCCTGTCCGTAGGTGATTTTGCCAGGCAGCGGCGGTTCATTTCCGATCATGACGTCCACAACGGTCGGCTGGTCAGAGTGCAGCGCCTCATGGAAAGCCGGCGCAAGCTCTTCCGCTTTGGTCACTTTGATGCCCTTTGCTCCGCAGCTTTCTGCAAATGCGGCATAGTCGACATTTTGAAGTTTTGTGACATAGTCGATATTGCCTTTGACCTGCTGCTCATATTCGATCATGCCAAGATTTTCGTTGTTTAAAATCACAACGGTGATCGGGAGCTTGTATTTGACTGCGGTCGGGAGATCCTGCATGACCATAGAAAAGCCCCCGTCACCGCAGACCGCGATCGCCTGTCGCTCCGGTTCGGCCAAGCTTGAGGCAATTGCTCCCGGCAGTCCGCAGCCCATTGTCGCAAGCCAGCTGGAAACAATGAAATCCTGGTTCGCGTTCATTTTGAAATGACGTGCCATCCAAACGGTAACAGTGCCGACATCTACAGAGAGCACTGCATCTTCGGCTGCCGCTTCCTGAAGGCGTGCCACGACCTGCTGGGGTTTAAGCGGTATTGCCGCCTCTGTCTCATCTTTTTCAATTTCGTTCCACCAATGCTGCATATGTTCCGTGCAGGCATTCAGGAATCTTCTGTCTTCCTTCCGTTCAATATACTCTGTCAATTCACGCAGACCGAGAGCCGAATCACAAACAAGGCCTGCTGTCACCGGATAGCGCTTTCCGATTTTCGCCGGGTCTGAATCAAGCTGGATCGCCGGCGTGTCATCAGGCAAATAATCGCGGTACGGAAATGAAGTCCCGAGCATGATTAATAAATCACATTCCTCCATTGCCTCGTAAGCCGGCTTTGTGCCGATCTGCCCGAGGTTGCCGAGAAAATGCGGATGCTGATCGGGAACAACGCCCTTTGCCGGAAGCGTGACAACGATCGGGGCGGCCGCTTTGTCTGCAAACTCCAGCAGCTCGCGTTTCGCCTTTTTCATTCCCTGCCCCGCCAAAATAATTGGCTTCTTGGCGTTATTTATATATTGCGCACAAGTGACGAGCTGTTCTTTTTTCGGCTCAAGATTCCCTTCAATATAGACTGGTGAAGTGTACACTGGTTCTCGTTTGATTTTCTCCGCAAACAAATCATCTGACACGCTCAATACCGCGACGCCTTTTTTGCTGTAGGCGGTGCGAATCGCCTGATTCAAGAGATCCGGCAGCGATTCTGCGCTATGTACCTCCCTGTTGAAGACAGCCACGTCCTCAAACATTTGCTCAAGCTTGATCTCCTGAAAATAATCCCGTCCTACCTCGCCTGATGAGACCTGTCCTGCAATCGCCAGCACAGGGGCGCCGTCCGCTTTTGCATCATATAAACCATTTAATAAGTGAACCGCACCCGGCCCTGCGATCGACAGGCAGACGCCGATCTTGCCGGTGAGTTTTGCCTCAGCCGCGGCTGCCAGCGCTGCCACCTCTTCATGGCGGGTTTGAATGAATTCCAACTGATTTCTTTCGTGTCTTAATTCTTCAATAAATTCATTTATACTGTCTCCGGGGATGCCGTAAACATGATCAACTCCCCATTGCTCAAGCAGTTCTGCCATTGCTTGTCCTGCAGTTTTGTGTGCCATGACGTATCCTCCTTTTTCCTTTTTTCAATACCACAGGAGAAAGGCTTTAAAACCCGGAGACTTTATCGTTTGCTAAGTCTTCTTTTGAGCAGGTCAATCGCCGCAAGCATGCCGCAGTCCTTGAGAGTGACATTTACATCTCGAGCACCATTCATGAAATCTTTGATTTGCCTTTTTCGGTTTGGCACCATAAAAAGCGGCAAACGCTGCGGAGAAAACCACTTCAAACCTGCTGTCTCCATGCCGTTTGCAATTGCTCGTCCACCTGTTATGTTTCCGGCAAACACATACTGTTCATCTTGAAACTTGGGTCTTTGATAGACACCAATTTTTGCTGAAAGCATTGCGTTGTACCCCGTTTCTTCCAATACCTCCCTGACTGCCGCTGCCTCTGCTGTTTCACTAAGATCAACCCTGCCGCCCGGCAGATCCCATAAAGGAACGTCTTTTCGTTTAACCAGCAGAATCTGATGCTTCTCGTTCGATAGAATGACAAATGCGCCTTGTGTATCCATTTTACTTCTCCTCTTTTTCCGCAAAAAAAGACCAAGGTGATCCCCTTGGTCCTAGATCTTTACTTTTTAAAATGATACGGCAGTGTGGCAACGATTATGTCCTTTTTCCAGAACAGCCGAACTCTGAGGAGGAAGGCTGATTGGTTGTGAAGGATGGTGTGCCAGCGTTTTTTCGTAATAAACTGCGGAAACAGCACCATGACGGAAAACTGCTCCTTCTTCGCTTTTGCTTCTACTGTTTCCAAAAACTTATCAAACGGATGGACAAGGCTTCTGTACGAGGAGTGAAGCGTAACGAGACGCACTCCGTTATTGAGCTCTTCCCAGCGCTTTTCGACTTTCTTTTCCTGTTCTCTGTCAAATGACACGTGAACGGCAATCACCTGATCGGACAATGACTTCGCGTATTGAATCGATTTTTGCACAACGGTGGTGACACCGGCTACAGGCACAATCACAACCGTGCCCTTGATTTCTTCCGGCTGTTTGTCTACGATGCGAAGCTGTTCGCCGACAGCGGTGTAATGATTTTTAATCGCAAAAAACAACAGAACGACGATAGGCATAAAGATTAAAACAGGCCATACAACATTAAACTTCGTCACAAACAGGATCGACAGAACCATAAACGATATCAAAGCGCCGCAAGAGTTGATCAGCATTTTTCCGATCCAGCCCTTTGGTTTTTGCTTGATCCATTTGATGCACATGCCGGTTTGCGAAAGCGTAAATGGAATAAATACGCCGACAGCATATAACGGAATTAAGTGCTCTGTCTGTCCGCCGAATAACAGGATGAGCACAATGGAAGCAACGCCTAAAAAGATAATCCCATTTGAGAAGCCTAGGCGGTCGCCTCTGACTGTAAACATACGCGGCATATATTGGTCTCTCGCCAGGTTGAAGGCAAGCTGCGGGAAGGCTGAAAATCCCGTGTTTGCCGCAAGAATCAAAATAAGCGATGTGACACCTTGGATGACATAGTAGAACACATTCCGCCCAAAGGTTTCGGACGCAATTTGTGAAACCACCGTTTCATCAGGCTTTGGCGCCGTTCCATATCCGTATGCCAACACTGTAATGCCGGCAAACAGAATGGCCAGCAAAATCCCCATCATTGCAAGCGTTCTTGCTGCATTTCGTGCAGGCGGGTTTTTGAATGCAGGAATCGCGTTAGAAATGGCCTCAACCCCGGTCAGCGCTGAGCAGCCAGATGAGAAAGCCTTCAGCAGTAAAAACAGCGTAATACCCGCTACCGGTGTGCCGAGCGGTGTATGATGGACTGGCTGGTCAATTTGCCCCGTCATGAGTTTAAACAACCCGACTGCAATGAGCACCAAAAGCGCCACCACAAACAGGTAAACCGGATAGGCAAGAATTGATGCCGATTCCGAGAGTCCGCGCAGGTTCAAAATCATAATGACTAACACCAGAAAAACAGCGATCGGCACATGGTAATCATGCAATGCAGGAAAGGCTGACGTGATGGCGTCGGTACCTGCGGAAATACTGACTGCTACTGTTAAAATATAATCGACAAGCAGTGAGCCGCCTGCGATCAATCCCGGCTTTTCACCGAGGTTTTCTCTTGAAACGACATACGCCCCGCCGCCCTGTGGGTAAGCGTAAATAATCTGCCTGTATGAAAGAATCAGTGCGAGCAGCAATATGAGAACGCCAACCGCAATCGGAATAGAGTACCAAAATGCGGCAGCACTGATTGTTGCCAAAATGATCAAAATTTGTTCTGTCCCGTATGCAACAGATGACAGCGCATCTGAGGAAAGCATTGCCAAGGCTTTTAATTTCGTCAGCTTTTGCTCTCCAGCTGCTTGAGATTTTAATGGTTTCCCAATCAAAAAACGTTTGATTGAATGATACATCGATGTCTTCCCCTTTTTATTACTCATTTTTCAATGAAAACAATAAACCATCAGCATCCTGCTCTCACATTTTGCAATAGTCCTTTCTGCTATGATGTCTCTGTATGCGATTTACATTCAAAAAAATGAACGGCAAAAAACACAGAGGCAAACGGATGCCCCTGTGCCATTACATCGAACACAGGTTTCATTCATCTCCTCTCACGAACGCTTACGAGGTTAGCTGACGGATTCGGGCATATGAGAGTTAGCCCTACCTAAAAAGGATTCACCCCAACGGCAAAAAAGCCGTTCTGATTGGGTCCCCCGCTCTGATTTCAGATTAAGCGATTTGTTTTATAAAAGAGATCATACTCCCGTTCTCGCACGTTGTAAAGGGGCTTTCGGCTGGACGAGAAAAAATAAAATGACAGGTTCCACAAATGGAATTTACATACCAAAAACAAAAAAACAGAGGCTAGATTGCCTCTGTTTTATTCTGTATCTGTCTTTCTTTTTCTGCGTCTTATTACGGCAATCCAAATGAACACTGCCGCAACCACCATAATGAGGGCCAGCACACCAATATACATCCATTTCTGGTTATGATCCTGGGATGGCTGTTCTGCGCTGGAACTGTTTGCTTCTGATTTGAGCTGCTGGTGGTTTGTAAACACCTGCTGGCTATTTGTTTCATTCACGACGGTTGATGAGTCATCGGTGCTGTTCAAATAATTAATGATTTCTTTCGTGACGGCCGTGCCATTTCCTGCTGACGGTGCAAAGACGGCCATTGTGTAGCCTGAATCCCAAATAGATGCTTGGGTAAATGCTACTTGTTTTGTCGTCTCATTCAGCATCTCAAACCCTGATACATCAAACGAACCGTTCTTCGCTTGCGGCACAAGCAGATCTGATGATTTCTCCTTTAGAAGAGGAAATTGATTGATGCCCCCTATGAAAATGAGGTTCCGCCCCTTGGCATCATTTGCTGTTACGTCAGATGATTTCTTTATCGTATATGAATGCTGTGCTTCGCTGCCAAAGGACTCTGTTACGAGAGAAAGCTCCTTAAGCTTCGATTGGCTTACGTTATCAGGAAGCAGAATCAGCGTTGTCTGTTCCTGATGTCCGGCGTAAGGAAGCGGCCACTCTTGAAAATCTGCTGACGGAGACATGCCTTTGATGGCGTATGATAATGTACTGTTTTTATCGATAAAAACCCACTTTTCTTCATCAGTCGTATTGCAAGGGTTGTTTTCCTTTAAACCGGTCGTGACAAACTGAATATCAATGTAGCGGTTTTTTTGCAGCAGCTTAGGGTCCACTTTCACTGTGACATGATAGAATCCGTTTTTATCTTCTTTTCCTAATTCATCAAGCCGGACCGAGTGCGGCTGGCCGTTGATCATCACTTTCAGTTCTGCAGCCTGAGAGGCTGACTCGTTTTCAGCCGTTGAGGCTTGAATCGTTTCGGACTTCTTTAGTTTAAGCGACAGCTTCGCTGATTGTTTTTGATCTAAAACCGCCGATGCAGGGTAAAAGTAATGGGCGGAAGATGTTTTGTCAGCTCCAATTGTGATGTCATCCGCTCCAAAATTTTCGAGAGTCAGCTTATTGCTTTCCTTTTTATCAGCCTGCTGAAGTTTGCTGATAGAGAGTGTATCGCCGCTGAGCTGGCCTGTGTAAGCTTGATCCGTAATGACGCTGATTTTTTCAGTGAGAACGTCAGCGGACGCCGCTTGCGCAAACAGAACCGGCTGCTGTTTTCCCCCTGCTTTCAGCACCCGCTCCGCAAGCAGAAGGTTTTCTCCTTTTGCCTGTAAGCCGGCCTGTTTCATCAGCTTTTTCACCTTGCTGTTCCAATGCTTGTCCACCCCGATGAAAATCGTCGGCTTGTCGATTTTTTTCAGTTCAGATTCCGTGAGATACGAAATGCTGACACTGCTGTCCACGGTTTTTAAATACCCCTCTGTTTTCACTGCGGCTTCAATTTCCGCCGAACTTGGGTCATCTGGTATGACAATAGCGGTTTTTTCCGCTGTATTTCCCGATTGGGCGAAAGGATACGGATAATGGTCCAGCGATGTTCCTTTCGCTTCACTGCTGTCTGCCAGCGTCAGGCGGCTGTCCGGATAAATTTTGATCCAGTTGCCGGACGTATCCTGTCTGACGCACACGCCCTCTTTCATTACGCCGTAGAATTTCAGCGATACGTTGTGATAGCCTTGCGCTGACTGGCTTTTGTTCAGGTTCAGCTTCACTGTTTTCCGTTTGGCATCGCCATCAAGCTTTAAGGTTTTGACCGGTTCATCGTCAATGACAGCCGTTAATGATGATGGAGAAATTAAAAGATTTGATGCCTCGTACTCAATCACCAATTGCTGATTGCCTGAAGAAGCGCCTGCCGGGATTTGATACGTCAGCTCTGCGCTGTCTTTTGAGCCGTACAATGTAATCAGGTCGCTTGTCAGCACCTGCTGTTTGGCTTGTTCTTGGCTGCTTTTTCCAAGAAGCGCGCCGCTGACCTGCACCTCTTTGGCAAAAGCCGTTTGTCCGGCCATCGCCAGCAGCATGAAGCTTGTAAGAAAAATCATTATTTGTTTCAAAAAGGTCACCCGCTCTTATGTTGATTGTATCGTTCTGTTTTGTACCATTTAACCTCCTGCTTGAATAAACGGTGCTTGATTTCTACGAATAAAGAATAGATGACAAGCACAATCCAGGCCTGCGAGTATGTGAAGTACATGAGAAATACGATAAAAAAGTTTTGCTTGTTCATTTCTGTTTTTTCAATGCTCAACGTAATCATGACCTCCGTCATAAATAAGAAAAACGCCAAAATCCAGAGAATCATTGCCAAAAATCCAATCGACAATTTTAAATCATAAAACAGATTGACGACAAAAATCGTATTTGACATGATCACGCCAAAGAAAAATAAGAAGTACGTAAAGAAAAAATAAAACAAATCAAAGATAATCCGTTTTCGTTTCAGCTTGAAAAACTGCGCCAAAAATTTGAGCACGACATATTGATTCCCGCGCGCCCATCTGGTGCGCTGGCGCCACCACACCTTCCATGTTTCCGGCTCCTGCTCCCACGTGATGGCGGCCGGGAAAAAGCGGATGTGATAGCCGAGATTATACACCCGGATGGTCAGCTCGGTATCCTCAGCGAGCGCTTTGTCATCCCAGCCCCCGAGCTTTTCGATAATGCTTCTGCGGATCGCGAAGTTGGTGCCTGGGATCGTGGCGATTTTGAACCACTTCCATCTGCCTCCCTGGGCCATCCACTGAAAACAGATCGTTTCGATATTAATAAACCTCGTCAGCAATGTTTTTGCTGCATTGATGACACGGAATTTCCCTACCACGGCGCCTGCCTTTTCGTCATTCATCAGGCCGAGCACGAGATAATACACGGCCATTTTCTCAGGCGTGTTGTCGGCGTCATATACACAGATCACATCGCCGTTCGATTCGGCAAAACCGGAGTTCAGTGCAGAGGATTTGCCTTTTCCTGCATTTGGCGGCTTCGTAATCACCATTTTGATGAAATCGTATTTCTCGGAAAATTCATTGACGATATCACCCGTCCGATCAGATGAATTATCATTAACGACGATAATCTCCAGCCGGTCCTTCGGATAATAAAGGTTGACCATTGCCTTCAGCGTCTGCCGAATCACAACCTCTTCGTTATGCGCCGGGATGAGGACACTGACCTTTGGCAGCTCCTTCATGCTTTCTCTCCACTTCGGAATGTTCCGTTCAAAAGTCATATAGTGGCGGAACCCGCCCTGCATGAGAAACATGTGGTAGAGAAGCATGACCCATATTAAACTTAGCGAGATAAAGAACAGCGTATTACCCAAGGCTTCTTCTCTCCTTAAAAATTCGTTTTTTCAATGTGGCTCTCAAGTAAAACGTATAACTGACAAACATGACGACAAATAAGAGCACGACCGCGGAGAGAATCCATAACGCTTTTTCCAGAGGGGTTTGCCGATGATGATCGAAAAACTCGTCAATGGCGCTTACGCTGTTTTTCACCTGAATTGTTCCGTCACCGCTTGTGTGAATTTCCACTTTGTCTGTTTTAACGGTTTGGTTCGTTTTCTTTAAATCAAGCCATTCACTGTCCGGAATGCGCTCCATCTGATCAACCAGCTCCGGCAGATATTTCATCCCGAGATACGGATGATAAAATCCTCCGGCCACTCCACCTTCGAAATCAATCATCTGGGAGATGCGCTCCTCCATATCACCGAGCGGGTTTTGCTTGGATGCATCAACAAAGCCGATCGTTTCCGGATATAGCGTCATTCCGTGCAGCATCGAAGGGGCGGTTACATATGGAGGTGCACCGGAGGTTTTCCATGTTGTGCTGCTTAGCTGAACCTGGCCGAAAATGCTTGTAAAATACTGCGAAGCGATCTGATAGCCATATTCGGACATCGTGTAATGCGGCGCTTCAAATGCAAGCGGGTAGAGGCCCGATGATGTCAAATCCTCAATCGCGCGGGTCAATTTTTGCTTTGTATACGTTTCTTCCTTTTCCCGAAATGGTTTCAGATAGCTGTTATAGGCTTGTTCGTTTGGAAAATCCTGTTCTTTTCCCAAAATGGATGGGGGGTCTTCGGCATTTCCGGATGTAATCGGCTGATCCGCCTTTGCATCCCAAAATTCAAAGCCCTCTCCTGTTTCACTGTAGCGATAGGCGTGTGTATAACCGTGAACAATGATACTGCCGCCCATGCTTTGGAGCTTTTTCAACACTTTGACCATCTTCGGTTTATCAGACAAATACACTTTATCGCCTGTTTCCGGATTCAAGTAAACCGGAATCACTGCCAGGATAAAAGGAACATGCCTCTTATGCAGATATGTCCCGGCTTGAAGCAGCAATGTTTCATCAGACATCGGGCTGATATCCTCGAGACGCAAATACAATAGCGTCGTCCCCGCCTTCTCTCCGAAAGCTTCTCTGAGCTGTTTTGCCACGATCAAATTGTCATTTAACAAATTCGTTAATCCAATATACATATTGTCTTTTTTTGTTTTCCATATAAAAGAATGCGTTTTGCCGTCATCGGCTTTGAAGGTATAAAGCGCCTTTCCTTTGAGGCCTGATACGCTCAGCACGTTAAGCCCGCTCTCCAGTGACACATCGGCCTTTTCCGACCTGCTGTGAACTTGAAACACATTTTCTTTGCGGGCTAATGAAAGCCCGGAAAATTGACTGATTTGTTCTGCATTATAGCCGATGGCAACAACTGGTTCCTTTACGCTGCCGATAAGAGACACCAGTTTTTTGCTGAGCTTTCGTTTTGTTTGGCCGTAATACATCACATGGTCTTTGCCTTTGAAATCAGACGCTTCAACATCTAAATCATTTTTGACTGTCACATGGGATGTGAAGTGGCCCGCAAGCAAATCGAGCATTTTGACTTGAGACGACTCTTTGCCGTCCAAGGTTGAATAGATAATGAGGATGCCAGCATCCTGCTCCTTCGCTTGTGCAGAAACGGGAAAAGACGCAATCGCTGAAATCAGAAGCATTGTGACGCAGAGCAGCGTGATAGCTTTATAGTTCATTCATCATCATCTCGTTTTCAAGTTCTTCTAAAAATTGATTAGCTGTTTTGATATCGTTGCGGTAAGGCAAGTAGCAGACATGGAACGTGAGCGACACATACTTTCCATTTTCCAGCTGATACGTGTCTAATTCTTTTTTCAGCTTTGTCAGGACGGCCGGCATATGTTCAGCGGGCGTGTGCGTCAGCACGATTCCGATACGCTCGTCAGAAGGGCGGAATTTCTTATCCGTTTCCCTGACGCTTGACCTGATTTGCCTGCTGACATATTGGAAGAGACGTTCGGTTTCTTTTTCACCGTATAAAGACTTAAACTCTTTGAAATAATGCATATGCAGCAGCAAAAACACGAAAGAATTGCCGTAGCGCTCCGCCCGCTTGATCTCTTCTGAAAGTTCCAGCTTCATCCTCTGCTTGTTATCAAATCCGGTCACTCTGTCCACAGCGACAAAGCTTTTGATTTCGGATTGAAGCCGCGTCACTGAGCGCCGAAGCTCTGCTGCAATATCATGGATTCTTCCTGCGATAAAAGAAAACAGCAAAAGTGCGATTCCCCACACGACAAGCATTTGCAGCCCTTCCTCAGCCGGAAACAGCGCACCCTGTCCGGTCTGGAAAAACATCATGAGCGTGCCGAGAACAAAGAGTACGATTAAAGTCACTGCCAGCGCGTAAATCGGGCCGAACCATATGCCTGCAGCGATGACGACAAACGTGATAGAAAGCACCAGAGCGCCCTCCGATTGCTGCGACGACACATAATAAATAAACAGAGACAGGGCTGCAACGAGCCCTGAAAAATAAGCAAATAATTTTTGTGATTCATTGAATGATATTTTCATTAAAAAGCTTCCTTTCGGCTAACAGCGGCAGCAAATTGTCAAAAGAATGCGTCTGGGTGCCGCTCATATAGCCTCCATAATACGATTTCACCGGATCAAGAATTTCAAAGTCATTCATTCTGTCATATATGGCTTTGATGACAGAGCTGTCATCATGCTGTTTCGTTAAAAATAACACGGCTAATGCATATACAGATGGCGACTCATATTGGACGGCAGGCTCCTTCGTATCCGCCGAATACCGTCCGTACAGCTTTCCGTTTGCCTGAAATTCCTGCTTGATCCAGTCTGCTAATACAGCGGCTTTTTCATTCCCTTCCGGCAAATGCCAAGCAGCGTACAGCTGATCAATCAGGTTGATTTCACTGTCGTATGTGTATGTTTTCGTGTCTGAGCTGTATGTCTTCGGCAGAAAGCCATTTTGTAAAGGAGCTGAATAGAGAACATTGGCATTCCGCTGTTCCGTTTCTTCGTCTATGATTCCATTCTTCTTTAAGACAGCTAACGCTTCAGGCATGACGTATGACAGCGTCACATCCTTTGAAACGGCCTGTGAGTCATAAAAGTCTGTAAATAACCCGTTGTTCATATTGTATGTCTTCAAAGCCGTGCCGATATCCCGGGCTGTTTGCGCATAGTCACTGCGGCCCCATTTTGCGCCGGCTTGGTCAAGAGACAGCATAATTCTCATATCATCTATCAGCGCATTTGTCCTGCTCGCCTGGCCATTTTGAATCTTCCACGTCACCAAGTGATTGCTCAGCAGAAATGAATCAGTCAAATGCTGGTATTGCTCCTGAAAATGCGGGGCATCATTTTTGCTGACAAGAAACGCCATCCACAGGCCGAGAGATTCCGATAAATACGAAGGCTGGTCTGACAAATCAGTTTTGATCAGCCCTTGACCATTCATTAGATTGTGATAGATGAAATGCTCTGCCGGCTGGAGCGGGCTGGCGTTCACTTCTGCCGCCGACTGATTTTGGATCTCATTTCCAGCTTCAACACACCCTGCAGAAAGTCCGATAGATAAGAAGAATAAGATGACAGCGATTAACACTTGCCTCACAGGCAAATCCCCCTTTGTCGCCTGAAGCGAATCAGACGCTCACAAATAGTTATAGACGAAAATATGACTGCCATGTTACAAATTACATTTACTATAAAAGAAAAAAATGCAGATTGCTAGCTTTTTTTCCTTTTTGAACATTTAAAAAACGGGACCTAAGACCAATAAAAAACCTGTGCGAGATGCACAGGTTTTTTATTATTTATCCAAACCGAGTTTCTTCAGCTGTTCTGCCAGCGCGTTGTTAATCGGTTCATCTTTATTTTGTTTTTTCATATAAGAGGAAACGTCCCGTTTGGAAGCGCGCCCTTTGTCTTTGTTTTTTCGTTTTTCAAATACGGAGAGCTTCTCACGGTGACCGCAGACACATGCGAAGGTCTGGCCCTCGCCTTGCCCGCGAAGCTCCATTCTTTTATGGCAGTTCGGGCAGCGCGCGTTTGTTTTTCGGGCAATCGTTTTTCTGCTTCCGCATTCACGGTCTTGGCACACGAGCATCGTGCCGCGTTTGCCATTTACCTTCAGCATCATTTTGCCGCATTCAGGACATGCCGTTCCCGTGATGTTGTCGTGCCGGAAGGTTTGGCTGCTGTTTTTGATTTCTTTTACTGTCTGGTGTGCGTAAGCCTTCATGTCTTTAATAAAGACAGCCGATTTCAACTTTCCGGCGGCGATCGCAGACAGCTTTTGCTCCCATTCTGCTGTTAAGGCAGGTGATTTCAGATCCTCCGGAACAAGCTGCAGCAGCTGTTTTCCTTTAGATGTGATAAAAATATCCTTGTCTTTTTTCTCGATCAAAAAGCTGTTGAACAGTTTTTCAATAATGTCGGCACGCGTTGCCACCGTGCCGAGGCCGCCTGTTTCTCCAAGCGTTTTGACGAGGCCCTTTTCTTCTCCCTGCATAAAGGCGCTAGGGTTTTCCATCGCTGACAGCAGGGTCCCTTCGTTAAATCGGGCAGGCGGCTTCGTTTGTCCGCTTGTCTCAGTTAACGTGCGGACGGCAAGAGTGTCGCCTTTTTGAAGTGCCGGGAGCGTCTGATCTTTGTCATCTTCCTGCTCTTCATCATCATCCGCCATATCATAAACGGCTTTCCACCCTTGTGACTGCACGATTTTGCCTTTCGCCGTAAAGGTTTCTCCGCCAATTTCTGCGATGACTTTTGTTTCCTCATATTCGAATGCAGGCATTAATACAGCAAGGAAACGTTTCGCGATCAGGTCATACAGCTTTCGTTCTTTATCACTCAGACTGCTGAGAACGAGCGGTTCCTCGGTCGGGATAATCGCGTGGTGGTCTGACACCTTCGCATCATTGACATATCCTTTATGGGATTTGATGCTGCGTTTTTTAATTTGGCTGACATATTGGGCATACGGTTTTACCTCCATGCCTTCCAGACGGTCTTTTAACGTCGGGACAATGTCACTTGATAAAAACCTTGAATCCGCCCGAGGATATGTGACAAGCTTATGCTGCTCATACAGCTTCTGCAGCACAGAAAGCGTTTCTTTAGCAGAAAATCCGAAGCGTTTGTGTGCGTCGCGCTGAAGCTCCGTTAAATCATAAAGCGCAGGTGCAAAGCTTTTTTTCGCTGTTTTTTTCAGATCAGCAATGACTGCTTGCTTTCCTTCAAGGTCTTTTAATAAACGGCTTGTAACGTCTTGATTGAACGTTCTCGCCTGCTTTGATTTTTTATCCTGCCACGTCAGTGTCAAGCCATCGACCGCGGCACGGATGCCGTAATACGGTACTGGCTTAAATGCTTGAATATCCGCCTCGCGCTTTGCAATCATGGCAAGTGTCGGAGTCTGCACACGGCCGCATGAGAGCTGGGCGTTGAATTTTGTGGTCAGTGCACGGGTCGCGTTGATTCCCACTATCCAATCGGCTTCCGCTCTGGCGACGGCAGAATGGTACAGGTTTTCATATTCTTTGCCGCTGCGCAGCTTTTGAAAGCCTTCCTTGATCGCTTTATCCGTTACAGAAGAAATCCACAGCCGCTTAATCGGCTTGCGGACATTCGCTTTTTCAATGATCCAGCGCGCGACAAGCTCCCCTTCCCGGCCTGCGTCAGTTGCGATGACAATCTGATTGACGTCTTTACGGGTGAGCTGGGATTTAACCGCATTGAACTGTTTTCCGGTTTTCTTAATCACAACAAGCTTTAAGGGTTCTGGGATAATCGGCAGATCCTCCAGGCGCCATGATTGAAATTCTTTTCCGTAGCCTTCCGGATCAGCAAGTGTCACCAAATGGCCTAAAGCCCAAGTCACAATATATTGATCGCCTTCGAGATAACCGTTTCCTTTTTTATGGCACTTCAGCACCCGGGCCAAATCCCGGCCGACTGAAGGTTTTTCAGCTAATACAACTGTTTTTGACATGCTTGATCACTTCTCTTTCTTTCACGCTCATCCTGCTATTATAACAGACTTCACGCGACACTCTCTAACCGTGCCCGTTTTTCGTGTCAATTTCTGAGAAAATGACGTGAGTGACGGTTTGCGCGTATGGAGATGTTTTGTTAATAAAATCTTCTACTGCCTCGAGGCTTTCGGCATTGATCTTCAGCATATAGCAGGCGGCGCCAGCAATCCGGTAGCAAAATTCGATATTCGGCAATGTTTGGATATAGCTCTTGAACCGCTCGTAATCCGCGTTTTTGACGGTTGCTTCCACAATGCAGGAAACGGGAAGCCCCAGCTTTTTCTGGTCGACCTCCAGCGTGTATTGCTTGATGATGCCGAATGATTCAAGCTGTCTCACCCGCTCTGTCACGGATGGCGGCGACAGCTTGATTTTCCTGCCTAATTCCCTCATCGACAAACGGCTGTCCTTCTTCAGCTCCTCAATGATATTCAGATCAATCTGGTCAAGTTTCATTTGAACATCCTTCTTTTATGATTTTGTACACATTATCTCGGGTATTTTTGTAAATGACAAGTATAGTTCCCGAGAAAAGGCATGTAAAAATGAATGTTTTTCGAACATTGTCTGAAAGCTGTCATATGCGCACTCCGGATTGTTTATAGTATAGAATGAAAACGTGTCCACAAGGAGGGCGATTTATGCTGCAAACGCCGATCGGAAGACTTCGCACGATGGGTTTTATTGAAGGAATGTCACTCTTAATCTTGCTGTTTATCGCCATGCCGCTTAAATATTGGGCAGGCCTTCCGCTTGCAGTAACCATTGTCGGTTCGGTTCACGGCGGGCTGTTCATTTTGTATTTGCTTGTCTTGGCGTATGCGACTTTCTCTGTCAGATGGTCGTTGAAATGGTCAGCTGCCGGCTTCATCGCCGCTTTTGTCCCATTCGGAAACTTTTTGTACGACCGCGGATTAAGGAAATATAAATAAGGAAACGCAAAAAAGGCTGGATCTTTATGATCCAGCCTTTTTCATCAAAACCACTTTGTCAGCCACGCGATATAGTAGGCCCCCGGAATAAACATCAGCTGGGCGAGGAGTGTGCCCGCCACTCTTGATGTGACCATTGTGACAGAGGTCCATTTTAAATAGATGTAGCTTCGTTTTCCTTTTGCCACATCATCAGCAAGAACGGATACCTTAGGATCAACAAAAATGGCTAATAGCATTGTCGCAATGCCGTTGATCAAACCCGATGCCATGACGGCAGTCGTGCTGCGCTCCGGCGCCAGAAGGCCTGCGTATAAAGCTGAAAGCACGCCGATCGTGTAAATGGATGTAATCAGCATGTTGATGACAAACAAACGCTTCGAAATCAAGCGCATGTGAAATCCCTTTACATACGAAATAGACGGCAGACGCAAATAGGAAAGGGCATTTTTGAATCCTTGTTTCGAGAATCCTTTTTGGAATACTTGAAAAACGGACCCGCCGCCGCTCGCTAAGTGAATAATCGCCCGTGAAAAAAGAGCGACGAATGACGGAAGCAGGATAATGCCCAGGATGGTGCCGACTGTCGATCCGAAGATCAAGAAGCGGAACTGCTCTCCGACAATCGCCAGGGCATTTTTTCCCGCATCATCAATTAAATGTCCAGTAAAGGGCTGCTGCACCATGTTCGACATTCTGGATACAATAACCATGACATTAAACAAAGAAAGCGCGGACGCAATAAATCCAACGCGGGCCCCGGAAAGCCTTGTGGCGTAAGCTAATGTTTCTATCGAGTGAATCAGTAATAAAAAACAGAAAATAAAAAGTACTTGCGTTGTCATGACATGCACGTTATTCTTCCTCCAATTTCATCCTAGTGATAAGACTGGAAAGAAGCCAAAGAGGTTTCAGCGCGATGTGCTTTTTACAATAAAAAAACCGCCGGCGTACGCCGAGCGGTTTGTCTTATTCTTTTCTATACGCAAATAAAGATTATATCATCCGCCTCATCGGGCGAGTTAGATTCATAAAGCATTGTTCCGAAGAATCATTCTGGAAAGTAAACACCATGGAATTTTCTTGAACACAAGACAACGAAAGCCCTACCTCTCAATCGTCACTGCGGCTCCGAAGCCGCGCCGGTGTGAATTGTAAAACAAAAAAGTCTTTTTTCCATCTCATCGTTAGGGGCGATTTGTTATGAAGGAAAAGAATAAGGGCAGCGGGTTTGCTGCATCCGAAGCGGTAAAGCTTCTCTCTCAAAACAGAAAAAAGAAGTTTACTTTCTTTTTTATTTGCTTATTTTCTTGCTTAGCTATTCATGATAACATATCGCCCCTGAAAACACAAATTCTTTATAGTTCGAGTGAGACCGGTGTTTTCTCTCCGGCATTCATTAATCTGATATCCTCCGGTTCAATTTCAAGAATCACCAGATTCGGATCATCCTTGCCGTCAAACCAGCGCTCTAATTTGGAACTCCATATTTTGTCCTTCAGTTCTGCCGAATTGTTGATTTTGGCTTTTCCTTCAACTTCAACATACGCGTCGCCAAAGCCTTCACAATCATAGCCTAATAAAATATGAACGTTGGGGTTGTTCTCAATTTCTTCCGCTTTATGAGTTTCCTTGCTTGTCGGCGTGTAAATCGTCAGCCCGTCATGGAAAAAAGTCATGTAGCGGGAATGCGGTTTGCCCTTTTGAACCGTTGCGAGCGAGCCTACTTTATGGTGATCTAGAACATCAAGCACTTTTTGTTTCATGTCTTGCTGATTCATTGCGAATCACTCCTTTTTAACGTCTCCGCTGTTACTTTTCCACTTCCGGGGAAGATTTAAACAAGAAAATGCGCGCTTTATTATGAATTTTTCCATTCACGCTTCAGCAAACTGTAATAAACAAGGTCATGATACCTGCCATTTACGAATAAGCCGTCCCGTGCCTTTCCTTCCTCTTGAAAGCCGAGCCGCTCCGGAACCGCTCTGCTTTTTTGGTTCCCCACAGCAGCACAGAGAGCAACGCGATTCAGCCCAAGCTCAACAAAAGCATACGTGATGAGTGTTCGGCAGGCGGCGGTAACGATGCCTTTGCCTTCAAACTCTTTGGCAATCCAATAGCCGATTTCCGCTTTTCGATTCACTAGATCAAGGTTATGCAGGCCGATCATGCCGCATAGGCTGCCGTCATAAAGGAGCCCAGCTTCAATGCTGCTTAGGTCGGCATACTCTCGCCGCCAATCTGGAATGATCGTTTCTCTGTACGTGTCAGCGCTGCTTGGGTTTTCCGCCCAAAACAGCCACTGGCCGAGCCGCTGCTGGTTTTGGGCAATAAGTTCCGCTAGCCGCTCCGCATCCTTCAGCTCAAGTAACCGGATGGTAATGTGCTCATTTACCTTGCAGGTGAACATTGCCTCGCCCTCTTTCCTTTTTTACCCATTATAGCGATGATTCCGTTTTTTTCAACACAAAAAAGGATGGGCCGTTAAGCCCCATCCTTATATTCTTGGATCGGTAAAGATATCATGTTTATCTGTGCTCGTCGAGGACATTTCCGTCACGACGGCACCTTCTTCTCCCGCCTGGAACCAATGCTTTGTGTTTGGCGGAATCGTATATTGCCCGCCTGGTTCTAGCTCAATTTCGTGCCAGACCGTATAGTGTTCTCTGTCCTCCTGCGGAGGGAGAACCTTTGGCAGCTGCGTTTTTTCTCCTTCTACGTAAAGATACACTTTTCCGTAGCGGCAGCGGAATGTCTCCTGCTTTCCTTCCTGGCCGTCAACCGGCGGATGGCGGTGTTCCGGGCAAGTCTGTCCCGGAAACAGCACCAGTTCCTTTGAGCAATAACGGTCTGTATTGACGTAGACGAAGAGCTGGAGCCCGACTTTTCTTTCTTTTCCTAAGCCGTAATCCATCAGCTGAATTTTATCTACTTCCTCGTCCGTTAATACAATGCCCGCTTTTTGATAATAGCTGTTCACTTCTTCTTTTGTGATGCCCATATGTCTCACTCCCTCTTAAGTCGTCACAAAATTTCCGCCGTTGACATGCAGTGTCTGGCCTGTCATGTAAGATGACTCATCAGATGCCAGCAGCACATAACAGCCTACGTGCTCAACAGGCTGTCCAGGACGGCCCATCGGCGTATCTTGCCCAAATTGAGCGACTGTATCTTCAGAGAACGTAGCTGGGATTAATGGCGTCCAGATTGGCCCCGGCGCAACTGCATTCACACGGATGCCGTCTTTGACAAGCGCCTGCGCCATTGTTCTTGTAAAGGCATTGATCGCCCCTTTTGTCGCTGTATAATCAATCAGTGTCGGGTTCCCTACGTACGGGTTGATGGATGTCGTGTTGATAATGGCGCTGCCCGGTTTCAAGTAATCAATTGCTTTTTTAGTCAAATAAAATTGAGAATAAAAGTTTGTTTTAAATGTACGGTGAAGCTGTTCGCTTGTAATGTCTTTGATGCTTTCCTTCGGATGCTGTTCACCGGCATTGTTGACAAGGATGTCTAAGCCGCCAAGTTCCTTAACCGTTTTTTCCACTGCTTCATTGCAGAATTCCTCTTCGCCTACGTCACCGGCGATCAGCAGGCATTTGACGCCTTCTTGTTCTACACGCTTCTTCGTCTCTTCGGCGTCCCCATGCTCATCCTTATACACAATGGCGATGTCAGCGCCTTCCTTTGCATATGCAACGGAGACCGCACGTCCAATCCCGCTGTCACCGCCTGTAATGAGCGCTACTTTTCCTTTTAATTTGTCCGCCCCTTTGTAATGTTCATATTCATACACCGGACTTGGATTCATTTCACTTTCGATTCCCGGCTGGCGATTTTGGGTTTGGGCCGGCAGTTCTTTTGGATAATTGGCCATGATGATTTTCCTCCTTTGTTTTCGTGTCTATTTGTTGTGTACCTCGCACGTTCGTTGGATAAACATGGGTTGGCACCTTCGCATTGCTTTATCAGAAAAATGTTTCACATGAAACGGAAGGAGGAAATAACTTTCAAAGGGGGTTGCTGAATGATTAACATGCTTTCTAAAAAATTCAGCAGGCCAAAGGGCGTAACCGGCATGATCGCCGGATACATCATGGCTGCTGAAAATAAGACACTGAATCAGTGGACAATCGATCAGCTGGGGATTACACGCGGAGACAGCATATTAGAAGTCGGGTTTGGGCCGGGATACTGCATGCAGCAGATGCTGAAACGCGAAAAGGACATTCATCTTCATGGAATTGATGTGTCAGACGCCATGCTGAAGCTGGCCGCCCGCAGAGTAAAATCGAAGCCTGTGCGCCTGATACAAGGAAGCGTCGAAACATTTCCTCTTAATGCCTCGTTTTATGATAAAGTGATTTCCGTTAACAACTACACCATTTGGAATGACCAAACAAAAGGCATAAAACAGATATATCGGGCGCTCAAGCCCGGCGGAAAAGCAGCGATTACAATGCAGCCGCGGGAAGCGGATGCGAGTCCTGAGAAAACCAAATCATTTGGAAAACAGATGGTTGCCGACTTCAAAGCAGCCGGCTTCGAAGACATTGAGTTGCAATTTAAAAACATTAAGCCTGAGCTTTCTGTCTGCACAACTGCAAAGAAGCCCGCCACATAAGCGGCGGGCTTCTTTTTTATGAATGTACGGCCTGCTTGCGCAAGACGTCTTTTTTTACTTTGCCGAGGTTATTTTTCGGCAGTTCTTTAACAAATTCAACTTCAGGTATTTTGTAAGCGGATAGGCGCTCTTTACAAAATGCGATGACATCCTCTTCCGTTATACGCTGGCCGCCGTTTGTCACGATAAAAGCTTTCGGCTTTTCTCCGTACAGCGGATCTGGAATACCAACCACAGCCGTTTCAAGGATTCCCGGGATCTGCTGGATGACTTCTTCAACCTGATCCGGATAAACGTTATCGCCTCCGTAAATAATGACATCCTTGTAGCGTCCCGTGATGAAAATAAAACCATCTTCATCTACATAGCCTGAATCTCCGGTTCTGAACCAGCCGTTTTGCAGCACTTTTGCTGTCGCTTCAGGATTGTCTTCATAGCCTTTAAATAAGAATGGGGTGTGAACAACGATTTCGCCAATTTCCCCTTGAGGGAGTTCTTCTCCCGTCTGAGGATCTTCCACTTTGACTTTAACACCTGCCACAGGCTTTCCTGCAGAGGCAGCCTTATCCATACCCATATCAGGCGTCCATGTGCTGATTCCCCAAGCCTCAGTGCTTCCATACCCGTGCGCGAGTGGAATGCCGATATCAAGATAGCGGCGGATCAGGCTGCTTGGCACTTTTGTTCCGCCAGTCATTAACATCACTAGCGAAGATAAGTCAGTTTGGTGCGTTTCCCATGCTTCAAGCAAATATGTGTAAAACACAGGAAGAGCCATCACGGTTTGAATTTTCTCTTTTTCAATGACCTTCAGCATGTGAACAGGGTCTTGATCCTTTGTAAATACAAAAGTTGTTCCTGCAAACGTTCCAAGCATGATGCAAATGAGCGCACTCGTATGATAAATCGGATGGCATGCAAGAAAACGAAGCCCCTTCATGCGTGTTACAGAGCTGTTGGATCTTTTGACGTATCTGTATATGCCGCCATGTGTGATCATGCATCTCTTCGGGTTTCCTGTAGTTCCAGACGTAAACATCAAAAGCGCTGTATCATCTGGTGAAACCATTTCAGTTTCGGGCAAATGATCAGATCCGGTAAACAGTGCTTCAAACTCAGCAGACGTTTCGTAAGCTGTTCCTGTTTCCATTGTGATATGCAATGTAGACAGTTCGGGAAGAACTTCGTCCAGTGTCTCTTTAAACTCCGCTCCGTAAAACATCGCCTTCGGTTCACTTGCTTTTAAAATGCCTGTCATTTCATATGGTTTCAGCTGCCAGCTGACAGGTACGACAACAGCACCTATTTCAAGCGCGGCAAACATAACAGTTGATGCAGGATGGCCGTTTTTGCAAAGCAATGCAACACGATCGCCTTTTTGAATTCCTTTTTGAAGCATGGCATTCGCCAGCTGATTAATCCGTTTACGGTAACCTGCATATGTCAAGGTATGATCTCCGCTTTTTACAGCCTCTATTTCTTCGCTATCCGGCATGTCATGCAGAATCAGATGCTGTAATGTTTCCATATCGTCATCTCCTATATTATTCTCTTGAATCTTCAATCATTTGTTAGATTTTCTTCCTTTACCTCACCCATTTTAACCCAAAAAAGATCACTTGTAAAACTATTTCATTTTGGAATTATTCTATTACTGAATGATAAAATAGTCCCACATTTTCTTATTTTGTACCCGCTCCACATAAAAACACACGCCAATTTTTTGACGTGTGACATGCACTGTTACGGTATGTTTTTTTCTTTCATCCATGTGAAAAATATGCGGTTTAACCGCTGATAAAGTTCTTGTTCTTCCTCTTCCTGAAACCCCGCCATGCTTTCATTGCTCTCGATAATGGCGGAGCTGATCGCGCTTAAAATCTCCGAGCCTTCAGCTGATAGCGACCCCGGCGCCATCATCACAAGGATGCGTGTCATGCTGAGGGTATTTCCGTCCATGCCATTCACTTCATACGAGGTGCTGAGATCATATATTTTGAAAAAAGGCAGGACGATTTCTTCATTTTTGAGATGATACAGCGCCATGTTTGTCCCCGGGATTCCCAATCCCCCTTGCTTCTCCCGCTCCGCCAGGTAAACAGCCGCTTTTTTCGGATCACGGATCAAGCCGTCCTCCTTCAGCTGTTGAAAAAGCTCTAACAGGAGCACCCTGTGATCGGGTTTCGTTTCGATGTGAGTAAGTGTAAAATGGCGCAGAACATCTTGAATAACGTCCATGTACCGCCCCATGCTCTCCGCCGCGGCCAGCATGTCCGGTACATCAGCCTGCTGCGTGTCTTCCTTTGAATTTCTATTTTTGTCAAGAATGAGCGGGATTTTCCGCTTGATATACTGCTTCACCTGGTTTGTGTCTTCCTCATTTAAAAGCGGGCTGACCATGATGTAATCAATGTTTTCGTAAGGAATCGGAACGGTGGAAACAATCAAATCATAGGATTGAACATCCATGCCCTTCAGCTCGATCAGGGATGACATGTCGAACGATTCAATTTCCGGCAGCTCTTTCTTCAGTCTGGAAGCAAGCATTTTCGAAGAGCCGATTCCGCTTGAGCAGACGACAAGCGCTTTTACTTTTGCCTCCTCTTTTTTGATTTCAAGAGCAGAGCCGAAGTGAAGGACGATAAATGCAATCTCATCATCTGAAAAGGACATGCCTGGAAAATACTTTTCCACGCCTTCTTCGATCGCCATATAAAGCAGAAAATAATCGCGTTTGATCTGTTCCTTCATCGGATTGTATATCTCGATATTTTCTTTTATGCGGCTGACGGCCGGCTCCAAATGGGCGATCAGGCCTTCATATAACGAGTAGTTTTTTGTGAGATCCATTCTGATTTTGTCTGAAATAAAAGCAATGAGCCGCTTTGTTTGCAGGGCTGTTTCGAGTTCAATTTCCTGCGCTTTGTATTCTGTTTTGTATTTGCGATTGGCGCTTCGAAGGTGGATGGTGATATAGCCGACCTCCGCCTCCGGAATTGTCACGCCAAAGGCACGTTCAAGCTCGCCCGCGATTTCTAGAGCAGAGCTGTATTCTTTTGCATTCTTCAGCTCCTCAAGCTCATTCTGCTCCATGGTGATGGTTTCCCCAAGTTTGATGCGTTCGATCGCAAACGTCAGATGGACGACGAGCGCTATATAGGAGCTGTCAGATAATGAAAAGGCGATTTTTTCTTTGAGCTGAAAAAGGATGCGCTCCATTTTTAACAGCTCACCTTTGCTGACAACACCGAACATTTTCTCTGAAGAATCGGCGTTTCCTTTGATGTTTAATTCAACCGCTTCCAAAAACATTTGGATGTCGAGACGGTTCACAATCAAGTTGCCGACAATTTTACGTTTCGCATTTTCCGGCCCGATGAGCTGGATGCCAAAGCCTCTTTTACGGATCAGTGTTAATCCGAAGGGAGAAATCCATTTCTCCAGTTCATCTAAGTCGTAGCTGACCGTTGCATTCGTCACCTGCAGATCATGAGCCAGCGTGTACAGCTTGACAGGCTCCTGAGACTCTAATAACGAACAGAGAATGAGCAGTTTCCGTTCGTCCGCGCTATATTCATGCTGCTCATATGACAAATCGGTAAGCAGCTTTTGTTTATTCTCGGGACTTCCCACTGCCTTCAACCCTTTACCGGGCTGTTTATCGAGCGTAAGCCCGACATTTTCCATCAGCGGCTTAATTGATTTGAGTTCCCTGTGAATGGTTCTCGTGCTGACTTGCATCAGTTCAGCAAGCTCAGTTACGGTTATATATCTATTTTGTAATAACAAGTGCTTTAAAAGCTTTTGTTCCCTGGCAGTCATATACATAAAAAAGACCTCCTAGACAATCTTGATGTGCGGATGAAGTCGCAAGGAGATGCAGCAGAGGAAAAAGAGAGGTTTTCTTTATAATATAAAACGCTTTCAAACAAGATTCAATCACTTATAAATGGGAATTTGGCACTAAGCGGTGTGACAATATTGAAAAAGCACCAGCTGCTAAGCCGGTGCTTTGTGTTATGGAATATCGTATCCCTGTGCGGCAGTAAATATGCGGAACCATTGATCCTGGTCCAGCTTGTATGCCAGCGCATTTACCGCGGCGGAAATCCGCTCGCGTTTTCCGCTTCCGACGATCGGCATGATACAGGCCGGGTGCGTGAACAGCCATGCGTACATCACCTCGTCCAACGATGCGGCGCCGATTTCTGCCTGAACGGATTCAAGTGCCGTGCGGACACGCCGGTCTTTTTCCGTGTCACCTGTAAATACTTTTCCGCCTGCCAGCGGTGACCAAGCCATCGGTGAAATCCGCTTTTCCTGGCACAAGTTCAAAGTGCCGTCCAGAACATTTTCTAATTCATATGCGGAAAGCTCAATTTGGTTGGTCACAAGCTTCTCAGGCAAATACGATTCCAGCATGCGATACTGGTGATCTTTAAAATTCGAAACGCCGAAGTACCTGACCTTGCCAGAGCCTTTCAGCGCCTGAAACGCCTCTGCTACTCCCTCCGGATCCATGAGCGGGTCCGGTCTGTGAATCAGCAGTACGTCGATATAATCCGTTCTAAGGTTTAGAAGGGATTGTTCAACGGATGCCAAGATATGTGATTTGCTTGTGTTATAATGATGCGACTTGTGAGCGGGACGTTCAGGTGATTCAAGAACGATGCCGCATTTTGTGACCAGCTGTATGTTTTCTCTCAATCCGGGCGAAAGGGCAAGGGCGTTTCCAAACAGCTTCTCGCACGTATAGCCTCCATAAATATCCGCATGATCAAAGGTCGTGATGCCGTGTTCCATACACCATTCAATGAGGTTAAGCAGTTCAGCATCTGAATAGCTCCATTCATTCAGCCGCCAAAGCCCGTGTATGACTCTTGAAAATTGAAGATCCTCCGCCACTTGAATACGCTGCATGCAAAATCCCTCTTTTCTTTGTATAAACCGGGTCTTGCCCCTTACTAGTTCATTCGGCCTCAGATCCCCTTTTTCCTTTCGCTCCCGTCAAAATGGCATTTTAATTCGATTGAAATAGCTTCTTCGCTTTCTCCACAACATAGTGGCTGCCGCCGCGGTCCTGCACATTTTGAATCATCATGGCGACAAGCAGGTCTTTGTTTTTGTAATCGTAGCCGACGAACCAGCCATTTTCTGCGCCGTCTTTGTCATCTTTTGATGCTTTCAGCTCAGCTGTTCCTGTTTTTCCGGCAACAGTGATTCCTTTCACGACAGGCTGATACGCTGATCCGCGTTCGTCTTCCACAACGCCTTTCAGACCTTTTGTAATGTCTGCCGCTCCTTCCTTCGTGACCACTTGCTCGTGCCAGACATCGGCTGTTTGTGAGTCTTTTTTGATCAGTGTTGGTTTGACAAGATCTCCGTTGTCAACAAATGGCGTGTAAGAAGCTGCTAAGTGAAGCGGAGACATTTGCATTTGCCCTTGTCCGTACCCCGTATCCGCAAGCAAAATGTCTGAATCGAGCTTGCCATTTGCGATAGACGACTTCTGGATCGGGAATTCATACGGAATGTCCTCTGAGAAGCCAAACGTTTTCAACCCTTTTGTAAAGCTGTCTGCTCCCATATCAAGCGCGTTCTGTGCAAAATAAATATTGTCTGATGTAATGAGGGCATTTTCCAGATCGACTTGCTGAAGGCTCTCAGACACACGTGTCACTGAATAACCGCCCCAGCTTGAATCCTTTTGCCACTCTTTTCCTTTGATTGTTTTCTTCTCATCCGCTTTAAGGGTGCCGTTTTTGATTCCGATGGCAGCCGCGATCGGTTTAATCGTAGAACCCGGTGCGTATGTTTTGTTGAATTTTGCTGAAAACGGATTGTTTTTATCTTCGTTTAGTTTTTTCCATTCCTTATCACTCCAGCCGAAAATAAATCCGTTTGGATCGTAAGAAGGTGCGCTGACAAGAGCGAGTGTTTCACCTGTCTTCGGCTGCAGGGCAACGGCCGTGCCGCTGTCATCCTTCAATTCATCATACAGCTTCGTTTGCGTGTTGATATCAATTGTGAGGTGAAGATCCTCGCCGTCCTTCGCTTTCTTTTCAGCGATGACTTCTCCGGTTTGCGGTACGTAGATTTTCCATCCGGTTGTGCCCCTTAGTTTGTCTTCATACACATTTTCAAGTCCGGCAATACCGATGTTAGACGTATCACTGTACGTTCCGTCTTTCTTTTTCTTCAGTTCTTCAGCCGTAATGGCGCGGACATAGCCTGTTAAATGGGCTGTCTTTTCGCCGTATGGATAATAGCGGGAGCCGACATTCGTTCTTGTTACGCCTTGTAATGACGTCGCCTCAGACACTAATTTTTGCTGGTCCGGGCTGACCTTTTTGAGCGGCACAAACGAATCGTCTTTCACCCAGCTTTGATCCAGCTTTTTCTTGATGTCATCTTCAGTCAAATCAAGTTTTTTTGCGAGCTCTTTTATGACTTTTTCTTTTTTATTGCCAAGCTCTCCGGGAACAATTCCGATTTCAGGAACATCTGTATTGATGGCTAAGCCTTTCCCGTTTTTATCGTAGATTTGGCCGCGTTTCGGTTCAATGCTGGCGATTTGCACTGTTTTGTCATCAGCCAGCTGCTTGAAAATAAACGACGGGTCCCAATCTATATTCCACGACTCCTCGTCATCTGTTTTTTCTTTTTTCAGCACAGCCGAATTTTTGAAGCTGACCTTGCCCGCATTTGTATCCATGCTGACTTTATATGGGATGTGCTTCATTGTCTCGTTGTCTTTATCATCCTCATCCACTTCTCCCGCAGTGACTTTCAGATGTTTTACGCCTGCCTGTTCATAGATGGTTTTATACCTGTTGACGAAATCTTTCTTTGAGATTTCTTTTTTAACATCTTTGGTCAGGCTTTGATACATGTCATCGAATTGCTGATCGTTCCACTGCTTTACGAATGCTTCCATGCGATCCTCTGGTGAATCTGTCTTGGAGCATCCGATTAATCCAATCAATCCGACGCATAGAACTACTAGTAGAATACACTTTTTTAACATGACTTTCCCCTGCCTTCCACTTGTTATTTTCTCTTAAATGAATTGGTGCGTGCAAGATTTTTTTGAAAATGAAGGAAAAGGTTCACCGATTTTGAAGAAATCTCCTGTCGTTTGCTGTAGACTATTTGAAAAGAAGGAAAGAAGGAATGAAATGATCAGAGAAGCAGCAATACTTCACATTAAAGAAGGGCTTGAACAGGAGTTTGAGGAGGCGTTCCGGCAAGCTGTGCCGATCATTTCCGGCATGAGGGGCTATATCACACACTCGTTATCTAAATGCATGGAAGAAACACATAAATATTTGCTGCTTGTGAAATGGGAAACACTTGAGGACCATACGGAAGGCTTTCGCGGTTCTTCAGAATATCAAGAGTGGAAAGCCTTGCTTCATCGGTTCTATGCCCCATTCCCGACGGTCGAGCATTTTCAGGATGTGTAATAGATTTATATAATATGAAGTGTAAAACCGATGAGAGAGACAGACCATACGAAAACGGCGGTATAAATATTAAAAGCGCCTGACCCGTCGTTTTCTTTTTTGCGTTCTTCCAGCCCCTGCATAAACATGACTGCACCGAGAAAGACGAGCATGACCGATTGAATAACAGAGGTGTGTTCCGTATATTTAAAAGCAATCAGCGCCAATATAATAATGATAACCGCAAAAGACATTTTAAAAATCCGAAACAAAAGGACCATCCTTCCTTATATACGAAATATTGAACGTTATGGCTATATTTGCCTACGTCCTCCATTATTCTAGCGCACTTTGTTTGTCTGTAGAACAGAAGACAGAGAATTTTAAGTTTCTTTTAATATTTCAATCACACATAAAAAACGCGCCCTGTCAGGGACTGACCCCCGTTTTTGAGACAGGGATCAAAACACCTTTTAAACAGCCAATTGCCGATAGTTTATCGGTGAGTGGTTGTTTAGTTTCGTTTGAATACGAATATTGTTATAATAATG